>NZ_JAGSND010000004.1:206899-310869 GCF_018128545.1 Sinanaerobacter chloroacetimidivorans | reverse complement strand
GTATCGTTGGTGACGTAAAAGTTATCATTCCCAAATTAACAGAAGCATTAAAGAAATACAAGGCATCAAACGAATAAAGAAACACGGCTTGGAAAACGCCGGCTAGGGCTTACTGAACAATTTAGAAAAAGCCGATTCCCTAACTTTTCAGCTTTTTCTGAATTCATAAAGTGCAAGGTTTTCAGGCATAAAGTCCAAGGTTTTCAGCATCGGGTGAAAACCTCTGCACTTTATGCAAAGGTGAAAATTTTTCCTATGCTCACCTTTGGTTCAGTACGCTGTTATAAACATCATAGGCCGGAAAGATGCTGCGAATCCCAAATGTGGGTGCAGATGCAGAGGTACGGTGATGTCTTTGCATTAAACTATATTTTTATACAAGCACCATAAACAGGGCAGGCGTATTATATTTTTTTTGACATTTTCTTTCATATAGCACGTCTGCCCTAAACAACTTAACTGAGTGGAGCAAGATCGGGCAATGATTTGTAAATACCGGATAATTTTAAAAGAGAGAGAAGGATTGGTTAATTATATAGGGCTGTAACAGGAGCAGCGAGCTCTGTCTGCTCAGCCTGAGTGGTAACGCTCTGGTAGACGGTCAAATTGAGGCCCGAACCAAAACCTTGGTATCACGAAAGAAGAAGTAATTTTTAGAAGTATGTTAAAAATCAAAAAATTATTTGAGGAGAATATTTTATATGTTTGGAGTAATTGGTATTGTACTTTCTTTAGGACTACTAATATTTTTAGCTTATAAAGGGTGGTCGGTAATTCTTATCGCACCTATACTAGCATTATTTGCCGCTTCCTTTACTCTCTTGGACGGTGGCAGCGTTCATCTGCTGGCAACCTACACAGAAGGCTTCATGGTGAATGCAGCCAACTATGTAAAGAACTACTACCCTGTATTTTTATTGGGCGCTCTGTTCGGTAAAGTGATGGATGACTCGGGAACCGCGAAGTCTATTGCTATGTTTGTATCCAACAAAATCGGGCATGGTAAAGAAATCTGGGCGATTGCTATTGCAGGCGGAATTATTACATACGGCGGTGTTTCCATGTTCGTAGCCGCATTTGCTCTTTACCCAATCGGAGCTGCATTATTTAAGGAAGCAGACATTCCCAAAAGATTACTACCGGCCTCTATTGCGATTGGAACCTTCACTTTTTCAATGACAGGCTTGCCTGGATCACCACAGATCCAAAATGCTATTCCAATGAAATTTTTAGGAACAGACTTATTTGCCGCACCGATTTTAGGTTTGGTTGCAGCAACAATCATGTTCTTCGGCGCATGTATCTGGGTTTCAAGAAGAGCTGCAAAAGCGAAGAAAGCCGGAGAAGGTTACGGAAAGCATGCTGATGAGCATATTCACGCAATAAACAGCGACGGCCTTCCCTCCTTTGTTTCCTCCATTACCCCTATTTTAATTGTACTGGTTGGTAATTTCGTATTATCAAAATTTGTATTACCAAATATGGACACCAGCTATCTCGAAACAGATTACAATACGACTGCAGCTGCTGTAATGGGAAGCTGGAGCTTGATTATATCTCTGATTATCGGCATACTGGTAGCTATCCTTATAAATTATAAACGTTTTGACAGTGTAATGAAGAGTTTGAAAGACGGCGTTCAAGGATCCTTCCTGGCCATTATGAATACAGCGTCTGAGGTTGGTTACGGAAATGTAATTAAAACATTAGCAGCCTTTGGAATTGTAGGCGGAGCTTTGATGGGAATATCCAACAATGTATTGATTAATGAAGCAATTGCTTCTTCCGTTCTCGCAGGTATTACCGGTTCCGCTTCCGGAGGCGTGAGTATCGCACTTGATGCCTTTGGACAAACATTCTTAGCACAGGCAGCAGCAGCCGGCATTGATCCTCAGGTACTGCACAGAGTTGCAGCGGTTGCCTGCGGCGGACTTGACAGTTTACCTCACAACGGTGCAATTATTACCCTTCTAGGTATTACAGGCATGACCCATAAGGAAAGTTATCTTGACATCGGTATGTGTACTGTAGTAATCCCAACTGTTGCAGCCGTTGTGGTTGTTACCTTGGGATCTTTTGGAGTGGTATAGGTCAGTCGGACGTATCCCTCTAATTGTTAATATAGAAACGGGCTGCCGAACCAAAGGTGAACAGGGAACAGCGTTCCACCTTTGCCTGAAGCGCAAAGTTTTTTATTAGCCTCTGAAACTTTGCACTTCATCGATTCAGAAAAAGCCATAACGGTTCGCACTGCTTTTTCTGAATTGTTCGGCAGCCATAAGTAACAGAAAACCGCTGATTTCTTCAAGAAGAATCAAGCGGTTTTTTTCATTGAAAACAGCATTCTGTTGTTCGGGAATCCCCTAAAAACAAAGTGTTTGCCTATATTGAAAATTTTTATTTATTTTTATCTGAATATAATGAATATTCTGCTTTACCTGGTGCTTGTTTGACTGTATAATTCACAGTATAAGCAGTCTTTTTGTATACGGTATACAGTTACCATATTTACATAAATATTCAAATTATGCACAAAAACCCCTTTATTCTAGCCATTTTCTATCTGTGTATAGGGAAATAAATTGTTCAATCAATTTGAAAATATATGGTTAAATCATTTACAAGTATAAAAGGGAGATAAGAATATGTTAAGAGATTTAAGTATCAAAATTACGACTGAACTAAATAAAACAGCTGCCGATAACGAGCCGAAGGTTACATATGGTCACCTTGGGACTCACTTTGATGTGATGGATAAGGAATTCCCGCTCGAATTGGTACGTCGAAACGGAATCGTTTTTAACGTCAGCGATATACGTGACCGTGATATTGATGTAAATGATATCAATTTAAGTTTTGTAAGCAAGGGAATGTTTGTTGCATTTTACACCGGCTTTATTGAGCAGGAGCCTTATGGAACAAAGGCCTATTTTACAGAGCATCCCCAGCTGGCCAATGAATTGGTAGATGCACTTCTCGACAAAGAGATTTCCATTATCGGAGTAGACTGCCCCGGGGTCAGACGAGGACGAGAGCATACGACCATCGATCAGTATTGTGCGGACAAAAATGTATTTATCATAGAAAATCTTTGCAACCTGTCCTCCGTATTGAATGGCCGCAAAGCGAACACCTTTATAGCCAACACGTATCCTCTGAATTATACCGGTGTTTCCGGACTGCCCTGCAGAGTGGTTGCAGAAATATCTGATTATTAAACGATACTGAAATTATCGCTTATCTTATCGTACCGGATGATACCGAATACGTTCCCTTTCAGTTGAGCTGCTGTATGAACAGCAGCTCCTTGTTTTTCCTTGTTTTCTTTAAATACGGAAATTTTATGATTCGCCTTCCTTTTTCTCTTCAGAAACTGACGATAAAAAAGGTACATACATCATCAGGGCATGATTCTCGGTGATATATTCCTCTTCAACCAACTCTCCGTCAAGTGTGAACTTCTTACGGTAGAGTTCATTATGTCTGCTGAAGCCTCCCCAGTATTCCCCTTTAAAAAGATGGTTCTTTTCTGCTACTTCATATCGAAATTCCGGCGGTTTTGCAGACAGCCATGCCCCCTCCAAATATTTTTCACCCACTTGAACACGAAGCTGAAACGCGGTATCGGTTTCGTTTTTTATCATCAAGTCCCTGTAAGGATAAACGCAGGTGGCTCCACTGCCGAAGGGCTGGGTTCGATTGGAATCAGGAAAAACATCATAAGAATGGCGGTACCGTTCCACCACCGTTAAAGGAGTATGTAGTGTCATCCAGTAAATCAGATTGGATAGCTGGCATAATCCGCCGCCCATGCCCATACGATAACTTCCACAGAATAAAACCATTCCGGGAACGTATCCCTTACGTTTTGCAGGCTTCCCGATCCATTTCCAATAACTGAAATGCTCTCCCGGTTTCAGGATGATACCATTCAGCTGTTTTACCGCCGTTTTCAGATTAATGATTTTATTATGATGATAAATCTCCTCCACATCCTTTAAGTCCCGAAGCAGAGGCGTTTTATGGGACACGTAAATATACTGCAAAGGGCATTCAGAGGTTCTCCTCTCTGCAAATTTTATTCTCCCGGAATACCATAGTGCATAACGGCAAAGGGTATAATACAGCTTACCTGCCAATAGCCTGGCTTTACTTCTTTGAATCGGCTCTAAAGTTTGTCTTTTCTTAAAGTATTTCATTCTAACCCCTTTTAAGCTAGATTTTCTTCATTCAAAATATTCCATGGGTGTAAACCGAATTCCATTCACAGTCTGTTCTTTATCGGTCGCGGAAAATCCTAGCCGTCTATAAATTTGAACCGCATAGGGTGAAGAGTTTACAGTAATCTTTGCGGCAGGACTCTCTATTTCACAGATTTCTTTCATTTTCTGAAAGAGCCCCTTTGCAATTCCTTGCTTATGCAACTCTTTCCTGACGAAAAGCAGACAGATATGGGTCTTATCCCTAATTCCCAAAACTCCTGCAAGCGTTCCTTCAAGAAAGCATCCCCATAAGATTACTTGATTTGCTTTTACCTTTTCAAGGATAGAATTAAAGTCAATAGTCTTTTTAAACTCATTGATCCCCTCCTCGGTATATTCGGGACCTTCAAATTCCAGGAAAACCGACCAGATCAAGTCAAGCGCTTCTTCTAATGTCTCTTCGGATATGATTTTGATCTCCATACCATTCCCTCCTGCTTTAAAAATTCCCCTTATTTTCTTTAGAGGAAAAAACATAACGCTTTTTTATAACAAATTTGGTTGTTCTACATACTGCTCATATTTCTCTTTGATCAACTTTACGGAATCTCTGATTTCCAGACCTTGCGTATTAATCATAATATGGGCCTGTTCTTCATATAAAGGACAACGCTCTTGATAAAGATCTCTCAGAGTTTGCCCCTCCTGAATTGTAATTCCCCTTTCCACCAGATCACCAAGTCGGGACTCGATTTCTTCATAAGGCAGGCTGATATAGACCACAACGCCGATATCCCGCAGATGTTTCGTGGCTTCTTTGCCGTAGATGACGCTGCCGCCGGTGGCTATCACGGCCTTCTTTGCCCGGATCGATGCATTGACTTTATTCTCGATTTCATTAAAACCTTCTATTCCTTCCTGCTGTATGATCTCACTCAGCAGCCTGTTTTCCTGCTCCTGAATCAGCAAATCAGAATCTATAAATTGATAGCCCATTACTTTTGCAAGAACCACCCCAATGGTGCTCTTGCCGCAGCCCGGCATTCCTATTAGTACAATATTTTTCATAATTCTCCTTCTGTATCATTGATATTAATAATCCGTATTAATATATTACTATATCAATACCCATTTTTTATTATATAAAGAGAAAAGGGTTTCGTGTTTTTTTATTTCATACTATAATAGTCCGTGAGGTGATGACAAATTGAATGAAATATCAATAAAAAAAGGAATTTTACATATTCTTGATACCAGCGTGGGTGCCCCTATCCTCTCCGATAAAGTGATGGAACTTGCAGAACCGATGGAATATCTGGAAAAGCATATAACCCGGCTCCTGGGTGACAGTGAGATCAAAGAATGTGTTTTTGAGCAAATAGATCATCCGATCAAAGATCTGATCTTGAATACCAACGAGGATAATTTTCTTTCCCATACGCGTCAAATGGCGGATTCTTTGTACCAGATCATGATTTCAAATCCTGATATTCCATCTGCCGATGTTTTCTTCTGCACTTTTATAAAGGACGGGCATCGATATTTAGGAATCATTAAATTTAATTACAAAGAAGCCTATACCCATAGAATACAAAATGCTGACAGCGGCACCGAGATCGGAATGTTAAAATACAGAACGCTCTTTCCCAGTGAATCACAAAAGGTGGATGAGTGTATTATGATCAATCTGCAGGACTTTACGATTCAGATCAAAGAGAAAAAATACGAAATCGACGGACAGCGTGATTTCTATCTCTCCTCTCTTTTTATGAAAACCCAGCCGGCACGTTCCTACAAGGAGCAGGTGAAGATCGTTGAAAAGTCTGCGGAGCAAATCGTCAAGAAATATTATAGCGGTGATTCCCTGAAGAGTGCGGAAATCAAGGCCGCCATCCTAAATAATACCGATGAAAATATGGAGGTTCACATCGACAGTCTTGCGAAGGAAGTCTTTTCAGACAGCCCGGATATGCAGGATCAGTATAAAAGTGAGTTGTCAAAAAAGGGCTTTTCCGAGGACAAGATCAAGATCAACCAGCAAATCTATACAAAATTGGAAAGAAGCCACAAGATTATTACCGATATCGGGATTAAGATGGATATCCCCACCGAACTGCTGAATGATACGAGAAAGGTAGAATTCATCGTCAATCAGGACGGCACTATGTCCATTTTAATTAAAAACATCAACGAAATGCGAAGCCGGTAAAGTGCCTTGAAAAACCGCCTTCTTATTTGTTTGATTCTCTATTGACTGAATTGGCAGAATTCCGCTGCCAATTCAGATGTTTCATTCACACTTGGGACTTCATTCTCTTTGTCTTTTCTTTCCTTTTTCTCTTGCAGAAAGGTTCATATCTCTTGGTTTTATGATGCTCAATGCATGCTTCGCATTTCCCGTGCCGTTCGCAATTTACTCTCTTGCAGGTGCAGGTATCCAACCCATTTTCAAGTATATGGTCCCTCCTGTCTAATTCCTTTTCATCCAAGATCATTTACGCTCCCTATTTTTCTTTTCGCTTCTTACCTTCAGGCAGAAAAAAACCGCGGCTGCAGCGAGAGCTGCTAACACTATGTAACTTCCCACAGACGGCCAGATCTTGCCGGAAACATAAATAGCCGTAGGTCCGTCAGCCCCTCCGATAATTCCGATAGATGCGGCTTCTTGTTGTCTTCCTTCCATAAACAGCACGATGCCTGTCAGTACAATGATCCCACCAAATACTGCCCATAATTTCTTTCCTGTATGTTTCATAAGTCTACCCCCAATACTATCTGAATTGTACCTGAAAAGAGAAAGTACTGCAAGAAAACTTATTTTTTAGATTTTTTCATATTCTCTTCCACTCTGAATTTTATGATTTTGACGATCAGCTCCAGGGGGAGCGGTTGATCCAGAGGGAATTGAACGGAACCCTTTGCACTTTTATAGGATTTCAGTTCATTCTTAAACGCTTCAATACCGCTTGGCGCCGGATAAAATCCGATATGGTTCATATGTGCGGCAAAATGAACTAAATTACCGTTTAAATAAAACGTCGGCATCTGATAACTGATTTTCTCCTTTGCATCCGGAGCATTGTTTTTAATGGTAATCCGCAGCTCCTCCAGCATTTTTTGAACTTCAATGGGAAAATCTTTTATATACTCATCTATGGAATGAATCATAGGTCCCGCTTCCTCCTTGCAATTTATACAATATCCTCTATGTACACAAATGATGCCGCTGCAGGTTTTGCATGTCCACTTTATTTTCTCTGTTTCCAAAAACTGATCCATTCCGTGGTTTTTTATCCCCAATAAATTCTCAATGATGCTCATTCCATAGCTTGTCCGGTATCTCTTATCCATCTGACGCATCCGCAGACAAGGAAACTTTGCACATTCGCAGCACAATTTTGTTTTGCTTTCTTTGATAACTTCACAGTTCTTTATTCTGCAAGTAGTACAATGTGGAGGCTTCTCCACATCAGTGCTGTTGCACCCGGAACACTTTCTCTTGTCCCGGAGATGGGCCATACAGATACGGCAGTTTATCCCGCAGGGTGCAATGAATGACAAATCCAAAGATGACAGGTTTTCCATAAAATCATCTCCTTACCATTAATACTATTTCCCTAAACTTTCTTCCGTCTTTATCATCCTTTATTATTCTTTGTCGTTCTGCTGAAAATCATGCTGAAAGGAATGAAACAGATCATAGTATATTTTCATGTTTTCCAATTGATGCCACTCTTTTACCCTTGCCGGTACCGAGTCAAGATCATAGACCTGTGCATCCTCCAAAGACAGGATGAAAGGAGAATGGGATGCTATTATAAACTGGCAGCCTAAATAATGTGCACACTGGGTGATTAATTGTGCAAGCTGCAGCTGAAACTTGGGAGACAGGCTGTTTTCAGGCTCGTCCAATAAATATAGCCTGCCTGATTCAAAAGTTCTGTCAAAATAAGCCAAAGCAGTTTCTCCATTAGAGAATTGATCGATATTTTTACCGGCCCGGTCGGTTACAAAGTACGTCATCGTCTGTCTTCTGGCTGCATTTTGTTTCTTCAGGTCTTCATAATCATCCAAAGATCCAAACCGAACATGTCCATACCTCGCTTCCAGGTATTCTTTTTCCTGTTGTATTTTTCGTTTGTCAATCTTCTGGTTTTCATCCCTGACCGTTAATATGCTGTCAAATATATCTTCACTGGTTATGATTTTACTGCCCAGAGGAATGTCCATATGCAGACCGTCCTCATCGGTTTCCGTTACAAAGCTGCAGAATTTATCCACGTATCCGTCAAATTTGGAATTGGTATTAAATAAGGTATTTCTAGGAAGCTTAAGCTTTTCTGCGATGAGATTAAGCAAAGTGGATTTACCTGATCCGTTGCCCCCGTAAAAAATGGTGACAGGCCGAAACCGAATTTGCTGCAGGTCTTTATAAGGAAAAATCCCGTAAGGATACGCATGGGGCGTCGGATTGTCCAGTTCTTCCTCATCCAGTGATGGCAGATAAAAGCTTTTTAGATAAATCATTGTTTGGTACCGTATCCTGTTCTTTTTACCCTTTCGATGGTTCTGGTAATATATTGGGTCAGTTTTTCCTCAAAAATTTCCGTTGTGATCTCCTGATTTTCAATCATGAACAGACCCTTTTCCCAGCTGGCAGTGAGGGTGGGATTCAGCAATTCCTTTGCGGTCTGCCGCACCAGTGATACAATCGCTTCTCCTTTTGGCTCGGGGGTCACGATCTGAGTCTTTCCATTTATTTTAATATGCCCAATATCAACCAGCTTTTTAATAATACCTGCCCGAGTAGCTGATGTGCCGATGCCACAGGTTTTGATCTGCTCTCTCAGTTCTTCATTCTCTATGTACTTTCCTGCTTTTTCCATGGTTATGATCAGAGAACCGTCAGTAAAACGAGACGGCGGTCTGGTTTCCTTCTCCTCCAGATCAAATCCAATTACTTCACAGGCTTCTTTTTTGACTAAATTTTGAATGGGAGATTCAGATAATTCTTCTTCTTTTTTTGAAGATAGATCATAAACCTCTTTCCAACCCGGGACATTCAGCGTTTTTGAATTCGTTACAAAGATTTCTTGCGCAATACCGGTTTCAACCTTCACCGTATTATACTCCGCGGGAGGATAGAAAATGGCAAGAAACCGTTTTACGATCAAACTATACACATTTCTGGCATCGGGTGTCATCTTTGATAAATCTGTCGTCACATAGGTTGGAATAATGGCGTAATGGTCTGTTACTTTGCTGTCATCAACATACCTTTTTGAGGTCTTGTCAATGGCCAGTTTGCCGAATTCCTTGATTCTGAGAACTGATTCCTTAAAATCCGCGTTGGTATACAGGCCATTCAGAATCTTGGGCAGTTCCGGAAGCACGTCCGTAGATAACACTCTGCTGTCGGTTCTTGGATAGGAAATCATCTTTTTCTCGTAGAGATCTTGCGCAATTTCCAACGTACGATTAACAGACAGCTTAAATTTCTTGTTGGCTTCCGACTGCAATTCAGCAAGGTTAAAAAGAAGTGGAGCCTGTTCTTTTTTCACCTTTACTTCAACTTTTTTAACGACAGCCTCATGACCTTCCAGTTTTTTTATTACTTCCTCAGCTTCTTCCTTGCTGATATATTTATCTTCATTTTCCGGATCGTCCGTCTGATTTTTATCACCTTTTTTCTTCTGCTGCCATCTGCCTTTATAAGAGATGCCGCTGTCTTTTGACAGAAAATTAGCGGTAACTCCATAATATGGCTTCGGTACAAAGTTCCGGATTTCCAATTCCCGGTCTACAATCAGTCCCAGAACACAGGTCATGACTCTTCCGACAGGAATCACAGCTGATTTTTCTTCGGAAAGAGCAGCCGCCAGCTTACGCCCGTATCGACAGGTGTACAGCCTGCTGAAATTCATGCCGAAGAGCCAATCCTCTTTCGCCCTGCAGTAAGCCGCTTTGCCCAGAGAATCATAATCGCTGAGACTCTTTGCCTCTTCGATTCCCTTTTTTATCGCATCCTCTGTCTGTGAAGAAATCCATACCCTCTTTGCCGGCTTATCCGAACCACTCTCCTGGTAAACCAGCCGGAAAATATACTCACCTTCCCGCCCACTATCGGTGCAGGCATAGATAAAGTCCACATCCTGTCTGCACAGTAAGGTCTTAATAACCTCAAATTGTTTTGCAGTACCCTTGTTATCGATTAAAACATATTTATATTCTTTTGGGATGATAGGAAGATGCTCTACCCTCCAGGACTTGTACTCCGGATTGTAGGCATCGGGATACGCCATCGTCACAAGGTGTCCAAAGCACCATGTTATGATGGAATGTTCAGATTCAGCATAACCCTTGCTTCGATCCGCCGAGGATATTTGTACGCCCAGCACGCCTGCAAAGCTGGCTGCCACGGACGGTTTTTCTGTTATGTATAATTGTTTTGCCAATGTTTCACCTTTATTAAATAGAAAAATCTTCTGTTATTATGATAACAGAAGGATGTTGTTTAATCAATATTGAGGAATTGCTGAAGCAATCCCCTTTTATTTTATATAAAGATTAAATGCAAAACGGGAAGAAGCAGCGGAACCGCAAGGGTAAGTATCGTCCCAGTTATCAGCGCCGCCAGCCCAAGCTCGGCTCCTGCGAATTTTGTGATCGGCATCAGCATCGTATCCATATTACCGGCAGCACCTCCTGCAATGGGGCTTCCTTTACTTATTTTGATCAAAACCGGCATGAATAAAATGGTAAAAAACTCCCGCATCACATTGACGAGAAAGCCATAGGTCCCTGTTTCAATCCCATAGGCGCTGGTCATATACGCGCCGGTTATACTGTAATAGCTCATTCCAGCGGCTGACAAAATTGATATTTGAGGCGTTATCTTTAGAATGATTCCGGACAGCGCCCCGCCTGTCAGACTGCCTATCAGGATGGCCAACGGCAGGAGAATTATTTTCATACCCAGCTGCCTGACATAATGAAATACTTTTTTATTATGGCCGATTCCGATACCAACTCCGGTATAGAGAATCATGAGGGATCCTATCAGGGCTATATTCAACATTCCTGACATTTCTTCCCCTATAACACAGGAGCCCAGAACAACACCGAAAAGAATACCGGCCGGCATAATAAAAATCAGGGAACTTCCATCTTTGCCGTCATTTGCGTTTACTTGATGTTCAGAATTAGTGCTTAATTCATGAAAGGCGAGTTCTTTCTGCAGTTTTTCCAGCGGCAAAACCGTTTTTTCCAGAATCAGAACACATAAAATACTGCAGAGAATTGCGTTTACAGCGATTACTACACAATGGATTCCGATCTTGCCCAGATTGGACATAACTAAGGGATTCATGCCAATATTGGCCCCTATCGTAATCATTAACACAACTAACGTAACGTTGATCACAGTATCGACTTTTTTTAGAAACCGTTCAGGAAGGTTACGGACTCCCGTATAAAAGCCAATGGCTAGAAATAGAAATGGTATAAATGTCATTCTCGTTTTTCCTCCGGAAGATAGGTATTTCTATCTCATATATTATAAAAATCAGGGAAAAAATCAATATTCTGTGCTCCAAATATACCTATAAGTCTTTAAATGTACTATTTTAATCATCAGAGATCCGTTTGCAGGAATTTCATGATTTTATATTGCTTGAAGTGAATCCGGCATATTATAATGAGTCTACCGAACCTAGCAGGAAATATCTGTAACAGGAGAGAACTCATGATCACGGTGTTAATCATATGCAATGACCGACGGAATATTGATAAAATCGCGCGCAGTGTAATACGAATCAACGATTTGACCACTTGTATCCTATCCACTACGGAACCCGAAGAAGCATTAAGTTTGATCTATAATAACAAACAGGTTATCGATCTGTTCATCATTGAAGTTCAATTAAAATCCATAAGCGGTTATAAGCTGGAAGAAGCCATCAGAACAAAGCGTGCCTATAAAGAAACGCCCGTCTTATTCATCACAAAACAGAGCTACGACCTGGTGGGATCCTCTTATTTAGCCACCTATCAGAACTATAAGAGACAGAATTATATCTCATTGCCGCTGAATACGATCGACGTTCAGGGGAAAATCGGTTTATACCTGGATAAGATACTTTTGAGACAAAAGAGTAACATACAAAAAAATAAGGTTCTCTATTTGCATCAATCGGCGGGGGCTGTAAAAATTATCCTAAGGAATGTCATTTATCTGGAAATACAAAATAAGATCTGTAAGATCCGCATGCAAACCGGAGATGTATATGAAATAAAAAGAAAAAGTCTATCGGAAATACTTCTAATGCTGAATCATCAGAATATCGTCAGATGTCACAAATGCTTTGCCTTAAATGTGGATCAATTGCAATCCATAGCGAGGATCGATAAAAGAAACTGGACTGCGTCTTTTCAAAAAACATATCTGGCTTGTCCCATCAGTAAAACCTATTTGAATCAGGTAATAGAGACTTTGAAACATGCTGATACAGAAAACTCGATATTATAAGTTGAAGTTCACTTGCATATATTTCAGTAATTCAAAGAAAAAATCCGGGACTGCGGAACAAGCCAGCAAGCCCTGATTTCATCTCACTGAAACGAATGCAAGGAGCAGTCTCTTGAAAAAAGCGTTACTGATTAATGCACTGATTATAACCGGCACTTCATTCCTTTTTAATACCGTCGGAATTTCTTTTCGAGTTTTTGTATCAAATAAAATCGGCGCAGAAGGGATGGGGTTATTTCAGCTAATCGTTTCCATCTACATGATGGCTACCATCTTCGTGGTGAGTGGTATTCATATTGCGGTCACTCGCCTTGTGGCGGAAGAAGGAGGCAGGAATTCCTTTTCCGTATCGGATGTTTTACTGAAAAAGGCTTTTATTATCAGCTTATTTTTCAGCATCACTGCATCTTTTATCCTGTTTTTAGGAGCAGATTTTATCGGCTCAGATTTACTCCAGGATGAAAGAACCATCTATTCCTTGAAGATTCTTTCGTTAAGCCTTCCTTTCATCGGAATCGCCTCTTGCATAAAAGGTTATTTTTATGCAGTAAGCAAAGTGCTTAGGCCAGCCATATCTCAGGCTATTGAACTTGTGGTGCAGGTTTTTATCATTATTAACATCATTGATAATTTTGCCGCCAGGGGTTTAGAGTATGCCTGTGCCTCCATTGTTTTAGGAACTACCGTATCCGAATTTGCTTCCTGCTTTTACATGGTCATGCTGTACCGGTTTGAGCAAAAAAGAAATGGGGCCTTATTGCAAAGGAAATATTTTCATAATGACTTTTTCTCAAAGCTTTTCAGGATATCTCTCCCGATTTCTATCAGCTCTCTTTTACGAAGCGGTTTAAAAGCTCTGGAAAATATCATGATTCCAATAGGCTTTGAAAAATACGGATATTCCGAAAAAATATCTCTGGAAAAGTACGGGATGGTGCATGGTATGGCAATTCCCATATTGCTGTTTCCCGCTTCTATCCTTTCCGCTTTTTCCACATTGCTGATTCCGGAAATCTCGGAGGCCAATGCGCTTCATCAGAAGAAAAGGATTCATTATACGGTGAACAGGGTGTTGCAGCTGACATCCATCATGTCCATTCTCGTAACCGGTATCTTTATCATTTTCTCCAACCAGTTAGGACTCGCTATTTACGATAATATGGAAATTGGATTTATGATGAAGATCCTGGCACCGCTGATTCCTATCATGTATTTGGATATGGTGGTGGATGCCTTGTTAAAGGGGTTAAACCAACAGGTAAGCACGTTAAAGTATAACCTGGTAGATTCTGTCATCCGGATCCTGCTGATCTATTATCTCATTCCGGCCAACGGTGTTTTGGGGTTGATTCTGGTAATGTATATAAGCAATTTACTGAACACTGCCTTGAGCATCAGCAGGCTTCTTACGGTATCAGAAATTAAGATGAAAGTGATGGATTGGATCTTAAAGCCAATTTTATCGGTTACAGCATCCGGCTTTATCGTACTATTCATATTACATAATATGGACCTTGGTTTTTTTTCAGTTGGTATTTATGTTACAATCGGCGTCATATTGGTAAGCATCCTATACGTGACTTTTTTAATGCAGCTGGATTGTCTCACGAAAGAGGATATTAAATGGTTTAAAGGTATTTTCAGATACTCCAAGGAAGTGCCCATCAGTTCAGGCTTACTGAATTCCAATCCGAATTCCGTTCAAAAGATTTAATTCCGTTGCTGTCTATTATACAGAATGACAGGTTTTCGCTGCCCTTTCATTTGCTGCATTGCTACAGAATGAAATTAGTGCTAGTATAGTATTATACTGGTATCAAAGAAACGGAAACAATATGAAAAAGAAAAGTACAGTTTTATATGGCTCGCTTCTATTATTGGAGTGCCTCTTATGGGGCGTCGGCAATCCCGTAACAAAGATCGGACTTGAGGTTGTCCCACCCCTTTATTGTCTTACGATACGATATGCACTCGCTTTCTTCCTCTTCATGCTGGTTTTGGGGAAGCGTGTTGTGAAAACAATGACCAGGGCTCATATTGTACCTTACCTGATCATATCTGCATTTACGGCTGGTTCCTTTATTACGTCCACCTTGGCTATGCTTTATACAACAGCTACCAATACAGGGTTTTTAATGTCAACAGGGGTAATCTTTACACCCTTTTTCTCCTATTTTATACTAAAAACGAAGATTGACAAAAAGCATATGCTTCCCATTGTCATCGTGACCATTGGCCTTTATCTTCTTTGCAGCGGCGGAGTTGGTTTCGGTCTGGGACTGGGTGAAGTATTGGCTTTGCTCTGTGCCGTCTCGGGAGCATGCATGCTGGTTTTCAGCTCCAAATATCTTGTCGATCTGGACCCTTTTGTTACCACGACCATGCAAACCGGATTTACAGGATTGTTCTGCCTATTCTTTGCATTAATATTCGAGGATTTTCCAGGTTTTTCAGGAATCCCTCCGCTGGGATGGGGTGTAATTATCTACCTGGCCATTGGCTGCACTTGCATCGCCTATATATTCCAGAATCTATCGTTAAAACATGTACCTGCCACCTACGTTGCACTGGCTTTTTGCTCTGAGCCGATCTTTACGGCGGCGGCCTCCTATTTTATGCTGGGAGAAGTTTTATCCACCAGAGGAGTTTTTGGTGGTGCTTTGATCCTAGCCAGCATTGTCATCGCGTCACTACTTCCGGAGGAGATGCCGAAACCTGAAGAAATCGGCGGAAATCCTGAAACCTGAAGAAATCGCAGATCTCTTACTCCAGAGCTCTCATGGCTGCCGTCTTTGCATGAATCTCCGTGGTATCAAAGAGCGAAATGTTCGTATCCTCTTTTTTTACTAACAGTCCAATCTCCGTACAGCCGAGAATGACCCCTTGGGCACCTTTTTCTGCTAGCTCCTCCATGATCCTGAGGAACTCAGCTCTGGATGCATCAGAAATAACGCCAAGGCAGAGTTCCTGATAGATGGTATCATTGACCAGTTTACGGTCTGCCTCCTCTGGGATCAGCACCTTTAGGTTCTTTTCGATCAGTTTATTTTTATAGAAATCCTGCTCCATGGTATATTTGGTTCCGAGCAAAGCAACGGTTGAAATTTGATTTTTTAGCAATGCTTCCGCTGTAACTTCTGCAATATGCAGAATGGGAATGTAAATTCTGCTTTGTATCTGATCTGCCACCTTATGCATGGTATTGGTGCAAATCAGCAGAAAATCAGCTCCAGCCCGTTCCAAGCCCTGCGCAGCTGCGGTGAGAATCTCCGCGCTTTTATCCCAGTCTCCTTGAGCCTGACATTCTTCAATTTCACTGAAATCAACACTGTACAGGATGCATTTGGCTGAGTGGAAGCCGCCAAGCTGCTCTTGTATGGTTTTATTTATGATTTGATAATAGCCCACCGAGCTTTCCCAACTCATTCCCCCAATTAGTCCGATAGTTTTCATGTCTTTCTCCCTTTTCTGTAATTTCTTATCTGGTTTACTCATTTAAGCAGGAATACCAAATTCTCTGAATCTAGATTCCGCTTGCAAGACTTGTTATGAAATATTTTACCACAAAAGAAGCATAAAGAAGCCTCCTAAGGTTATTTTTTCACCAAAGGAGGCTTTCTCTATTTTTATGGGGGTTTGCTTTCGTTTAAAACATTATTGCCGGTTTAACGGCACATATATTTTATCTTTCAACAATCAGTGAAGTTCCCATTCCACCGCCGATGCAAAGAGTAGCCAAACCATATTTGGAATCTCTTTTCTGCATTTCATGAATCAGTGTTATCAGGATTCTGGCTCCGGATGCTCCGATTGGATGGCCCAATGCAATAGCTCCACCGTTTACGTTTAGTTTTGCAGGGTCAATTCCCAGATCTTTTCCAACAGCAACAGACTGTGCGGCAAAAGCTTCGTTCGCTTCGATCAGATCAATGTCTTCCATTTTCAAGCCGGCTTTATCCAAAGCTTTTTGAGATGCGGGAACAGGTCCGATACCCATAATAGTAGGATCAACTCCTGCTGATGCATACGCCTTTACTTTGCAAAGATAGCTGAGTCCAAGTTCGTCAGCCTTTTCCTTAGACATTACGATTAAAGCAGCTCCGCTGTCGTTGATACCTGATGCATTGGCAGCTGTTACCGCGCCATCCTTTTTGAATGCCGGTTTCAGTTTAGCCAAACCTTCTGCTGCCACACCGAACTTAGGATATTCGTCAGTGTCAAATACAATAGGATCGCCCTTCTTCTGAGGAATTTCCACAGGAACGATCTCGTCCTTAAATCTGCCTGATTTCACTGCAGCTTCTGACTTATTCTGGGATGCTGCCGCGAACTGATCCAATTCTTCTCTTGTGAGTCCCCACTGTTCAACAATGTTCTCAGCAGTGATACCCATGTGATAGTTATTATAAGCATCGGTAAGACCATCATGTACCATGATATCAACCATCTTTGCGTCGCCCATTCTGGCGCCCCATCTGGCTGCAGGCATGATGTAACCGGACTGGCTCATGCTTTCTGTTCCGCCTGCAAGAATGCAATCTGCATCTCCTGCCTTGATAATCTGTGCTGCAAGACCAACGGTTCTCAGTCCTGATCCACAAACTTTATTTACTGTTAAAGCAGGTACTTCCTTTGGAACGCCTGCTGCCATTGCAACCTGTCTTGCAACGTTTTGTCCCAGACCGCCCTGCAGAACATTGCCCAGGATTACTTCATCGATAATAGCAGGATCAATTCCTGCTCTTTTAATTGCCTCCTTGGCTGCAATTGAACCAAGTGTAACTGCGGAAGTGTCTTTCAGTGTTCCGCCAAAGCTGCCGATAGGGGTTCTGACAGCACTTACGATTACGACCTCTCTCATTTCAATCCTCCTTATTCATTGAAAAGCCTCAGGGCTTTTCTAATTGCGTATCAAATATACAGTATACATTGGAATTTTGCATACTCTCCGCCTATTTTTTTACCTATTCTATTATATGATAACATGAATTTATCAAAAAACAATACCTTAACAAAAAGTCGAAAAATTCAAATTTAAGCAATTAATTTATGCCAAACTCCTTTTTGAGGCAAAATATTTCATAAAAATGAGGTTTTTTCA
Source organism: Sinanaerobacter chloroacetimidivorans (assembly GCF_018128545.1). Lineage (GTDB taxonomy): Bacteria > Bacillota > Clostridia > Peptostreptococcales > Anaerovoracaceae > Sinanaerobacter > Sinanaerobacter chloroacetimidivorans. Next base: position 293,039 of record NZ_JAGSND010000004.1, on the reverse strand, counting down.
CTGTTTTATAGTTATTTTTTTCACAAGGAATATGCAAAAAATAGAAATGCCCCAAGCGATTATGGGGCATATTTGACTCATCCTTTTAGTTTATCCCGCCATCCTTCAAGTCTGCCTTAAAAATTGCGATATGGCTTTCTACTAGTTTAACAGGTTTATAGGATAATTTTGCCTTTCTTAATCCTGGAATTCCCATGTCTTCTTCCCGGTTAATAAATTCTACCGTGGACGCCACGTGCTTGCAAAATTCATTATTGATTGCCTGATAGAGGCCTCTGTATTGCGTATTCGCTTTTTCCACGTGGACAGTTATCGTATTGTCGTTTAAACGGCCGCCGATGCTTAATGCTTCGATCTTTCCATCTATGATAATTGCCCCTGCATGATATCCCAATATTTCAATATTATGAAATACATCCGACATGGCCCGTTCTTCCATTTTCAGCAGCTTCATTTCATGCTCAGGAAGATTTTTCCGCAGGTTAAATTCCCGGATAAACTGCATCGCATCTTCTGCCATGGCAGAGGTAAGGGGGATATATTCATATTTATAATGATTTAAAAAATAATTAAGATGGTTCTTCTTGCTGTGATAGTCTCTCCCCTTAAGATCTATCAAGTCACGGGTCCGATAAAGATAATCATAATTCGGACGATCATCAAAATATTGAAGTTGGCCGGGGAAGGCAGATTCAATGATATCAATCAAATGAACGGGCATCAGTCTGATACTGAATATGTAGCCCTTGGCTTCAAATATTTTCTTTGCTTCTTCTATTGTACGGTGTAAGCTTTCCGGATCGTACTGACCCGTCTTCGTTAAAGGCGGGAAGAGGAACGGCTCCTCAGTTTCCAATTCAAGATGGCTTAGCCCTGCAATGCATAAATAATCACCAATGATCTGCCAACTGAAGTCATTAATGTTTCTCCACATATAGAGAGAAGAAAACGACAGTCCGGATGTCCCATACAGGAATCCTCCCAGATATTCCTCCAGAATCGGCCTTGATTCAATGGTGATTCTGTTTTCCAGCATAAACATATATTGTGCCTTTCTTTATTTTACCAGCGCTGAAATTTGTTTAAATCCAGGTTCTTTTGCACCCCCGCATAGTTCAAACAAAATGGACTCCATAGTCGTGCCGACGGCACCTGCATCTCCCATTCTGCGCTGTGAATATTTTTTATCAGTATTGTTTCTTGATGAAATACAATCATTTGCAACAAAAACATGATACCCTTTTTCCAGCAGATCAATCACAGTTTGTTGAACACAAACATGAGCCTCGATACCGGATATGATAACGGTTTTTTTTCTCAGTTTTTCCAAGGCTTCCACAAAAGCAGGTTCCCCCATGGCGCTGAAGCTGGTTTTTTCGATATGTTCGAAAACAGTTTCCGGTATATCATCTCCCAGAGAAGCCGTAATCGCCTCTGCAATAGCCGGAACCGTCGATCCCAGGCCTTTGGTATATTGCTGTGTCATGAGAATGGGAACCCCTAAAATCCTACATCCTTTTACCAATTTTACAGCTGTGGCTTCTAATTCTTCATTGCCTTTCATTGCCGGCATCAGCCTCTCCTGAAAGTCGATTCCAACTAATATCGCATCCTCTTTTTTTATTTTTATTATACGATTCCCCATGTTTTTACCTCCTCTATTAGTTTGTAGCTCGTTAAATCGTAATGCAGCGGCGTTATACTTGCATAACCGTCCTGCATGGCTATTACGTCGATGTCTTCCGGAAGATCCTTATAAATAACAGGTGTACCGGAATACCAATATGCCAGTTCTCCTTTTTCATCTTCTTTTGGTTCAAACCATTCTTCGTATTCTCTTGCCCCAAGTCTGGTTATTTTCACGCCTTTTACTTCCTCTGCGGATACGTTGGGTACATTGATGTTCAGTACTGTATTGGAATCGATTTTTTCGATGGAAGACTTTACTGTTTTTAAAGCCAGATCGCAGGCAACATCAAAATATTTAGGCTTATGACTGTTTACGGACACGGCAATAGCAGGCAATCCGCAAATGCAGCCCTCAATAGCTGCAGAAACCGTACCTGAATATAAGGTATCCGTTCCCAGATTTCCGCCGTGATTGATGCCCGAACATACCATATTGATTTTGATTCCCTGATCAGACAGCATACGTAACCCAAGCTTCACGCAATCTGCAGGTGTACCGGAAATTTCCCATGCTCTTTTCGCATTGGGGAATTCCACTTCGTTCATGGTAATGGGTTTTCCGATGGTAATTCCATGGCCGCAGGCACTTCTTTGCGTATGCGGTGCACAAACATATATATTCGCTATTTGTGAAAGAACTCTTGCAAGTTCCATAATTCCTTTCGCTCCGATTCCGTCGTCGTTTGCTACTAAAATATTCATACAAACCTCCATTTATTTTTTCAATGTTTATTATACCACCGGTTATTGTTTTTTAAAAGTAAATGTCATGATTATCCTGTTAAACCTCTAATTTATAGGGTATAATAAAATGGTATATATGTAGACAGCAATTGCCCCGCATATATATCTTAAACGTTGTTACAAACAATAAGGAAAGGGGGATTTTTATTGAACAAACTGAATAAAAAATTACTTCAAAAAACAAAAGAATCGTTATCTTCTGTCTTACCTATCACCTTGATTGTTCTGCTTCTGAATTTTACAATGACACCAATGCCTTTTATGATCCGGGGAGTGTTTCTCATCGGTGCCTTTTTGCTGATTATCGGAATGGGCTTGTTTACTCTGGGCGCAGACATCGCTATGATGCCCATGGGGGAGCAGATTGGCGCGCAGCTTACCAAATCACGTAAGCTTGGCTTACTGATTGGAATCTCCATGATTATGGGCGTTATGATCACAATCGCGGAGCCTGATTTGCAGGTGCTGGCGGAGCAGGTTCCTTCAGTGCCAAATATTGTCATCGTCCTGTGGGTTGCTGCGGGAGTGGGCATATTTCTAGTCATCTCACTACTGCGTATACTATTCCAGTGGAAACTGTCCTATATGCTACTCGGGCTCTATATGGCCGTTTTTGCTTTGGGTACCTTTACTTCGGAAGACTTTCTTGCCGTCGCCTTTGATTCCGGAGGCGTTACCACCGGCCCCATTACCGTTCCCTTTATTCTTGCGTTGGGTATCGGTATTTCATCCGTCCGAGGCGGGAAAAGTTCCCACGACGACAGCTTCGGACTCATTGCTTTCTGTTCCATAGGCCCCATTATGGCTGTTATGATTATGGGGATGTTTTTCAGCACATCCTTTGATAGTCAGGCTGGAGAGTCTGCTCTCCACGCATCAAATATCAGAGAACTGTTTCTTATTTTCGGAAAAAGCTTTCCGGAATACTTTAAAGAGGTTGCCTTAGCCTTGGCTCCGGTAGTTGTTTCTTTTATTTTATTTCAGATATTCGCATTAAAACTGCCGAAAAGTCAGTTAATTAAAATGTCTATAGGAATTATTTACACCTACATAGGTCTGGTTCTGTTTCTAACAGGCGTGAATGTCGGATTTCTACCCGTAGGTTCTTTTATCGGCGAGTACATCGGAAGTCTTTCATACAATTGGATATTAATCCCGCTGGGAATGATCATGGGGTTCTTTATTGTAGCGGCAGAACCTGCCGTACATGTTCTTAACGACGAAGTAGAAGTCCTTACCGGAGGCGCCATATCAAAAAGCGCCATGCTCTGGAGCCTGTCCATCGGCGTATCCATCTCCATCGCCCTTGCCATGATCCGGATCTTATTCGGGATCAGCATTTGGTATATCCTCGTTCCGGGTTACGCTCTGGCTCTTGGGTTAACATTTTTTGCTCCTAAAATATTTACGGCTATTGCCTTCGACTCCGGCGGCGTTGCATCCGGCCCGATGACCGCAACCTTTTTACTTCCTTTTGCGATGGGTGCTTGTGAGGCAGTAGGCGGAAATATGCTGCTGGATGCCTTCGGAATCGTTGCCATGGTAGCCATGACACCGCTCATCACAATACAGGTTATGGGTGTAATCTACAGTATCAAGGTAAAGAATATGGAAGAAGAAGAAGCAGATGTCATGGAAGAATTTGCAGAAGAGATGGAGGAAGAACAAATCTTCGAATGGGTCGGTCAAAGCTGCGATGTTTCCGAACGGTATGACTGGTTCGAAGATACTGAATTTATTGAGAATCTTGAATGGGCCAGCAATCTAAGAGAGCGGGAGATTCATAACAATATCACAGCGGACAATGAATATATTGACTTTGAAGAACTAGAAAGGCTTGTAATTCCGGAGGATTTCGATTATCCTCTAAGAGATGCAGCAAATCCGGAGGGAGGAACAAATGATGGATGAATGTAAACATTCTGGTATTAAGAAAATCAAATTATTGGTAGCGATACTGGAAAGAGGTTTGGGAGAGGATCTGGCGGAAATTCTTCGCGAAAGCGGTGTCACTTTTAATATGATTTCTCCAGCCTACCGTGCATCGGGTTCGGCACTCATGGACTGTTTCGGATTTTCCAATCCGGAAAGGGATCTCGTTTTAAGCGTTGTTACGGAGGATAAGGTGGATTCTATTATGAAAAAAATCATGTATAAATTTGATTTAGACGAACCTGGAAACGGAATTGCATTTACCATCCCGATCAGCGGTGTCAGCGGTCCTTTAGCGCTGCGATATATTTCCGGGATGTCGGAAGGTTAAAGGAGAGGAGGAAAGGACATGGATAACCAAAGAAAGTACGACTTAATATTAACCATCGTCAACAGGGGCTTTGCCGATCAAGTGGTAGATGCAGCCAGATCAGCAGGAGCACACGGCGGGACTGTCTTTTACGCCAGAGGTACAGGCATTCATGAAGTTGAAAAGTTCTTTGCGATTTCCATTCAGCCGGAAAAGGAGATCGTATTGAACATTGTCAAGCATGAAAATACCCAGGCAATCATGCATTCCATCGTAGAAAAAGCAGGCTTAAAAACCGAAGGCCGAGGTCTTTCCTTTGCACTGCCGGTAGCTGATGTTGCAGGAATTGTTCATTCTCTGGAAGAACTGGAAGGAATTAAAAAGTCAAAGGAATAAAATAAATAAATAAACATCTGTAGAAAATCTCTTCAGTCGCTGGTGGCAGCGCGTCATAGACGATACTTTCGCATAGGATGCGGCCAATGCTTCCTTCAGAGATTTTCTCACAGATGCCTTTTTTATCTAACGCCTTTCCTTTTGATTTTTTATAATACTTAAAAATCAGTATTATTTAACCTTATTCACGATTGACCCTACCCCTTCGATCATACAGCAGACTTCATCTCCTGACTTCAGAAAGCGGGGCGGATCAAAGCCCATTCCTACTCCTGCGGGAGTTCCGGTCAGTATGATATCTCCGGGGCGCAGCTCATATCCTCTGGACAGGTCGCTGATTATAGATGGCACATCAAAGATCAGCTCTCCGGTATTGGCACTTTGCCTCAGCTCTTCATTGACGTAGCACTTGATATCCAGTGTCAGAGGCAGCGGCAGTACGCTTTTGTGTACGATCCATGGGCCTATCGGACAGTGAGTAGTCAGGCTCTTTCCCTTAAACCATTGCACATGCCCGGTTTGAAGATCCCTTGCAGAGACATCATTTGCTACCGCATATCCGAATATATACTCTTCTGCTTTTTCTTTGGGGATATCAATCCCTTTTCTCCCAATCACCACTGCAAGTTCAGCCTCATAGTCCAGTTTTTTCGTGATATTTTCATGAGACAGGATTTCCTCTTTCGTTCCGATCACCGTATGAATCGCCTTTGTAAAATAGATGGGATGCGTCGGAATTTCACTTGGTCCGCCAGTCATTCCGTGGATTTCTTCAGCATGAGCCGCATAGTTCTTGCCCAAACAGGTGATATTCCGCTTTAGCTCCGGAATGGGCGCCAGCAGCCTTACCTCATCCAGGGAAATACCCATCTCGGGATGGCTTCCGAAAAACAAAGCCAAATCATCAATCCAGCCATCACAATAACCTTCAATAAATTCATTCATTGTCAAAGGGATTTTTTTCACCTGGTTGCTGTCGATTGCAAGCTCTGAGAGATCCTGCCTGAAAAATGGCTCTATAAGGAATGCTCTCTTCCCCACTTGATCTACACAGCAGATCTGCTGTCCGCCTTCATATTCTATGGTTGCAAATATCATACTGTCTTTCCTCTCTTAAAAACCTAAAACATTACCGATGGAATCATGAATAACCAAATCAGCACGAGAATCGTAGGCTGTCTCCGATTTGTTAATCAGCACCAGCTTCTTTCCCTGGAAATAGTTGAGCAATCCGGCTGCAGGGTACACCACCAGGGAAGTACCCCCTACAATTAACGTATCTGCGTCTGCAATGGCCTCCACAGCCTGATTCACGACATCGTCATTTAAAGCTTCCTCATATAGGACAACATCCGGCTTTACGATACCGCCGCATTGATCACAGATAGGAGTGCTGCCCTGTTTGCCCTCCTTTGTAATGCAGTGGGCAGGATCCAAAATATAATCCAGATCATAAAAGGCTCCGCAGCTCTTACAATAATTTCTTAGTACTGAGCCATGGAGTTCGTATACTTTTTTGCTGCCGGCCAGCTGATGAAGACCGTCGATATTCTGGGTAACCACAGCCTTTAGCTTTCCCTGTTCCTCCAGTTTGGCCAGAGATTTATGGGCCTCATTGGGAAGCACATCCCTGTAGATGAGATTGTTCTTATAATAATCATAAAACGTTTCGGTATGACTGATGAAAAAGCTGTGACTCAACATCTCCTCAGGAGACCTGCCATAATTCTTCCGGGCTTGATACAGTCCGTTCTCCGATCGAAAATCAGGAATTCCACTTTCCGTAGAAACCCCGGCGCCGCCGAAAAAAACAATGTTTTGACTCTCGTCAATGATTTTCTTCAAATCCTGATTCATCCTTACACCCCTTACTTCTATCAGACGATTCTGTTTCTGTTTTCCTGTTTAAAAAAGCCTTCAATATTATCGCATATGGTTTTCATGAGACGCTCTCGTGCTTCCACGCTTGCATAGGCAATATGAGGAGTCATGTAAAGCCTGTCCTTGTCAGGAATCTTCAGTAAAGGACTCTCAGGATCGATGGGCTCCTGTTCAAACACATCCAGACCGGCTCCGGCAATGATGCCGCTCGATAACGCATCCGAAAGGTCCGCTTCACGGATAATCCCGCCTCTGCCAAGATTTAATAGGTATGCCGTACTTTTCATCTGCTGCAGTTCTTTCATCCCAATAAGATTGCGGGTTTGATCGTTCAGCGGAGCATGAACGGATAAAATATCCGAGAGCCGAAGCATATCTTCTAAAGAAACCCTTTGAAAATCACTTTGCAGGTTCTTCCCCGAGGTGGAATAATAAACAATATTGCATCCAAAGCCCCGTGCATATTGTGCTACTTTCTTTCCGATCTCCCCCATGCCGATAATGCCCCAGGTCTTTCCTTCCAGTTCAAAGAATTCCCTTCCCTGGTGCTGAGTTTGCAGACTCCCGGAGTAACTCCCGAATTTCGTAAATTGATCATAATAACTTGAGTGGGAAATCAGATAGAAAAGCATGGCAAAGGTATGCTGAGCTACGCTGTTTGCTGCATAGCCCGGAACATTGGTGACAGCAATTCCCCGGCTTTTACAGTATGCGATGTCGATATTATTGTATCCGGTACCTGCTTCGCAAATCAGCTTTAATTGCTCAGCCTTCTTCAGATTGTCTTCATTGAGGTTATTTTGATTGGTAATGACAATGTCAGCATCACCGATTGCTTCACCGGCATCCGCATCGGCTGCATGATCATACAGGATAACTTCTCCGAATTGGTATAAACCGGATACATTCATCGGATACCCCAAAGTTTTCAGGTCAAGGAAAACAACTTTCATAGATCCCACCTCATTATTCATATTCATATGTCACTTTCTGCTATGCATCTTTACAAAATCTCTATGATAGATATTGTACCATATTCAGGAGAACATTCAATGAAACTCAGTCAAGTTCTTCCAATATCTTACCGGCATGCAGCGTTTCTGACATCTCGGATTGATCCGCTCCTTGATGGCCATGGTTTCAAAATACTCCTTCCAGAGATTTCGAAAATCCTTTTCATCATCCGATAATTCCGGTAGATCAGACTCTTGAAAATCAGAGAGATACCAGCTTCCGCCCTGAGCAAAAACAGCTTTCTTTCTCGTCTTGTCATAAATAATAAACGGGTCATTTTTCAATCGGTCTGAAAAGTGATCTGCAATCAGTTCCAACACATCGTGATCCGGTTCCAAAATACAGTACAGGATCTCTCTTTTGAAGTCGAACAGCTCGTCCGGATACTTCAAAACGGAAAAACGAACGAGTCCCAAGAGTCTGTGTACTTCAAAGGAGACCTTCTGTTCGCACTGCTGGGCCTGAAAGACAATTGGGTTGCTGTGAAGCGAGCTGATGCAGGAGCCTTCTTTAAATCCAAGCCTTACATAATTTAAAATTTTGTTTTCCTTTTCCCCGTCATTGGAAAGAAAGACACGATAAATCCTTCTCAGATCAAAATTGGAAATTTTCCTTTCAATGGCTTCATAAACACGGGCAGCCTTTTTAGCATCTGTTTCTATGGTTTTGAATCCTGCAAGAAGCGATGCCTGATAATGCTCTTTCGGATAGATTCCCGAAGCCTTTTCTTCATAGTAATGATAATAAATACAGGTCAGAAGTCCTTCAAAGGATCCATCATACAAATAATCAATCATGAAGTAGTCCTCCCTGGTGCATGGTGTTTGCCAGCCGAAAGCCTTCGGGCTGAAACATAGAAAGCTGGACCTGAGGCTCCGGAGGAAGCAGCTTATTCCGGATGGCACTATCAGAAAGCGAAATCTCCTTTTTGATCCATTCAGGTGCGATATCGTTCCCCCCGTAATAGCGGCCGCAGCAGGTTATAAAATATCTTGCTCTTTTGGTGACAACACCGATTTTTTTAAGATCATCAAATTTTACTGCGGCCATCTTTCGCTGTCTTACGATACGCATGGCTGAGGTGGCGCCGATTCCCGGTATACGCAGCAAATCATCTGCAGAGACTTTATTGATCTCCATGGGAAATTTTTCGATATTTCGCAGGGCCCATGCAATTTTAGGATCCATCTCAAGATCCAGAAAAGGGGTCTTCTCATCCAGGATCTCATCTGCAGTAAACCCATAAAAACGCAAGAGCCAATCTGCCTGATATAACCGGTGCTCTCTGACCAGAGGCGGTGCGGTAAAAGGGGTCGGGAGCAAAGGAGAATTGGAAACCGGAATGTAAGCCGAAAAGTACACCCTTTTCATCTTAAAGGTGCGATATAAGCTCTCAGAGATTTTTACGATCTGCCGGTCGCTCTCCGGGCTGGCACCAATGATCATCTGAGTAGTCTGGCCCGCTGGTACAAATCTTTCCTTCCCTTTTTTACGTACCTCTTTTTTTATGGGTAAGTTACCGTTCAAATCCATAAGACCGCCGTCACCCGCCGTGACATTTTCACCTTCCGGGCTTAGGTAATTTAAATCTGTCATCTGATAAATATCCTGATTTTTAAACATGGTGCCGGCACCCTTCAGCTGTCTGCGCTCGGTGAGTGTCTGGGTGATCTGCTTCATCGGGGTAAAGATCCCTTTCGGCTTTTTTTGAGGCGCCAGAAGGTTCAGGCTTTCCTTGGTCGGCAGTTCGATATTGACACTGACACGATCAGCCAGTAAGCCGATCTGGTGGAGGATTTCAGGTGAAACTCCGGGGATGATCTTTGCGTGAACATAACCTGAAAAACCATATTCGTCTCTAAGCAATTTCAGGCACTTCATAATTCGTTCCGCCGTATGGTCCGGAGAAACTTCTACGGCAGAGCTTAAGAACAGCCCTTCGATATAATTTCTTCTATAAAATTCTATGGTGAGCTTTGCCAGTTCATCCGGCTCAAAGGAAGCTCTTGCAACGTCGGCAGAGCGTCTGTTTACACAATACTCACAATCATAAACACAATTATTGGTGAAAAGGATCTTTAGTAAGGATATGCAGCGTCCGTCTGCGGACCAGGAATGACAGATGCCGGCAGCGGCAGAGCTGCCGATTTTGCCGTTATTGCTTCTCTCCACTCCGCTGGATGAGCAAGACACATCATACTTTGCACCATCGGCTAATATTTTCAGCTTATCAAAAGTGTTATTCATGGAACTGCTCTTCCTTTCCATACTGATGAATTGTTAAGTAATAAAATCCGTTTCGGCATTACACAGTGGCCCGAAAAGAACTCTTGTTCTTATTATTATGCCCCAAGCGAAACAAATGTTCAAGCATATTTCTTTACGAAATGGATTTTTTTATGGTATAATCACATACTACAAGAGTGAGGTATTTTTTATGGTTTTATTTTTTCACGGAATGTTATTTGCAGTAGGTTTAGTTATGATTATCAAGGGGAGCGACTGGTTCATTGACTCTGCTGTCTGGACGGCAGAGGTTTTTCGCATTCCTCCCATCATAATCGGAGTGACGATTATCAGCATCTGTACCACCCTGCCGGAAACCTTTGTATCGATCACTGCGGCGTGGAGAGGCGAAACCGATATGGCCATCGGTAACTCTTTGGGATCTATCGGCGTCAATACCGGGTTTATTATGGCTCTTCTGCTGATTTTTGCGACGCCGGTTATTGATAATCGCAGGGAATTTAAAGAAAACGGTTTTTTTCTGATCGGGGTGCTGCTGCTGGTTTGGTTAACAGGATCCTATTTCGGCAATATCGGAAGGGTGCCGGGGGTCCTGCTTGTTATTATTATGTTGCTTTTTATCGTGAAAAATGTGATGTCAGCCAGAAAGCTCATGGATTTGGATATCCGTTATGACATAGAAGATGAAGATAAGGTAAAGAGCCATTATGACCCTTCAAAAGATTTACCGGAAGGACTTGCCTATGATGAAGTGGAAAATGATTTTGATGTTTCCAGGCAGGAAATCATCAGGAAAGTAATTTTGTTTGTAATCGGCATCAGCCTTGTGATTGTCGGATCAAACTTCTTAGTAGTAAACGGGATTAAAATAGCTGAAATATTGAGAGTGCCTACGATCCTGGTGGCTGTTATTTTCACCTCCGTGGGTACCTCTTTACCTGAATTGATCACAACCATTTCGTCAATCCGGAAAGGGGTCACGAACCTGGGCGTCGGCAACATTATCGGTGCAAATATTTTAAATATTGTTCAAGTTGTAGGAATCACTGCCCTGATCTCTCCCATCTCATTATCCCACGACAGAAGTATCTTGCTCGTTCAGCTTCCGTTGGTGTTTCTGCTGATTACCCTTGCTGTGTGCTTTGGTATTTTCTCGAAAAAGGGTTTTCTTAGATGGCAGGGAATTCTGCTGCTATTTCTGTACTTTCTGTTTCTGATCATAAATATACTGAGAGAAGGAACTCCCATTATAGGGCCTTACTTATTTTAATCTTACGAAATCGATGATTTACAATGAGGTGAAACATGGAATATCGAAAAACCGCACTGGTTCTTGGAGGAGGCGGTGCTAGAGGTGCATATGAAATAGGTGTCTGGCAGGCATTAAGGGAACTTGGAATACGTATCGATATCGTTGCAGGCAGCTCCGTAGGTGCCATCAATGGTGCCATGATTGCTCAGGAAGCTTTTGATCTTGCAGTTTCCCTATGGGTAGAGCTTGAAACATCCATGGTTTTTGAAACTGATTTGAAAAATATTATCACCAATTCCGGTTTGGGTAACAATGGGCTGAAAGAAATGCTTGAGAAGTACATTCATGAAGATAAAATCAGACAATCTGAAATAGAATATGGTTTGGTCACCGTGGAATTACCTAAAATGACCCCTAAATACCTGATGAAATCCGATATTCCCAAGGGACGACTTACCGATTATATTTTAGCAAGTGCCTCGGTTTTTCCAATCAATAGAAGTTACGAAATCGACAAGGTGAAATATGTTGACGGTGGGTTTACGGATAATCTGCCTGTTGGCCTGGCATTGGATCGCGGCGCGACCCATATCATAGCAGTGGATTTGGATGTCATCGCTATTGTCCGGAAAGAAAATTTAAAAGATGCGGAGCATCTTAAAATCATTCGATGTCCCTGGGATCTGGGCAACATTCTGATTTTTGATAAGGCAAATTCTAAAAAAATTATGCGGCTTGGATATCTGGATACCATGAAGGCCTTTCAGGTCTTTGAGGGAAGCTTATATTGTTTTGTAAAGGGTGATTTTGATAAACGCAGCATCAAAAGTGCCGATTTGGCCGGTCAGATTTTCGAACTGGATCCGGGTATTATTTATAAAAAGCACATTTTTCAGCTCCGGCTGAAAGAAGCTGTCGATGCCCATCTTTTAAAGACGGAACAAGAATATCCAACTGTTTCCAATGCTTTTATCAACAAGCTTCTGGAAGGAATCTCCAAAGCAAAATCCACATTTAATTCTAAAACGTTGACGCTGATCATTGCCAGAAGCCTGCTGGAGACACCCGAGACCAAAAATATCTTTTTGACAAAGCCGGCCATAAAGCTGTTAAAAAATGAAATCTATGCCGCCAATTACATGCTAAAAGAAGGCCTCATCGATTTTCACATGAAAAAATAAAGGCCTTCTCAAAAATGGCCTTCATTGAAAAACGCCATGGTGCACAGGGTATTGCAGCAAAAACCCTTGCAAATCATGGCGTTTTGTTTATCTTTTCTTTATGATTCTGTTTCAGCTTCTTCCACCAGGGCGATTCCTCTTTCCTGGACCTCTTTTACTAAGAATTTACAAAGGTTCTGACTTGAATGCTGCCTTCCGTAAAGCTCAATCGTTCCCCTCAAATAGGATATCCGATCGGGATGCTTAAAGAGTGAAAAGACCGCTTCATTTAAGGGAAAGCTCTTTGTTGCATACAGAGCGAGGCCATTATTGAGCATAAACTCCGCATTTCTCATTTCGTGTCCAGGTATCGGATTGATCATAATCATGGGCAGCCCTTTGGCCATGGCCTCCGAAGAAGTAATTCCGCCGGGTTTTGTGATGATGCAGTCTGCCGCATCCATCATGATATCGACATTGTCTACATAGCCATAGATGTCAAATCTCTTACGTGTTTGCAGCTCGGATACCTTTTGATACATACGCTTGTTATTGCCGCAAACTACTATGACTTGAAAATCGATATCCAGGCTGTCCAGCTTTTCAATGGATTCGTCAATCTTGCCGTAACCCATGCTTCCGCTCATCAGCAATATGGTTCGTTTATAAAGATCCAGTCCCAATAACTTTCTTGCTTCCATCCGGTCCATACGATCGGAGAATTTTGGTTTGATGGGAATTCCAAGCGGCAGCATTTTGCCGGGTTCCAAGCCTTTTCGGGCAATCTGGAATTCCAGCAGCTCACTCGGCGTTACATAGTAATCGATCAGCCGGCATTCCTCCCAGAGAGGATGAACGGTAAAATCCGTAACGATCCCTACCGTCAAAGCTTTGATCCAGTTCTTCTCCTTCATGATATTGACCAGTGTTGCAGAAAGTACATGGGTGCAGATGATCACATCAGGTTCGTACTCGTCTATATAGTGTCTAAGATCTCTGGCCCAAACGGTATTGGTGATCTTGGGTACAGAATATTTATTCACAGGTTTATTCTTTTTTACTACAATATCATAAACCTTTGACGACAGTCTTTTCGCATAGGCGGTAGATAGCAAATACCCCTTTGAGACAAGCTCAGACAGGATGGGTTCTATATATTCATAAGCGTCCAGGGTTTTGCAGGTTACCCCCATATTTTGAAATTCAGCCTCTATAGCTTGTCCGGTTGCATGGTGCCCTTGTCCCGTTGAAATACTTAATATAAGTACTTTCATATTAATCTCCCCTTTTCCTTTTTCTATGCTATTAAGATAGCATACTATTTCGATGCTTGGAAGATATTTCTATGAAATCCTGTTTATTTTTCTCATATTTCCGGTTCCTGCCGGTTTATGATTGCCTGATCGGGAATCATCCCGGCATCGAAGCGGCCTTCATGTTATCTTGCAGGCCTGTAAGCGAAGAGCTTATCCGCCGGTGATTTGTATAAAGCACCGGATATGAGAGTAGCGATAACCAGCCCGACGACAAACTGAGCAATGTTCCAAGGAATACCCAGGGCTGCAGCGATAAAATTACCGTACATAATCCCCTGTGCGATATAGTAACCTGCTGCCATGAAAATTCCTCCAAGCAGCATTCCGATCATCTGATAAACCGGAACTCCAAATATGCTTTTTCCCTGCTTTTCCATTGATTTCGCTATAAACAACCCCATAATAATTGCCATTCCGGCTTTGATAAACAACGTCCATGGTGCCCAAAAAGCGTAGCCCGTAAAAATGTCTGCCAGTGCGGATCCTACGCCTGCTGCCACTGCGCCGTATCTCCATCCTAAAAGAAGCACCGATAAAAAGATTACCGCATCTCCCAAATGTACATAACCGCTGGTAAAGGGGGCCGGAATCGGAATTGCCGCCGTAACGACGGCGACCATGGCGATCATTAAGCCTGTCAGGACTAATTGATTTACCTTATTATTTGTATTGATTTTCGTTTCCATTTTCATACTCCTTACTATCAAGCCATAGGAAAGTCGCTGATGCTCTTGATTTGTTTTCTTTACTATATTATAATACTTTTAAATTGTAGTTTTATAAATATGCAATTATAAATATTTTTATATATACAGTACAAGTCATTATTAGAAATTCGTTTAAATTAACCCAAACTGTTTTAATAAAAATTATATTTTTTTCAACTACAATTTAGCAACAAAAAGAGAGACATGTCGTTTTACATAAAATGAGGAGGTTAAGAAATGAAAGCGATCATACCTGATTTCGATTATCAATCTGCCGTGCCCCTATATCTGCAGTTGTATACTCATATCAAAAAATCTATACTTGAAGGCGGGATTGAGTCGGCAGAAAAATTGCCCTCACTGCGCTCTTTATCCAAAAGTCTGAACCTTAGTTTAACCACAATAGAGCTGGCTTATAATCAGCTTCTTGTAGAAGGTTATATCCACAGTAAACCTCAGTCCGGTTATTATGTAAATGAAATTTCGGCAGGAATGGGAAGTGTTCAGAAACCTCTGATAGAAAACATCCGCGAGGAGTCTTTATGGACGATCAACGATCTTTCAGGCAACAGTGATCTTAAGGGATACTATGATCCTACCTGTTTCGATTTTAATAAATGGAAAAAATGTTTGAATAAAGTGCTGACGGAGTATTCCTATTTGCTTTTAAAAGAAGGGGATCCAAAAGGCGAAGCGCCTCTAAGATATGAAATTTCAAAATACGTTTACCAATCGCGAGGCGTGGTCAGCACGCCCTCCCAGATCGTGATCGGTGCCGGTACCCAGCAGATTATGGGCCAACTCTGTACACTATTAAGTAAAATGGGGATTAAGCATGTGGCGGTGGAGGAGCCGGGTTACCTCCCGGTAAGAAATATTTTCCGTGACCGGGATTTTGCCATGACTCCTGTTGCCGTGGGCCGGGAAGGGATCTCTATACCCAAGCTTCCGGCCAATATCCGTTCCGGAGTCTACGTCAATCCTTCAAACCAGTTTCCTACAGGTTATGTGATGCCCATCGGAAAACGCTACGAATTGCTGGAATGGGCTTCCGCCAACGACAGTATAATCATCGAGGATGATTATGACAGTGAGCTCCGTTATTTTGGAAAACCCATACCTTCGCTTCAGGGACTCGATACCAGTCACAGAGTCGTCTATTTGGGATCCTTTTCCTCAACTTTGTTTCCCTCTATTAAAATCAGTTATATGATTTTACCCCCTCAGATGGCCGATATCTTTGATGCGTCTAGCAGGGATTATACCCAGACCTGCTCCAAGACGGAACAGCTGACCCTTGCTATTTACATGAATCAGGGGCTCTACCAAATCAATATAAAAAAACTCAGAACCCTGTATGCTCAAAAACTTCAGGCAGCCCTTACTGCATTGAACAAGTATGGTTCTGATTTTATACGACCGATCAACAGTTCTTCCGGAGTCAATATGCTCATCAATGTCCGCAGCAGCAAATCCAATATTCACCTGTGCCGGGAGGCCTCCGAACTTGGAATCAGCACCCTGCCCATCAGCACCTTTACCGAGGAGCCTTGCGGGCCGTCTGCCACCTTGATTTTTTATTATAATCAAATTCCTTTGAAGGATATCGACGAGGCGGTGAAACAGCTCACAGTAAAATGGAAATCAGAGACAAGAAATGTAAATGGAGAAGAATTTTAAAAGGCAATATTATTTTAAAAAAAAATTTTTACCTCCAGCAGCTTGTTAAAGCATTGCCAATGCTCGTAAGCATGAACCAGCCAACCATCACAAAAAAACCAAGCAGATAGATTCTTATCTCCTGCAATCCTTTGCCTTTGCCTCTAAATTTGAACATCTGATTCCTTACTCCTTTGCATAAGAACGGCCATTGGTAAATATCCTTGTCTATTTCAAAAGCATCATAATATAAAAGAGAGATCACGCTTTTCTCATGGTCTCTCTTTATATATTCGAATTATTTATTTAAATTTCGGGGTAATACCTGTGGTAAATAAATCCAAATTTTATTGCATCAGGAACAAAACCGGATCGCCGCTTCTGCGTAGATCAGGGCAGCGGGAACCAAGTGACTAAGCTCTATAGATTCTTCAGCCGAATGGGCGCTCTCCAGATTCCCCGGGCCCAAAACAACGGTAGGGATTTTGCCGTAACTGCTGAGAAGTCCTCCGTCTGTCCATGCAGGGAATGAAGTCAAAACCGAGGCCTTTTCCGTGACCTCCGAGATAACTTCTTCCAAGATGGCAACCAGGGGGTGACCGGGATCTATTTCCATAGCCTCATGAATAAATCCGTCTTCCATTAAGCTGACATCCATCACCTTCATCTTCCCTTGGAAGTCAGGGTCTTCATGATGTAATGCATCAAGCAAGCTTTGATACTCCTCAACAAGATTCCCATAGTCTTCGCCTGGAATCCATCTGCGATCAATCTGAAGAATGCAGTCCCCTGCAACCGTGCTTGGTTGTGTTCCGCCCCGTATCAACCCATAGTTCATGGATGAACTTCCCACGATTGGGTGTACCCTTTTTTCAATTTGCGGTATGAGTTCTGTCTCCAGCCGGTGCATATACTTCATCGCTTTTTCAATGGCATTGATCCCTTCCTTTTGCTTTCCGCCATGCACTGCTTTGCCCGTAAATTCAAATTCAAACCACTCCAGGCCTCTGTGTCCGACACAGATTTCAAGACTGCTGGGTTCCCCTACAATGGCTCCATCGGCATGAAATCCTGATTTTAGCAGTGCCCTTGTACCTTCACTCTTATCTTCTTCATCGATGACTCCTGCAAAGAACAGATCACCCTTCAGCTGGATACCGGAGTTTTTAATGGCTATCATAGCCATCATCATACAGGCAAGCGCCCCTTTCATATCGACAACGCCTCTCCCGTACAGTTTTCCGTTCTTTTCCTTCATTTCGAACGGATCTTCTTTCATATCATAGGGCGGCACTGTGTCCATATGGCCGGTCAATAAAAGAGAGCGGCCACCGCCGGTACCCTTCAAACTTGCCAGAACGTTGGCCCTGCCGTCGATAACCGGAATCACCTCTGAGCAAATACCAGATTCAGAAAAAACTTCATGAATGTACCGGGCAACTTCCGTTTCCTGGGTCTCCACCCCGGGATAACTTGGCATGCTTACTAATTTCTCCAACAGGCGAATCAGCTTTTCCTCTGTGATATCCTGTTTGATTTTTGACAAATAATCTTCTTTCACTTTTTCACCCCAAACCGTATGGCTTTTCCCGGCCTTGAATCAGTTAAGCGGCCTCGATCTGCAACGATTTCTCCATTTACGATCACATAGGAAATCCCTTCCGGTACCAGAGAGGGCTGGCTGAAATCAGCGTTATCCCGAATGTTTTCCGGACTGAAAATCACAAGATCCGCATCATTTCCAATATGGATCGAACCTTTCTTCATCAGCCCCAGCCTTTTGGCCGGCATAACCGTCATTTTCGACAATGCCGTGAGCAGCGGAAGAACCTTTTTTTCTCTCACATAGTGGGAAAGTACCCGCGGAAATGCTCCCGCTCCTCTGGGATGCCCTTGCCCATTATGCATCAGCCCGTCACTGGCGATCATGACCAAAGGATAAATCAGCGCTTTTTCCACTTCCTGTTCATCCATCACAAAGGCAACCACCAACGTATTCGGCTCCTTTTCCCGAAGGTATTGGAAAATCTCCTTTGTGCAATACTCGCCGGCATATTTGCCTTCCGCCACCAGAATTGCACTGTAGTCTTTATCCCAGCGCCCGAAACAATCGCCGTCAAAAACTGCTGTTCCGATATAGGTGCTGAATGCATGATAGGGATAGCAGTCAGCCATCACATCGATTCCAATAGACCTGGCCTTCTCCAGCAGATCGAGACTGGTATCCATCATGCCGAATGCCGTACAGCTTCCGATATGTGAAATTTGCAGCGGCACCCCCGTTACCCAACTGATATGCAACAGCTCTTTTATGGCCTCGATCCCTTCCTCCCCATCATTACGATAATGAGCGGCAATGAGTTTACCCGGATACTCCCTGAGAACTTTTGCTGCCTCAAGGAGTTCATTGGTAGTACTTCCGGGGGTATATTCAAGACCAAAGGAAATTCCAAGGGCACCGGCATCCAATCCGGCTCTGATCAATATTTTGACTTCCTCGCTTTCTTCCCGGGTTAAAGGGCGATAGTTGTCCTGCACGCCAATTTTCTCCCTCAGCGAGGAATATCCCAGATAGGCACCAAAATTAACCGTTAATCCTTGCCGGTCTACCGCTGAAAGGTACCCACCCATATCGGTCATGCCGATACCGCAGTTGCCTCCTATACAGGTGGTGACACCCATCAAAGTCATACTTTTAAAGATATCTTCCTCAATATAGGTTTTCCCTTCTTCTTTTCTCAGTTCATCCTCATGCATGTGAAGATCAACAAATCCGGGAGACACCAGCATTCCCGAAGCCTCAATGGTCTTATCTCCCGACAGCTCCGCCTCACTGACGGCTGCGATTTTTCCGTCTTTGATACCGATATGACATTTTTTTATAAGGAGATTTTCAACGTCTGCCACATCTCCATTTTGAATTACAAGGTCAAACATGATCTGCTCCTTTAAAACGGTCCAAGCTGCATGGCATGAGCCACCGTAACCAGAATAGCACCCAGTGCATATTGCATCAGGATTAACGGAAGAATCCATTTTGCCCATTTATCCCAAGGAATTTTTGCAAGGGCGAGACCAGCCATAAAATACCCGGAAGTAGGTGTAAATATGTTGGATATACCATCCCCAAACTGATACGCCAACACTGCTGTCTGCCTCGTAACGTGGACCAGATCTGCCAGAGGAGCCATAATTGGCATCGAAACTGCAGCCTGACCGCTTCCGGAAGGTACAATAAAGTTCAGCAGGCATTGGAAAATATACATACCGAGAGCCGCTAGAATAGAAGGCAAGTGGGAAACGGCACTTGAGATGCTGAAAAGAAGGGTATCCATAATATGCCCCTCGTTTAATACCACCAGAATTGCACGGGCAAATCCAACTACGAGTGCTCCGCCTGCCAGACTCGACATTCCGATCAATAGATTTTCAGCGGTACCGTTCATACCAAGTCTGCCAACAAGACCTGATATAATGGCCATACCAAGAAACAAAGCAGAGATTTCCTGAATATACCATCCGTAATGAATAACGCCGAATACCAACAGACCGATTGTAGCCACTACCACCAGCAGTACAATTTTATGAGCTGTGGTCAACTCCTTCAATACGCTGAGATCCAGTACGTCGTCCCTGGTTTTGTCAAAATCATACATCAGGCTTTTTGCCGGATCTTTTTTCACTTTGCCTGCATAGATAAAAATGAAGGTTGTAGACAAGGTGATCATTAAAGCATAAACCGCCAGGCGGAAGCCCATTCCCGAGAACATCGGAAGTTCAGCAATACCCTGTGCAACTCCTACGGTGAAAGGATTCATAAAAGCACCGGTAAAACCCGCGCCTGCACCTGCAAGTACGATGGCTGCTCCGGTAATGGAGTCAAATCCCAACGCAATTGCCAGCGTTACCATAATAGGAATGAAAGGTAAAGTTTCCTCTGCCATTCCAAAGACAGCACCTCCGAGGGAGAATAGAATCATAACGATAGGGATGATCAGGCGCTCTTTACCGGCCATGACCCTGGTTACTTTTCCAAGGCCGGCTTCAATTGCCCCTGTTGCCTGTACCACTGCGAAAGAACCGCCGACAATAAAGATAAAGAAAATAATTTCTGCAACTTCCGCCATTCCCTTTGGAACTGACAGTAAATAGCCAAATAAATTTACCGGGGCTCTGTCGACATATGTAAAGGATGTAGGGTCTACAATCATTCTGCCTCCGGGTCCTTCTACACGGGCATACTCACCGGCAGGTGCAATATAAGTAAAGATCGCACAGATTGCTACAATAATCATTAAAATAACGTATACATGGGGTACTTTAAATTTTTTCTTTGCTTTGGAACTCATTTCCATTGTTGAATCACTCATACTAGTTTCCTCCTTATAAAATTATTTGAGTGGAAATAAAAAAACTGAACTTCTCCATCACCCTTTCCTTATAAGAATTTGTTTCGCCCCACAATGTGTTCATTGTATGAACACATTGTTTAGCGTATGAACATTATATTTATCTTATCGCAATATTCAGAAATTTACAATCCTTTTTTTGAAAATCATTCCAAAGAAAGATTTGCAGATTTTTATAAACATAACATCATAAAAACATAGAAATCATAAAAAAAGAGGATTCAAATCCTGATTGAACTCCTCTTTTTTCGACTCAATTTCATATTATTATTTTAAGGCATGTATTTCGATATTTCTTCCGCCCCTTGACTTAATATTTTCCGATATCTTTCTATGCGCTCTGCAAAATCCGGCCCTTTAATAAACGCCAATGCAATGCAGGATTTCACCTCTCCTTTGGCGTTAAACACCGGAACGCCTACTCCGGCGATGTTGGGCCCCTTTTCTTCATTACTGATGACATAGCCCTCTTCTCTAATACGTTTATATTCTTCAAGGATTTCTTCCGTTTTTGTCAGGGTGTTCGGGCAGATCTTTTTAAATTCCTGGGAATTGAGCAAACTTTTAACCCGGTCTTGATCATGGTAGGCCATCAGGCATTTCCCGTAGCACCCCATATTCATCGGATAGAACATTCCGGGCTTATAATTCATCTTCATCGGCTGATACAGCTCTACCTCGTAAAGGGAAATGACCATATCCCCTTCTCTTACCGCATAACCCACCGACTCCTGAGTTAGCTTTGAAGTCCTGTCTATGACTTCAAGAATCTTGCTTTCGTAGTTATAATTGCCGGCATAGACAGAGCCTACATGGTAGGTCATAGGCCCTACCTTAAATTTTTTCGATTCTTCATTCTGCATGACCCAGCCATCTTTCTCCAGCAGATTCAAAATTCTGTGCACCGTCGTACGATTGATACCCGAAGCGGCGCTCACCTGTGCAACTTTATATTCAAAGGGTGCCTGGCTTAAAATATGAAGTATGGTTAAAACCTTATCTATCGTTGATTGTTTGCTGTCGTCCATGTCTTCCAACCTTCCCCAAAAGTAAGAATGATCCCTTAATTAAGAGGATTTCCCAAAGCCGCATCTTGGATAGGTACAATCCTCACAATTCTGGCAAAGGCCTCCGTGAGCCAGTTTTTTGATATCTCTTCTGTTGGGAATCTCCCCCGCTAATATTCGCGGTACGACCAGATCAAAAATACTTACCCTGCTATACATGACACAGCCCGGCAGACCTACCACCGGTACATTTCCTATGTAAGCGAGCATGAACATAGCTCCGGGCAGAACAGGTGCGCCGTAGGTGACAATATGCCCTCCTGCGACACGAATTCCGGTGGGCGTTTTGTCATCGGGGTCTACAGACATGCCGCCGGTAACGCCGATCATATCCACACCCTCATCAATAAGCTGGTTGATGCAGTCGGCAATCATTTGCTCATCGTCATCTGCGAATAATTGCTTTACTACCGTACTGCCAAGAGCGGTGAACTTTTTCTGGAGAACCGGGCCGAAAGCGTCTTTAATCTTTCCGGAATACACTTCGCTCCCGGTGGTGACCAGACCAATCTTTAAAGACTTTAACGGCAGCACCTCAATCAGAGATCCATTCTGACAGACTCTTTCGGCACCCTTCACGACACTCTCATTTACAAAGAGCGGAATTACCCGGGTACCTGCAACCTTTTGACCTGCTTGCACCAATTGATTTTCGTGTATGGAAGCAAACATAATCTCATCCTGATCAATCAGCTGATCCAGCATGGCAGTGTTTATCTTCAGCAACCCGTCATATTCCGCCACCAGCTCTATTTTCCCTTCCCCGGGAGCCACCAGACGGATTCCTCTACCCGCTGCTGCTTCCGCTATCCGGGCTGCAGCCTCATCTTCATGGACGTCGGTTTCTTCCTTATCCACTACGTAAAGGTGCTGTTTTCCCATACTTAAAAGGATCTCAATATCTTCGCTTTGGATGATATGCCCCTTTTTAAATTTGCTTCCCTTAAATTCGCCCGGAATAATCTGGGTTAAATCGTGTGCGAGCACCATGCCCACCGCATCCTGCACCGAAACCTCTTTCATTGTTGTAACCTCCTGCTCCATTGCATTATTGATTGTTTTTTGGCTTGTTCCCATTTGGTTTACACCATTGTAATACCACCATTGGGGATTTTTTCACGTATCTCCTTCTCTAATTCCGTATGATAAAGATTGCTTACAATCACTTTGATTACACCTGCATGCGCAACGATGATGATATCTTCTTGTTCATCGGACTCTAAGATCGTTTGAAATCCTTTCAAGACCCGATACTGAAGATCATAAAAATTTTCGCTGTTGTTACCATATTTATAAGTTAAAAGGTTTTCTCCTCTTTTTCTAAATTCCTCCGGGTACTTTTCCTTAATTTCGCTGATGTAGCAGCCATCCCATTCACCCAGAGACATCTCTCTGAGGCTCGGCACCTTGATGATCCTGCTGTCGAGGATGTCGGCGATGATTTCCGCAGTTTGTACCGTCCTTGTCAAATCGCTGGCATAAATGTGTTCTGTATGAATCTGCTGCTTTTGAAGTTCCTGTCCCGCAAGCCTTGCCTGTTCCATTCCCTTTTCAGAAAGAGGAATGTCCTTTTGCCCCAGCAGTATCTTTTCACGGTGCTGCTGTGTTTCTCCATGGCGGACAAGAAACAGTCTCCTATCGCCTAAAAGGTTCCTCCACCGGTTCGGATCTTCTTCATCGAAGGACTGAGGTCTCTGCATCTGCTTTTCATAGAAGTCCAGGACTTCCCGGTATCCCTCTTCCGTATCCATATCCAAGACCACTGCTTCCTGCTTAACCTCAAGCTTTATAAGCTTGTCCTCATATTTTGAGGTAATTGCTTTCAGCCCGCCTTCCCCATGGTAGGAGAGGATCTCTTCCCTGTAGCAGGCCGGTATATAAAGGGGGTGCCCCTTTTTCCCCTGATAGCAGGGTACAAGAAAACAATCCGGCCGGCTGTAATGCTCCCTCAAAAGTTCTGTAACCACCGCTGACGGTATAAGTGGACAGTCCACAAGAAAAAGAAAGAAACCTTCCGCATCCTCCCCGGCTGCTTCGATACCCTTCTGTATGGAGGTGAACATTCCTTCCCGAAACCGGTCATTATAGACAGCGGTTATTTGTTTCAACAACAATAGCGGTTCTAACTGCTCTTTTTGATATCCTGTCACTGCTATGATGCGGGAAATTCCGGCTTCCCTTACCGTATCCGCCACATGCTCCAAGGCAGATTTCCTTCCGATGGGCAGCAGAGGTTTGAAGCTTCCCATCCTTGAGGAAAGTCCTGCGGTTAGAATGATTCCACATAGCTTTGAATTATTTTGTTCCATGTCCCGCCCTTACTTTAATCGTTTCTCCGTGGATGCTGACAGTAATCCCGTTCTTATTATTTGAACCAGTGGGATTTTTAACAAATTTACTAAAGCTATTATACCATAATCAGCAGCTGCTTTCCAAACCCAAATAGAAAAAAAGAGAAGCTGTAACAGCTTCTGGCTAGAACAGCTTCTTACTACAACAGCGTTTTTGGTATACGCTATAACAGCTTCTCAATAATTTTACCATCTTTGATGACGATTCTACGGTCAGCAAACATCTCACTTTCCATAGCATCATGGGTAATCAACACGGTAGGTATCTGAAAGTTTTCTTTGAATGCAGCAAACTCCTTGTAAACGATCTCCTTCGTCTGCTGGTCCAGGGCTGAAAAAGGTTCATCCAGAAGCAGCAGCCGGGGTTTTGTCACAATCGCTCTGGAGAGAGCCACTCTTTGTTTTTCACCGCCTGAGATATGGTTTGGATATTTTCTTTTGAGATGAGCGATACCGAAGGTCTCCATAATGTATTCCGAATACATTACAAGTTCTGATTTTTTATCTTTATCCTTATACTCCGGCCTGTTTTTGATACCGTATACAATGTTTTGCTGTACGGTCATATTAGGAAATAAGGCGTAATTCTGAAAGACATACCCGATATTCCTCAGTCTCGTCGGAACATTGATCCCAGCCTCTTTATCAAAGACCATTGTATCCTCAAAAGCAATCCTTCCCTCATCAGGCGTCTGCAGTCCTGAGATGCAGTTCAGTATGGTTGTCTTTCCGGCACCTGATTCTCCCTGGATCACGAGAACACCCTTTTCAAATTCATATTCAATATCAATTGAGAAATGTTCCAACTTCTTTTTTATATTAAAATACGTATTCATCAGCCTCAGCCCTGCTTTCCAATATAATTGATCCTCTTCAGCCAGGTATTCAACCCCAGGATTAAAACAAAGCTGAAAATGGTCATAATCAGAACCAGACGGTTTGCCAGTTGGGTGTTTCCGGATTCCACCGCAAAATAGATGGCAGTGGGTATCGTTTGGGTCTTCCCCGGGATATTTCCAGCGATCATCAATGTTGCGCCGAATTCACCAATGGCTCTGGCAAAAGCAAGCACAATTCCGCTGATAATCCCTGGCCAGGCAAGAGGGAACGTAACGGTCCGAAAGATTTTCCACTCACTGCTTCCCAGCGTCTGAGCGGCCTTCTCATAGATGGGGTCCATACTCACCAAAGCTGCCTTCACGTTTTGATACATCAGGGGCAGGGAAACGATGCAGGCGGCAATTACCGCTCCCATCCAGGTGAACACGATTTGAATCCCAAAGTGCTCCAATAAAAAGCCACCTATCAATCCCCTCTTTCCAAAGGCAATCAACAGCAGGTACCCCATAACCGACGGAGGCAAAATCATCGGTAAAATGAGTATGGTTTCCCATATATTTTTTCCCGGCATCTTTTTTTTGTTGATGATATATGCAAAAAATACCCCAAGTGCAAAGGAAAAAACAGTTGCTATGGTTGCGATTTTCAAGGATAGAATAATAGGTGACCACATGAGAAGCTCCTTATTTTGGTTTGCTTTCACAGGACCGGTAAAGAGGGCCTGTCCTCAAACCATTCGAGTCAATAAAGTTTATTCGGATTCCTATATTATACCTTTTCTCTTAAAGAACTGTAAACCCATAGTTCTCAAATACACCTTTCGCATAATCGGTCTGCAGGAATTCATAGAATTTTGCAGCGGCTTCTGCCTGTGCGGAATTCACAATTAAAGCAGACGGATAGATAATCGGGCTGTGGCTGTCCTCAGGCAAATCCCCGATGACGACACCGGTTTTGAGCAGCAAAGCATCGGATTTGTAGACAAGACCACAATCAACATTACCCGTATCTACATACTCCAAAACTTGTCTTACATCTTTCGCCAGAATCAGTTTATCCTGTATCTGATCCCAGATTCCCATGTTCTCCAGCGCTTCCTGGGCGTATTTGCCTGCCGGAACGGACTCCGGTGTTCCAATGGAAATGCTGGTCACATCACCGCCTGTCAGTGCTTCTGGTGTAACTGCATCGGCCTTTTCAGCAGCAGCAATCAAGGTAAGAGCGTTGCCCAGCAAATCCCTGCGGGAATCCGCCACAATAAGACCTGCATCCTGCAAGGCATCCATATGTGCCTTGGAAGCCGAGATAAAAAGATCACAAGGTGCGCCTTCCTGAATTTGCTTCTGCAGCGTTCCTGAGGCCGCAAAATTGAACTGTAAAACGGCATTGCTTTCTTTTGCATACTCTGCCTGGATTTCCGTCAGTGCATCGGTCAGACTTGCAGCAGCCGAAATATTGATTTCAACAGATTCATCGGTTGGGCCTTCCGCTGCAGGTGGCTTTTCCGGTTTCCCCGCACATCCCGTAAAAGCAAGCGCAAAAATCATTAAAATTACTAAAACAAGACTAATTTTTTTCATCATTACAAAACGCCTTCTTTCTATATTGGTTTATATCTAATTAAACCAAACTAAAACCAACTGCTTCAATTATATGGTAATCATTGAAAGTTGTCAATTGCTTTCATAATTATTTATAGTATAATAGAGTTATATATTGTTGGGTTCAGTAGGAATTAGGAGGATTAAACGGATGCATGAAGAAATCTTATATACCCCGGAGGAACTTGCAAACAAGCTGAAGCTCTCTAAATATACCATTTACGAAATGATAAAAAGAGGAGATATACAAGCGCATCGTATCGGCAGAAGCATCCGTGTATCCCAGTCGCAGTTGGAACTATATATTATGAGTACCAGAAAAACAGATAATGTTTACGATGCGGAAATCATCAGAGAGGGAAACGAAAAGTATGCGTTAATCAAAGATGTAAAAATCAATGTTTCTACCGAATTTGACGGCAGGGTTAAAATTTCCGTTCGCCCTGAGGACATCATTTTAAGCAAAAACCCTTTGGTTAGCAGTGCGAGAAACGTCATGAAAGGTACGGTTACAGATTTGATTTTCGATGAAAAGAGTGCAAAGGTGTTTCTGAACGTCGGAATCCCCATGCTAATATTTATCACCAGGCAGTCTATGCTGGAAATGAATATTAATAAAGGAGACGAACTCTATGCAATCTTTAAAACCATGGCGGTAAAAGTAATTAAATAATCCAATTAATCTTTACGGTAGCTTGCCGATAAGTCACATAAAAAAAAAAGCACTTGTAGACTAACGCCTACAAGTGCACTTGATCTGCCTGCTTGATGATATGCTGAATTCGTGCCGAAACATCAGGTGTCCCATTCTAGAAGCTCCTCGATCTTTTGAAAGGTTGCTTCCAGCATGACAGGACATTTTTCGATCTTATTCAGGGGATTTCCTTCCATGAGTTCATCACAGTCTGTGCTTCCAAAAGAATCATAGAACCACTCACTTAATGCATCTGCATTTGTCCGTCCGGCTTCTTCGGCGTCTGCCAAATACAAAAGGCAGACCCCGGCAGACAGGATCCCGCAGATTTTTCCCTGCCAAACACCATTGCAAAGACCTGCCATAGCTGCAATCAAGTCAGGATTTTCTTTATCCAGTTTTTTGAGCCCCAATTCCATTATCATCTGACTGCAGCAATAGCCCTTCATCTTCATCTCAAAAATATCTTGGTTCATTTACGAGACCTCCATTTATTTCTACAACGGCTTTTCTGCAGTCAGCATAAAGTAACCGGTCTTGTACGGATCCTTCGGATGAATTGCCTCGTCGCAGAGACATCCCTCCAGGGTACCGTCCCTCATGAGCTTTTCCGCTGCAAATTGATCCAGCTCCAAGGAACAATCCTCCCATGTTATGTTGATGTAGCCGATTTCCTTCAGCTGTTCCAGCAGCGGTTCCTTTGCAAATCTCCCGCTGGATCTGAAATTGGTCGGCCTGTTTTTGTGTTCATCTGCGCAGTCGGTATTGCATTCTCCTTCTTTATGAGGAAGGCTTTTATGCTGGTCTGCTTCCTTTTGGAGGGCTTTCAGGAATCCCGGATCGGGATCCTTTATGTACAAATCACTGAGAAAAAGCTTCCCCCCCTTTTTCAAAACACAGTACGCTTCATGAAGCGCTTCATCCGGCAGATTGATCACCGACAGCACACACTCCATTGATACACCGTCAAAGGATAAGGAGGTAAATTCATCCAGAAACTCTCCATCCCCATATCTGATATCAAGTCCAGGATTTCTGGTCTTTCCTTCTTTTATTCTGGCCATGGAAAGGTCAATACCGCAGGTTTGAAAACCGTATTCCTTTTCAAGGTACTCTACGGTTTCTCCCTGTCCGCACCCAATGTCCAGAACCTTTGATCCCTTTGGCAGGTTCCATAAGTCCATAGCCTTTTTTGTAATTCTAAATTCACCTGGTTTAAAATTGCTCATTCCTATACACCTCTATAAATGCTGTTATACGCGCAGAAGGGAATCAGCCGGTCATCAGGAGACAGCACCTGCACCCTGCATCGCTTCAATCTTTCCGCATCCAGATTGCTGATATCCTGAAATGCCATGGACGATACGGAAAACATACTTCCTTTGAGTTCTCTCAGAAACTGGTCAAAATCCATAACGCTGCTTTCCGAAACAAATCCAGAGTCTTTACAGCCGCCGGTTTTATCCTTATTCCCGGATCCTGCAACCATGTTCCCGGATTCTGTACCCGCATCCCCGATTCCTGTACAGCAGCAGGACCCATCAGAGTCCGGCAAATTCCATTTATTTAGTACAAAATTTCGATCCTTTTTTATAATATCAAGGGGGTTCGTCCTATCACAGCAACCTATACCCGATAATTTTGTTTTGTAGCTGATCAAGCTTTTCACCTTTCCGTCCCTTTGTTTTTGG
The DNA here is from genome assembly GCF_018128545.1 of Sinanaerobacter chloroacetimidivorans. GTDB lineage: Bacteria > Bacillota > Clostridia > Peptostreptococcales > Anaerovoracaceae > Sinanaerobacter > Sinanaerobacter chloroacetimidivorans. The sequence goes on along the minus strand of NZ_JAGSND010000004.1, from coordinate 264,079 downwards.
TAAGTGCTTGAAAAACAGCATAAGGTATGACCAGATGTGATAGGATAAAAATCATCATATTTGCATTTTCCGTCCGTTTGCCGTTCCAATTCATGCATGATATCGAACATGGTGACACGGTTCTCAAAGTCCCTATGTTTTTCCCCGTCAAAGGGCAGCGTATCCGGATGTCTTCCAAAAAAGCTTACCGGCTGAAAATGGATTCCCTTTATAACATCAACGTTTTGGAGCAGAAACTCTATCATAGCACCAATGTTGTCAACGTTCACATGTTTCACCACAGTGGGCACAATGGTAACAGGAAGCCCGGCCCTTCTGCAATGATCAATTGCCTTTTTCTTGATTTCAAACAGCGCTTCTCCCCTAAGAACTTCGTAGATGGAATCCTCCGTTCCGTCAAACTGCAAAAAGACAGCGCTGGCACCGGCATCCTTCAAAATCTTTGCATATCCCTGCTCTGATGCCAGCCTTTTTCCGTTTGTATTAATCTGAATGTAGATAAAGCCTTTTTTCCTAGCTATGCGGATGATGTCCGGCAAATCCTCCCTTATGGTGGGTTCGCCCCCGGACAATTGAATATTGAAGGGTCTTTCTTCACCTAGCTCCATCAGCAAATCAAATTTTCTTTCCATTTCGGAAAGATCGGGTTCAAGTTCCGTTCCCTCATGTCCCTCCTTTTCTGCCTCGGCAAAACAATAGGGACAATGCTGATTACACCTGTCCGTGATATCAATTAACACGCAGCAGGCTGTCTGCAGATGATTTTCGCAAGTCCCGCAGTGCAGCGGACATTGACTTTCCGTTAAATTCGGTTCCAGGTTCCCCTTTGTTCCAGATGTTAATGCTTTTTTCGGCGGTACATTGATCACAGGATTCCCGATCCAGCCGAGAAAGTCTTCTTCGGATTCTGAGATGCAGGACTCAAACACTCCGTGTTCCTTACATGTTTTCCTCAGAAAGACCTTTCCTCCGTCTGATTCGTAAGCCGCAGCAAGCGGGATCCGGCAAACGGGGCAAATGCTTTGCGTCCTCTGTAATAGTTTCATTTTAATGCTCCCTTTTTACTCCCTTTGCTCCCTATTTTTCCTCAAGAGCAGCTTCCACCTTACTCATATGACCTTTCGCCAGGTCCTCCGGAATATGAACCTGCCCGCACTGAGGGCACCGCGGCACTTTATGGCGGAAGGTTCGCTCCAAATAGCTGAACTGGGCCTCGATAAGATCCATTTCAACCTTGCACCTGTCACAGATCAAGGTCTGTTTTTCTTCCATTCCAAACTGCCTCCAATTCTATTTTCATCCTATGGGCATAGGCATTTACAAGGCCAAAGGTATTTTCTTCCGACGTTTCCCGGTACTCTACCCAGTAAGTCATAAAACCGATCTCACGATATCCGCTGAAAACGCCACGTTCCGGCTGATACACCCTTCTTCCCGTTCTCTGACAGAAATCAACAACCTCAATCACATCTTCCTCCAGGATACGCTCCTTATTGAGCTTTTCAGCAAGCTCAGCAGGAACATTCACTTTGATAGGCCGTTTCTCTTCTTCTCTCATTTCTTCCTTCCAAAACTCCTTCAGCAGATTCTTTTTTAGTTCTATTCTGTTTTCTCTTCGCTCGCTTATGGTTGCCTGTTTTTCGAAAGTTACTCCTTTGTCGAAAAGGAGTTCCAGGATATGAATCGCTTCCTTCCCTGCCTGTCTGAAAATATCACGGCAATTGATACAATAGGTAATATACGGATGATCACTTTCATGGATTCTTTTTTTCACAACGAAATCCACATACTCCGGATTGGCGATTCCAGGCTGCCCGCCGTAGCCGCAGCAACGGGGAAAAGCTTCATTTTCCGGCAAGGGTTTTAAGGGGTATCCGGTATCTGCTGCCAGCCGTCTTACTGCCTCCTTCATGCTGTCTTCATCTCTTGAAGCACAGGGATCAAAGATAGAATACGTTTTGATCCGCTGATGCTCCTGATGCGCTTGATTCTCTGCAGAAAATTCCGCCGGTATTTCACCCCCCCATTCTGCCATGATCTCATAGAGTGAAATGACCGGGATATCGGCTAGATGAGACTGAAATTTCTTTTTGCAGGTTGGACAAGCCAAAATTAGAACAGGTTTTCCAAGTTCTTCCCAATTCTTTCGTATGATAGCGAGTTCTTCCTGGTGTTTATCCGTGTCACCGGACCATTCGGCAGGCGCCCCGCAGCATCGCAGCAAAAGTCCGGTATCCGGTTGCCTGTCCAGCAAATAAGAGTAGGTGCTCCTTACAAGGTCAGGATCACTTGCTCCAAGCTGGCAGCCTGGGAAAAAGGCATAGGAACCGATAGAATAGCCTGGTGGCAATTTTACCACAGCAGCCGATTCTCCATTGGCGAAATCCATATCCCGCAGCCAGAAATCATGGAATACCCAAGGCGCTTTCTTTTGCCTATGCATGCTTTGCCGTCCGGCTAGAATCAGTCCTCCGAGATCAATGTCCTCAGGGCAGGTTTCCTTGCAAAGTCCGCATTGATTACAGGTACTTAAAAGGCGCTTGGCCGGAGTCGCTTTTACATCTGCCGATCCGGGGAGCGTGGTGGCCATGATTTCATCTCTGATTCTCAGCGGCCATTTGTTATAGAAGTCAGTCAAATCACAGTAGGTTCTGCAGAAATCGCATTGGCATTCGATGCAGCGTGCGGCCTCCCTTTGAGCCTCTTCTTCACGGTAGGCTTTTCCGTCAGCTGCCTTTACAGGAGCCGCATATTTTATATTGGCCGGATTTAAGCACATTGCCGTTTGCTGAATATTTTTCGGGTAAAGCAAATTCCCTGTTTTCAGGAAATTATCGATTACCGTTCCAATATGTAATCCCCCTGCCAGGGCATAAATCCCTGTATCGCCGATCAATCCTCCGCCGGCGAACCATCCTGCAGCCCCATATTGGGTGCAGTACGGATCCCCTGCCCCTCTCACAGCAGACAGCAGTCCAAAGTCTGTTCCGCCCTGTCCTGTTGCAACATAAACCGCATCATAGTTGCCGCTTCCAAGATCCTCGACTTTTTGAATAGGTGTATGAAAATGCAGAGCATACTGCTCATGCTTGAATTGTTCTTCTATATCGGCAAGAAAAACTGCAGAGTCCATATGCTTCCAAAGGGACCCTCCAATCCGATCCGCAGACTCAAAAATTTCTACCTCATACTTTTTCATGCATAGCCGCAGTGCACAGGCAAGGCCGGAAATCCCTGCCCCGATTACTGCAACCTTCTTCTTTTTCATGGGAAGGTTATAATCCGTCGGGGTTCTGTCCCCAGCATAGGCCACACAGGCTTTCTCCAGCATGCCAAGTTCAACGGCGCTGTCCATATCCTTTCTGGGGCATACCCCTTTACAAGGTTCATGACATAGCGTAGAAGCAATCATCGGAAAGCCCACTGCATTCCGGTAGGTCTTAAAAGCCGCTTTAAATCCGCCCCGCTTCATTTTTTCAATAAAATCCAGCATGTCTATATGAAAAGGACATGCCGCGGCACAGTAGGGGATTTCCTTCTGTAAACAATTTTTAAAGTTTTTCAAATATTTTTCCATAAAGGGTTTCCTATACAACAATGTCGGTCTGCGACAAAGCATCACAGACCGACCTGATTATAAATTCAATTTATGCTTTTCCTTTATACCGGATTATTCTTGATATACTCCATTTCTTCATAGAAATCAGAGCCTAAGAAATACTTCTTCGGTGGTTCGATCTTTTCACCTTTTGAAATCGCATCCAGTCCTGCTTTTACCTTGTCAGGAGATGCAGGCAGCTCATAGATTCTGACGCCGCAGGCATTGTTGATGGCATTAATAACTGCCATATGTCCTGCAGACTGGAAGGCTTCCGACGCACCGGAGGAGCCAAACGGATTCTTGGCACGCGGAGTCACTACATGAACGATATTAAAGTCGTCCGGAATGTCCTTAATCGCTGGTATTCCTGCACCCAGAATATTGTTATGCTTCTTCACGTCATCATAATTTTCACTTAAAGCGAATCCGATGCAATGGGACAGTCCGCCATAGGCCTGCCCGTTTACGGAGTCTATATTTCCAATGACACCTACGTCGTCAACACAGGTGTATCCGATGACGGTGGTTTTGCCGGTGGTGGTATTTACTTCCACCTCAGCCAGGAACATGGCATACGTATAATCCGGAGTCGGATTTCCAACACCCGTATTTGGATCCAAGTCACACAGATCCGGATCACTTGGATTCAGATACTGGGCTTCATATTTTGTCGGAATTCCTTCAGCGACCATTTCCGAATAGGTTCTGAAGGTTCCATCCGGCTTGGTCATGGCATTAATCAGCATGTCGGCAGCCATCTTTGATGTCTTACCGTTCATATAATGTTGACGGGAGGAAGCCGTGGATCCGGAGTCAGGACAATGCTTGCTGTCATTCTGAATCAGCACGATATCATCGATGGATACTCCTAATGGTTTTAACGCCTCCAAGGTATTCTGCAGGGAACCCACATCTCCGCCCTGCCCCTGGTCCTGCCAGGTATCATACTTCACAAACTTTCCGTCTTCCCGAAGCTCTATGGCAACGGTACATTGGTCAGCCGTACCTTCTGTTACGTTGTATCCGCCCCAGGCAATACCAACGCCCCTTCTCTTCTGCGGTGTGTCTTCCGCTTTTGCTTTAGCCACCGCCTTTTCATAATATGGTTTCATGGTTTCCATGATTTTTTCCATGGGGTAATCTACAAAGGGGAAGCTGTTGATGTTCAAGTCTCCCGGACGTGCAATATTTCTCCACCTGAGTTCAAAAGGATCGATACCCAGCTTTTCCGCCATCATATCCATTAAAGATTCTGATGCTGTATATGCCTGGGGAGAACCATAGCCTCTATAGGCCGTGCCATAAGCATGGTTGGAGCATGCAACTCTTGTGAGTCCCAATGCATTCGGAACATGATATGGGAAGAACATAAATCTTGCCGGTCTCCAGGTCAGGTCATCCCCCAATTCATTGTAAGCGCCGTGGTCAAGACCGCAATCCCATTCTGTGGCAATAATCTTACCGTCGTTATCGCAAGCGAGGCGTGCATTGGTATAAGAAGGTGCTCGCTTTCCGGAAAATGCCATAAATTCGGAATAGGTCATGGAGAAAGCAACCGGCATGTCATCGCAGGCAAGGCAGGCAATCGCAGCCAGGGAATAGGTAGCACCTGCAATACCCCATCCAAAGGTGGCGCCGGTAGGATTCTGAACCACTCTGACCTTTTCAGCGGGAACACCGGTAGCTTCTGCGATATCTCCGATGTTGGCGTAGATGCACATTGCTTTGCAATGAACGGTCAGGAAACCGTCATCTCCCCAATAAGCCTGAACCGTATCCCCCTCGATGGGCATATGGGGCTCTCTGGTGGAGTAGAAGCTGCCTTCCACAACGTGCGGCGCCTTATCAAAGAGTTCAGGTGTATCATGCCCTGCACCCTTAACAGTAGGCTGTTCCGACCAAACATTCGGATGATCGTCATGAATTCGCATGGCATCCGGCATAGCCGCTTCCAGATAGTTCAGATATTCCGGCAGCGGTTCAAAATCAATGGTGACCTTTGCTGCGGCTTCTCTCGCATGATCTTTTGTATCGGCCGCAACCAATGCCACAATATCTCCGTAATTAAAAATCTTCTCTTCTGCAAGCAGAATATGTGTCTGCTCGGTAGCGAGGCATCTTGGTGAAAACTGGAAGAAATTCAGCCTATTGGAGCCTTTTACGTCTTTATGAGTAATCACCTTGTAAACGCCGGGCATTTTTTCAGCTTCTTCGGTATGTATTTTTAAGATTTTTGCATGGTGGGCAACCTTAGGCTGCACCATAACGACATGCAATACACCGTCAGGCATCTTCAGCTCAATATCATCACCATAGTCGCAAACACCGCAGACCTTAGCCAGCGCCGCAGGACGTACCAACGGAAGGCCATAGTATTCCTTATTCTCCGGAAGCTTCACCTTGATGTCCTCGATATCGCATTCGCCTCGCATAACCTTCGCTGCAGCCATTACCGCATCTACGATTTGCTTGTAGCCTGTACAACGGCAGATATTTCTGTTCTTCTGGAACCAATCACGTACTTCTTCTCTTGTTGGATCAGGATTTTCCTGTAAAAGTGCATAGGCTGATACAATGAATCCCGGAGAACAGAATCCGCATTGTACCGCTCCCCGATTCATAAACGCCACCTGCAGCGGATGCAAGTGGTTTGGTGTTCCGATGCCTTCAATGGTCAATATGGTGCTATACTCCTCCACCGTTTTCATTTTCTTTGTACAGGAACGAATTACCTTTCCGTTCAAAATCATGGAGCAGGAGCCGCAAACACCGGTACCGCATCCAACCTTTGTTCCTGTCAATCCCAAGCGTCTGATAACGGCAGCCAGGGAATCCTTCTCCGGATCACAGATAAACATGCGATCGGCACCGTTGATATTTAGCGTCATTTTTCTTAATTTCATCACTGAACCTCCTCTAAAGTTCGCCTCTTATAAAATCGAAACGTTAATTTGCAGTGCGCTCATAAGTAGTTAGTTAGCCAGTTTTGAAGTTTTCGATAGAATTAATTAATTTCGTTAGGGATGTTGTTTAGTTGGGTTTTGTTAAGTTAGTTGAGTTAGTCGGTTAGTTAGTTGGTTTTGTTAAATTAGTTGGGTAGTTGGTTAGTTAGTTGGTTTTGTTAAGTTAGTTGAGTTAGCTGATTTCGGTTAAGTTAGCTTGTTTGTGTTTCAGCAAAACAAAAAAACCTATCCCACGCAGAAGGGATAGGCCAAAAACTGCTCCATCTTTGCCTTCTCCTTTCCAAACGTGGGAGGCCTATGCGTTTCCACATAAACCCATGGTCCCTATTCCCATAGCAACAGCCACAGGGGATAGGGCTCGGAGAAAAATATAAAATTTTCTATATGTACCTGTAGTTTATCAGTTCCCAGTATACTCTGTCAACAAAAATGCTTAGCCAAAACACGATTAAGATGCTGATTATTTTTCATTAATCTGCTGTTTTTTCGGTATTTTTCACAGGTTGAACACTTCGTAATCCTGAGTTAATAGATCAATGGCTAAAAGCTTTTTTGACAGGATCTCTTTTTTATTCAAAAGAACCTTAACCGCTTCTGCCACCTGAATCGCTGCAACTAACGCGGGGGTAAAGGAGGGGTTGCCCAATTCTACCTCAGCTCCTTTTGTAGCGTCATCCGGATAGATCTTTTCCAAGGTTTTATCACCCGGCAGAATGGTGGACACCTGGCCGTACCATCCTGCTATGGCGCCGTGGATCATGGGAATCCCCTGGTTCTCACAGCACTGGGACAGCAGCTTTCTTGCAGGCATATTATCCAAAGCATCGATGACCAGATCGTGCCCCTTAATAATGGAATCACAATTTTCTTCCGTAACAAATTCATCGATTGGATAGACCTGGATCTCCGAGTTCACCGCTGCCATTCGTTCCCTGGCGGTAAAGGCTTTGCTCTTGCCCATCACCGTTTCAGTAGACAGCAGCTGTCTGTTTAAGTTGGAGATTTCAAAGGCATCTCCATCCACTGCGGTGATCCTGCCAATTCCCAGTCTACCTAGAAATTCAATGACATACCCGCCCAGGCCGCCGCATCCGATGACACAAACCTTAAATTCTTTTAATTTTTCATTTTCTTCAGGACTTAACATATTCATGTTTCTTTCGTAACGATTTCCCACAAGAATTCCCCCTTTTGCTATAATCCATAGCCCCCAAGGTCTTTCAAAATACTCTTGAACTCTTCACTGTTCAAGACTTCAATGAATGCTCGAAGCATTTCCGTATTTAAATATTTTTCCGGCACTGCAAAGTCGTAGTCCTCATATCCGATGGATATAAAATCAAGTCCCATGACCTTGGCGGCCGAATAAACGCCGACTCCCACATCCGCAGTGCCGCTTTCAACGGCCGCAGCCACTGCCATATGAGTGGTCATGTCCCTGTCGTAGCCGGAGATGTTTTTTCCTTCGATTTGATGCCGATTTAGCAGATAATCGGTTAGGATCCTGGTGCCTGATCCTTTTTGCCTGTTGACAAAGGAAATATCTTCTCTGGCTAAGTCTTCGATGGTCCTAATATTTTTAGGGTTTCCTTTTGCCACCATAAAGCCCTGCTCACGTCTGACCCCTTTGACAAGGACCGCCCTTTCCTGTCCTAGATACTTTTCAATGTATGTCTTATTATATTCTCCCGTATTTTCATCCAGAAGATGGATCGGTGCAATATGTGCCTCTCCTCTTTTGATCGCCATGATTCCACCCATACTGCCCACATGAGCGGAGGAAAGGCTTCGGCCATTTCGCCCCAGTATGCTGCCGATGAGATCCATGATTAAATCATGACTCCCAATGGATACGATAGTATTTTCAATGACACTCATATCATTGGTCAGTGTCACTCTTACCTCATCTCCCGTTTCATAGCCTTCGCTGTTCCTGGGGATGACCATAAGTCCATCCGCCTTTACCAGCGCCATGGTAACGCCCGCTCCGCGGTTTAACGGAGTTGCAATGAGCTTGTCTCCAACCTTTCCCAGCTTGACACGAATATATTCGCGGTATTTTAAGGTCGAGACCATCCTTCTGGAAACCGTTGCTTTTACCTCCTGGGCTAGCTGCATTCTCATGTGCTGAAGTTTTTTAATGACAGGGCCTACGACCTCTTCAAAAACAAGAAAAGCAGATCCTGGATAACCGGGAACACCGATGACCGGCTTGCCCTTTACAATGCCCAAAATCGTCGGTTTCCCGGGTTTTATGGCTATGCCATGCAGGACGAGTTCTCCCAGCTCTTCGATCAGTTTAGCGGTAAAATCCTTGCTTCCCGCTGAGGATCCCGCGTTGACTACCACCACATGATTTCTTTGAGCCAAGTCCAAAAGGGCAGTTTTCAGCTTATCATATTCATCTTCCACCGGAGAAATTCTTTCGGCGATTCCACCCCAGTCTTCCACGATGGCTCGAAAAGTCCAGGAGTTAGTATCAAATAATTTTCCTTTCGGTAAATCATCATAGCGGTCTGTTATTTCATTGCCCGTAGGCATGATCCCGACTTTAATTTTTTCATAAACCTCAATTTCTGTTCTGCCGCCGCTCAAAACGGCACCGATATCCATTGGCCTGATCTGATGATTTTCCGGCAGAATCATTTCTCCTGCAACAATATCTTCACCGATAGGCCGAATATGCTGCCAGGGAGAGGCTTGTACCATGATCTTGACCTGGTCGCTGCCCAGATCCACAATATCTTCAATCATAATGACGCTGTCGTAGGGTTCTGTGATGACATGGCCGGTATTGACATATTCAAAGTCCGAACCCTTATTCAGAATCACGGGATTTGCCTCACTGGCAGAGTAGGTTTTACTCGCGATTACCATGATGCCGTCCATGGCTGCCGCATTATGATTCGGTGAGGAAGTTCGAGCAAAAATCGGTTTGGCTGTCACTCTCCCCTTAGCTTCTCTGATGTCGATTTTTTCTATGGCTGTATTTCGGATACAAGGTTCCAGTCTCTCCAGATAAAGGCTCACTGCTTCCTCTATATCCGTGTTGGATAAATAGATTTTCCGTTCCATTCGATCACTCCTCCTATATCCGATCATTCCTCAGAAAAGTACAACTTCAACCCGGGATTTTGCATCAATTCCCTCTGAAAGCGACGGAATTCTTACAAATCCATCCGCCAGCATCAGCTGGGAAATTGATCCGGACTTTGCATGTATCGGTTCTGCAATCCATTGAAGAGCATCGTCCCGTTTCAATGAAACCAGTTGGTAGGTTTCCCTGCCTTCTCCGGCATGGATATTCTCTGTTATGGCAGCCGTAACGGTTATCGGCTCTTCCTTATGGTGAAAGTAGTATTGTTTTATAAAAGAACTCACCACCACTTCATAAACGATGATGGCAGCCATCGGATGGCCCGGAAGCCCTACTACCAGCTTGCAGCAATGGTTTTGACAGTTTATCCCTTCAGCGGAATCCTGCGCTTTCTGAGCCAAAACGCCGATGATGGTGGGTTTTCCCGGTTTCATTGCGATTCCGTGAGTGATGACACCCGGTTCTCCTAAGGAATCGATAATTTCAGCAGTCATGTCCTTCGCGCCTGCGGAACTTCCCCCGGACAGCACCACAAGATCACTTTCTTTTAAAGCTTCCTCTACTGCTATCCTCAGTTTCTCATAGGAATCCTCTACAATGGCCACAGACCGTACATCCACTCCTGTTTTTTCCGCAAAGGCGGCAACGGCGCTGGAGTTGATATCCCTGATTTCACCAGGTTTCGGTATCTCTGAGATCTCTATAATTTCGTCTCCTGTTGAAAGAATAGACATCTTCGGTTTTCTCAACACGGGTACCTCTGCTTTTCCTACTGCTGCCAGCAGGCCGATATCCTTAGCGGCAATTCTATGCCCCTTGGAAAAAAGAATTTCATTTTTCCTGAAATCATCTCCCGGATTCATGATCTTGGAGTTTGGTGCAGCAGGTTTATACACGGCAATGGTTTTCTCATCCAGTTTTTCTATATATTCGATCATTACCATGGAATCGGAGCCCTGAGGAAGCATTCCCCCGGTGGGCACATAAACAGCCTGTCCCGGTTCCAGAACGATATCACAGGCTTTTCCCATATCAACAGTTCCAGCAACCTCTAAAAAAACCGGCATACTGTCGCTGACACCGAAAGTATCCTTTGCTAAGACCGCATAACCATCCACTACCGACCTGCGAAACTGCGGCATATCAACATCGGAGAAAATATCCTCTCCCAGATATCGGCCCACAGACTGTCTTAAGGGCACCATTTCGATTTGGGCGCTTGCTGTCTGAAAATAGGATTTTAATTTTTTTTGAACTTCTTCAATGGTATCTACATTTAATAATTTCATAGCAGTAACTCTCCGGCAATAAATTTTTGGGTTAGAGGATGTTCCGGGCTTTTCAGCATCTTTTCACCCGTTGTAAATTCTATTATTTCCCCTTGATTCATAAAAATAACCTCTTTGCAGAGCCGCCTGGCCTGTACCAGATTATGGGTGACAATGATGACCGTTGTACCTTCCTCTTCATTGATTTTCTTCAGCATTTTTTCAATTTCAGCTGTGGTGCCTGGATCAACGTTGGCAGTAGGCTCGTCCAATAGCAGCAGCCCCGGAGAAAAGGATAACGCTCTTGCCAGTGCCACCTTTTGAATTTCCCCTCCGGAAAGCGTCCAGCTCTTTTTCTTTAAGAATTCTGTAAGGCCAAGTTCGTCCGCCAATACGGCGACTCTTTTTTTTATATCCTCTTGGTTCCATCCCCGCAGCTTCAAAGGGTAAGCAATATTTTTTTCTACTGTTGTCCGAAGCAGATAAGGCTTCTGGAACACCATGGTCATTTTCTGATAGGGAGGCTCTGCATTCCCCGGTTGCTGATAAAAAAGATTCCCCCGGCTGGGCTTTAACAATCCGGCAATCAGATTCAGCAGGGTACTCTTGCCCGCACCATTGGGGCCGATAATTCCGCATAGTGCCCCTCTTTTGATATGCAGTTCACGGATATTTAGAACCATACGGTCCTCGTATTCTTTTGTAAGATCTGCTGCAAATATATCCATGTTATCTCGCATCCCTCTGCTGAAAGTTATATAAAAAAGCATTAATCATAAATGCCAGTATTAACAAAACGATCCCCACCGCGATGGCGGTACTGTAATCTCCCATGCTTTTCAGCTGAGCGATATAAGTCGTCATCACCCGGGTTTTTCCTTTGATATTTCCGCCTACGATCATAACGGCACCCACTTCAGAGATGGCCCTTCCAAGACCCGTTACGATAGCAGCCATAATTCCTATTTTCAACTCCAGAATGAGCAATTTTAAGCGTTCTATTTTTCCTGCCCCCAAAGTTACAGCAATATTTTTAACCAGAGGGGCTTTTTCTCTTACAATATTATAGGTGAGTCCTGTAATGATGGGGGTTACCAGGCATACCTGAGCAATGATCATGGCGGCAGGCGTATATGTCAATCCCCAGGATCCCAGAGGCCCTTTCCTCATAATCAGCAGAAAGACCACAAGGCCCGCTATGACTGGCGGCAGGCTCATCAATGTATAGATTATACGGAGCAAAGCATTCTTAAATGGGAAATCATGAAGGCCGATGACGGCACCCAGCGGAACGCCGAGAAAAGCGGAAATAATCACTGCAGAAAAAGATACTGCCAGTGATAGTCCTACGATCTCATATAATTGTTGATCACCTGTAAGGAGCAGCCCTATCGCCGCTTGAAAACCCTTTGTGATTTCTTCCATCAGTCATTGCCTTTCTAAAATGAAGATATCCCTTCCTGTTCCTAAGTTTAACATATTTTAGCTGCCTTATCCATTGAAAATATGCTATGATATCTTCGTACACAATCCGATCTTCGGAATCAATATAATCTTTAGAACAAATGAGGTGTTAAGGATATGAACAGCAAAAAAAACAATATCAGGAAACAAATCCTGGAAGCAAGATCAAAACTGACTCCATCTCAGATGAACGCCGCTGAAGAGCAGGCCCTGCAGAAGCTTCTTATGATGGATGTTTATCGGAATTCCCGCGTTATTATGCTATATCATGATTTTCGGAAGGAAGTTCCCACCGAAAAGCTGATTGCAGCAGTGCGTGATTCCGGGAGAAGACTGATCCTGCCGTTAACCGATCCGGATTTTCAAATTATACCTTATGAAATTCCCAAGGAACTTCCACTGTCCTCCGCATTGGAGACCTCACCAATGGGTATTTCCGAACCAGATCCCCAAATATGTTCTGTGGTGAAACCGGAAATCATCGATCTGGTTATCGTACCCGGCTCTGCTTTTGATCAGTCTGGCAATCGCATGGGATACGGAAAAGGCTGTTATGACCGATTCCTTCCATTGCTTCAGGAAAAGGCCTTTAAACTGGGGCTTGCCTATGAATTTCAAGTATTGGACGTCATTCCGGCAGAACCCGTTGACGTGAAAATGGATGAGATTCTTGCTGTGTCTGTTGAGTAGAATAAAAGGGTAACTGTAGATAGTTGCCTTTAAGGATCTACTGTAGTTACCCTTATTTATTTCGGAACTCTAAAGCGCCTTATTTGGATGCGTTTGGCGTAAATAACGGCTGTCCGTATTTTTCCGTACCGTATTGTCCGATTAGTGCCTGGGTTTCATCAGATAAAATCCAATTCTGGAATGCAAGCGCACCTTCTGCATTGATCATTTCATTTTTTTCAGGGTTTACGACGATAACGCCATATTGATTATATAAATCCTTGTCTCCCTCTGTAATGATCTGGAGATCAGTGCCTTCTGACATATTGAGCCAGGTTGCTCTGTCAGACAAAGTATATCCCAGCATTTCATTGGTCATGGTGATGACGTCTCCCATGCCTTTGCCGGATTCAACATACCAATCTCCCGATGGAGTCAGTCCCAGCTTCTCCCAGATGGAGAGTTCCTTTTTATGGGTTCCTGATTCATCTGCTCTGGATACAAAGGTAACCTGGTCATCATAGATCTTCTGGAATGCAGCCTGTGCATTGTCCGGAGCTGCAGCTTTTATGCCGGCCGGATCATCTTTTGGTCCTAGAATGATAAAGTCGTTGTACATAACATCGAACCGTTCCGGCCCATGTCCTGCCTCTACAAACGCCTTTTCTGCAGCAGGTGAGTGGACCAGAAGCACGTCGGCCTCTCCGTTTTCTCCCATTTTCATAGCTTCTCCGGAACCAACGGCTACCACATCGACTTCGTAGCCTGTCTTATAGGTGAAATCCGGCAGGATTTCATCCAGAAGTCCGCTGTCCTGGGTACTGGTGGTGGTTGCAAGGATAATCTTTCCGATGATCTCCGCAGGGCCTTCCTGTTCCGGCTCATCTGCAGGTTTCTGGCTGCTGCAGCCGGCGAACATGGTGAGTACCATGATCAATGCCAATGCCAATACCAATAGTTTTTTTTGATTTTTCATACGTTTTACCTCTTTTCTCTTTGCAATATAAGTTTTAAATGATTATTCAAATTTCATCTAAATCAATTATTTAAGGAAACGACGGAAAAGAAAAAACCTGCTCAGAAAGCAGGTTATAAATGATTTTACTCATTATGAATTATGTAAAAATTCAAATTCGCTTTCCTTTCCAAACGGGAGGCATTTAAATTTCTCTAAATACCCAGCGGTTGAGGATCATAGCCTTCGCCTTAGATCTCTTCAACTCGGAAAATTGTCATATTCAGTTTCCATCATCATACCTTTTTTTCTGTATAAAATCAATAGACTCTCCGCAGGATCAAAAAATAAAATAGCCATTAAATATTCTTATTCAAGCAGAAAATTCTTTGATCTGGATTTCTTCCGACTTGTTCAGAGCACCGGAAATGTGGTATTCTTTTTAAAGGGAAATCACTGTTAGGAGGATTCAAGATGGACATTAAATTGCTGGAGTATTTCGTTAAAATATCAGAGGAAAAAAGCATCTCCAAGGTGGCGGAGTTTTACTACATTTCTCAGCCTGCACTGAGCCTTCAGATTAAGAAGCTGGAGGAGCTCTATGGTCATAAGCTTTTTACCAGAAATATCAAAGGCGTAGATCTTACCGAAGCAGGAAAGATCCTTCTTACCTACTCGAAAAATATACTGCAGCTTTACAGCCAGTCTCTGGAAGAGTTGAACCGTCTCCATAACAGTCATCAAAGCGTGAGAATTGATGCTAACATTACGCTGGCTACTTATGCCTTACCCTGCATGATCTTTCATGTGAAGTCCCTGCCAAAATTTAAGGACTATTATTTGGACCTGACTTTCAGCACGGTAAATTCTGTGGAAAACAATATTCTGGATGGGATCAGCGACTTAGGATATGTCCATAATGCCAAGCCCAATCCCGGTCTTGTCCATTATGAAATCGGCCATGACCGTCTGGTGCTGGCAGCCTCTTCAACCTTTGATATTCCAAAAAAAATTTCGCTGGAGGAACTGAAGAGTTATCATCTGATTGAAGCCTATGATAAATTCCAGGAGAGACTTCCGCTGGAAACCAGCATGAGTAAATATGGCTACCATCTGCAGGATTTTCATATTGCCATGACCCTGCACTCCACGGAATCGGTAAAAACGGCTTTATTCAAAGGATTTGGTACGTCTTTCCTCCCCTATTCCTCTGTGAAAAAAGAGATCCAGGAGGGGCAGCTGAAAGAAGTGCTGGTTACTGATTTTCAGGAAGATTATCCGGTATATCTGGTTTATTTAAAAGAAAATGAGAATAATCCCAGATTGGCTCTGTTAATTAAACATTTGAAAAAAATCAAAAACTCTCAATTCTGTTAGCAGCAGTTGATTTTTATTAGTTTTTTCCGGCATTCGCCGGCAATTTTTGATTATTTCGAATCATCCGTTGCTCCCTTTCTATTCCTATCATTTATTATTCTTATACCCATTGAGATTCTGTATTTGTTTCCTTTCCTTTTTCATCTTACACTGAGGATGATAGTTAAATTTTTATTTATATGAGGATTTGGATTCCTCGATAGGAAAAGGGTATGGAAACAAAAAAAATTATCGTTCTCGGAGGTGGCTACAGCGGAATCGCAGCCGCCAAGGCCTTTCAAAAGAAGCTGGGCACCTCTTCTTATGTGGAAATCACACTAATCGAAAAAAATTCATATCATACGCTGCTTACTGAGCTTCATGAAGCTGCAGCAGGTAGAGTACGTCCTTCAGCGCTGAGAATATCCTATGACGATATCTTCAAGAGCCATTCACCAAATTTCTTATTGATACAAGATGAAATTCTAAATATTGATTTCGACGAAAAAGAACTGAGATCAGCCTCCCATTGCTATTCCTATGACTATTTGGTTATTGCTACAGGCAGCCGTCCTGAATTCTTTGGGATTCAAGGAGTAGAACATTACGGCTTCAAGCTTTGGAGCTATAAGGAGGCGGTAGTGCTGCGGGATCATATCCATGATTGTTTCTATCAGGCCTCCGCAACGGACAGCAGAGAGCTTCGCCAGACGCTTCTCACCTTTGCCGTGGCCGGCGGCGGATTTACCGGCGTAGAAATGGCGGGCGAACTGTCCGGCTACTGCAAAGCTTTATGCAGGAAATTCGCGGTGCCTCAGGAGGATGTATCCATCTATCTCATCGAGGCCATGCCTTCTATTTTAGGAAACCTGAAAAGCAGCATCATACAGCAGGCAATGAAGTATCTTAAGAAATTAGGGGTTGAGGTGCTAACCAATTGCAGCATTCAGCAAACCTCCGGCAAAAAAATCTTCCTGAGCAACGATAAGGTGATTGAAGGAACCTTAATTTGGACCGCAGGGATCAAAGGGAACCCCTATATTCAAAAAGCGGATATTGATTTGGATCATCGCAATCGTATCAAATCAAACCAGTTTTTGCAATCCATACAGCATGAAACTGTTTTTTGCGCAGGGGATACCATATCCTATCTTTACAAAGACAAACCCTTACCGCAAATTGTTGAGAATGCTATGCAGTCCGGCGAAACGGCTGCATTGAATATCTGCCATATTCTGGAGGGAAAAGCACTGCAGTCATACGAACCTAAATTTCATGGTTCCATGATCTCCATCGGCCCTCTCTATGCTGTTGCTATGATTGGCAAGACAAAGGTGACTGGAATACTTGCCACGCTGTTAAAGCATTTTGTTCACGGCCATTACCATTTCCATATCGGGGGCCCCATGCTGGCATCGGAATACCTGAAAGAACAGTTTATTGTAAAGTATGTGGATCCTGTGATTTCAAAGAGCAGTGAAGCTCTAGACAAACAGGTTACCCAATTTTTATAAAGGAGGCTTTTCAATGAATACGGTCATTGAACGATATACGGATATGCTGCTCAATAAGGATTTCAGCGACAGCATGCTGTTATCTCCCTATGAATGGAAGGAGACGGATCCTTCACAAATCGGCGAGAAAAAGACCTTATACGGGTTGTGCAGACACTGTATGCAGGGAGACTGCGCCACCCTGGTACATATGGAGGACGGTGTGGTTGTAAAGGTAGAGGGCCGGGATGATGTCCCTCCCAACTACGGTTCCCTCTGTCCCAGGGGAAATTCGGCCATCATGAGCTTATACAACCCTTACCGAGTTAAGGTTCCCATGGTAAGAACCAACCCGCAAAAGGGCCTTGATGTTGATCCCAGATGGAAGGAAGTATCCTGGGATGAAGCGCTGAACATCGTAGCAAAAGAGTTGAAAAAGGTCAGGGATGAAGATCCAAGAGGCCTTGTCATCTGCGAAGGCTGGGGAGAAAGAGATACCATCCTGAGGATTCCCTTCCGGGTTGCCTATGGAACTCCCAATGAGATCGGCTCCCATGGGCCTCTCTGCACGGTGCATTACGCCACAGGACTGATTCATGGAAATTTTCCCGTTTCTATCGTGGATCTGGAATATTGTGAATATCACATTACCTTAGGCCGTTCTCTCGGTCCGAATTTTGCTACCACCGGAGGGACCAGAAAGCTGACGAAAGCCCTGGAACGAGGCATGAAGCTTATTTGCATCGACCCCAGATGCTCCTATGAAGCCTCCAAAGGTGAGTGGATACCCGTCCGGCCGGGCACCGATTATGCCTTTTTGCTGGCCATGGCCCACACGATGTTTTATGAAATCCAAACCTATGACAGGGAGTTTCTGATCAACCGGACCAATTCCTGCTATTTAATCGGTTCAGACGGTAATTATAAACGGGATGAAAAGTTAAACAAACCGTTAATCTGGGATTTCAATACCGGGTCAGCGGTTCCATTTGATACGGAAGGTGCTTCTCCTGCCCTGGAAGGGTCTTATCCTTACCATAATGAGATCCTTCATACCGCCTTTACATTAGTACGCGATGGCTTCATCACTTACACGCCGGAGTGGGCGGAAAGCATCTGCACCATACCGGCGGAAACCATTCGGCGCATTGCCCATGACTTTGTTTCCCACGCAAGAATTGGAAGCACCATCGAAGTGGACGGCTTTGTATTCCCTTTCCGTCCGGTATCCTTAAATACCGAACGAAATGTCACCAATCATAAAGGGGGAACCTATGGAGATCTCACCGGAAAAATCATCAACATGCTGGTTGGGAATATAGAGGTTCCCGGAGGTTGTCTGGGCTCCGGCTACCGAGGCGCTCTAGCCATAGAACCCGGAGATGACGGAACCATGAAGCCCGGCTATGAAGCAGTTCCGAAGGAATTCCATTACCCGCCGGATCATATCGGTCTGGAGGAGTTTTTCCCAAACTGCCACACCACGCCCCACCTGGCTGTGAATGCCATATTAGAGCCTGAAAAATACTATATCGATTACGAGGTAAAAGCCTGGTTCTCCGTAGGAGGAAATCCCATCCGTATGAATGCGGAGCCGGAAAAGTACGTAAAGGCTTTTCAGAAAATACCATTTTCAGTTTCCATTGCCTATCATATGGATGAACCGGCCATTATGGCTGATGTTCTACTGCCTGAGCACAGTTTTTTGGAGCGGCTCCGTGTGGCACCTTTTTATCCTCAGCACCAGTCCATCTCCAATGAAGTCTCGGGGCTGCAGATGATACAGATGAGGCAGCCGGTGCCTACCCTGTTCAATACGATGCACGTAGATGATATCTTTATGGAACTGGCTGAACGAATCGGTATTTTATACGGCGAAGACGGCCTTAATGACTGCATCAACCATGGAGAAGACTGGATTATTAAAGATCACGGCCTCAATTTAAAGGACCCATACAAGCTGGATCTGAACACCAGATATACTCTGACTGAATTATTTGACAGGCAGATTCGCAGTTGGAAATTCGGAGACGGAACAGGCTTCGAGGAGTTAAACAAAGCAGGATATAAAGCCTATTGGCAGCCTAAAAAGAATTTCTATCTCTATTATTATTATCCCGGGAATCAGACGAAGCACGAGTTCTATTTTCAGCATTTAAAAAATACCGGAGATACGTTGAAAAAGAACCTGCGTGCCAACGGTATTACCTTCCCCGGCGTGCAGGATGAGAACGAAATCTTTGATCTATATAAGCCGATCCCTTATTGGGTAAAAAATTCGGAAAGCAATGCTCCTTCCGAATACGATCTTTGGGCAATCAACTGGAAAACCCCCTACTTCTCCAGTGACGTAGGAAATGTAGTGGGGAACCCATGGCTGGCTGAGCTTTATAAAGCGGATCCTTTCGAAGCGGTGATCTGCATCAACACGGAAACGGCAAAGAAAAAAGCGCTGAAAGATGGCGACCCTGTTACCGTTTCTTCCAGATATGGTTCCATCGATGGAATTGTAAGAACTTCTGAGCTCTTCCATCCGGATACCCTGGGAATTTCCGGAGGTTACGGCGGAGGTAACAAGCACGGCAACCCGCTGAATCGAAAAGGGCCCAATTTCAATGCTTTGATATCTACGGAGATTCATACTCTGGATCCGGTAAGTGCCGGTCAGGAAATGGCACCCAAGGTGAAAATCGTTAAGAGAAAGGGAAAAAAGCAATGAGATACGGTATGCTGATAGACTTAAGGAAATGTGTAGGCTGCAATGCCTGTACCATTGCCTGCCGCGGGCAGAACGGGACACCTGCCGGAATCAATTTTAATAAAACGAAAAAGTACGAAACGGGCAAATATCCGTCTTCGAAGATGAAGTATCTTCCTATGCCCTGCATGCACTGTAAAAATCCGCCTTGCATGAAGGTTTGTCCGGCAGGGGCAACAGAAAAGCATGAAAACGGCATTGTAACGGCAGACTCCGATAAATGCATCGGGTGCAGAGCCTGTATCATCGCCTGCCCCTATGAGGCCCGTCAATTCATCTGGCAGGTAAATCAATATTATGAAAATCAAAACCCTACCCCTTTTGAAAATAAAAAATACAGGAAATTTGAAAAGGGTACGGTAGTAAAATGCATTTTCTGCATTGACCGGGTCGCAGAAGGTCTTCCTCCTGCCTGTGTACATACTTGCCTTTCCGGGGCAAGGGTATTCGGTGATTTGGAAGATCCGAACAGCGAGATTTCAAAGCTTATTTCCATGCATGGGGCCCTTCCATTTCGTGCGGAGCTGGGTACGGAGCCCTCTGTTTACTACATCAACGGATAGGAGGATGAATATGGAGATTTTTGACTGGATCCTATTTGGTGTTTCCCTGATCATTTTTTGTTTCAGTGGACTTACTGTTCTTTATCAGGTATTTTTCGGTCTCAATAAAACCGGACTGAACGATAAATATATATGGGGCTTGAATATCCAGGGCTTTTTTGCCCTCTCCTCTTTCGGTACGGGAATTCTGATCCTGCTTTCCGCAATGATTTTATTCCTGGGTGAGGATTATCCAAAAACCTTATTTCAATTTGCATCATCCATTGCCTTTGCCTGTCTCATCAGTTCACAGCTGCTAATGGGCGCCGATTTGGGAAAACCGCTGCGTGCTCTGCGAATCCTTATCGGCAAGAATTTTACATCCCCATTGACACTGGACTTTCTGACCCTTGGAGCACTGACAATTTTAAGTTTCCTTTTTACTTTCGGTTTATGGATGAATATCCCCCTGATTTTAAGGATATGGGCCTATGCGGTTTTATTGACAGGGCTTCTTTGCACAGTTTCCCACAGCCTGCTGTTTATTTCAAGAGTATCAGCCGGATATCACTCCCAGCCCTTCCTTTCAACGGTGATTATCGGCTGCGCCCTTTGGAGCGGCACTGCGATCCTGTTGCTTTGCTCCATTGGAAATCCGTACTACAGTCGGATTCTCAACCTGCTAATCCTTGCCACGGCGTTCATCTTTATCCTTTCCCTGGGGGGATTGCTCAGTGCGGTGCTTGGAGGAAAAAAGCCCCATAATTTGATTTCCGTAATGTTATCCGGTGTTATCCTCTTTGTGCTTTTATGCCGGGGTATCGTGCTGAAGGAACTGATAGCGGTGGATGCTGCCGTTGCCATTCTCGTACTGGTTTCGGTCTTTGTGGAGAAATACGAGTCGGTCATCCACTTCCAAAAAGATCCGGTGCTTCCGGCTCCCTACTGCAGATTCGAAAAACAGCCGCCGTACCACCCTTCTATACTGGAAATCGGCAATTTCATATGCGGGCTCAGCTTCATTATTGTTATCACCTATGGAATTGTGATTCTTAAAAATATAAAGGAGGTTTTATTTTGAAACTTGCAGTCCATGATATCGTCACCATAGCTCAGCGAAGGTCTCAAACCTATGATATGCTGATCGGAATCTTCATGACTTTGCCTGATGAAAGTTTTCTGAAGGTGCTCTTTTCCGATGAAACCTTTCACTTTTTCAGCCAGTACAGGCAAGTGAACCATCCTTCTCTTACCAAAGGAATCGACTTGATCTTTTCTTTTCTTGAAAAGAACAAAAACGCCGTATCCTTCGAAGGAAAGGACCGGCCGCATCAACTCATTGAGGCTTTGGCTGTTGACCGAACAAAACTGATTCGGGCCCCATACCAGGGCAGTCTCCGGGCTCCCTATGAAAATCAATACAGAAAGGGCCTGAAGTCCTCTAATTTACAGCTGAATCTAAAAAGAATTTACCAGGATTCGGGTTATATTCCGGTACATTCAGGGGATACAATGGACTTTTTCAGTATCCAGCTTGATTTTATCCGGGTATTGATTTTAAAGATGCTTGCTCAACCGGATTCTTTAAAGGAGTTGATCCATCTGCAGAACCAGTTCATGTCAGACCATATCATCAGTTGGATCAAGGAATACACGGAAGCCGCAGTCAGCCACGCAGAAACGGATTTTTACAAGGGCTGCCTTTATTTCCTGGAAGGCTTTCTGGATCTGGAATCCGGATATCTAAAGGAATTGGATCAGGATCGATGAAATAAGAACGAATTATGGTCGAGAAATCAGTATCTGAGGAAGAAATCAGGTGTAGATGATGAAAAGAATGGATACCGCCGTGGTTCTTGCCGGCGGAAACAGTAAAAGAATGAAATTTAATAAGCAGAGCATCACCATCGGCGGCCGCCTGATTGCTGTTTATATTGCAGATCAGCTCTCTCAGGAATTTGACCGTGTTTTGATAAACTCCAATACTCCGAGCCTTTATCAAGATTCACCTTATGAAGTGATTTCTGACAAAATCACCGGATGCGGGCCGCTGTCCGGCATTTTAGCCGGGCTTGCAGCCTCGGAAAGCGACTATACTTATTTTACAGGCTGCGATATGCCCTTTGTGAATCTTACCTATATCCGTTATCTGAAAAAACAACTGAATGCCGTATCCCATATGACGGGAGGTATTCTGACTACAACCCGAGGCCTGTTCGAACCCTTGAATGCATTCTACAGCAGGGAATTAACCGCTCCTATCATGGACCAGCTTAACCTGGGATACCGTCAGTTTTACAAGCTTTACGGCAGGGCAGAAATGCTTTATGTCCCTGAGGATGCAGTTCAGGAATTTGATCCAGATGGATTGATGTTCGTCAATCTCAATACGATGGCCGATTTCGAAAAATATCTGTTTTATGGGGATTATTACAGTATATCCGCGATCTAATTACATAACATAAAAGCGTATTACGAAAGGAGAAATTTATGGCTAAAAATAATCCTTACACACATCAATACGCTGAACCCAACCAGTATCCCCATTCATTTCCGCCTCAGCATCAGTCTGCTCAACCAGGCTTGGAATACCTTATGCAGCCAAGGCCTATTTTTGATGATCCGAATTATCGCGGTAGTGGAAAGCTAAGTAAAAAGGTGGCACTGATCACCGGCGGTGACAGCGGTATCGGCAGAGCAGTAGCTTTCGCTTTTGCAAAGGAAGGTGCAGACATTGCCATTTCGTACCTGAATGAACAGCAGGACGCGGAAGAAACGAAGGCTTTCATCGAATCCCATGGACGAAAATGCCTTTTGATAGCCGGAGATTTACGGGATCAAACTATTTGTAAAAAAGTAGTTGAGGATACAATTACTACCTTTGGTCAGCTGGATGTACTTGTCAATAATGCTGCCGTCCAATATCCACAGTATTCTCTTGAGGATATCTCATCAGAGCAGTTAGAAGATACCTTTCGAGTGAATATTTTCTCTTTTTTTCATGTTACAAAAGCAGCATTAACCTATCTGAAATCCGGAAGTACCATCATCAATACTGCTTCTGTGACAGCCTTTAAGGGAAATGAACAGTTACTAGACTATTCTGCAACAAAGGGAGCCATCGTCAGCTTCACACGCTCTTTGGCACTTTCTCTTTCTGGTAAGGGAATACGGGTCAACGGCGTAGCTCCGGGTCCTGTATGGACACCTCTCATTCCAGCTTCTTTTACCGCGGATAAAGTTGCCTCCTTTGGCTCGGATACCCCTCTGAAACGAGCCGGCCAACCTGTGGAGCTGGGCCCTGCCTATGTATTTCTGGCCTCTGATGATTCAGCATATGCCACCGGACAAATCATACACATCAACGGCGGAGATTTCATAACAGCTTAATGATCCAATCAATTATGAGAATCATTTTTTTATTTCACAATATTTTAATAAACAAATTATGAAATTCTACAGAGCGGGCAAACTAGCAACGAGGTTAATTCATAGTGAAATTTCATAAGGAGGTAGTGAAAAATGGATAAAAAAATGCCGGTAAAATGCAGTGTAACCAACTGTCAATATAATGACAACAAAATGTGCGTAGCCGACAGCATAGAAGTGAACGCAATGGGTGACGGAAGGGCCAGAACCAGTGACGGAACCTGTTGCACCACATTTGTCAGCAGCAAAAGTAATTCTGCATTTTAAATCGATGAACTGATAACAAATAAAGCGTAGCTCTGCTTGAGGTACGCTTTATTATTACAGTAATGCAACCCGTTAAATTTTTACCTGATTTTTCCCAAAACTGATTTTGAAATATTTACAAGAGGGTATTTAAAGCATAAATGATTCTGCTGTTTCTGATTCTCGATCTAAGATAAGGAGTCGTTATGTATTTAGATATTGCAACACTTTGTTTTTTGCTTTCTTTCACCAGCACCCTTGTGGCGATAGGGTTGTTTCTGCAGTCGACCATCAGTAAAAACCTGCCCTCTGTTATATTTTGGGCCTTTGGCTATACCGGTATCGCCGCAGGTTCCTTATTCCTTCTGATCAGACACTTCTTCTTCAGTAATTGGATCGTGATTTTTATCAGTGATGCGCTGATTCTGCTGGGCATCCTGCTGATCAGCCAGGGCGTCTCCATCTTCTTTGAGAAGAAAGATAAACAAAGAATGCTGATCCTAATTTTTACCGTCAGCAATCTGGCGCTGCTGTATTTTTCCGTTGTGAACGACAGCACCAGCAGCAGATCTGCTGTCTTTTCTCTGGCGGCAGCAGCCATCTCCTTCATTACGGTATTTGATCTTTGGAATCATAATATCAAAACCATAAAAATTTCATCACGAATTTTGAGCATATTATTTTTTCTTTATGCTGTTTTCTTGGTTATCAGGTCGGTAGCTTCCCTGTCTTATCCTAACGAAGGATTTTTTTTACCGTCGATTTTTCAGACAAGCCTGTTCCTGCTTTCCATAACCTGCAGCATATTATGGGCTTTTGCCCTGGTAATCATGATCAATCAAAAAATCCACAGAGAAAAAGAGCAGGTTCAGGAGCATTTCTTTGTCATCTTTGACACAGGCCCTGATATTGCTATGATTTCGCACTTTGAGAGCGGCAAAATTATAGATGTAAATAAAAATTTTTCCTTAGTGACAGGATACCAAAAGAAGGAGGTTCTCGGCAAAACTACTACGGAAATCAGGTTTTGGCAAAGCAAAGAGGAACGGGACAAATTCCTCAACGAAATTGACCTGGCGGGTTATTGCGATAACTTTGAAATGATCGTTTGCAAGAAGAATGGTGACACCTTTACCGGTTTAATTTCCTCCAAAAGAATTGAACTTCAGGGCGAACCGCACCTGATCAGTTTAATCAGAGATATTTCGGACCGAAAAAAGCTGGAAGATGAATTAAAGCAGCAAGCACATTACGATATGCTTACCGAAATTTACAACCGGGGTTATTTTATTAAAATGGCAGAGCAGGAGTTACGGTGCATGAACAATCATTCAAAGGGAATGGCCTATTTCATGCTGGATATGGATCACTTTAAGGTGATTAACGATACCTTCGGACATTCCTTGGGAGATGTGGCTTTAAAGGTGGTTGCAAAGACATGTAAAGACACCCTCCGTGATACGGATCTGCTGGGAAGAATCGGCGGCGAGGAATTTGCCGCATTCATTCCGGTGTCAGGGGAAGAAGAAGCATTAGAGGTCGCGGAACGGCTTCGTCATAATGTTGAAAAAATACGGTTGTTTCACCACGACGGCACTCCGGTACACCTGAATATCAGCATAGGGGTTACCCTGCACCGACCTGGAAAAGATTCTCTTGAAGAGCTCATGACTCGGTCTGACCGGGCTCTATACCGAGCCAAAGAAAAGGGAAGAAACTGCGTAGTACTCTTTTAATTCAGCCATCTCTTCCAAAAAGAGCTGTTCATCGGTTCTTCATATTTTACATAAAAGAAATAATATTGCTGTCAAATAGAAACAGAATCCATATACCGACGGTCTCATCCGTTCGGAACAGGATTCTGTTCGTTATTTTGTATATTATTTAGGGATTCCTTTTATTTTTGTGGGTTGTTCAGTAATCCCCATTTATGATGTGAGCTCCCGGAAAATATCTTCAACCTTTTCGATCTTTTCCGCTCTGTAGGCATTGCTGCCGGAAAATACCAGGCCGTTTTCAACATCGCCTTTGGCTGCCCGTATCAAAGCATCGGTAATGCAGTAAGGCGCTACGTCAGCCTTGCACGGAATCAGGCATCCGTTGCAGCGTTCCGGGGGAATTCTACCTTGTTCCACCTTTTTCGTGAAAGGTGTTGCAATGGCTCTTCCCGGCATACCCACCGGACTCTTGATCACTACCATATCTTCTTTCTTTGCCTTCAGATAAGCTTCCTTAAATTTTGGGTGAACATCGCACTCTTCTGTCGTAACGAATCTGGTTCCCAGCTGGACCCCATCAGCACCATAGGAAAGCGCTTTCTGAACGTCCTCTTTTGTATAGATTCCGCCTCCGACGATGAGCGGACAATTGGGGAGATCCTGAAGTTCCGCCTTAATCTCCATGATGGACTGATAAAATTTTTCCTGAGCATCCTCCAGCTGCTCTTCTTTAAACCCTAAGTGACCGCCGGCCATAGGTCCTTCGAAGATAACAGCATCGGGAACACGGTTATATTTCTTCGCCCAGCTTTTGAGAATCAGTGCCGTTGCTCTTGCAGAGGATACGATAGGCACCAGTTTTACCTTGCTGCCTTTGCAGATACCCGGCAGAGAGGTAGGAAGACCGGCACCGGATATGATCATCTGAGCGCCTGCCTCAATAGCAGTTTCAACAGTCTCCTCGTAATGTCTTGCAGCGCACATAACATTGACGGCGATGATACCCTTTCTGGGAACATCTTTTATTTCATTTATTGCTTCTTTTATATATTTTTTTAAAGCTCTTAAGTTTGCTTCTTTCGTATTTGTGGCAAAATCCGGCTCCAGGTACCCTGACTGGGCTGTGGAGATCACGCCGACACCGCCGCATTTGGCAACTGCTGCCGCAAGCCTGGACAAGGAAACCCCAATTCCCATTCCGCCCTGGAAAATAGGTACAGGAATTTCTAACTGCCCCAGCATAAGAGGTACAAGTTTCAAGGGTTCATCACTCCTTATCGGTTTTAATCTTTGGGTTTTAAAAAATTCATTAATATTATCCAGCGATTGTACTAATAGCTTTAATTCTTCTTCATTCAAAGCTGCTATGGCATCGCCCACCATCGCATTATGGAAGTCTTCATGTTCCTGTACCGCTTCGATTCCTTCCTGCGTCAATTCTATTTTCACAATTCGGCGATCCTCCGGTACACGAAATCGATTTACATATTTCTTATCGACAAGCTTATTGATTGCTACTGTCAACGTACTTACACTGATTTTCAAGCTTGCCGCCACTTGGGTCATGGTTTTGGCCTTTCCTGCTCCGATTGCAGCCAAGGTATGCACCTCTGTAATAGAAAGATTATGTCGGGAAGATTCTTTGATTGCATCTTCTTCCATCTTCAACACACTGTTAAACAGGCTCACCAGTATTTCATTCAATTTTTTAGTTAATTCCATGCCCGTTCACCTTTCCTTTACCCAATTGCAAACATAATTTCACATTGGCAGGCTACTTTATCACCCAGATAAGCAACGGCCTTTCCGTATCCAGCCTTGCTTCTCAATCGGTCCAGGGTTACTTCCAGGCGCAGGCAATCTCCGGGGTGTACCTTCTGACGGAATTTTGCATCTTTGATTCCGCCAAAATAAGCGATCTTGCCGCGATGCTCTTCCATGGATAAAATGGCAACGGCTCCAGCCTGAGCCAAGGCTTCCACGATCAGGACCCCCGGCATAACCTTTTCCTGAGGAAAATGCCCTTGAAAATAGTATTCATCAGCGCTTACGTATTTTATCGCAACAACCCGCTTCCCTTCCTCCATTTCGGCAATTTCATCAATGAGAAGAAAAGGATCCCGATGGGGTATGATCTCTTTAATCTGTTCTTTATTTAATATCACTTTTCATACCTCTTAAACAGCAGACAACCATTGTGTCCTCCAAAGCCCAATGAATTGGACATGGTATACCGTAACTCTTTCTTTCTGGCCACACCGGGTACATAGTCCAGATCCAGCTCTTCATCCGGTACTTCCAGATTTATGGTAGGAGGAATCACTCCATCCAGCATGGCATTGATGCAGACGATTGCTTCCACGCTCCCCGCTGCTCCCAGCAAATGGCCTGTCATGCTCTTGGTTGAGCTCACCGGAATATCGTAGGCAGCTTCTCCAAAAACTTTTTTAATTGCTTTTGTTTCAAAAAGGTCATTGTATGGAGTACCTGTTCCATGTGCATTAATATAGGATACTTCTTTTGGTTCTATTCCGCCGTCCTCAATGGCTTGCTCCATGGCTTCGGAAGCGCCTCTCCCTTCCGGATGCGGCATGGTGATATGATGAGAATCACACGTAGTTCCATAGCCAACAACTTCTGCATAGATATGCGCGCCTCTCGCAACTGCATGCTCGTATTCTTCTACAATAACAATTCCTGCACCCTCTCCCATAACAAAGCCATCTCGTTCTTTATCAAAAGGAGTGGAGCATCTGTTAGGATCTTGTCTGGTGGACAACGCAGTCATATTGGCAAAGCCTGAAAAACATACCGGAGCAAAAGGGGCCTCGGAAGCACCGGCAATAACCGCATCGGTATAACCATGCTTCACGGATCGATAGGCTTCTCCAATGGCGTTGGTTCCTGTCGCACATGCCGTTACAATTCCAAGACAGCTTCCATATGCCTTGCAAACAATGGCGATATTACCTGCCAGAATGTTTCCGATAACCGAGGTCACCAGGAAAGGGGAAACCCTTGTAATTCCTTTATCGATAGCTTTCTGTACTTCGTTTTCCAGGGTCATAATGCCCCCGATTCCGGATCCCACCAAAACGCTGAGCCTGCCCGGATCAATATTTTCACCGCTTACAAGACCACTGTCAGCCATTGCTTCTAATGCTGCAGTGACCCCGTACTGATTGTACAAGTCTGTTCTTCGAGCGTCTTTCTTATCATAAAACTCAAAATTTCTGACTTCCGCTCCATTTTTCGCTTTCTGTAAGGTAGGATCAAAATGAGTAATGGTATCAATGCCATTCTTTCCTGCTTTAATTCCTTCCCAGAATTCCTTTACATTATTACCAAGAGGGGTGACAGCACCCATGCCGGTAATGACAACTCTTCTTTCCATATTCTTCTGCTCTCCTTATATCATTCAACCGAGTCTATATTGTCATGCCGCCGTCAACACCGATCACCTGACCTGTGATGTAGCTGGCATTTTCAGAAGCTAAAAAGGTCACTGTTTTGGCTACGTCCTCAGCCTTACCCATTCTGCCAAGACTGATCATCTCCATCATTTTTCCCTTTTGCTCTTCTGTTAAAACGTCTGTCATTTCTGTTTCTATATAACCCGGAGCTACTGCATTCACCGTAATTCCTCTTCTGCCTAGCTCTTTGGCCGCCGAAAGAGTCATGCCGATAATCCCTGCCTTGGAAGCACTGTAATTCACCTGGCCAGGATTGCCCCGCAATCCTACGATGGAAGAAATATTAATGATTCTTCCGCTCTTTTGCTTGATCATCAGCGGAGCAAAAGCTCTCAGAAAATAAAAGCTGCCGTTGAGATTGGCCTGAACAACCTGATCGAAATCTGACGGGGTCATTCTCATCATCAGCTTATCCTTTGTAATCCCCGCATTGTTAACTAAAATATCTACCTTACCAAAGAGCTCTGCCGCCTTCTTTGCTGCTTCTTCGCCATGCTGAGCATCGGCAACATCACCTTTCAGCAATTCTACCCGGGTACCATATTTTTTTAATTCTTCAACGGTTTTGTTTGCTGCATCATCATTGCTTCTATAGCACAAAAGAACATTGGCGCCTTCTTTGCAGAATTCTTCCGCTATGGCTTTCCCGATTCCTCTTACGCCTCCCGTGATGACCGCACTCTTCCCTTGCAATATCATATTCCTTCACCTTCTTTTCTTTCCTGGCTGCTGATTTCCGCTCCAGTCTTTGCCGAGATTAAGCCTCTTAGCTCATTTATAGTTTTCATTAAAGAATCATAATCATCCACATTCATAGTGATAAGTTCGGAATCTATTTTCTTAACCAATCCGGACAGCGTATTTCCCGGCCCGATTTCTATGAACAGGTTCACACCATCGGCCTTCATATTTTCGATAATTTCCTGCCAATATACCGGGCTCATAGCCTGTTTGGCCATGATATCGGCCAGCCATTCTCCAGCATCTCCGTGGGATCCTTCCATGATGTCCTTACCCGAAATATTGGAGTAAATTTTAGATGCAGGAGCCGCAAGTGATACAGATTGCAGCAATCCCTTCAGCTTTTCCGCCATTGGCATCATCATCGGGCTGTGAAAAGCAGTGCTTACACTTAACGACACCGCTTTGATATGTCCCATTTCTTTCGCCTTACTTTTAAATCTTTCCAGTGCATCCTTGTCCCCTGCAACAACGGTCTGTGCAGGGGAGTTAAAGTTTACGCCTTCCAATATTCCGTCTTCTCTGGATTGTTCCACACAGTCAAGAATTCTATGTCTATCGCCGAAGGCTGCAATCATTCCGCCTTTGCTCTCTCCGCTTTCATCTTTACCCGCTTCACTCATCCATTGGCCTCTTTGCCTAACAATTTGCAGACCTGTTTGAAAATCTTGAATGACGCCTCCTGCTGTAAGCGCCGCATATTCTCCCAGGCTGAACCCTGCCATTCCCTGCATGGTTATGGAATTGAGCATATCTTCGTCAAGATTGGTCATTTCTCCTAGAAACGCCTCGTATGCGGCCATGGTAACAGTATAAATACATGGCTGGGTAACGTTTGTCTGCCTGAGTATTTCTTTAGAACCCTCAAAGCACCATTCTTTAATCTCTTCACCAGCCTGATCAAATATCGTTCTGGCTTCCGTTGTATTTTCATACAAGCTTTTACCCATTCCTGAGTATTGTGCCCCTTGCCCTGCAAATAGTAGTCCTATCTTCATATATCTCTAATGCCTCCTGAAACATTTCTTCTATGATTTCTTTTGCACTCTGTTCTTTATGAACCAAACCTGCAATTTGTCCTGACATTACGGAACCATTGACGACATCTCCGTCCTTTACTGCAGCCCGCAATCTGCCGGTTCCAAGCTTTTCGATCTCTGCAGGATCCGTATTGACCTTTTCCAGGGAAAGGATCTCTCTTGCCAGTTTATTTTTCAGTACTCTTACAGGATGTCCGGTGCTTCTTCCTGTAGCTACCGTATCTGTATCCTTTGCTTTCAGAACCATGTCTTTGTATGGCTGCGATACGGTACATTCCTCTGCAACAAGGAATCGGGTTCCTACCTGTATGCCTTTTGCTCCTAACATATAGGCTGCTGCAATTCCCCTGCCGTCTGCGATTCCTCCTGCTGCAATTACCGGTATGGATACCGCATCTGCAATTTGAGGAACCAGCGCCATGGTGGTTATTTCACCGATATGACCTCCGGCCTCCTGTCCTTCTGCAATGACGGCGTCGGCTCCGGCACGTTGCACCCGAATAGCCAGAGCAACAGATGCAACCACGGGAATCACTTTAATCCCGCAGCTTTTCAGTCTGTTCATGTACTTTCCAGGATTCCCTGCCCCTGTGGTAACCACAGGGACACCCTCTTCGCAGACCACATCCATAATATCATCCACAAAAGGGCTAAGGAGCATTATGTTTACACCAAAGGGCTTCGTCGTAAGCTCTTTGGTTTTTCTGATTTCATTTCTAACCCACTCCCCTTCAGCTCCTCCGCAGGCTATAATTCCAAGTCCGCCTGCGTTGCTTACTGCTGCTGCCAGAGAGCTGTCTGCAATCCATGCCATACCACCTTGTATAATGGGATACTTTATTCCAAGAAGTTCACTGATATCTACCATTTTTATAATCTCCTCTAAGCTTCAAAAAGTATAGCTCCGGCACTAAGTCCGCCGCCGAATCCCACCATCATGATTTTATCTCCCGGCTTGACCTTTCCAGTGGCCATCAAGTCAGATAATGCCATGGGGATACTTGCAGCAGATACGTTGCCTGTACTGTAAATATTGACTTGAAATTTTTCAATAGGCTGCTTAAATCTCTGTACGATAGAATTAATAATTCTCATATTTGCCTGATGAGGAACATAATATTTTACCTCATCGGGGCTGACTCCGGTTATCTCCAGCACTTTATCCATCACTTCGCCCACTGCGTTAACCGCAAAGCGGTAGACCTGGGTTCCATTCATTTTCAGGAAATTATCCTGAGGCCCTTCTTCCGTGAACGGTGTTTTGATATATTCAATTCCGCAAGTTAACGAGTTCGTAACATCGTCATAATTTTTTACGTAGCTGCCCAGGATTCCTGGTTTGCTCTCGGATAATTCCAGTACCGCGCTTCCGGCGCCGTCTCCGAATAAAATGCAGGTACCTCTGTCATTCCAGTTTACGATTCGGCTCAACCTTTCAACGCCAATTACCAATGCGCGATTAATCTGATTTCCGCTGTTTCCGCCGGGAACTGCTCCATTTTTCATCAGGGATTCTGCAACCCATAGTCCATATATAAAACCGCTGCATGCAGTATTGATATCGAAAGCAACAGCGTTTTCCAGCCCCAGTTCCTTTTTCACCAGAGCACCCATAGATGGTACCAGCATATCCGGTGTAACCGTGGCAACAACCACCAGCCCGATAGATGACCGGTCCAAATCACCCAATGCCTGTTCTGATGCGGCAACGGCTAAATCCACACCGGTTTCCTTTGTGGCAATATGCCTTGCTTCGATTCCGGTTCTGTCTATAATCCATTGATTATCTGTATCTACCAGCTCTGTGAGCTTTTGATTTTCTACTTTTAAATTCGGTAATGCTTTACCGGTTCCAATGATTCCAACCCCCAAAGTATTCCTCCTTATTATCTTTATATTATTACTTTGATTATCAAACTATTTGATAGTATTATATTTTTTATTTTTTGCTGTGTCAAGGTTTATTGTCAGCAACATGTGCCGCTTCATCGGCGGATTCGACAGGATCAGCAGCAGCTGAATATCATGCCTCCTCTGAAAGTTTTACCTTGTTAGAGCCCGTTTATGTATTCAAAAACCAAGTTCATGCCAAAGAAAAAACACCTCTACGTGCAGATCTGCGCATCACGATAGAGGTGTTCTTACTAATTTATCCTCCGGCTACAACTCGTAAAATTTTGATATTGTCGCCGTCCTGTATTTGATAGGTATCATATTCAGCCAGCAAAAGCTGTCTTCCGTTTACCCATACGGCCGATCGTGATTTTGCTCCACGTTCGGCAAGCAGACTTTTTATGACAGTTCCTTCCTCAACAATAACTTCTTCTTTATTGATGAGAACCTTTATTTTCCCAGGGTTTCCCAATATTTCACTCATGCCGGGAGCTCCTTTCGACTATTGCAGCCATTCAAGGCCGAGCCTCTGCAGGGTTTCGGCTTTGGGTATCCCGGTTTCCTTATCCCATCCGGCAAACTCATAGTAAGCATCAAGAGCTTTTTCAAAATCCCCCTTCGTAATGCCTACGCCTTTGTTAGGCCCGGACGGGATGCGGAGAAAGGCTTTTTTCGGCAATGTATCGTCTTTTCGGCCATAGCCCAGCTTCACGTTAAACATTCTCATCATATTAATACGCCGTTCTCCGATCTCCTGAAGCTCCGCTATGGAAGTGTTCCATCCCATTCCATATTTACAGAAATCCAGCAGATCCCCTGGTCCGTAAAGCTGCCAGGAAGGCCCCCATGCGAACTGGCATAGACAGAGAGTATCCAGCATGGAATAGAATTTCTGAGTTGCCAGGGCGAACTTGGATTTGTTTGCATCAAGAATCCCATAGGCATCACTCTTTTCGAAAGACTCAAGCATATTGGCCCATTGCCAGTCATTGGAATCGTCTGCCGCCATAAGGGTAGGATCGTGTTCGGAGGATTGATGATCTGCACCGAAATTATTAACTGCATAATTGATAGCCAGGTTGGGTTTCATTTGAACCATATGGGCAGGCCATTCCTGTCCTTTACAGGTCACCACGAGATCCTCAGCGCCATTTCCGATCAGAGCGGCGGCTCTGGCACTGCCTTGTGCGAGAAGATCACCGATCCCCGGTTCTTTGTAAGCGATTTTTCGAATCAGAGGAGCAAAAACATCTCCTCTGCCGAATTTCAATTCCAATCCATCTGCCTGTTCTTTTGTCAGCAAACCTTTTTCATAGCAATCCATTGCGAAAGCAATGACGGCTCCACAGGAGATGGTGTCCAGTCCGTACATGTTGCACAGCTGATTGGCTTGGCAGATATCTCCCAGATCCGTATTTCCGCAGTATGAGCCAAAGGTTGCACAGGTTTCGTATTCCGGCCCGCCATATTCAGGATCGGCTTTGCCCGGGACTTCAACCACTCCTTTGCACCTTATGGCACAACCAAAGCAGGTATCTCTTTCCTTTAATATGTTTTTTGTAATCGTCGTTCCAGCCGTCTTTATGTAATCATCCAGAACGCCGCTTTCCCAATTGTTCGTGGGCAGAAAACCTTCGGCGCCGTGGAAATCCACCACTCCCGCCGACCCGTTCAAAGCGGTATCCAGAATCACTTCATTCGCAGCCATTCTCTCTTTCACATTCGAAGTAAGCGTCTTCATTCCAACGGGATCTTCCGCCTTGGAAGAAGGCTGTTTTTTTACCACAAGAGCTTTTAAGTTTTTGGAACCCATGACGGCCCCTACGCCATTCCTACCGTTTGCCCTGCTGCGCATATGCATGATGTTTGCATAAAGTACTTGATTTTCACCGGCAGGTCCAATGATGGAGGATTCGATTTTTGATTCGCCCAGATCCTGTTCGATCAGCTTCTCTGCTTCTCCGGTAACCTTTCCCCACATTTTTTGTGCATCCCTGATCTGGATGTTATCCTTATCAATATACACATACACGGGTGTGTCTGCTTTTCCGGTAAACACGATGGCGTCATATCCATTCCCTTTTACATGTGCCGGTATAAAGCCCCCAACCTGGGAGTCTCCCGCAGTACCTGTCAGCGGGCTCTTCGTGGTCACACACATTCGGCTTTGTCCGCTGATCGGAATCCCTGTCAGCGGGGATACGGAAAAGATCAGCATATTGTCCGGTGACAACGGATCTACCGCTGGGTCCATGTGTTTCAGCATCAAGTACATACCCAGCGAAGAACCTCCGGGATACTTCCGGTAGATTTCAGCCGGCAGTCTTTCTGCCTTATAGCTTTTGTCGGTTAAATTAACGAATAAAATTTGTGCATCTTTTATCATTGGATATCTCCACCCTTCTTTATTTAAGCATGCACATTATTGAAATATATAGATAACTTAAAGAAAACAATAAAAAAGCAAAACAAAAACAACTTAAGTAAGCCAGTTGTCTCTCCTTTGCGCAAATGGCAGGCAAAAAAATTGCTTTTTTTACCCTATCGTTTCATCCGGCAACGATTGTCGGTCTGAAATCGGAGTCACCTATTATATTGTGTTTAGTATACATTTTCTATCTGTTTATGTCAATGAAGGTTAAGTATAGGCAACGAGTTCCACTGCTTTTTCATTCCTATTATTGTTTATGTGTAACTGCATCCAACACCAGCTCATAAAACTCAATCAACTGGATACACTCCTCTTTTCTCGGAGTTATCAGATGCAGTACCGGAGGTATAAAATTCCAGGTGGTTGAACCGATCAGACTTCTGCATTTCACCGTCCAGGTTGATGTACTTGCTTTGTATGACACACTAATATCTGTTAGATCTAGTGCTTTAATTCTATTAAGTATCAAGGCATTGTTTAATCTATTCAAATACCCTTCTATATCTTCCGGTGTGCATTCCGAACCTTGATCCATGAATTGTGCTCCCGAAACAGACACTGCACCTTTAAGCTTAACAGCAAAGGCGCATGAGTGTGTTTCCAAAAGCTTATCTTCTGCTTGATAGGTTGCTTCATAGATCAAATCATAAGACATAGCAAAAAACCGATTCTCAATCTTATAGGTTAAATTCAGTTCTTTTACATATCTCAGCTTTTCTAGAATAAGATTTTTACTAAGAAACCTGTCTTTTATTTCAAGGATGTGCCCCCCTAGAGCACATCTGAATATTGAGGCTACATAATTCAGCTTTAAGTTAGCCTTTTTATTGATAATATGCTGCGGGTTCTCCCTCTCTCGATAACATGGCAAGTTATAGTTTTTATCTCTTTTTAAGTATATGTCCATCCTGACCTCCTGTACTTGATATTAATGGGAGCAGACCTTCGAGGAAGAAATCTGCCCCCAGGAAATTATGGCCGCAGCCAGATCATTTTGCTTTGCGTGACAGCCATTCTTCAACCTCTTCATCCCAAACAGCAAGATACTCGGAACGTTCTCTGATATCTCTTGTAATATCCTCAAGAGGCATTTTTTCCGTAAGGCTAATTCCATGGGCCTTCATCCAGATCAGTGCATACAAGGCAACAACTCCCATGCAAATCAAAGCATAGACCCAATAATCCTGCAGCGTCCAAATCGCATAAATAACGCCTATGATTCCGATCGGAAGGGACACGAAAGCAATAGGGGCCTTCCATAGCCTTGGGAAATCAGGATACTTTTTTCTGAGAACCATGACGTCAATCATAGCGATGGCATAGGATACCATCCAGGTAATGCAAGCTGTCATAATAAAGGTAAGTACAAGATTTACATCCGCTCCATTCATAGTAATATAGACTACGGTTATTAAAATAAGCAGGGTCGTAAATATTAGACCGTAAATGGGCGTTCGATATTTAGGGTGAATTTTAGCAAAGCACTGAGGTACCAGATTTTCTCTAGCCATACCGTAAAGCATTCTTGGAAGTGCAGCGCAGTACGCATTGGCAGTAGTGAAGGATGCTGCGATTGTCAGGCAGCTCATGACAATACCTCCTGCAAAACCCAGCATAGCCTCGGAGGCAGCCACATGGGGAATTGCCGAAGTCTGTAATACCTCAAGAGGCGTATATTTTACAGACGCAGCTGAAAAAATGATGTCAATCGCATAGATAGTAATCAACCCTAAAATTAGGCCATAGGGGATATTTTTATATGGTTTTTTGTTTTCCTCTGCCATTGGGCAGGCAAATTCAAAACCAATAAAAAACCAGATTGCCACACCGACTGTTCCGAAGACAGTAACCCAGCCCCCTTCAGGGAGGAAGGAAAGATTCTCGTTAATGGGAGTTGCACCATAGGACTCTCCGACACCGGCATAGCCCAAGATAGCCAGGATAGCAAAGGTAATCATCATCGCCACAGTTACGACAGCTTCTGTCTTACCATAGAATTCAACACCAAAAATATTAATTAACAAAATGATGATCAGCAATCCAATGGTTACCACCGGTTGTGGGATTCCAAGCAGAGATTCCATGGAAAGCCCTCCCATGACCAGTTGAGTTCCACCATCACAGGCAATAAGCAATACATATCCGCTTAACAACGCAAAAGTTCCCCAGAATCTTCCCAGTGCCGGCATGGTATAGTCTGAAATCATGCCGCCACCGGGGAGCATAGCTGTCAGCTCCCCATAGGCAAAGGCTGCCGCCATCATTGGAATCAATGCAATTGCAGCGGCAATCCAGGCAGCATATCCCGCTGTTCCTCCAACATTTCCAACAGAAAACATGGCGGTACCAGATACAACTAGTCCTACGGCTGCTCCATAAGCAGGGGCAAACCCTAAAATCCGCTTCAGTTTCTTGGATTCTATCATTTCATTCATATTTTTTCCCTTTCTTAAATCATTATCACAATAACGATACTATACCTCATAGGCCTTATGGAATAGCTCCAGATATTCTTTTGCTGTTATTTTTCTGGGATTGCTCGGTGTGGAGACATTTTTTTCGGCAGCCTCTGCCAGGGCAGGAAAATCCTTCGGATCGATGCCGTCGATTTCACGCATTTTCTTTATACCAACATCCCTACAAAGCTCTCTTAAAGTTTCAACGCCCCTCAAAGCAGCTTCTTCAAGGGTGATATCTGTCATATCCACACCTAATGCTTTTGCAACGTTTGCATGCTTTTGAACATTTGCCGGAATATTATATTCCGTTACCGTTGGAAGCAATACAGCGTTTGCCACACCGTGAGGGGTGTCATACCTGCCGCCTAAAGCCTCAGCCATACAATGTACTGCAGCTACATCTGAATAACCGAAAGCAATTCCCGCGATGGTACTTCCCAGCATCATTCCTGTACAGGATTCAATGGTAGGCATTTTTACTGCCTGCCTTAGATTTCTTACAATTAAATCAATTGCGTATAATGCATAAGCGTCTGTGTGCGGGGTTGCTAAATTGCATGTATATGCCTCAACAGCATGGGTCATAGCATCAATACCGGTAGATGCCATAATTCCTGAGGGCAGTTTCATTAAAACTCCAGGATCCACTAATGCAACTTTTGCTGCTGCTTTTGGATCGAAAATATTAAGCTTAACATGCGTATTGGTATCCGTAATCACAGCAAAAGGAGTCACTTCACTTCCAGTCCCCGCAGTTGTAGGAATTGCAATAAGCGGTGTGATCTCTCTTTCCAGAAGTTGAAAGCCACACCAGTCCCGAATGGTTTTACCATGAGTCAATAATGTCCCTATGGCTTTAGCTGTATCCATCGAGCTTCCACCGCCAACAGCCACCAAAAAATCAATCCCTTCTTTTTTGGCTAGTTCATAGCCTTCGATACAATGAATATCTCTTGGATTTGGGACGATTTTATCGTAAGTAATATAGGATAGATTTTCTTCTCGCAAGCTTTCCTCTACAGCTTGTGTCAATCCTGCGGATATGACACCTTTGTCTGCTATCAGCATTATTTTCGTAGCTCCAAGCGACTTTGCTTCTTTTCCAGCTTGTTTTATAACTCCTTCACCGAATTCTACTCTAGTAGGCAGAGAAAATGAGTATTTTAATAATGTCATGAGATTTCACGCTCCTCAATAAAATCAAACTATTACATGTAATATCATTGGGGATTACGTTAACGTAATTTGTACAATTTCATTAACATGCAACTTATGTGCCAACGTTGGAAGGTCTGATTTTTAAGGGTTAGTTATTTTATTGACAATCTTCGTCGCTTATTAATGTATAAAAATAAAACACTTCATTCAAAAGTGTTTTATTTTTATACATTACATTATTTTTCAAATAGTATTTATCCGTTCAGAAGAAATGGTGTATAAAATTTATACACCATTTCTTCTGATCAACTTTCCACTATAGCAATTTTCTGTCAATTCATTTTTGTTGACGACAATTTTTCCATTCACTATAACGTATTCAATCCCTTCCGGACTTGCATCAGGTCTTCCCCTACCGATAAAATCAGCACGGTCTATAATCCTGTTTATATCAAATATAACCAGATCCGCATTTTTATTGAGTTCAATAGAACCTTTATCCTCCAAGCCAAACCTTTTTGCAGGCAAAATCGTGATCTTTCTAATCGCATCCATCAAGGAGATTTCCCGGTCCTCTCTCACATATCTCCCCAGCAATCGGGGGAAGGTTCCAGAGACCTCGGGAGCACCTATCCCTGGATAATGAGGACCTTCCGCTGCATTTGTAGATACATAGACATAGTCTTTTTTTAAAGCCATTCCAATGGCCTCTACATCACACACAAAGGCCGTCACTAAAGTCTCCGGATACTGCTCACGCAACAGCTTAAACAAGTCAGCATCGCAATACTTCCCCATATGTATCCCCGAAGCAATCAACAAATCATTTACAGAAGTATTGCTATATTCCTTCTCCCAGCCATCTTCAAAAATACCGGTTCCAATACATGCGGAAAAGGCATCATACACACCACTGTCGGCAGTTATATCAAGGCCCCTGCTTCTTGCTTCTTCAATGATTTCCAGCGCAGCAGGCATCGCTCCCCCTATCCCCACCATATACATTAATTGCAGGATCTGAACACTTACGCCGGTTTCTTCAGTAACTTTAATTATTTCATCAAAATACTTAAGACCTTCTCTTCCATCTTTTCGTAAATGAATCAACAACGGCCTGTCATAATTTTTTGCCACTTCAGCAAGAGAAAGAATTTCTTTCAGAGAAGTTCCCGGAACCAGCTCCAGCCCAAAGCAGATACCAAAAGCACCATATTCCATAAACCTTGTAGCCAAATCTGCCATGGCCTTAATTTCCTGATCAGTGGCCGGCCTGTCAGCATCGGAAATACCTACCGCATTCCGAAGTACAAAAGATTGAGAAATGGAGAATCCCTGATTTACAATAAAGCCTTCCTCTTCTATGCGGCGAATGGCCTTGCTGTTTAGGTTTCTCTCGCCCCCTAGGGTAGTGGTGCCTCCCTGTTTCACAAGGCAGGTGGCGGAATATTTATTTCCATCCACATGAGAATGAAAATCTATAAATCCGGGCGAAACCACCATACCAGCAGCATCAATAGTAATCTTACCTCTGATTTCAGCCGTAGTAATGGCGGTTATTTTATCCTTTGTCACTCCGATATTTTTTTTTATAAAATTTCCCCTTACCACATCAGCGACCTTGCCGTTTATAATGGCTACATCATATCTTTCAAGTGTACCTCGTTCCATATCATCACCTATTACAAGCGTCCACCGGCATGCTTCAGCAGCCGATACACGGTAGCCCTGCTTATCCCGAGCTTTTCCGAAGCTCTCTTAATATTTCCCTTGCATTCCGTAACTACCTTCTTTGTATAGATCGCACTGGCCATTTCGAGAGTGTAAATTTCATCCGTTACTTCAAAGCCTAAAATAGTCGTGTTTTGAACCTTTAATGCAATATCATTGGGAATCAGATTTTTGGTTAACAATTCTCCCTCTGCCAAAATCATCATACGTTCAATCACATTGTTCAACTGCCGAACGTTTCCCGGCCAGCTATAGTTTAGAAGAAGATTCATTGCATCTTCTTCAATCCCTTTGATCTTACTGTTGATCTGATGCTTATTGGCTCTAATAAAGCTGTCGATCAGCATAGGTAGATCCTCTTTTCTCTCCCTTAAAGACGGCAGTTTGATCCGCACAATATTTAAGCGATAATATAAATCCTCTCTGAAAGTACCGCTGTCTACCTCTTTTTTCAAATCCTGATTTGTAGCTGCAATCACCTGGACATTTACGGGAATCGGCATATATCCTCCGATTCTGACCACACGGCTCTCCTGAAGTACCCTTAATAGCTTTGCCTGCATGTCCAGTGGCAAATTGCCAATCTCGTCCAGAAACAGAGTTCCGCCGTGGGACAGCTCAAACTTTCCTCGATGTCCGCCTTTTCTCGCACCAGTATAGGCACCTTCTTCATAACCGAATATTTCACTTTCTAGCAATTCTCTGGGAATCGCTCCGCAATCTACGGCAACAAAAGGCCCATTTTTCCTAGGACTTAAATTGTGAATGGACTGGGCAAACATTTCTTTTCCAGTTCCGCTTTCACCTTCTATGATGACTCTTGTTTCATGCTCAGCAACTTTTTGAGCCAGCTCAATACAATTCTTAAGCACTTTGGATTTCCCTACTATATTGTCAAAGGTAAAAAAAGCACGGTTTTCCAAATTAATTTTATCTGCCAACTCTTGAATTTCGTCCGT
The DNA here is from genome assembly GCF_018128545.1 of Sinanaerobacter chloroacetimidivorans. Classification (GTDB taxonomy): domain Bacteria; phylum Bacillota; class Clostridia; order Peptostreptococcales; family Anaerovoracaceae; genus Sinanaerobacter; species Sinanaerobacter chloroacetimidivorans. Next base: position 222,638 of record NZ_JAGSND010000004.1, on the reverse strand, counting down.
TGCAGTAAAAATCCAGATTACGCTCCCTTCATTGTCTTTAACAGCTTTATGGCTTAAAAAACAATTATAGCTTTTTTCTTTCCCCTTTAGCTTTACTTGAATGTTGCTGATATCTCCTGAAGAATCCAGACTTCCGATATGCGGAAAGGTATGTATGATATTAATATTCTTACCAATTAGGTCATCCTTTTTCAAACCGGTAAATTTGGCTATTTGCAGATTGGCGTGAGTAATAATATGAGCTTTATCTACGTAAATAATCCCATCGGTTACGGAATCCAAAATATCTTGTTTTTCATTATTCTGTCTATAGATTATAGAATTGCTTCTCAAAAGCTGAAGTTCATTTTCAATCACTTTTGCCGCCGTAGTGACCATTGCCAGCATATAATGGCTGATTTGCTCTAATTTGATAGTGATACCGATAGCCCCTCGAATCTTACTATCACCGTCAATAATTGGTGCTGAATATCCTGCAAACCTATGATTCTGCTGATAATAGTGCTGAGCTCCTACAACACTGATAGGCTTTTGGTGTAAAATGGTTAATGCCAGGCTATTAGTTCCTATGACTGACTCGCCGCAGCAGTCTCCGACGCTGCTCTTACCTCTGTTGTCGCGGGCAAACCCATCCCCCCTTACATCCATAAGAACAATATTATCGCTGTCCACGATCCGAATGCCGACTTCTTTTTCATCCAGTACATTTATTATGTCACGCATAATAGGACTGGAAATTCCAAGCAAATCGGAATTCCTTTTGATTCTTGCATTCAGTTCATCATGACCGCAGAAATTTTCCGGTATGTCCAATACCCTTGCGTCCTGTTTCCGATCCTTACAGCGCTTCCAAGATTTAAAAATTTCCTCAGAAATAATATTTTCAGGAATCTCGTCATTTTTTATAAAGTTTACCCAAGCATATTCATAGCCCATAAGTTCGGGATTTTCAATATTATAAAAGGGATTAAAAGACATACCGGCCCTCCAATTTACAAACCATACCAATCATACGGCAAATCATATTCAGCCTCCGGAAATTTTAGGATAAGCTTTTAGCTCGTCTCCTTCTTTTAGTTTATCATATATCATAACACGCTGGCCATTGATTGCTACAAATCCAAAATTTTTTATCTTTGTCCAGTCAATTCCAACCGTCTTGAGGGCTTCTTCAGCGGTACAGCCATCGGGAACTTCTACTTGCCGTTCCCGTTCTCCGTTAAAAAATTTCAATAGGCTGCCCCGTAAGGTAATGGTTATTTTCATAGGACTTACCTTCCTTACTAAAAGGACAGGAATTTTCAAAACAGTTTTGAAAACCCCTGCCCAGTAAATCGTTCAGTTTACTACGTTATAATTGGCATAGCATATTATCGGGAATCATACCGTTACTATCCCAACCCATAACTTCATAATATTGATTCAGCATATCTTCAAAGGCTTCCTGCGGGATCTTCTGTCCTGCTGCAGGACCTGATGACAATGCCTCCATAGCCAAACGCTTCGGCATGGTATCATCTTTTCTGTTAAAGCCTTCTCTCTGGTTAAAGGCTCTGGCTATATTGAGAACTCTGGTGCCGACATCCTTCATATCCTGCTCAGTCCATTCTTTTCCTGTCACAAGGGTCATGAGTTCAGCCATTCTCTCAAAGGAAAGGGTGGCCCAGAAATCGCAGATGCATAAGCTAAATTTCACGGCATTGAAGACGCCCAAATTGTAAACCATCTCCCCCTTGCCCTCCGACGTATAAGGAGGCACAGAAGCGGCAAAGACTTCTTCATTTGGCGCATAGGCTCTCATATGGCAAGCGCCGCGGTCGGATACCGCATAGGCAAGAGACATACCCCAGGATCCGCGAGGTTCATACTGCGGATATTCCAGACCTTTTACATGCATTGCAAAATCTTCTCCGCCGTATTTCTCTGACAGGAGTTTTACCCCTAAGGCCAAATCGGCTCCTACGCCTTCTCTTCTAGCCATAAGCTTCAGATATTCAATATATTTTTCTTTATCTCCGAATTTGATGCCAAAGTCATGGATTCCTTTTTCCGTCATTTCCATCGCGTAGATGATAGTATCCCCTGCGCTGATGGTATCAAGGCCCATATCATCCGCCACCTGATTGAACTTCACGATGGCTTCCGGATCGGTAACACCGGCATTCGGTCCGGCTACTGCGATGCTTTCATACTCAGGGCCCTCGCAGACTGCATCCCCGATCTTGAGGAAGTTTCCGCAGCCAAGGCCGCAGCTGCCGCAGCCTCTCTTTCCAACTCGTTTTTCGAGAAGCACTTCACCGTTGTACTGGGTCCATGCTTCGTCTGTTGAATCGCTGAAGTTTCTCTTCGGCAAAATACCGCCGTCATTACATGCCTCTAAAAAAGCAGTGGTTCCGCAGTCATAAATAAAGGTATTATCCTCCTGCAAAACATCCTCTCTTAGAATTTCCGTAATTTTCTTTGTGGTATTCACAATATCCGGCACCTTTACACCGCCGGTACCGTTAATTACAATGGCTTTGATTTTTTTGCTTCCCATTACCGCACCAATGCCGCCTCTGCCGGCCTGTCTGTAGTAATCGGAATTGATACATGCCATGGTAACGAGATTTTCTCCGGCCGGTCCGATTGACAGAATGCTGTAATCATGGCCATATTTCTCCGCCAGGATGGCTTCAGTTTCATGGGAGCCCTTGCCCCATAGATCTGACGCATCCTTGAACTGGATATTTCCGTCTTCAATTAGTATGTAACCCGGTTCTTTTAATGCACCTTCAAATATGATGGCATCGTATCCGGCATATTTAATTTTTAATGCTGCGTGCCCTCCTATGGAGCAATCGTTGATTGTTCCCGTTGCGGGAGATTTTGCCGATATGGATAATTTCCCGGAGCATGGCACCGGAGTACCTGTCATCGGTCCATTCATCAGGAGCAGCTTATTGTCGGGAGAAAGAGGATCAATACCTGGTTTTAGCTCTTCATACAGATATTTGATTGCCAATCCCTTGGAGCCAATATACTTCTCTGCCCAGTCCATTCGCAGGGGTTCTGTTTTTGCGCCCTTTTTCGTCAAGTCTATTCTCAGAACTTTATTCTGATATCCTAACATTGTCATGATCGAGATCTCCTTTCTTCCCTATTTATTCAAAAGTTAATGCATTTTGCGGGCAAATCTTCACGCAAGCAGGGTCGCCGTCACAGGTATCACAGATATAGGACTTTTCATCTCTGATCCGAATCACCTTTTTGGGACATGCTCTTTGGCAGACGCCGCAGCCGATGCATTTGTCATGGTCTACTATAATATGTTCTTCAAGGGAAATGGCATCTACAGGACATTGTTTCTTGCAAATACCGCAAAGGATGCAGAATGAATCCTTATACTTTAATTCACCACCTTTGTCATAATAGGTCTCAATACCGATACGAGCTTTTGAAGGAGCATATTCTCCCTCATGCATGGCCGAGCAGGCTTGTGCACAAAGCTGGCAGCCAATGCATTTACTTTTCGCAAACTTCAGTCTCTTCATAAGTTCCCGCCTTTCTGGAATTCTCTTTTTTTAACACATAAAAAAAGCAAAGCAAGACAGTACCGGAAGGTACTTATCTCTCCTTTGCACAAGTGGCAGGCAAAGAAATTGCTCTCTCTACCCTATCGTTTCCATCTGGCAAAACTGTCAAATGGAAATCGGAGACATCATATCTCTTTGTGATTCCTTTTTGAACATATATATGCTTATAGTATACTTTGAAATTCCGTATTTTGTCAATTATTTACTCTTATTTTCAAGCAAGTTATCTTATAAATAATATTTTTTCATAAATTTAAGACAGGGCATAAAATTGGACTGAAAAAAATACATTCTACCAACATTGACAGGTCCAAAAGTGAGGTATATATTTTAAATATAGTTAAAATTTTCCGACTCTTTCGGTCTCCGATTTTCGTCCTGACGACCCGCCGGCGAAAACGATAGGGTGCCTAAAGCAATTTATCCGCCTGCCATGTGCAAAGGAGATATCACAAAGTGTGATATTATCCCTTTGCTTTTTTTATGCTCTAAAGCATTAAAAATAGTGATTACATCTCAGTTTAGCAATTACCGTTTTTATTTCAATCTTGTAAAGAAAAAGGAGGTGAAAGTTGGTTCTCCGGGGCCAACGAGAAAAAGTGAGTAAGACTATGGTATTAAAACCCGAAAAATGCTTAAGCTGTCGAACTTGTGAGCTGATTTGTTCCTTTCATAGAGCAGAGGAATTCAACCCGCAAAAATCTGCCGTTTCTGTCATTTCCTACGACAAGGCAATGCTTAGCGTCCCCATTATGTGCACCCAGTGCGAAGAGGCTTCCTGTATGAAAGTCTGTCCTGTTAATGCCATCTATAAGGATGAAACAGGAGCAAAAATCGTGGATCAGAAAAAGTGCATCGTCTGTAAGATGTGTATCTCTGCCTGTCCTCTCGGCAACATGGCCTTTGACGGCAAAGCAGTGTTTAAATGTGATCTCTGCGGCGGTGACCCCCAATGTGCAAAATATTGCCCTTCCGGAGCCATCGAATACAAAGAAGCAAATCCTTCATCACTGATTAAAAGAAAAGATCTTGCCGAAAGATTTAAAGATGTTTTTGGAGAGGAGGCATAAACCATGTACGGATTTATAGGAAAGCTGCTTCGTGTCAACCTTTCAGCAGGCACGATTAAAGAAGAAGCGATCAGCCAGTCTTTAGCTGAGAAATACATAGGAGGAAGAGGTCTGGGCACAAAGATCTATATCGATGAAGTCGCCAAGGATGTGGATGCCTTTTCTGAAGATAATAAATTAATCCTTCTAACCGGTCCTTTGACGGGTACCTTCGGAACCAGTGCCGGAAGACTCATGTGGATCACAAAGGCTCCCCTTACCGGTACCATTGGCTGTGCCAACTCCGGAGGGCAATTTGGTCCGGAACTGAAATTTGCCGGTTATGACGGCATCATCTTTGAAGGCAAATCCGAGAAACCGGTCTACTTATATGTAAACGACGGAAAAGCAGAGCTCCGTTCCGCTGAGGAATTATGGGGCAAGACGGTTTATGAAACCACAGATCAGTTGGTGGAGGCAACGGACCCGGATGCCAAGGTAAGCTGCATTGGGCCCGCCGGCGAAAATGGTGTTCTTTATGCCACCATCATGAACGATAAACACCGTGCGGCCGGAAGAGGCGGATTAGGTGCCGTTATGGGCTCCAAGAATTTAAAAGCAGTGGTTGCCCGGGGAACCGGCGGTATCAAGGTTGCAGATAAAGCAGGCTTCCTTGCAGCTTGTCACGATGCTCGAACAAAACTGAAGGAGAATCCTGTCACCGGTGCCGGTTTGGGAGCCTATGGAACAGAAATTCTGGTAAACATCATCAATGCATCAGGAGGACTTCCAAAGAACAACTGGAGGGACGGTGCCTTATATGAGGACGCAGACGATATTTCCGGAGAAACCCTGGCAGAAAAATATCTGGTCCGCAATAAAGGCTGCTTTGCCTGTTCTATTGCCTGCGGACGCGTTACAAAGATCAAAGACGGGCCTTACAAATCAGCTGGTGAAGGTCCCGAATACGAAGCAGCCTGGGCTCTGGGAGCATCCTGCGGAATCAATAACCTGGAGGCAGTCTGCAAAGTAAACTTCCTTTGCAATGAATACGGAATGGACCCCATTACGCTGGGATCGACCTTTGCCTGTGCCATGGAGCTTTTTGACGCAGGGCTTCTTCCGAAAGAAGATATCGGCGGAAATCTCGCCTTTGGAAATACCGACAGTATCGTAGAATTTGCTCTGAAAACAGCAAATCGTGAAGGTTTTGGAGATAAACTGGCAGAAGGGTCCTATCGCCTGGCCGACAGTTACGGTGCTCCGGAGCTTTCCATGTCTGTGAAAAAGCAGGAGATGCCCGCTTACGACGGCAGAAGTCTGCAGGGAATGGGTCTGGAATATGCGACTTCCAACCGCGGCGGCTGCCATGTTCGCGGTTACCTTACATCACCCGAAATTCTAGGAATTCCTGTCAAGCTGGATCCGCTGGTAACAGAAGGCAAAGCGAATATCCTGAAGATCTTCCAGGATCTGACCGCCGTTGTAGATTCCTCAGGGATCTGCCTTTTTACCACCTTTGGCATCGGTCTCCCCGAAATCTGCAATATGCTCCGCACCTGTACCGGCTGGAATTTAACTGATGAAGAGATTCTTGCTGCCGGAGATAGAATCTGGAATATGGAGAAACTCTACAATCTTGACCAGGGCTTTACGAAGAAAGACGATACCTTGCCCCCTAGATTGCTGTACGATCCTCTTCCTGAAGGTCCTGCCAAAGGCAAGGTATGCGAACTTGATGTAATGCTGAAAGAGTATTATGAACTGAGAGGCTGGGACACAGAAGGTATTCCGACAGGAGAAAAGCTTGCTGAATTAGGTCTTTAACCATGATTGTAAAATATTTTGCTTATTATAGAAAGGATGTGGGCCGCAAGGAGGAGACACTCCTCCTTGGGCCTGTTACTGCCATTGAATTGATTATCAAGCTGTGCGAAATCCATGGAGATGTCTTAAAAAAACGCCTTCTAACGGAAGACGGAGCCAGGATTCATCCGGATGTTATCTTTCTTATTGACGGAAGAAATATAGATTTCTTATCCGGAGAAGCATCCGTCATTCAGGAAAATGCTGTGGTTTCCTTATTTCCACGCATCGCAGGCGGATGAATCGCAGCTGCATGCAGAAAGAAGTGATGGATTTGAAATCTGAAAATATGAAAACGATTAACGATATTTTATATCAACATGCTCCTGAGCAACGGCATTCTCTTGCCATACTTCAAGAAGTCCAAAAAGAATTCGGTTATATTTCTCCCAACAATCTGCTGGCGATTTCCACCTATCTAAAGGTCCCTGTCTCAGAAATATTTTCTATTGCAACATTTTACAAGGCTTTAAGTCTTGAGAAAAAAGGCAGATTTATCATTAAAGTATGTGACGGAACCGCCTGCCACATCAGAGGCAGCGTAAACGTACTGGAGGAAATAAAAAGAGCACTTCAAATTAAAGAAAACGAAACTACTCCTGATGGCCTTTTTTCCATCGAGGTAGTCAATTGCGTGGGCTCCTGTGCCATGGCACCGGTTTTGATCTGCAATGATGAATACTATGGGAATGTAAAAACCGGCCAGGCAGAAAAGATGATCCAATCCGTCAGAAAGGAGGCCGATGCAAATGCATAAAAAAATACTGATATGCTGCGGAACCGGCTGTCTGGCAAACGGTTCGCAGGCAGTTGTGGACGAATTCATTTCTGCTTCCCTGGGTATGGAAGTAGACATCCTGCCTGACGTAAAAAAAGTGGGCTGTAACGGCTTCTGCGAAAACGGGCCTATCGTGACCATACTTCCCGACCATATTACCTATTATAAAGTGCACCCGAAAGATGTGGAGGATATACTTGGCAGTCTGAATGGAGAGCCTGTTGAAAGATTGTTGTATAAGGACGACGCCGGAAAGCCAGTTTTGTCCCGGGAAGAAAATCCCTTTTACGCAAGCCAGTTAAAGATTGCACTTCGCAATACAGGAATGATAGATCCGGGAAACATTGACGATTACATCGGAACCGGAGGCTATGAAGCCCTCAGAAAAGCCTTGTCATACCACCGGAAAGAGGTAATCAAAGAAATAGAAATCAGCGGTCTCAGAGGACGGGGTGGCGCAGGTTTTCCCACAGGGAAAAAATGGCGGTCCTGTTTTGAGGTGCCGGGAGAAACGAAATATATGCTTTGCAATGGGGATGAAGGGGATCCTGGAGCTTTTATGGACCGCAGTATTTTAGAAGGGGATCCGCATAGTGTCCTGGAAGGACTCATTATCGGAGCTTATGCCATAGGCGCTTCTCAAGGCTATTTTTACATCAGAGATGAGTATGGCCTTGCCCTTGCCCATGTGCAGAAAGCCTTGGAAGAAGCTAGAGCCAGGGGATACTTAGGGCATAATATTTTGAACAGCGGATTTTCCTTTGACTGTGAAATTGTAAGAGGCGGCGGTGCTTTTGTCTGCGGCGAGTCCTCTGCCCTTATGGCTTCCATTGAAGGCAAGGTGGGAGAGCCCCGGGTAAAATATATCCGTTCCGTAGAAAAAGGCCTGTTTGAAAAGCCTACGGTTTTAAATAACGTTGAAACCTTGGCTAACGTTCCCTATATCATATTCCATGGCGGTACGGAATACGCGAAGTTAGGCACCGATGGCAGTAAGGGAACGAAAGTATTTTCACTGGTCGGGAAAGTAAATCGGACAGGTCTCGTGGAAGTGCCTATGGGAATTACTCTTAGAGATTTGGTATTTCAAATCGGAGGAGGAATTTCGGAGAATAGAAAATTTAAGGCAGTGCAGACTGGAGGCCCTTCCGGCGGATGCATTCCGGAAAAGCTGATGGATTTGGAAATCGATTTTGATTCCCTGAAGGACAACGGTTCTATGATGGGAAGCGGCGGTATCATTGTAATGGACGAATCTACCTGCATGGTAGAGTTAGCACGATATTATGTAAATTTCCTGGCTGGAGAGTCCTGCGGAAAATGTACCCCCTGCCGGGAAGGTCTGAGATGTATGCTGGAAATTCTGACCCGCATCTGCGAAGGAAATGGGGAACCTTCCGATCTGGATTTATTGGAAGAGCTCTCCTATACAGCCTCTCTCGCTTCCTTATGTGAACTGGGAAGAACCGCAGCCAATCCCGTCATGTCAACCATAAAATATTTCAAGGACGAATACATAGAGCATATTGACAATAAACGATGTCCTGCAGGTGCATGCAAGAGCCTTATCCTTTATGAAATTGCGAAAGAAAAATGCAGGGGCTGCAGCCTATGTGCAAAGAACTGCCCGGTAAATGCCATTAAAGGTGAATTGAAAAAAACCTATGAAATTGATCAGGACGTATGTATCAAATGCGGCACTTGTCTCTCAAAATGTCCGTTTGATGCCATTACTGTCCTATAGGAAGGAGGTACCCTATGCAGATTATCATAGATGGCCGGCAAATAACAGTCTTGCCGGACGAGACAGTCCTGCAGGCAGCAAGGCGAGAAGGTATTTTTATCCCGAGTCTTTGTTATCAGGATGCATTAGAGGCTATAAGCTCCTGCAGACTTTGCCTTGTAGAGATTGTGGAAGCAGGCAGAAGCAAACTGGTTGCCTCCTGTGCTTTTAAGGTTTTCGATGGCCTTACCGTAAAAACCGATTCAGAAAGAGTTCTTAAGATTCGAAAAACACTTCTTAAGCTCATGTACGCTCAAGCCCCAGAGAATCCTATTATCCTGGAACTGATGGAGCGTTATGAAGTAAAACCGGAAAAGAGTTTTTCATCAAAAGAAGGCCAATGTATATTATGCGGTTTATGTGTTCAGGCCTGCAAAAAGCTGGGAAGCTCCGCCATATCAACCATATACCGGGGAACCGTCAAAAGGGTCAGTACCCCTTATGACAGACAGGCATCCAGCTGTATCGGCTGCGCCAGCTGTGCAGGTTTCTGCCCGACAAAGTGCATAGAAGTCCAGGATACAATAGAAGGCCGTTCGATTTGGAATAAAAAGTTTGAATGGGCAAAATGTGAACGCTGCGGTGCCATCGTAGGAACCGCAAAGCATTATAGAGCATCTACCGATTCCGAGACGATCCTATGCAAGGATTGCAGAAAAAAAACAATGGCGGATGTATTTGCGGAAACGCTGGGCGAGTAAAAACCTGAAAGTATTACAAGACCTGCAACGAGATAAACCTTTCTTCAGGCTTATCTCGTTGTTTATTTAGTCGGTTCATAGAATTACAATAAATAGGGCAAGAACATTTTTGCCAATCCCAAAAAGAGGAAAAATCCAAAAACATCTGTCGCTGTTGTCAAAAATATGGCAGATGCCAAAGCCGGATCTATGCCAATTCTCTTTAATAATAAGGGAATTAAAAATCCAAAAAATCCTGCTATTAATAAATTTCCAATCATAGCTGCAAAGATAATGAATCCGAGATATGGATTGCCATACTTCATATAGAGTATGATACCCGTTATTATACCTGTAGCGCCGCCATTTATTATTCCGAGAGCGATTTCTTTAAACACCAGTTTCCAGTTCTTTTTTAATTCCACTTCGCCAAGTGCAATACTTCTAACCACTACTGACAGCGTCTGGGTTCCGGCATTCCCTCCCATTCCCGCAACAATAGGCATAGCCGCGGCCAAAGCTACCACTTGCACGATAACATCTTCAAACAATCCTACCGTAAATGCTGCCAAAAAGGCGGTTCCTAAATTGATAAACAGCCAAGGCAATCTCTTTTTTACAGAGGTTAACAAGGAGCTATCTACCCTTTCTTCTTTGCTTACACCACCTAAGCGCAGCATATCTTCAGTTTGTTCCTCAACAATGACATCTATGATGTCATCCACTGTAATGATTCCCAAAAGTGAATTTTTGCGATTTACAACCGGTATGGCCTTCAAATCGTATTTTGAAACAAGTAAGGATACCTCCTCCTGGTCAACCTCCGGCTGAACAGAAATTATATTATCATCCATTATGTTGAATAATTTTTCTCCATCAGCAGCTGAAAGTATATCTCTTAAATCAGCGGTTCCTATTAATTGTTTCCGTTTGTTCAATACAAATATTGTTTCAATGACTTCTGTCCTGGGTCCGATTTCCTTGATCTTCTTTAGAACTTCAAGCATTGTTAGTTGTCCGCTAAGAGCAATGTATTCCGTCGTCATAATACCGCCGGCGCTGTCCTCCTCATAACCTAAGAGCTCTTGCAATTGTTTGAAATCTCCCACTTTCATCAGATTCAGTAAATCTTTTCTCATTTTTATGGGAAGATTTCCTAAAATATCTGCAATGTCATCATTTGACATATACGAAAACAAATGCACTATGGCTTGAAAATCCAATAGTTTAATAATTCTAATCTGTAAATCTTCATTGGCCTGCTCCACTATCTGCGACATCAGTTCATCATCTGTTAATCTATAAAATTTTAACAAAGTTTCATTGTCAAACTCCTCCAGTATAATCGCAATGTCTATGGGATACATATTATTTATAATCTCATATATTCTGTCCTTATTATTTTCTAATAGGCTATTTAGTAGTGCTTCTCGTCTTCCTTTAAACATAATGATCTACCTCTCTCATATTTTAAATCTTGTGTTACATTTCACATTGGATCTTATTTTCTTCCTATACCTTATATATTGCTTATCGATGCTGTATCGTATTCTTTTCTGATGCCATTGTATGTAAGCGATTTATAAGATCCACAGTGAAGAGAGGTTGCCGCAATACTACATTAAGTCAGAAGAATCAGAATAGAAGATAAGTTCTTAATTCTGAACCTTTTATAATTACCTGAGCGATAACCCTCCCTTCGCATACTACCAGGACCATCTTCCATTCTTTTCACCTCCAAATCCAAATATCTAAGCTGTAAAATTCTGTACCGAAACATTAAAAATCCCTTGTCAAAGCTCAAAGCAGTGACAAGGGATTTGTTCATCAGCACAAAAGTACCCAAGGTCCAATAACCTTAGTACTTATCCATGGAACAGCAAAAACACTCTTCCATCACCGTTCAAGCTTCAGCATCACAGGGCGATGAAATTGCATTAGTTTATGCCTTGGTTTCGACATAAACTGCTGACCTTCTCATAGTGTCTCCACTACTCCGCGGTAGCAATCCGTATCCCTGTGGTAGCCTCACCTACCGAGATATTCAATTCTTCCTTATAATAAACCCTTTATTTCGGCCTGTCAACCCCATTATTCTTTGCAATTATATGATTATATATTTACCCAATTATTTGAGGAAATTGCATAATTCCGCACTCATTGAAACTTTGCGGTCTGTTTGTGATACATTAAATCAGCTGAAAAAAGGCAATCTAGATTATATTTAGCAATCTTTTACTAAAAACTGCCCCATGTATATCTATCGTATAATTGAGTGGATAAAGTTGTTACATTTTTATTGTAAGAACCCCCAGCCTTTAGCTTAAAATCTGCAATCATGTATGCATGATACTTGCGATTAGTATAATCAAATATAGTAGCTACTCCGTAGCCTTTTTGAACAATACCATAACCGGAAGATATACCTTTAACATTTTTTACAGAACCGACGCGATAATATATAGTATCATATCCATAATCTGTAGTTTCGCCTACATATGTAACGATATTGAGTGAAGTATCATACTTCCATGTAACAAGACAAGCTATATAATACATAACTTGTCCGTATGCATTATAATTGTATGAAGCATCTGATGCGGAAGTGGTTTCAATAGTACCTGCAACAAGAAAATCCGAGTTATTGTCATTTATTTTTTCTCGAAGATTACTCGAATAACTTTTATTTTTGTTAGCTTTATTTATTAAATCATCAATATACGAAGACGAATATTTTTTTGCTTGTTGAATGAATTCATTAGTTGGAACAGCATCAGAATTCAAAATTTCTTGAGTTCTTTCATCTATAATCGATTTAATTTCATTATCTACTTCAGAACTAGTCATTTTTGATAATTCTGTTATTGTTTTTATTGTCGAATCTTTTAACTGTTTTCTCAGTGCTTTTGGAGAATCTGCATCTATTGAGTTTGTCGTGTATGCAGGTGTGTACCAGAACTCTCGCTTGCAAATGCAAAGCAAGTTGTGGATAAAACTAAAAGTAAAACTAACATTATACTTATTTTTCTTCTCATATGTTCCTCCTTATGCTAATCATAAAAGTTATAACAAATAAATCACTAAATAGAATTTGTCATAGCCAACATAATTATAATAAATAAACTAATTGCTAAACTAATGCCAGCAATAGTTGTGATTTTGGTGAGATTATATTTCTTTTTATTCTTTTTGATATTAAATATTGTCCCAAAAACAACAATAACATAGGCTAGTATCCAAATAGCTAACAGTATTTGCATAGTAGTATTTTCCCAAATCATAAATCACCTCCGGTTATATGTACTTAAATTATACTCTTCCTTTCCGTTTCATTATGAGTGTTGTTAATAAAATCACAGGCATCCCCCCCAATACAAGATTTAATTACTTACTATATATAAGGGGAGAGAAAAATTAAAAAAGTTGCAAAAATTTATAAAATAATTTTAATAACTTAACTTTCCCACCTATGGGGAAGGCTGTGCACCTTGAAAAATCAATATGAATCTGCTATTTAGAATAGAAAAAATCCCTGTTTTTTGGAATAATATAAGTGACCAAACCCACAAATACCAACGAAACGAGGGACTTTTATGGATTTAATTATAGCAGATAATTTACGCACCGAACAGACCATTTCTTCAAGAATAGACTTATTAAGCAGCACCCCATTTCAAAGCTGCTTAAGAAGTCCAACTTCTATAAAGATTCCGGAGTACCTTGTGTTGAGATCATGAAAACCCTGTTTTCACTAGTTTTTACGGAAAAGAATCTCTATCGGCCTTTGGAAACTTCACCGGACAAAATCGCTTTCAAGAAAAATACTGCTTGCCGCTTTCTGAATTCTGTCAGCTACAACTGGTCTAAATTTTTTTCCTTGCTTTCAACATATGTTTCCAATGAGTAAGTAATTATGCTACAATTTTACACTATGGAAAAGTTTCCCGACATTATTACAGCCATTGACTTCACTGCGAACCAAATGTATGATGTATACTATGTTGTAAACAATAAAAATACATACCGTACGAAATTTTTTCATTTTATTAAGGAGGAAACTACTAAAAATGTCATTTACCACACCGATCCATGATTTTATCACGGATTACTTGAAAACCGACACCGTCTCATTCCATATGCCGGGCCATAAAGGCTCTCAATTTTACAAGAGATTTGGCTATCATGATTTTTTAAATCAAATGATGGATTACGATATTACTGAAATTGACGGCGCAGATAATTTATTTCAAACTGAGGGAATTATCAAAGCGACCCAAGATAAATATGCAAAGTTATATAACGTAAAAAAATCTTACTTAATGATTAACGGCACCAGCGGCGGAAATCTGGCAGCTATCCTGGCTTCCGTAAACAAAGGTAAGAAGCTGATTATGGCAAGAAACTGTCATAAGTCGGTCTACAATGCCTTAACCCTTGGAGATATCCAGCCGGTTTACGCATATCCCGAGACCAATCATGAATTTAAAATCTCCGGAGTCATCACACCAGAGGAAATAGAGCGATTGGTAATAGAAAATCCCGATGCCGAAGCGGTTATCCTGTCGAGCCCGAATTATTATGGGATCTGCAGTGATCTTGAGGCGATTGCCGATATTGTTCATCAGCATGGAAGAATCCTGATCGTAGACGAAGCGCACGGAGCACATTTGCATTTCTCCGATGCCCTGCCCTTTTCTGCCATGCAGGCAGGGGCCGATCTTGTGATAAACAGCACTCACAAGACCCTGGGCTCTTTTACGCAAAGTGCAGCGCTCCATCTGAATTCCGACCGTGTGGATCAGTATACGCTTGAAGATAAGCTGCAGTGTATTGAAAGCACCAGCCCTTCTTATTTGCTGATGACTTCTTTGGATATTACGGCAACGATACTGGAGAATCACGGTGATCAGCTGATGGAGGATTGGATCTCAAATTTGGAATATTTTTATGAACGGATTAAAGGAATCCCGGGCTTAAAAACAATGGGAAGGCTGAAGGGATTGGACTGGACAAAAATCAATCTAAGCATGAGAGAACTTGGTCTATCCGGTGCTGAGCTGGAAAAAATTCTAATGAAGGAATATTCCATCTATATGGAGCTTGCTACCGGAGATATCGTCATGGGCATGTCCGGAATCGGGAATGTGAAAGAGGATTATGAGAAATTAGCCCTGGCTTTGGAGGACTTAAGTGAAAGAAGACGAAACGAAATCTCTCTTGGCACTTTGGATATTACCATAAACTCCAGCTCTGAAACTCAAACAGAATCAACAAGCTCCGAAACCGGATTAGAAGCGAAAGCCCTGCCAAAACAGGCAGTTATGGTGGGAATTCCTAAAACCAAACGAAGAGTTAAACTAAGTGAAAGTGCAGGCTTGGTCTGTGCCAGTTCCATTATTCCGTATCCGCCTGGTATTCCTCTCGTTTGCCCCGGCGAAAGAATCGAAGCAGATGCCATTGCCTACGTTCAAGCCTTGCGGGCCGCAGGGGAGAAGGTAATCGGGATTACAGAAGATGATGAAGTCATAGTAGGGTAAACCCCTCATCAAATATCTGAATATCTATAAGTGTTTAATAAATATGCACCTGCCACGTATATTTCTCAGGAAACCGCTCGCCGCTATAAGAAAGGGCTCGGACGGTTTCTTTCAGAAACATACAGGCATGGTGCATTTATAATGTAAAAGCTAATTCGTCGCGATGGACTTTACAATCAAGTCCCCGGCTTCCTTTGTTCCGATGGGCTTCCTATCGGTACTCATAATATCCGGTGTTCTGTACCCTTGGGTTAAAACAGATTTTACTGCTGCCTCAATATCGTCAGCCTCTTTGGAGAGTCCAAAGGTGTAGCGCAGCATCATGGCTGCAGACAGAATGGTAGCCATGGGGTTCGCCTTGTTTTGTCCTGCAATATCCGGCGCAGAACCGTGAACAGGCTCATACATGCCGAAATTCCCCTTAGCAAGGCTTGCAGACGGCAGCATACCGATAGAGCCGGTAATCATACT
>NZ_JAGSND010000004.1:0-206860 GCF_018128545.1 Sinanaerobacter chloroacetimidivorans | reverse complement strand
AACGATGACGTCAAACTGCTTTGGATTTCTGACCATCTGCATAGCTGCATTGTCAATATACATATGGCTTAATTCAACCTCAGGATAATCTGCTGCAACTTCCGTTACTACTTTTCTCCAATGCCTGGAGCTTTCCAGTACGTTTGCCTTATCTACACTAGTGAGCTTTTTATTTCTTTTCATCGCCATATCAAAAGCTACGATGGCAATTCTTCGAATTTCTTCTTCAGCATAGAGTTCAACATCATAAGCTGCTTTTCCAAGCTCCGTATCCTTATAGCCCTTTTCACCGAAGTAGATCCCTCCAGTAAGCTCACGAACCACGACGATGTCAAGTCCCCCCTGGATGATCTCCGTTTTCAGCGGGCAGGCATCCGCCAGTTCTTCAAAAAGCAACGCCGGTCTGATGTTAGCAAAGAGCCCAAGCTCCTTTCGAAGTCCAAGCAAAGCTCTTTCCGGCCTTTGATCTCCGGGAAGGGTATCCCACTTCCAGCCGCCTACGGCACCCAGTAAGACAGCATCACTATCTTTGCATATTTCAATAGTTTCATCAGGCAGGCAAGCGCCTGTTGCATCAATAGCTGCTCCCCCTGCCAATACAGTACGGTATTCAAATTGATGTCCGTATTTTACTCCTATTTGATCCAGAACCTTTACCGCCTCAGCCACCACATCGGGGCCGATGCCATCACCGGGAACCAGCGCTATTTTGTAATTCATTTCATACTCCTATCTACTTAGATTATTTTTTACGTAATTTACAAGGCCGTCATTTTCAATTATTTTTGTGATAAATTCCGGGAAAGGTTCTGCCTGATAGCTCTCCCCTTTTGTCATATTTTTGATTTCTCCGGTCATAAAATCAACTTCAACCTCATCTCCGGCCTGAATTTTTTGGGCTGCCTCTTCACACTCAAGGATGGGAAGTCCCGTATTAAAGGAATTCCTGTAAAAGATTCTGGCAAAGGTAGGGGCGATAACACAGCTGACGCCGGCCGCTTTGATCGCTATAGGCGCATGCTCTCTTGAGGAGCCGCAGCCAAAGTTCTTTCCTGCTACAATAATATCTCCCAGTTTTACCTTTCCGGCAAATTCTGCATCGATATCTTCCATGCAATGCTTCGCAAGCTCCGCCGGATCAGAAGTATTCAAATGCCTTGCGGGAATGATTACGTCGGTATCGACATTTTCACCATATTTAAAAACGTTTCCCATTTTCTTATCCTTTCTTTCCTTTTGTTTATAGCTTCTCCGGATTAAAAATTTTACCGGCGATTGCGGAAGCGGCAGCCACTGCAGGACTTGCCAGGTAGATTTCCGAATCCACGTGTCCCATTCTGCCGACGAAGTTTCTGTTTGTGGTGGCTACAGCTCTTTCACCTGCTGCAAGGATTCCCATATGCCCTCCAAGACATGGTCCGCAGGTTGGCGTTGAGAATACTGCACCGGCTTTTACAAAGATTTCAGCGTAGCCTTTCTTTACACAGTCAAGATAGATCTGCTGGGTTCCCGGGAAGATGATCAGCCTCAAATTCTTGGCAACCTTTTTCCCCTTCAGGATTTTTGCTGTTACTTCCATATCTTCCATTCTGCCGTTGGTGCAGGAACCGATTACAACCTGATCGATCTTAATGTCTCCCACCTCGTCAATGGTTTTTGTATTTTCCGGCAGATGAGGGAAGGCTACCGTAGGTCTTATTTTTGCCAGATCAATGACATAAGTCTCGTCATAAACCGCATCCTCATCGGGTGCATAAATCTTGATCTTCTTTTTAAAGGCTTTATTCTTATTTTTATGCTCCTTCATGTATTCCTTTGTAATGTCATCCACCATGAAGATGCCGTTTTTTGCCCCGGCTTCAATGGCCATGTTTGCCATGGCAAGCCTGTCGTCCATGGACAGGTTCTTTAAACCGCTGCCCATAAATTCCATGGATTTGTAGAGTGCGCCGTCCACACCGATCATCCCGATGATATGCAGGATCACGTCTTTCCCACTCACCCACTTGGTTGGTTTTCCTATCAGTTCAAATTTGATCGCGGAAGGTACCTTGAACCAGGCTTTCCCCCTGGCCATTCCTGCAGCCATATCCGTAGAACCGATTCCTGTGGCAAAGGCGCCTAAAGCACCATAAGTGCAAGTGTGAGAATCTGCTCCGATAACGGCATCTCCTGCCACCACCAAGCCTTTTTCCGGAAGCAGCGCATGCTCAATTCCCATTTCTCCCACTTCAAAATAGTTTTCAATTTCCTGATCTACTGCAAATTCTCTGAGCATTTTACACTGCTCGGCAGCCTTGATATCTTTGTTGGGAGTAAAGTGATCCGGCACCAGCACGACCTTGTTCTTGTCAAAGACACCTTTTGCTCCCATCTTGTTGAATTCTTTTATAGCAACCGGACCCGTGATATCATTTGCCAAAACAATATCCAAATCCGCTTCGATAAACTGCCCAGCCTTTACTTCTTTCAAGCCGGCATGTGCAGCAAGTATTTTCTGTGTCATGGTCATTCCCATTTTGTCATCCTCCTTCCTGTTTATGCACGATGTTCTTTATCGTAAATCATTTTATTTACTGCGTTGATATAGGCTTGAATACTCGCTTCTATCACGTCTGTGGAAAGCCCTCTTCCTCCATAGATTTCACCGTTTTCGTCACTAATCTTCACCAGTGCATCTCCCAGTGCATCCATTCCTTCCGTGACGGACTGCAGCTGATAATCGTCAAGCTTCAGATCCATCCCAACAATTTTTTCAATTGCCTTAAAGGCGGCATCGATAGGACCGTCTCCTCTTGATACCTTTTCGATTGCTTTTCCGTCTTTGATTACCTTTAATACGGCGGTGGAAGTAATACTGTTTCCGCTGTTGATAACGAAGCTTTCCAGGGTATAGGTCTTTGGAACCTGAAGAGTTTCCTTTGCAAGAATCGCCTCAATATCTCTGTCATATACGGATTTCTTCTTGTCGGCGACTACCTTGAACTTCGCAAAAGCCTGTTCCAGCTGCTCGTCGCTGATTTCATATCCAAGCTCTCTGATCTTGTTTCTGAAGGCGTGTCTTCCGGAATGCTTTCCAAGTACGATGTTGTTATTTCCTACGATCCCGATAGATTCAGGAGTCATAATTTCGTAAGTCTGCTTGTGCTTTAATACACCATCCTGATGAATTCCCGATTCATGGGAGAAAGCATTTTCTCCGACAATCGCTTTGTTTGGCTGTACCTTTACGCCGGTGATTCTGGTAAGCAGTTTCGAAGCACGCATCAATTCAGTGGTAACCACTCTTGTTTCCG
This sequence comes from Sinanaerobacter chloroacetimidivorans, assembly GCF_018128545.1. Lineage (GTDB taxonomy): Bacteria > Bacillota > Clostridia > Peptostreptococcales > Anaerovoracaceae > Sinanaerobacter > Sinanaerobacter chloroacetimidivorans. The sequence goes on along the minus strand of NZ_JAGSND010000004.1, from coordinate 203,564 downwards.
CCTGGAACAGATCCTTTCTTGTGTGAAGGGCCATGACCACTTCTTCCATTGCCGCATTACCGGCACGTTCACCGATACCGTTAATGGTACATTCGATCTGGTTGACTCCCGCTCTGATTGCCGCCAGGGAGTTGGCTACGCCAAGACCAAGGTCATTATGGCAATGTGCGGAAATGGTTACGTCATCCAATCTTGGGCACAATTCACGGAGCTTCATGAAAAATTCATAGTGTTCTTCCGGTGTGGTATAACCAACGGTGTCCGGAATGTTTACCGTAGTGGCTCCAGCCTGAATGGTTGCATCAAAAATCCTGGCCATGAATTCCAAATCGCTTCTTGTTGCATCTTCCGCGGAAAACTCGATGTTGCTGCAATATTTTTTAGCATATTTTACGGAAGCAACCGCTTTTTCAATTACAGCATCCGGCTCCAGATTCAATTTATATTGCATATGAATAGGAGATGTAGCGATTACGATATGGATTCTGGGATCCACTGCTTTTTTCAATGCTTCCCAGGAAGCATCAATGTCCTTTTCCGCAGCTCTGGACAGGCTGGCTACTGTGCAGTCCTTGATAATGGATGAGATCGTTTGAACAGATTCGAAATCTCCAGGAGAAGTGATAGCAAATCCCGCTTCAATGATATCCACTTTCATCTTTTCCAGCTGTTTTGCCATTTCAATTTTTTCTTTTAAGTTCATGCTGCAGCCTGGTGACTGCTCTCCGTCTCTCAACGTAGTGTCAAAAATTCTAATCATTCTGGTCATTGTTGTTACCCTCCTATATTCTCCGTAAATTCGTTTATTCTTTGTTAGAACGCAAAAAGTCCCTGAAGCTTTTAGTAAGCTTCAGGGACGATATTATACTACCGCGGTACCACCCTGATTACTGTATGTAACAGTCATCTCACTGGATTCTAACAAATCCTCGACCTTGATAACGGGGTCTGCCGGAATCTTTTACTTTCCTTTGATTTCGAAGATTCTGCTCGGGAGAGAGATTCAATTTTCACACGTACCGGTTTGCAGCTACCACCGGCTCTCTGTAACGTTTTATGGAAAAAAGAGAAGCTCCGTCATTGCATTTATTGTTAGTAGTATATTAAAATACTTTTTCGTTGTCAATGGTTTTTTTCTTAGATCGTGTCTCTTTTAAATTATTTTTTCAGATTTATTCGATTCCTCATACTTTTACTCCGGTCTTTTAGTGTATAATGATTTTGGAGAGAGAGTTAGGAGGTTTTATGTATAAACTAATCGTAAGTGACATGGATGGAACGTTATTGAGAGATGATCACTCTGTTTCAGAGTATACGAAATCAATCATCCAAAGAGCAGCAAAGAACGGCACCGAGTTTATGCTGGCGACAGGAAGAATCTACGGTGGAGCGCGGCGTTATTCGGCGGAGTTGGGGCTAAATACTCCCATACTGGCCTGTAACGGGGCCTTGATTAAAGAAGCCGGCGGCAGGAAAGTATATGGAAAGCCCATTGCTTCGGAAGCTTTGTCTGAGGTTTTTCAGTTTCTGACGGACAAGGGGCTTTATTTTCATTTTTATGGGGAAGAGTGCTTTTATACTGAAAAGTTCTCCCCTCAATGGTCGGGCTTTTATCAATTCAACAATGAGCTTCCTGAGGATGAACGCTTTCCTATGATGGAAGTAAATCCTTTTCAAATTCTTGATAAGGATGAAATTTATAAGGTACTGGTGCATTGTGAGGAGGAAGAACGCGGAGTGCTCTACAGCGAATTAACGGAGCTGCCGGGAATTTCTGTAACCAGCTCCTGGTATAACAGCTTTGATATTTGTGCGGAGCAGGTAAGCAAAGCCAACGCCATTGAGAAGTATGCAAAGGGAAAAAATATACTTCCCTCAGAAATCATGTGTTTCGGAGATAATTTCAATGACATTGATATGATACAATTTGCAGGTCTTGGAGTAGCCGTCGAAAATGCAGTCCCAAAGCTTAAGGAGCTTGCAGACTATGTTACGGGAACCAACAATCAGGACGGAGTGGCCAGGGCAATAGAAAAATTCTTATTCGAATAACGGTTTAAAAAATTGAGTAGGTGTTAAACCTACTCAATTAAATATTACCGTATGTATGATTGTTACTCTTAAAAGCGCTACTTTAGAATTCTTTAGAGCATTCCTTCATAGCGGTCATCCGGCTCTGCTTTCGGTTCCGGTGGAGAATCCACCTCATAATTGGCTTCTGCAGGAGCTTCGATATCTTCTACTTCCTTTGCAGGTTCACAGATGGTACACCCTAAATAGTCATCAATTTTTTTGCCGTCACCGCAGCAGTTGTCGTTTTTCTCCAATTCCTTTTCGGACATAATCTTACCTCCTTTATGAAATAACCCAATATCATTTTATTGTTTTCATTTTATATCTTATACCCAAAATGAACAAGAATAAAAAATAAAATTACTTCTTTACCCAAGGTTTTTTTGATTCCTCAAATTCTTCGGCTAATTCCTTCGGAAGTTTCGTTAGAAGGCTGACAACAACAAGAACCAGAGAAGCCGCCAGGAATCCGGGGATAATCTCATAAATCTGGAAGATACCCCCTTGAGCCTTCATGGAATACCAGTATAAATCCACCACGCCGCCGGTAATCATACCGGCAATGGCACCCTGTACCGTAGTTCTCTTCCAGAACAAGGAAAAGAGGATCAGCGGACCGAAGGCAGCGCCAAAACCGCCCCAGGCACAGGACACAAGACCAAAAACAGAACTGTTGGCATCCAACGCGATGACAATCGCAATGGCGGATACCACTACCACAGTGATTCTGCTTACCCAAACAATTTCCGTCCCTTTGGTACTCTTTTTAAACAGCAATGCGTAAAGATCCCTGGAGGCAGAGGATGCCGTAACCAGAAGCTGTGAGCTGGCGGTACTCATGATGGCTGCCAGAATAGCCGTCAGCAGGATTCCTGCAACCACATCCGGGAACATGGAATTGATCATGGCCATATAAATAGTTTCACCATCTACCAGATCCGGCAGGTAGGCTTTTCCGATAATTCCGATTCCTACGGCAGCGGTAAGCGTTATAATGACCCAGATCATTGCTATCGTTCTGGATTTTTTAATCATATCCGGAGATTGAATTGCCATAAATCGGGTGAGGATGTGCGGCTGTCCAAAATAGCCGAGTCCCCATCCAAGCCCCGAAGCCAGCAGCATGGAATCCACAGCACCATTTTTCATAGGGAAAAGGCCTAAAGATTCGGGAGTCAGTTGTGAAAGTCTCGTTGCCACTTCACCGACACCGCCCATTTCCATCATTGCCATAAAGGGAACCGCAATCAAGGCAAAGAACATGATGCTTCCCTGGATGGCATCCGTCCAGCATACTGCGGAGAATCCACCCAAAGCGGTATAAGATACAATAATAGCAGCACCAAGTATCAGGCCGGTTGTGTAATTGAGGCCAAACACCGTGGAGAATAGTTTTGCTCCGGCTGAAAATTGTGATGAAGTATAAATAAGGAAAAATATTACGATAAAGACTGCGGAAATGATTCTTAGTATATGTTTTGTATCCTTGAATCGATTTTCGAGGAAGTCCGGTATGGTAATGGAATTGCCTGAAACCTCTGTATACTTTCTCAGACGTTTTGCAACAAACAGCCAGTTCAGATAGGTCCCGAGTACCAGGCCGATAGCCGTCCAAATCGCTTCTGAGGTTCCCGCGTAGATCACATAGGCAGTTCCGGGGAGTCCGATAAGCAACCATCCGCTCATATCGGATGCCTGGGCAGACAAGGCGGTGAGCCAGCTCCCTAAATTTCTTCCTCCAAGAATATAATCGCTCAGATTACTTGTCTTACTGTAAAACTTAAAGCCGATGGCCACCATGATGGCCAAATAAATGACAAATACGATTGCAATCGTTATCAAAATATTCACTCCTTTATTTTATTTATAATTAATTGAATTGCTGTTTCCGCATCACAGATATCAAGATCACCCTGCATCTGCTCCATGAGGTCATAATCCCTCACCGGTATTACCAGTTCGTCCTCTTCGCGATCCCCCGCATTGATGACGAGGACCTGAAGTTTACCGGAAATAGCCTTGTTCTTTTGATTTACAGTATCAATTACTCGGTCTTCCAGTCTGGTATACCTGATTTTATCATAGGGGCATTCATAAGTATGCTGAAATTTGCTGGTGCCATTCCTCATATTATAAATGCTGGTATAAATATAGAGATTTTCATTTCCAAAATAAAGCGCCATAACGGAAAAGTTGGAGTATCGCAGGAATCCGTCTTCTCCCTGTTTCCAGAGTAATGGCAAATTGACATTATGAACGTAATCTCTCGGTCCCCTTACAAGAACCATTTCCAGCTGTTCAAGATTCTCTTCCTCTGCCAGCTTCGGAATATTTTCCTTCAGCAATGCTTTGCTGATATCACCGAGCTTGACGAGGTCATAAGCCAGGATCTCATCAAAGGTCTGATCCGAAACCTGCTTTTGCTGTACTCGATACTCCTTTTTCATTCCATGTAATCCTTTTAAAATGAGAAAAATCCCGGCAGCGGTCATAAGCCAGCACATGTATTGCAATGCTGCATTGGTATTGGAGTATAAAAACAGCTTTGGCAGCAGAATCCCTCCCAGAAACCCGGTGAGAACCCCTCCTACGACAGTTCCAAAGCCTTCCTGTGACCAGATATTTTCCGGCCCCAGGAAATAATGCCGGACGGCACCCCTTCTTAACAGTTCTTGGATCTGCTCCTGCTCTTTGGCTACAGCATTCTCGTGCATGGTTTCTTCGGGTGTCTTGACCATTTCCATAGTAATCATTCCTTCGGTATTATTTTTTTTACGCTCTTTTCCAGATCGGGTCTCCCCAGCCATATTTGCGTACCGCAAGTTTCACATTTAATACGAAAATCCATTCCGGTACGCATGACGGTGAAGCGGTTTCCTCCGCAGGGATGCTTTTTCTTCAATTCTACAATATCACCTATTTTTAGAGCAAGAGGTGGCATCATGACCCTCCTTACCGACTAAAATGTTATTCTGTCCGTTCCCATATAAGGTCTAAGGGCTTCCGGTATCACTACGGTACCGTCTGCCTGCTGATAATTCTCCAAAATGGCCGCGCAAGTCCTGCCGACTGCCAGACCGGAACCGTTTAAAGTATGAACAAACTCCGGTTTGCTCTTGGAATCCGGACGGTATCTGATTCCTGCACGTCTTGCCTGATAGCTTTCAAAATTACTGCAGGAAGAAATCTCAACATACTTTCCATAGCTTGGCATCCATACTTCAATATCGTAAGTCATTGCAGATGAGAATCCTAAATCTCCTGTGCTGAGCTTTACAACACGATATGGAATTTCAAGACGTTTTAGAACCTCTTCCGCCGCATTGAGAAGGGATTCCAGCTCCTGATAGGATTCCTCCGGCTTTACAAACTTCACTAATTCCACTTTATTGAATTGATGCTGCCTGATCAGGCCTCTGGTATCTCTGCCTGCAGAACCCGCCTCTTTTCTAAAGCAGGGGGTGTAGGCCGTATAGTAGACAGGAAGTTCCTCAGCATCCATAATTTCATTCATCCTGAGATTGGTAACAGGTACTTCGGCAGTAGGAATCAGGAAGAAATCCTTGGCCGGAATCCAAAACATATCTTCTTCAAATTTTGGAAGCTGCCCCGTTCCCGTCATGGCATCTCTGTTTACCATAAAAGGCGGCAGAATTTCCGTATAACCATGCTCTTCCGTATGAAGATTCAGCATGAAATTTATGATAGAACGCTCGAGCCTTGCTCCCATTCCTTTATATACGGTAAATCGAGCCCCGGAAATTTTCGCAGCTCTTTCAAAATCCAGAATTCCCAGATCCTGACCCACATCCCAGTGAGCCTTGAAATCAAAATCAAAGACTCTCGGTTCGCCCCATTTTCTGACCTCTACATTATCTGCATCGCTTTTCCCTACAGGGGCAGATTCCGACGGTGTATTGGGGATATTTAAAAGGGTGCTTTTCAGCTGTTCTTCTACTTCGCTGACTTCCGTATCCAGCTTTTTAATTTCATCGGAAAGAGCCTTCATCTCTTTCATCAGCTCCGTAGTATCCTTTCCCTCTTTTTTCAATTTGGGAATTTCCTTTGAATCAAGATTCTGCTTGTTTTTCATCTGTTCTACAGAGGAAAGAATACTTCTCCTTTTTTCATCCAGCGCCAATACCTGATCGATTCCGTAATCACCCTGGCCTCTGGATTCAACTGCTTTTTTCACAGATTCAAAGTCTTCTCTGATTCGTTTCATGTCTAACATTTCTTCTTCTCTCCTTTACAACAGATTCTTTTTATATTCCATATAGGTATTCACAAGCTCCTCGATCTTTGATTGCATTTCGATTTGGAGATCGGAAGCCTCATTATAGTTTTTACTGTCCAATGCCAGTTTTATCCTTGTAAGCAAGGATTTTTTCTCTATTTGATCCTGTCCCAGATACACTCTTAATTTTTGTATCTTGGTCCAGTTCAGAACGTCATAATCGGTGCATTCATTATCGGGATGCATTTTTTTGCATTCTCTTACCAAAGCCATGGTGTTGGGAATAATTCTGTTATGAAGCTCCGTAGCCCAGGCTCCCACTGTTGCTTCTTCGTAAGATTCCAGGGTGATATTGTCCATAACCCCATCTTTCATGAGGATTTTCAATTTATCCGGATATTCCCGGAATGCACTGATATTTTCCCAGACGGTAGCAGGAACTTTTCCGAAGAGCTTGTCTCTTTCTTCCTCACTGTATTCGTCAAATACGTCCTTTTCGCTTCGATATTCACGACGGGTTTCCAGATAGAAATCTTCTTTACCGTACTTTTTCGAAAGGGAGCCTTCCAGTTCCTTTGTTGTTTTCCCTGCTTCCAGAGCCGCGGTTATCCCATCCAGCATTGCCAGATAAGCAGTAGCCAGTACCAGATAGGTATTGCTTTTGGGATTTGGAGAGCGCAGCTCAAATCTGGTAGACAGCGGATTATTGATGTCACGAACCAACCCGACGAGCACCGTCCTGTTTCGTGAAGGAACCTTTGCCGTATGACCGATGGAAGTTACAATGCATACAGGAGCCTCAAATCCGGGTTTCAATCTGTTCAACGCATCATTGGAAGATGCGATGAAGGGATTCATCACCTCATAGTTCTTCAGGATTCCGAGCAGCGCTCCAAAGCCTATCGGATTCAGGTAATCCTCTTCCATATTCTTCGGTGCAAATAAGTTAATTATTTTTCCATTTTTCAGTTTGGCAGCTACCCCGATATGGGTATGCTCTCCGTTGCCTGCAACGCCTTCCATAGGCTTGGCCATAAAAGTAACATCCAGGCCATGGGCTCTGAAAACATCTCTTACCACATATTTTACCTGGTTTTCATTGTCGGCAGCCTGAAGAGCCGTACTGTATCCCCAGTCGATTTCCAACTGCTCCATCACATGGTCATATTCGCCGGAGGTGCCCAATTTTGCTTTGATTCCTCCGACCTCCTTGTGGCCCATTTCAATATTGAATCCATAACGATCCAGGATCAGCAGCGATTTTTCCAATGCTGTTCTTACCGGACCAATGGTTCTCTTCCAATACTGCTCCTTCAGAATCTGCGAGGTAGAAAGCTGTTCCCGGTCCGCTTTGTCATCCGGAGTCTTTACCCAAAATTCCAATTCGGTGGCCGCTGTTAAAACGATATCATCGATTTCATCAATGGAATCAATCTCCAGATAATCAAAAACATAAGGATTTTTTTCAAGAAGGCTGCGGACACCTATTTTAAATGCCTTTACCGTATCTCTAAGGATGACTCTTGAACCAACTTCAAAGGTATCATTATGAACCAGGAAGGAAGGAATTCTCAGAGTGCCTACAGGCAGCTTGGTATCCTCTGTCACATGGTTGAAATTATAATCAACATACCAGTTAACACTTAAATCCGGTATGATGTCTACTTTGGCATTATTCAATTCCGCGATTTTCGGAAGTACTACACTGGATCCGTCCGTTTGAACGCCCTGGGACAGAAATTTCTCCATATCTTTTATGAACAGCTCCACGGGTATTTTTTCATCCGTATCGTGGCCGCCGATATCAATCCCTACCAGGGAAACAAACTTCACTTCCTGATGTTTGGAAAGCAGTTCGGTTATCTCTTCTACGGTATGGTTTTCCGCGGGAATATTAAACAGCATTCTATTTATTATCATCTCGCAAGGGCTCCTCTCTTTATTTAAATATTAAGTATTATCTATTTCTGTTGAGTCTTAGAGCCGGTTTGTCATTGGTTAAAACTCTTAACATATTATTATAACTTTAAATGCCGCACTTTTCTAGCCTTTTTTAAAGGTATGGGTGAAGTAAGCACCTGCTAAACGAAACTTTCCTATTTTGGATCAGTTACAAGTATAAGTTTGTTAAAGTCAGTGATTTCTTTATTATGGAGTTTTATAATAAAATCTGCGGCTTCGGATAGAGGCAGCTGCTTACTGATTACATAATTTGTTTTCAGCAGACCCTTTTCTAAAAGATCCAAAATTTCTTTATACTCCCCGCTGGAAGCACAAGATCCTTTTATTGTCAGCTGCTTCGTTATGACACTGGCTATATCCAATTCAAATTTTTTATCTAAATTTGCCAGAGTCACTAAGGTACCGCCCTTTTTTAAAGATGCAATTCCCATATGGAAAGTGCTTTGAGCTCCGGCCGCATCATATCCGTAATCCGTCCCTTGCCCGCCGGTCAGTTCCATTATAGCAGTACTCACGTTCACCTTTTTTAAATTAATAACGGAATCAGCTCCCAACTTTTGTGCCAAAAGCAGTTTTTTATCATTTCGGCCAACCACAATGAGATTACCACAATTTCTTAGTTTAAAAAATTGCACCGCAAATAAAGCAATGGTCCCGGTACCAAAAATGACAACGGTATCGGAGGAAGTCAGATTCAGAAGATTTATGGCATGAAGAGCAACTGACATTGGTTCGACCAAGGCTGCCTCTTGGTAGGATACGTGATCACCGATTTTATATAAAATATGCTCCGGAACTGCAAGATACTCACAATAAGCGCCATGCTGTCTGTAATCATCACAGGAAACTCCATAAACCTTCCTATAGTCACAAAGGTTAAGCTGTCCTTTCCGACAGAATTCACACCGGCCGCAATAGATAGTAGAGTCAAATGTAACCCTGTCTCCTGGTTTAAATTCCGTTACCTTCGCACCGGCTTCCGTAATCATACCGCTAGCTTCATGTCCCATAATGATCGGCACCTGCCGTCTGTTGGATTTGCCGTCGATACCGTGGATGTCACTCCCGCAAACCGATACGGCCATTATTTTGACCAAAACTTCATTATCCTTAATTTTGGGCATCTCTACATCCGTATATTCAAGTTTCATATATTCTTTCATAATCAGCGCTTTCATTCTTATCTTCTCCTTTATCAGAAAAGGTAGAGTTTGTTATCTCTACCTTTTCTTATTTTTACAAATGAAAAAACTCTCTTGTAAACTCTTCTTTTAAACTTTCTTTCACTCATTTTGAGATAAATACTTAATGATGTTACGGGCAGCAATCATGCTTACATCATTAATAGATTCAAAGGAGTACATCCCCATATGAGGAGTAATCGTAACCTGTTGTAATTTTAGTAAAGGATAATCCTTGTTTGGGGGTTCTTTTTCAAGGACATCCAGTCCTGCCCCGGCGATATGTTTGCTTAGCAGCGCTGCCAGTAAGTCGGTTTCGTTAATAATTCCGCCTCTTGAAGTATTGATAATAAAACTTCCCCTTTTCATCATATTGAGCTCTTTCAAGCAGATTAAATTTTGAGTTTGATGGTTTAACGGAACATGAACAGACAGGAAATCAGCAACAGAAAGTGCTTCCTCAAGGGATACCGGTTTTACATAATCTTTAAACTCTTCCGGAAGCACTGATAAAAAAGGATCGTAAACGAAAACCTTCATTGAAAATCCATGAGCCCTTCTTGCTACATTTTTACCGATTTCTCCAAATCCAATCAGAGAAAGATTTTTTGAATAAACGTTTACACCGAACACCTTTTCCCAGGATCCTTCCTTTACACTCTTTGCCGCACAGGAAGTTTTGCGTGCCACATCCAGAATAAGCGAAAAGGCTAAATCAGCAACAGCGTTTGAGTTTACCGCAGGCACATTATCCACTTTGACCTTATATCGTTCCATTATTTCTAAATCGATATTATCCAATCCGGTCCCGTGTTTACACACAATTCTTAGTTCAGGAGCTTCCTTTACCGCTCCTTCCGTTAAAGGATGGGATCCTATGATAAGCCCGCTGCATTCTTTCAGTCTCTTGCGAAATTCCATTTCATCAAATTCTTTATTATAATATTCAATATTCATGCCGGCCTCATTTAGCAGTTTTAACGGTTGATCGCTAACCTGCCCAAAAGATTTAGAGGTAATCAGTATTTTTTTCATAAATTAACTCCTAGCTTTCTTTATCCTTGATGCTTTAACTATTTATAATATCAACAAAGCCTTCCACGCAGCAATTCATCTTATTTCTTGCCAAAGCAATCGTCTCAAGACCCGTATTCCATGTTAAATATCGTAAAACTTCCAGGTAGGTGTTTGCTATGCTTTCTTCTGCATAGACCGCTATATTATTTGTCTGTTCCCATTTACTCTTCAGATGTTTCAGAAAAGATTGCATGACAGTGCTGGTTACCACACCGCTCAAGCAGCTTCTCCTTTTATAGTTATCTTCAATATTAAAAATTTTCATGGCATGGATAATATAAACGGCTCGTGCAAATCCATATTTTTGTACATACTCACATCCCTTTTTGACCGCGTTTAAATCAATGCTTTGAAGCTTGCCTTCTTGTACTTCCGTAGAAGATGCCAGTACTGTAGCTGAAGTCAGTGCGTGAAAAATCTCACCGGAGAAAAGAGAAAATATATCAAGAATCGTTTCCTTATCCATTAGAACCGCATGGGTATGAGAACCGGGTAATAAAATTATATATTTTGAAGATTTCCATTGAATTGGCAGGTGATTGCATATACCTGCTATTTCGACCTCCTCTCCCCGGAGGTTGTTAATTTCTTCGATTACATCCCATGACAAATCCATTGATGTAGTCTTCAAACCGCGAATCAGATGAATTTCCCGGTGAAACAAGGTATGCTCAAAATGAATAAAGATGGAAGCTTTTATCCCCTGCTTATCAATCGGAATGGCCGCATGCGGTACTTCCACCAGTCCATAAGGGCTTGTGATCATTCCAGAGGCATATATGCAGGAAATGTCATGGTCAGTCAGTCCTGCTTTGTGAAGCAAAGAATCATAAATTGTTTTCAAACCCCTGACAAGTAAGCTTTTATCATTACATATAGATACATCTTTAGATCCAATATTTAAATTTTGACTACTTATTACGGTACTGTTCTGAATCAGGTATCCTCTCGTATTGCTTGTACCACAATCAAAATAAAAATAATACATTTTCTTCCTCCTATGTACGAGCTTCAAGCTCCGAAATGCGATTCAATGCCTGCTCAATCAATTCTTTTATTTCCCTTATTCTTTCTTCTTTGTCATCATAGTTTACGGTCAGCGGCAGTCTCATACAGCCTGGATCAAAGCCTCTTGCTTTTAATGAAATATGTGAGGAGACCAGACTGTTGCCTTCTTTGATCCTCTCTCCCAACTCATAGGTAATTTCATAAGCTCTAATGGCTTTATCCTCATTCTGATAGGAATATCGAAATAGTGCCGACACAATCTCGGGTGTGTAATTACACATACCCGCTATCATGGAATCAACCCCCAGTTTCCGAAATGCCAGCCAACCTGATGTTGTTCCTGATATATATTGAAAATTCTTGTTATTGATTCGGTTGTCATTATAAACACATGTTGCAAGCTTTATATCTACAGCGCTGTCTTTGACCCCGCATACACCGATTTCTTCCAACCTGCACAGTTGATTCCAGGATAAGGATTTTCCTGTAATTTCGGGATTATTGTAAGCAAATACGGGTATGTCTTCCGCATCAACCAATGCAGAATAGTAATGTATAATTTCTCGATCCGTATATTTATAATGAAAAGGCAAAATCGCACTCACCGCATGGAGCCCTATTTTTTTTGCATACTTGGTCAATTTTATGGATGAAGATGTATCAGCACAACCTGTATGCGCTATTATGAATACTTCCGGGTTTTTCAGGCTAACTTCTTTTGCCAACTCATATACTCTTAATCTTTCTTCTATTGAGAGAAGGAATCCTGATCCATAAGTTCCTGTTACAAAGAAGCCATTTACCCCTTTGCTCAGCATCCAGTCCATGTGCTGCTTACATTTTTTTTCATCTATTTTGCCTTCTTCATCAAAGAAAGTTAAATTTGGTGCAATAATTCCCTTTATCATTGTAAATCCCGCCTTCCCGTATATTTTATTCATTAAGGCTATTCTCAGCTATTGGGGGAACTACATTGTGTAATTCCCCCTTTTTTAAATTTTATATTTTGATTTCTTACTAATATAAATCTGTTTTATAATTCATATATACCGCTCTTGTCTTTAGGAATTCCTGAAAGCCATGCTTACCGTCATCGCCGCCAATTCCGGATAATTTCCATCCGGCATGGTAGCCATGGTATGCTTCTCCCTGTTGTCTATTGACATATAGTTCTCCAAATTCAATATTGTTGGAAAAGAGCATAATTGTATTATAATCATTGGTATATAAACTTGACGTCAACCCATATTTGCAATCGTTTGCAAGCTGTAAAGCTTCATTGGCAGTTTTAAAGGTTGCTACCGGTAGGACAGGGCCAAAAACTTCCTCTTGCATGATTTCTGATTTTTGACTTACATTAATCAAAATTGTCGGCGGGTAAAATGCACCCGATCCCTCTGGCAAAAATCCTCCCAGAATTATATTTGCACCGGCTGCAACAGCCCTTTCTACCATATTATGAACTCTTATGGTTGCTTCTTTGTTTATCATTGCACCCATGGTATGCTCCGGATTGTCTATTCCATCTCCGTAAGTCGCGGCTGCCATACGCTCTTTTATCATGTTTATAAATTTCTCGGCGATGTTTTGATGCACGTAAAGCCTTTCGGCGCAATTGCATATTTGCCCGGCATTACCCAATCTGGAACCTACCACACAGTCTGCTGCAAGCTCAAGATCCGCATCCTCCATTACGATAGCAGGCGCTTTTCCCCCTAACTCTAAAGATACTTTACAAACATTATCGGAGGAAGCACGAATGATTTCTTGTCCCGTTTCTACGCTTCCGGTTACGGTAATCATATCAACCTTCGGATTTCTGGCGATAGCCTCCCCGATAACCGATCCCTTTCCGGAAATAAAATTTACTGTACCGGCAGGGAAGCCAACTTCATCAATTATTTTTGCTATTGCCAAGGTAGAAGCGGGTGTTTCCCCGCTTGGCTTGCAGACTACGGTACATCCTGCTAATAAAGCGGGTGCTATTTTTCTGAAAAGCACATACACAGGAAAATTCCATGGCATGATACAGGCAACAACGCCTATGGGTTCTTTAAATATCATAATATTTTCTTTATTGCTATTATCCCCAGCCAGGATCTCCCCTTCTATACGCCTGTCCCAGTTTGCATGATACTCAATAAGCCCCGTAGCACCGGTGATTTCTCCCATACTTTGATGTAATGTTTTTCCTTGTTCTTTCGAAAGAATAACGGCTAAATCGTCTGCATTCTCCATCACTTTTTCAGCTAATCTTCTTAAGTAGTTTCCTCTTTCCACAGCTGTAATTTTGCACCACTCTTTTTGTGCTTTATATGCAGCTTCTATACTTTCATGAACTTCTCTTGCGTCACATTTGGGAACTTCATATACAATTTTTCCTGTTGCAGGATTATTGACAGCAGAAAACTCGCTGCTATAAGCCTCCCGGAACACTCCATTGATATAGACTTTAAATCTTTCCATAATACATTCTCCTTCACTTTGCAAGTAAAACTAATCTCAGTTAAGGAAAATGAGTACAATAAATATTAAATTTTATTGCAATTCATTCCCTTTTCAAGATGGAAGGCATACACGTTTCCCTGTATACCCTAACGGTCAAAGCCCCATTGCCAAACACTTTAGGTGCTAAGACTCGGAAACAAATTTGATTTATTGAGTGTGAAATTCTTTACCCTTTCTCAATCAACTCCTTCGCAGAATTTTTATAGTACCTTGAATTCACCTCCTTTCAGGACTATTCTTCATTCTTTTTAAAATACGCTCCCAATTTATCAGCAACGATAACAGCCTCATATAGGCTCTCTTCTGTAACTGGAAAAGGCATATGATGTGTGATTTCATTTGCACATGCAGCTGTAACCGCTTGTTTCAATTCTGCATCTGTGATATTACCCCAGCCTAAATCTGCCAGAGTCAAAGGCAGGCCGACACTATAGAAGAAGCTTTGGACCTTATAAATCTCATCAGAACCAACATTTTCAAGAACTAATTGAACCAGCGTTCCAAAAGCTACACACTCACCATGCAGGAAATGATGCTCTTTGTGTAATGCTGTAAATCCGTTATAAATTCCATGTGCTACGGCACATCCATTATTCTCAAACCCCACACCGCTAAGATAGATATTTGCCTCTATTATATTTTCTAGTGCCTTTGTCACTGTTTTATTCTCAACCGCAATCTTTGCTTTCAACCCGTCTTCCAATAGAATCTGCCTGCTCAATTTAGCCAGTTCATAAGAAGAATTAGTTCCAAACCCTTGAAATATATTTTTAGCTCCGGAATTTTTACATGCTCTTGCTTCATAATAAGTTGCAAAAGCATCGCCCATTCCTGAAACCAATAATCTTACCGGCGCTTTTGCAATAATATCAACATCTACCAAAACCAAATCAGGGTTTTTAGGTAAAATTAAATCCTTTGGAAGCTCATTTTCTTCATACATAACTGCCAGTGAACTGCATGGGGCATCTGTAGAGGCAATGGTAGGGGCAATAACCAGGGGCGCACCTGTATAATGCGCAACCGCTTTAGCGGTATCCAAGGCCTTGCCCCCTCCCGCTCCCACTACGGCATGAAAGCTTTGCTCTGTGAAAACAGATTGTACACGTTTTACCTCATCAGGTGAGCTTTCTCCATTAAATTTCACCCAAACCAGTTCAATATCAGTGTTTTTCAAACTTTTATTCAATTGATCTGCGAGAATTTGATATACATTTTCATCCGCTAAAAAAAGAAATTTACTTCCATATTGCTGTAAATAATGATGAATGTCATCCAGTATATGCCTGCCCTGCCGATATCTTGACGGGTTCCCGATTACTTGGCATGTCATAGGTATACTCCTTTCTATTACACAATCTGATATTATTAAATTTTGTGCATAGCAATAGCATACGAAATGCCATTTGCTATGCACGCAGCCCTATTGCGGAGGAATGACAGCAATAGGGAGGAGAGCCTTTTTTCAAGGATTGATAGAATTTAAACCGGCTTTTTTTCACGGTTTGTAATGTGTTGCAGGAAAACCGCCAGTACAATAATTAGACCCTTTATGATCTGCTGAGGATACGCCGCAATGCTCATTAAGCTCATTACATTTGTAATAAGCCCCAGAACCAAAACACCTATAATAGTATTGACAACGGTACCTTTACCCCCGGAAAGGCTTGCTCCTCCGATTACGCAAGCTGCAATGGCATCCAGCTCCAAGCCGGTTGCGATGGAAGGCGCTGCAACTGATACACGAGATGTGGCAACAAGTCCGCCTAAGGCACAAAGCGCTCCGCAGATCGCATAGGCAAAGAATATGTACTTGTTTACGGTAATACCGGCAAGTCTTACTGCAGTCTCATTGCTTCCAGAAGCAATGATCAGCCTTCCAAATACCGTATTCTTTGTGATAAATACGAAAAGTAAAATAAAGAAAACTCCTAAAATAACAGGCCACGGGATACCTGCAATAGACTTGGCCCCAAAAGAACTCAGCAGTAAGGTTGCAGGTTCTCCCATTGGAAGTCTAACCGGCTGCCCATTTGACATTAAGTAGGCAAAGCCTCTAGCCATTGTCATTGTTGCCAAGGTTGCTACAAACGGGGCCATTTTTAATCCGATTACGAAAAATCCGGTGATAGAACCAATCAGGAAGCCGACTGCCAGAACGATTAATATTACACCGACAAGCGCTCCTGCAGAAGTCATATTATAATTGGCGATAAGGATACCGGTAAACATACCGCCAACTGCAGTTACCGAAGCTACTGACAAGTCAATGCCGCCTGTCAGAATAACCAGAAGCATTCCAAGAGATGCCAATGTCAGAGGGACCAATTGTCTTAATAAATTCATGATATTGGTAGCGGTAAAGAATGCGTCTGATAAGATCGTTGATACAATAATCAGTACAACCAGTATAACAATTGCGTTATACTTCATCATTAAATTTACAACATCTACGTTTCTATTGTTGATTCTTTCTTCCATTTCAAGAAACCCCCATCGATAAATTAATTAGATTCTGCTCCGTGATATTTTCTTTTGTTACCTCACCGGTGATCTCACCATGCCGCATTACCAGAACTCTGTCGCTCATACCTATTACTTCTGGCATTTCGGAAGATATCATGACAATTGCTACACCCTGTTCTGCCAGACTGTTCATTACTTTATAAATTTCCACCTTCGCTCCTACATCGACACCTCTGGTAGGTTCATCAAAAATCAATACCTTACACCCTGAAATCAGCCATTTCATGAGAGCAACCTTTTGTTGATTACCTCCCGACAGTGAGGATGCACAATTATTTTGATTCGGGGTTTTAACAGTCAAAAGCTTAATGATTTCATTTACTTCATTGATTTCTTTTTTATGCTTCAATACCCCAAAGGGTCTCGATGAGAATTCATGAAGAGTACTCAATGTTCCATTGATTCGAATCGACATGTCAAGCAATACACCCTGTTGCTTACGATCTTCAGGCAGCATTCCGATCCCCGCTCTGACAGCATGTTTTGGACAATTTATCTTAAACACGTCACCATTTAAATAAATGACTCCACTTTCTTTTTTATCAGCTCCAAAAATTGCTCGCATGGTTTCAGTACGTCCCGCGCCGACGAGACCGGCAAATCCCAGCACTTCTCCTGATTTCACTTCAAAACTGATATTTTTCACCATGCTGCCGCAATTTAAATTTTCAACCTTTAAAACTGTTTCTCCGACCTTCGCATTTCTTTCCGGGAAAAATTCACTTAAATCTCTTCCAATCATATAAGTTACCACTGCTTTTTCATTCGTGTCCTTAACCTCAATGGTCGTTACATTTCTACCATCTTTCAATATGGTAATGCGGTCACAAATTCTAAAAATTTCTTCTAATCGATGAGATATGTAGATGATGCATACACCCTTCTCTTTCAGTTTATTAATAACAGCAAATAATTTTTCGACTTCTTTTAATGTTAAAACTGCAGTCGGCTCGTCGAAAATCAGAACCTTTGCATCTCTTGATATTGCCTTGCATATTTCAACGACCTGCTGATATGCCACGGTAAGTTCGGAAACAGGCTTACTTGGATCAATATCTCCAAACCCCATTTCCTCTAAAACAACTTTTGCTCTCTGCTTTAATTTCTTCCAGTTTACAAGTGTCTTCCCCTCACCGAGACTGTCTATAAAGATATTCTCTGCTGCAGTAAGATGCTTTGCTAATGCAAACTCTTGATAGATTACTGAAATACCGCAGTCCTGGCCCTGTTTGGGGTTATTGATAGAGACTTCTTTACCATCAATCTCGATCTTTCCTGCATCCTTTTCAATTGCTCCTGCCAAAACCTTCATCAAGGTTGATTTCCCTGCTCCGTTTTCACCGAGTAAAGCATGGATTTCCCCTGGTTTTGCACTAAAGCTAACATTATCCAAGGCTGTAACCCCACCGAATCTCTTAGAGATATCGGTCATCTTCACCATATCATTTTTTGTATTATCCATTGCATTACCTCATTACAAATTAAGAGTTATGTAAGAACTCTTACCATAAAGTGAGATTGTAATATAGGAGGGAAAACCTCCTATATTACAATTAACTGGATTTCATTAATCAGCAGCATAGTAAGTGCCGTTTTCAATCGCTTTCTTGAGTTCAGACACTGTCCTGATTTGTAAAGCGGGAACCTTGTGATACAGATTCTTTGGATCCGGATCCCAAACCTGGTCAACATTCTCTTTTTTGATTGCAAATGAATCGAATGCAGTAAGCATAGGCAAGTTGTTTTCATTATATGTATTTGTACCTTCAACGAGATCATGGATCATATCAATTGTTGAATATGCAAAATGCTGACCGCTATGCGTACTTGTAGCGAGCAATTGTCCATTCTTCACCATGGTTACTTCGGCCTTCATTCCGTTACCGATACATGCGATCTTTATCTTATCTGTCAGTCCATAATTCTCTACTGCTTTATAAGCACCGGCACCCTGAAAGTCATTTTCTCCGATAATCAGATTCAACTGATCTCCGACTGCGGATAGCATGGTTTCGCCTACAGCCAAGCCTCCTTCATAGGTCCAGCCTCCTTCTCCCCAGTTCAGACAAGCAATTTTATACTCATTAGAGTCAAATTTACCGCTTTTTACAACTGACTTGAATAACTTTGTCGCGTCAACAATAGCTTGTTCTCTTGTAATTTCTTTACCCATTGCTTGTGCACGTCCATACACTAATCCACTTAGCAAGCCATTAACTCGGCTTTCGGCAGTACTGTTACCCATCATACCAATGACGATACCGAGGTTGATCTGCTCATCGGCACCATACTGAGTTGCAGTATATTTACCAACAGCATATCCATCTTCGAATGTATTTGCGGTGATTGTGGTAATAACCGGGGCTCCGTAAATTTCTGACCCAAAACCAATTACCGGTATTCCAGCATCCACTGCTCTTTGAATGTCGGCAGCAATACCTACAACGTCAGTCGGGTCAACTACAATTATGTCAACACCTCTTGCAATATAAGAATCAATATGGGCACTCTGTTTCTGAAGGTCACCATCAGCCACATCAAAATTAAGAGTATAACCATATTCCGCACATCTCTCCTTTGCTGCATCTCCAACGGATACAAACCAAGGATCACTCTGTGTTATTTCAGTCCAGCCAATAACAACGTTCTTAGGATCTTTTGGCTTAAATGGGAGGGCTTTATTAATGTTTGTTCGGTCTTCAAGGGCATTGGGATCGAATACACCAGATAAACAAGTATCAGGCATCATAGAATACAATTCTTTTGCATAATCCGTCTCTGCAGCTGCATCGCCACTGGACTCAGCTGATCCTTCTGGTGTGTTACCTCCACATCCGATGAATAAACCTGCTGCCATAACTACCACCAGAAACAAAGCTAAAATTTGCTTCTTCTTCATTTTAATCCTCCTAATTGTTAATCTATTTTTAATGCTTGGATTAGCATCAAAAATCGTCATAGGTTTCGTCAAGTCTCTTTAGGCTTTTTAAAAAGATTGTTCAGGTGTAACGATTATTTTTACATGTTCTTTTTTTTCAGGACCTAATAAGGCGTCAAATCCTTCTTTTATGATGTTGCCCAGATGAATTTTTTTAGTAATATACCCTTCTGTTTTTATTTTTTTATTTGATATTAACTGAATTGCCATGGGGAAATTTCTTCTGGAAGAGATAGTACCGATCATTTTTATTTCCGAATATACCAGATCATTTAGATTCAACCGGATGGGATCATCCCATATACTCGTTATTACAAATGCTCCGCTATATTTCAAAACTTTCAAACCAATATCGAACCCTTGCTGAGACCCTGTCACTTCAAATACAATGTCAGCCCCTCCATCGGTAATTTTCTTTATTTTACCAACAATATCTGCTTCATCATTTGGATCTAAAACAATATCAGCTCCTTTATCCTTCGCATATTTCTGCCTTACGGATTTTCTCTGGACAGCAATAATTGTCCTGGCTCCTGCTGCTTTTAATGATTCTATTGTGGAAAGCCCAATTGGGCCTGCACCGATCACTACAGCTGTCTGCCCTACGGTAAAGTTTCCTACTTCAAGAGAATGCAATGCCACAGCGATTGGTTCAATTAAAGCGGCTTCTTCATAGGAAATTGTATCCGGGATTTTATGTACAAATCTCTCCGGAAACGTAGTGAATTCTGCGAATCCTCCGCCTGTACCACATAATCCATGGAAACCAACATTCTCACATAAATTGTATTTGCCTTCCAAACAGGCGGGGCATTTACCGCATATAACCAAAGGTTCTACTACCACTCTGTCTCCCGCTTTGAATTTTGTAACGTCTTCCCCAACTTGGACAACTTCTCCAGAAAGTTCATGACCGAGAATTACCGGAGACGACTTACCACTAATTGGATGCGGTACATCAACGGGTATTGCTATGGGGCCGGATAGGTATTCATGAATATCAGACCCACAGATTCCACACCATTTCACTTTGATTTTTATCATACCGGGTTCTGCTTCAGGCTCAGGTATTTCAACCAGCCGTATATCGTTTCTTCCATACCAAAGTGCCGCTTTCATCATTCACCTCCAAAGTAAATAATTTTTTATATTTTGAGAATATTTACATTATTGGTAATACGCAATTATTATGCCAAGGCCTCGCTGTGGTTTTCGAAAAAAAGTCCTTAGATTTAAGCCATTTTAAGGCATTCCAAGAGCCTTGATAAGAACCTTGGTATCTCTAAGCAGATTCTGGTTGATGTCATTTTGCATCCAGAATGATTTCTGCATCAACGTCCTTTATTGCAGATTAAATGCTGTCCCAGGATCGTATTCATCTATCAAAACTCATTGGGCATTAAAAAACGCCTTAAGCACCATTCAATGCATTAAGACGTTTTTTATATTTCATTTGGAGGCTAAGATTACAAATTATATTTATCTCCGAAGGTCTTATATACCTGCTGCCTGCCGAATAATCGGTATCTCATCAGGTATAGAGGTCTGTAAAAGAGCTTGTATTGCTTTTTCTTGATATTATGTTCCTTCCAAGACTTCAAATTTCTAGGGAGAGTTTTGAACAGCAATTCCCTTCGATCGTTTTCCTCTAGCTGCTTTTCATCTAAATCGGTCTCTGTAACAAGATTCTCCAGATGCTCTTCTTCCAAAGTATGAAAATCTTCAATTGCTAAAAAGGCTTTTTTTCTGTTTGTTTGAACTTCAGTGCTAATAAATATATTACCTTTCTGCCCGCCTTTTTTTAATTTGGTATTTTCGATTTCATACTCACTTAACGCATAGGGTATATAGACTAATCTAATTTCTTCGAATTTATAAGCACGCTTAAATACTCTGGGCAAAATCATGCTTTTGACAATTGAATCCAGTTCTTTGATAACGTCTTCTTCCTTTTTTATTTTTTCTGTTACAGAATAGGTTCTCATGCTGATGTCCTCCCTTTATGGTACTGATAAAATCAGAACCAGCTGGTATGTTTCCAGAAATTACAGATATCGCCTTCTGTAAAATTTCCTTCTTGTATTCTATCGTCCGTTAACGCTATCGTCTCCTCATCAAAGTTGGAAGGCAATGTACCTTTCACGACCGCCCTGCACGATAGAGAGCCGCTCCAACCTTTCTGCACGTAAATGAAATCACCCATCTTTACTCCTATTTGATCCATCTTTTTTTGAGATAACCAAGCGCCGACGATAATGCCCTCTTCATTGTAGGGCTTAATAATTCCAGTGGCTTTTGCAATTCCCATCATTGATCTCCTTTCAATTTCAGTCTATTCAGCCAATGCATGTTTGTCTTTTGCTTCTATGATTTCTTTTATTTCTTCTTGAGAAAGATCAATATATCCTTTTCCGCCTTTTGCAAGTGCATTCCAATACAATTCCTCTAGTTTTGAAACAGGTTGTGCAAAATACACCAGCCCATAATACTCAAAATCTTCTTTTTCTTGTTTCCTCCAGATTAAGGAACCTATCACTAATGCAACCAATGCCCAAACAAGACCTACAAATGAGTTAAACCATCCTGCACCAGCAGTGCCGTATAGTCCAAAGCAAAATGGCTGCTGAAAGACATCCGGAATAAATACCGCAAGCAGTACACCAATAATACTAGCCGCAATAGTAACAGTTGCAGTATTAGAATGAATTCTCTTTGAGCAGATTCCAAAGACGGCAACGATAACCATTCCAGGCATAACAGCTGAAGTCAGGCTGTAAAGTGCAGTCATCAACGCGCTGAATCCCATAAAATATTTTGCATAAATAATTGGAACTACTAAAGCAATTATGACAGAAGAAATACGCGCGGCTTTCAAATAATGTGTGTCAGATCGATTCGGTTTGATCTGCATATAAATATCATTTATAAAAATGGTTACACTGGAGTTTATATATGTACTTCCAGTTGACATCATTGCAGACAGAACAAAGGCAACGATTACTCCTAAAATCCCCGGAGTCGCAACCATTCCAACCAGTACGAGGAATGAAGCTCCTGTGTTTTCAGGTGAAGTCGCAATGCCTTGTTCTACCAGTGATCTTAGAATCAACCCCGGCATTCCGGTAAACAAAACACCGATTGGCATTAAGATGCCCATGAATACGATTGTTACCAGTCTGGCTTGATTAATGGTTCTTGCAGCTAAAATTTTCTGAATATTTCCCTGGTGAGCGAAATACCATGCAGCAGTGATCGCAAAAGCACCGCCCAAAAACATACCGAGCTGCGGAAAATTAGGGTCAAACAGAGGTGTAAATAAGCTTCGGTGTCCGGTAGGGAGATACGTTATCATATTCCCTAAACCACCGGCCATCTTTAAACCTGATCCTACAACGAAGAAACCTCCGACAAAAATTAATACGGCCTGTAACGTGTCGGTAATCATTACAGCCATAATTCCGCCGCTCGTTGTGTAAACTGCCGTGATGACTGTAATAATCATCATACCAACAAAAACATCTATACCGAACATGGCATTCAACAGAACCCCTACTGCGTATGCATTAAAGGACATCAATGCCAGCATAAACAGAAGCATTGCAATAGAACTAACGACTCTTACATTCTTGTTAAATCTTCTTTCCATGTATTCTGGGACAGAATATATTCCGGATAGGAAATAGATCGGTGTACCAATTGCCAGGAACAATACTGCCCATCCCAGGTCATCCAGATACATTTGAAAAGCCGCAAAACCGGCTTCATAACCTGTTTGTGAATAGGATACAATGTCCTGAGCACTAATTAAAACTGTCATAAATGCTAAGGAGCAAATCCACCATGGCAATTTTTTGCTTGCTACGAAGAATTCTCCTTGATTTTTAACACGCTTTCCAAAGAAAAGTCCAATTCCAACCACAGTGACTAAGTAAATTGCAATGATAACGAAGTCTATGGCTTCTAAGTTAAATACTGTATTTGTCACTTATTTCATCTCCTCTCAAACTGTCATTGTAGGATAGTTTCATGCAATGGAAAAGCCACCGGGAATTGAAAATGCCAGTAGGCTTGGCTGATCGGGAAAAACAGACAGATAAACACAACTAGTATAAATAAAATTTTTCCACCAGGTTTTTTAAAAACTCCCTCTTTGCAGAGTAATACAAATCCAATTACGGCAAGCGGAATATGCATTGCATACTCGATCAGCCAGGGTCCAATTTGTTCATAGATAGGCGTCATAATACTATTCTCCTTTGCAAATTAATTTTCATGACTATATTAATGTACATGAAATCATACTATAGACATTTTTGCAGACCGCAGCATCGTCCTCCTTTTTCTGAAGATTTGTCAACTTATATCGATAAAAGCGTGGCAATATTAGTATTTGCAAAACTAATGCCATATTTTATGTTTTTATTATTTTGATCAGATACCCTATGAAACTGTGAAGCCCTTCATTTAACTTAATTTGAATCCTTTTACCAGAATCCTTTTGATAAGAGATTTTAAAATAGGGATCCCTTTTGATGCGTTTTGGAATCTGCCCCAATTTTGCATCATCCACAATCTAAATATTGGCTAATACAACATAAGAATCTATTCTTGCGCATAGATTCTTATGTTGCATCTGGTTAACTTATATTTAAAGAAGGTAGCTATACGGCCAAGTCCAGACCTATTTCCTTCAGTTTTTCTTGTGTTGGAATTCCATCGGAATCCCAGCCTCTTACTCTATAAAATTCTTCCAGCATCTTTTCCAGCGGAGGCAGCTGGGTAGGTGCGCCGCCGGATCCTCTCGGGTCCTTCAGGATTCTATCCGGCAATATGTCATCTTTTCTTGTCAATCCAAGTCTGTAGTTGTACATCCTTTGAAGATTCACAATTCTTTCTCCGGTGATCATCAATTCTTCAAAACTGATCTTCCTGCCGGTTACTGCCTGATACCAACCCTCAATATCGCCTTCCTGCACTCCACCCCACATGAGGAATTTGCACAGTTTCAACGAATCAAACAGGGCACAGAAATCCTGCATCTTTGCGCTCAACCGTCCCTTATCGTTCTCATCAAATCGATCCATTACCTCAGGGAAGCCCATTCTGGCATAGGTTACACCTTTCTCCAAGACATCCGCATATGTAGAGAGATGACATCCTCCGCGATTCGATGTAGCGTATTGAATTCCCAGTGCGAAGAAGGCTCTTGGATCATGTGCCGGTAAATCAAGCCCTTTCACGGCTATTGCTGATTTAGAAGCTTCCGGTCCAAAACGTTCTGCAACTTTTACGACACCTTCTGCAAGTAAATTGCCAATGCCTTCTCTCTCGCCGATTTTATCAATCAGTTCAACCAGAACATCTCCGCTCCCCCATTCAAGGCTCAAGCCTTCCGTATCTTCCGGAGTGATCAATCCTTTTTCGAAAAGCTCCATAGCCTGAGCTACCGCAGAACCGGTAGAAATGGTATCCATTCCATATTGGTTACAAAGCTCGTTCGCTTTACAAATTGCTTCTAAATCATCCACCATGCAATTCGCTCCCAACATGGCCATGGACTCATATTCAGGACCGCCTCCATCCACTGGAGCATATTTCCCCTCAGTGATTTTCACGACTCTTCCGCATCCGACAAAACAGGATTTACATCTATAGTTATTGACAAGAATTCCTCTTTCCACCATAGCCTGACCACAGGTTTTCTCCGCACCTTCATGCCAGGAGCCTTCCATCCAATTTTTGATCGGCATGTCTCCTGATTCTTCTGTGGCCACATGTGAAACCGTAGTTCCAAAATCAGTCATTCCCTGCATTGCTTCTTTACATTTTGGTGCAAAATCTTTAATAAGCTCTTTTAACCTCTCAGGTTCCGCAATCGGTGTTTTCTTTGAACCGATTGCAACTATAGCTTTCAGATTCTTACTGCCCATTACGGCTCCCAATCCCGCTCTGCCTGCTGCTCTTCCATCTTTTCCATCGCTCATTATAGAAGCAAACTTTACCAGTTTCTCGCCAGCAGGTCCGATACAGGTTACCTCCGCTTTCGGATCGGTGTTTTGTTTTAAAATTATTTCCGTCTCGTAACTGTTTTTGCCCCATACGATGTCGGCATCTCTGAGTTCTGCCGAATGATCCGTAATGTATAAATACTTTGGAGATGAAGCTTTTCCTTTGAAGACGATTCCGTCATAACCGGTGGCCTTTAAAGCGGTCCCGAAACTTCCGCCGATATCACTCTGTGCGAATATGTTTGTTAAAGGTGATTTTGAAACCACAGCATGTCTGCCGCTCAAGGGTGTACCTGTTCCGGTAAAGGGCCCCGTCATAAAAATTAAAATATTTTCCGGAGACAACGGTTCTGTCTCCGGTGCCGTTTCGTCATACAGAATTCTTGTTCCTATTCCGCTGCCGCCAAGATAGTTTATTGCATCGTCTTCTTTTAAAACTTCATCCTGAAACGTACCGTTCGTTAAGTCAACTCTTAATATTCTGCCCATATATCCATACATAAATAACCACCTGTTCCTTTATCATCCACCACTAATGGGCGGTACTAACTTAATTTGCCGCTCTTTACCAGTGACCCTTTCGTTTAAGAGAGAAATCCTGCCGTCAATAATCACCAGACAATATTTCCGCAGTTGAACATCATTTTTCACTTTGCCCAAGATTTCCACCCCATACTGTTCCTGCAATGCAATCAGCAGATCTTTAACAGCAGCATCTTCCTTGACAACCAGCTCTAGATCACCAGTACTGGTAAAGTATTTATTTAAGAAACGGCTCACGTTTATTTTAATTTTCACTTTACGCTCCATTATATAAAAATCCGCCGTCCACAGGGATTGTGGCTCCGGTTACATAGTCAGAGGCATTGGAGGAAAGGAATACCGCACAGGCTCCCAGCTCTTCAACGTCTCCCCATTCTCCAGCCGGAATTTTATTTTTTATCATCTCATATAGTTCTTTATTATCCTGTACCGGCTGCGTCAACTCCGTCTTAAACCAGCCCGGGGCAATGCCGTTTACCTGGATGTTATAGGGGGCAAATTCCAACGCGGAAGCCTTTGTGAATTGAAGAACCGCACCCTTGCTCGCGGTATAGGCCGGAGCTTCAATCAGACCTAAAAAGGAAGCCATGGATGCAATATTGATTATTTTCCCAGCGCCCTGTTGTATCATCACATTTCCAAAGATCTTTGTTGCCAGAAAAACGGAATCGATGTTAACGGATAGAACGGTTCTCCAATCTTCCAAAGAAAAGTCCTTAATATAGCCACGTCTTTCCACGCCCTGTGAATTGACAAGGATATCGATATGTCCGAACTCTTTCAGGATATCATCCTTAAGCTTGATCAGCTGTTCTTGGCTGGAGCAGTCCATACTTACCAGCATTGATTTTCTTCCTATTGCTTCTATCTCTGCCACAACACTTTTCGCATTTTCGATATTTCTGCTTGCAGGAATCACATCAGCACCATGATCCGCAAGTGTTAGTGAAATACCTCTTCCAATACCTCTGGTTCCGCCGATTACTACTGCAACCTTTCCTGACAAGTCAAAGCTTTTCTTTTTGAAAGTCATAATAACCCTCCTATTACTTTTTTAATTTCAAACATTTTACATAAAGGGCCTTGAAATCATCAATTGTAGTCTCTCTTGGATTTGTCCATCTGTCTCCGCCCTTCATCGCTTCCTCTGCCAGCTTGTCAATATCGGATTCTTTTACGCCCCAGTTGCTGAGAGGCGGAATCGGAAGATCCTCCAGAAGCTGGAATACACAGTTCACGCCGACCTGTGCAGCTTCCATCAAATCCATATTAGAGACATCCTTGCCGAATAGTTTGGCTATCGCTGCGGTTTTTTCAGGATTGGCGGACATATTAAACTGCATGACCACAGGAAGACAGATTGCATTTCCTACACCGTGAGGCACATGGAACATTGCTCCCAGAGGATGTGCCATGGAATGCGCGATTCCTAATATCGTATTTGTGAATCCCATACCGGCAAGAGTACTTCCGAGCATCATATCATATCTTGAATCCTTGTCATACTCTCCCTTAAAGGTTGCTCTTCTAAGTGCCCCTGCAATTAACTTGATAGCCTGTTCCAAAATCGGCTCTGAAATAGGATCCAAAGCTCTTGATACATAGCCTTCAATGGCATGAGTCAGTGCATCCATACCAGTTGCGGCTGTAAACATCGGAGGAAGTGATGCCGTAAGTTCCGGATCACAGATCGCAAGAGAAGCGATATTGTAAGATCCGCCGATAGCCATTTTCCATTGTTTCTGGACATCTGTGATAACCGCGAAAGGAGTTGTTTCCGCACCGGTTCCGGCAGCGGTAGGTATTGCGATAACAGGTAAAGGAGGCTCTTTGAAAACGTCACAGCCTTCATAATCTCTTATGTTTCCGCCGTTTGTTATCAAAATAGCTGCTGCTTTAGCAGGGTCTATGGAGCTTCCGCCGCCGACACCGATCAGCATATCCACATTCTTTGCCAATTCCACTACAGCCTCTACCGTTTCCACAGATGGATTTGCTTCGCACTTATCAAATACTATGTACTCAACCCCTGCCTCTTCAAGAGAGTCTGTGACTTTTTGGACCACCCCGAATTTAACGAGACCTTCATCTGTGCATATTACTACTTTTTGTCCTCCAAGCCTTTTTATTTCCTGTCCTGTTCTTGCAACCGATCCATTACCAAAAATAACGGATCCGGCTGGAGACCAATTGAATATAGAGTTTTTGCCTTTAAATAGATCATAATCTAGTGGTAATTGTGCAACTTTTCTAAACATTTTGTTCCCTCCTAAATTCTAATTAATTTCTGATGTAATTCTACGTTAAATATTATTAGAGCAATTTTTATGCCACTCTATTGTTGCGGCGATGCTTCTTTCTTTTCTTTTAATTTCTTTCATCTTTGTACGAGAAAGCAGCACTGTCATTATGGTTTTTGATGCGCACCAACATCAAAATGCTATTCCGCATCATTTATCAGCGCTACCATTTTCCCTGCGACATGGCGTCTCTCCAGTTCTGCCAAACATTGAGGCACTTCATGTAATTCAATTTTTTTAATGGAAAGAGGCTTGATTTTTTTCATAACAACCAGCTTCGCAAATTCATCTCCAATCTCTGCCAGCTGTCTTTTGGCTTGCAGATCTCCATTTAGATGTGCTCCTCCCAATGCGACTTCATGTATGGACATAGCCTTCTCATAAAACCGAATCCTGCTGAAATCCGGATGCTCCACAATTGCAGCAAGCTCTCCGTGAAAGGCAAGAATATCAATGTCCTTGGTTGCACTTTCGCGATCCAAGGTATTAACGATATAATCAACGCCTCTCGACTGGGTCTCTGTCATAATTTTAACATAAATGTCGTCCTTTGTATAATCCAGTGCGAAATCTGCCCCTAGTTCTTTTACATAATCAATATTTTTTGTGGAACAAGTTGTAAAAACCGTGAGGCCTCTCATTTTCGCAAGCTGAATGGAATATCCGCCTACTCCCCCGGCACCCGCATGAATCAAAATCGTTTTGCCCCTTTCGGCTCTAAGCTTCTTTACAACAGCTTGATAGGCAGTAAATCCCGAGCATGGCAAGGAGGCTGCCGCCAACATTGAAAGATCTTCAGGCATAAGAGAAACCGAGTTTTCATCCGTGCAGGCATATTCGGCAAATCCTCCGTTAACTTTTGACAAATTGCCATGATAATAAACTCTGTCACCCACGGAGAATTTTGTAACACCTTCTCCGATACTGTCAACGATACCGGCAACATCAAGACCCAGGACCGGGGGACTGCTCCAATTCACATCGCCCCATCCCAGAGTGAGCTTATAATCGACCGGATTTAACCCTGCGGCGGAAACCTTTACCCTTATCTCTCCGTTCTGTGGATTCGGTACAGGTCTGTTCTCTACATATTTTAGTCCATCCAGGGACCCTATTGTCTCTAAGACGATCGCTTTCAATATAATCCTTCCTTTCTTCATTTTTTTGTTAGGCTTATTCAATTAAAAAGATAAGCAACTTTAATGCCAATTGCTAAAGTGTATCGCATAAAAATCTGAAAACAGACTTTTATGCATTATAAATAATTGCATTATTAATATAACATTGATAAAATGAAAGAGTAGGCTTATTCATAATTTTTATTTGGAAATCGCAAGAAATAATGTAGATTTGCGGAGGTTTAATTATGCCTATTTTACCGAAAAAAATATATGAAGTGAAACTGCCTGCAATGATTAAAGTAAAACAACACTTTCCTGATGAAAAGCTGGAAGTGATTCCCGTTGCAGTTGCAGAAGAAATCATGAAGGAAAATATCAAATCCAGAATCCCCAAGGGAGCTTCCGTTGCAGTCCTGGTAGGGAGCCGCGGGATTTCAAACCTAAAGGAGATTGTAAAAGCAACTGTTGACTGCCTGTTAAGACTGGAATCCCATCCGTTCATTGTTCCGGCCATGGGGAGCCATGGCGGCGGCGTTGCAGAAATGCAGAAAGAAATTCTGGAGGGTTACGGAATTACGGAGGAGTATATCGGTGTTCCGATTCATAGTTCTATGGAAACAGTAATCATCGGTAATACAGAAGATGATATTCCTGTTCATATTGATAAGATAGCGTCGGAGGCAGACATAATCATTCCGATTGCCAGAGTCAAGGTTCACACAGACTTTGATGCTCCTATTGAAAGCGGCCTTTGTAAAATGCTGGCCATCGGCCTGGGGAAGCATAACGGCTGCTCCAGATTGCATCAGGAAGGTTTCAGAGAGTTCCCTAGGATCATTCCATCTGTTGCCAAGGTAATCTTAGAAAAGAAATATATCGGTTTTGGAATTGCAATTATCGAAAATGCTCATGAAAACATCCATATGGTAAAAGCCGTCTCTGGTTTGGATTTTATAGAAGAGGAGCCAAAGCTGCTGTCTGTCAGTAAAAGTCTGATGCCAAAGCTTCAATTTGATGAAATTGATGTGCTCATCATTGAACAAATCGGAAAAGATATTACAGGAGCCGGCATGGATCCAAATATTACGGGAAGAATGTCTGTAGGTCCCATCACTGATTTTAAGGGACCTAAAATAAAGAGAATTGTGGTTTTAGGCCTGTCCGAAGGTACCCATCGCAATGCAACAGGAGTAGGAATCGCAGACTTCATCACAAGAAATGTATATGATAGCATAGATCAAGTTTCCACCTATGCAAATTGCATTGCTTCGGGCAATCCTGAAGCCGGAAGGATTCCGATTATGCTGGATACGGAAGAGGAGACAATATTGGCGGCCCTTCAGACGTGCCCTAAGATTGACATAACGAATCCAAAGATCGTTAGAATAAAAGATACCTTACATCTTATTGACATTGAGGTTTCAGAGAACATGCTTGAATATTGCAGTTCTCATCCCTCTTTTATTGTATAACAATTTTTCAAAATTTTTAAATAAAAAAACGTAAATGGTTTTATCCGTTTACGTTTTTTTATCTATCTTAACGACCCATCCACCCTCCGTCAACAGATAAAATCGATCCGTTTACATAATCTGAGGCTTGGGAAGACAGAAAGATCAAAGCACCTATAAGATCGTCCGGGCTCCCCCATCTTCCTGCAGGGATTCTCTCCAATATTTGTGCATATCTTTTGGGGTCCTGTTTGATTTCTGCCGTATTATCCGTGTCCATATATCCCGGGGCAATTGCATTGACATTGATACCTCCGGCTGCCCATTCATTTGATAACGCTTTTGTAAGCTGTGCGATTCCGCCTTTACTGGCCGCATAAGCAGGAACGGTATATCCACCAGAAAAACTTAGCAGAGAGGCTATATTGATTATTTTGCCGCTGTTTTTCTCAAGCATAATTTTCCCGGCCAATTGACTTAATAAAAATACCGATGTCAGATTAACAGCCAAGACCAGTTCCCAATCCCGAAGCGGGAATTCCACACTTGGATGTCTAATCTGCATTCCTGCATTATTTACAAGAATGTCAATATCTCCAAGAAATTCCAGTGCCTCGTAAAAGGCTTTGCGAACATCCTCTTCCTCTTTAAAATCTGCAATTACACCATACGTTCTTGCTTCAGAGGAATCCATTTCTTTTGCTGTGGTTATCACAGTTTCATTTGTCCCCATTAGGACAAGCTCCACTCCTGCATCATGGAGGCCCTGGGCCATTCCCTTGCCGAGGCCGCGGCTGCCCCCGGTAACGATGGCTTTTTTCCCTCTTATATTGAACAATTCCATCATGATTATCCTCTTGATTAAGATATATTCTATGAGATCCTACAAAGTCAGTTTCAGCGCATTGAATATGGTTTTTGAATCTACGTGAAAAGGCATATTATAAGCGTTTTTGCTTTTTGTACAGGTGGCTTCGGCAATAGAATAAATCTGTTTATCAGTTGGAATATCAATGCCCATTTGCCCGAAGGTCAGCGGCAATCCCACTCTTTGATAAAATCTGATTGTTTCGTCCAATTCATTCTGATTGCTTTTGTAAGCTCCCTCCGCTATTAATTGCACAATCGTTCCAAAGGCCACTGCTTCTCCATGAAAAACCGGAAATGGTTTCAGTATTGATGTCATACCACTATAAACGGCATGAGCAATAGCACAACCATTATTTTCAAAGCCTACGCCGCTTAAATAGATGTTGGCTTCTACTATCCTTTCAAGAGCAGTGCTCCACTCCTTTTTTTCAGTACTTTCTTTCGCTTGTTCACCATATTCCAGCAATAATTTACGGCAAAGCGCTGCCATATCATAGGCTGCTTCCGTTGCAGTTCCCCCGCTAAAATTCTTAGCCCCCGACTGCCTGCAAGCCCTGGCCTCGTAGTATGTAGCATAGGCATCTCCCATACCTGCCACCAATGTTCTCACCGGAGCCTTCGAAATGATTTCCGTATCTACAAGTACCATATCAGGATTTCTTTTCATCTTAGAAGATATTATAAAAGTTCCGTCTTCGTCGTAGATAACCGACATTGCACTGCAGGGAGCATCGGATGAAGCGACTGTCGGAATAACGGCCAATGGCAAACCTAGAATGTTCGCAGCAAGTTTAGCTGTATCGATGGTCTTACCTCCGCCTATGCCGACAATCACCTGATAGCCTTTTTCAATCACAACAGAAGCAATTCTTTCAGCTTCAATTTGCGTAGACTCCCCCCGAAAAAGAATGAATCCATGCATATTTTTATTGTTTGAGAAGCTTGTATTTATCTTTTCCTCAATAATTTGCAGTACAACTTCATCACAAATAATTGCAAATTTTGAGCCAAGCACGTTGATATGACTGCTGATATTCTCGATAAGATTTCTTCCCTGCAGATATTTGCCTGGAGCTGCTAATGAGAGCATCTCTTTATGTCTCCTTAAATTTTCATTCGCCTATTTTTTTGTAATAGTCAAAGAACTCTTTTTCTAATTCCTCTCTAAATTGAGGAGCCGCGATTTGAGTTAAGAGCTTCGCTCTTTCTCGGATGGGCTTACCGAACAGATTTGCAATACCATACTCCGTGACTACATAATGGACATCCTGTCTTGTGGTCGTAACCGGGGTTCCGGGCTTCAAACAAGCTACAATTCTGGAAATGCTTCCGTTTTTAGCAGTGGCAGGCAGTGCTATAATCGGTCTGCCATTTTTAGATTGTTCGGCTCCGCGCAGGAAATCCAGCTGTCCGCCTACTCCACTGAAGGTTTTGATTCCGATGGAGTCTGCAACCACCTGTCCCATCATGTCTACTTCCAGCGCAGAATTAATGGCTACCATGTTGTCATTAGAAGCAATTACCGCAACGTCATTGGTGTAATTTACAGGCTTTAAACAAATCATATTATTATTGTCTACATAATCATAAAGGGCTCTGGTTCCTTGAATAAATGTGGAAATAATCTTACGGTTGTTGATAGATTTTTTAGCTCCGTTTACAACACCAGCTTCAACAAGCGGAATCAGGTTATCGGAAAAAACTTCGGTATGTATCCCCAGATCTTTCTTATCCATCAAGAACTTTAATATCGCATTGGGAATGGTTCCCTGGCCCATCTGTAAAGTATCACCATCCTGGATCAGAGTAGAAATATTATATCCGATTTTTTCCGCAATCGGATCATCACTCTTGATTAACGGAATTTCATACAAATCTTCGTCATATTCTACAAAATAATCGATTTCTGAAACATGGATAAGCGTATCTCCGCAAACTCTGGGCATTTTTTTATTCACCTGAGCAATGGTAATCTTCGCGGTTTCAACAATTACTCTGGTTTGATCGCATGAAATCCCCATATTAACGTAACCATTTTCATCAGGCGGTGTACAACTAATCATCGCCACATCACATTTGATAGCGCTCTCTCTAATTGCCCTTGGCTGAGCATAGAAGTGAATTGGAAGAAATTCGCCTTGTCCTGATTGAATACATTTACGGTTGTTCTTTCCCAGGAAAAAACTTATGTCAATAAAGTGTCCTGCATATTCTGGCTGGGCGTAGGGGGCATCGCCTACATTTAATCCCTGCCAGATTTGGACACTCTGGAGCACTTCTTTTCTAGCAAGAAGTGCGTTAATAATATGCTTTGGTTCTGCGGCTGCATGAGAAGGAATGATTGCATCGCCGGATTGAATTACTTTCACCGCATCTTCTGCTGTGGTAAGTCTTTCTCTGTAAATTGTTTTCCAGTCCATATTCTATCTCCTAACATTTATTATATTTTTACCGATATCTATAGATTTATCTCATTGCGAGAGTCACTTCGCCTGTAGCTGCGAGTTCACCCTTGTTAAATACTTTAGAGCAGCACGTTACGATAGCTTTATCCGCTTTTTCATTCAAAATATTAGAGTGAATTTCGATGGTATCACCAGGTTCTATCTTTTTCATAAACTTGACTTTGTCAATGCCGATGAAATACGGTATTTTACCTGCATACCGCTCCATAGAGAGGAGAAGGATATCTGAAGCCTGAGCCATGCATTCTACCGTATACACACCCGGCAGTACAGGCTCTCCCGGAAAGTGCCCTTTAAAAATTTCTCTCACCGGATCAACAAAAAATTTTGCTTTTATACTGCTTCCCTCTATGATTTCTTCCACTTCATCAATGAGGAGCATCGGCTCTCTGTGCGGTATAATACTTTTTATTTCCGCCTGACTTAATGCTGTTTTTTTCATCATTATTCATCCTCCCTGTTTGATTTTTCATAAGCAAACACAGCTGCACCTATTGATCCTACGGCTTGAGGATAAGGGGCCGCCACAACAAGATGCCCCAGTTCCTCGCCCATCAACTTTACTATATTAGAATTCAAAGCCACTCCGCCAGTCATTGCGATTAAGGGTTCATATCCAATGCGGTTGCACATTCCTCTAATTCTTTTAACAATAGCAACGTGAGCACCTTTTGCAACATCTTCTGTAGCTGCTCCTGATGCCAATTGAGAGATCACTTCGCTCTCAGCAAATACAGTACATACACTGCTGATTGGAATATCATTGGTAGATTTCTCGGCAAGATCGGACAACTCTTCTATTTTACAATTCAAAACTCTGGCCATTACCTCAAGGAATCTTCCTGTTCCTGCCGCACATTTTTCATTCATCACAAAGTTTTTCACTTTCCCGTCTTCCCCAATTTTTATCACTTTAGCATCTTGTCCGCCAATATCTATAACCGTGGCTACATCTTCCATGAGAAATGACGCACCCTTAGCATGGCAGCTGATTTCTGTAATTTGAAGATTGGCATCCTGAAATGTAATACGACCATAACCGGTGGCAATGGTATATTTAATATCTTCCTTGGAAATATTCGCTATTTTAAGGACATTTTCCAATACCATTTCAGGGCCCTTTGTTCCGGTGCCCATATTCACGACACTGGTAGCGACAAGTTCCTTACGATGATTAATTAATGCAGCCTTTGACGATGATGACCCAATATCAATTCCTAAATACATATCTTCTCCCTCACTTAACTGAGCATTTCTGCAAAACTTTGTACTCTTGTCCTAATTTGTTCAAAAGAATCCATTTGCTGGTCGATTTCTATGTATAGCAACGGTATTTCCGCTGATTCGATTTCCTCTTTTATGATAGGGAAATCAAACTCCTCTGGGTCACAGAATTTCATCATACAAACAATGACTGCCTGAGCGTCGTTTTCCTTTACCATGTTAATCAGCATGCTGCCTTTGCATTTCTGCTCTTCATATAAGAATGTACATCCTCTTTGATCCACGATACGATATGCCATTTTTTCCAGAGGAGTTCCCTCTTTCCTTGCCGTCACTCTGAATTGTCTCGATTCCTGTGCAAAATCATCTGCTGCAATTGAAATACAATTTTCATCAAAAATATCCAACAGCTCAACGGGTTCTCCAATCAACCCGGTAGTGATAACCCGGATTCCTTTCCATTCCTCCTTAGGCAATCCTTTTAAACCATCTATGATTTGCCGGATTACTTCTGTATATCTTTTTTTATCCATGAAATATCCGGCCTTAATTATAAGATGTCTTTTCCTTGCAGTAATGGTAATAGGATAATCCTTCACAACCTGTACGAAAGTTCTCATAGTTGCCCTGTATTCTTCATAAACTTTAAAGGCTTCTTCCATGTCTGATTCTGATACTTTAGCACCTGAGATCTTTTCAATTTCTCCCTTAATTCTTGTAAATTCAGTAACCATGTATTTAAAACCTGATTGCAGCAGTCTGTTTTGCGGATAAACGATGGGAAGGATCGGTACTTGAGGTACTGCTACTTTCCAATTCTCACAGACACATTTCAAGGTATCACAGAAAGTCGGAAGAACTACCGCTTTTAGAAAATCATATACACCTTGCAGGCCAAGTTCTATATTCGCCCTCATAATGGAACAGCAAAAACCCTGTAGATATTTATCCGCAAGCTTGATTTGAGTTCTTCCTCCCCACATACCCACCGGTAAGTAACCTGCAGCATATATTATTTCTTCCGGAGTATAGATCGGAAAACATCCTATTACTTCCTTTCCGGTCTCATTTATTGATTCTTTGATAGTCTTTTCAGGGCTTAATGCTTTTTTTTCAAGTATTTTGATCAAATCGTGTATAGATTCCATCATCCATTCCTCCTTGCCTGTTTATTCAGCTCCATCATTTCCAGCAATGCCTGAATTCTCGTTTCATACTGAGCCTCGGAGAAAATTCTTGGATCCGTCTGGTCTCCGTCAAAAATGACGGAGGGAACCCCTGTTGCTGCCTCTATTTTCCTTTGAACCTCATATTGTCTGAAATCCATCAGTTTGCAGCTTCTATTTGAATGGTAAATAATCCCGTCGAGGTTGAAATCCCTCACCAGTTTGATAACATTTCCCGTTCCATAATCCAGATTTCTATTTGCATAGTTAGAACTGTAAGCTCTGGCCATTCCATTTAAATCATTGACCTCATAAACAACATTCCATGATTCAGGATAGGTAGAGGTAACCATATTAATCCCGTATTTTTTCAAAATTTTATAGGTCACAGACAAATGCGGCCAGCATGCAATTCCATCCCACATGATTCTGTATTTTTCGTCTTGATCCTTCCATGGTCCGATTCCAAGATCAACTTTATCTTTCAGTTCCTCATACCAGAGTTTAAATATCTCTTTGCCTTCTTTCTTCCCTCGCATGCATACTATGATCGCCATATAGTTAAACATATCAAATCCATTTAGCGGTGATGGGTGCGCTTTTGCCAGATCTGTAGCTTTCTTCCACCAGTTGCAAGTCTCATTGGATACTTCCATGACACGACTGAATTTGTCATAATCAAATTGCTTTCCGGTAATTTCTTCAAGCCTGTCAATTGCATGTTCAATCTGGCCTTTCATATAAGCAATACTGTGGTCCGGTACTGCAAAAGTATGATTAAACGGCATATCGAACATGATGAGAGGAATTTTTAATGTTCTTGCCAGATTTTCGTACCACTTGATCACCGTATTGCAAATGTTGCTGCAGCAGAAAATCAAGTCAGGCATCGGAATGTCTCCTGCTTCAGAGTGCTGGATATCAGCATAACCCATGTTCACTCTGGCATAAGAGCAAATATCTGCAGAATATCCCTTCCCTTCAGATTTTTCAATGAACTCCGGAGCACACTTTCTTGCACCAATTGCAGCCGCATGATTTTCCGGATATACCACATCAATGTCCAGAGTCTCAAGAAGCTCCTGCGGACAGATAGAAGTAGCCCAGGCCACAAGTTTTCCTTCTGCTTTTGCTTCCAACGCTGTACGATAGTGATCGTCCAGCAGTTCTCCCAACATTTGCTTTGATGTCATTTTATTTTCCATATTGCTGCCTCCTTTCCCTTTGGGTGCTTATTTGTTGGAAAATATAGGGTTTCTCTTTTCCAAAAATGCGGATAATCCCTCCGACCGGTCTTCCGTTTTAAATGCGGTATTATAAATTTCAGCTTCATATGCAATTCCGGCAGCAAGGGGAACATCTTCGCTCATATTGATGGCCAGTTTGACCAGGCCGGCTGCAATAGGTGCTTTTGATGCTATTTTCTTGGCGACTCTAAAGGCTTCGTCCATAAGCTCCTCCGGAGAAACTACCTTTTCAACCAAACCAATTTCTTTTGCTTCTTGGGCACTTATCTGCTCACCGGTAAGACAAAGGTATTTCGCCATTCCTTTTCCTACCAGCCTTGTCATCCTCTGGGATCCTCCATATCCTGGAGTAATTCCCAAATTGACTTCCGGTTGCCCTAATTTAGCCTTTTCCGAAGCGATTCGGATGTCACAGCACATAGCCAGTTCGCAGCCTCCTCCGATAGCAAAGCCGTTTATTGCTGCTATTACCGGTTTATCCATTCCTTCAATATAATTCATCATAGCCTGACCCAAACGCGCCAATTTTCTGCCTTCCTGCCCTCGGAAGGTGTTCAGAAGGGAGATATCCGCACCTGCCACAAAAGCTCTGCCCTTGCCGGTCAGGATGATGCATCGGACATCCTCATCATGATGAAGTTCATGGAATACATAATCAAGTTCCAAAATTACTTCTCCCGTCAAAGCGTTCAGGACCTCTTCTCTGTTAATGGTAATGCAGGCGATGTCTTCTTTCTTTTCTATAATCAGATATTGATAATTCATCTTTTACCTCCAAAAGCAGACTATCTCTTAATGGGCTTTTGCGTCCCTTCTCTGTAGTCGTAAAATCCGATACCGGTTTTTCTGCCGCAATGTCCGGCTCTGACCATAGTCTTCAGCAGAGTACTCGGACGATACCTCGGATCTTTATATTCATCATACAAGGTCTCCATTACGGCCAGGGTAATCTCGCAGCCGACGAGATCCATCAGTTCCAAAGGTCCCATGGGGTGATTGAGTCCCCATTTACACCCGTTATCTATGTCCTCTACCGTACCAACGCCTTCTTCTAATAGATTTGCCGCTTCATTAAGAAATAAATTCAGCATTCGATCCACCACAAATCCGCCCTTGTCATAGGCTCTAATGGTTTCCTTTTTTATTTGTTTTGCAAAAGCTACCGTATTTTCATATGTCTCTTCTGATGTGGTATAACCGACAACGATCTCGCAAAGCTTCATGAGTGGTACAGGGCTGAAAAAATGAGTTCCGATTACTTTGTCCGGCCGTCTCGTTACACCTGCCATTGCTGTAATGGGCAAAGAAGAGGTATTGGTAGCCAGGATGGCATCCGGTTTACAGAATCTATCCAGCTTTGCAAAAATATCCTTCTTGATATCCAGTCTTTCCGGTGCTGCTTCAATGGCGATGTCCGTGTTCTTCGCATCGGACATATCGGTGGTTACTGAGATCCGGCCGATTGCAGCAGCTCCTTCTTCCGGAGTCATCTTTCCTTTTGATACCAGTTTTTGGATCATCGTGTTTATCTTTTCTCTGCTGCTTATAACGATGGCTTCATTTATATCATAAAGAACTACTTTCAGTCCGCTCATTGCACAGGTTTGTGCAATACCGGCTCCCATGAATCCAGAGCCAGCCACAAAGACTTCATTAAACTGCATACTTTTCCTCCTTCTGGGAGGCCAACTGCTCCCAGTTATTTCTATAAGTGGCTGTGCCACTTCCGTTAGGGCCAACTTTCCCTATTGATAAAATTAATCTTCCAGAATCAATTCTGTCGCAATACCGGTGCCGCCGCCGCAGCAAAGGGTTGCAATACCTCTCTGCACGCCTTTCTCCTGCATTTCGTAGATCAAAGTCTGCACGAGACGAGCACCGGAGGCTCCAACCGGATGTCCGACTGCAATCGCGCCGCCGTTCGGGTTGAACTTCTCTCTCTGTTTGGCAGTCAGTTCGAGTTCTTTATATACTGCAAGCGTCTGAGCGCAGAATGCTTCGTTTACTTCGAACATACCATAGTCCTCCAGCTTGGTTCCGGCCATCTGCAGAATCTTTCTGATTGCGAAAGCCGGTGCGATACCCATAATCGCAGGATCGACGCCCACACTGATGTGTTTTCCGATGGAAGCAATCGGCTTGAGGCCGAGTTCCTTCGCCTTTTCTCTGGTCATCATCAGAACAACAGCCGCACCGTCGTTCATACCGGAGGAGTTGCCTGCGGTGACCGTACCGCCTTCTTTGAAGGCAGGTCTTAATTTGCCGAGTTCTTCGATTGTGGTGTCTGGCTTAACATGTTCATCTGTATCAAACATGGTCGGGCCTTTTCTTGTCTTAACTTCGATGGGAAGAATTTCTTTTTTGATTCTCCCTCTTTCGATTGCTGCCGAGAACTTCATATGGCTCTCGTAAGCAAATTCATCCTGCTCTTGCCGGCTGATATTGTATTTTTCAGCCAGGTTTTCCGCTGTGATTCCCATATTGACGTTTTCTTTATATAACGCAGGACCGCAGACACGTCTTGCGGTTTCCATAAATTCGCAATGAATCTTCAAGCCTTTTTCATCAAGACGGAACCCCTGCCTGGCGTTTTCGATCCAGTAAGGCGCATTGCTCAGGTTTTCCGCTCCGCCTGCAAGGGCGATGTCAATCATTCCCAAAGCAAGCTGCATATATGCGGTATTGATTGCAAGCAGCGCGGATCCGCACTGGTGTTCAACGGTAAATCCGGGCACTTCAAATGGGAATCCCGCTCTGAGCAAAGCAAGTCTGCCCAGATTCGGTGCCGTAGAATGACCGTCTACATTACCCATGACGCAAAGGTCGATATCTCCTTTTTCGAGATTATTTCTTTTTACCAATTCCAGAAGCAGCGGAGCTGCCAGCTCATCTGCTTCTGTCTTAATCAGCGTTCCGCCGTATTTTCCAAAACCGGTTCTCGCTGCGTCAACAATTACAACATCTCTCAAATTCATTTTTTCCTCCTAGTTCTCATCCCACTGTGCAATGATCTCCGGTATGATCTTATGTAAATCTCCAATCAAGGCATAGTCAGCGACTTCAAAAATAGGGGCCTCCGGATCCTTGTTGATGGCGATAATGATATCTGAGGTCTGCATTCCTGCAAGATGCTGGATTGCTCCGGAAATTCCACAGGCAAAATAAATATTTGGTTTTACTGTGGTTCCAGTCTGACCCACCTGATGCGACTGGTCGATCCATCCGGAGTCAACTGCAGCACGGGATGCCCCCACAACGCCTCCGACCTTATCCGCCAGTTTTTTGATCAGCTCAAATCCGGAAGCGTCTCCAAGACCTCTGCCTCCGGAGCAGATAATCTTTGCATCTGTCAGGGATACCAGCTCCTTGACTTCGTTGACCTGTTCCACTACTGTGATATAGATGTCGTCCTTGCTCAGCTTATGCGCAACCGTAACCAGTTCTCCCGTGGCACAGGTATTCTTTTCTCTCTTCTGCATAACTCCGGGACGAACCGTAGACATCTGCGGTCTGTTATTTGGACATATGATGGTGGCCATCAGATTTCCGCCAAAAGCAGGTCTGGTCTGCTTCAGGTTTTT
Source organism: Sinanaerobacter chloroacetimidivorans (assembly GCF_018128545.1). Classification (GTDB taxonomy): domain Bacteria; phylum Bacillota; class Clostridia; order Peptostreptococcales; family Anaerovoracaceae; genus Sinanaerobacter; species Sinanaerobacter chloroacetimidivorans. Next base: position 162,078 of record NZ_JAGSND010000004.1, on the reverse strand, counting down.
ATCTTCTGAATTGCGGTCAAGATTTGCAGTATTTGAAGTTGTGTACTTATCCAGATAATCGATATAATTGGAAACTTTTACATCCAGTCTTGTACAGTCTGCCGTCAGTCCGGTATCCAGCCTTGCCGCAATACGCGGTGCCAGGTCTCTGCCGATATGGGTCGCGCCGAAAAGCACAATTTCAGGTTTATACTCACGAATCGCATCTGTGATTACTTTCGTGTAGCCATCGGTAGTGTAATTCTGAAGCAGTTCATCCTGAATCAGATAAACCTTATCGGCACCATAGGCATAGAGTTCATTGACAAGCGTATCCACTTTATTTCCGACCAAAACGGCACAAACCTTGCTGTCCCCAATCTCCCTGGAAAGGCGGTAGCCTTCTCCCAGCAGTTCCAAAGCCACATTCATCAGTTTGCCGTTTCGCTGCTCAGTGAATACCCATATGTCTTTATATTCTGAATTCATTGTCATTGATTCTTCCTCCTTATAACGCATCCGTTATATGATATGCTTCTCTCTTAAGCTTCCAACAAGGTTGCTTACCATCTCTTTAGCGGTTTCGCCTTCTACGGTGATGCCTTTTCCCTTCGGCGCAGGGGTAAAGGAACGATATACATTGGTAGGGGATGCCTTCAGTCCGACTGTGCTCAAATCCACCTTAATGTCTTCTGCGTTCCACACCGTGATTTCCTGGGTGCAGGCCTTATAGATTCCCGGCACAGACATATATCTTGGTTTGTTCAATTCTTTGATTGCCGTCAGCAGGCAAGGAAGCTGCAGCTTGATTAGTTCATAGCCGTTTTCCAAGGCTCTCTTTACCGTGACTTCTCTGTCGTTCAGCTGAAATTCCTTAACATAAGTAACCTGCGGTAATTCCAACTTTTCCGCGATCTGAGGCCCAACCTGTGCAGTGTCTCCGTCAATCGCCTGTCTTCCGGCAAAAATCAGGTCATAGTCTCCTATTCTTTTAATTCCTGCTGCAAGAGCATTCGAGGTAGCCCAGGTATCTGATCCTCCCAGAGCTCTGTCACTTAATAAAATTGCTTCATCAGCACCCATAGCCAGGCAGTCTGTAAGCATTTCCTTAGCTTGTGGTGGCCCCATAGTCAAAACTGTGACATGTGTATCCGGATATTGATCCTTTATTCGGAGAACTTCCTCCAACGCATTTGCATCGTCATGATTCAGAATACTTGGTACTCCATCCCGAATCAGTGTTCCTTTTTCTGGATCGATTCTAACTTCATTGGTATCTGGCACTTGTTTTACGCATACGATTATTTTCATGATTCTTCCTCCGCAATCCTATTTAAATATATCCCCTGAGATTACCATCTTCATGACTTCAGAAGTCCCCTCATAAATCTCAGTGATCTTGGCATCTCTCATCATTCTCTCTACCGGATAATCTTTGATATATCCATATCCACCATGGAACTGTACGGCTTTTGTAGTAACATACATAGCAGTCTCAGAACAGGATAGCTTCGCCTGTGCTGCCTCCGTTGTGCTTGGAAGGCCTTTTTGTCTTCTGTCTGCAGCATGATAAAGAAGAAGTCTGGAGCCGTCAATTCTGGTTTTCATATTAGCCATTTCAAAGGCTAATGCCTGAAATTTATCTAACGATCTTCCAAATTGTTTTCGAGACTTCATATATGCTACTGTTTGATCAAAAGCTCCTTGTGCAATTCCTAATGCTTGTGCGGCAATGCCAAGTCTTCCGACATCCAGAGAAGTCATTGCAACTTTAAACCCTTTCCCTAGCGTTCCCAGCAAATTCTCTTTGGGTACAATGCAGTCCTCAAATACCAGCTCAGCTGCGATGGATCCTCGAATCCCCATCTTGTTCTCTTTTTTTCCTCTGGAAAATCCGGGCATTCCTTTTTCAACAATAAATGCACTGATTCCCTTTGTGCCTTTGGATTTATCCGTCATCGCCATGATCACATAGACATCGGCGATTCCTCCGCCGGAAATAAAAATTTTACTGCCGTTCAAAACCCAATGATCCCCCTTGTCTACTGCCTTAGTCTGCTGACCAGCGGCATCGGTTCCTGCATTAGGCTCTGTAAGTCCAAAAGCGCCTAATTTTTTACCTGATAACAGGTCAGGCAAATACTTCCTTTTTTGCTCTTCTGTTCCGTATGTAAAAATAGGCCAGCAGCATAAAGCATTATGCGTTTGTACGATTACTCCGTGTGAGCCGCAAACCTTGGACAGCTCTTCGATTGCCATTATGTAAGCAATATAGTCAGCACCTGCTCCGCCGTACTCCTGAGGAAAAGGCATCCCCATTACTCCCAGCTTTCCTAGATGCTCAATGGTCTCATACGGGTACTCTGCCTCTGCATCCAATCTTTCTGCGATTGGTTCTACTTCGTTGACGGCAAATTCCTTAACCATCTTTCTCACCATTTCCTGCTCTTTTGTTGGGCTAAAATTCATTCTATTACCTCCTGTGATTTAAAAATGCAGCATAACTGCTTTCTCATCATAATTTAGCTTACAATTCATAGGTTTTCATAAGGCTTTGATACGCTATCTCTTCCTAACGCAAATACCATGCCATAGAGAATTCATTTTTTTATTAAATCTTTAGTCAAAAGTAAAAAACCTTCTAAATCCAGTAATCAGGCCATTTATCAATTCTCTCTCTTTATAGCTTTACGAACTCTATAGTTATTTTTAGGTATATGATTTTCTGATGCGTTTCTATTTTTGATGCCCTCACGCATCGTACAATCAAGGTTTAAAAATGTGATTTTCCCATAATTCAGTCGTATCCGCTTGCGGCATAAATCTTGCTACATTGTTTCGTAAATGAAGGAGGAAACCATGATTGGATATAAAGTAGTAATTACAGACCGGGAATACGAGTCCATTGAAAATGAGATTTCTATTTTAGGTCAGATCGGTGCCAGTGTATTCCCTTATCAACTGAAAAGCGAAAAGGATATTATCCGGGTAGCTCATGACTGTGATGCTTTGATAACGCAACATGCGCGGATAACAAAAAAAATCATCGGTCATATGGACCGATGCAAAATAATTGCAAGATATGCTACGGGAATTGATACCATTGATATATCTTCCGCCACCGAAAAAGATATTTGTGTCTCAAATGTTGAGGATTATTGTACAGATGAGGTTTCCACACATGCAGTCGCCATGTTGCTGAATTTAAACAGAAAGCTGCCGCTATACCATTCTTCGGTATCTGAGGGAAACTGGGATTATAAGTCCGCAGCTCCGCTTCTGAGCCTTAGAGACTCCATTGTTGGAATTATCGGATTTGGGCACATCTCCGCCGCCTATCTTAGGAAGCTTCGTCCTTTTTGCGGTGAAATATGGGTTCATAGCAATCATGCTGAAAAAGGACAGGTAGAGAGTCTCGGAGGAAAATTAAAGTCATTTGATGAAATCATAGTGAATGCTGATTACATTACCATTCATTCTCCCCTGACCAGCAAGACCAAAAATCTCTTTCAGAGAAATACTTTTATGGCCATGAAGAAATCTGCATTTATCATCAATGTCAGCCGAGGAGGCCTGATTCATGAGGAAGATTTGATTTGGGCCCTGGAGCAGGGGGTCATAGCGGGTGCTGCACTGGATGTCCTTCAAGAGGAGCCGCCGAAAAAGAGCAATAAGCTCCTTACTATGAAAAATGTGATGCTTACCCCTCATTCCGCTTGGTATTCTACCGCATCGCAAAACAAGCTGCAGAAAACCGTAGCAGAGGAAGTTTTAAGAGTCCTATCCGGATATTTTCCCAAACATCTGGTGAACCCGGAAGTAAAACAGAATTTGAAGCTGAAGGAGCTTCATAAGGAGGAAAAAGAAAATGAGTCAAGCTAAAGGTATTAAAATTTATTCCAGGGACAACGTGGCAGTAGCATTGACGCCGCTGGAAAAAGGAAATGTAGCAGAGATTGACAACAGTGAAATCGTGTTACTGGAAAACATCCCTGACGCCCATAAGTTTGCACTGACAGATATTCCAGCGGGGGATCCGGTTATTAAGTATGGCAATACCATAGGTATTACCATAACCGATATAAAAAAAGGAAGCTGGGTGCACGATCATAACATGTCAACCTGCGCCAATACACGAAAGAGTTATGAATATACTTATAATCAAGAAGCTGTTCTCCCGGGCGGCAGCGCAGAAACCTTTATGGGTTACAGTAGGTATGATGGCTCAGTGGGCATCAGAAATCATCTTGCTGTCATTCCAACCGTATTTTGTGCCAACGGTCCTCTTCAAAAGATTGCCTCCATAGCGAAAGAAAAATATAAGAAAACAGAAAACTTTGACGGCATCCTTCCGCTGACGCACCCTTACGGATGCAGTCAGACGGGAAAAGATTTGGAGACAACGGGCAGGACCATAGCCGGGATTATTAAAAATCCTAATTTCGGAGGAGTGCTGGTTGTCAGTTTAGGCTGTGAGATTAACGATCTGGTGCAGCTGAAAAAATACATGGGAAATTTTGACCCTTCCCGCATTAAATTTTTAGTACTGCAGGAATCGGAAGATGAATTGGCCGACGGGATGGCTCTTTGTGATGAGATTCGGGAAGCAATGAACGAAGACAAACGAACTCCTGCGCCCCTGAGCAAATTGCATATTGCTTTAAATTGCGGCGGCTCCGATGGTTTCTCCGGTATTACGGCCAATAAAATTACAGGCAGTCTGGCAGAACGTCTGGTTTCCGCCGGAGCCACGGTTTCCATGACGGAAGTGCCTGAAATGTTCGGTGCAGAACATATTTTAATGAATCGTGCCATAAACCAAGAGGTCTTTTGTCAAGTCGTGTCCCTGATAGAAAATTATGCAGATTATTTCCAGCGTTACGGAGAAAAAGTCAGTGATAATCCTACCCAGGGAAATAAGGCCGGCGGCCTAAGTACTATCGAAGAAAAGTCTCTGGGCTGTATTCAAAAAGGCGGCAATTGCGCTGTTACGGAGGTTGTTGCCTATGGAGGGAGAGCCAGCAAACAGGGATTGGTTCTGGTCAGCGGCCCGGGAAATGATCTAACTGGGGTTACAGGCCAAATTGCTGCCGGGGCTGTTCTGACGATCTTCACTACCGGCCGGGGAACACCCTGCGGCTTTGCAGGCCCCACCTTCCGGCTGGCTTCCAATAGTGTTCTGGCTGAAAAGAAAAAAGGATGGATCGATTTTGATGCAGGCAGGCTCCTTCGAGTGCAATCACCGCAGGAAGAACAGGAGCTGCAGGATGAGCTCTACCAAAAGGTTCTGGAAGTAATTAACGGAAATTATTTGACAAAAAACGAAATAAACGAATACTACCAGATGGGGATTTTAAGAGATGGGGTGACCCTGTAAAGACTCTCCAAAACAAAAGCTCCCGCCTCGGCAGGAGCTTTTGTTTTATTGGCTTGTACTTTGAAGAGGAGAGATTTACTCACTAAAACAAATTGGGAAGGAACAATACCACAGAAGGTACATAGGTTACAATCAGCAGCACAATCAAACAGGCAATCCAAAATGGGATCATATGCGGCAGCACCTCATCCAGAGTAACCTTGCCTACTTTACATCCAACGAACAGGTTTGCGGCAAACGGAGGAGTAACCATCCCGATTTCAAGATTCAACAACATGATCGCCGCAAAGTGTATGGGATCCACACCGAAGGAAGTTGCTACAGGTATCAGGATAGGACCTAACAGCAGAATGCTTGTATTGGTCTCTAAAAACATTCCTACAATGATCAGCAGCACGTTTAGGATCAACAAAAATACAAATTGTGAATCCGTTACGCTTAACAAGGTATTTGTCAGTACTTCCGGAATCCTGGTAAAGGTAATCATCCTTCCGGCTACTGCGGCAAAGACCATCAGCATCGCTATAGATGCACTGGAAATGGCAGAATCTTCAACAAGGGTTTTTATTTTTTTTTCCGGCCAATTTTTCTTGATTAACGGCATAAAGATCCATCCAATGATCAGACCGTAGAAGACTGCCACCGCACCGGCTTCTGTAGGGGTAAAAACCCCTCCATAAATGCCGTAAAAGATTATGACCGGCATAAGCAGCGCAATGATGGATTCCTTAAATGATTTACCGATACCGCCGAAGTAAAGTGAAAGCTGAAAATTCTCTTTGGTTTTCTCCTGCTTTCTTCCATATGTAAAATAGTTGATTAGAATAAAAGAGATTCCCAGAAAAATTCCGGGAGTTACGGTACATAACCAAACCTTCATTAAGTTTGTACCGGACATCATCGCATAGATAATACCGGGTATACTTGGCGGAATTAAGATACCCAGAAATCCGCAGGCACTGATGAGAGCAGTACTGTATTTTCTATCATAGCCATGCTTCAGCATCTCTGGCAGCATCATCCCCCCAATACCAGTAATGGTAGCAAGAGATGATCCTGTAATTGCCCCGAACAATAGAGATGTAACTACCGTAACAGCACCTACAGCCCCTCTGAGTCTCCCGAATATTGAATTGGAAAAGTTCATAATTGCCGTGGAAATACCTGCTACCGCCATAAGATCGCCAGCAAAAATAAAAGCAGGAATTGCCAGGAATGTAAAAGAATCTAAAGATGCAAATACTGCCGGAGCAACGCTGGTTAAAGGCAGTCCTGAATAAAGCATAACAGCTATAGCAGAAAGGCCCATGCTAAAAGGTACCGGAAATCTGAGAAAGGCAAGAAGCATAAAAACAGTTAAAAACAAAATCAAATTACTCATGCTGCTTCAGAACCTCCTCTTCTCCAGTATCCAAGGTTTTTTGTAAATGAAAGATGAGGATCAAGTTAAATAAGTAATGAAAAGCACATAATATGCTTGAGATTACGATAATCGCCACAATAATCCACATGGGAATCTCCATGGCAACGGAAAGCTGATTTTGTGCTTTCACTTCAAGCATATAATGTGTCATGGTATATACAATATAAGTCCAGAATCCGGTACCAATTATATAGACGATAACATCTGTAAACATCAGCACCTTGCGAACTTTATGATTCGATTTCAAAATGCCTTTTAAGATTGACGGCAAAATATTAATCTCAATGTGACCACGCTCTTTTACAGCTACAGCTGCACCAAGAAATCCTACACCGATATAGATATACCGGATCATTTCTTCTACCCAGGCTAAAGGAAGATGAAGATAATATCTACAGATTACCTGTATCATCAGAAGGCATAGCATTAGAAAAAAGAAAATCACTGTAATATTTTTTTCCAGAAAGCAGATGGCAGCTGAAATTGCTGCAATTTTATTGTTTCTTTCCATAGGGTTCCTCTCAATCTAAGGAATTGTTACCGGAGCAGAACCATACTGCTCCGGCATCCAATTTATGCATTACTGTTCCAATAGCTTTTTCATAACCTCTTGATCAAAATTCTTAGTAGCTTCAGGATCATTCCATACTTTTTTGGCCGCCTCTTTGAATAAAGCATCCAGCTCAGGAGTACTGTCCAAAAGTTGAACTCCGTTATCAGCCATTTCCTTCTCAAACACAGCAACATCTTCTCTCATCATTTTCAATGATACATCAGCGTATTTTGCTCCCAATTCCCTGATGATCGACTGCTGTTCCGGGGATAGCTTATCCATTGTTGCCTTTGAAGTAAACAATGCGGCACCTGCAAATGCGTGGTTGGTTCTTGTCAAATACGGCTGGAACTGATAGAAACCAAAGGTATATGTCAGAATCGGTCCGTTATCCTGTCCATCGATAGCCTTCTGCTGCAATGCGGATGCAACTTCTGTAATATTCATAGCTGTAGGTTGACATCCTATTTCCGTAAAGAACTTAACATACATCGGGTTCTGAGGAGTTCGGATCTTTAAATTCTTCAGATCATCCGGCTTTTGCACCGGCTGTTTGGAATTGGTTAAATAACGGAAATCACTGTCGGTAAATCCTAGAATTTCCATACCCTTTTTTTCCATAGTGGACTTTACCGACTCTCCGATCCAACCGTTATAATAAGTACTGTCCACGTCCTCCTGAGAAGGGAATAGATAAGGCAGATTCACATAGCCTATTTCAGGGAAAACGGTTGCATATCCAATGTCAGCAGCCCAAGCCATACCTAAGGTTCCATTCTGAACGGCTTCGGTAATTTCACGGTCACCTCCGTGAACTCCGCCAAAGTCCAATACCAGTTCTATACTTCCGTTGGATTTTTCATAAACTTCATCTTTCATCTGTTCCGCAGCTCTGTACCAAGCATGGGTGGTAGCCACAGTAGATCCGACATGCAGAACGACCTTTTTCTGGCCATCTGCGGAGGCCTCTTTCTCACCGCCGCAACCAGAAAATGCAACAACCAGTGCAAGCACCAATACGCTTGCTATTATTTTTCTTGTTTTCATTGATTAACTCCTTCTCTAGTTTCTTAAATAGGTAACTATGTATTCTAGACTTGCCACATACAGTTACTCCGCAATCTTTATGCCAATCCTTTATATTTTAGAAAAAAATTGCAAATAGGGTTAATCTGTCAATTCCATTGCTGACAGATCTTCCTTTTCCATTGGACATCTGATGCGATAAAGCATCCTATACCAAATCGGCATCAAAAAAAATAAAGCATAGGCAACAGATTGTTTTCTGCTGCTCTATGCTTATCTCTCAAATATTTTCTATTTTTTCTAGAGATTATATTTCTGCAATTTCCGAACAATAGTGGATTGATTTACCTGCAAATAGTCGGCAATCTCTCTTGTGGTTCTAAATCTGCTTTTTGCCCTCTCAAGAATCAGTTTTTCAAGTGCATCCAATGATTCCTGCAAATTAAGCTCCTCATTCTGCGCTACAATATTGATCATTCTCTTATTAATATTCGCATTGGGGTCAATATTCCAAGGAAGGTCTTCAGGCTGCAAATATTCATTATTACTGACGATTACCATATTTTCAATGACATTTTTTAATTGTCTGACGTTTCCATGCCATAGATGCTTTTCCATTTCTTTTATGATATCATAGGTGAGGATCTTACTTTGTCCATATTTTTTGTTGAATCTAGCCAAGAACAACATACTTAAAGGGGCAATGTCATCCATCCTTTTCCTTAAAGGCGGCACATTGATCTTTACCACATTCAGCCTGTAAAACAAGTCTTCCCTGAAAGTGCCCTCCTCTACCATTTCTTCCAGATTTCTGTTAGTCGCAGCAATAATTCGTACATCGATGATTTTACCGTTAACGGAACCGACTCTTCTGATTTCTTTGGTCTCCAGAACTCTAAGAAGTTTTACCTGAAAGTCTAAGGGGGTCTCCCCAATTTCATCAAGAAATGCCACTCCTCCGTCGGCCATCTCAAGCAGTCCTTCCTTCCCGGACTGAGATGCCCCGGTAAAAGCCCCTTTTTCATAGCCAAACAATTCTGATTCCAATAAATTAGCTGGAATCGCTCCACAGTTTATGGTTACAAAATGCTTATCCTTTCTTAGGCTGCAGGAATGGATGTACTTCGCAACTTCCTCTTTTCCCACTCCGGATTCCCCAAGAATCAATACGGTGGCCTGGAAGTTGGCAACTTTTTCTGCCAGGGCCAGAACTTCCTGCATTTTATGACTTACAGCTAAAATATTCTTTCCTTCCTTTTCTGCACCTTCCGAGTAATCAATATAGTTTTGAAGATACATCTTCTCCATTTTTTGTGACTTCAAAAGCTCTTCTCTAAGCTGGTAAATTTCTGAAATATCTCTGGCATTGATGACAACCATCTTGATTTCGCCTTTTTTATCAAAAATAGGCTTTCCGGTAACGATAATATTTTTCCCGGATTTTGTTACCTGTTTTTTGGATACGGTGCACTTTTGCTCAATTACGACAAAGGCAACCGAATTAGGCATCCAGATAGGATTGATTAGGTCCTTCATATTCTTTCCGTAAAGGTCTTCTTTTTTAATTTCTGCTACCCGCTCATAAGAACTATTTACAAAAAGAACTTCCCCAGTCCCGTCTGTTACCAGGATTCCGTCATGAGATCCTTCCAGAATTTCCTGAAAATCATTAAGCATGCCTTTTTGATGGCTTAATTCCAATTTAAGCAGAGAGCTTTCATAAATATCTAAAATCAAATACGCCTTATCAACATCGCCAGTTGTCTCTTTTAATGCAAAGGACAATATATGCAGAATTCTATTATTTAGAGTAATATGATGTATTTCTCCTTGTTCATTTTCAATATTCTTAAATTCAGGGATAAAATCAGACAAAATTTTGCCGTAGCTTTTTTCTTTTTCTATGTCAAAAAATTTCTCTACTGAATCATTCATAAATTTAACAATACCATCCTCTCCGGTTACGATGATACCGTTGGGACTATTTAAAATGATATCTTTAGATAATTTCTCAAGCTTTAACAATCCACTGCTCTTATCCATACATATCCTCCTTGCTGTCAACAGATGCGATATTGATTACTGATATCTTACACTAAATGTCGAAGGCTTTACAATACTTATTATCTGTAAAATTAAGTAACAGGAGATCACAAAAGGTTCCTGCTCCTATTAAATCTTTAGAATATCCAGTAATTTTTTACATAGCAGCTTCTGCACATAACTGGTAACCGCCAATTTAAAAGCCATCCTTGCAAGATCCTCCCTGTTCATACTTTCATTTATCAAATCTACGGTTTCTTTTAAAGACTCATCTAAAAGCATGGTATATTCGTTATAAAACCTTTCCGCATCCTTCCCTTCCGGCTGGGCTTTCATCAAGAGGTCGGTCTCGCTGACGCTCAGCACCTGTTTCAAGGCGCAAATGGCGGTGAGATATGCCAGATGATCCTTCGTATACTTTTTACCGCTGGCTCTCGGCAGAAGTCCGCTTTTAATATAGTTATTGATCATAGCACCGGTAAGCTGTGCATCTTCCGGTTCCAGGGTATGCTGGCGCTGCATATATCCTACAACCTGATCTTTATAAAGCTCAATGTCAGGCAGGTTCTCCCAGGATGCCGGACGCTCCTTTGATAGTTTCTCCTTTAATTGTGATAATTGATCCATATCATTCTCCTATCCTAACAAATATTTATCATAAAATATTTTTTTTACCTAATGTCTTCCGAACTTTTCGGTCTGAAAGCTTTGCAATTCTTATCATATCACATGTATATAATTTTTTAAATAAGTTTAAAATAAGAAATATAATGTATTGTTATTTTCATAATTGCATAATATAATAATGAATATTATATTACATAGTCTTACAAATCAGGAGGTGATACCATGATAAATTCTGTTTGCATTTTTGGAGATTCTGTAGCAAAAGGCGTCATCTTTGACGCGGCCAAAAATAAATACTGTCTCCTCAAGGAAAGCTTCGCAAACCTGGTTCAAAAGCAGCAAAATATTGCTATTACCAATTATGCCCGGTTTGGATGCACCATAACAGCAGGAAGCGCCATCCTGGCAAAACATCAAAGTAAGCTGAACCAGTTTGATTATACCATTCTTGAATTTGGGGGCAACGATTGTGATTTTAATTGGCAGGAGGTATCCAAAGACCCCTTTGGTGCACATCTCTGCAATACGCCGGCAGACTTGTTTCGTGAACAATATACGGCATTGATAGACCGTGTACGGAAAAACGGCGGCAATCCTGTGCTTCTGAGCCTTCCGCCTATCGATGCCAAAAGGTATTTCAAATGGATCAGTAAGGGTCTAAATGCTAAAAACATAATGGCCTTTCTGGGAGAAGTGGAAACCATCTATCGCTGGCAGGAAATGTACAGCAATATCATACAGGAGCTGTCTTTGAGCTGTAAAGCTCCGATGATCGACATCCGATCCGTTTTCTCCGAAAAGAAGGACTTTAGCGATTATCTCTGCGAGGACGGCATTCATCCAAACGAAAAAGGTCATCAATTAATATCAGAAGCGATTGAAAAGGAAGCATTTCTATAATATGCTTCTTTTCTTTTTTATTCCTGCATGTTACAATGCAATTTACAAGACGAAGTTTGTAGAAAATCATCAAGAGGGAAATAATAAAAATGCAGAAAAACTCCATCGATACGAAGGATCTTTCTTTGATTGTGACGCCCTTATTATCCTGGTATGATCAGCATGCCCGGATATTGCCCTGGAGGGAAAATCCATTGCCTTATCATGTCTGGGTTTCGGAAATTATGCTGCAGCAAACTAGAGTGGAAACAGTGAAGCCCTATTTTGATCGATGGATTGAGAGTCTTCCGACCCTTGCCACTCTTGCTCATGCACCCGAAGAACAAGTGCTGAAGCTTTGGGAAGGTCTTGGTTATTACAACCGTGCAAGAAACATGCAAAAGGCCGCCAAGATGATACTGGACACCTATGGCGGAGAAGTTCCTGCTTCTTACGATGCCTTATTAACCCTACCCGGAATCGGAGAATATACGGCAGGAGCTGTTGCTTCCATTGCTTTCGGTCTTCCCGTACCCTGCGTTGACGGAAATGTGCTCCGGGTTCTGACACGTATTCTGACGGACCAAAGAGAAATTGATCAGACTTCGGTGAAAAAGTATTTTACTGAAGAAATCAGGCTCATCATACCTAGAGAACGTCCCGGTGATTTTAATCAGGCACTCATGGAGCTGGGGGCAACGGTCTGTATGCCCAACGGACTGCCGAAATGCGAGTTATGTCCTTTGCATTTCATGTGCAAGGCCTGTCTTCAAGATAGGGTAATGGAGTTTCCTGTAAAAGCAAAGAAAAAACCACGAAAAAAAGAATATAAAACCATCTTTCTCATTCTAAAAGAAGAGAAAATTGCCATCAGGAGAAGAGAAGAAAGCGGTTTGTTAGCCAACTTATGGGAGTTCCCCGGCACAGCTGGCTTCCTGACTTTAAAAGAAGCAAAAGATCAATTAAACAGTTGGGGACTACTTGCAGAAACCATTGAAGAACTGAATCCGGCAAAGCACATTTTCACACATATCGAATGGCACATGACCGGCTATCTCTGCAAAGTAACCGAGTTTGAGGAACAAAACCATGATTTTGAATGGGTAAGCAAAAAAGATCTGACTGATCATTTTGCAATACCGTCAGCCTATAAGGCTTTTTACATGCAATTACTCTCGATTCTAAAATAATTGGCTCATAGTTATGAGAAAGGAGTACGGGTTTTCATGAAATCCAAATATCGAGGTGTCTTCTCCGCTGTCATCGTTCTTCTTCTCTTACTTTTAATACAAATATTAATGTACGGCGGTTTCTTTCAGGATTTGAATACCGAATCTGAGATGATAGATGATTTCAGCATGATCAGAGGTTCCATCCAGCGATATGTCAAATTAGAATTAGCAAATTCAAAGCCTTACGGCGAAGATATTCCCTTATACATAGACAGTTTACTTTCAAAATACGAAGGCAACCCTGCACTCACGGAGCAAAACAGAATAGAGCGGTTTTACAATCTGGACCGGATGAAACAGCAATGGGAAGAAATTCAGATTCTCGTCGAAAAGTATCATCAAAATCCTACCAAGAAAAGCAAGCAGGATGTGATCCGAAAGAGTGAGGAAATATGGAAAACGACCAACTCCATGGTACTCAGAAATCAGTATAACGAAGATCGGGTAGTTTCCTTTTTTCGGTATTTTACATTGATCATAGGGCTGAATATCGTCGTGATCATTGCCATTTTAATAGTTTATAAAAAGTTTGTACATAATAATCTTGCTGCTTCGGCCATACTCGATCCCTTGACCGGTGCTTTTAACAGGAGATATTTCAGCACCTACCTGGAAAATGAAATCCAAAGTGTGAAATGGAAGCATAAAGCTTTTTCCTTGATCATGGTGGATATTGATCATTTTAAAAAGGTAAATGATACTCATGGTCATGAACGAGGGGACTATGCTCTGAAAGCATTGACGGAGACCATTCAAAACAGTATTAGGCGTTCCGATGTTCTATCCAGAATCGGCGGAGAAGAGTTTATTGTTTTGCTTCCTGATACGGATCTGTCCACTGCAGTTCAGCTGGCTGAAAGGATTCGTAAAAATGCGGCGAATTCTGCCATTGATGGCATCGGTAAATTGACCATCAGCTTGGGAATTACAGAATATAAAGACCAGGATACTAGTCTATCTATTTTAAAAAGAGCGGATCAAGCTCTTTATCTTGCAAAGGAAAACGGCAGAAACCGATATGAAATTATGTAGAAAGTTGAGGCGCTTATGAAAGCAAAAGTATTAGTAGTAGGACATAAAAATCCGGATACGGACTCCATTTGTTCAGCCATAGCTTATGCTGATCTGAAAAACAAAATTTCCGACGAAGAATACATTCCTAAAAGAGCCGGTGAAATCAGCGGTGAAACAAAATTTGTTCTAAATCGTTTTCAGGTGGAAGAACCCGAATTCATCGGTGATGTGGGCACCCAGGTAAAAGACATTGACATGAGAAAAACAGAAGGAGTACAAAGCTGCATATCTTTAAAGAAGGCCTGGACGCTGATGAAGGATGTCAACGTTGCCACCCTGCCCATAACCAATCAGGATCGGTTGGAAGGTCTGATCTCCGTCAAAGATATTGCTACTGCAAATATGGATATCTATGACAATCGCATTTTGGCTTCTTCCCTTACCAATTATAGAAATATACTGGAGACTCTGGATGGGTCTCTCGTTGCAGGAAATGGGGATGGCGTAGTCTCTAAAGGGAAAATCGTCATCGCCGCAGCAAACCCTGATATTATGGAAAGCTATATTGAAGACGGTGATCTTGTCATTCTTGGCAACCGTTATGAATCCCAGCTTTGCGCTATTGAAATGAATGCAGGCTGCATTATTGTCTGTATGGGAGCTCCCATATCGATTACCATTCAAAAGCTGGCAAAAGAAAAAGGATGCAGGATTATCAGCACCCCTCACGATACATACACCGTCGCCAGACTGATTAACCAAAGCACTCCCATCCATTATTTCATGAGAAGTGAAAATCTGGTCACCTTCGAAACTGATGATTACACGCGTGACATTAAAGGCGTCATGGCAAAGGTGCGTCATAGAGACTTCCCTGTTTTAGACGTTTACGGAAAATACTGCGGAATGATTTCCAGAAGGTCTCTGCTTGATGTGAAACAAAAGAAAATTATATTAGTGGATCATAATGAAAGATCCCAATCGGTAGATGGATTGGAAGATGCGGAAATTATGGAAATCATCGATCATCACAGACTGGGAAGTCTGGAAACCATCTCTCCTGTGTTTTTCAGAAATCAGCCGGTGGGATGCACTGCTACGATTATTTTTCAAATGTATGGGGAAAATAAGGTTAAAATCGAGCCAAACATTGCCGGGCTCTTATGTGCTGCAATCATCACCGATACCCTGATGTTCCGCTCACCTACCTGTACCGAAGAAGATCGTAAGGCCGCCGAAGTATTGGCACAGATAGCCGGAATTGAGATAAAGCCTTTCGCAGAAGAACTCTTTCAGGCCGGGAGCAATTTCAAGGATAAATCTATTGAAGAAATTATTTATCAGGATTTTAAACAATTTTTTATTAACGGTGTCAGTTTCGGCGTGGGCCAAAGTACCTTTATGAATGCAATTGAATTACAGGAAGTAAAATCGCGGCTCCTGGCGCATTTTCAATCTGCCGAAAAGCATAAACTGGACATGATGTTTATCATGCTCACCAATATTATTGATGAGTCTACCGAACTATTATATCATGGTAACGGGGCCCAGGAAATTGCAGAAAATGCAATGGAAGTGGAAGCAAAGAACGGTGCTCTGCATTTAAAAGGCGTGGTCTCCCGCAAAAAGCAACTGCTGCCATCATTAATGGCTATATTGCAGCAATAAAATCACCCTTTTACGGGCAAAATCCGGCACGCAGCTTTGGTTGCGTGCTTTTTTATTTCATAAAAGGAGAAACGTATGCAAAAAAATAAAAAGTCACATGAGACAAACTCAACAAACTCAGTCATAAAGAGAGGCTTTCAACGCTATTTTGTCGCAGCCATGTCCGGCATGGCCCTGGGGCTGTTTGCCTCCGTCATTGTCAGCGTGCTTATCACCCAGACATCAAAGATACCTTTGCCAGGCTTTGCTCTATTAGCGCAATTTGCCGAGATCATAGGTGCGAAATCTCCCATTGTCGGCGCTGCTATCGCTGCGGGTATTGCCTATATGCTGAAGCACAAGCCCTTGGTCATATTTTCTTCCTTGGCCGCAGGCGCTTACGGCTACACCCTGGGCGGTCCATTGGGTGCTTATTTTGCCGCGGTTGTCGGAGCAGAAATCGGAGGGCTGATTGCCGGAAGAACCCACTTGGACATTGTCCTGGTACCCTTCACAACCATTATACCCGGCTGCCTTGTGGGTTATTTCGTAGGGCCGGGAGTACAGAGCTTTATGCTGGCATTAGGTGATTTTATCAATATGGCAACAACTTTGCAGCCTTTACCAATGGGCATCATACTTGCCGTCATGCTGGGAGTCGTATTGGTGTCACCGCTTTCTTCCGCAGCACTTGCCATAACTCTTGATTTATCGGGACTTGCCGCCGGTGCCGCAACAGTAGGCTGCTGCGTTCAGATGATAGGATTCGCCGTTTCCAGCTTTCGGGAGAACGGATGGGACGGTGTAATCGGTCAGGGAATCGGCTCCGCCAAGCTGCAGCTCCCCAATATTATGGAGCATCCGAAAATCCTGATTCCCACCGTTTTGACCAGCGCAATTTTGGGCCCCCTCTCCACTACGGTTTTTGGTATGGAAAATGTGGCAATAGGAGCAGGGATGGGTTCCTGCGGATTCGTCGGACAGTTTACGACCTATGCTACTATGACCGAATTTATGCCCGGCGGCCAGGTGATCCTTTATATTGCGATCTTGCATTTCATTCTGCCGGCAATTCTTTGTCTTTTCTTCTCCGAGCTGATGCGCAAGAAAGGGATCATTCACGGCGGTGAAATGAAGTTAAGAATGTATTAATGCCGGGTTAGGAATAAATTGAGATTCAGAATAGTTGAAGTAAAAAAATAATAGATAGAACAAGCATTCATTGCTGTCTATCTATTATTTTTTATTCTTATCTTCTTATTATTTATTATATTTATAGATCTGATGTTCCCGTGTCATCCGCCTGCTGATCTTCAGTCTGGCCGCCAGCCTGGTCTGTTCCCTGAGATTCACGAGGTGCCAGTTGGTTCAGATAGTTCTCAAGCTGTTTCAGGTATTGTCCGTAAGCCGACCAGTCGCCGTTCCTCTGTGCCGCATTTGCGTTGTCAAAGGCCTCATTGGCAAGGCGGATAAGTTCTTCAACGCTAAGCGCTCCGTTACCCGGGGCTCCCGTATTATCCGGAGGCTGTGCCCCGCTGGCTCCCTCTCCAAAGAGAGAATCCAGTGCCGCACTCAGGGTTGGTTCATAGGCAATGCGGTCTCCATAAGCTACAATAACACGTTTTACTTCCGGCAGGCTTCCGGTGTTGGAAGCTTCCAGATATACCGGCTCTACATATACCAGAGATTCTTCGATAGGAATAACGAACATATTTCCTCTGATATAGGTGGATCCTGCTGAATTCCAAAGAGAGAATTCCTTGGAGATTTCCGTATGCTGGTCAATTTGAGATTCAATCTGCATTGGACCATAAACAATTTTGTCTTTGGGGAATTGATATAGAATGAGCTCCCCATAGTTTTCTCCGTCATTCCGTGCCATCAGCAAACCGGTCATATTTTTCTTGCCCCTTGGGGTATAAGGGATGGAGTTAAGGAATTCTACCTTTTCTTCACCCGGCAGCTTCATGATGTAATAATTCGGAGTCATGGAGATTTCTTCCGTACCGAAAATCTCATTGGAGATAGCCCAGAGGTCTTCTCCCTGATAGAATACCTTTACATCATTCATATGGTATCGTTTATAAACATTAGCCTGAATGTTAAACAGCACGTTCGGATACCTGATATGAGATTTTAAGGATTCCGGCATCTGGTCAAAGTTCTTGAACAGCACAGGATAGATTTTTGCATAGGTGTTGGCAACGGGATCCTTGTCATTCACAAGGTAATAGCTTACATCGCCATTGTATGCGTCTATCACTACTTTTACCGAGTTCCTGATGTAATTTACATCGCTGTTTTCCGGTGCAAAGGGCTCCGAATAAGGATAATAGCTGCTTGTGGTATAGGCGTCTATAATCCAGTAGAGCTTGCCGTCTGCAGTTACAATATAAGGGTCGGAATCATACTGAAGGAACGGCATGATCTTCTGCACCCTTTGCATGATATTCCTGTTGATAATGATCCTTGAGTCACTGTCAATGTTGGTGGATACCAACAATTTCAGGCTCTGTTCTCTAATGGCAAATACCACTCTGTTGAACAGATTCAACTTGATGCCTGCGGATCCTTCATAGGTGGAATAAATGTTGCTGTCCCCGCTGGGATAATCGAATTCCTGCTCATCCGTATTGGTAAGGATATAATTGTTCGTCAGTTCTCCGAAATAAATTTCAGGTCGGTTTAGCTTGATTTCATCTACATTGGATACCGGCGGAATGCTGTGGATAAGCATATCCGGCTGCCCGCTGGCGGTAACCTTGTCTACTCTTGACAAGGTGATTCCATATCCGTGGGTATACTTCAGATGTCTGTTCAGCCATTCTTCTCTGATTTGAGTTTCATCGATTTCTCTGGCAGACAGGAAGGTCTGGGTATAATCACCATTTATCATATATCGGTCTACATCTACATCGTTGAATAGGTAATAGAGTCTGATACTTTGGGTCTGGTTGTAGAATTTCTTTGCCGGTTCATAATCATTAATTCTGATGTTAGTTATGGTGTCCATGTTGTTTTGAATATCTTCACTGGTCAAATTGTTATAAGCAGGGAAGGGTTTCACCGTAACATCCTGTAAATCGTATGCCGACTGGGTAAAGACAATATTGTTTCTCAGGTATTGGCTCTCCTTGTTGATCTCATCCGGGGAAACCACTAAGTTCTGCACCAGAAGACTCGCTCCGGTACCTGCAGCACCCAGAATGATCATAATAATCGGAACCGTTAAAACCATTTTATAGCTTCTTTTTCCAATTCCCATAGCAAAACCAATGGCAGCCAGCACTGAAAATACAACCATGGCTCTGTACACCCACAAGGTGACGTTGATATCGGTAAAACCTGCACCATACAGTACCCCGGTATGGGAGTACAAGAGCTCATACTGTCTCAGATAAAAGTTCGCTCCAACCATGAGAAAGAAAATAACGCCTAAAATGATCAGTTGTTTGGAAGCAATGCTGATAAGCTGCTTAAAATTGTCATCATTAAACTGCTTTTTCGGTCTTTGGTTAAACCCTCCGGGATTGAAATTCTGTCCAAATTTGTCAAAGGCTCCTCCAAATACGCCGCTGAACGGATTATTGTAGTTGCCGTTAAATCTTTGGCCGTCATTAGGGTCTGCGTAATCCGTCTGACCCTGGGTGTCCCGTTCAAAGATCTTTGGTCTTCTCATGGAGAGAAGCAGGAAGTAATAAAGCAAGGTCAGCACTCCAAAGGCTATGACGATCCCAATAACGATACCATTGAGTTGTTTTATAAATTCCAGCCTGAAGACATAGAAGGAAACATCCAGATTAAAAATTGGATCTGCGATTCCAAAGCTAGTACTGTTTCCAAATTTGAGTATTTGGAACCAAAGGCTTGTTACGGTAGTTACCGTCACCAGAATTCCAAAGACTGCGCTTAGCCCAAGGGAAATGCGATTCAGTGTTTTTTCACTGACTGCCGGGGAATCCACCGTATCAATCTTCTTATAGTACCCTCTTTTCAACACTCGTAAATAAAAATAGGTTAACAGGGTAATCACGACAAAGGATGGTATCCCAATTTGCAATTGCGTAAACAGCTGTTTAAAGAAGACACTCGTATAACCTAACTCTTTAAACCATAAATAATCAGCTATAAAACTTACAAGCCCGCTAAATCCGGCAATAAGAATCAGTAGTATCGCTATGATGATGCCTAATCCTAATTTTTTTTTCTCCAAATTATTCCCCCCTCAATATCTGCACAATTGGTGTGCCTCCGTTATTTTAGTTGTTGTATTAACCTCTGGATTGCCAGTTTGGCTTCCTCAGGCAGATTATCTCTTCCGCCTTTAAAGTCAATCAATGAATCCAGATATGTAACCCTGTTGTTCATGCTTTTTACAAGCAGATCCATATATTCTTTATTGCCGAAATCCGGTTCAAAACCCGGTATCACCAGCATCTTCATATCATTTAAGTTCCCGAAGCTTACAAATTCCGCTGTCTCATCCACGATGCTTTCAATGATGCCGATGGTTACTTCCTTAGGGATTTTCTTGTCCAGGAAGTGTCCCGTGTTAATAATAAAGCATTCTACACCCCTCTGTTTAAATAATGCCTTAAACTTGTTGTAGTCTTCCTCCAGAGGATAGGTTCTGAAAGGATTTGCATAGGGTTCAAATACAAGGGCATCCTTATCTACACCGTCTGCCAGTTTTTCTGCCGTCGTTCGTTTTGTAGCGAGCACAGCACCCATCACCGATGCCAGTACCGGATTTTCAATTTTAATAACAGGCGGCAGAGAATGATCCTTCATCAGCCAAACAATGCTGTTGATGGGCTCATCCAGTTTATCTACCCTGTTTTCCGCCCATAACTTTGATTTGATGGCTCTTCCGTTGCCGTTTCTTAAATCTTCTGTAACAATCACCAATTTTCCGTCACAGTCAATGGTAGCTCCGCAGTTCTGAACTGTGACTAAATATTTATTATCCGGAGATGTTAACGGATAATCCTGGGTCTTGTCAAAATATGAAGGCTCTAACGCTACAGAAGACCCATTTTCGGTGGAAATTACATAAGCATCATCATGGAGTACTGTCACTTCGTATTTACCGTCATGCTTTGCATGCGTTAATGTAGATTTACCCGATCCTGACAGTCCGAAAACACCCATTACGTGTTTTTTTTCATCTTTTCTGATCATTCTTTTCAAACCACCGTGACAGGAAGCGTACCCGTTTCGATTTGCAACCCCCCAGGCGATTGTTAACGTACCCTTTTTGTGTTCGCCGAAATACCGTAAGCCCAGCAGTGCTGCGCAGTTGTGTTCCGGGTCAAAATAAGCAATTCCATTTGGATATCTTGGATCTTTCCAATCAGGATCCGACAGTATGAAGATGTCGGGCTCCTCTCCCAGTTTTGCTGACCGCTGATACATTTCATTGTAGTGTTCATTCAAACTCTGAAAATTTAACAGCCAGTTATAAACCGTGTTTTCGTAAGTTTCTGGGACAAGTAGATTGGCTTTTACCATGAAGTCCTCATCAAGGCCGATATAGGCTTCTGTATGGATCATTTTTTTATACCGGGTTCCATATGCCGCTTCCCTGAGGATTGATGCATATTCAGGTTCTGATATGTCTTTTTCCCCCAAAATGATCCTCGCACCTGCAAATCTTCCAACAGTTTCTCCATCGTTAAAGAGTAAAACGTTTGCGCTTTCCGGTAGCCCTATCTTCTGCGGATCAAACACGGGCATGTCGGTTACGATAGTACCCATGGCGTGTTTGGCCATCTCATAGGCTTCTTCAAGCTCGATCACCTTTCTCACGTTGTTTCCATAAAAAGCCGTCTCGATCGTTGTTCTGGACGGTGAAAAAGCTACGTTTCCCGTTGTGATTCTGCTTCTTTCAAACCTTGAATTTGTTGCCATTTTAACATCTCCTTTTGATTTCACTTGGTTGTATTTAAAATTTAAAATAGTTAACAATCTTCATTTGGTTTTCAGATGGTTCAAGGTAATATATCCAGTTGTATTTCTTATCGGCAGTGGATCCTTTTTCGGTAATCCGGATTTCTTCATGAACCCAGATATAAAATCCGTTTTGCCCCTGCCTGATTTCACCTATCTCTAACAGTTTAAAGGTTTCCTTTACTTTTCCTATCTTTGAAAAGCTCACTGCGTTTTGATAAGCTTTACTATCTTTTTTTATATAATTCAGTACCTCTTTACTTTCTCCGTTTACATAATCGATCCAAAGAGAATCAAAAGCGATTATGGCTCCTGCTATGGAACTATCGTAATAAATGGTATTTCCCTCTTCAGTGGTCTGCCAGATGTTATTCGCTATGGGCTTCGATTGATTGATGTCTGCGGCTCCATAGTCCTTAGAAGCATTAAAGGCGAGGGAATCATTCGCGGTTATCTTCTCTATATTTTTGTTAAGGTGCAGCTGGGATGTTACCAGTGCATTTTTATCAGTAACAGGGTTTGGGTCAGGCTGCGGATTGTCGGCCTCTGCAGGGCCTTCTTTCTTTGGCTCCACGTCAGCATCATCGGGTGTCGTATCTTCTTCCGGTTTATTTGAATCATTCCCGGAAAAAATATCTTTTATACTATTGATCCAGCCCGTTATCGTTTTGGTGGCTTTGATCTGCCCCTCTGCAAGGTAGGATGCGGCCGCACTCTCCGGGATAAAATATTTGATTCCCAGAACGGTAATCTCCAGTATCAAGATGATCATGATGATGATCAGCAGCCATTTTCCGAGGCGCCCCTTCTTTTCTTTTTTCTTTTCAGGCTGCCCTATTCCTTCATTCTGAGATGCTATAGGATCGAAAGCGTTTGCAGGTATGCTTACTGGTTCCTTTTTTTGCTCTTCAGGCTCCCCGGTTTCCCCTCGTTCCGCCGTGATTTTTTGCTCTGCGGCAATTTCATGTTCTGAGGTTTCACCTGTTTTCACGGTTTCCGATTTTTGTTCATCATGTTCATCATTAGGAACTTTTTGATTTTCCTGTGGATCCTCAGATTTTTCAAATTCCGATTCCTCTTGCTTATCTGACTCCAATTCCTCCAGATTTTTTTTGATGGTTTCATTATCCTGAAGAATCTCATCATTAAAGAAAACAGCTCTTGCTTCGGTCATTTCCCGTAAATGATCCGCCTTAGGCTTTAAAGGAACCTCCTGATTTTCGCCGGAACTGTCCGTCGGAATCTCTTTATATTCTTTCGGTTCCTCTTTCGTTTTTGGCTCCTCTTTCGTCCCCTCTACCGGATCCTCTTCTATTTCTATCTCTTTTTCTTTTACCGTTTCCGTATCTGTCTCATTTTCTGTTTCCGGTTTTTCTTCTTTTTGGGGCTCTTCTGCAATTATTGTTTCCGTATTCGCAAAGGTTTGCTTTGACATGTCCTCCAAAACAGGCTCATCGATACTTTTCAGAATTGATTCCGTTTCCTCTGTTCGTTTTCTTATTTTTTCATATTCTTTATCCAGCAATTGCTGAAACTCTTCATTCTTCTTGCTAAAGGTAAAGAATTTCGAAATATTCGTATCCTGGTTTTTAAATCCGTCCTCTTTGATTTCTCTGAAGAGTTCCTGCTCTAGAAAGCTATCCTCTTCCTGCTGTTCAATTGATCCTTTTACCGGCTCCGGAATCCATTGAAACCTGATATCTTCCGTCTTTCTCGCTTTCGGAAAATCGTGAATATTCCAAACAAATTCACTCCCGGTACCCAGCGGTTCTTTCAGAATCTCTTTTCGCTGCTGATTTTCTTCCGGACCAATCTTTTGCAGTGGATCTTCCGGGACACCCGATTCCTTCGGGCCATCTGGTTCTGCCGATCCATTCAGATGGTCATAAGGAATTACGGGCTGAAATTTGAACTTTTCCAAACGGGGTTCAGGATCATCATAAGGCGGGTTGTACACGACTTCTTCTTTTTCTATGTAATCCTGTTTCCTGTTCTTTTCTATTTCAGTTCCGCAAACTTCGCAAAAGTGATCTGTATCATTAAGTAAATGGCCGCACATTTTACAATACATTTTAACTTCCTCCATGTTAACAGCATTCAATCTCTGATTTGCAATTCGATTTCTTCTTTGGAATAAACTCTTCCGTTTCTCCCTATATTGCTGATTGTACTGTGTCGGCTAACAGTGTGCTTGTCCCCTCCCGGTACAATAACCATGTCTTCATCATCGGGATTCATTGGTTCCGTGCTTTTTACGCTATTGTCCTGCTGTGATTTGCCGATCATATTTTCTTCCATGTTTTGCAATCTTCCGTCTATACTCGTTAATAAATTAACTTCTAACTTAGATTTTTCCTTCCAAAGTTTCAAGCCTCGATAGGCAAACCAAAATAAGGATACTGCAATGATGAAAATGAAAATCAACAGCAGATATCCCATTACCTCAATATTATGAAAATCCCCGTTTCCCAGGGACTGCAAAATCCGTTTCATGGATACGCTAATACCTTCCATATATGGGCGCCTTTATGTATCATAAAATTTTGTTTATATTATAATACAATTTTGTTGGAATATCAAATAAAACACATAAAAAGAGCGGGTAAACTTCCCGCTCCGTATTATAAGAGAGATTTTGATTGAATTCATAGCATAGCGTCAACTGAAAAGTTGACGCTCATGCTTTAAATTCGGGTTTAAAATTGACTCAATTTTAGTTATAAGCATTTAATAATCGGAATTCGTCATATTCATTTTTTTGTTTTTTCCACCTCTGTTTGTAATATCTCTCATGTCACCCTGATCAGTTACATCTCGCATATCATTTTTAGTGGAATTTCTGATTCCGTTATTCGTTGAGTTTTTTGCTTTCGTATTTTGAGTATTTTTCATTTCTAATCCCTCCTTAATCATTATTCTTTACCGATGAATTTCTTATATAAGCGGAAATTCTAGGAATTTTCATTTTCTAATTGAATATAAATAATTGAATGGGTATCACGTTTATCTATCGAGATTTATACATTTTTCATGTTTTGTCTAGTTGTATTTTATCATCGGAGTGATAGAATAAAATTACCAAAGTTTGTATATACAGATAAAAGGAGGATGATTGTTATGGGTAGAGTAAAGGAAAAAATCGAAGCATTTAGTTTGAAAAGAGTCATAAGTTACCTGGATAAAGACCCAGACGAGAATATTCCAAAGGTCATTGATTGGGTCGAGAAGTTCGATAGAGATCATGAATATGCCACACCATACAGACTGGCAAAAGAGGCTCTCAGGGATCCCGAAAACAATTGGAATAAATTAATGAAGAGTCTCTATTCAGATATAGACGAAGGCGTCAGAAAAAAATTATTCGAAAACTTTATCATCAACGCCTTAATTTTGCGAAATGAACGCAGAAAAGAAATTGAGAAAAAATATAATTGCAATGTGCCATGGACTCTGCTTTTAGATCCTACCTCGGCATGCAATCTGCACTGTACCGGCTGCTGGGCTGCCGAATATGGAGACACGCTGTCTTTGAGCTTCGAAGCTCTGGATGACATTATACACCAGGCAAAAGAAATCGGTATGCACATGTTCATATTCACCGGAGGCGAGCCTTTGGTCAGAAAAAAAGATGTAATCAGGCTTTGCGAGAAACATAACGACTGTGTCTTTTCCGCCTTCACTAATGGAACCTTGATTGATGAAGCCTTTGCCGACGAAATGCTGAGAGTGAAAAATTTCATACCTGCCATCAGCGTAGAAGGTTTTGAAGAAGAGACGGATATGCGCCGGGGTAAGGGCACTTACGGGGCCGTCATTCGTGCAATGGATCTCCTGAGAGAAAAGAAACTTCCTTTTGGATTTTCTGCTTGTTATCATCGGAAAAATACCGATGTCATTGCCAGTGAGGCTTACTTTGATGAAATGATAGCAAAAGGCTGCAAATTTGCCTGGATCTTTACCTACATGCCAGTGGGCAAGGACGCCGTACCGGATTTAATAGCTACGGCGGAACAGCGGGAAACCATGTATCGCCAAATTCGAAAATTCCGAAAAGAAAAGCCGATTTTTACCATGGATTTCTGGAACGACGGAGAATATGTAGGAGGCTGCATTGCGGGAGGACGCTGCTATTTACATATTAATGCTGCCGGAGATATAGAACCTTGTGCCTTTATTCATTATGCGGATTCCAATATTAAAGAAAAGACCTTGCTGGAGGCGCTCCAATCCCCCTTGTTTATGCAGTATCGAAAAAATCAGCCCTTTAATGAAAATTTGCTTCGTCCCTGTCCTTTGCTGGATAATCCCGGAAGGTTGGCAGAAATGGTAAAAGAGTCCGGAGCAAACTCCACCGACTTCCAACATCCGGAAGACGTAACGGAACTTAGTGAAAGATGTGTGGAAGCAGCAAATCTTTGGGCACCGGTCGCCGATAAACTTTGGGAAACCCGGCAAAAGAATAAAAATCTCTAGTAAAATAAAAGCAGCAGAATCAATTGAAATTCTGCTGTTTTATATTTATAAATAGAACAATACCCCCATATTGTTTTATTATTTAGATGATTGTTTATTTTACATCCTTCAGATCTCTGATTCCAAAGATTCCAAGGCCGGATGCATCCCCAGGGTAGAACCTCGGAATTTCTTTTCGCAGACCGCCAAGCACAGGATCTTCCGACAGAAGAATGGCAGCATCCAAATCGACTCTTGTGATATTCTTCTTGGCTGATGCAAGATGGGTGGCTGCAGTGAGACTGATCTTGCTTTCTATCATGCTCCCCAGCATGCATTCAACACCATAGGTTTCCGCAATGGCATTGATTTTTAAAGCATTATGAATGCCGCCGCATTTCATCAGTTTTATATTCAGAATATCTGCCGCCCTTATCTGAAGGATCCTCAAGGCGTCAGCAGGGCTGAATATGCTTTCGTCCGCCATAATCGGCGTCGATACTTGATTGGTGACAAACTGCATTCCCCCAATATCCGCTGCATTTACCGGCTGCTCCACCAACTCGATATCCAGCCCCTTGTCCTCCAGAGTACGGATCACCCGAACTGCCTCTTTCGGTCTCCATCCCTGATTTGCATCCAATCTGAGCTTTATTTGTTTTCCAACCGCCTCACGGACAGCCGATACCCTCTCAATGTCCTTTTCAGGATCCAGGCCCACCTTCAGCTTCAGCGCGCGAAAGCCCTGTGACACTGCCTCCATGGAATCTTTACACATTTCATCCGGTTCATTGAGGCTTATGGTCAAATCTGTTTCCACGCAGTTTCGATAACCGCCCAGATACTTGTATAACGGCTTGCCGCAGCTCTTGGCCGCCAAATCATAAACGGCCATATCCACAGCAGCCTTTGCACTTGTGTTGTTCAAGCAGGAGCCGTCTATGTGATACATGATATTGTCAAGACAGTCGATATCCATTCCGATTAGGCTTTTTCTCATCAGCTTTATGGCCGCTACGACAGATTCATTGGTATCCCCTGTTATGACAGCCGTCGGAGGTGCTTCTCCGAAGCCCGTCTGCCCGTCATCGGCATGAATGATCACCACCGTATTTTCCGCCGAGTCCACCCTTCGAAGCGCAGTTTTAAAAGGTTTTTTTAAGGATATACTGATATGTTTTATCTCGATGTCTTGAATTTTCATAAATCAAACTCCAATCTTATGCCTTTACATCTTTAAATCCAGACCGCCTAATTGATTCTCATGTTTTTTACTGAAAACTACATATGCGAAATATCCGCAAAGCAAAGCGAATGCAAAGAGGCTTACCAGCATATTTTCGGTTCTTGGGATAATTCCCACCGCAACTCCCGAAAAGTCAATGCCTGCATAAAGCAGTGCCGTTACAATGACGCCCATGAGAGCATCTCCTGCGATAAGCCCGGAAGCATACAGGGTCCCCTTTTCAAGTTTTTTGTTCCTGGTTTCCGTATCGTATTGTTTCCTTTCAATGATGCCTCTGATGATTCCACCCACCATCATGGCCGTGGAAAGATGAATCGGCAGATAAAGTCCTACGGCAAAAGGAAGCACAGAACCTCCCAGAAGCCATACGGCAACGGAAACAGCCATCCCCATCAGGATGAGCCCCCAAGGAAGGCTACCCGTCATAATGCCCTCCGCAATGGCTTTCATCATATTCGCATGAGGGGCAGGAAGTTTTTCAGAGCCGATTCCATAGACCTGGTTCAGCATGATAATAACCATGCCCATAACAGCTGCAGCCGCTACAAGTCCGATCACCTGGCCGGTCTGCTGTTTCTTCGGAGTGGCACCAATAAGAAAACCCGTCTTGAGATCCTGGGACATGTCTCCGCTGACCCCAATGGCAATACATAATACAGAGCCAACGGTAAGAGTCGCGACAATTCCCGAAGTTCCGCTGAAACCCATTACCCTGAATAATACCGCCGTTACCAGAAGTCCACCGATGGTCATTGCTGCAATGGGGTTGGAGGAGCTGCCAACAAGTCCTACGATATGCGCAGAAACCGTTACAAAGAAGAAACCGAAAATCAATACCAAAACTGCTCCGACACTTCCCGCTGCCACATTTGGAAATACAGGGAGGAAAGCGATGACGGCCAAAACCAGAATGACACCAATCACAATGATTCTTCCGGAAAGGTTTTCATCCGTTCTTTTTACTTTGCCGGCTTCCAGTTTATAGGCTCCGAAGGTTCCTCTAACGGACCTGACAATAATAGGAATAGCGCTGACCAGGCTGATAAGCCCTCCCATGGTGACTGCACCAATACCTACATATTTAATGTACTTGCTCCACATCCCCCACATATCCATATCAGCGATCGGATCTACTCCCGGAGGGATCGCTGCGGGGGCATACTGGCCGAAATAATAGATCATCGGCATGATCACACACCAGCCAATGATTGAGCCTGCAAGAGAATAGGAACAGATTCTCGGTCCTACCAGGAAGCCTGCACCAACCAGGGAAGGCAGAAAATCCATTCCGAGGCCGCCGCCTTTTAGATTGCTTTTAAAATAATAGTCAATCGTATAAGGGAAGGTACAGATCCCGTCTGTCAAAAACTTGAACACAGCCCCCAGCCCCAGAGCTTTGAACAGCATGGCCGCTCCGGATCCCCCTTCGTTCCCTGCAACGATAACCTCTGCGCAGGCCGTCCCTTCCGGGTAAGGGATTTTTCCATGCTCATCCTTTATGAGATACTTCCTCAACGGGATCATGATCAAAATTCCCAGAATGCCGCCGGTACATGCGATAATAAAAATCATGGCGGCACTGACGGGAAGGTTTAAAAGCAGAAGCGACGGCAAGGTAAAAGCAACCCCTGCCGCAAGGGCTTCGCCGGAGGAACCTACAGTCTGAATGATATTGTTTTCCAGCACCGTACCGTTCCTCAAACCTTTCAGAACAGCCATCCCGATCACCGCCGCCGGAATGGAGGCACAGATTGTCATGCCGATCTGCATGGCAAGATATGCATTTGCCGCACCAAAGAGTACAGAAATGACGCAGCCGATGATAACAGCTCTTGCGGTAAATTCACGTATATTTGCCTGCGCAGGTATGTAGGGTTCATATTCCTTGTCCGGATTGTAAGTATATGCTTCCGGAGCCAGGCCTCTTTTTAATTCTTCCGCCGTGGTACTTACCATTGGTTCTTGATTCTCCATAATCAATTCCTCCTTCTCAAATAAGTTCTGCCATGCTCCAATCATTTCTCCTTCATTTCAAAATAGTCATGCACGATTTTTGACGTCTTTTGGATGATTTCTCTTGTCTCGTTATTGGTTGCCGTTCCCCATGCAAAAAATAGATAAAGATAATCGCAGTTTTTGCCATACACAATTGCCGCCTCATGGTTCAGCCTTTCCAGTTCCCCGCTTTTTCTGGCGATTACCAGTTCATCCGGCAGATCCACCCGCATCATGCATTCGTCTGCCTGGCCTTTCATAATATCCAAAATAAAATCACTGCACTGCCTGTCAATGAGCTCTCCTTTATAAAGACGGGTCATGATAGTCTCCATTTCACGGGCGGTGGTATGATTCTCAAATCCTTTTTCCCTGGCATGAAAATCCATCATCTTTCTTCGCAGCCTGGTTTCCTGCAAGCCCAATTCCGCCATGCATCCATTTACATTTTCCATGCCCAAAAGATCGATGAGAACATTTGCGGCTGTATTGTCACTGTATATGATCATAAGTTTTAGCAGGTCAAACAGGGTATAGCTGTTGCCGCTGTCCAGAAACTGTAATACGCTGAATGCAGCTTTATCTTCCGGCTTGACCGTCAGCCGTAAATCAGGGGACAGCTCTCCCGATTTTATTTGCCTCACGGCTTCAATCAAAATTGGTACTTTTATCAGACTGGCCGATGGAACTACAAGATTTTCATCATAGGAAAAACACTCTTTTGCCATGAAATTCTTAATGACAAAAGAACATTTGCCGTTCAGCTCCTCAACACAAGTCAGAAGTTTATCCATAAGCATTTTAAACACTTCCTTTTCTGTGCTACGATTCGGGATAGAAGGATCAGGGCCCCAGGGAAAATAAAAAATCCAACAAAACATGCCAAAACAAATGGCCGTTCTACTGGATTTCATTCAGGATGGCGAAGCATTTCATCTGCATCGTCTATATGAATAAAGCAGTTTACGAAATGGTCACTATATGATGCTGCTTTTAGCCGCTACAGCTCAGAAAAGCGGAATATACCATATATTTCTATCAGTACAAGAATAGCATAAAGCAGCCTTATTGTCTATATTATATGATCAAGATTTTCACTTATGACCCTCGTCTGCATTGAGTTGTTTGTCTTAGAGTTCCGGGTCTTCACAAATCTTTTTCAGATGCTCTGTCAGCTTTGTATTTTCACTATAGTCAACGGCACAGTCGATGATAGCCGGAACCTTTTGTTTGAATGCCTCCTCCAGAATCGGCATCAGATCTCCTGCCTTTTCCACCTTGTAGCCTTTGCAGTTCATTGCCTCGGCCAGCTTGACAAAATCAGGATTCGTGAAATCCACATTGTGGCTCTCCCCGTATTGGTCCAGCTGTCTCCACTTTATCAAGCCATATCCGGAGTCATTGAAAATCAGAACGGCGAAATTAAGCCCAAGTCTGACCGCAGTCTCCAGCTCCTGCGAATTCATGGCAAATCCGCCGTCTCCCGTAATTGTGATAATTTTTTTATCCGGGTGCACCAGCTTGGCAGCCACCGCTCCCGGTACCCCGATCCCCATTGAGGCGAATCCATTTGATATGATGCAGGTATTGGGCTGATAACAGCCGTACAACCGTCCAATCCACATCTTATGGGCACCTACATCGGAAACCAGGATATCGTCTTTTCCCAGAAACTTTCTGACATCATGGATAATCTTCTGCGGTTTCATAGGGAAAGAATCATCCTCTTCATAGAGCTTTTGCTCCTCACTGAATCTTTTGTAAACTTTTATGGCATGTTCAGGCTCTGTATTTCGAGTGGTACGCCTTGCGATGCTGTTTAAAGACTCGGTCATGTCTCCAACGACTTCCACCGTACACTGATAACACTTGTTGGTATCCGCCGGGCTGCTGCCAATATGAATGATCTTGATTTTTCTTTGCTGATTCCAGACAGCGGGGGCAAATTCTACAAGATCATAGCCTACGGCAATCACAAGGTCAGCGCTTTCCAATATCTTGTTAGCATAATCCTTCTGGGGAATTCCCACGGTCATCATCGCATAGGGATTGTCTATGGGAATGACCCCTTTGGCCATCATCGTATTCACAACCGGTATTTTCAATTCTTCCGCGAAATGCGTGAGCGCATGTGATGCGCCCGCACGAACGGCACCGCTTCCTGCCAGAATCACCGGATTCTGAGCTCGAAAAATTTCCGCGGCAGCCAGTTCTACATTCTGCATGCTTGCAAATTCCTTCAGATTCGCCTTGGCTCTTTTAAGCGGTTTTTCTTCATCCGACACCATCATCTTGGAAATGTTCACCGGAAGATCGATATAGGTGGCGCCCGGCCGTTCACTTTCTGCGTATTTAAAAGCCAGCCGCACTATTTCTCCAATGGTATCTGGGCGGACCACAATCTTGGCTCGCTTTGTGATCGGTTCGAACATTTTGGTCAAATCCAAAAGCTGGTGCGATGTAATATGCATTTTATCAGTCCCTACCTGACCGGTAATTGCCACCAGCGGAGCACCGTCTCCCTGGGCATCCGCCACACCGGTAACAAGGTTTGTAGCTCCCGGGCCCAAGGTCGACAGGCATACTCCTGCTTTTCCGGTAAGCCTTCCGTACATATCCGCCATAAACGCCGCCCCCTGCTCATGCCTGGTTGTAACAAACTGAATGGAGGAATTTTTCAGTGCGGCCACCAAGGCCAGGTTTTCTTCTCCCGGAATCCCGAAGATATATTCAACGCCTTCTGCTTCCAGACATTTTACCATTAACTCTGCCGTATTCAATTGTTTGTTTTCCATCGGTTTGTCTTCCAACATATCGTTAACTCCTTTTCATATTTTTTTCAAGACATGAAAAATTATTTTTTTGCTTTATATAAAAAATCCAATAAAACATGCCTTATCAATATGGCCGTTTTACTGGATTTCATTCATGATGGCGAAGCATTTTATCTGCAACGTCTATTCCGAACAAAGCAGTCTTGCTATTTTTGCTGTTTATGTTTTTTCTTCACTTCCAGATACCTTTTCTGCGCATCCTTATAAGCAGTAATCAGCGCCTTCTGGGAAGAGCCAAAATACCGGGCTGAAATCTCATTTTCAAGCTCCATATCAAAGCTGTCAAACTTTCTGCCCAGGAAAATTTCCCGAATAAACAGCTTTGTAATATTCAGGGAAGCCGTACATTCCAAATCCACCACTTCATCAGTATTCGTGTCTATGACAAATGCGATGAAGAAAATCTTGAAGTTACTGGTGATAGCATTGTCGCTGCTGGTCTTCCCATGACCTACAATATAAATAGTATTCTTGTTGTACATCTTTTGATACCTTTTCGGCAAATTAATTTCGACTATAAGTTTCTTCCAATTATTGGGTTCAGATTATCACAAAAATATTTGCATGTCTACATGAAACTGATCCAATACATTTTTGTAAAAATTGTATTGACAAGCTTCTGCACAAGTGTTACACTACTAAATGTGTCAAAACACAAATGCATATGCTTCATTAGCTCAGTTGGTAGAGCACCTGACTCTTAATCAGGGTGTCCGCGGTTCGAGCCCGCGATGGAGTACCAATAAAAAAATACAGTACCGAAAGGTGCTGTATTTTTTTATTTATCTTGCATAGCCCGGCTAGAGCCGCGGACGGAAGGGGTTACGGGGAAAAATTTTCCTCGTTCAAAGTATATCGTTTTTAAGCTATGGATATTCAAAAGCAAGCGATATACGGACCACCGCTTCGGGGGTGACAGACAAGGGAAGCCGTGCTTGACCGACTAAAAGCATGGCGGCTTGTCGCCAAGAGGGTGGCAGAGTCCCCTATGGAAAGGGCGTCAGCGCTTTGTTCGCGGTTCGAGTGCGATGGAGTACCAATAAAAAGATACCGTACCGAAGGTGCGGTATTTTTTTATTGGCATTCAAGTCGGTGGTTCGAACCGCGGACGGAAGGGGTTATGGGGAAGGCACTTCCCCGTTCAGAGTTTGCTGAAATAAAGTCCCGTTAGGGCAGGATGCTATATTAAGCTAAAGCGTCTGTAAAAGTTTTGCAACCATTGCCATGCGATATGGAACATGGTCAATATGTATATACTCTCCGGAATTGTGAAGGAATTCTCCTGTTGCTCCCAGGCCATCTAATGTAGGGATTCCGGCTGCTGCGGTAAAATTCCCATCACTGCCTCCGCCAACAGTAATTCCCTTAAGCTCCAACCCATACTGCTTTCCAATTTCCAATGTTTTTTGGTACAACTCTTTGTCGCCGACCATAACCGGTTTATCTATCTTTCCCTGTACTTCCAAACGTACATTTGGTGTCAATGCTTTCAGATTCATTATTTTTTTATGTATGGTTTCGGCGATTTCCTCTGTCTGATATCTTACATCCATGGTTAAATATGCAGTTTCCGGAACCATGCAAGTACCGGCAATGCCTCCGCTTACTACAGTTGGAGTAAATGTAACTCCTTCAGTCTCATCGTTCCACTTTTCTATATACAGCAATTGCCGTGCAATCTCCATCAAAGGGCTGATGGCCAAATGAGAATTAGATCCCGAATGGGCTGCTTTTCCATGAGCGATGATATCATATGTGCCTCTGCCATAACGTTTGGTTTTTATTGCATTGAAATCATTTATGCCCGGCTCCATAACAAGAACACAATTATAGTTCTGGGTTTTTTCGATAATTATGTCGCTGGAGCAAAAGCTTCCCGATTCCTCATCACCGTTAAAGAATATCCCAATCTTCTTTTCAGGCATCAGTCCTAGCTCAATTAGGGCCTTCAACGCAAAATATGCCATGACAATACCGCCCTTCATGTCTAAAATGCCCGGCCCATAAGCCTTCCCGTCTTCCATTTTAAACGGCATTGTCTTGATTGTACCAAGAGGGAACACCGTGTCGTAATGCCCTAAAATAAGTGCACTCCCTTCGCCGGTACCGATTTCTCCATAGATATGATCACCGCAGGTACTTTGCGGGATCCTCTCAATACGAAAGCCAAGCTCACGAAAAGCCTTCTCCAGAAACTGACTGCATTTATCCGAGGTTTCTTTGTCCTCATGTGAAGGAGATTCCAGTTCAATGAACTCCTTCAGCATATCAAAAAAGTCTTTCTGGTGCTGCTGTAAACAGGTCAGTATTTTATCCTTATCCTTAATCATTATAATATCCTCCACAAGCAATTATTTAACGCTATTACAAATATTAATTCTGTTTGCTTGTTCCCTTAAAGCTTCTCTCTACGGCAATATTTCAACTATATCCATATTCTTAATATGCGCCGCATTCCCCTCTTCAACATCGATATGCATCGTCGGATCAGGTATGTCTGTAAATGTGACAACCGTTTCATCAAAGATCAGTGCTCTCTCGCCAGCTATCTTCACTCTTACCAGCTGCTTGTTTTCAAGCCCATATTCCGCTGCCTTTTCCGGAGACATATGTATGTGACGTTTTGCAATTACTGCTACTGATTCAAGCTTCAGTTCACCGGCAGGCCCGATAATCGTCAGTGGTGCTAAATCAGGGGAGCCTGACAGCTTAACCGGTGCATTGATTCCCAGTACAAAATTGTCAGCTGTCAAAATTTCGGCCTGATTATACGGACGCATAGGTCCCAAAACACGCACATTGGAAATCGTACCCTTTGGCCCCTTAAGCGTTACTGTTTCATTGGCTGCAAAGATAGGATAGCCTAATGGTTTTTTTACTGTCAGCTCATAATCTTTACCAAACAGTACGTCCACAGCTTCTCTCGTGAGATGTATATGTCGGTTAGAAATCATTATATATGCAGTTTTCAATATTCTTCTCCTTTTTAACAAAATGATCTATGCCTGTTCGGTATCATAATCCTTGACCGGTTCTTCTCTTCTGAGCATTCTCAACGCACCCTCTGCAAGTGCCTTCATTTCTACCGCTCCGGGAACAACCTCCACCGGTGCAATAAACTTAACCCTCTTTGTAAGGCTGTCAGTTAAACGCTTTGAATGTGCAATTTCACCGGTAATAATAATTCTTTCCACATCGCCGTTCATAACCGTCGCCATGCCGCCGATGTCTTTTGCTATCTGAAAAATCATTGCCTCAAAATAGAAGTCCGCTTCTTTATCGCCGCCTTCTATTCTTCTTTCAACTTCAAGGATATCACTTGTGCCTAAATATGCCACCAGGCCGCCGTTTCCCATCTGCCGTTTCATACAGCTTACAAGATCCCATTTATCTGAAAAACACATCTTAGTGAAAGCGATCATCGGCAATGCGCCAGCTCTTTCAGGGGAAAATGCATTAATATGGCTGTCAATAATCTTGCCCTTTACATGAGCATTGACCGTAATTCCACCTCCGAGGTGACATATGATAAAATTGTAGTCTTCGTACTTTCCTCCCAGCTTTCTTGCAATAGTCCAACCGGCCGCTTTCTCATTCAGAGTATGACCTGCACCCCGCAGTGTAGGCAGTTCAGGAAGTCCAGAAACTTTTGC
Source organism: Sinanaerobacter chloroacetimidivorans (assembly GCF_018128545.1). Lineage (GTDB taxonomy): Bacteria > Bacillota > Clostridia > Peptostreptococcales > Anaerovoracaceae > Sinanaerobacter > Sinanaerobacter chloroacetimidivorans. The sequence continues at coordinate 126,149 of NZ_JAGSND010000004.1, read as the reverse complement.
ATACTCTATGAAATCATCTGCAAGCGGCGCATCATATATGTAACCCGGAACGCCAAATTGTTTCATAAGGTCAAATGAAATCATGACTCCCAGGTTTGATGCGTGAGGCCATGGCGCTCTCTTACACTCTTCCACCATCAATGGAGTAATGCCATACCCCCCGGGATGAAGAGGGCGACCGCCGCCGCCTCGCGAAACAATGGCATCCAGCTCTTTAATTCCGATCTCTTCAATATACTCCTCCACCATCTTTTTGCGCATATCGAACTGATCATTAATTTCCTTGAATTGCGCAATTACCTCGGTCGGGTGGTTCAGCTTTTTACTATGAATTTCCTTTTCATTTTCATAATAAGATACTCTTGTGGAAGTGGACCCTGGGTTTATTATAAACAGCTTGAATACTTTTTCCATATTTTCCTCCGTTTTTAAGCCTCTTAGAAGGCTTATGTCAATTAGATTTTTTAATATACTCGAAACCCCTCTTCACAAGCCGCTTGTTCGAATCTGCATACTTTGCCTTGTAACCGGTAAAGGAATGGTCAATGATGTTGCAAATTGATTCCAGAGATACTCTCTCCGCGACAGCAATGTATGCACCAAGCAAAACCATGTTTGCACCACGCGTGTTTCCTTCTTCTTCTGCAATACCATCCGCAGGAACATAATATGCGTGCAGATCATCGCGCCCCACTTTATTTGAAATCATTGAGCTGTCAAGTATGACTACTCCGCCAGGACGAACTCGGCACTCAAATTTTCCCAGCGAGAGATCATTCATTACGATTAGGTAATCCGGTTCCCTGATCATAGGAAAAAGGATCTCCTCATCTGAAATCGTTACATTACAATTCGCAGTTCCGCCGCGCATCTCTGCACCATAGGAGGGAATCCATTCCACTTCCCAGCCTTCATCCAGAGCTGCATAGGCTATCATTTGGCCAATACGCAGAGCTCCCTGCCCACCTGCACCTGCTACTATTATTTTATCTCGAAGCATCAGACATCCCTCCTTTAATAGTTTTTAAAATTGCTAAGCGGGTAGTAAGGTATCATATCAGTTCTTATCCGTTCAAGAGCCTCAAGAGGCGTTTTGCCCCAGTTTGTCGGACATGTGGACAATACTTCAACAAGGGAGAATCCCTTGCCTTCTATTTGACACTCAAATGCTCTTTGAATGGCTTTTTTAGCTTTCCTGACATTCGCAGGCGAGTCAACGGAAACCCTTTCAATGAACTTTGCCCCGTCAATTGTAGAAAGCATTTCACAGATACGAATCGGGTTACCGCAATGCGCAGGATCTCTGCCATAAGGCGAAGTCGTGGTTTTCTGTCCGGGCAGTGTTGTCGGTGCCATCTGGCCGCCTGTCATGCCATAAGTAGTATTATTTACAAATATTGTTGTAATCTTTTCTCCTCTATGCGCTGCATGTACGATTTCTGCCGTGCCAATCGATGCGAGATCCCCGTCGCCCTGATATGTAAACACTACCTTATCAGGATTTATTCGTTTCACGCCTGTAGCATTTGCAGGGGCTCTGCCGTGAAGGGAGTAAATTGTGTCGATGTCCATGAACCACGGCATATATCCGCCACAGCCCACGCAACCTACGGCAATTGTATCACCTCCGATTCCAAGTTCATCAATTACTGTGGCCACCAGCTTGAGAATCAGCCCGTGCGTGCATCCCGGGCAAAATGTTAGTGGAGTATCATTGAGAGATTCCGGTTTTTTATAGATAATGCTCATTTCACTACCTCCCATACTTCTGAAACTTTTTCCACGATTCCTTCCGGTGTCAGAGAATCCGTTGCAGTATCACCTACGTGGTATACAGGCCATTTACCGGCTGCCGCTATTTTAACATCATCTATCATCTGACCGATAATATTGATCTCCGGACATATGATTGCTTTACAATTAGGGCCTATTTTTTCAAACGCCTCATATGGGAATGGCCAAAGTGTTTTAGGACGTATCATACCCAGTTTAACTCTGTCGCCGAGCTCCTCTATCGCAGCCATGCACATGCGTGCGGCCGTACCATATGCTGCCAGGACAATATCAGCATCTTCCACATCAACAATTTCCACTCTCGTTTCGTTGCGGATAATCTCCGGATAGAGGACAGTTTCCGCCTCATGTTTTTCGCCATAATGCGTTCTGCCCTCCGGCAAAAAATGAAATTGCGGTTTTCCTCCTCTGGAATTCTTGCCATGCAATGCCCATGTCTTCTTTGGTAAGTCCATACGTCCTGCAGGCACCTTATTAAAATCCACGCCGCCCATCATCTGTCCGATCATACCATCGGCCAGAACTACAACCGGGTTGCGGTATTTATCTGCTATATCGAAGGCTTCAAAAACCATATCTGCCGCTTCTTGTACGTTGGATGGTGCAAATGTTACTACTTTATATCCGCCGTTACCTATCATGCGGTAATCTTCCTGCGCTGCCTTCATGGTTCCGAATGCCGGACCGTTTCTCATTACTACAACAACTACTGCCGGCAGCCTCGTCAGGGTCATTGCTGCCAGTGCTTCAAGTTTTAAGCAATATCCGGGTCCTGACGTACTTGTCATAACACGCGCCCCTGAGGCAGATGCTCCCATTACCATGTTCATTGCCGCCATCTCGCTCTCAGCCTGTAAAAATATGCCGTCGCGCTTCGGCATTTCTCTGGAAAAGTATTCAGGGATTTCACTTTGCGGAGTAATCGGATATCCAAAAAATGCCTTGCAGCCTGCACGAATCGCAGCCTCGGCCATAGCTTCGTTTCCCTTCATTAGAACTTTTGCCATTATGTCCTCTTCCTTTCTTCTTATTGTTCAATCTTTTCAATTGTGATGATTGCATCCGGGCACATCAATGCACAGTTTAAGCAACCGACACACTCATCTTTATTTATGATCATTGCGGGATGGACGCCTGCCTTGTTCAAGCATGATTTGTCTATAGAAATCAGCCCTTTTTTACACCACGACATACACAGTTCACAGCCCTTACATCCCTCAGTATCAAATGTAACGTTAAATTTCATGTGCAATTACCTCTCTTCCAGGTCTTTTTGTTTTACAGGTCTATCTTTAATCAACATAAAGGTTATAGCCAGTCAGGTCTCATAATCAAACTGATAGGGAATGGTTCTCCGGCTAGCTTCAGATCCTTCATTTCAGGCATCAAATGCTCCTCTATTACCGTATATACCACCTTGATCCCTGTCAATTCCGACAACCGCCTTGCCAGCGCATCTCCCTTGGCTATATCCCCTTTTGTCGTCTCCCTTAGCATATGAGTACTATTGATAATACCGTTAATTTTGAGTCTGCTCGTTTCATTAATTGCCTCAAGGTATCTGGAAGCTTCTTCCGCTGTTGATGTTTGTGGTCTATTCGCATTTACCACCATCCACATATTATATTTACCGTCAGAAAGCAGCTTTGAATATCTCGCCAATACATTGGCGCCGGCTGAGTCGCCGCCTACATCAACGAGACTCGTCTGATCTTTCGACTCAAAGCAGGTCTGCAATGAAGCTGCAAGAGCGGGTGTGTCAAAGTGATAATCATCTTCATAGTTACTGGAGATTACCCGTATCCCTTTGCTCTTAAAAAGCTCTTTCAGTTCCCTTGCTCTAAAATACGGGTTGACAATATCCATATCGGCAACAACAGGCTGTTTTCCATTTTCATTCAGCCAGATCGCATAATTTGCGACAAATTCAGTTTTACCGCTACCAAAATGTCCGACAATAATCGTGGGATTTTTTAAATTCATAATGTGTCCTCATCAAATTATTTATTCATCATTCCTATAGTCGACGCGACTTTTCTTCCAAGATTTCCAGTGCACTTTAAGCCGACTTCATCCTGCAGCACAGCGTCTCTTACCCGCCCTCTCAGAGGATATGTGGTCGCTCCGCCGCCTAAATAACATCCAGGCATAGGTTCTGCTCCTGAGCCTACTATGATCATGTCATGAATCGCAAAATAGTAATGGATCTGCTGAATCGTAAATTCCTGTCCTGCATTTCTGTTGCCACCGACAGCTATTCCACCGCCTACCTTGTAGCTTAAAGCATTTTTGTATTTGCTAAATCCATATCGTAATAGGCCTTCCGTTCTATCCATAAATGCTTTCATCTGTGCATTTGCCGATCCGAAATAAACAGGCGAGGCCAATATTAAGCCGCTGCATTCCAAAAGCTTGGGATAGATCAGGTCCATGCCGTCACGAAAAGACAAGCACGCCCTGTCAGCATCACCTTTGGCCGCCGTCTCGGCGCAGCAGCCTACGCATGAATTGCAAGGAGAAATATCGTAATCTCTAAGATAAATTGTTTCTGTTCTTATGTACTCATATTCCTCAGCTGCTTTTAATGCATGTTCCAAAAGGATATCTGTATTGGCTCCTTTTCTTGGACTGCTGGAAATACCTAAAATTAATTTTTTTTCCATTTTTCGTTCCTTTCCTGTTTTCTCTCAGACTCTATGAACCGGACCCGAAGACCGTTTATGTTCATATTTAAAGTGATTTGCATTTTATATCAACCTTTTATTCAGCCGCACTCTTTGCCGCTAATCGCTTTCCTTTAATACTATTCAAGGTAGTATCCAGATCCTTACCGCCGGATTCATACTCGTGCCACTGTTTTACAATAACTCCGGAAACTCCATATAATCCGATTAAGTTTGTGAATACCATTAATCCGTTAAAGGTGTCACAAATTGCCCATACCAGGCTTACAGTCGCTAATGAACCGAATATTACGAAGAATACAATCATTGCCATGTATATAGGCACAGACTTGACACCAAAAATTCTCTTGAAGTTTTGCTCACCGTAGAAATAAGCAGCGATAACTGTTGAGAAGCAGAAGAAAAATATACATAGCGCAACAAGGATTGAGCCAACCGTTCCAAATACACTTTCAAATGCTCCCTGAATAACACCAATGCCCTGCTCTCCGGATGAAGCAGCACCGGATGCTAATATCAACACACAGGATATTGTTAAGATTACAAATGAGTCTATTATTATCGTAACCATAGCTACGAGCCCTTGATCGCAAGGGTGTTTAACCTTTGCCACTGCATGAGCATGTGGTGTAGAACCCATACCGGCTTCATTTGAAAACAACCCTCTGGCTACACCGTAACGCATTGCTTCTCTGACGGCAATACCCGTAAATCCGCCACCAACCGCCTGTGGTGAGAAAGCAGCTTTGAAAATCATCGCAAATGCTTCTGGCACATGATTAATATTAACGACAATAACAATAAGCGAACATAATATGTAAATTATAGCCATTATCGGAACCACGGTTGACACTGTTGCCGCGATTCTTCCCATTCCTCCTACAACAACAGCTAACAGCAGTACCGAAACCACAATACCCGTTGCCACTGGAGGTATTCTAAAGGAATTATGCATTGCATCAGCAATTGTGTTTCCCTGTATCATTGCTGCTGCCATACCAAACCCTACAATAACAAATATGGAAAACGCAGCTGCTAAAGCTTTACCAAATGAGTTAGGGAATGCTGCCCTAATGTAATATGCAGGCCCTCCGATTACCGTGCCGTCTGACAGGTGTGTTTTATATTTTTGTGCTGCGGTGGCCTCAGAAAAAATTGTTCCCATTCCAAAGAATGCGCTGACCCAAATCCAGAAAACAGCTCCAGGTCCTCCGGCCATAATAGCTGTAGCAGGGCCTGCAATATTTCCTGTACCTACCTGTCCGGCAAGTGCGGTAGCAAGGGATTGGAATGAGCTCATTCCCTCTTTCTTGTTTGCCTTTCCACCGGATCTTAAGTCCCCAAAAGCAAGCATAAACGCGTCCTTGATTCTCCTAACTTGAGGGAACTTCAGCCTGATGGTGAAAAAAATGCCGGTTCCAACTAGTATGAAGATCATAAAGTTGCCCCAAAACACACCATTAATTGCATTAAAGAAGTTTAATAATGAATCCATCATTTTTTTATTTGTTAGTGAACTTTATTCACTAACACTCCTTTCCTTTCAAATAGAATTATTATTTGACTAATACAATAGCAATACTTATGCCAAGCTTTAAAAGTTTTCTTTTACATTGAAAGTTACTCTATTTTCAAGTTTTTGCTTATTTTTTTTAAGCAATATCTAACAGAAGTCGCCTCGAGGTTATGCATTTATGTATAGCGTTATTAGTTTTCTAATACTTGTGATTAATCCCTTTCACCAGATAATTCTTTATTCTCCTTACTGCTTCTTCAATGTTCTCATCGGAATTTGCAAAACACATTCTTAGATAGCCTTCGCCCATATCGCCGAAAGCACTTCCGGCGACAGTCATAACACCGGCTTTGATCAATAAGTTCCTGGAGAATTCCCAAGACGACATATTAAAGTCTTTAATGTTAATAAAAGTACAGAAAGAACCTTCTGTTTTAAAGCATTTCATCCCCGGAATCTCACTCAGTCCGTTAACCAGAAGATCCCTTCTCCTTTCATAATGTCTGCGCATCTCTTCAACGCAATCCTGCGGTCCATTGATAGCATCTGCACCAGCCTGCATAACAAACAGCGGTAAACAGGATGCCACCGCCTGCTGCATTTTAAACATATACCGCATAACATCCTTATTTGTACTAACCACATATCCGAGTCTCCATCCAGTCATAGCATATGTTTTTGACAAACTGTTTACCACTAAGACCTTATCCCTGATACTGGGGATTTGAGAAAGGCTGAAATGCTTGCGGCCGTCAAAAATAATCTTTTCATAAACTTCATCGGAAATAACCATAATATTATGCTTTTCGATTACTTTGGCCAGTTTTTCTCCGTCTTCTTTGCTTAAAACCGCGCCTAACGGGTTGCTGGGATAGCTGATAATCACAGCCTTTGTTTTCGGTGTAATGGCTTTTTCTAAATCTTCAGCCTGTAATCGGAAGCCATGTTCCTCATAAAGAGGTACTCGAACAGGCACGCCGCCTAACGTCAATGTCTGTCCTAAATAGCAGGTATAGGTAGGATCAGGTATGATAACTTCGTCGCCCGGATTCAAAATTGCCAACAGGCACAGCAAAATGCCCTCTACACCTCCGATCGTTATCATGACATTTGAATTATCATAATCATAGCCGCCGAATTCTCTATTATACTTATTGGCAACAGCTTCACGCATGGTATCAAGACCCGGCTCTGTTCCATATTTCGTCATTCCGGCTGCAATCGCCTTCATACCGCTTTCTTTAATATGTCCTGGTGTCTCAAAATTTGGTTCTCCGTTGCACGTGTTAACTGCTCCGGGGTAATCCTTTGCCAGATCGAACATTGCTCTGATTCCCGAAGTCGGGTACGTCTGTGCTAGTTTAGAAACATAATTAAACTCACTCATGCTTGACCTCCTCCTATTTTTTTCATTCATTTGTTTTAGGATATCTACACGTCTATTAATCACTCTTTTTCGGATTCTTTGCTTTATAACGGGTTGCCGCCTCTATACCGGTCATAAATTCAACACTTTCGGTTTCCAGCATATGCTTCACAAGTCTTTCAAGCATCTTCATCCTTGCGGGACGTCCAATGATCTGCGGATGGCATGTTAATACAAAGCAAATATCGGAGTCGCCCTCTTCTTCTACTTCTTCTAGAAATTCTTCCAGCAGGGCATCAAATTCTGATCTCCAGTAGTTCTCAACTGCTTCCAGCGGCTGCATGGCCTTGCCGGGAGTACGCAGGCTATACAACCAGTAGGCTGCGTCGTCAAGTACCCAGTGGATCGGAATCTCCACCAATTTGGTTTCTCTTCCGCCTAACTTCAGATATCGGATTTTATCTGCATCCATCATGTTACTTGAATATTCGATTTCCTTCATTTCTTCCAGGATATCAATGGTATTGGTGCTAAACTCCCAAGCCGGAGAACGATAGGCTTTCGGGCGGGCTCCGGTCACTTTTTCCATAATATTACTGCAGTCCAGGTATTCCTTCTTCTCAGCATCATAACCATCCATATTGTCAGGATAAGTATGACTCCATCCATGATTGCCAATCTCATTCCCCTCATCAACAATGCGCTTTGTCAATTCCTGATATTGATTAACTGTAAATCCCGGGATAAAAAATGTGGCATGCAAACCATACTTTTTTAGCATCTTCAGAATGCGGGGCGCTCCCACTTCCGGGCCATACCTACCCTGTGACAGTGTTACCGGACGATTGGCATTTTCAGGGTCTCTGCAGCGCCAAAGGCATTCGCCATCAAGATCAAATGTAAGTAGTACAGGCATTTTCTTTTTCATTGTTATTTCCTCCTATTGAAAGATCTGCGTTCGTGAAGAGATGAACCCCTCTTTTATCCTTTGTTAAACTTTTCTGAATAAAAAAAGCATAATTCTCTACGCACTTTATTAAAAGCAAATATCATGCCATACGGCATGTCATAAACAAAACCGTCCATACTTGGCATATGTTCCGAAGGAACAATTAAGGGTATGCCTAAAAGTTTCCCTTTTAAGCATACCCTCATTAATCATTTCAGAAATATTGCCAAATTGTGTTCTCTCTATTTCTTTTTTGCCGAATATTTATTGAGCTTTATGGAGACCGAGGCTTGACTGATTCCCAATGCCTCAGCAACCTTCGTCGTTGTACCGTACTTCTCATACGCCTCTAAAAGTATCTGCTTCTCCACACTTTCCAGGATCTGTTTCAAAGTTTTACCTTCTGCATGATACTTCTCCATAGCAGTTTCAGAATAAATGTTTGGCGGAAGCATATCCTCTGTTATGACATAATTGTCGGCAGTAAGAATGACGCCTTCTACTATATTCTCTAATTCCCTAACATTTCCCGGCCATGAGTATTTCTCCATACGTTCGATTGCTTTGCTGGAAAACACATGGCTTTTCTCATATTTTTGATTGTACTTAGCAGTAAAGTAATCGACAAAACGGGAGATATCCTCTTTACGTTTCCTGATTGGGGGAATCGTAACAGAGATCACATTCAGGCGATAGAAAAGGTCTTTCCTGAAGCCGCCGCTTTCCACCAAACCGGGAATATCCTTGTTGGTGGCAGCAATCAAACGGAAATCAACATTCCTTTCTTGTATGCCTCCTACACGGGTAATCTTTTTCTCTTGAATCACCTTTAAAAGTTTGACTTGCATCTGTAAAGGCAAATCAGCGATTTCATCCAGAAATAAAGTGCCGTGATCAGCAGTTTCAATCAGACCGGCCTTGCCTTTCTGGCTTGCTCCGGTAAAAGCTCCTTTTTCATACCCGAACAATTCAGATTCTAGCAGATTCTCCGGAATGGCGCCGCAGTTAATGATAATAAACGAGGCATTTCTTCGTTCACTTAAAGAATGTATCATATCAGCAAAACGATTCTTTCCGACACCGGATTCCCCGGTAAGCAGAACCGTAGCGTCAACGGGAGCGACTCTCTTAATTATTTCATTAATCCGTTTTATTTGGGGATCAGAACTGATTATAGAATCGCCGGCCCCCTGCCCCTTATAAAGTGCTTCCAATTCCACTGCAGAGGTTTGTATCATCTCGTCAGGGGAAATACCATAAATGGACTTACAGCCGGTGAGCATCTCTTCCAGAATACTGTTCTGATCAATGACAATTAAATCTCCATCTGAGCTATTATAATCTTTCTTGTCTGCTTCTTTCAGATTCCGGGGAAGTGGCTCCATAAGGCAAGAACTCATGAATATAAAATAATATGACTCTTGTTCCTGATCATATTGCATCAGAACAAAATATTCATGTCCTTGAATCAGCGTTCTTGCCGCAAAAAACGCTGCCATTCCACGCGAAGCTTTCTGCGTAGACAAGAGCCGTCTCAATCTCTCCTTCTCGCGGGGAGCGTCAAAACATCTCAAATACGCTTCATTGTAAAGGAACTGATCTTCCTTTGAACTATATTTTGCCAAGGGACAGAAATTTGGTTTGACCACTTGGTTCAATCGCGCACTCACCTCCTCGCGGCAGCACTGTATCAATCGATTGCGTTCATTATATCACAAAGGTATGAATGCCGTCAGCCGTTATAGATATTAAGGCTATAAAAAAATGGAATGCTTTAAAAACTAATTGCGTTAGAGTATAATACTTTATAATTACTATTTTGATATGTTGTTATCGCAATTTTAATATAATAAAGCAGCAAATTGTATGGAGGTGGATTTATGGACTCCTATCAGGATTTATTAAATAGAATCGATGAATTAGAGAGCATTATTGAAAGACAAAATGAAGATTTAGAATTGCTGGAAGCAGCCTTCAATTTATCCGAAGTGGGTTTTACTCTTTCCGATGCAAATGGTGTAGTAATAAAAATCAATCAATCCCAGATCAGAATCACCGGGCACCAACCCCATAAGACTTTGGGACGAAGCATGGCAGATATCCAAGCCGAGAACTTCAATCAATCCGCTACCATGAAGGTCGTAAATACAAAAGAGCCTGTAACGATTGAACAGACTCTGCCATCCGGCAAGAGTTATCTAGTGTATGGGCAACCCTATTTTAGCACAGATGGGGATTTGAAATATGTAATTTGTAATCTGGTTGACAATACGCAGCATAATTATATCCGACAGGAACTTGAATCAGCCAAGAACAGCAATAAGCAACTGGAAAAGACTGTTCATCAACTGCAGGAGATTGTCGATATGCAGAAAACCTTGATTTATTGTAGTAAAAAAATGCAAGGCCTGATCAGCGTATGCGATAAAGTCGCGCATTTTAATTCCACAATTTTGATTTTAGGACAATCAGGTGCCGGCAAAGAAGTTATTGCAGACTATATTTATCAGAAAAGCTCACGTGTCGGCAAACCTTTTATTAAGATTAACTGTGCAGCCATTCCGGAAACTCTTTTAGAATCCGAGCTCTTTGGTTACGAGGCAGGCGCTTTTACCAATGCATGCACCAGTGGTAAAAAAGGCATGTTTGAAATTGCAGACGGAGGCACCGTCCTTCTTGATGAGATTGGGGAACTTCCTCTGCATTTGCAGTCTAAGCTCCTGAGAGTTTTGCAAGAAGGTGAATTTTATCACGTAGGCGGAACCAAACCCATCAGTACTGATGTCCGTATTATTGCATCAACCAACTGTGATCTTGAAAATATGACTGAACAAGGTTCTTTCAGAAAAGATCTTTATTATAGACTATCCGTAATTCAAATCACAGTTCCTTCATTAGATGAAAGAATCGAGGATATTCCTCCCCTAATACGGCATTTCCTGGTAAGGTTTAATGCGAAATATAATCTGCATAAAGATTTCACCTTCGAAGCCATAGAATATCTGAAAAACCTGCCTTACGAAGGGAACATACGCGATCTTCAAAATGTAATTGAACGGGTTGTATTGCTGTCGCAAAACAACACCATTGGCGTTCAGGATGTTGAATTGGCCTTGAATCGTGATTACAGCTATTATGGAGCAGATATCGCTGTCTCTGATAATAATTCAAATATTTCATTAAAAGCTCTGGTCTCACAATATGAAAAAGCTCTGCTTAAAAAATACTGGGATGAATATAAGTCTGCATCAAAAATAGCTGAAATTCTTCAGACAAACCAGCCTACAATATCAAGAAAGCTTCATGCTTATGGCCTTCTAAAATAATTACATCGAGAACATCATCGGAAGGATGTCAAAACAGGACTAAATTTCTATTAGCCTCTCTTTACCCGTAGAAGTTTGCCTTTTACTTTCTTTGTTTTGAAGGCGTTAATCACCGCTCTTTCTTTTCCGTCAAAAATCTCAACATTGGTTACGGTATCTCTGATATCTATTCTTCCGATGTCTTCGTTAGAAATGCCTTCCACGCTTCGAATTGCAGACACAAAATCACTTGCCTTCAGCGTGCTGTTGCTTCTGCCTGCACTGAACTGCACCAAAGCTTTCTGCCCTTTACGGTTTTCTAATTTAAACCGTTCCTTGCCGGCAGGACGTCCGGTTTCTGCCTTTGGTTTTCTGTTCACATGGCCACCCTTGCATGGTATCTTATAGCCAAGGAACTTTTCAAGTTCACGAAATCGGTCCATTTCGCTTGGGATAACCATCGTGATGGCGATTCCGTGTTGATCAACACGACCTGTTCTGCCGATTCGATGCACATACTGCTCCTGTTCAAACGGGACTCCGTAATTGATAACATGAGTGATACCATGCACATGCAAACCTCTTGCGGCCACATCAGTAGCGATCAGTAACTTGCACTCACCGCGCTTAAAGAGGGTCAGCTTCTCTGTACGTATCTGCTGATCCATTCCGCCATGGACTGCACAGATAGAGCCGCTCCATTTCCTAAGGATTTCAAGTAAGTTGTCCACCTGCTCTTGTGTATTGCAGAAGATAATGGCTTTTCTAGGCTGCTCTCTTTCGAGGACTTTCTTCATAAAATCAACTTTTTTGAGACCATCTACTGCATAGTAGATTTGCTCGATTTTATCAATGTTTGATACGCCTGATTCAATTTCAATATTTTCAGGATGAATCATATATTGTTCGCTTAGAGAAATCACATCTTCCGGCATTGTTGCTGAGAACAGAAGCGTTACCCTATCTTTTGGCAGTTTCTCAATAATTGTTTCGATCTGCATCTTAAAGCCCATCATCAGCATTTCGTCCGCTTCGTCGATCACCAGATATTTGATATCCTGAAGTTTAACGTTTTTGTTCAATATGTGGTCCATCATTCTGCCTGGCGTAGCCACGATAACATGGGGTGTATTTTTCTTTAATTCTTTTCTTTGGTCTGCCATAGGCTGCTTTCCATAAAGGGCACAGCATTTTATTTCCTTATACTTGCTAATGTCCGCAAAATCATTTTTAACCTGTTCCGTCAATTCACGTGTCGGTGCCAGAACCAAAACCTGAGGACTTTCAAGTGCCACATCGATTTTTTGACAGATTGGAATGGCGAAGGCTGCTGTCTTGCCGCTGCCTGTCTGTGATTTAACGATTAAATCTTTGCCCTCCAAAATCATCGGAATTGTTTTCGCCTGAACCTCTAAAGGCTGTTTGAAGCCCAGCTCACTCAGTGCTTTTTTGATCTCATTATCAAGGGGATAATCCTTAAACCTTTCAGGTTTATTTATTTGTAACTTTTTTGTTTCGTTCATATTTATATCCATTCCTTTCGCTTGGCTCAAGGCACAAACGTTATGAAAAACGTTGGCTTCGAGCATCTTTAACCTTTTCCTAAAATGCAACTCATAAGATTTTTATATTAATCGATTCTATTTCTTTAATTTTCAGATTAAACTGGGCGTGTCTTATTATAATACATTATTTTATTGTAAAAATACTGTTTTCAATTAAAGATTTTGACAAACCTTCCCCATAACCCCTTCCGTCCGCGGTTCGAACCACCGACTTGAATGCAAATAAAAAAATACCGCACCTTACGGGGCATGTGATAAGGAAGTAATCGCAAATAAACATTGGGGTAGTCGGCAAACGGTATTGTAAATAAGCTGGAAACAGCAACTACAAACGTATTGGAGGCTAACACATAATGAAAGAGATTACTTATTCACAGTCTGGAGACTACCTGTTGCCTGATTTGGCTTTGCCCGAAACGGAACACATCGCAATCGGCAAATATGGTATGCTACGACGCTTCTATCTGAAAACCTACAGGCGCGGATTATATGCAAAGCTATTGTTGTCAGGAGAATTGTACGCCCATCTCGCCAAAGTGGATTTACTGGCAAGGGAAATGGTTCAGGATATTGTAGGCCAAACCAGCCGAAAAATAAGTCTGCCAGATAAGGCAAACCAGCAGATGGAGTGGGTGGGTACGACGAACGAACTAAAGCATGAGGCCGAGGAAATCGCCCTCTGTCAAATCGTTTACAAGTAAAGATAGTTTCGAAAGTACCTGTTGGATACTTAACCGACAGGTACTTTTTCTGTCTTAAGCGAAGCGACCCATCTTCGGGCCAACATGGCCCGAAGTGGCACGTGTTTGGGGCTGGCCCCAACAAGCAGGTTTTTTGTGTTTTGGCCGCAGGGCAAAATGCAAAAAATCTGCAAGTGTATTGACACTTGCCCTGTTTGCCGTTTACCGTTCTATTTGTAAAAAACTTTCAATTTGTCCTTGACATATTAAACTACAAGTCGTAGAATAATAATCACTACATCATGTAGTTTGTCATGGAGGTATGTCTTATGAGTAAAATTCAAAGAATGTCGGAAGCTGAAAAAGAAGTCATGCAGATCATTTGGGCCGTAGGCGGCTCCATTTCGTCCGCTTGGTTGCTGGATGAACTTAAAAATCGGAACAAGGATTGGAAGCCCAATACCGTACTGACCTTCCTTGCCAGATTGATTGAAAAAGGGATTTTGACAGCTAAAAAGCATGGTCGGGCAAACGAGTATATTCCTCTTGTGTCTGCAAACGAGTATAAACGCTTTGAAACCCGATCTTTTCTTGATTCGGTATATGACGGGTCGATCAAGAAATTTATATCCGCGTTATACGAGGGGGATGACCTGACCAAGGACGAGATCGAGGATCTCAAAAAGTGGTTTTCGCAGAGGTAGGTGACGAAATTGCTACAAACAATTTTCAGAATAGTGTTGACCCTGTCCGTTGCGGGTAGCCTTATTACTGTATTGCTTTTCCTGCTGCGGCCGATTACACAAAGAGTTTTTAATCAAACTTGGCGTTACCGCATGTGCATCTTGGCGGTGATGTTCTTCCTTCTTCCTGTGGGCGTGGCCGGAAACAGTCTCTATGATGCCCTGCTGCATCAAAGCGCACAACCGGATAGACCGCAGGCAGCCGTAACCGCTGTGCTGGACACGATTGCCCCTCTTCCGATTACAGGCAACGTCGTGATTGATACGCCCGCACAGACTTCAACATTAACTCCGGGGATGGATAAGGATATTTCCTTAAACATTGTTTTGCCATTCCTTCCGTATATCTGGCTTATCGGTGCGGTGCTTTCCGTTTGTACCAACGGATTCCGGTATATCCGTTTCAGGAGAAGGCTCATAAGAACCGGCCTGCCAGTTGAGGATAAAAAGATATATTCCCTGCTTGAAGCCGGAAAAACTACGCAGGGCGTTTCCGGAAAGATTCGGCTTCTTACGAGCGACACCGTGAAAACCCCGATGCTCACCGGGATTTTTCGTACGCTTCTGGTCTTGCCCGAAGTGGAGGTGAATGAGCGGGAACTTTCCACCATTTTCAAGCATGAACTGATCCATTATCAGCGCCGCGATCTGTGGGTAAAAACCTTAATGCTGCTGATCGGAGCAATACACTGGTTTAACCCTGTTATTTATCTGCTTACGAAGGAAGTTGAAACGAGTTGCGAACTTTCTTGCGATGAACAGGTTGTAAGGGATATGTCCGTGGAGGATCGGCACTTTTATGGAGAAACGATTTTGAATATGTTGGGCAGGGTAGCGGAAAAGCAAGCCGGTGTTTACGCCACACTTGCCGAGACAAAAAAAGGGATTGAAAGGAGACTTACTCTCATGTTGAGATTCAAAAAAATGAGTAAAAAAACGGCGGTCTTTTCTGTTGTGATAGCCATGCTGTGTACTCTTGCCGGGTGCATCGGTGCTGCATCCGTTTCGGATGCAGCGGGAGGCGCTTTCTCTGAAATAGAGGACATTCCTTCTGCTACAAAGACTTCATTACTGACGCAGTCTGATATATCGGATTTGGATGCGGCAGGGACATCACCTACTGTCGGCGCTGATGTCATTAATGAGACAGCTTCGGACACTGAATGGGTATGGCCCGTGGAGGGATGCGACGTCATTTTTGCGACGTTCGGCACGCGCTATCATCCCATTGAGAAAGTTAAAATATTTAACGACAATATACAAATCACCGGAAAAGGAATAGAAGGCGCGGCCGTATATGCGGCCCTTGCCGGAACCGTTTCCGAAGTCAGCTTCGACGACGAACGGGGCAATTACATCATGATCGATCACGGTAACGGCATTGAAACCTTCTATCTGCACCTTGATGAGTCGCTTGTTTCGGCAGGAGATCCTGTTGTTGCCGGCGACACGATAGGAACGGTCGGTTCGACCGGCAAAGCTACCGCCCCTTTCCTTGCGTTCGGTGTCTATTTAAACGGGATTGCGGTAAATCCGCTGGATTATTTGAAATCCTGAACATTTATGTTCAGGATTGGATAAGGAGCGCCCAATGCCGAAAGACAAAAACACATCGAGTTTCCTGAAATTGAAGGCAAATATACCGGCTGTTCTCTGTTTGCTTTTTAAGGGAGAAGTGGATAGTAGATGAAAGTGGAGTGGATATTATGTCCTGTCTGCAAAAACAAAACTCGTATTAGGATACGCGGAGACACAATCCTTGAAAACTTCCCGCTATTCTGTCCGAAGTGCAAACAGGAAACACTAATCAATGTACGACAACTGAATATGTCAGTTATTAGAGAGCCAGACGCTAAGACGCAGAGCCGATAACTTGTGAAATAAAAATGTTCACAGTTATCGGCTCTTTCTTTATGATGACTATATTGTGTGCTACACGATTGCTGACATTATGCAACGAGTACAAAACCGTTGCTTTGACGGCAATGCAGCACACTGTCCGTTCAATGGCGGCTTTGTAATCAAAAATCTAAGCCGCCGTTTTTCTTAAAAAAGAGATTTCCGAGGACGTGATAAGTACGTCCTTTTTTGCCCCATATGTATTAGCGGCGGCTTTGGGATAGGAGGCTTTCATGTATCCAAACCCGCTGTTTTCTGTCCGTGAGGGGCCGCTACCTGACCGTAGCGGCCAAATATAGCAGAAGTTTTCCTCCTACATAATTTCAAAAGATCACAAGAATTAATAGGCGGCTATTGCGCTCATTTTTTATTCGATACCTTTCGGGGATATTCCCGTAAAGGTGTTTTTTTGCGCCCTCTTCTGACCGCTTGTGTTCTTTTTCGAATGGTCATCTCGGACAAGCCGGTAAGAAACTGCCGCTCCCCGCCCCTTCCGTTTCGATTGTCCATACCTAAAAAATCGAAACGGAGGATTAGCCATGAAAACAATCAATCTGCGGGATTATTACCCGGCATATACGTCGGACACCTTTCTGGAAGTACAAGACGAGATTATAGAGGCGCTTACCCAATTCAAGCGCGACGACCACGCGTATTACGAGCGCAGGCGCGTTCATAAGGCGTACTACTCCCTCGACCTGGACGACGGCATTGAAAACGCCGTCCTGTTCCGCGAGCCATCTCCACAGGAAATTTATGAGAAAAAAATTGCCGATCAAGAGTTATACACAGCCATCAGAAGTTTACCGGAAAGGCAGGCAAGACGTATCCATGCCTGCTTCTTTCACGGTATGAGTAAGGCCGCGATTGCCAGAGCGGAGGGCGTCTGCGCAAGCACCGTCTGCAAATCCATCGCCTGTGGCCTGCACCGGATGGAAAAAGCTTTGACCAATTTATAAAGTTTACTTAAAAAGCCCCCAACAAACCGCTCAAAAATCTGCTGATTATAAGTGGAGATATTTGCGCCGAAACTTTACTTCTATCTTTGCAATGGACAACCAGCCGAAAAGAAGATGATTTCGTGCTGTGCTGACCGTCCTTTTTTCGGCTTGTCCGTTGCCGAAGGCAAGGCGTCTTATGTTGCAGCAAGCACTGAATTTGTGTGCCCAAAATTCGCTTGTCAGGGGAAATCCCCTGAAACCCCAATCACAGCGCAAGGAGGATTCATATGCGCAAACACAACAAGACCTTTCACATCCGATTCACGGATAAGGAGTATGAAAAGCTGTGCGCGATGTCGGAGCGGACAGGCCTGCCCAAATCCACCTGCATCCGCTTTCTGATTGCCGGACTGGTTCCCAAAGACCGACCGTCGGCGGATTACTATGCCATGACAAAACAACTTTACCGAATCGGCAATCTCTTAAATCAAATCGCCGCCCGCGCCCATGCCACCGGGCATATCGATTCCAAACGTCTGAAAGAGGCGCTTGCGTTATTTCGGAAAGGTCTGCTGGAACTTCAGGACACAGCCGTTATGCCTGAACCTATGGACACCAAAGAGATTATCCGGCAGGCAACGGCAGTAGAAGAACAGGATTTCACCGTATGGGAAGTCAGCAATAGCAAGGAGGGTAATCCATGAGTAACAACAGCGAAAAAACGCCATTGAGCAGCAAAGCGCCTAATCTGGATTTTGAGCGAAAAATCGGCGGCACGACCTATGAGGTGGTATCACGATTTGAAAAGGACGCCAGGGAGGATATGACCATCAAAGTCAAACGCCTTATCCTCAGGGGAAAGCCTAATGAGTAAATTTAGTTTAACGCTTTAAAGCGTGACTTCGGAAAACGGGTGTGGTATTATCTTCTCATACAATATCCGTTTGTCCGACTGTCCGGAAGGAGGCATTATGCAAAGACAGTCAGACACAATTACCGCCCTGTATTGCCGCCTGTCGCGTGACGACGAGCTTCAGGGCGACAGCAACAGCATTGTAAATCAGAAAAAGATGCTCGGCAAATACGCGAAGGACAACGGCTTCCTTAATCCGGTATTCTTCGTGGACGACGGCATATCGGGAACAACTTTCGACCGCCCGGATTTTCAGCGGATGATTGAACTGGTGGAGGACGGAAAGGTATCCGCGGTCATCATCAAGGATATGTCCCGCTTCGGGCGCGATTACCTGAAGGTTGGCCTTTATACCGAGGTCATGTTCCCCGAAAAGAACGTCCGGTTCATCGCCGTCAACGATGGTGTGGACAGCGCCTACGGGGATAACGAGTTCACCCCGTTCCGCAATATCATCAACGAGTGGTATTGCCGCGACACCAGCAAGAAGATCCGCGCCGTATTCAAGGCAAAGGGACAAGCCGGTGAGCATTTATCTACCCATCCTCCCTACGGATACCGGAAAGACCCCGCAAATCCCAAACAGTGGCTCGTGGACGAAGAAGCCGCTCAAGTGGTACAAAGGATTTTCGACCTGTGCGTCGCGGGCTTAGGTCCCACACAGATCGCCCGTCGGCTGACAAAGGACGGCATCCTTACCCCCACCGCTTATTTGCAGCAGCAGGGGCAGAAAACAACCAATCCTGTTCCCGCCAATCCCTGCCGCTGGGTCACGGAAACCGTCAAGCGAATTCTGGAGCGGATGGAATATCTGGGGCATACGGTGAATTTCAAAACCTGCCGGAAGTCCTACAAGAGCAAAAAGAAGCTGGAAAATCCACCGGAAGACCGCTGCGTGTTTGAAAACACTCATCTCGCCATCATTGAGCAGGTGCAATGGGATAGAGTACAGGAGCTGCGGAAGAACAAGCGCAGACCGACCAAAACAGGTAGGACGAGCATGTTCTCAGGCCTGCTCTACTGCGCGGACTGCGGAGCAAAGCTCTACTACTGCACCGCCAACGGCTTTGAGGAACGGCAGAACCATTTTGTCTGCTCCAACTACAAAAGCAACACAGGCACCTGCTCCGTCCACTTCATCCGTGAGGTTGTGCTGTACACTCTGGTGCTGGAGCATGTGCGGGGCATCATCCGGTATGTGCGGCAGTTTGAAAAGGTGTTTGTCAAACAGGTGAGCCGGAAATCCGCCGAGGAACAGAAAACAGCGCTTGCCGGAAAACGGAAGGCACTGCAAAGGGCGCAGGAACGCACAGAAGAAATCGACCGGCTTTTCAAGCGTATTTACGAGGACAGCGCATCCGGAAGATTATCTGAAGAACGCTATGAAAAGCTGTCGGCGGATTACGAGGCCGAGCAAAAAGATTTACAGAGCAAGATTTCTGATTTACAAGCGGAACTGACCGAGGAGGAACAGCAGGCCGAGGATACGGGACAATTCCTTGCGACGGTCAGGAAATACACGGACATATGGGAGCTTACGCCGACGATTCTCAACGAGTTCACCTCAAAGATCATCATTCATGCGCCCGACAAAAGCAGCGGGAAGCGGAAGCAAAAGGTGGAAATCGTCTACAACGGCGTGGGCATCCTGGACATCCCCGAACTAACCGATGAAATGTTACGCAGAAACAGAGAAACGGCATAGCCTTCCGGCTACACCGTTCCCTGTTAATATACTTCCTTATTGACGCCCGCCTTTCGGTACGGTATTTTTTTATTGGTACTCCATCGCGGGCTCGAACCGCGGACACCCTGACTAAGAGTCAGGTGCTGTTACTTAATTTCTCTTCCGGGCTTTTCGTGTCATCACAACCGCAAATAGACAAACTGAAAGAACAAAGAATGAGGATTAACGCTGCTATTCCTCAATACGTCGTGGAAATATTTTGTCTCCCTTTCGCCATCCCGAATAGAATTTTACCGGTTTTCTGTACCGGTTTAGAAACGTTCCTAATACGAGAATAAATAGAAAGGTTAGGATAAACTTAACCAGTTCTGTCTTCCACGGCTCGTGAACCAGCTCTATCCACATAAAATAATTTGAAGGATGAACCTGGTCTACTCTGAAATGATTTAATTTGTAGTTTTTTAAAACGGTTGTCTCAGATGCATATCCTGCCGTTAGCAAATATCCGCCAAAAATGCCGTCTTCGACATAGGCCCGATAAAAGTCGTCCTCATCAGCGGAATTGGGTATGATATAAGATTGGGATAGCGGGTATTTGGGTTTCATGTTTCCGAAGATATTCTTTTCAAAATGAAAGATACGTACTTCTTGCGTCCCGTTAATTCGATAGGAGCATAAGAACAGGTGATTAAAACTCATACCATGGCTGTCAAGGATTTCAAAACTTCCCTTATCATATCGAATACCAGACTTTTGGGCCTCTTCTTCTAAAATTCTATTGAGACTGGGTCTGCTGCCTGGTTCATAATCATATGCTCCCATATAATCTTGATGTTTGATATAATACTGTGGCATCGGCAGAATAATTGCAAAGATCATCATAGATAAAAAAATTACGATTATCAGAAGGCGGAATAATTCGCAGCCAAAGACTCGAATTACGGTTCTATGATTATTTAGCATGATCTTCTGCACGTTTCCACACCAACACTGCATGATTACCTGCAGTTGAAATCGTGATGGTATTTCCTTCTAATTTTACAAAACGTTCCTGTGCCTGGCCCAGCCACGTAGGGTTCATACTGACTTCCATATGGTGTGTCAAAGTATTCGTTTCTTCATCTACTTCATATTGACCGGAATACGCCATGTAGCCCTTTGCGGCTTTCGCCATTTCTTCTGTCGTACCCGTATGGATATGTCCGTTGGCATAGGATGGGCGGCCGGATGCCATCATCTGAGCCGATACGTATCCGTCCGGCGTGTACATCAGAAACCCTGCAGCATCTTTTCCCAATGGATAAAATTTTTCTCCCTGCTTATTTTTATCTTCTATGCTATATTCAACTAATTTCCATGCTCCGACTAATGCTTCACGTAAGCTTTTTGACATATCAAGAACCTCCATAATTTTTATTTACAGATATTATATCACCAAAATCCAGATATTGTCTTATTCTTGTTAAATATTACTAATCATTATAAAGTAGATTAGGCCATGGAAAGGTTTGAAAAAATAACAATCCTACGGCTTCGAACTGCACCAGAATTAGTTAGAGTCTAGCCTTCTGGGCAGTTCGCTTAGCCGGAGGATCGTTATAGTGAGAAGAGTGTATGAAAAAGATTTTCAAATTTCTATTACAAGATTCCCTTTATGGCGGGATATAAACTGTGAAATACAAGGTATTTTTTTTGATAGGCTTCTGCCAGCTCCGGTTTTGGAGTAATGGTTTCCTTTATCTTGACAATGGATTTTACCGCATCCTCTACCGTAGAGAACTCACCGCAGGCTACGGCTGCAAGGATGGCACCGCCAATGGCCGGGCCCTCTTCCGCCTCCAGAATCTCCACCTCAAGGTTCAGGATGTTAGTCAGAATCTCCCGCCAGGCCGGGCTTTTTGCTCCGCCTCCGCAGAGCTTTGTTTTTCGGATCTCAATGCCAAGTGACCTGGCTATTTCCAAGGAATCCTTCAGTGCAAAAGAGACGCCTTCAAAGACTGCCTCCAGCATCTGCTCCCTGGTGGTATTCATCCCAAGTCCCAGGAAAGCCCCTCTCACATTGGGATCATTGTGAGGCGAACGCTCCCCCATCAAATAGGGAAGAAAATAGACCGGATTATCCCCCATCCCTTTAACGTCCTGCTGCTCTCCTTGATAATCTCCGGTTTTCAGTATATCTTCCAGCCACCATTTCAGACAGGAAGCCGCACTGAGTATACAGCCCATCAGGTGAAAACCACCGTTAGCATGGCCGAAGGAGTGAAGGGCATTATTTTCGTCAACCTGGAAGGCGTCAGATGCAATAAACAGGGTGCCTGAGGTTCCGATGGATATATTACAGCTGCCGTTTTCCACGGTTCCGGTTCCAATGGCTGCCGCTGCATTGTCTCCTGCTCCTGCTGCCACTGTAACACTCCCCGACAAACCCAGGGATTCCATAATCTCTTTTTTTACACAGCCCGAGACTTCATAACTTTCTCGCACTTCCGGAAGCATTTCTTCCCGAATTCCACAAATTTCAAGCATTTCTTCCGACCACTTGCGGTTCTTAACGTCAAGGAGAAGCATCCCGGAGGCATCCGATACATCGGTAGTAAAGGCTCCTGTGAGCCTATAAACAAGATAATCTTTCGGCAGCATGATTTTCTGGACGGCCTCAAAATTTTCCGGCTCATGGTTCTTCAGCCAAAGGATTTTCGGTGCGGTAAAACCGGCAAACGCTATGTTCCCCGTATATTCGGACAGTTGCTTCTTTCCGATGGTTGTGTTCAGAAATTCCGTTTCCTGTTCTGTTCTTCCGTCATTCCAAAGGATAGCCGGTCGAATTACCCGATCCTGCTGATCCAGTACTACCAGCCCATGCATCTGACCGCCGATGCCGATTCCTCGAATCTGACTCTTTTCAGCGTGCTCCGTCTCGAGCAATTCTCCAAGACCCGCCAGGGTCTGGCGGAGCCAATCCGCAGGATCCTGCTCCGACCAGCCGGATTTCGGGTAGCTGACAGGGTACTCTTTTGATACGGAGGAAAGTATCGTCCCGTCATTCTTCATCAGAAGAAGTTTCACAGAGGAGGTACCAAGGTCGATTCCTATATACTGCATATGTGCTCTTCCTTTCTATGCCGCCCAACTGCCTATCCAAACAGAATGGTATTGAGGATGGATTCCAGCATTTCCTGGCGTCCGCTTCCCGGAAGAGCCGGAGCGCCCAGGTTTTCGGCGTAAGCGGACAGGGCCTCCAACTTTACTTTTTTAGCAACGATTTCCGCCCCGATTCCATTCTCATAACTCTTGTATTTTTCTTTGATAAAGTTGTCGATTCTGCCGTCTTCTATAATTTTCGCAGCCTTCAAAAGGCCGAGGGCAAAGGTGTCCATAGCCAGAATAAAGGCTAGGAACATATCTTCTTTGGTGTTGCTCTGACGCCTTTGCTTGGCGTCAAAGTTCAATCCCCCCGTCAGGCCTCCGGCTTTCAGTACTTCATACATACACAGAGTGGTCTCGTAGACGTCGGAGGAAAAATGATCCGTATCCCAGCCAAGGAATAAATCTCCCTGATTGGCGTCGATGGAGCCGAGCATTCCGTTGATTGCGGAAATGCGCAGGTCATGCTGGAAGGTGTGCCCCGCAAGGGTTGCATGATTTGCCTCAATGTTGAGTTTAAAATCTTTATCCAACCCATACTGTCTTAAGAATCCGATCGCCGTAGCCGCATCAAAGTCGTATTGATGCTTCATGGGTTCTTTCGGTTTTGGTTCTATGTAAAAGTCTCCGGTGAAGCCGATTTTTCTTCCGTATTCTACCGCCATTCTCATCAGATTTGCGATGTTTTCCTGCTCGAATTTCACGTCGGTGTTCAGAAGGGTTTCATAACCTTCCCGGCCGCCCCAGAATACATAGCCTTTTCCTCCGAGCTTCACGGTGAGATCCAGTGTTTTTTTCACCTGGGCCGCAGCAAAACAGAACACATCTGCCGAGTTTGAGCTGGCTGCACCGCTCATATATCTTGGATTGTTGGTGAGATTGGCAGTACCCCACATGCACTTGATCCCTGTTTCCTTCATTTTTTCAAGGATATAGTCTGTAATTTCATCCAGCCTTCTGTTAGTTTCCTTGATATCTGCGGCTTCGGGTACGAGATCCGCATCATGGAAGCAGAAGTACTCAATTCCCAGCTTTTCCATCATTTCAAAGCCCACATCCACCTTGGCCCTGGCGTGCTCCATGGTTCCCGGCACTGCCCCGAAGGTTTTATCCGCAGTTCCTGTACCGAATATGTCGGTGCCGCAATTGCATAGATTGTGCCACCATGCCATGGCAAAGGGCAGGTGCTCCTTCATGGTTTTGCCGAGGACGATCTGCTCCGGATTGTAGAATTTAAATGAAAAATCATCTTTGCTGTCAGATCCTTCATATTGGATTTTTTTAATCTCATTAAAATACTCTGTCATGGTTTTCCCTTTCTCATGTTCTTTATATAGAGTCGGCACAGCCTCACGATTCGTTCGCTTGTCGTTCGTATTGCTATGCTTTCGCTTTTTTCTTAGATATAACATCAAAGGCTACTGCAGCTACCAGTACGAATCCTTTTACGGCTTTCTGCCAGTTGGCGTCGATTCCCAAAATGGACATTCCATTGTTCAGCACTCCCATAAAGATAGCTCCTATCACAGTTCCTCCTACGGTACCTGTTCCGCCGTAAGCGGATGCACCGCCGATGAAGCAGGCGCCGATGGCATCCAGTTCATACCCGTCTCCGAGACTGGGCGCGGAGGAATTGAATCTGGCTACGCAAATCAGAGCCGCTACCGCTGCCAGAAACCCCATATTGGTATAGGCAAAGAACATCATCTTTTTGGTATTAACACCGGAAAGTCTAGTTGCTTTTGCATTTCCGCCAAGGGCATAAAGATATCTGCCGGGTACGGTATTATTGGTGAAGTAAGCATACACCAGCACCACTGCGGCAACCAGTATCAGCACCACAGGGTAGCCCTTGTAATTTCCAAGCAGATAGGCAAAGGTAAGGATGACCGCACAAATGGCTGCAAGCTTTGTTAAAAGGACAGGCATACTTTCTACTGTGTATTCTTTTTTGATTTTTTTGGCTCTTCCCGTAAGCTCCGACGCCGCAAAGACGGCACAAACAACCACTGCAATAATCAGCGTTGAGGTAAGCAGAAACCCGGAATCATCCGTGGCAGGAAGAAAACTTGTGAAGTATTTCAGATATGTACCTGGATATGGCGCCAGCGTCATTCCGTTAAGAATAACCTGGGCTATGCCCCGCCACAGCAGCATGCCTCCCAGGGTGGCTATAAATGGCGGTATTTCCACGTAGGCAATACAGTATGCCTGTAAAGCCCCAATGAAGGTCCCTACCAGGAGGCATACTACAATAGCTGCATACACATTCATATGCATCTCTATGATAAGCGTTCCAGCCACGGCTCCAACAAGAGCCACAATAGAGCCTACGGAAAGGTCGATGTTGCCGCCGGTCAGAATGCAAAGAAGCATTCCTGTAGCGAGAATCACGACATAGCTGTTCTGAGCAATAATATTTGATACATTTTGTGGTTTTAACAGAGAACCCTTTCCGGCTGCAATAATCAGAACCTGAAATAGGATTATTACCACGATTAATGCAATCAGCATGGTGTTCTTCTTTAGGAAGCTCTTAATTCTTTGCATTTTCATTCTCCATTTTATTATTTTCGCACATTATACATGACATGATCGCTTCCTGGTCAGCCTCGTCTTTATTGAATTCGGCAATCATGCGGCCTTCATGCATGACAAAGATACGGTCACTCATTCCCAGAATCTCCGAAAGCTCAGAGCTAATGAGTACTACGGATTTTCCTTCTGCAACCAGCCGATTAATAATACAGTAAATTTCATATTTTGCTCCCACATCGATACCTCTTGTGGGCTCGTCAAGAATCATGATGTCCGGGTCCGCAAACATCCACTTGCTGAGAAGCACCTTCTGCTGGTTCCCGCCGGATAGATTTTCCACATTCTGCAACACACTCGGACACTTTGTATTGAGTTTCTCCTTGTATTCATTTGCCACCAGAAGTTCTTTATCTTTGTCGATGATCAAATGACTGCTGACTTTATCCATTTTAGCCAGCGAATTATTGGAGTAAATAGGATTGGAAAGAATTAATCCGTCTCCTTTTCGGTCCTCCGTAACGTAAGCAAGTTTTGTTTGAATGGCCTGCCGGACACTGTTCAGGGTCACTTCCTGTCCGTTGATAAACAGTTTTCCGCTGATTTTGGTTCCGTAGCTTTTTCCGAATATGCTCATGGCAAGTTCGGTTCTGCCTGAACCCATGAGGCCGCTGATTCCGACAACTTCGCCTTTTCGAACGTTAAAATTTACGTTGTCACAAACCTTGCGCTCTGAATAAAGCGGATGATACACCGTCCAGTCTATGGCTTCCATGGTGATCTCCCCGATCCTGGAATCTCTTTTGGGATAACGATCCGAGAGTTCCCGCCCCACCATACCTTTCACGATACGGTTTTCATCGATGTTGTCCTCACCTTTCACCAGAGTTTCTATAGTTGCGCCATCCCGAAGAATGGTGATTTTATCTGCAACGTAAGAAATTTCGTTGAGCTTATGAGAAATCATAATAGAAGTGAGGCCTTTCTTTTTAAATTCGAGCAGCAGGTTCAGCAAATTTTTGCTGTCATTTTCGTTTAATGATGCGGTAGGTTCGTCTAATATTAGAAGTTTTACATTTTTACCGAGAGCCTTGGCAATTTCAACCAGCTGCTGCTTCCCGACTCCAATGTCTTTAATTTTGGTGTGACTGCTCTCCTGCAATCCCACCGTCCGAAGTAGTTCATCGGCCTTTGCATAAGTCCCGTCCCAGTCTATGGCAAATTTTTTACCTCGTTCGTTTCCAAGGAACATGTTTTCTCCTATGGTTAGATAGGGGACCAATGCCAATTCCTGGTGGATGATTACGATGCCCAGCCGTTCACTGTCTCTAATATTTTTAAATTTGCAAACTTCGCCATTGTAAATAATGTCACCATCATAGCTTCCATGAGGATAGATTCCACTCAGTATGTTCATGAGGGTTGACTTTCCTGCTCCGTTTTCTCCAACAAGTGCGTGAATCTCACCCTCTTCTACTGCCAAGTTTACATTGTCCAGTGCTTTGACCCCGGGAAAGGTCTTTGTAATATTCTTCATTTCCAGCAATATGTTCGCCACGAAAAATCCTCCCTTTTATTAGCTCGCCCAATTTGCAAAGCAAATTGCAGGCGGACAAAACTGGCAGGCGGTTTCGGCAGCCGCCCGCCAAAGCCTGATGGTAGTTTCGTTTACTGGATATCTGCTTCTTTATAATAACCGCTGTCGATGAGGATTTCTTTGTAATTGTCAACGGTACAGATAACGGGTGCACAAAGATAGGAAGGAATCACGCCGGTGCCGTTGTCATAGGTTTTGGTGTCATTGATTTCAGGCTCGCTGCCTTTTACAATAGAATCTACCATTCCAACAACTTTATCAGCCAAAGTACGGGTATCCTTGAATACGGACATGCTCTGGAGTCCGGCTACCATGCTCTTTACATTTGGTTTGTCGCAGTCCTGGCCGGTGATGATCGGCATATTGTCTTTTGTGTAGCCTACGGAAGTTAATGCGTTGACTACGCCCATAGCCGTTGAGTCATTGGAGCAGCATACGGCGTCAAGCTTCTTTCCCTTCGGGCTGTAGCTGTTGGAAGTGACAAGGTTTTCCATACGGGACTGAGCATTTTCTGTTTTCCAGTCCTGAGTGGAAACCTGCGCCTGGGTGGTCTGTCCGGAAGGCACTACCACTACGCCGCTGTCAATGTAAGGTTTCAGAATGCTCATTGCTCCGCCGAAGAAGAACGTTGCATTGTTATCTGCCGGGTCTCCGGTAAACAGTTCAACATTGAACGGTCCTTTTGCATTCTTGAGATCCAGTGCTGTTTCTATGTACTGACCCTGCATGACGCCTACCTGGAAGTTGTCAAAGGTTGCATAGTAGGAAACAGCGTCGCTATTCATAATCAGTCTGTCATAAGCGATAACCGGAATGTCCTGCTCTTTTGCCTGCTTCAGGACTTCCGTCAGAGAGGATCCGTCAATGGCTGCGATTACAAGAACCTTGCAGCCTTCCGTAATCATGTTTTCGATCTGGGATACCTGTGTCGGGATATCGTTGTCTCCAGCATACTGAAGGTCAACCTTATAGCCGGCTTCTTCCAGTTTGGCTTTCATGTTGGATCCATCCTGGTTCCAGCGCTGAAGACTTTGTGTCGGCATACTTACACCAATCATAACAGCTTCATCAGAAGAGTCTGATGATGCATTGTCAGAGGAACCGCCGCAAGCTGCCATGGATAGTAGAAGGGCAAAGACCATCAATAAGGCAATCAGTTTTCTCATTTTTTCTCTCCTTTTCATTCTTTTTTGCAGTTTGATAAATAACTTTTGAAAAACAGTTTTCTAAAAGTTGGCTTAATAATATCATTACAAATAATTACTTGTCAACTGTGTTTTTTTAACTTTTTCCTTCACTTTTTTAATCTCTTTCTAATTTCGGCATCCCGTCTCAATCGAACAAAGCCGAGGCTGTTATGCTCCGGCTTTGTTGAATCAATATAGAAATTGCTTTATACAGTCTTTATGAACTGGTCTGTAAAATGCAGCGCGGTCCCGATTGCACTTGCATTGGAAGTGTAATTGCTCAGGTGCAGATAGTCTGCATTCTCCTCGAAAACAGCGATTTTGCTGAGCCGTTGTTTCATGTCTTCAAAATAATCTCCGATGTACCTGGCCAGGGTTCCTCCAAGGATGATATCACAGTCAAATATCGTTCTGATATTATTGATCCCCATGCATAAAAAGGTCAGATATTCTTCCCATATTTCTTTACAGGAAGAATCTCCTTCTTTAAGCTTTTTAAAGAAAGTATCTACCCGTCGGTCTTTCCCATATGCAAGAACAGAGGTAGAGATATAAGCCTCCAAACATCCTGATTTTCCGCAGGCACACTGCTTTCCTCCGTTTACAACTGTCATATGTCCAAACTCGGCGCCTCGGTTATTCCTGCCGGTGTACGATACCCCATTGTAGGTAAAGGCACCTCCGACCCCCTCTGACGCGCTGAGAAATGCCAGAGTTTCCATTTCCTTTCTGCTGTGCAGCTCTGCAAAGGCACTGGCATTTGCATCGTTTTCAATAAATGTTTCATGGGCGATATATTTAGTTAGTGCATCAATGGAAACATGCCTGGCTTTAAGCGTAGGTGCGTTGATCAGATGCTTTTTATCCTCGCTCAGCACTCCGGGAATGGAGATTCCCACACCCAGAATAGTTTCTGGATTCATTGCTTTTGATTGAATGTAATTTTCGATTTCATCGGCAAGGAATCTTCCGTAGTGTTCGCTTGGCTCAAAAGTGAGTTCCAGACGCTCGCTGGGATAAGTATTCCCCTTCAGATCAATAGACAGAATATTGATGTGCCCCATTTTTATTTCCACGCCAATCACCATTCTGGCATCGGGAATGATAGAGATCTTTTTCGGTTTTCTCCCTCCGCTTGACTCAAATTTACCTGCATAGCACAGGAGTCCCAGGTCAAATAATTCCGTTAGATTCTGGCTGACTGTAGGCAGACTGAGACCAAGTGCCAGAACAATGTCCTGCTTTGACACGTTATCATTCTCATAGATATATCGGTACACCTTGTTCCGGTTAATTAACTTTAAATCTGTTGTTGTCGCGGTGGTTCTTTTCATCTCTGTTTGACTCTCTCTCAAAAAATAATTTCAAACTGAGTTTTATAAAATACTTTTATAAAACGTACCCCTATTATAATTTAATATTTTATAAATTACAAGCAATATTTCTCTTTCAGCGTTCAACAGAAATGCAATAGGCTAAATACCCTCTATATGAGGTTTCTATTGACCGAGATGTCAGAGGATGATATAAATGATAAGAATAAATGATAAGGGAACAATTGACAAAAATAAATGGTAAGAATAACTGCTTCAGATAAGTGTATATATGAAATAGACGAATAACGCCTCAATTGATTCAATTGAAAAGAAAGGGTTGTGGAAATGATTGCACTGTTGGAAAAACTGCTCCCCGTGCTTTTGACCATTATGATTGGATGGGCACTCAGAAAAAGAAGAGTAATATCTGTTCAAGCAATGAATGAGCTGAAAAACATCATCGTTAATGTTGCACTGCCTTGTATCTTGTTTCTATCTTTTGGAAAGACAATCTTAGAGGCGAAATACATCATCATAGTTGTCCTGGTGTTTGCGATGTGTACAGCATTCTATTCGGCAGGTTTCTTTTTAAGGCGTAGGGTGGCCGGTGTCTTTGGATCTATCTTTACCCCTTGGTTCATGGGGGGATTTGAGTTTGGAATGATTGGCATTGGACTTTTCGCCGCCCTTTGGGGTTCCGAAAACTTACCGATGATCATGCTCATCGGACTCGGTCATGAATTTTTTGCGTGGTTTGTATGCGTACCTTATATTCAATATAAAAATAGCGGGGCATTCAATTTGGTCGATACAATGAAAAATTTTATGAAAACGCCGGTGATATTGGCGATCTTTGGAGGACTTTTCGTAAACATAACCGGCCTTTATCAGCTGATTCAAACCTTCTTCTGGGGAAGGGCTTTATTCAGTGCAATGACGTCTATTTCCAACATTACGGTACCTCTTATTTTGATGGTTATCGGCTATTCCCTCGTTATAGAAGGATCCTCTGCCATCAAAATGGCTCTGTATATAATGGCCAAAATAGCTGTGGTTCTTTCCGTAGGAACGGTCACATTGGTTCTGATCCAACTGTTGGCAGGACCAATGGATCCTTTTTTCAGGATCGCCTTTTATGCGTTCTTAATCCTTCCGCCATCTTACCTTTTACCGGTACTTGTTAAGGACAATGAAGAAGAACGGCATTTTTTCAGTCAGACAGTTGTATATTATACCATCGTTTCTTTTGCGGGATATATTGTCCTTATGCTGTTGTAAAAAAGCCCGGTTTTGCATCACCAGGCTTTATTGCTCCAAGAGTTACGGTATGTTAATTTTTTTATTTTAGTAATTTATTTTATTTGAAAAAGTCTTTAAATTTATCCCCGAACAGATCCCCCAAGGTCGTTCCCTGCTCTTCCTGAACAAGTTCGAATTCCTCTGAGGCTTGGCCCACTGCATCCTTTATGCTTAAGCTCATTTTTTTATTTGCCTCGTCCACTTTCAGAATGACAGCCTGTATCTGATCACCGACCTTTAAAGCATCCGAAGGCTTTCGAACCCTTTCAGATGAAATTTCCGACAGATGAACCAGCCCCTCTACTCCGGCTTCTATTTCAACAAAAGCTCCGAAATCCATGAGTCTGACAACAGTTCCTTCTACCAGATCGCCTACTGCGTAATAATCGGAAACGCCTTGCCATGGATCTTCATCGACTTTTTTAAGTATCAAGCCAATTTTTCCTGTCTTTTTATCAATATTGGCAACATAAACGGTGACCGAATCCCCTTCGGATACCACTTCCGACGGATGGTTCACCCGGTGCCAGGCGAGATCGTCCAGATGGATAAGCCCTTCTACTCCGCCAAGATCCACAAACGCACCAAATTTCATCAGCTTGGTTACCATGCCCTGACGCATTTCCCCGGTCTGCAGCTGTTCCATGAGTTTTACCTTTTTATCCTGCCTCTCCACAACCTCAATGGCCTTTCTGGAAAGCACCACACGTTTCTTTTCTCTGTCAAAATCCTCAACAATTACGTCCAAATTCTTACCCAAATAGGAAGACAGATCCTCTACGTAACGGTAGGATAAAAGAGAAGCAGGAATAAAGCAGCTGACATTTCGGTAAACTGCAGCAACTCCGCCTTTGACAACTTCCGTCACCTTAACAGGAGTTACCTTTTTTTCTTCAAAAGCATCCTCCAAATCATCCCAGCCCACAATAGCTTCTGCTTTTTTATGCGAAAGCACCACATTACCTTCTTGATCATGGGGATCAAGTACATAGGCGGAAATCTCGTCTCCCTCCTTGTATTCCCATCCTTCCACCAGCTCTTCCTTTCCAATGATCCCATCGGAGATATAGCCAATGTTAACGATGATTTCTTCGTCATTGACAGATATGATGGTGCCGGTCAAGATGTCATCCTTACCGATCCTTTTCATAGATTTTTCAATTTCGTCCATGTATTCCAGCATCGTATTTTGCTCTTCCATTTTATTGATTACCTTTCTAAACATTTTGATAAGATTTAGGTTTGTTCATTTTTCTGAAATTATTATAACAAATCCGGCGTTACTTTGTAATTTTATTTAGGAATTCCAATGCTTTATAAATATTTTTTATGACAATTTTTTCTCTTGACTCTCCATTTTTATTATGCTAATATCACATTACTAAATTGATGAAAAAGGCAAGCTATTGATATAGCGCGCAAAGCTAAGAGTTAATTCATTAATAATTAACAGTCGGGCTGCCATCAAAAAATAGAGTGAGGTCTATTTTCTGTTGGCGGCTTTTTTATTGCTCAGGGAAAACACCTCGGAATAAAAAGGTGGAATCACAGCCCCTTTTTATAAAAAAATACTGTGAAATTTATTAATCGAAGGGAGAATTTACATGAAAAAGAAAGTATTTAGTTTAGTAATGGTTCTGATTCTAGCATTAGCTATATCCGTAATAAATGTATCAGCAGCAGATACCGCAAGTTTTGACCCTGCCACTCATCAATGCAGTCTTATCAGCCAGTCAAGCATTAATTATGAATTTATACTGCAGGGAAACACGACAGAATTAAAAAAGGAGCCTGGTTATGAAGGATTCTTGTCGTCAGATAAGACTTATCCGTATGTTCTAAATCAGGCTGCTAAATTGCCGCTTTACTCATTCAATGATTATGTTACCGTCACCCAACAGACAAAATACGAAGCAGTGGTTCACTACATTGCCCCGTATACGGTTGAGGGTATTGACCAGGAATTGAAAACTATCTACATAAAAGCAGGAAACGGCGTTTATCTTGTTACCTTTAAGGAGCCTCTGAAAGCAGGGGAATGTGCGGCATTTGCGATACAGAATTTTACCAATAATTATCCGGCGTTAAGTCATTTTATGACTTGCAACGCAAACTTCGTTCCTCCTGCAGAACCGCCCGTATATTATACGGATGAAACCGCCTGGGCTCAGGGTACCGGCAGTCTGAACACTATGATGGGCACAAATAAATGGGGCTGGTATATTCCTGTAGAGGGCGCGACGGCTGACGGAAGCGAGTATAACGTCTACGCCGGTGCGGGACAGAACGATATCAGCAAAGGCACTTTAATCGGTTCTGTAAAATTAACCATCGTTGACGGGAAATATACTGCCACATTTACACCTTCGGGACTGCATACGGTAACCCATATGCACTTTGGCGTATATGACAGTGAAGAAACCTTTAAGGCTACGAACGGGGCTCCAGGTGAATTTACCAATTCCGTTTCGGCAGATAAAGCACAATACATCGTCATTCACTTTGATGCACAGGTTGCACATTTATTGGATTAAACGATTAAACAAACAGAAGACCGCCCTTAACGTTATCTAAACTGTCACAAAGGCAAGCCTATAAATTTTAGGCTTGCCTCTTTGCTTACCTATATATTGTGTAAAATTACCACCCTATTTCTTTGGAGTGAAACTTTATCGCACATTATGGTTTTTTATTCAGTATAATTGTTTGACGTATCAATTCCAATCGTACTTGTAGCTCCATCCCAAGTTACTCCAATGTCAAACAATTTTGCAATATCACGTAACTTGAAATAATTATTGTTATTAATTGTGTATGCAGTTAATGCCGTTTCCTTACCGTCCACATATATCTTTGATGTAGAAAGAACTGCATTTTCTTTCTTTGAGCTTGCACTTATTTGCATCTCGCCACCAACCGTTGTATATTTTTTATTCGGCATAAGATTAATTGCATTTTTCAATCCATCCCAAGAAACTTCAAACTGTTTATTTGTTCCATCTACTACCGTTGCCAAATCGCGAAGTTTAAAATAATTGTTCCCATTTATTGTGTATGCATCAAAGGTTTTCTCTTCATTGTTCACAAGCACTTTTGAACTTGTAGGGATGGCTGTAATTAGAGGTTTCTCTTTTATAGTTAAAATCACTTTGTAATCTTCAAATGACTGTCCACCACCAATGCCAGCACTTGGATCATAGTTAGAAACAATATATACACCTTCGCCTAAAGTTACGTAATTGCCCTCAGCTCCTGCATTCCTAGGGCTATCATTAGAGACTTCATCTACTGTATTTCCAACAATTATATTACCCTTTTCATCGGTAGTAAAAAAAGAATACTTTTTTAAGTCAAAATTAATTTGTTTTGAATAATCAGATTCAAACGAACCATCTTCCATTTTTTTTGCATAATTAATATATTGTTTACCAAAACCGTACGTAACCTTGCAAGGTGCTGTTGCTTCTATATATAAATCTTTGACAATTTCCAATTTACGTGTTTCCCCACTATCTAATTTGATATCCATAGTGGTGATGTAGTCATTGCCATTATCTTTCACAACATTTGAAACTTTGATATACGTACCATAATACGGAAGTTCATACCTCTTTTCGCTTGATGTATCCGTACCGAATACAGTTGCCGAGAAAATACCCAATACTAAAGTTAGGGTTAAAATAAAGGTTAAAAGAAAATTTTTCAAATCATTACCTCCTTTTACTTTTTATACATTTATGAAAAGATTACCATATAAATAAAATTTTTTCAATCATCACCCCAAATTTACTACGTTATGTCAGACAAACAAGAAAAGCCAGCCTCAACGGTCACAACCCGTATCAGCTGGCTCAGCTTCTTCTTGGTGAATTTTCTGTTGGATACTGTATAGAAAACGGAAGTTATGTTTTCAATCAACCTACAGAAATTAAAAACAGAAATAAATTCTAAACAGAAAGTACCTTTTTCAGGAACTCTATCGTTCTCGGATTTTTCGGATTTGCAAACATTTCTGCCGGAGGCGCCTCCTCCATGATAATCCCTTCATCCATAAAGATCACCCTGTCGGCGACATCTCTCGCAAATCCCATCTCGTGAGTCACCACCACCATGGTCATTCCCATAGCAGCCAGTTCCTTCATGACCGCCAACACTTCACCCACCATTTCAGGATCCAATGCGGAAGTCGGTTCATCGAAAAGCATGATGTCGGGCTCCATGGCAAGGGCTCTGGCAATGGCTACACGCTGCTGCTGTCCGCCGGAAAGCTGTCTTGGTCTTGCATCAGCCTTTTCAGCAAGGCCGACTCTCTCTAATAGTTCGAGCGCCTTTTGCTCAGCTTCCTTTTTGGTCTTCAGCTTCAGTTCAAGAGGTGCCATCATGATGTTCTCTTTTACGCTGAGATGCGGAAATAGGTTGAACTGCTGAAATACCATTCCGATATGTCTTCTCACTTTATTGATGTCCACTTTGGGATCGGTAATCATGATATCATCTACAGTAATGTCTCCGTGGGTAGGTTCCTCCAGTCGGTTGATGCATCTTAATAAGGTTGATTTTCCCGAACCGCTTGGTCCTATAACACAGACAACCTGTCCTTTTTCAATCTCCAGATTGATTCCTTTCAGCACTTCCAGCGCGCCAAAGTGCTTATGAAGATTATTGATTACGATCTGCGATGTCATATATTCACTCTCCTCTCAACAATCTTTGCGAGGTAACTAAGTATGGCAATCAAAATGAAATAATATAAAGCGACCAAAGTATAGGTTGCAAAAGCCTCCATGGAGCGCCCTACATATATTTTTGCCTGATACATGATATCCGCAAAAGCTATGACTGAAATGAGAGATGAATCCTTTAATGTGATGATAAACTGATTGACCAGAGACGGCAGACAGATACGCAATGCCTGAGGCAGGATAACCTTTTTCATAGCCTGTCCGTTGGAAAGGCCAAGGCTTCTAGCCGCCTCCATCTGCCCCGTATTTACCGCATTGATAGCTCCCCGGAAAATTTCCGACATATACGCTCCGGCATTCAGTGTCAACGTAATCAGTCCGGCAATAAAAGGCGTAAACCGTACTTCAAATCCTATAAACTGAAGCAGCTGCGGTATTGCAAAATAAATATAGAACACCTGTACCAGCAGCGGAGTTCCTCGTATAAGCCCAACATATATTTTCGATATCCAGCGAAGCGGCGCTTTTTTCGAAAGAGCAAAAAAGCAGGAGCACAGTCCCAAAACAAACGCCAATAGCAGTGACAAAACTGTCACCGCTATGGTCATCTTTAAGCCTTCTAATAAAAGCGGATTTACTTCGCCGAAAACTTTAACTAAGTTCATTATTGTTCCTCATTATTCAGCAGCAATATATTTGTCTAAAATCTCCTGATACTTTCCGTTATCTCTGATATTTTTCAGTCCCGCGTCAAACATTTCCAGAAGCTCTGTATTTTTACCCTTCAAAACAGCAAAGCCATAGGAAGAGCCCTTTTCCATGTCCGTTACCATCTTCAGGCCATTTCCCTGAGTGATTCCGTAACCCATGACAGGATAATCCTCGAAGCATGCTACGGAGTTTCCCGTTTTTACATCTTCATACATGAATGGGGATTCATCGAAATAAACGACCTGGAATCCGTATTGATCTTTGATGGACTCTGCAAAAGTCGCACCTTCTGTACCTGTCTTAACGGCAACTTTCTTACCTTTCAGATCATCATAGGACGTGATGGTGTCATTGGTAGCGCTGATTGCCATTACAACGCCGGAATCATAATAAGCCTCGGAGAAATCATATTTCTTCTGGCGCTCTTCGGTAATGCTCATCCCCGCAATTACCGCATCCGTCTGATTCGATTCCAGAGCTGCTACTGCTGCACTGAATCCCAATGGATTGAGCTTATACTCAAAACCCTGATCCTCTGCGATGGCTGCAAGAATCTCAATGTCGATTCCAACATATTCGCCGGCATCATTCTGGAATTCAAATGGAGCAAAAGTGGTATCTGTTGCAATATTATATACTTTTGCTTTAGGTGTACCCTCATCTGTATCCTCTTTGGCGCCTCCGCCGCAGCCTGCCAGCATACTGACCAACAGCAACAGAACTAGTCCTAAACTTACATACTTTTTCATTGGATATTCCTCCCTAGATTATTTAATAAATACATAATCTATATTATACAATAATATCTGCAAAACGAAAAGCCTACAGTTTTAAAAACCGCAGGCGTACATTATCCGGTTATCCCGCTATTACGTTTCCTGTCTTCGTGTGGCCGTCAAATATTCTATAAATCCATCTGCAAGATAGTCTCCCATTGCCAAAGCATTTAACATGAGCCGGTCAAAAATTTCCAAGCTTCTTACATAATCACCGCTCATTACCGCAATCGCTTCATCGATCACAGTCCTGTCATAAGTATAAAATAAATTCCTCCACTGCGCTTCTTCCCAGAATGGATTAATTCTAGAAAAATATGCAGCCAATAGATCTGCATTGGAATATAATCGCTGTACAGCGGCATCCACACTGGCCTGATCTCCGATTTTCAGTCCGTTAACCAAGGTCTGCAAGGAAATAATGTGAGTTGATAACAGATTTACAAGCTCTTCCCCTAATGGGGTCCCAAATATTAATTCTGCTTTTGCTAGAAACTTCATAGGCAAGTTATAAAGCCTTTGCGCCAAAGCCTCAGAGTCACCAAAATCCGACGCCACCGAAACGATATAGAACCTTGTTAAATAAGCCAATTCGGTTAACAGCAGCCTGAAATCCTTTATTAAATTCAAATGTCCATATGAAATGAACGGTACTTCTTGTTGAGCCTTTGATATCATCCGGAATAACTCCTTATAACACAGTGCAATATTTTATAGTATGAAATAATGCGTTTTATGTGACAGGAAATCAGCCCTGAATCACAATCCCTATCAGGTCAACATACTATATAGCATCCTAAAAAAGGAGGCATACGCATTGTTAGTTTATCTTAACCCTTCCACAAACGAAAAGAACGAATTCTACGGAGGGGGCAACGAAGAAAGGTATATGAATGAAATTGCAGATGCTATGGTTGCATACCTTGGCATCGCCGGAATCCGTTTTGAAAGAAACGATCCAAAGGATACATTAGATACGATCATTCGAAAAGTAAATGAAAAAAATTTTGATTTGATCATTTCCTTATATGCAACAGACGGCGGAAATGATGTACAGAGAGGTCCTGATATTTCTTACTATGCCTTTAGTGAACAGGGAAGTAATTTGACCTATAATATCTCCACCGAATTATATGTTATACACCCGCTCCCCATGTCTATCAGCATTTTACCATCGGTAGAAAGACCCATTTTAACCAGAACCAGAGCCGTATCTGTCATTGTAGATCTGGGGAACAGTAAAAGTATAGAGGATGCCGAATGGATTCGAAACAACATATACAGCATTGGAAGGAGATTGGTATTTGCCATAGAGCACTACTTCGGTCTTCCTGAGAAATTAATATAGTAAAATAAATCTGATTTGGCGCCTTCGGCAAAAAAACCTGTAACTGCTCGTTACAGGTTTTCGTATTAATCAGGTTTTCGTATTTAATATCAAAGTATTTACAGCCCTTTAATGGATTTGACGATATCCAGGAACTCGCTTTCAGACTCCTTATACTTGGATTTTAAAGTCCAGCAATAGATCTGTCCATAGTAATTTTGTCCGTTAATAAACGTAACCAGGTGGGTATAGTTGACGCCTTCAGATGTGCCTGTCAGAACATATTGTACTGCTGGATTTCCGTTTACTTTTATTTTTGAAGGCTCACTCTTTTCCACTACAACATTATCAAAGTTGGCATCAATCATCTCCATGGCATTATTTTTCCAGATCTCAAAGTCATAGGCGAAATCCTCCTTCGCCTGAGCCAGTGCTATCATGTACTGATACTTTTTTGAACAGGAGGCTTGTAAATCTGCCACATCATTTAAATCATACTCGTCTGTCCATGAGCCGGGCACGGAAATAGAAAACTTGCCATCCAGCGATGTTATCGTATAGGATGCAGGAACCTCCGTCACATTTTTGGGTATTGTCAAAGAAAAATTTCCGTTCAGATCATAATATCGGAACTTAAATTCATTTTCCGAATATAAGTCAAGCGCCTTCGACAGGTCGGTTTTATCTATGGTTTGAATCTCTTTCACATAGCCGGTCTTGCCATCGATTACAATTGACAGGAAATCATCAGATACGATGCTGCTCCCGCTGTCCGCAGAATCCTCAGAGAACTTATGAAGCGGATACACATTTCCTTTCAAATAGATTAAGTTATTTTTTTCATCCTTTTCCATTGTCAAGGCCGCATAAACCGCTTCCCGTGGATTTATGATGTTCCGCGGATTGTTATATTCTACAAAATAGGCGTAGTCTTCTTTTTCAAGAATCTCCTTTTCCCATACGGGATCGTCATCGTATCTTGTGTAATCAATAAGATTGTTATAGTAGGATTCATATTTCAATTGATAGTCACCGTAATCCGACAGGCAGGAATAGTATTGTATATCTTTCTCTTTATCATATTGTTCAAAGCTTTTCTCCGTACAGATCCACGGATCTTCTTCATCTTCTCCTGAATATGTGATTTTGGCATCATAGTCCAATTTATAGCGTTTTACGCTGTCCATTGAAGCTAATGCTTTATCAAGGGTAGTCTTCACTTCATCGTATTGTGCCTGATCCCGAATATAAACACAGGAGGTAACCTTATCCCAGACAACCACCTTGTCAAAAGCCTGTGCTACGGAACGTGCCGGAATATAGACTCTGCCATGATAGTTCACCGGAGCCGCATCAATTTTCGTTAATTTTCCATTAATGGTTGCATCTAGATTTCCAACCTTTAGAACGATCGTTACCGAATCTTTTATCGCCGTTACAGAACGATCCTTTCCGTTCCATATAATATGCTGATCGTCATTTGAAACGCCAAGATTGGTGAATAACTCTCTTAAAGGCAGCAGCGTCCTTCCATTGACTATAATCGGGGTGTCGGAATAAGCGCCAACCTTACCGTCAATCATGATCTGAATGTCCGGTCGCTCCGTCACTGCCTGTGCTGCCATGGAAACGGCAAAAAATCCGGATACAAGAAAAATGGTTAATACCAGCAAAAACTTCTTCATTGGGTCCTCCTTAAAATATCATTCGGGCCTTCCTCAGCTTATTATTTAAGCTGATTTGATATCTCATATATCGAGTCCTATGATACCATCTTTGGCAACTCTTGTATAGAAAAATTTTCCTTCAATTTTAAATCCAATACTTTTGATAATTTTATTTTCAATATATAACTCTAACCACTCCGGGATGATTTTATAAGCGTTTTCGATTGAAAGAATAGAATTGTCATAAAGACGAAAGGAGTCCATTCGAAAGACAGCAAGAATCCTTCACCCCTGTACAAGGGGTTAATACCCTACGCAGCAGCGTCTTTGATGGATTCTGTCGTTTTCCAATTCGTCAACACAGGCATAAGCAAAATCGGTCAGCGATATTTTACTGATATCAAAATACGCTTCACTGTTCTTATCGATGCCAGGTTCATCCATAATCACCAGGTAGTCGTCCCCCATTCTGTATTTCTTCAATATGGGTTCCGGTAATTCCATAAAAGCTGCCGGTGTAATGCAGCCCCAGTTCAGTTCCTTTTCATGCTCGTATACTTCTTCCGATTTGCAGATATTTTCGTAGAAGATTCGATTAGCCTCTTCAAAATAATCGGACTCTATGAGCTTGGTTCCGTTGGGGCACAAAGCAGAAGAGGATCCTATAATGGAAAGGAGTTTGGGTACCCTGGCAGCCTTGCACTCGTCGATGATGAATTGAATACTTTTCCCATATCTTTCAGGGTGCTCCATATTGGCGGCAATGGCATTCAGAACGGCATCTGCGCCTGCCATGAGTCCGACCATCTTATCAAATTCTTCAATGGCGCACTGATGGATCTCTACGCCCTCTATCTCGCCCTTAGCAAAAGCATCGATACCGATAACCTGATGGCCTCTGCTGACTGCTTCTTTTGCCGCCCGAGAGCCAATTCGTCCGCTCACACCTACAATTACAAATTTCATTATTTTTCTCCTCCTTCCTCTATGGGATTGCAAATCGCAACCCGTTGCCTGATATGTCTTGGATTTTCAATCTCATTGACAAAAAAGTTCGCAAAGTCTTCCATGGATATTTGGGATGAGGCCAAGCCCAGTTCAGGTTTCGGGAGGAAAAATTCATCATCGATTGATTCGCAATATTTACCCGTAATGTTTCCGTAAGGAAGCATTTTTGCGGCAGGTGTTACGATCGTCCAATCAAGATCATATTCATTCTTGCGGATGTTATTGAACGCTTCAATATGCATCGGAATGAATTTAGCAAAAGCAATGGGTTGGGCATATAAAAATTCCAAAGGCTTTCCTTCGTAGGTTAAAGTACAATGATTACCGACAAATAAAACCCTTTTAATGCCGTTCTCGTGACAGGCCTTTAACACGTTGGCACGTCCCGGTACCAGCCATTCG
This sequence comes from Sinanaerobacter chloroacetimidivorans, assembly GCF_018128545.1. Taxonomy (GTDB): domain Bacteria; phylum Bacillota; class Clostridia; order Peptostreptococcales; family Anaerovoracaceae; genus Sinanaerobacter; species Sinanaerobacter chloroacetimidivorans. Next base: position 84,456 of record NZ_JAGSND010000004.1, on the reverse strand, counting down.
GGATTGGTTCTCACATGAATGGTCGAATCCACCACTACGTCCGCATCCTTTACGAACTCCGCAAGTGCTTCGTAATCTATGTAGTTTCCGCTCACTGCAGTTTCAATGCCGGGATTCATCATTTTTGAACGATCTCCGCGCCTGTTGAAGGTTCTGACCTCATGACCCCGCTCCAGGGCATATCTGACTATTCTTTTGCCTACGCGGCCGGAACCGCCGATTATTGCTATTTTCATAAGTGCTCCTTTCATTCTATAAAGTTTGAAACGATCAGAAAAGTAATTTCCCTGATCGTTTCTGAATGTTTCATTGATGACTGTTTCTATTAAGCGGTATGCTCTTTCTTGCCGTATTCTCTATCCGCAGCGTTGGCATCAGGAATATTTCTCATGGTCAATACCGTGATAAAGGCAATTACCAGCAGCACCATTAAAATATAATAGGCGTTGGTCAACTGACCCATCTGGTTGAAGGCTCCCATAAAGGCGATAGCAAATGCCATAGGAATCGCCTGGATCGTCATGATCCACTTGTTTGCTGCCATATATTGCTTACGTCCGTACACATAGGAGGTTACGCATGGATGCATGGTGGGCATACCTCCGGTCATACAAGCTACGCCGAATGCCCATATTGCCATAAGCGGAACACTTCCGCCTACCGGCATAACGGCAAGAGGGACCACTGCAAAGAAGTACAATACGATGAGAACGAGGGAAGCCTTGATGGAACCCAGTTTATCATCAATATATCCGAGAACATAGCTCATTGGAATACCGGCGGCCGCCCCGATGGAAAGCCAGAACAATGCTTTGGATACAAACAGATTTGGAACATCTTCCGGTGTGCTTAAGGTGATATATCGAACTGCCATATATGCCATCATCGCAACGATAACGAACTGCAGGATGCCGTATGAAATGATCAGCTTCCATGCCCGACTGTCTGTCAATATGCTTTTTAATGTAACAGGCTCAGCATCCTGATCGGCTTCGGAGTAAGGCGCCTGATCTGCACCATCCGGGAATAGTCCGGCATCTTCAGGTGTATCTTTAATACAAAGTGCAACCAAAGCGCCTATCAGAATCAAGGAAGCGGCAATGGCCATGTAAGCTGCCTTTAATCCAATGCTGTTAGCTACTGCTGTCAATGCACTGATTCCAACGATAGAGAACAAAGGACTTCCAATGGTTACAATACCAAGAACTCGTCCTCGATATTTGATGAACCAGTTGGCGGCGAGCATGAATCCGCCCATCTGAAGAGGAACTACCATAATACGAACAATAAACAGACTGACAAAGTACAGGCTGTAATTTTCTCCTGCTAACGCGATGCCAAAGCAACCCAGAGCCAGAAGAACGATACTGGGCAATAAAATCTTTTTTACGCCGTATTTTACAAAAGCAGCACCGATAATGAGATAGAGTATGATTACCACAAGTGCGCCGTATGTAACGGGGTTCGTTATTTTCAGGTCATCCCAGCCATAGGTTTGTGCAAGGTACGGAGTCAGAATGTTGATATGGTCGTTCTGAAGTCCGGAATAAAAAAACATGAAGCAGACTCCAAGAAGCATAAGCATGATCGAATAGCGTGCAAATTTTGCATTTTTGAACATTTCGATTTCCTCCTTAATAAGAAATAATTAGAGATAAGTTCTTGCAATATCTAACGGCCTTGATCCTCAACAGATCAGGTCCGATTCGATCTGTTTTTGGATGATGCTTACATAAACTCGTCGGAATCCATATACTCAACTGCATTGTACCCTGCCATTCTTCCGCTGTTTACCGCAAAGCCCATGGTGTTTCCCGGAAGCAGGAAGCAATAGCTGTCACCGAATATATTGCAGGCATCTGTTCCGCATGCATAGAGGCCGTGGATTTTAAATCCGTCGGGAGTCTGTACTTCCATTTTGTCGCTGACCTTAACTCCGCCCAAACTTCCATATCCTGCAGGGAAATGCCTTGCCGCATAGTATTTCTTCCCATTCAGAGGTTTCATATATTTATGTTTCTTGAAGAAAAAGCTGTCTGAGGATGTGCATCCTTCGTTATATTCTTCAATAGTTTTCTTCAGATTCTCCAGATTGATTCCGGTTTTTTCAGCTAGTTCCTCCAAAGAATCCGCTTCAAATAAATTTACTTGCGATTTTTGATCCGCATTGTGAAGCAGACTTAATCCGGAAGCTTCCGCACCTTCACCGCTGACATAGGTTTTTAATTCTTTATCCCACTTATCAACATTTTTTATATTATGATGGAAGGTAATATAATCTAATCCCGTTTTTTTATAGGTTTCCAGAATGCTGTCATCAATGATGGTGAAAGCCATTCTTTCTCTTTGCCTTGCAATAGCATTTCCGGTGAATACGGTATTGTTCATAATTTCTTCATTGATAAATCGCAAGCCATCCAGATTTACCATTAGATTTGGCTGGCGCATGGTTTCACTAAGGGTTTTAAAGACATCCGTTACCCCTGGGGTTGTGTAGGTTAGTTCCATAACCGGTTCCGTTTTTCCGGCTCCGGCTTCCCACATCATTTTTAGTCCTTCCCCCTCCACACCGGGGATACGGAAGGAATGTAGATCCCTGCCCCATTCAAAGCCCATGTATTCGCTGATCATTTTGGGATTATCTCCGAAGCCTCCGGTTGCAACAATGACTGCATTGCATTCCGCTTCTTCTTTTTCGCCGTCCGCGTTGATCAGTTCAACCCCGGCCACATGGCCATCCTCTATAAGAATTTTTGTAGCTTTGGTCTGATAGCAGATTTGAACTCCCAACTCTTCCGCTCTTTCGGTTAGTGCACGATAGAGATTAGAGGCAGCCCTCTCAGCAGGCGTATTACTGCCCTGGGTTTTGACAACATGCCAGGTTTGTTCTGATTTCTCAAAATACTTATAGGCGCCCAGAAATTCCACGCCCATGCCTTCAGCCCATTCAATGGTGTCAGAAGACTGCTCTATGTACTTTCGTACCAACCGTGCATCCACACGCCAGTGCGTATAGTTCATGAACAGGTTAAAGGCATCTTCCTTTGAAAAATTAACCATTTGGGCTTTTTGATACTTAGATTCCACAGCAAAAAATCCCATTCCCATATTTGCGGCTCCCCCTGTGGTGCTGCCCTTTTCCAGAACGATAACGCTGGAGTCTTTTTCCGCAGCCGCAACAGCGGCCGTTATGCCTGATGCGCCTCCGCCAATGACAATGACATCTGCTTCCATTTTCTTAGTGCTCATGCTAACCTCCTTAATATTTTAACAGCATTAGCAAACTTTTATCTAAATTAAGATTGCTGTTCCTAACGACTTACTCTCCCCGACGCCGGCGTCTCATAGAAGTGCCTGCTTCATTGCTTCCTGCGGAGCCTCCGAAGCTTCCCACCAGAATGGGTTCCGCCGGTACTTTCGGTTTTACTGCACCGGCTTTTTTAATCGCCTCTTTCGGGCAGCACCCGATACATTGCATGCATTTTGTACAGATCTCCGGATGAATCACATGAATCATGCCCTTGCCCCCCGAGATCGCACCCTCAGGACAGACTTCCTGACATTTTCCGCATCCATCGCAGGTATCCGGTGCTATATATAAAGTAAAGGCCTGTTTGCAGATTAAATTTGTGCATCGTTTCCTGCGGATATGCAGATCCCACTCTTCTTGATAAGAATTTAACAATTCGAGGCACCGAGAGGCCGCGGTTGCGGACATCTCACAGCCTGCATTTTGGCTGATCATTTCCAGCAACTCTTTTAAAAGTTCGTAATCTTCGCTTCCTCCCCGGCCTTCGGTTATATCTGCAATAATTTTATATACCTGCCAGGAACCTTCTCTGCAAAGAACACATTTGCCGCAGGATTCCTTCCGGACAAAATCCATAAGTTCCTTTGAAAAATCTACAACGCAGCAGGTTCCTCCGGAAAGGGCACCTTCATTTGTCGCCGGAAGGATTGAACTATTGGTTTCACAAATCATTCGCTCACCACCTTATTTACTTGCTTATAGTGCGGATCTCCCCAGAATTTCACTTTGTCAATATCCAATCTCAGATCGCATTGCAAGCATCGGCATGCTTCCGCTTTTGCGTCACATTCCCCTTGTAACGGCTCAACTCTTTGCATCTTGGCAAAGCCCTCAATCACTCCTATTTCCGGGTCCACAGGCTCTCTGTCATAAAGAAGCTCATCAATCATGCCGTCTCCGCCTAAATACTTGTCAATACTGCTGGCAGCCTGGCGGCCGGAAGCGATAGCATCAACAACAGACCTGGTCCCCGTTACTGCATCTCCCGCAGCATAGATTCCTTCAAGATTTGTCTGGAGGTCTTCCTTTGTTTTCACAAAGCTTCCGCGAAAGAGTTCTATACCAAAGGAATCATCCAGATCAGGCTGCTGACCCGTTGCAAAGATCAAAGAGTCTGTCTTGATCAATTCTTCAGAGCCTTGTTCTGTCTGCAATTCAAGTCCCTTTTCACCAAATCGGAAGGAGGTTACATGAATCAGTCTGACTGCACTTACATGATCATCCTTTTCTTCAAGGTCCAGCATAGATTTGCTGTTTAGTATTTCAATGCCTTCTTCCAGAGCACAAAGGATTTCTTCCTGATCTGCCATCATTTTTTCCCTGGGTTCCAGACAGACTACTTTTACATTGGAGACCCCGCTTTTTTTAGCTGTTCTGGCACAGTCAAAAGCGACATTTCCACCGCCGTAAACCACAAGAGTTTCTCCCATCTCCGGCAGCTGTCCCAGATTGGAAAGTCTGCAGAAGGTAACCGCATCGTATGTATTCTTCCAGGAACGGTCGCAAACCGGAGGCCGCTTGCCCTTTTGTGCGCCTACCGAAATTAATACTGCGTCGAAGCCGGCACCATTTATCTCTTCCAATGATGTAATATCTGTATTGGTTTTCAAGTCGATTCCCGTTTCTTTCAAGGTTGCCACTTCCCCATTCACAATTTCCTGCGGAAGCCGATATTTGGGAATTCCATATGAAAGCATCCCCCCCGCCAAAGGCTGTCTCTCGAAAACCGTCACTTTGTGGCCCTTTTTTGAGAGGTAAAATGCTGCTGTCATGCCAGCAGGCCCTCCTCCGATGACCGCAACTTTTTTTCCGGTAGCAGGGTTTTGAAAGGTTCGGCTTTTCCAGAGTTCCTGCTTATCGTTCTCCACAGCATACCGCTTAAGGCCCCGAATGGAGAGAGCTTCATTCAGGTGTCCTCTTTTGCATCCTGTTTCACAAAGATGATTGCAAATATATCCCAGTGAAAGCGGAAAGGTAAGCTTTTCACGGATTACGGATACTGCGGCACTATACTTTGCCTCTTCTACAAGGCGAATATAGGTTGGAATATCCGTGTGAGCAGGACATTTCTCCTTACAGGGGATCAGTGCCAGATTTCTAGGTGCATCCTTTGCAAAGACTCCCTTGATATCTTGAATGGCTCCTGTAGGACAGACCTCCACGCAAGTGCTGCAAAAGCGGCAGTCTGTTTCGGAAAGGGGTTTATCCTCTTTTGTCCCTACGTAGGTTTCTCCGTTTTTCTTGTTGTATTGCAGGACACCGACACCACGAAGCTCCGAACAGGCACGAACACAACGTCCGCATTGGATGCACCGCTGCATTTCCTTCTGAATGAGATGATCGGAATATCCGATTCTGGTGTTCTCTTTTTCAATGCGGCGTAAACGGGAGTGGGCTACCCCCATGTTCTGCATGATTGCCTGCAGCTCGCAATTTAAATAAGCGGCACAGGAGGTACAATCTGCAGGATGACTAGCCAGCAGAAGCTCCAATGCAACCCGGCGAAGATGTTCCGCCTTGGGTGATTTGGTTTTTACAACCATGCCCTCCTGTACCGTTGTTTCACAGGATTGTACCAGCTTGTCTTTTCCCTCCAGCTCTACCGAGCAAAGCTTGCAGCCCCCTTGCGGTTTCAGGTTTGGGTGGTAGCATAGATGAGGAATGTAGATTCCTGCATCCAGTGCCGCCTGCAAAAGGTTCTGCCCCTTAATGGCCTCAATTGTATTTCCGTCAATATTAAGAAGTATTTTCTTCATTTTATTTTCCTTATCTCTTCCAAACTTACCCGACATAATGTCTTTTTTTAAGTTGTTAACTGCTTAACATTTGCTTTCATTATATCTACTTAAAACAATGAAATCTAACGCAAAAAAGGCATTACAGGATGCCGTTTTAGCATAACAAAAAAGAGCACGTCCTTGAATTTGACGAATAATTGGAAAAATGTTAACATAAAATATTGGTTAGACTTCTCCATGAAAGAAAGAGGGATGTGTATGGATATTAAGAATTTAGAAGCCTTTTTAACGCTGGCGGGAAGTCTTAATTTTACGAAATCAGCGGAGCAGATGTTTTTATCCCAATCCGCCTTCAGCAGGCAGATCACACGGCTGGAAAAAGAACTTGGCTGTCAGTTGTTTCATAGAGACAGGCGGAATGTGAAGCTAACGGGTTTTGGGCAGGATTTCCTGGAGTATGCAGAAAAAATAGTCTCTGAATATAATCGCTGTGTATTTAAATTCAAGCAGGTAAAAGAAAGTGACATTTCCCGTCTAAGACTAGGTATTCAAAACGATTTGATCGATGAATTATTCCCGGACATTATTCAAGCATTCAGGGAAGAGCATCCGGATGTTGCGATTTACTATAGCGATAAGAGCATGTCTAATTTAATCAACGCATTATTGCAGGATGAAATAGATTGCGCTTACACTTTGTGTCATGACAGCGGAAACATACTGGACATATCCTCTTTCGCCGTGGCACACTGCCCGGTTTATGCCGCCCTATCTGAGAAACATCCCTATGCCAATAGAGAATCGTTGAAAATGGAAGACCTTGTACAAGATGAGTTTATCTTTATTCTTCCGGACACGTACAATTTAGGAGTCATTCATGTTAATTATTTATGCCGGGTAGCCGGCTTTACTCCTAAAATTGCTGCCGTTGTTACCAGTATTAACAGCCTGCTTATGCTGGTGAACAGCAATATCGGCGTTGCGGTGATTGCCGACACGGCAAAAATGATTGCCCCGCCCGGAGTAAAATTCATACGAATTGAAACGGAGGAAAGACCGCCCATTGTAGCGGAGAAGGCGATCTTATGGAAAACTGAGAATACCAATCCGGTAATTGAAAGGTTTCTATTATCTGCGAAAAAAATATTGGATCAAAAAATAAATCTTAGCAATGAATTTATAAATTTATAATCATTTTGGTATTTTGATATTTATAATTTTACAAAACACCTACAGGATATTGACTGTAGGTGTTTTTGCATTTTATCAGGTAAAGGAATGTGCTCTTTATGCAGAATACGGGTTACGTCATGATTATTTTGCGTTGGATTTCAAGATACATTATTGTTAATATAAAATATAAAAAGAAATTTCCTATTGTTATGTGATAAACAAAGATGTGAGATACGATATCGCAGAAACATTACGATTTCAACTATTATTATAAAAGGAGTGTATGAAATATGGCAAAAACTATCATTACAGCGGCTCTGACAGGGGCGGTTACACCTGCCGGTTATAATATCCCGGAGACTCCGGAGCAGATTGCCCAAGACGCATATGAAGCTTGGAAACTGGGTGCGGCAGTTGTTCATTTACATATGAGGGACGATCAAGGTATGGGAGTTATGGATAAAGAGAAGTTTCGAGAGACAATCCGTCTGATTCGTGAGCATAAGGACTGTGACGTTATCATCAACTGTACTTCTTCCGGAGATCATCGCGTATCCGGAGGAGATCCCGCCGGCAATGCAAAACGCATGGAGCACCATAAAGAGCTGGAAGGAATCGAAATGGGGTCTTACGATGCGGGGTCCTTTAATTGGATGCCGGGCGGAGTTTTTATGAACACCCCTCAGTTTCTTCAGGAGCTCGGAGATTTGTATATGGAGCGTGGAATCAAGCCTGAAATTGAAATATTCGACGCCGGCATGCTGGGCGTTGCAGAGTATTTTGTGAAAAAAGGACATCTCCCGGCCAAGAACCATTATCAGTTTTGTTTGGGCGTACTTGGGGCAATGCCTGCTACCGTTGAAAACCTCATGTATTTGAAGGATCACCTTCCTGAAGGATCAACCTGGTCAGCCTTTGGTGTCGGCGCCGGCCATCTTCCGATTATGTTTGCATCCCTCGCTTTAGGAGGACATCTCCGAGTTGGTTTGGAAGACAATGTGATTTTCGGCAAGGATGAAAACGGCAACAAGATTATGGCGACAAACCGGATGCTGGTGGAACGAGCTGTTGCTGCAGTAAAAGCATACGGAAATCAACCGGCAACTCCTGCTGAAGCCCGTGAAATATTAGGCATTCCAGCCTTTGATGGAGGAAGTATTAAATGAGTTTTGAACAAAAAAGATGGCAGCATATGATTGCTGCAATGGTGCTGGCGCTGTGCGCCGGTATCGGATATACCTGGAGTGTATTTCAAAAACCACTCATGGAACATTTCGAATGGGGAATCCAAACAATTTCGCTGACGTTCACCATTCAGGTACTGGTCTCAACCATGGCGCCGGTATTTCTCGGAAAATATCAGAAAACTCTGGGTGTCAAAAAATATTTAAGGATTGGAATTGCCATCTACGTAATCGGCCTTACGGCTACCATGTTCACGAGTTCCATCGGCTATTTGTATCTTATTTATGGAGTTGTTGTGGGAACCGGAATCAGTATGCTGTATCCTTGTCTTATGGCGTACAGCGGCAGACTGTTTCCTGACAAAACAGGCATGGCGGCAGGACTGCTGGCCTGCGCCTATGGAGGCGGATCTATTATCTGGGCTCCTCTGGCCGCAAACTTTATCGGCAAGCAAGGCGTCCTTCCGGTGTTTGGGCTGTTTGCCGCAATTTTTGTCATCGTTATGATTCCGTTCTCTTTTCTGATCAAAGATGTCCCGGAAGATTTCAGGCCGGAGCCGAAGAAAAAGGTGAAGGAAGGAAAGACTATAACAGCCTCGAAGGATTACACCTGGAGAGAAATGCTGAAAACTTCCCGGTATTACGTGATTGTTATCGCCTTGACCTTAGGAGCTACCGCCGGCTTGATGATCATGGGCCATGCATCAACAATTCTGCAGGAGGTTCAGAATTTTACTCCGGAAAGAGCAGCTTTTCTGATCGGAATCATATCCATTTTTAACGCTTTCGGACGGCTGACCTTTGGATTCGTTTCAGACCGCCTAGGAAGATATACCGTCATGATGCTTTTGTTTGCTATGATCGTAGCATCCATGATCCTGCTTACAATTTCCGGCGGAATCGTATTCGTAGTGGCTCTCTTCGCCATCAGTGCCTGCTACGGGGGCTTCACTTCGATGTTCTCTCCCATTTGTGCGGATAATTTCGGCATTAAAAACTTGGCAGTCAACTACAGCTTCCTCTATGTGGCCTACGGATTCGCCGGTGTCATCGGACCCCAGCTGGCGGCCAGAACCAAAGCGCTGGGCAACGGCTATAATATAGCATTTATGACGGTTGCCGTGCTGAGCCTTGTTGGATTCGGACTCACGCTGTACCTCAAAATAAGCTCGGATAGAGGAAAAGAAATCAGAACAGTACGGTAAAGGGGTATGATTGACGAAAAGATGTGAAAGCAAATCCGGCCTTGATACGTTTCATGCAAATTAAGCATTGTACAATCCCTCCCAAAATTGGTATTTTATTGGTAATCAATATATTCATCGTTTCGCGAAACACCATTAAAAAAGATATGGAGTTTAAGATGAAATCAACTAAAGTAAAGTACAATTTCGGCAACCAAGGCACATTCATGATTGTTTATTCGGCCGTACTTGTTTACTTCATGACCGGCTTAACAGTGGATGGTTTGAACATTATCGTTCCCGGTTTTGCGGCGTTAAAAGGCTGGGACGCGAATCAGTTGCTTTCTATTGCAACCCCGGCATCTGTTGCCGCTCTGATTTTGACCTCCTTTTGGAGTATTGTAATCCGGAAGTGGGGATTGAAGCTTTCAACAACGATTGCACTGTTTGCCGCCGCTGTTTCAATCATTCTTTTTGCACAAAGTGTAAACATCCTGATGTACGGTATTACGGAAACATTAATGATTACTTTCATTAACTGTTTTTCTGTCATCGGCGGCTATGCGATGATTGCAAACTGGTTCCCAAAGAAAAAGGGGATCGTACTTGGTTTTACAACCATGGGTATGAACGTTGCTTCTGCAACGATTCCTGCACTCCTGACAGCTTTCAGTAAAATCTTTGATCCAAACGGCAATATCACTCACGCTTTATACATATTCGCCAGTATACTATTCCTCGTGGGGATCTTCAATCAGCTGTTAATCAAGGCGAGCCCGGAAGATGCGGGGTGTTTTCCGGATAATGAGCGTGAAGAGCTCGGTCATGTTGATTTGCCGGAAGGTACACCTGGCAGTAAAGAGAGAATGAATTATCTGCAGGCTCTGTTAAATCCCCGTATCTGGCTCCTGGGACTGGCTTACGGACTTACCGGAATGGGCACTGTGGGAATCATGTCCCAAATGATTCCGTATCTTTCCAGTAACCGTGGATTTACAATTCAAGCGGCACTCATGACCATGTCCGTCGCGGCACTCATAGGTGTACTGGGTTCTTATCTATGGGGAATCGTCGATCAGAAGTGGGGAACAAAATTTGCAACCCAGATATACGGTATCTGGTATGCTGCTGCCATTGCCATGCTCATCGCTCCCGGCGGTCAAATGACCCTTTACCTGGGAATTGTAATGATTGGCCTTGGCATCGGCGGTAATGCGAACTTCGCTCCATCGATGACAACACTGTGTTATGGACGCAGCGACTTCGCAACTGCTTTTAGCCTTGTTAACATGATCCATGGAGTAATCCGATCGGCAGCCTTCCTCGTATTGGGACTGGTTCGCGGCGCAACCGGAAGTACTGAGACAGCGTATCTGATTTTCATAGTCATGTCTGTTCTAGGTACAGTGGTTATTTCCTTTGTGAATGTCAAGCATGTTAAGAATGTTGAAGCGTAATACAATATAGTATATTGGTAAGAATAAAACAAACAGAGAGCCTTCTTTATGTTCATCATAGAAGAAGGTTCTTTTTAGATGCTAAAATTTTTGATAAAATAATAAATACGATGAATACGGAGGTTGAGCATGGATTATCGTGAACGAACTGAAGCCAAGGTGGGTGTGGCATTTCAAATAGCCGATCAGTATCTTTCGGATAAGATACCATTGGAGGAGGCCAAAAATCAGCTCGCTGGAGAAATGGCCAACATTAGGCCCGCCCAGTTTGAGTCTATCAAGATGAAGCTTGGTGAAAAGCTCAGGGTAGCCGACAGTCAGGTGATAACCGAAAAATTATTGAACCTTTTTCAGAATTATTTACCTTTTCCTTATTCCAGATTGGAACTCGGCCACCCGATAAGAAATTATTACGAAGAAAACCGTATCGTGAGATCTTTTTTGGTGAGAGTCGATGAAATGGAGGGCGAGGAAGCAACCGTAGATACCTGGAAAGAAATCTATGAACGATTGAGTCAATTTCAAATTCATATTAAAAGGCAGGAAAAAAACTTCTATCCCCTCCTGCTTCCTGCCGGCATGCGTCTTCAGATAGAAAAAGTCAAGGAATTAGGCGATGCTATTATTCATGAGATCTCGAATAATCAGGAGATTCTGAAATCCGGAGATCTTTTCCGCTTTATCTTCCATCAAAGAAGCCTGACCCAGATTTTCATGAATTATCTTGATTTGGAAGAAAGGGTGATTTTGCCCAAAGCGCTTAGGAGCCTGACCGAAGAGACTTTTACGGAGCTGAAAAGATCCGATGATATGGATGGATATGTTTATATCGACAAACCTGCAGACTTCATACCAAAAGATACTCTCAAAATCGGGGTGGATCATGGAATGCTCCTTCCGGCTGTATTAGCAAGCAGGGAGATGGGTCTTGTTTATTATACACTCACAGGGGAGATCGTTTCAGTTCTGGGGGAACAGATCACCAAAGAGGACCTGCCTATTACAGAAGGGACCAGGCAAGCGATATTAAATGATAGTGAAAAAAAATTAAAATATTGGTATAATAAAGGTAATAAAAGATTTCTGATCACTTACAGTTTGGTTATGGATCATCAGAAGAATCATCTGGGAATCTTGAAGACAAAGGAAGATATCAGTGAAATTCTAGCATTGTCCCGAGAACGCTTGGAAGGGAACCAGTCTGATCAGACAGTAAAAACAGATCAGGATATCATAAGAGCGGCTAAAATTATAGACACCAATCAAAAAATATCCGAGCTGTTTGCCAGGTATCCCAAATTTCAGATTGACTTCTATCATTTGGATGAAGAACTGATGGGTTTGAAAGGACTTATGGGAGCGGAAATCCTAAAGGAAGCTACAGTTGGCATGGTGGCCAAAAGCCTGCGAGTAGATCCCGCTGTTCTCGCAGCGAAAATCAACAAATTGCTGGATACCTACTAATGAGAAAGGATTCTGTGTATGGATATCGAAACTCTGCTTCATTTTCAGTATATTGCAAAGTATAAGAACATAACGAAGGCAGCCAAACATTTTTACATCAATCAATCTACTCTAAGCCGCCAATTAATAGCCCTTGAGCAAGAATTGGGGGTCCAGCTATTTATCCGGGATAACAAAAGACTGGAGTTGACGGAAGCCGGAGTTGTCTTTAGCAGGGGATGTGACTTGTTCATCAAGCATATGGAAGTCATTATTCGTGATACCAAATCCGCAGGAAAAGGGGAATCAGGCGTTCTAAGAGTCGTGACGCCCGGTAATTTCGGAAACATCCTGCATCAGTCACTTGACTCATTTAAAAAGAATTTCCCGGATACCCAGCTTTTAATCGAATTATATAATTTCAGTGAAATTACCAGTGCCATACTATATGATATCTATGATGTGGGATTTACTTATGATTTTGCTACTTCGGACAACGATGAAATCGAGCAGATCCCTGTGGCCGAGGATGATTTTTCCATTATCGTATCTTCAAAGATAGCCAAAGAGCCGTCAGAAGAGCATATCGCCGAGATTGTAAAATCATTGCCTTTAATTCTCCCTACTTATGTGGAGCCCCCTTTTATTAAATTAGTGATGTATGAGCTTCGAACCTTAGGCGGAATGAAAAATATAGATACGATATATTTAAATACCAGTGATTCTGTTATGCTGCAGATATCATTAGGCTTAGGTTATGGCATTGTTCCAACATCGTTAACCCACACCAAGATGAGTGACGATATGTTGACATTCTTCCCTATCAGCGGCTTTTCTACGAAATCTAAAATTATGATGCTTTATAAAAAATCAAATCCTTCGAAACTGGTCACCAGTTTTGTAGATATCGTAAAAAATATCAGTAAATTTGATACAGGCAGTTTTCCGTATTAGAGAAGGACAATGTAAAAAAGGCATCCTATCAGATAGAAAGAAATGCTACCGAAAAAAAGATGGCAGAGGAGTTCTCCCTCTGCCATAAAGCGATTATTTCGTTTCGCTTAATAAGCTGCACAATAAGATGGAGTATAATTTTTCATTCATACTTGCACTTCTGGAAGTTAATGCGATAGGAACATTGGCACCTACCAAACACCCGGCCAGGATATTGTCTTCATCTGCATTCCAAATCTTGCTCATAACATTACCTGTTACCATTTGCGGGACAAGCAGCATGTCCACATTACCGGCATAAGGAGATTGATATCCTTTTATGGCAGCCGCCTCCCTCCTCGTAGCCAAGTCGTAAGAGATGGGACCAACCACAGCACCATTCCCAAACTCACCATTTTCAGACATGTTTTGAAGTGCTTCCGCATCTGCAGTTTCCGGCATCTTTGGGTTTACAGTCTCAACAGCACATAGCGCCCCCACCACAGGTTTCTCGTAACCAAGCTTTCGCAGCATATCCATACAAATTTTAACGATCTTTACCTTATCCTCTAGAGTAGGATAGGGAATCACGGCACTGTCGCTCATCGCCAATAGCTTATGGTATCCCTTGATCTGCATTAGGCCGAAATGGGTGATGAAACCATTGTCATTTAATCCGGTTTTCTTATCCAAGACAGGTTTCAAAAGATCCTTTGTTTCCAGCTTCCCTTTTAAAATAAAATCTCCCCTGCCTTCATGTACCAACTGCACCGCGAGGGAAGACGGATTCGTGTCCGGTTCACAATGAACGATTTCATAAACCTCATTCTCAAAGCCGAATTTATTTATCAGCTCTAGGATGCTATCTTTGCTGCCTACCAGCACCGGAGTAACATAACCTTTCTTTTGTGCTTCGAAAGCTGCTTCTAAAGCATGCTCGTCTACAGCACCGGCTACAATGATTCTTTTTTTAGGTGCATTTGGATCAAGGCGTGCTTCTTTCAGAGCTTCATAATTCTTATACATCTTACCACCTTCCGTTACGCCAGGAAATTAGGATTATTGATGATTTCCTCAATAGAATGATATCCTTTTGGATATACATTGTAAGGATGAATCTCTTCCTCTCCCTTTAGAACCCGCAGCCCGCCGGCTGCTAAGGCTTCCATTTCCTTCTCACCGGGGATGACACTGACCGGCGCAATAAATTCAACCAGTTCTTTGATCCAACCTGTAATTCTTTTGGAATATGCAATACCGCCTGTCAGGACGATTTGATCTACCTTTCCTTTTCGAATCACAGAAAGCTCTCCAATGCTCTTAGCCACTCCGTAAGCCATGGCATGAAGAACCAATTCGGCTTTTTCATCCCCTTCATCGATGAGCTTTTCGATGTCTCTGACATCCTGAGTGCCGAAATAGGCAACCAGACCTGCCTGTCCGCACAGATACATTCTCATTTCCTGCAGCGTCATTTTGCTGTTGTAGCATAAATTAGCCAAGTATCTCGTTGGAATGCGGCCTGCTCTTTGGGGAGACATAGGACCTTCGTCATCATAGACCCAATCAGCAATACGTCCGTGATCGTGGAAACCGAGCGTGATACCTCCACCCAATTGAACAATGATTAAGTTTAAATCTTTATATTTCTTTCCTATCGATTCGGCATAGGTGATTCCAGCCATCTTCGTGTTTAATAAATGGGCGATGGGCATGTTGGTGATTTCCGGGATTCCCGTAATCTTCGCAATGGGATCTGCTGAGTCAACGCAGGTAGGATCGTAAATGATGACAGGAACATCCAGACCTTTCACCAATTCGTTGGCAATCAAACAGGAAAGAGTTGACGCGTGCTGGGCCTCCGGTGCATAAGTCACGGAAGCAAGCATCAATTCATTTACTTCAAAGGCGCCGTCATAGGGAACAGCTGGAATCGTTCCGGCTCGTGCCACGATAATGTCAAAATCTTTTGGGTCTAATTGGTTGTCTTTCAAGAAGGTCTTTACCTGATTCGCACGGAGTTCAAGCTGTTGAAGTGTTTTTGGCATTTGTTTCAGCTGCTCCGCCGTAACATCTAACGATACTTTATTAACCATCTTATCGTCTTCAAAATACGCGACTTTCGTGGAAGTGGAACCACAGTTTATTGTAAATATTTTTTTCATAAATCCCTCCGGATACTAATTATCTTACCTTTCCTGCAAAGGGTGGATCGACCTTTCCATTCATTCCCAGATACTCTATCATGGATCTCAAGTCAGAGTGCAATTCGTCAGCACAGAACATGCCGAACATTTCCGTACCAAACGCGCAGTCAAGGTCATCTACGATTCTCTGTTTCCAAGGACGGCGAATCACTTGTGTTGTAAGACGTCTTGCGATACGGTTCTGCGCCATCAGTATATCCGCAATCTCATAAGCACGATCCATTAATTTTTCTCTTGGTACAATTTCTGACACCATTCCAAACTGGAGCAGCTGCTCTGCTGTCATCTTGTCACCTGTCATCAGATACCAAACGGCCTGTCTTGTAGGCATTAATTCCATAAAGCAGCTCTGAATACCATCTCCAGGCACGTTGTTTATGCCCGGCAGCATATGAGGGTCAAGAACTGTAATATCATCAGCAGCAATACATAAGTCGCACATGCATGCCAGCTCGATATGACCGCCTGAGCCGCTTAACACGCCAAGCGTAGGAACTTCGGTATCCTGAATCATGGTGATAATCATGCGACGTCCGTCGACAAACATATGGCTGTATCTTGTTTCACCGGCGTTGTCCCCCTCCGGAGCCCAGCTGGCTGCTTCAAAGTCTGTTACCCAGATGTTCCCTGTTCCTGTGAAAATAATCATTTCTGTTTCACGGTCTGTGCCAAGCAGCCTCCACATTTTCCCGATGGCATCATGTAATTCCATGGACCAGATCAGCGGGCCGCCATTGCAGTGCATGCGTACGGTTACGACGCCATCCTCACGTCTGTCCATGATAAAATGCTCCTTGAACATCTCTTTAATCTCTTCGAAAGTGGGCCATTTTACGTAACTGGCGTTTGTTATTCTGTCAGCCATTTGTTTTCCTCCTAATAAAAAAATAAATAACCATTCCCTCGCTCATAACAGTTTCTTCCAACGTCTTTTTTACTTTTTATACGCCTATCATATCTGAATTTTTTCGCATCGTAAAATTCATATTATGCATAAAGAATGGCTGTATTCCTTGTTTCATTAGCGATGAATGCTTGTTATAATTAGGGTGTACTGAACAATTCGAAAAAAGCTGATTGATAAACTTTCACCGCCTTTTCCGAATTGGTTGAGCGCTAAGATTGTGTAGAAATACTGAAATCCATATAGAGAAAGGCGGATGGAATATTGAATAAGCAAAGTGGTTATCTTTCCATAGAAAGTAAGAATATTTTTTCTATCTTAAAAAAATGGTTGTATACAGAGCAGGATATCGTTTTTCGAGAATTGATTTCAAATGCATCAGATGCCATTGAAAAACTTGTTACATTACAGGAAAAAGGTGAAGCTGTAAAGGAATCTTCAGCAGCCAGGATCGTCGTTACTTTGGATACGGAAGCAAACTGTATCATCATATCGGATAACGGTATCGGCATGACGGAGGCGGAGGTAGATCAGTATATCAATCAAATCGCATTCTCCGGTGCCGCCGATTTTATCAATCAACATAGCCAGGAGCAAACAGATTCTATCATTGGTCATTTCGGTGTGGGTTTTTATTCAGCCTTTATGCTGGCAGATCATGTTGCAATAGAAACAAAGTCGTATCAAGAGAACGCCTCCGCTGTGCGATGGGACTGCAAATCGGATATGTCTTATGAGATGAAACCGGGTACCCGAACCCAACATGGAACAGACGTGATCCTTTATATGAACGACCCTAATCCTTATATGTCAAAACCTGAAACAGTTTACAATATTATTAAAAAATACTTCATGTTTTTACAAACAGAGGTTTATTTTGAGGCTCCCGAATTTGACAAAGTATTCGTAAACGATACCAACCCTATTTGGAAGCAGCCGGATTCTGCCATCGTTCCCGAGGAGATGAACAATTTTTATAAGGAATTTTACAATGATATCGCAGATCCGCTTTTTTGGATCAAATTTGAAAGTATTGATATCGGTATCAGCGGAATTATTTTCTTCAGGAATACCAAGAACGGAACCGAGGAATTAGACGGTTCTTTTAAGATTTATAACAGAGGGGTCTATGTAGGAGAAAATATCAAAGAATTAGTACCAAAATTTGTGAATCTTCAAAGCGGAATCATTGATTGCAAGAATCTTCCGCTGGTAGTATCACGTTCCACCATCCGGGAAGACGAACAAAAGGATGATATGGCAAGTCTGATATACGAGTGCCTCTCACAGGAAGTAACGATAGCCCTGAACAGCTTTTTTGAAAAAAACAGAAAACAGTATGAAACCTTCTGGCCGCACCTGAATGCGTTCGTTAAATATGGAATCATGCAGGATAAGATCTTCGCCTCTGTCATGACTCGAAAGGTTATTTTTGAAGATATCTATGGCAGATACAGGACAATTCAGGAATATATCGATGATGAGACGAATGCGGATAAGGGAATCGTTTACTATGCTTCTGAGGCGATAGAGCAGTCCCATTATATAGAGATATTCAAGAGATGCAAACTGAACGCTTTATTGTTTGATCATGTGATCGACCAGCCCTTCCTGCGCAGACAAGAAGTTGTTCATTCGAATATACAATTCGTTCGTATCGATTCCAACATTGAATCCCTGTTTCAGGGTTCCCTCAATGGGGATGATGCGGCAAAGGTTGAATTACTCACTCAGAAAATCCATCATGGGTTAGGGGAACGATTAGGCAAGATGGAACTGAAAATTACAAACCTGGCAGAAGACAGTATCACTACTTTGATCGTCAATGATGAAAAATCCCGCCGTATGGCAGATATGATGGAGATGTACGGATTAATCAAGGGAACAGACCATTCCATAAAGGAAATGCAATCCAAAAGAACGTTATTGGTTAATTTAAATAATGATATTGTTCGATTTATTTTAAAATCCGAGGATAAAAGCCAAGCAGACCTGATCATCAACCAGTTATTTGATCTTGCATTGATGAGTCAAGGAACATTGAATTTGAATGATGTGGAATCCTTTATCCTAAGAAGTGAAACCATGATCCATAAGTTAATCCGAAGCTGTTAATCGAGGTAAATGGAGTTCATAACTGGAGTGTTTCAGAAATCCATGCTTTTGCTTTGCAACACACAGTTAAAAGATATTTGTTTGCTTAAGGAGGTTATATTTTGAAAAAATGTTATATTGTGGCTTATGGCCGATCTGCCATTGCAAAAGCAGGAAAGGGTTCGTTAGCAGCAGTAAACCCTGTAGATTTTGGAGCGGAAGTTCTAAAGGGGGTTGTCAAGAAAGTCCCGCAATTAGACCCAAAAGAAATTGACGATGTAATCGTGGGGTGTGCCATACCGGAAGGAATGATGGGATTGAATCCTGCAAGAAATATCGTTATAAGGGCTGGCCTGCCGGATGAAGTTCCTGCCCAGACCGTTAACCGGTTCTGCTCTTCAGGACTTCAATCCATTGCAATTGGTGCTTCTATGATCATGAGCGGAATGCAGGAAGTAGTGGTCGCCGGAGGAGTAGAATCAATGACTTGTCCGGTTTTATCCGACAGCCCGGAATATCTGGACAAATGGCTGCTGGACCATACAGAAGCCTACATACCCATGGGGCTTACAGCCGAAAATGTGGCCGAACGCTATCATGTCAGCCGTGAACGCATGGAGCAGCTGGCAGTTGAAAGTAACGCCAAGGCTGCGCAGGCAGTTGAAAGCGGAGCATTTGATGAGGAGATTATTCCTGTTACGGGGATTGGCAAAAACGGAGAAAAAGCTGAATTCAAGCGGGATGAATGCTATCGCAAAGGAACAAATGCGGAAGCACTGGCTGCCCTAAAGCCTTGCTTTAAAGCGGATGGTCTGGTAACGGCTGCCACCTCGTCGCAAAGAAGTGACGGAGCGAGTTTTGTTGTATTGATGTCGGAAGCAAAGCTGAAAGAATTGGGAATTGAACCGATAGCAAGCTTTCTATCCTTTGCCGTATCCGGATTAGACCCCGCCTATATGGGGCTGGGACCTATTTACGCTGTAAAGAAAGTAATGGCGAATACCGGCTTGACAATTGATCAAATGGATGTAATAGAAATTAATGAGGCATTCGCGTCACAAGCTCTGGTTTCCATCGATGAATTAGGATTTGATATGAAGAAGGTAAATCCAAGAGGCGGTGCTCTCGCTCTGGGGCACCCTCTCGGTGCGACAGGAGCAATTCTCTCTTGTAAAGCAATGAACTATCTGAAATCAACCGGTGGTCGATATGGGCTGATCACAATGTGCATCGGCGGCGGAATGGGAGCTGCAGGGATTATTGAAATGTGCTGAATGATTCAGTAAGCCATAAACATAGTTAAAAACGTGTTGCAGAGAATACCGGGCTTATGTATTCCTGCAGCACGTTTTTAATTGTTCGTATGATTCTGAGTCAGTCCTGAACGCCTAGTATAAAGAGGTTCCATGATCCACATAAAGAATCTGTCCTGTTACAGCTTTGGATACATCGCTTGCAAAGAAAAGAATTGCTTCTGCCTGATCTTCCACCTGCGCCTCAGGTACGCCCAGGTCAAGATGCCGGGCAGTTGCTGCAGCGAATTCCATGTCAAAGCCCTTCATTGCCTCCGGAGTATTTAAAGCCGTTGGCGTAGGTCCTGGGGCAACTGCATTACAGCGGATTGCAGTTGTCGAAAACTGAATAGCAATATTTTTCGTCATAGCATTCACCGCCGCTTTCGCCGCACTGTATGAGATGCCTGCAACACCTTGGCTTCCAATGGAAGAAACGTTTATGATGGAACCTTGACCCGCTTTCTCCATATGCTCTAACGCATATTTGCTCATGTAGTAAACTGCATACTGGTCGATCTTGCAAACAGTATCGTACCACTCCTCAGTACAGCGGGTAATGGGCATATGTTTATCGGCTATTCCGGCATTGTTGACCAATACATCGATTCTGCCGTATTTTTTGATCGTTTCGTCTACAACCTTCCTGCAGTCCTCCATCTTTGATAAGTCTGCCTGAACCGCCATGATTTCACCGCCTCGGGCAGTGATTTCATCGACGATCTTTTTATTTTCATCTTCTCGTCTTGAGGCAATCACAACCTTAGCGCCCTCTTTGCAGAAAAGTTCCGCAGTTGCACTGCCAATACCTGAATTCCCTCCGGTCACGATTGCGATTTTATGCTCCAGTCTTCCCATAAAAATCACTCCTTTCACCCATATAAAAAAGATAAAATATGCGGAGAAACCGATCATCCCTCCGCATCTTTAAACTGCTTATGTATTCAAAGTGTCAGAAAAATTATCTGATCTTCCCTGCTAACGGTGGATTAATTTTTCCTTCCAATCCAAGGTACTCGATCATGGATAATAATTCAGAGTGTAATTCTTCTGCACAGAACATACCGAACATTTCTGTACCAAAAGCACAGTCAAGATCGTCTACGATTCTCTTTTTCCATGGACGGCGAACCACTTGGGTAGCAAGACGTCTTGCAATACGGTTCTGAGCCATTAAAATATCGGCGATCTCATAAGCACGATCCATTAATTTTTCTCGAGGAACGATCTCTGATACCATTCCAAACTGGAGCAGCTGCTCAGCTGTCATTTTGTCTCCTGTCATCAGATACCAAACGGCCTGTCTTGTTGGCATTAATTCCATAAAGCAGCTCTGAATACCATCTCCTGGTACGTTGTTTGTTCCTGGCAGCATATGCGGGTCAAGAACAGTAATGTCATCAGCAGCGATACAGAAGTCGCACATACAGGCAAGCTCGATGTGTCCGCCTGAACCGCTTAACACGCCAAGAGTAGGAACTTCCGTATCCTGGATCATGGTGATGATCATACGACGTCCATCTACAAACATATGGTTGTATCTTGTTTCGCCGGCGTTGTCTCCCTCTGGAGCCCAGCTTGCTGCTTCAAAGTCTGTTACCCAGATGTTTCCTGTTCCCGTGAAGATGATCATTTCTGTTTCACGGTCTGTTCCAAGCAGTCTCCACATTTTGCCGATGGCATCATGTAATTCCATGGACCAGATCAGCGGACCGCCTTTGCAGTGCATGCGTACGGTTACAACACCGTCCTCACGTCTGTCCATAATAAAATGCTCTTTGAACATCTCTTTGATTTCTTCGAAAGTGGGCCATTTTACATAGCTTGCGTTTGTTACTCTGTCTGCCATTTGTTTTCCTCCTAATTGAACTCAATAATGAGCGTCTAACGTTGCATTATTACATCTGGTTAACAAGTCAATCTTGATTTTCAGATGTATTTCTGCTTTTTATTTTTATAATATCTGATATTATAAGCATCGTAAAATTCGTTTTGTGCATTGATCCTCAGCACAAAAATATTTACTTCAACGTCGGAAGCTAACAGAGTAACGGTAAATTAGCCGGGATAAAAGGATTGTATTGAAATTTTATAAGATGATATAGAACAAAACAAAGAAGTAATGTAAGACACTTCCGCATAAAACCAGCAAATGCCATATAGAGTGCATGAAATGTGGTCTTGTTGCGTTGTAAAACAGGACCCCGATGGAATAGCTCAATCCCCCTCCCAAAAGAAGTCCGAATCCGGAAAGAGGTACAAGATTCAGCAATGGCCGAATGGCAATGATAACAGACCACCCCATAAGCAGATATAAAAGCAGGGATAAGTTATGCCATTTCTTGACACTAATTGCATTGGCGGTAATGCCTAATACAGTGAAAAATGCGTTGATGCCGAAAAGAGTCCACCCAATACTTCCTCCCAGCAAAGAAAGGCATATTGGAACATAACTTCCCAGAATCAAGATGAAAACAGAACAGTGATCAAAAACCTGGAAAACGCGCTTAACCGCGATATTGGTGAACGAGTGATACAAGGTTGACATCAAGTATAGGAATACCAGACTGAATCCGTAAAGGGAGGCGCTGACAAGACCTAAGGTATCGCTGTACAGCCATGCGCAAAAAATCAAAATCACCGTACCGGCAATTGCCAGGACGGCACCAATTCCATGGGAAACCGCATTTGCAATCTCTTCACCCAAGCTTTGGTCGTTAAAGTTTTCAACATTTGTCATGAAATAATCACCTCACAAATCGAAAAAGCGCCCCCTCAAATATGAGGAGGCGTAGATTCTTTCAGCTATACAATTCGGACGTTGACTGCCCGTGTTTTTCTACTGTCCCTGGAATCTTTTTCGGTATCAAATGTAACTCTTTGTCCTTCTACAAGAGATTTGTATCCTTCAGAAACAATCCCGGAGAAGTGGACGAATACATCATCACCACCATTATCATTGGAAATAAATCCAAATCCTTTATCCGCATTAAACCATTTTACAGTACCACTATTCATGAAGGTACCTCCTAATTCATTATTATATTCCTTAATAAACTAAAAATCACATATTTCTGTAATCCATCAAACTGTCAAATGAATTACAAAAATATGTGATTTCAATTGTTAAATCTAGAATACCGAATTAGCATATCATACTTATTTTGTTTTGTCAACAGGTAATTTAATACACAGGTAATTTAATCCGCTATTTTGCAAGAAATCAAACTGTTATTATCTATTATCCGAAATAAAAGAAATCTCAAAAACATTAACAATTGAGATTTCTTTTTATTTATCATGTACAAATGTAAGCCTGTCTTCTGAACCTGCTTTCTTAAAGCAACCCGTAATACATGAGAATTCCGTTATAAATACCTCGGGCAAAACTTTCCGGATCAGTGGACATTAAATTCGCGTCCGTCCAATTGGTGAGATATCCCATTTCTACCAATACTGCCGGCATAGAAGTCGCTCTCAATACATAAAGCCTTGGATTCGTTAATACACCGCGGTTTGGAAGCCCTGTCATATAATTTAATCCTTCTAAAATTCTGGTTGCCATATAATAGGCGGGGGTGTCCACACGATAAACATATGCCTCACTGCCGCTTGCCGTAGGTATCGTGCTTGCGTTGGCATGAATACTGATAAAAAAGTCGGCAGGCCAATTATTTGCACCCATGACTCTTGTCTGAAGACTTGTCGTTGTGCTGGTTCCCAGCTGCTCCGTCGGAGAATTTCTGGACAACCTGGCCTCAAAGTTGGGGTTGCTGTTAAGTAATGCCGCCAGCCTTACCCCTACCTCATAGGTGATATCCTGCTCTCTTAGTCCAAAAGCCTCCGCGCCGGCATTAGGGTTGACCGGATTATGTCCCTGGTCGATAAATATTCTGATAGCCATATTGATACTCCATTCTATATTCAAAAAATTCTTAGCGTTAACCGATAAGATCAGTTATTTCTTTCGATTATTATATGAATGATGGAAGAAAAAGGTTTCCGATATATGTTATACTAATAAAAACACTAGATGAGGGAGGAAACGCTATGCTCCAATGCTTTGTCAAAAAGAATCATATCGCCCCTTTCCCCGGAAGTACCGTCCCGAAGCTTTTGTATGTGAGCCGCATTGAATCGGAGGAAAGCATTTATCCCAGGGCCTTACACGCACACGACAGCTGTGCGGAAATCATACTGATCCGCAACGGTCAGGGACATTATTCCATAGACGGGAAGCGCTGCCGCATCCAAGGCGGTGACCTTGTACTTCTAAACAGTGGTGTGGTGCATGATGAAATTTCCGATATCAATACGAGAGTAGGGAGTTATTGCTGTGCCATTGGAGATCTTGCCTTAAACGGACTTCCTAGAAATGCGGTTATCGGCAGTGAGGAATCACCTATTGTGCCTTGCGGTGAACATTTTGATAACATTCTTGAACTCTTCCAGCTTATGTTCCGCCTCCTGCTTGCCGCCCAACCCGGTGCCGATGACAGCTGTCACTATCTGATGATGTCACTGCTGACTCAGGTTTTAAACCTGCTCGGCCAAGGATCCCAGCCTGCATCGCCAGAACCCGGAGAAGAAGGGCTGAGCGTGCTAGGCTCACGGATTAAAGAATTTATAGATTTGCATTACCATGAAGATATCAGCCTTCAATCCATATCTGAAGATCTGAATATCAGTCCCTACTATCTTTCTCATGTCTTTAAAGAAGCAAGCGGCTATTCGCCGGTAAAATATCTTTTGCGGCGCCGCATCGGAGAGGCACAGACGCTTCTGATCAATACGGATTATACGGTTACTCAGGTGGCCTCAATGGTGGGATATGATAATCCCAGTCACTTTAATCTTATCTTTACAAAACATGTGGGCATGACCCCTTTGAAATACCGAAAAAAATATACCATTAAATCAGGAATCTGATTTATCACTACCGCAGGGATAAAGCTTGCGGTACTTTTTTTTATCAAAAGCAAGAAATCGCAAGTTAATCTTTGATGTAAAAATTCAGAGTGCAAAAACCAACCGTATACCAGTCTTATAAATGTTTAACAAAAGCAAGAAATCCATAGAAATTCAACTGCTAAGTTTTTATACTTTATGAAAGAAAACAAGGAGGGTTTTTCTATGGAAAAAATTAAAATTGGTTCCGTCGGAATCGGCCGTTTGGGCTACGAACATGCCTGCAATATAGCGACAAAAGTACCTGGGGCCCAACTTGCCGCACTTTGTGCAACGAAGGAAGAAAAACTGAAAAGAGTTGCAGCTGAATTAGGCGTGCCTGATACGTACACGGATTTTGAAGAAATGTGCAGGAATCCGGACCTTGATGCGATCTGCATCGTATCTCCTTCTGCTTTGCACACAAAACACATTGCATTAGCCCTGCAGCATGGCAAACATGTATTTTGCGACAAACCTCTGGGCACTACAGTAGAGCAGTGTAAAGAGGCAGAGAAGGCCGTAGAGGCTCATCCGGATAAAATCTTCATGCTGGGCTTTATGCGCCGTTATGACATCTCCTACCGAAAGGCCAAGGAAAAAATAGATCGCGGAGATATCGGCCGAATCATTCTGGTTCGTTCCTACACCCAGGAGCCCATTGCTACCATTGAAAGTGCATTGGAATTTGCCCCGCACAGCGGCGGCCAATTTCTGGATATGTGTGTTCATGATATAGACACCTGCAGATGGTTCATTAACAGTGAGCCCCAAAATATGTGGGGTATTGGCGGCTGCTTCGAATTTGAACAGTATCGCCAGTGGAACGATGGGGATAATGTGTGCTGCATGCTGCAGTTTGAGGATGAAACCATGGCCTTTTTCTTTGCAGGGAGGGCGGCTGCTCATGGCTGCAATGTGGAAACGGAGATCATCGGTACACGAGGTACGCTTCGCATTGGGTCTGTCGGAACCGATAGCCTGCTTGAGGTGCTGAACGAACACGGAGTTTGCCGGGAATGTTATCCCGATTTCATGTCCCGTTGGCATGACGCTTATATTGCTGAAATGATTGAGTTTGTACAATGCATTCGAGAAAATCGAAAACCAGAGGTTTCAGTATACGATGGCACTGCCGTCTCGGAAATTGCCTATCGGTGCAAAGAATCCTTTGAAACGGGTAAGATGCTTGCTGCAAAATCAGAGCAAAATTCCCTGAGATAAAAGGATTACAAATAAACAGAGAATCAGGAGAAATAAACTATGATGGAATTAAGAATCGGAGTAATCGGTACGGGGGGAATCGGCCGCGATCATATTCGCCGCTTGACGGATGTCATCACCGGTGCGAAGGTTACCGCCGTTACCGATATCAACAAGGAGATTGCCGATAAAGCAGCAAAACAGTACCATGCGCTCTCCTTTCCTACAGGAGAAGATCTCATTGAATCACCTGAAGTAGACGCAGTTCTGATTGCTTCTTGGGATCCGACCCATGCAGGATATGTATTATCCTGTATCCAAGCAGGAAAATATGTCTTATGTGAAAAACCGCTTGCAACAACTGCACGTGATTGTTTAAAAATTATGGATGCGGAGATGTCCTATGGAAAACGCCTGGTTCAGGTAGGCTTCATGCGCCGTTACGACAAGGACTATCGGGCCATGAAAGAAGTGATTCAAAGCGGTAGAATCGGCGAACCGCTGCTTGTTCACGCTTGCCACAGAAACCGTACTCATATCACAAGCCATTCAAATGATATGACCGTCACCAATTCCGGAATCCATGAAATTGATATATTACGGTGGCTGCTGGAAGAAGAATATGCTTCGGCGCAGGTGCTGACCGGCAAGCAGAACAAAAATGCGGCGGAAGGTCTGCAGGATCCTCAGATTCTTCTTCTAAAAACGAAAAACGGAGTTCAAATAGGCATCGAAGTCAATATGACGTCCGGATACGGCTATGATATTCAATGCGAAATTGTTGGGGAAACCGGCACCGTCCGACTTCCGGATCCCTCCGCACTGTTGATTCGGAGCGAGGGAAAACATACTCACCAAATCTTTACCGAATGGTCCCAGCGCTTTGTAGACGCCTATGACAATGAGCTTCAGCAATGGGTCAACGATGTAAAGAAAGCAACACTGTCAGGACCAAGTGCATGGGATGGCTATGCTGCCTGCATTACGGCGGACGCTTTGATTCGTTCCCGAAATTCAGGAACATCAGTGCCTGTCACTTTACAAAGACGGCCTGAATTCTACGATTGATGAATTCCGGTACGTTTATCATCGATTATAGGGAAACCAGCCTGTCACAATTGGGATTAGAATGGAATGAAAACTTTCTTCTAGATCCTAATTGTGACAGTTTTTTTATCTTCCATTTTTTTATTTATAATTGTTCATATTCAGTTCATACTCGCAGAATAAGATGATCCGGTAACAGAAGTACTGCAGAAATCCGCAGGCAAATCGGACGATCCAATAAAGGAGGACTTTGAATAATGAAAAAACTAAATAAAAAAGGATTGATTATCCTTTCCGTTACTGCCGTTGTCATTATAGGCATTGGGCTGTTTTTATTACTGCGGCCTGATGGTGGAAGCTATCAGGAAGAAACGGCGAAAACGCAGGATATTGTCACCTACTACAGCTATGAGGGAAATATTGAGGCGAAGGAGGCTCAGAATGTTTATGCCAATAGTGTTACTTCTATTAAAAAGCTGTACGTGGAAGAAGGAGACCATGTTTCAAAAGGGGATTTACTATATGAAATCGATGATAATAATATCGCATCAAAATTAACACAAGCGCAAGCCTCGGCACAGTCAGCGGAAATATCCTATCAGGATTCAAAGAAGAGCCTGTCTCGAACGAAAGAGCTCTATGATCAGGGGGCTGTCTCGTTGCAGGAGTATGAGAAGGCTGTCAGCAACTTCGAAATTTGTCAGTCTCAATGGATACAGGCAAAAGCAAATTATGATTCCGTATTGCAGGAAGAGCACGATACCCGGATATTGGCGGAAATAGACGGAGTCGTATCTGAAATCTATGCAGAAGAGAATGACACGGTCATCTCCGGTACCAAAATTATGGATGTGGTTAATTATGATCAGCTGCAGGTAAAAATTAAGGTGGATGAATTTGATCTGGATTCTGTTTCGGAAGGCAGGGATGCGGTAGTTATGGTTACCGCGCTGAACAAGGAAGTACGCGGTGCTGTTGCAAAGGTTTCCAATCAGGCCGAAGTAAACAACGGTGTTTCCTATTTCAATGCGGAAATCGATTTAGAACAAAGCACCGATTTAAAAGTCGGACTTTCAGTTGAAGTGCGTATTATAAGTCAGAAAGCCGACAGTGTGGTGGCAGTTCCATTGAAAGCAATATCCTTTGACAGTGAAAACCAGCCTTATATCCTGTCCAGAGATGCAGATCAAAAAGTAACGGCGAAAAAGGTAACGGTCGGTATCAACGATGGCACCGTCGCAGAAATAAAGGAGGGGGTATCTCCCGGCGAAACGGTGCTGATTCAGAATAAAAGCGATGAGTCCGATTCCGGAATCACCGTACCGCCCAGAATGAGAGCAAACTAGGAGGCCTGCCATGAGTAAAGAAATTCTGTCTATGAAAAATATCGTCAAGAAATATCAAATGGGGGAAGAAGAGCAGACCATCCTGAAAGGAATTGAGCTATCAGTAAAGGAAGGAGAATTTGTTTCCATCCTTGGGCCATCCGGCTCTGGAAAATCTACGCTGATGAACATCATCGGCTGTTTGGACAGCCCGACCAGCGGAGAATATGTCCTGTCCGGCCGTGTGATTGCCAAGCTTTCAGAAAAGGAGCTTGCCAAGATCAGAAGCAAAGAAATCGGCTTCATCTTTCAGTCGTTTCAGCTGCTGCCCCGGATGAATGCCGCTGAAAATGTGGAGCTTCCTCTGGTGTATGCCGGCATTCCTCCTAAAGAACGTATTAAAACAGCAAAGAACCTATTGTATCGGGTCGGCCTGGAAAATCGTATCAGCTATTATCCAAACCAGCTTTCCGGAGGCCAGCAGCAGCGTGTTGCTA
This sequence comes from Sinanaerobacter chloroacetimidivorans, assembly GCF_018128545.1. Lineage (GTDB taxonomy): Bacteria > Bacillota > Clostridia > Peptostreptococcales > Anaerovoracaceae > Sinanaerobacter > Sinanaerobacter chloroacetimidivorans. The sequence goes on along the minus strand of NZ_JAGSND010000004.1, from coordinate 55,518 downwards.
TTGCAAGAGCATTGTCAACCAATCCAACCATTCTGCTTGCCGACGAACCAACGGGTGCTCTTGACCAGAAGACAGGCCGGCAGGTCATGGATTTATTTAACGAATTGCACAGGGAAGGCCGAACCATTATTATGATTACCCATGATGAATCCATCGCTGAAAATGCCAGCAGAGTGGTCCGGATTTTGGACGGAAACTTAATGGAAACGGAATAAAAGAGGTATAGAACATTGATAAGAGAAAGTATAAAAATGTCCTGGCAAAACATCATAAGTAATAAAATGCGGTCCTTTCTTACTATTTTAGGGATCCTTATCGGAGTTACTGCCATCATTGCCCTGATTACCATTGTCCAGGGAGTCACAAATGAAATCACAAGTCAGTTTTCCGATCTTGGAGCCAACTCCGTTTCGGTTCAGGTATCAGGAACACCTTTAAAAGCCGGTCTGAATGACGGAGATGTAAAACTTCTTGAAGAAATAGATAATGTAGAGAGTGTTTCTCCCACATTATCGGTTAACGGTGTTGTGGAACGGGAAGGTACGGTGAAAGAGGATGCTGCTGTTCAGGGAAGGAACCATATCTATTTTGAGAATTATCCGGACACGGTAATAAGAGGAAGGAATCTGACGATTCTAGACATGGACAGCAGAAACAAGGTCTGTATTATTGACGAGGTTATTTCAAATGAGCTTTTTTTCGGGACAGATCCCCTGGGAAAAAGTCTTCGGATTAACGGTCTGAGTTTTACGGTTGTGGGAATTTCAGGCGAGGATTCTAATACCTCCGTCCTTCAGCCTTCTGCAGATGAAAACGGAAAAATCATTATTCCATATAAGACAGCTATGAGCATGTCCGGTGTGGGCACGATTCATTCCCTTGAGATTAGAATAGCAGATTCCGACAGAACGGATGAAACGGTAGCTTCCATAGAAGCCTCTCTGGATAAAGCATTTAGCAATAAGGAGGATAGTTATCACTTGACAAATATGGATCAGTTATTGGATACTCTGGACAGTACTACCGATATGCTGACCACCATGCTGGCAGGTATTGCATCCATTTCTCTTCTGGTAGGAGGCATCGGCATTATGAATATGATGCTTGTTTCGGTGAAGGAGAGAACCAATGAAATCGGGTTAAGAAAGGCCTTGGGTGCAGAACCGAAAAGGATCCAGTTTCAGTTTTTAATTGAGTCCATATTTCTTTCCCTCTTTGGCGGTATGATTGGCGTTATCTTAGGAGTTACGATTTCCTGGGCGGCTGCGGCTTTACTGAATATCGGACTCTCCCTTTCCATTAGCGCTATTGCACTTGGCGTAGGATTCTCCGGTGCCATCGGAATCGTTTTCGGTTGGGCTCCCGCAAGAAATGCCAGCAAATTGAACCCCATCGATGCGTTGAGAGGAGTTTAGATGATCCCTAACAGGAGACTCGCATTGTAAAATAGAAAGCATGGTAAAATATAAAAAGGAGGTGCCTGCATGTTTCATATACTTGTGGTAGAGGACGACAAGAATTTACGAAGACTGATGGAAGCGATTCTGACCCAGAACGGCTATCATGTTATCTGTGCATCGGATGGGCAGGAAGCTTTGAGCGTACTGGAAGGGGTCTATATCGATCTTATTATCAGTGATATTATGATGCCGAAGGTGGACGGGTATGAGCTTACAAAAGGACTTCGTGATTCTAATTTTAATCTGCCGATCTTAATGATTACTGCAAAAGACTCTTTTGAAGATAAGAAAAAAGGTTTTCTAAGTGGTGCCGACGATTATATGGTAAAGCCCATTAATATTGATGAGCTGCTATTACGTGTCGGCGCCCTGCTCCGCCGCTCCAGAATCATGAATGAACATCGTATTGTGATCGGTTCTGTAGAGCTTGACTATCATGCCTTGGAAATTAAAAAAGAAGGAAATTCCCTCAGCTTGCCAAAAAAAGAATTCTACCTGCTGTTCAAACTGCTGAGCTATCCGAAACAGATTTTTACAAGGCAGCAATTGATGGAGGAAATCTGGGGTCCTGATGCGGAAACGGAGGAAAGAACGGTAGATGTTCACATTAAAAGGCTGCGTGAAAAACTGAGTGATTTTGAAGAGTTTGAAATCATTACCATTCGCGGAATCGGATATAAAGCAGAAATAAAAACAGAAAATAAATAAGGAAGGGTTATGGAAAATGAAGACATTGAAGATGAAAATGGTTGTATGGCTTTTGGGTATCATGATTATATCCTGCCTGGCAACCTTTATCGGTGCCGTTTTTATCAGCAATAAAACCTTATCCGATGAAATCATGCAGACCCAGCACTCCATGGCGAAGAGTCTTCTGGAGTTAAAAAGCAAAACAGAGCTCAGCAACGGGGAGATCATAAAAATGACTTCCAACTCTATGTACAGGGCAAGGATCATGGATGAATTTGAAGCGGCCTCGCTGGACCCGGAAATCAGAAAAGATCTGGATCAAGGTGAAATCGTATTTGTTTCCAAGCAATTATTCCCCATTGCAACCACCTATTTTACGCTTGGCGGTGATATTATTAAAATTAATACCAGAAACAGTCCGAATGCTTTTCAGGTTTTCCGTAACCGTGTAGCATTGGTTCTGATCTCCAGCCTGGTGTTATCCTGCCTGATTTTGACCCTTGTGGCAGGCAGAATGCTGAGACCGATCCATCGATTGACCGCTGCAACTCAAGAAGTTGCAAAAGGTGAATTTGATGTATGTCTTGAAATCAATACCAAAGATGAAATTGGAACTTTAACAAAAAACTTTAACCAAATGGTAAAAGAACTGAAAAAAATGGAGTATCTTCAAAAAGACTTTATCCGGAATGTCTCACATGAATTCAAGACACCTATTGCTTCCATACAAGGCTTTGCCAGGCTTCTCCAAAAACAGGGGCTGACAAAAGAAGAGCAGGCCGAATATTCTGGTATTATTGCAGAAGAGGCAGAACGCCTTTCGAAACTTACTTATAGCATCCTGAAGCTGTCCAAGCTGGAAAATCAAGACAATGTAAATTACAGGGAGTTTGCATTAGATGAACAGATCAGAAGTGTCGTTGTCCTTCTTGAACCCCAGTGGAGCAGGAAAAAGCTTACTTTTGATGTGGATATGGTAGCAGTGACATACCAGGGAGATGAAGAACTGCTGCAGCAGGTCTGGATGAACCTTATAGAAAATGCCATCAAATTTTCTCGCCTGGAGAGTCAGATTAAAATTGGGCTTTCTCAGCAGAACGGATTTGTAGAAGTGAAAATCAAAGATCAGGGTATCGGCATGACCGAAGAAACAAAACAGCATATTTTTGAAAGATTTTATCAGGGCAGCACCGACCATTCCGTAGAAGGAAACGGACTGGGCCTGTCTATAGTCAAACGGATTGTAGAGCTTTGTCACGGAGAAATAGAGGTGGAAAGCAAACGGGATCAGGGCACCGTTTTCACAGTGAGATTGTTTTCGGAAATCTAGGGCGGGTACCGGCTTCTGTTTACTTTTTCTTTTTCCTGGTAACGCTCATGATTTGCTGATAGGCGCTGAAAATTCCACCGACAATTCCCGCCACCAAGAGCAAGACAAAAAACAGGACATTGGTACCGAGCTTATTGTCAATCCAGTGTCCTGCCAGGGCGCCCAGGATAATCGGCGTTGCTAATGTCAACCCCAATTGTGTTAATAAAGCAAGGGCTTCCATCCCCGCCCCGAAATTTTTATTAGACATACTTCTCCCCTTTTGTAATACGTTTATCCTGATACATCAGATTGTCGATCATTTTTTGAAATTCTTCCGCACTTAATTCCGATGCATAATCATATACTGCGTATCCCATACTCACGCTGATATGATATGGTTTTCTGTTTTCTCCGTTAAATTCTTGAAGCTGTCTGTAAATCCGGTGTACCGTTCGCTCAAGCTCTGATCTGCTTGAAACATCAAGAACCAGATAAAACTCATCTCCACCGAAACGTGCAATGAAATCTGTGGCTCTTATGCAGTTTTTCAATAGCATAGCACAGGTCTCCAATGCATCATCCCCCATATCATGCCCGAAAGTATCATTTATGTACTTGAAATTATCGATATCGATAAAAATGGCAGAAAAGGTTTTATTATAGGAGCAGCAAGCAATCTTCTCTTTTAAATAGGTTTTGAGTCGCTTGCGGTTATAAACACCGGTAAGGAAGTCCAAATTTTGGTTCTGATTCTGAATATAAAGGAATACAATAAAGAGCGATATGGTGATACCATTTAAAACAAAAGCAAAATTAATAAAAATGATTTGAAGAATAATACCTACAAAAGGCGGAACGACAAAAAATATCAGGGCTCTATAATATCTTTTTTCAATTAGATGCCGATTTACCGTAATCATAACAAAAGTAATTAGAATAAAGATTACAGGTATGGCCGCGGCAATCCAAAAATATTCTCCTCTATGATATACGTTACCGGAGTCAATATAATAGAACCAATGATAGAATTGGGACACCGCATAAAACGTATAGTAAACCATAACAAAGGTCAAAATCGGCATCAACAATCGTCTCGTTCGGGACTCATCACGATAAATCTGATAATGCGCGTACAGCAGCCAAATGGCAGGCAAAACCGGATTAAAAACATAAATCAATAAGTTGCCTAAATAATTGAATACCTCGTAAAAAGTGCCTGGGTTCCCGTCAAACCGGCTAAGAACATCAATAAAAAGCATGACTATATTAATCTGAATCATAAGCAGAAAGAGTTTATGCTGCAAATGATCGACCGATTCCGTATGCTTCAAGGAATAAAAAAGTATGACGGCCAGCAATACTATGGAATATAAATTTATGATTGCGTTATAAGTTAATGCCAAATCAATTACCACCTTTGTTCATTTGTACAAAATAAAATCCAGCCGTTCCAAGTCAGTTGCCGCTTTAAAAAATAATGTTACATTCTTCCATTTTTATGCTATACTAGAGCACAAAAGGAGGTGTTTTTATGAAGGGTTTAACCACTGCAAGCTTTGTATTGGGTATCGTTACCGTCTGCATCGGAGCCGCTACTATCGTATTAAGCGCCATTCAGCTGAACGTAGAAAAATAAACAGCAGTTTCCTCAGGATTTATATTATAGATAACGCTCTATTACGATAAAAATCCGATCCTTTCTTGTGGGTCCGCCCACAGATTTTAATATGGCCTTACCCTGACCCCTTAAAACCAGTTTGTCCCCTTCTTTGATAAGCCGGTCTGTTTTGTCACAGACAAGGCCGTTGATAAAAACCATTCCGCTATGAATCGCTTCTGCAGCTCTCCCTCTTGAGATCGAGAAAGCAGAGGAAATGATATTATCCAATCGCAAGGATGCCACCGTATCCTTTTTTTCTTCTACCCTTTTTTCGGGAATTCGAATGGATTCTATTGGAAGCAGCTCTCCCTGAAGGGATACTCTTCCCGCTTTTTCATAATAATTCACTAAGAAATTGGCAATCTCGTTTTTTATAATAATATCTGCTCCGTCCTGATGAACCAGGATGTCTCCGACCATTTCCCTCTTCACACCCAATGCGGTAAGAGATCCTAGATAATCTCTATGTCCCAGCTCCCGATTGCTGTTCTGAGTTATCCTCAGCAGTGTAAGCGGGGTAAGGTCTCCGGGTTCTGCATAATCAGGAAGGAAAATTCCTATGGTTCGCTCAGCATTCTCATAGCCGCCGGAAAAATAATACTTCAGTCCCGGAAAGCTGCGGCAAAGTCTCTCTGTCAAAGATCGCTGCCTTGCGTCTAAAAAGGCGGTGCTGGAAGCCACATCTTTATCCAGGCACCGGCGAATCCTGTCTTCAACACCCGCCAGCAAAATAGCGTCTTCTTTTACCATACCCATTTACAGCTTCTCCTCATGCTTTTTCCTCCGTTTTTAATCAATATGTATATCAACTTCTTCTGTCGATAGTTCATAATGGTTTTATGATTTTATTATATGCCAGTCTGGTAAAAATTACAATGCTACTGACCCGTTAACCGGAATTCTGCCATTTGCCAGTTTGCTACCTGGAACCATGAATTGATGTAATTCTCTCTTTCCGCAGAGTATTGACAGAAGTAAGCATGTTCCCAGACGTCTATGCCGATTAGCGGATACATGTTCAATGTAAGCACCGTAGTCTGATTGGCAGTGGAGGTGATCTCCAGCATTCCCACATGATTGATGGCAAGCCATGCATAGCCGGATCCGAAAACATCCAGTGCTTTCCTGGTAAAAGCTTCCTTGAAGCCTCCAAAGCTGCGGAAACATTGATTGATGGCTTCTGCCAGCGGGCCCTGAGGCTCCCGGCTGGGGGCAGGCTGCATGGTTTCAAAATAGAGCTGATGGTTATAGACTCCTCCCGCATTATGAAAAACTGGCGTTTGAATTTCCGGAGGCAAGCTGTCAACATTTAAAATTAATTCTTCTAAAGTATATCCGCAGTATTGTGGATATTTCTCCAATGCTTTATTGAGATTTTCTACATATCTTCTGTATAAGACATCATGGTGCACCCTTAGTGTCCATTCATCAATATAGGGCTCCAGAGCATCATAGCCGTAGGGCAGCGGTTGAACCGCAAAATTTTCACAATTCATTTCATTGATCCTCCCTTTTATAATATGAAAACATTCATGATAGTCTTTTTCTTATTTTATTAAGATATGTTTGCCATGTGAAAGACAAGGCACCTATGGTTTATCTTATGACACAATTCTTTGGTTCATGTTCATTTGCAAAGGAATTTCAATAAAATTATTCTTGGAAGAGCTGCGGTGTATGTTATAATGAACACAAGAGATTAAGATGCAGCGTTGCTGAGGCGAAGCCGTTGCCTTTTTTCCGCAGCTTTAGCGGCAATGGAAAAACGGACAGCAGTGAGCGAAGCGAGTCGGAGGCGAAGCCGTTGCCTTTTTTCCGCAGCTTTAGCGGCAATGGAAAAACGGACAGCAGTGAGCGAAGCGAGTCGGAGGCGAAGCCGTTGCCTTTTTTCCGCAGCTTTAGCTGCAATGGAAAAACGGACAGCAGTGAGCGAAGCGAATCGGAGGCGAAGCCGTTGCCTTTTTTCCGCAGCTTTAGCGGCAATGGAAAAACGGACAGCAGTGAGCGAAGCGAATCGGAGGCGAAGCCGTTGCCTTTTTTCCGCAGCTTTAGCGGCAATGGAAAAACGGACAGCAGTGAGCGAAGCGAATCGGAGGCGAAGCCGTTGCCTTTTTTCCGCAGCTTTAGCGGCAATGGAAAAACGGACAGCAGTGAGCGAAGCGAATCGGAGGCGAAGCCGTTGCCTTTTTTCCGCAGCTTTAGCGGCAATGGAAAAACGGACAGCAGTGAGCGAAGCGAATCGGAGGCGAAGCCGTTGCCTTTTTTCCGCAGCTTTAGCGGCAATGGAAAAACGGACAGCAGTGAGCGAAGCGAGTCGGAGGCGAAGCCGTTGCCTTTTTTCCGCAGCTTTAGCTGCAATGGAAAAACGGACAGCAGTGAGCGAAGCGAATCGGAGGCGAAGCCGTTGCCTTTTTTCCGCAGCTTTAGCGGCAATGGAAAAACGGACAGCAGTGAGCGAAGCGAGTCGGAGGCGAAGCCGTTGCCTTTTTTCCGCAGCTTTAGCGGCAATGGAAAAACGGACAGCAGTGAGCGAAGCGAGTCGGAGGCGAAGCCGTTGCCTTTTTTCCGCAGCTTTAGCTGCAATGGAAAAACGGACAGCAGTGAGCGAAGCGAATCGGAGGCGAAGCCGTTGCCTTTTTTCCGCAGCTTTAGCGGCAATGGAAAAACGGACAGCAGTGAGCGAAGCGAATCGGAGGCGAAGCCGTTGCCTTTTTTCCGCAGCTTTAGCGGCAATGGAAAAACGGACAGCAGTGAGCGAAGCGAATCGGAGGCGAAGCCGTTGCCTTTTTTCCGCAGCTTTAGCGGCAATGGAAAAACGGACAGCAGTGAGCGAAGCGAGTCGGAGGCGAAGCCGTTGCCTTTTTTCCGCAGCTTTAGCTGCAATGGAAAAACGGACAGCAGTGAGCGAAGCGAATCGGAGGCGAAGCCGTTGCCTTTTTTCCGCAGCTTTAGCGGCAATGGAAAAACGGACAGCAGTGAGCGAAGCGAGTCGGAGGCGAAGCCGTTGCCTTTTTTCCGCAGCTTTAGCTGCAATGGAAAAACGGACAGCAGTGAGCGAAGCGAGTCGGAGGCGAAGCCGTTGCTGCAGGAAAGAAAACAGAAAGGCTAATCAAAATGACATACACCTATAAAACTCATGGAACGTGTTCATCTAAAATCCAGCTGGAGCTGGAGGGCAACATTGTGAAAAAAGTGGAATTTGTTAAAGGCTGCAACGGCAATGCTCAGGGGATAGCAAAACTGGTAGAAGGCATGTCCGTTGAAGAAATCAAAGATAAGCTCACCGGAATCAGCTGTGAGGGAAGGCCTACCTCTTGTCCCGATCAGCTTGCAAAGGCAGTAGAAGAAGCCTACCGCAATCAGTTGGAACAACTGAAAGAAAGAAAGTAGCTGTAAGAACGTAAGGGATAGAAACAGATAAAATATTCTTGTTTATCGGGGAGGGGTTGTCTGATGCAGCAAATCAAGGATGAAGTAAGAAGGCTGGCCAAAAACAACAGGATAGAGGAAATAAGGTTTATTGATGCTGAGGATCTTGAACCGAAAGAACTCTTCTATGACAGACAGCCCAAAGTTCTTTTGCCAGGTGCAAAGAGCTTAATACTTTCCAGCATCTACATAGGCGGTTACCGTTTGCCCGATAACGGATCGAGGATTTATGCAAGGACGAGCCGCCTCACCTTATCCGGTTTTTATTTTAATATTGTAGAACCCTTGAAACCCATTCAGGAATATCTGCAGTCCAAAGGCTATGAGGCCATAGTCTACGATGGCTTTCTGGAAGATTATTGTGTTCCGTTAAAGCCTGCGGCGGTAAAAGCCGGCCTTGGCTGGATCGGAAAAAACACCCTGCTGCTCAACAAAAAATACGGGAGCTTCCAGGCCCTGGGCGGGATTATCACCAACGCAGACCTTGCAGAATGCTATGAAATCGAAGCAGATCATTGCGGAAGCTGTACCGCTTGTATCAACGGCTGTCCAACTAAATCCCTGGAGCCGCGTAAGCTTCATCGTTCCACTTGCCTTTCCCATCTCCTCGAGGAAGAGGAATGGCCTGAGGAAATCAGCTCTGTTCCTCAGAATTATTTCTTTGAATGTGATATCTGCCAGGAAGCATGTCCCTGGAACAAAAAACATATCCAACTGCCTTTGAAAGGTTCCATTGGCAGTGATTTTACGGAGCAGGAGGAGCTATTGGAGCTTTTTCGCTATGATACATTATTGAAAATGGACGAAAAAACCTATCAGGATAAAATTCTTCCTCTCCTGACAGGTTTTCAATTGCCCTATTCTCTTTTCCAAAGAAATGTCCGTCTGGCTTATCAGGCAGGATGCGGCTCATCCGATTCTTCTGCCATTGGGATCCACAGCTCCATATAAGTTTTTTCCGGAGAGGAACCGTAATATAATTCGATAGCAGTAGGCTCAACCCGGATTTCTTTCTTTGTAATCCATAAGTGCATATATTTATACACTTTATCAATGGTTTCCGTTATCAGTGTATAGAAATTTTCTGCTTCAAATTTACATACTATATATCCTCTTCTGGTGAGGATATATGTCTTCAGTTCATCATTTTTCAATTCTTCGCTGGTTTCTACACCGGCAAAGTACCTAATCTTTTGATCTTCTCCCAGGCCCAGACCAATGCCGATTTCGTTTCCTTCAGGCATATACTTTTCGATGCTTGCTTTGGTGGAATGTACTTTATTCCAGATTTCTCCCAAAGGATCAACGCTGGGCGGGTCAATGGCTGCTTCAACAATATAACCCGCAAAATATTTAGGCTTATCCAAAAAACGACGGGTCACTTCCAGAACAATCCCCTGTGTAACTATGGGCACATTTTCATCAATCAAATGATATTGCAGAAAGATTTCCGGCTTCAAAAAGTGGGACAACAGAACAGGATTGGATCGGTAAGAAGACGGGGTCATGCCGTAGGCATCTTTAAAGGCTCTGCTAAAAGTTTCATGATTTTCAAAACCGTATTTCAAACAGATATCAATGATATTTTCTTTTTTATCGGGTATTTTCAATTCTTCCGAAATTTGAGCCAGCCTTCTCAATTTGACATATTCCATAGCTGTTTTACCTACCAGCTGTTTGAACAGCTTTTGAAAATAAAAAGGAGAAAGATTGGCAATGTCAGCCAGACAGGCAATGGTTATTTCCCTGTCCAGATTTTTTTCAATAAACTCTGTGGCTTTTTCAATGCATTCCCATGATTCCATGAATGATTACCTCCTAATCATATTTGTTTTTATGATAGCATGAAGTAAAATTTCATTCTTGATGAGAAATGTCTTTATTTTTCCTTAATATAAATCAGCTTATTATTAGATCCGCTGATCCTTTCAGATCTGATCTCAAAAAGATCCAGAGATTTAATAAACGGAGTAAATTTATTAAAACCAAAATTTCGAACATCAAAATCCGGATACCTTTTTTGTAGTTTATTTCCGATATCTCCGATGAAAATCCATTCATCTTCGTCAGAGTTTTCCTGCACAATGGTAATAATGGCCTTTTTGATCGTATCAAAGTTGGTCATTTTATCTTCATCCTGCTGACCCTTCGGCGCTGCCTGCGCAACGGGTTTCGGCTCATCAGCCATGGCGAGAATGTCCAGATATTTAAATTTGTTGCAAGCGGATATAAATGCTTTCGGGGTTTTGCTTTCTCCCATTCCTACAACGTCCATCCCTGACTCTCGCAGTCTGGAGGCCAGCCTGGTAAAATCACTGTCACTGGATACAAGACAAAAACCATCAACGTTGCCGGAATACAGGATGTCCATCGCATCGATAATCATGGCGGAATCCGTAGCATTTTTCCCCTGGGTATAGGCATACTGCTGAATAGGCGTTATGGAATGCTCCAGCAATACCCCTTTCCAGGAAGCGAAGGTAGGTTTTGTCCAATCCCCATAGATCCTTTTATAGGTTGCGACTCCGTCATTTGATATTTCATCCAATATGAATTTAATATATTTGTCAGAGACGTTGTCAGCATCGATCAATACAGCATATCGGTTGTCATTTGTCATTTTTTCACCTCCATTGGGATCAGTATATCATAACTTTTATTCCTTGGATAGCCTTCGGAAAAGGTCAGCAAACTCCTCAGGCCTGTCTATGATATAGTCTGCCCCTTCCTCTTCCAGAACCTCTTTGGATCGAAAACCCCAGGTAACTCCAACGCAGATCAGACCTGCATTTTTAGCGGTCTGTACATCTGTATTGGAATCGCCGACAAAAATAGTATGCTCTTTTTTTGAATCTAATTGCTTTAATACCTCAAAAACACTGTCGGGTGCCGGTTTCTTTTTTCTGCCTTCCATGTCGCCAACTGCCACATTGATAAGTCCATGAAAGAAAAAGCTGCACATTTCCTTTGTGGCCGCATCCAGTTTATTGGAAACTACTGCTGTCTTGATCCCCTTCTCTTTCAAGCTCTTCAAAAGCTCTTCGATCCCGTCATAGGGTCTCGTTTTACAGAGCATATTCTTTAAATAATAATCCCGAAAACTGGACAGGCACCGTAGAATCTCGTCTTCACAAGTTTCGGCGGGAAGTGATTTTTCCATTAAATTTTTTACTCCATGCCCTACAAAGGCTCTGATCTCTTCCAAGTTTCTGGTCATATAACCCTCTTGTTCCAGTACGGTATTTACGCTGTCTGCCAGATCATCAAGGGTGTTTAATAAAGTTCCGTCTAAGTCAAATATTACGGTATCATATTTTAACTGCATATTGATTCTCCCATTATTTCTTTCCATCATCTCCGCTATAATAAATTCTATTTCACCAACTGATTTTTGCTTTTTTATTTTACCATGCTTCCGGCTTATAAGACAATTGACAGAAAATTCTGATAGACAAAATTTAGCCCCCTGTGATATACTTGCCCCATATAAAATTTTCGGGTTTCTTGCAGCGCAATACAAAACATATCTTGGTATTATGAAAGGAGGTAAAAGAAATGCCGGACAAAATAGCAGTGATACATAATAAAAACAAACAGCTTACTTCTTTGGAGGAATGCTGCAGCATAGGTTTCTATCAAGCAACGGTTGCAGGATGGCAGCCTGCCGGGGAAATTTACTGGCAGATTGGTGACTTATCAAGCATGACCCATGTCCGCAACAGTATTCGAATCCTCATTGAACATCTGGATGACTGCAGGATCATCCTGGGAAGAAAAATATCAGGGCTGCCCTATCATGTCTTTGATAAAATGGGGTTTCACATCTTTGAGTCGGAATGCCAGGAATCCCCTGCTCTTTTCCAGGATATCCTGTGTGAGATTTCAGACGTCCAAAAAGAATGTGCAAAGGACTTGGATAGAGAACAAATCTCGAAGAGCCCTGTATCGCCTAATAGCGATGGGAATTATTCGCTGAATCTCATAGACCTGCAGAAAGCGTTCCCTGAAATCAGTTCAAAAAAAGCTTTACAACAGTTTATAGAAGATGATGATTACCTCGGTTTAGAGTTGATATGCAGCCATATTCCGCCTTGGATGGAGCTGTCCATTGCAAGAAAAAATGTAAATCTGCAAGTAGAGTCTTTGCAGGACGGTAATTGCCTTGTCATTCTTACCAGGTAAGGGGCTGAGATAATTAAAAAAACTTTCACTCGTTATTAGAATTTTCAAAATTATTAAAAAATTCGTTTGACAAAATAAAATCCTCTTGCTATAATAAAAAACAAAAAATATGTCTGTAAAGACAACGAGGTCTTTCCTATCGGAAAAGCCTCGTTTTTTTTTATTTCAAAAGATGCCCGGCTTTTGGCCGGATGGTATTTTTCAGTTTTAACAAGGAGGTAATAACAATGAGGCAAGTAGCTATTTATGGAAAAGGTGGAATAGGAAAATCCACAACAACTCAAAATTTGACGGCAGGCCTGGGAGAAATGGGCAATAAGATTATGATTGTAGGCTGCGATCCAAAAGCAGATTCTACACGATTAATCCTTGGTGGTCTGGCACAGCAGACGGTGCTGGATACTTTAAGGGAAGAAGGGGAGGATATTGACCTTGATCTGGTATTAAAAGACGGTTTCGCTGATATCAAATGTGTGGAATCCGGTGGTCCGGAACCCGGAGTTGGCTGTGCCGGGCGAGGAATCATCACCTCCATCGGCCTTCTGGAAAGATTAGGTGCTTATGAGGCAGATCTCGACTATGTTTTTTACGATGTCCTTGGCGACGTTGTATGCGGAGGTTTCGCAATGCCCATCAGAGAAGGGAAAGCAAAAGAAATCTACATCGTAGCCAGCGGAGAAATGATGGCGCTGTATGCCGCTAACAATATTTCCAAAGGCATACAGAAGTATGCCAGAACCGGAGGTGTGCGGCTTGGAGGTATCATCTGCAACAGCAGAAAGGTTGATGGAGAAGCTGAGCTGGTAGAAGCTTTTGCCAAGGAGCTCGGCAGCCAGATGATTCATTTCGTTCCCAGAGATAATATGGTACAGAGAGCAGAAATACATAAAAAGACGGTCATCGATTTCGACCCTACCTGTTCTCAGGCTGACGAATATCGAACGCTGGCAAAAAAAATCGATGAAAATGAACTCTTCGTTATCCCTTCGCCTCTTTCACAGGAAAGATTGGAGGCCCTGTTAATGGAACACGGTATTCTGGACATTTAATACCGGATATGGAAAGGAGAATGATCCCATGTTATTAGTCAGAGCCATCATCAGACCTCAGAAAACCGGTGAGGTATTATCGGAATTAATGGCGGCAGGTTTTCCCGCAGTAACGAAAACCGATGTATTTGGACGGGGAAAGCAAAAAGGTATTATCATAGGCGATGTGGAATATGATGAGATTCCCAAAGAAATGCTCCTGATTGTTGTCAATGATGAGGATAAGGATGATGTGGTTAAAATTATCATGCGTGTTGCCCGTACCGGTGAAAACGGGAATTACGGCGATGGCAGAATCTTTATCGCACCGGTCATCGAAGCCTATACCATCAGTACCGGCAGACAGGGACTCTGAAGGAGGTAGCATACAATGAAAGAAGTCATGGCAATTATCCGGGTAGGCAAAGTAAACCCAACAAAAAATGCCCTGATCAATGCAGGATTCCCGGCCTTTGTCTGTCGCGCCTGCATGGGCAGAGGAAAGAAAGCGTTAAACCCTGAGCTGCTCAAATATGTTTTAGAAACAGAAGAACTGCCGATTTCCAATATCGGGGAATCGATTACCGAAGGGGCAAGGCTCATTCCGAAGCGGTTTATCACGATGATTGTTGAAGACGATCAGGTAGATACCGTAGTAAAAACATTGATTAAAGTCAACCAGACGGGAAATCCCGGAGACGGGAAAATCTTTATACTTCCCGTATTGGAAACCTATAAAGTCAGAACCGGCGAGACGATTCTTTAAAGCAGGAGGTGAAAATAATGCGAGAACGTGAATTGGTACTGGATCAATACAATGCCAAGGTTTATAAAAACAGAAAAGAACACATCCTCCAGATTGATGACGATACTGAAAATAGAACCATAACGGCAAATACCAGAAGTATTCCGGGCATCATCACAAACAGAGGCTGCTGCTATGCCGGATGCAAAGGCGTAGTGCTCGGTCCTTTAAAAGATGCCCTGACCCTAACCCATGGACCTATAGGCTGCGGCTTTTACTCCTGGGGAACAAGGCGAAACAAGGCAAAAACCGAGAACGGAGAGAATTTCATTCAATACTGCTTCTCAACGGATATGCAGGAGCCGGACATCGTATTCGGCGGAGAAACAAAGCTGCGAAAAGCCATCGATGAAGCGATGGAGCTTTTCCATCCAAAAACAATCCTGATCTGCTCAACCTGCCCGGTAGGGCTGATCGGGGATGACATCCATGCCGTTGCCGCAGAAGCGGAAAAGAAATACGGCATTACCTGCGTAGCATTCAGCTGTGAAGGCTACAAGGGAGTCAGCCAAAGCGGAGGTCATCATATCGCAAACAACGGCGTGATGCGTCACATCATCGGGACTGGAGATGCGCCGGTATCGAAAAAATATAAAGTCAATATTCTCGGGGAATACAATATCGGCGGTGACGGCTGGGAAACCGAACGGATCCTGAAACGCATCGGATATGAGGTTCTTGCCGTTCTGACCGGTGACGGCAGCGTGGAAAGTCTGCGAAATTCCCACCAGGCAGATCTGAATCTCGTCATGTGTCACAGGTCTATCAATTACATAGCGGAAATGATGCACACCAAATACGGTATTCATTGGCTGAAGGTGAACTTTATCGGAATTGAGGCTACCATTCAGACCTTAAGAGATATGGCAGACTATTTTGGGGATTCCGAGCTGAAGCAAAGAACCGAGGAGGTCATTGCAGATGAACTTGCCGCAATTGCCGAAGCCCATACCTATTTCCGAAGCAAACTGGAAGGAAAAACTGCTGCTCTCTATGTCGGGGGATCCCGCTCCCATCACTACCAGGCATTATTGGCAGACTTTGGGATTACAACGGTGCTGGCCGGCTATGAATTTGCTCATCGAGATGATTATGAAGGACGCGATATGCTTCCCTTTATCAAAGAGGATGCCGACAGCAAAAATATTGAAAGCATTACCGTAGAGCCTGACCCGGAAAAATTCCACGCTTTTCTGAGCAAAGAAAAGTATGAGGAATTGAAGGATAAGATTCCTTTGAATTCTTACAAAGGGCTGATCCAGGACATGAAAAGCGGCAGCATTGTTGTGGATGATCTGAATCATTTTGAAACGGAAGAATTCCTTCGCTTGCTGAAGCCGGACATTTTTTTATCCGGTATCAAGGATAAATATGTTCTGCAGAAAGCTAACGTTCTCTCCAGACAACTGCATTCCTATGATTACAGCGGACCTTATTCCGGCTTCAACGGAGCCATCAATTTTGCCAGAGATATTACCATGGGCATATATACACCGGTTTGGAAATTTGTGGTCCCTCCGTGGAAGAACCACTCCACTTTGCAGGCCACCCTGGCAGAAGTATCCGAAGAAGCAGAAGAATCCGGATTGGCAGTAGCATCAGGAGGTGAAGCCATATGTTAAATTTAACCCCAAAAGAAATAAAGGAACGTACCGCACTGAGAGTCAATCCCTGTAAAACCTGTCAGCCTGTGGGAGCGATCTATTGTGCATTGGGAGTCCACCGATGCATGCCTCATAGCCACGGATCCCAGGGATGCGTTTCTTATCACAGAACCTTTTTAACCAGACATTTTAAAGAGCCTGCCATAGCCTCCACCAGTTCCTTTACAGAAGGGGCTTCCGTATTTGGAGGAGGCAGCAACCTGAAAACCGGTGTCAAAAATGTATTTGATATTTATGATCCTGACATCATTGCAGTCCACACCACTTGTCTCAGTGAGACCATCGGGGATGATGTGGGCAGTTATATTATGGATATCGATGTACCCCGCAATAAATTAGTAGTGCATACCCATACCCCCAGCTACGTAGGCTCCCATGTTACGGGATTTTCCAATATGATGTGCGGATTTATCAATTATTTATCCGAAACCACTGACAGTTCAGGCAATCAGATCGGTCTCTTTCCGGGCTTTGTGAATCCTGCGGATATCCGGGAAGTAAAAAAGATTGCAGCCCTCATGATGGTTCCCTACATCATGTTCCCCGATCAAAGCGGCGTTATGGATGCTCCTATGACAGGAAATTACGAAATGTACCCGAAAGGCGGAACTACCATTGACGAGATTGTCAGACTTGGAGACTGTAAAAAAGTATTGGCATTAGGGCTGTTTACTTCTTTGGAACCGGCAAGCATATTGAAAAGAAAATGCAAAGTACCCTATGAAGCGCTGCCGCTTCCCATCGGTATCGCCAATACGGACCAGTTTATTATGGAGCTTAAGAAAATCACTCAGGAGGAGGTGCCTGCAGAGCTGGAAGAGGAACGCGGACGATTGGTGGATACGATGCTGGATGCACATTTCTACTGTTACGGAAAAAAGGTGGCCATTTTCGGAGACCCGGATACGGTGCTGGGGCTTACCAGTTTTGCCTTGGAGCTGGGAATGATTCCAAAGTATGTGCTCACCGGTACCCCTGGTGAGGGTTTTGAAAAAAGTGCGGAGAAGCTTTTTGCCCAATATGAAGCAGAGGGCTGTGTTGCAAAAGCTTCCGGAGATTTATTCGAACTTCATCAGTGGATTAAAAATGAACCCGTAGATCTGCTTTTAGGAACAAGCTACGGCAAGCAGATTGCCAAAGCGGAAAACATACCCTTTGTCCGGGCAGGATTTCCTGTACTGGACAGATATGCACATTCCTATTTTCCAATTGTAGGATACCTTGGCGGACTCCGTTTAACAGAGATGATTACCAATGCGCTGATGGATCAATATGACAGAGAATGTGAAGATGAAGATATGGATGTGGTGATGTAATCTATCCGGATCCGCCACCCCATAGAAAGGAAGGTTTACTATGAGTGAGTTGAAGATATTAGAAGAGAGAAAACAATTTATTCAATATGGGAATGCAGATGGATGTTCCGGCATGAAATGCGACAGCGAGAGCCTATCCGGCGCCGTGAGCCAGCGGGCTTGCGTCTACTGCGGGGCAAGAGTTGTCCTGAATCCCATTACCGATGCCTTCCATATCGTACATGGTCCCATCGGCTGTGCAAGCTATACCTGGGATATCCGTGGCAGCTTGTCCAGCGGAAGCGAAAGGTATCGAAACAGTTTTTCTACGGATTTAAGTGAAAAAGATATCGTATTCGGCGGTGAGAAGAAACTCGCCGCTGCCATCGGCGAGCTGGCTGCCAATCACAATCCAAAGGTTATCTTTGTATATGCGACCTGCATCGTCGGTGTAATAGGGGATGATGTGGAGGCAGTCTGTAAAGCGGCAGAGAAAAAATACGGAATTCGTGTGATTCCGGTAAAGTCCCCGGGATTTTCCGGCAACAAATCCTTTGGCTACAAGATGGCCTGCAACGCTATTATGGAATTGATTTCACCTTACAAATCCGGAGAAAAGCGCCAGGGTGTCAATATCCTGGGTGAATTTAATCTTGCAGGAGAAATGTGGATCATAAAAAATTATCTGAGGAAAATCGGAATTCAAGTTGTTTCCTCCATAACCGGCGACGCCAGCTTTGACAGCATTTCCAAGGCTCCGCAAGCCGCATTAAATATTGTCCAATGTGCCGGGTCTATGACCTATCTGGCAAAGCGTATGGAAGAGGAAATGGGGACTCCTTACATAAAAGTAAGCTTCTTTGGAATAGAAGATACCTCTGCTTCTTTGATCCGTATTGCGGAGGCCATCGGCTCCCAGGGCAGCATCAATCGTGCAAAAACCTTTGCACGGACGGAGTCAGACAGACTGGAAGCGTACTTGTCCAAATTCCAAAATAATTTGAAGGGAAAGAAAGCTGCCATCTACGTCGGAGGTGGATTTAAAGCCATTTCTCTCATACGGCAGTTTACCGCCATGGGTATAAAAACGGTAGTGGTCGGAACCCAAACCGGAAAGCAGGAGGATTATGGTGTCATCAGTGGCCTGGTTGATAAGGATACGATTATTCTGGATGACGCCAATCCGGCTGAGCTGGAAATGTTCATGAAGCAGACCGGCGCTGACATTCTCGTTGGAGGCGTGAAGGAACGCCCCCTTGCTTATAAGCTTGGAATTGCCTTCTGTGACCACAATCATGAGAGAAAGCATGCCCTTGCGGGTTATGACGGCGTGGTCAACTTTACGGAAGAAATCAATCGATCCATGAACAGCCCGGTCTGGCAGTATCTAAAAGCACCGGTTTCGGCAAAGGGGGCCTTACTATGAGTATGAATCTGGTCAATTTAAATGTAAATCCATGTAAAATGTGTATGCCAATGGGAAGCGTCAGTGCTTTTTGCGGAATTAAAGGCTGCATGACTTTGCTCCACGGATCCCAGGGCTGCAGTACCTACATTCGGCGCCATATGGCAACTCATTACAACGAACCTGTAGATATCGCCTCTTCCTCATTGACCGAGGAGGGGACGGTTTTCGGCGGAGAAAAAAATCTGATAAAAGGCCTGGAAAATCTGATTTCACTTTATCATCCAGAAGTCATCGGCGTAGCGACCACCTGCCTTGCGGAAACCATCGGTGAGGATATCCCCAGAATCATCCGTGATTTCCACATCAGCCATCCTGAATACAATGTAAAAATCATACCGGTATCCTCCTCAGGCTATTCAGGAACCCAATATGAAGGATTCTTTGCAGCATTGAAATCCATCCTAAAGCATACGGAGATGGATGGCGAAAAACATGATAAGATCAATATCATCACCGGGATGCTCAGTCCTGCGGATACCCGGTATTTAAAGCAGCTATTAAATGAACTGGAGATTGATTATATCCTGCTCCCAGATTTATCGGAAAATCTGGATGGGATTTATCAGGATACCTATGATCGGCTTCCCGGAGGGGGAACCGCTCTTGCGGATATTGCAAAAATGGCAGGTTCTCGTTTGAGCATTGAGCTTTCAACATTGGTCAGCGAAGAATACTCTCCGGCGAGATATCTGTATGAGCGTTACGGTGTCCCTTACCTGCGCTGCAGCATGCCCGTCGGCCTTCGGGATACGGACTCATTCATCACTATACTAAAGGGTGGCCTGGAGGATCTGCCGGATAAGATACAGAAAGAAAGAGGAAGATACCTGGATGCCATGGTTGATTCCCATAAATATAATGCCGAAGGAAAAGCGGTGATTTTCGGCGAACCCGACTTTGTTTACAGCGTTGCACGGTTATGTCTCGAAAATGGCATTATTCCCGTAGTTACCGCAACCGGGGCAAAATGCGACTCACTTGAAGGTCTGCTTTCCGAGCAGATCCGTCAGGTCTCTGACCGATTCTTTCTAAAAGATTTCATCATTTCGGATAGCTGCGATTTCGACCATATCGAAGAGTACACGGTGAAATTCAAAGCGAATTTTATGATCGGAAGTTCAGACGGAAGAAGAATTGAAGAAAAGCTTGGCATCCCTTTAATCCGAAGTGCCTTTCCCATTCATGACCATGTAGGCGGACAGCGGGTACGGACGCTGGGCTACGAGGGCTCCGTTACCCTGCTTGACCGTATCACCAACGCTATGCTAGCAGAAAAAGAACGAGGTTTTCGAGGCGAGCTGTATCAGAAATACTTTGCAGAAAATGGAAGAGAAAAAGCGGGAGCTGACAATACCGGAAACGGAAATACCTTGACTTCCAATAGAGCAGACATACCCAAAGAATATGAGGGTTTGATTGCGGAAAAAACAAAAACACATCCCTGTTTCAGCGGCTGTGCCGGTCAATACGCCAGGATTCATTTACCGGTAGCAAAAAAATGCAATATCCAATGCAACTACTGCCTTCGAAAATATGACTGTCCTAACGAGAGCCGGCCGGGAGTCACCACAAAGGTATTGACTCCTGAAGAAGCACTGGAGAAATATTTCGCGGTAAAGGCCGAAATGCCAAATCTAAAGGTAGTGGGAATCGCGGGCCCCGGTGACTCTCTTGCAGAGTTTGAAAACACAAAAAAAACCTTGAGTATGATACGGCAGGAAGACCCGGAGGTGACTTTTTGCTTGTCTACAAACGGGTTGATGCTCCCGCTCTGCGTCCATGAGCTGGCGGCGCTTGGAGTGTCCCATGTAACAATCACCATCAATGCCGTGGATCCCAAAATCGGAAGTAAAATATACGCAAAGGTAAATTATATGGGAGTGACTTATACCGGAGAGACCGCTGCCGGCATCTTACTTGGCAATCAGCTTACAGGATTAAAAATGCTTCAGGATCAGGGCATCATCTGCAAAGTAAATATTGTCATGCTGAAGGGTATCAATGATATGCATATTCCGGAAGTCGTAAAAAAAGTAAAAGAATTAGGCTGTGCAATCAGCAATATCATGCAGATGATTCCGGTAAAAGGCAGTGCATTTGAACATATGCCGCTGACAAGTTACCTCGAGATCACGGAAATGCGTCAGAAATGCGGATTGCTGTTGCCCCAAATGTATCATTGCAAGCAGTGCAGAGCTGATGCTGCAGGTACCCTGGAGAATGACGAGTCCTATCGATTTGATAAGGACTATCTGTCTGATTCTGCCTTAGAGTCCGCCTCTGAGTCCACCACCTCAGTGACTGCCTCTGAGTCCATCTCACCAGAAAAGCCATTGCTCTTTGCCGTTGCCTCAAAGGGAGGCATCCTTGTGGACCAACATTTCGGCCATGTGTCCGACTTTTACATCTATGCGTATAAAAGCGGAGCAACGAAGTTTGTAGAACGCCGCAGTGTGTTAAAATACTGCAATGGTCCTGCGGAATGCGGCGGTAATAGCGAAGCAAATAAAGAAGGCCTGATCGGACAAATTTTTGAAACAATACAGGACTGCAGCTGCGTCATCGCTATGAGAATCGGTGAAGCACCAAGGAAAAAGCTTACTGAAAAGGGCATCCATTCTATGATGTACTACGGCAGAATTGAAGATGCCGTAGCAGAAGCTGCTGCTGCAGTTTGAATGTGAGGTGATTGATGTGCTGAGCATTACAGATACAACCTTAAGCACCATCCATCCTGCCAAAGTTTCTGCTCACGCTGTCAGGGAGTTTTATGGGGCATTGCTGTCTTTAGGCGTGGACCGTATCGAAGTGACCCCCTATATATTCTCTTTATTAGGCGATAAATACGCCCCTTCAAAATCGATCTTGCGGCATCAAATCCGTGAATTACCCTTAAATAGCCTGGAAGCAATTCCGGCCGGGGAATGGTTCGGAAGCAGCGAGTTACGGCTTTGGGCATCAAAAGAATTATTTTTAAGAAATTATTCTGAGATTTTCTCAGAATTGCTGAAATCCCATCTGCCAATATCTTTTTGTACGAAGAATGCCGGCTTTGCCGCCACTGCTCTTATGGCAGAGTGGGTCCAGTCGGGGGGCGAAAATATTGCCTGCAGCTTTATGGGGTCCGGTGGTTATGGAGCATTGGAAGAGATATTATTGACGTTACAGGTAAATGGTTACCCTCTTCCCGGCATCGATACTTCCAGGCTGAAATTGCTGGGAAGCCTTTGGCAAAGGCTTACAGGAGAAACGATACCTGCCCGCAAGCCGGTTGTCGGAGATCATATTTTTGAAGTGGAATCCGGCATTCATATCAATGGAATCATGAAGAACACCGTAAATTACGAGCCGTTTCCCCCGGAAAGGGTGGGTGCCAAGAGAAAGTTTACCTTGGGTAAATTCTCAGGGAAAAGTTCTTTAATGGTGAAATTGCAGGAATTAAAAATAAAAGAAAAGATTCAGGATCCGGATCGGCTGTTAAAATTGATCCGGGAAAAATGCGTCCAACAAAATCGAGGGATTAGCGACAGAGAGTTCTTCCTGCTATTGGACGAATTAAACGAGGGAAACGGGGCATAGGAGGCAGAAGGTACGAAAATGGAGAAAAAATCAAATCGATATCTGACAGATACAACTTTAAGAGACGGGGAACAAAGTCCCGGCGTTTCTCTGGATAGAAATCGAAAAAAGAAATTAGCCGTCTTGCTGGATCAGATGGGCTTTTACCAGATCGAAGCCGGAATACCTGCTATGGGGAGTTTCGAAAAGGATGTTATCTGCGAAATAATGGCCCTTAGAAAAAAGGCTAAAATTGCAGTCTGGAACCGAATGAATATTGAGGATATCAAGCATTCCTTCGATTGCCATCCGGACATAATCCATATCAGTATCCCGGTGTCAGATATCATGATTTCAACTATGCTTGGTCAAAACAGGTCCTGGGTTGCAAATACGATGGAGGCCTGTGTCGCTTATGCTAAAGAAAAGGAATATGAGGTATCTGTGGGGTTTCAGGATGCTTCCCGAGCAAATCTCCCTTTTATGATTTCCTTGGCAGATTCCCTCTCAAGACTGGAGATATCTTCAATCCGGCTGGCTGATACGGTGGGAGTCCTTACCCCTTCCCGTGCTCGCCATTTGATTAAAAGTTTGAAAGATCATACGGAGATATTGCTTGGCATTCACACTCATAACGATCTTGGAATGGCAGAAGCAATCGCTCTGGAAGCCGCAAAGGCAGGTGCGGAGCTTATCGATACCACTCTGCTAGGAGTTGGAGAACGTGCCGGGAACTGCGATTCTTTTATTTTTTCAAAAGCGGCGGATTCCCTGTTTGATTTGCATCCTCCTTACCCTGCTTTATTGAGAAAAAAAATAGAATTGAAAAACCTGCTCTAAATGTTCTTATCTATATTTTCCCCTTGATTTACAAATACTAAAAAATGGAATATAATGAAAGAATCAAAACGGGATTTGGGAGAAAATATGAGAAAATTATTAATCAGGCTATTTATTAAAAATCATGAAGACATCAAAGATCCAAAAGTAAGAGAAAATTACGGCAAATTGGCAGGAATGGTAGGAATTGTAACCAATGCGCTGCTTTGTGCTTTGAAGCTTGGAGTGGGCTTCCTTACAAACAGCATTGCCATCATCGCTGACGGTATCAATAATTTAGCGGATGCCTCCTCCTCCGTCATTACCTTGATCGGATTTAAGATGGCTTCAAAGCCCAGTGATGAGGAACATCCCTACGGGCATGCAAGGATTGAGTACCTGACAGGGCTCTTTGTATCGATTCTGATTATATTACTTGGAATCAAGCTTCTGACATCTTCTTTTGAAAAGGTCATTTCTCCGGATCCTTTGGAATTTAAGTATATCACCATCGTTATCCTGGCCTTTGCCATAGGCGTGAAGATCTGGCAATCCAGATTCAATATAAAAACCGGAGAGGACATTCGCTCTTCCACTTTAAAAGCTACCGGAGTTGACAGCCGTAACGATGTCATCGCCACAAGTGCTGTCCTGCTCAGCATTCTCATCGGAAGATTCACCGGAATCCAATTGGATGGCTATATGGGCTGTATTGTAGCGCTTTTCATCATCTATTCAGGCATTCAGCTGATTGGAGAAACCTCCAGCCCTCTTCTGGGAAAAGCGCCGGATCCCGAACTGGTAGAAGAAATTCAATCCCGTATCTGTGAGGAATCAGGAGTATTAGGTATTCATGATCTCGTAGTGCATGACTACGGTCCCGGAAGAATATTTGCGTCAGTTCATGTAGAGGTTGATGCATACGGAGACCTCATAGAAAGCCATGATATGATAGACCGTATTGAAAGAATCATTTCACAAGAGTTGAAAATCCATTTGGTTGTCCATATGGATCCTCTGGAAACAAAAGATCCTTTAACCATACAACTGAATCAGTTCATTGATGAAACATTGAAAGACGTGGAAGGTGTTATCGGAATTCACGACCTGAGAGTCGTTGCGGGATACACTCACAGTAATGTGATTTTTGATATTGTTATTTCACCTGAATGTAAGAAAACCGAGGCTCACATCAGAGGAATTGTGGAAAATGAGCTAAGCAAATTAGGCAAGGAATATTTCGCAGTAATTACATTCGATAAAAGCTATGTTTCCAACAATATATAGTTGAAATATTTTTAAGAAATAAGGTGGCTGTTATGAAAAATTTGTACTATTACGATACTCCTATCGGAAGACTTGGGATTGCTGAGGAAAACGGCAGTATTACCAACCTCTATTTTCATGGCGAGAATATTCCGGAACAAGATTATCAGCTGAATGAAACCCCCTTACTGAAGGATGCGGGCAGACAGCTGGAAGAGTATTTTGCAGGCACTCGAAAGGATTTTTCTCTTCCGCTGGCTCCAAAGGGAACCAACTTTATGTCAGAAGTATGGGAAGCCTTAAAAAGGATTCCTTACGGAGAGACCAGATCCTACAAGGACATCGCAGAAGAAGTGGGAAACGCCAAGGCTTGCAGAGCTGTAGGCATGGCCAACAACCGTAATCCTATCGCCATATTTATTCCCTGTCACAGGGTAATCGGCACAAACGGAAGCCTGATTGGCTACGGCGGCGGACTGGACACCAAGGTTCTGCTGCTGAAGCTGGAAACGAAATATAAATGAAGCCATAAACCGGCATAGTTTTCAACTCAGTTTGCAAACTGTGATATCAATCTTCGCTTCTTAAATAAGATAAAGGCCCATTTAAGTTAATACGTTTCATAATGACTTCAAACTCATCGATATCCAGTTCCATGTCCTTTCTGAGCCAATAGGATAACAGGCCTAGTTGTGCGGAAGAAACATACTCCATGATGTAATCCAGATTTTTCTTTTTTGCATGTGGCGATGCTTCAATCATTTCTTTTACACTTTGAATCACAATTGATTTTAGTTTATGAGTAAAATTGGGATCGCCATTGCTGCCAAGAAGAATTTTCAAATACTTGCTATGTTTGATAAAAAGCTGAAGCGCAGGTTTGATACTGAAATTATCGTGATCTTGGAAAAGAAGAAGACCGATAGTACCCTTTAGTTTTGCAAGCAGCTCTTGTATGATTTCATCCTCTGCCTGATCTAACAAATCATAGATGTCCTTATAATACACATAGAAAGTCCCTCTGTTCAGCTGGGCTTTGTCAGTGATTTCTTTAATACTGATCTTTTCAATTTTTTGGTCCTTATATAATTCAAAAAAAGCGTCTTTAATCCTCTCTTTTGTTTCCATTACCTTCGGTGATTCCTTCATCATTTATTCATTCCTTCCATTATCTGGTATACTTTTAAGAAAATCCGACAAATTAATAAAGATTGTTGATTTTAATTTAAGATATCTTTCTATATACTTAATATAAAACAACACGTTGTCGTATGCAAGTAAGATTTTCAAATTGAAGGGTTGATGGTTTATGCAAAAAGAAAAGAATTGCATTGTCCTGAATAAAGTAAACAAGTTTTTCGGAGAAAAGCAGGTTTTAAAAGATATCGACTTAACGGTTCCTTACGGTTCCATCTATGGACTGCTTGGGCCATCGGGCTGCGGTAAGACGACTACGGTAAAAATCATGGCCGGTATTTCCGAGTCTTCATCAGGAGATACTTTTGTATTAGGTGAAAAAATGCCGCAGCTTGCTTTAATGAATCAAATTGGGTATATGGCACAGTCCGATGCACTCTACACGGCAATTTCAGCAGCGGAAAATCTGGAGTTTTTTGCTGCACTTTACGGTATGAGCAAGCAGGAAATCAAGAAAAGATCCATGGAGGTTATGGAGCTTGTGAACCTTGGCGAAGATCTGCAAAAACCCGTTTCTGCTTATTCCGGAGGAATGAAGCGAAGGCTTTCTCTTGCCATGTCGATTCTGCACAATCCGAAGGTTTTGATTTTAGATGAACCAACGGTAGGAATCGATCCTCTGCTGCGAAAGGACATTTGGAATGAACTATATAAAATGTCCGAAAACGGTGTGACAATCCTTGTTACAACCCACGTTATGGATGAAGCGGAAAAATGCCACCAGCTTGCCATGATGCGCAGGGGTGTTTTAATTGCACAGGGAACACCCAGAGAGCTTCAGCAGAACATCGGAGCAGGCAGCATAGAGGAAGCGTTCATTTACTATGGAGGTGACAGTCATGAGGATTAAAGCGATGGTTTTGCGTATTCTGAATCAGCTGCGCAACGACAAACGAACGCTGGCCTTGATCCTTTGTGCGCCGCTATTATTGCTTACTCTAATTTACTTCATTTTGGATTCTTCCACTACGGATCTTAACGTCGGTGTGATCAATGCCCCGCAGCAATATGTGGAAAATCTTTATGAAAATAATATTATTCCCATCCGCTGCAGTGAATCGGAAGCCATGCAAATGCTGAAGGATCAACAGATCATTGCTGCGGTTAAGATGATCAGCGGAAAAGTATATATCGATCTGGACGGCGGCAATTCCACCAAAGCGACCGCTGCTCTATCATCCATGGAGGCAGCGAAAAAAGCCATGTCTTCCTCAATGGAGCGTGCAGATTTGAAAACAGAAATCAATTATGTTTATGGCGCCAGTGATTTAGAAATGTTTGATAATTTCGGCTCCTTGCTGATCGGATTTCTCGTATTTTTCTTTACCTTTCTGATTTCGGGAATCTCCTTCCTGCAGGAAAGGACGACAGGGACCTTGGAAAAGCTGCTTTCTACTCCGATCAAACGATGGGAAATTGTTGTTGGGTATGTGCTTGGTTTTGGAATAGTAACGGTTATACAGTCCTCCATTATCGCATTTTTCGTTGTATACGTTTTGGATATCATGATGATCGGGTCCTTATGGCTGGTACTGCTGATCACCTTGCTGTCCGCCATGACCGCATTGACTCTGGGAATGCTGCTTTCAACCCTGGCGGCAAGTGAATTTCAGATGATTCAGTTTATCCCTATCGTCGTGGTACCCCAGGTATTCTTTACCGGCTTATTTGATTTGTCACCGGAGTGGGCTGCGGTTGG
This sequence comes from Sinanaerobacter chloroacetimidivorans, assembly GCF_018128545.1. Classification (GTDB taxonomy): domain Bacteria; phylum Bacillota; class Clostridia; order Peptostreptococcales; family Anaerovoracaceae; genus Sinanaerobacter; species Sinanaerobacter chloroacetimidivorans. The sequence continues at coordinate 27,986 of NZ_JAGSND010000004.1, read as the reverse complement.
AAAAGTCATGCCTCTCTACTATGTCGCGGATGCTTTGGATAAGGTGATGATTCGCGGCAGCAGATTTTCAGATATCGTATTTGATGTTGCTTTATTATTAGGCTTAACCACCTTGTTCATGATTTTAAACACAATACTTCTGAAACGTTATCGAAGAATATAGGTACGTTATTCATATAATATTGACGAATCCAAAGGAGGATGGAATTATGAATCATGCTGCAAATCACAAAAAGAAAATTATACCGTTGCTTATCCTTATCGTTGCTGCTGCATTAATCTTTTGGTTTTACGGGAAAAGCGATCAAAATTATATCGGTGTGGTAGAAGCCACCATACTGTCCCATACCTCGGAAGTTTCAGGAAAGATACTGGAAATGCCCATTGAACTCGGGTTTCACGTTTCCAAAGGAGATGTGATCGCCAGGATTGACAGCACTACGCAGCAATACGCTTATGAACAGCTGCAGTTTACGTTAGAAAAGAAAAAACTCGCTCTTGCGGACTTAGAAGTAAGCGGAAGGGATAACCAGGCCAAGAACAGTATTGCCATCGCCCAGTCCACATACAACAGTGCCGCTTCTTCCAATCAAAAGGCTTCTTTGGATTATCAAAATGCACAGTCCCTTTATGATCAGGGGGCCATTTCCCGGGATGACCTTGATAAAGCAAAGGTTGCCGCCGATTCTGCCGCCAATGCTCTGACTGCGGCAAAGGCCCAGTTGGATAATGCGAGAAGTCAGTCCTCTGCGGAATCTATGCACCTTGACATTGCACAAACGGAAAGTCAGCTCAAAGAAATGAAGGAAAATCTGGATAAGTACACCATCCGGGCGGTCAGTGACGGCGTGGTCATGAGCAAGAGCTACGTCCTGGGAGATATGGTCGCGTCAGGTTATAATCTTGCCGATATCGCTTCCGATAACGAAAAATATTTTGTCTTTTATCTTCCCATCGACGATTTATATTCCATCGATTATGACCAGACTTATACCGTAAAAGGTAACGGAAAGTCATATACAGCAGTGGTGAAATACATCGATGTGGAAAGCGAATATACTCCAAAGGATATGCAGACTATCGCAAACAAGAATCGAGAGAGCGTAAAAATCAAACTGCTGCTGCCTGAAGATTGCCCTTTAAAACCAGGCCAGGAGGCGAAGATCGAACTGTAGGCTCTTCAAATTAGAAGCAAGAGCTTGGTATAAACTGTTAAACCAGTTTATAATCCAAGCTCTTTTCCATTAATTGAATCGCCGTTTGTTTATGCTTCTTTGAAAGAACCCCCAAGGACGCCATAATATAGTTGTTATCAACCAGAATTTTGGCATGTTCTCCTGGGGAAAGGAGTAATCCATTAGCGTTCTGCTTTGTTATTTCCTTCATAATTTCCACTCTATGGGGCAGTCGTGTCAATGCACCACCGGTTCCTACAATGTATTTTACCTGGGTGAGATCCTTGCCCTCAGCTAATGTGCTCCTGCCGGAAGGCCCATAGACATATCTGATTTTTCCCGCATGCCTTTCCACGGCTTTGAGTACCGCTTCCAGCGTTAACCTTTCTACAAATCTCTTTTCCTCTTCTGTCTTCGGTATAGCTTTATAGGTTTCCATCACATGATCAAGATCCATAGGCGCAAGTTCCTCTGCCAGCCTTTCTTTTCCTATGACATTCACGATATTCCTCATATTGACAAAGACACCCAGATCTCCTTCTACCGTTCGTTTTGCTTTCGGTTCCGGGCTGATCAAGATTCTGGCAATTTCATCCGATGCATCGGTAACGGAATGCAGATCAGTAGTGGCACCTCCTACATCCAGAACAATAAGATCTCCGATACATTCATAAAGCAGCTTGGTGGCTTCCATTACCGCACCCGGGGTCGGAATAATTGGGCCGTTGACCATGTCTCTCACATGCTCCATTCCGGGCGCATGAATGATATGCTCCTCAAAGGCCTGCTGAATTACCCGCCTTGCCGGTTCTACATTCAGATCATCTATTTTAGGATATACATTCTCAACAATATATAATGTAACGCCACTATCTTTATCAAAGATAAGCTTCATTTCTTCCTGATTTTCTATATTTCCCCCATAGATCACCGGTGTTTTCAGACCCAGGCTGCGGATAAGCTCGGCATTGTAGATAGCGGTATCCCTTTCTCCATAGTCCACACCTCCGGCGATGAGGATTAAATTGGGGTTGATTTCCTTGATTCTTGCGAGGTCCGTTCTCCTTAGTTTTCCGGCGGTAACATCATGGATGATGGCGCCGGCACCCAAAGCGGCTTCCTTGGCAGCTCTTGCCGTCATATCATACACCAGTCCATGGACCGTCATCTTCAATCCTCCGGCGGCACTTGATGTAGCAAGCATTTCTTCATATTCCAGGGTATCCAGATGATTTCTGCTGCAAAGATCATCAATGGCGCCCTGAAGTCCGATCCTTACATCTCCATCCAAAACGGAAGTCGGTGCCTGACCTTGGGCTAAGAATATCGGATTGTCTGAATTGATATTATGAAATGCGTTTACCACGGTGGTGGTAGAACCAATTTCTGCAACTAAAACATCAACTTTCATTTGTCCCTCCCTAAAAATTTTATATGGAGACTCTAAAAACGATAGGTAAAATATCAGAATAGCACCGCGCCCGTATGTTCCTGCGGCCACCGTCCCCCGAACGAGGCGAGCGTGTGACCCTAAGGAATTTACGAGGCAGGTGCTATCTTGATTTTCAATTTTGGTTATTTTTATAGATTATAAATTTTTATGCATCTCTCTTCGTTTTTCTACCAGGAAGGTAGCGACGTCGATTCCGTGGCTGTTTCGGCCAAATCCGGCATCCACGCCGGTCTTTACTGCCTCTTCAGGAATAACCTGGGTTCCTCCGGCTGCAATGATCACGTCATCACGGATACCTTTTTCTACGGCAAGCTCATGAATCCGTTTCATGTTTTTATAGTGGATATTGTCATGGCTGATGATGGTAGAAGCCAGGATGGCATCTGCTTTTAATTCAACCGCAGCATCTACAAGTTTTTCCACAGGAACCGAGGTTCCAAGATAATGAACCTCGATGCCGAAGCGTTCAATTCCGCCATGCTTGATATCGATGATCTCACGAAGACCTACCGAATGCTCATCCTCTCCTACGGTTCCGCAGACAATTTTCATCGGATTTGCTTCAATGTCCTTTCGGATTTCCTCATCGCTTAAAACATGCGGCTCTGGTGGAATTACCAGCGTATCCAGGTCGATATCGAAAGGTACTTTCCCCTTTAACTCGATTCTGGTTCCTTCCGCCTCCTGCATGATTTCACGGTTGATGACTTCCGGATCTACCAGATTCATTTTCTTTGCAATTTCCACTGCAACAACCTCAGCCACTCTTCTTTCAGCCGGGATGAACATGTTCATCATCACAGTTCCATCGGCAAGCCATTCCATTTCAGGTTTGATGAGGTTTGTATTTCTGTATTTAGCGGTTTCTTCCATACGGACATTAACGTTATCAAACTCATCCAACTCGTCTATATAGACAATTTTATCCGGATCCTCGAAAGTGCAGCCGCCGATCACAGCGGAAGGATTTTCACTGTCACCGCCGTACTGAGTCACGTTGTTGTATCCGAAGTGTGCCGTTACCGGTGCGAAATAGTCCTCGTCTCTTTCATAGATATAACCGTAGCCGATACCGCCTTCTGCCTTTCTGGCAATTCCGTCTCCGTTTCTTTCTGGATACTGGCCGGAATCTACAAAGAAGCCTTCCTCTACAGCATTGAAGTATCCTCCGGACTCTACAATTTCTTCCATGAACAGGCAAGCTCTTTCTTTGATTTCCCTTACCTTTTCTCTCAGAGGTCCTTCCTCTTTCAACTGGATCATCTCCATGAGACCATCCATTCCCGTTAAGGCTTGCTTCGCCGTATCACAAGCCTCTATGTTATAAATGTGCCATGGCACATTTCTGCCTTCGTCCGGTGTAATAGTAGACTGGATATCCGCACGAGTCAGTTTTGAAATCAGCATATTCAATACGTGGGTTACGGTTGCTTCTCTAGCGGAGGCTTCCATATACTTGGTATTCATCTGAGCTCTCATTCTGTACTCATCGCAGATCTCACGAAGTGCTACCGCATAAGGAAGGTCCATGGACACACAAGGGGCAGGCGGTGCTGTGGGCGGTACTGTGGATAAACAGATATTTGATTTCTTGATACCGACTTTTGCTGAGAACAGGGAGTTAATAGCATGCTGAACGATCAGTTCCGGCATGACCTTCCAGGCTTCTCTTGCCGTTGCGTTGGCATTATGTGCACCATCGATCTGAGCGATATCTGCCCAGGCCATGATTTTCTTTGATTCACAGGCATCTACAAAGGAGCGGACCATATTGATGTTACGATAGAGAACATTGTACTGAGGATCCTGATGGGCTCCATTGATCCCTTCTTCTGCAAACATTACCGCAACGTCCGGTCCTGCCACTCCGGATACATAGGAATGGTAGTTGATCGGTCTTCCCACTTCCTCTTCAATGAGATCCAGCGCTTTTCTTTGAGCACGCACCTGTTTTCTGGTAATGGGAACTCCGCCGATACCCTGTGGCGTTCCTTCAATGAGTCCGTCCATATGGGACTGTCCTGCGGTCCTGATTACCATAATATGATCAGCACCGTGCCAGGCCGCCATTCTCATACGTCTGATATCATCTTCAAATCTGCCGGATGCAATTTCGGTGGTAATTACCGGTGTCGGCTGGGGATCGATCCCCTTAAAGTATTTCGAAGACGGCAGCCCGATGCTGTTTTCCAATGGTTTGGTTGAGTCCTGATACTCAAATGGCCCCATCTTCAGATCCGGTGCCGGTGTTCGCCAGGTCCAGCCTCTTCTCTTTGGTCTGTATTTGTCGAGGTCCTTTAAGATGTTTTCAATATCCAGTTTTTCATTATGCTTTAATTTCATATCTTCCATCTTATTTCCCTCCTTTAAACAATTCTGTTACTTCATCCCAGCACTTTCCCGAAGCAAGCAGTGTTCCCGCTTCCTTTACGGAAATATTCTTTGCTTTTGCTAATTTATATACCACATGGCCGGCACCCTTTCCCATGAGTCCTCTGTCCATGCACCCTTCTACAATGGGCTTGGTTTCAAGGGAAGAAATGCCCATTCGAAGCAGTACTGACCTTTCGATGGATGGCGTGGTGTTCTTTTTTCCCAATTCCAGCAATGGTTCAACTACCTGTTCCGTGAGCTTCCAGAATCTCTGATATAATTCTTCATCGCTCAAATGTGCGATATGCTTTCTTCTTTCTTGAAAATCATCAGCTCTTTTCATCCTTTTATTCCTTTCTTTTATTAAAACCAATTATATTTTATAATGAAAATCTATAATGATTTTAAAACTTCTTTTACAAAAGCTGCATCTGTCTTGGTTTCTTCTGCCAGGAACTTGATATCGGCTTCTGTCGGAGTAACCTGATAAGTATTTACAGCAGTCTTAATCAAGGATTTTCTCATATGATCCAGATCTACATCCTTTACCTTGATCAAAGACGGATGGGATGGGAATATAATATTTTTTCCCGGCACCTCATCCTTTGGATCTCCAAAGAAAACTTCAATGCCATTGTCCTTTGCGAAGGAAATCTGAGGTTGGATGTGCTTTCCTGCACCGGTATACTCGGTTTCCTGAACAATGATCGTCTGGTCTTGATCCATTTCCTGAGCAATGGAAAATGCTGCTGCCAGTGCGGTATTTCCGGCAGGACCCTTTTCCAGTCCTTCCAGACTTGCTAGGGCTTCCGTCATATAAAATACTTCTCCCTGTGCAATGGTTACATATCGATCCATATATCTAAGCGGTCTTGCAGCCGATCTTGGTACATCGGATCGATCCGGCCAGGAGGAGAAAGGCATTCCAAATCCTGTATGGCCGGTGGTAAATGATTTTTTATTGAATTGACCGTCCGATGCCATATGCAATCCGGAAAGATTTACACTGGCTCCGATAATCGTAGGTGCCGCTCCTGCTTTTGCCAATCCTCTTGCAGTTCCCGTGAGATTTCCTCCGCCTGCATTGGTGCAGACTACGGCATCCGGATCTTTTCCGTACTTTTCTCTGAACTGCATGGAGATCTCATATCCGAGAGTTTCAACTCCGGCAATTCCAAAAGGAGTATAGAGAGAAGCATTGAAATATTCCGTTTCTTCCAGAAGCAACAGGAATTTATAGAAAAGCTCCGGACCTACGGAAAGCTGTACAACCTCCGCTCCCAACGCTTCACATTTTCTTGCCTTTTCAATGATCTCCGGCTGGCCTACTCCTTTGGAGTCGTAGCATTCCTGAACGATAATGCATTTCAGTCCCGCAATGGCAGCCTGGGAGGCAACAGCAGCACCATAATTGCCGCTGGTGGCAGCGATAACCCCTTTATAGCCCAGTCTTTTCGCGTGATAAACCGCGTTTGCTGCTCTTCTTGCTTTAAAGCTGCCGGAAGGATTGCAGGCTTCATCCTTGATAAAGATTCTGGCGCCCTTGCCTTCCGGTGCAAATTTCCTTGCCAGTGCCGTCAGATTTTTCAGCTCAAGGATCGGGGTGTTTCCTACATTTACACTATATTGAATGTTCTGCATCTCCTCCAGGGTGTACCCGGTTTCGCGCATCATTTTTTCATAATCAAAAGCGATGGATCCGCTCTCAAATTTGGAATAATCTATGCCTACAGACTTCAGCATGATTTCTGCTTTTCTGCCCATGACAGACTGATAGTCTTTTTCCTTCATGATCTGTCACCTCCGAATAAAATATCTCGCACCTGTTTACTGATCACTAAAAGCTCCGGTACAAACTTTCCGAAATCGTGCTCGTAATAGGGATTCACTTCGATTAAGGTTCCTTCTTCTTCTCTGCCGGTTACCGTTATAATCTTCACCTGGCCACCAAGCTCAGCATCCTCCTGAAGATATCCCTTATCCCACATTTCCAGCGGCACTTTTTTCGTGTCCTCAGGAACCTGGGGAGCCCGCTCCGAAGGTTCCAATATGTTCTTATGGATTCTTACCCATTCACCTTTCCTTACCATTTCTCTCACCTTCTTAGTTTCTTTACTTATCTCCAAAATTTAAAATAATTTAAGGATCTCAGAAAATTTTATCCAGCAACCGCGCCGGCATGTTTTCGAGATAACCGTTCGAGCGAAGCGAGCGTGTTAACGAGAAAATATGCCTGGCAGGTTGCCATTATAAAAATACCCTATATTCCTATTTATTTTACAATTTTAGCCTCTTCACTGATCATTTCTCTCAAATCTCCCATAATCGCTCTTGGAACAGGAAGTGTCAGCATGGTGTGAAGACCAGGTCTTGCATTGATAATATGAGGGATCATATTCACGCACATAGCAATGGTTCCGATACCACCCGGTACTTCCGGAGAATTTACCATATTGATGTTCGGAGTTCCTTTAATGATGACATAATCTCCGGTTTTTACGCCGACTTGTTCCGGTTCGATCTGCTGCGGGTGATCCATCTCAATTTTCAGTTCACCGTCCACATATCCAAAGCCTTTCATGGCGCAGCCGGCAACATTGCCTGCTTTGGCAAAGCCATAAGGTGATTTGCGGTCTACGTCTGTCATGATAGGATCCATGGACTGAGTTACCTTATCAACCTTCCAGCCAATAGCATCTGCAATCATTTGAATGGATTCGTGGAATCCAACGTGTCCGGAGAGCTTACCGGTTCTGACACCATCTATGAACTCTTCTTTCGTTATGCCGATTCCCTGTTCTTCCATTACAGCAGGACCGAATGGGGATAAGCTGTTTACTCTTCTGGAAACGATATGTTCAACTTCCTCACAGCATCCGGTCATGATCACTACCAATAAGTCCATGATCAGTCCCGGATTGATACCGGTTCCCAGAATGGAAACACCGTTTGCTTTTGCAATCTCATCAAGCTTTTCTGCAAGCTCAGGGGATTGTGCCTGAGGATAAGCCATCTCTTCAGCACTGGAGATAACATTAATCTTCTTCTCCAAAACAAACTTTAATCTATCAAATGCAGTTTTTGTAAAGGAATCGGTACAGCAAAGAACAACGTCCGCCGCTTTTTCCGTGATGACATCTTCCGGAGAACCAATAATGACATCCGGACGATCACCTCTTTCAACAGAAAGAAAATCATACATGCTCTTGCCAACTTTGGAGCCTCTTCCTGCTACTCCAACAATATCAACGCCCTTTTTCTTAAGCAGCATTTCTGCCATACCAGATCCCATTGCACCAAGACCCCAAATAATCACTTTTACATTCTTCATTTTTTTCTCTCCTTTTTATTTCTTGTAATACAATTCAATTTGTTCAGCTTGTGAACGTTATCCTGCTTGCATTGCCATCCACAAGCGATGCAACTATATAATCAGCAATATTTATGCCAATACTAGTATTTGGAGAAATTTCTGGATTACGCAGGAATTTTTGTTAAGAATAGAGCGAAAAAATATAGTGAAAAGCAAAAAAGGCAAGGTTTTTTGTGAAACCTCGCCTCTGAGAAGATTAAAAACCGACATTGAGAGCAAACATTTTTGCGCTTTCACGCAAATTATTTTGCGTTTGTCATGAAACAACATGCATTATATTGAAATAGTAAATAAAACATTCATTAAGATATCGTGTTATAAATTATATTTTTTCATTTTATGCTGAAGAGTCTGCCTTTTTATCTGCAGGTACGCCGCGGCCTTTGTAATATTCCTTTCGTACTTGGCCAGCGCTTTTTCCAGGATTTCCTTTTCCGTTTTATCCAAAAAGGCATCGATCCCGATCTGGCTCAGATCGGCACTGCTTTTATGCAAGGCCGCTTCTTCATTGTTAACCAAAATATGTTTTTCCGTCAGAATATGCTCTTCCTCAGCCATGGATACTGCTGCCATAATTATATTTTCAAGCTCTCTTACATTTCCGGGGTAATCATAATCCAGAAGTTTTTCCTTCGCCTTGTCAGAAAGCATCCAGACCCCCTTATTATACCGCTTACTATATTTCTCCATAAATTTATTGGCAAGGAGCAGAATGTCGTCCTTTTTCTCCCTAAGGGGGGGCAGATCAATACTGATAATATTCAATCGGTAATATAGATCTTTTCTGAATTTGCCGCTTTGGATCAGATAGTCCGGTCTTTCGTTGATAGTTGCAATGATTCTTACGTCGATAGGGATATCTTTTGTCCCTCCGACCCTTCTGATATAGTCTTCCTGAAGTACCCTAAGCAGCTTCCCTTGGAGCTCGTAGGGCATGGCACTGATCTCATCCAGCAGCAGGGTTCCTCCGTCCGCCTGCTCAAATAAGCCTTCCCGGTCAATGGCCCCGGTAAAACCACCTTTTGACGTACCAAAGAGAATGCCTTCCAGAAGACTTTCCGGTAAGGCCGCGCAATTCTGTGCCAAAAAAGGCTTATCCTTTCTTTGACTGTCAAAGTGAATGCTTTGAGCAATAAGCTCCTTCCCGGTTCCCGTTTCTCCGTAAATAAACACCGAGGCTGAGCTTTTGGCTGCTTTCCTGGCTGTTGCAATGGTCTCCAGAAACTCCTTGTTCTGTCCAATAAGATTATCAAAATTGTACTTCCTGATTTTGTGCTGCTTGGCTCTTTCCGGCTCCAACGTTTCCTTATGAAGGTCCAGAATGGTATTGGACATTCTTCTAATATCAGTAATATCCTTGGATACCTCTATGGCAGCGATCACCCGGTCTCCATCGATGACGGGAATGGTACTGTTAATTGTATTGATTACCTTTCCGTCCCTGTTCAGGTAAGTTTGCTGCTTGTTCATGGTAACCTTCTGGTGATAAAGCGCTTGCAGCAGCGTACTTTCTTCTGCGTTGATATTTTTAAAAACTTCTGTAAAGGGTTGTTTCAAAACACTTTTTCGATGCATTTTTTCCAGCCGGGCCATGGCATCATTGTAGATAATGCTGTTCCCTTCAGCATCAATGACGTGAACCCCTTCATCAACAAGCTGCAAAAGTTTTTGCATTACGTATTCATAATCTCTGATTTTCATTTTCCCGCCTCCCTGTACTTCAGCTTTGTCCCACTTTATTTTCTGACCTTTGCTTCCGGTGCCTGTACGATATTAATAGAATAACACAAATCTGAGCAGGGTGCAAATTTATTTGCTCTGCATCTTGCTGCCAGATAAAAGCAACCCCCTGAGATATTGTATCCTTGACTTGACCCCATAACATCTATATAATGGAAAAGTGCATTGCAAATAAGCGATTTATTATTGGAATGATCAAAGGAGAACTAACAGACAATGAGACTTAGAAAAGAATCAGATGAAATGCAGGAAGACGAAATCCTTCTGGTTGCAAAGGTTTCGGACGCACTGGCGCATCCGGCGAGGATTAAAATTTATAGATTTATCATGCAGAGCAATCGAAATCGGACACCGGTTTGCAATAAAGATGTCGTGGCCGCCTTTGACTATTCTCAGGCTACCATCTCACAGCATATCAAGAAGCTGGTGGATGCCGAACTTGTTCAGGTGAAAAAGAATGACAAGTTTTCCATGTACTATGCAAACATCGGTATTCTGGGTAAATATCTGGATGCGACGAAAAAGTTTGAGTGACAAGAACCTGCGACAGAAAACCAAATCTCATAAACTATCAATTAAGCCAAGACCATGAAAATAAAAAATTCTAAAGAAATTAAATAGTTTTTATATAGAAAAAATACTATGTAATTCTGTAAAAGTAATTACATAGTATTTTTCTATTCAAGGTTTTCAGAATGCTTATATAATTTGGTATTTCATTTATATTGTTTCATAGTACATCTGTGCCGCTATCTTAGGAAAAAGATTACCGTATCTATTACAAAAAGCGGAACCAGGAAGCATACAGACCATAGCATATACCCAAAAAAGCTTGGCATTGGTATCTTATTCTCTTCTGCAATGGATCGAACCATAAAGTTCGGCGCGTTACCAATATACGTGTTAGCTCCCATAAATACAGCTCCCGCTGAGATTGCCAGAAGCATGGTCGGAGCAATCATTCCAACTGTGGTTGCAATCCCTTCAGCAAATCCCAGGGATCCCGCTGTTGTAAGGAAAACCAGATAAGTCGGTGCATTGTCAAGGAAAGAGGACAAGGCGCCGGTGACCCAGAAAAACTGTAGCGGAGAGCTCAGACCTAAAGCTGAACCGTGGGCTTTCAGTAAAGCAAGAGCAGGAATCATGGTTATAAAGATTCCGATGAACAAGGTTGCTACCTCTTGAATACAGAACCAGGTAAAGCAATTATCCGTTCTGATAATTTTTTTAGTCGTTCTCATGGATAAAAACGCTGCCAGTAATATAATCACCATTTGGATGATGCTGTTGTATCCTACAACGACACCCTCGAAAATATGTAAACCGTAGACTTCACCGGTAACCTGATCAGCGAAAGCTTCAAAGTTTGGCAGCATTCCGTTAAGAATAACAGCACCGACAATCATAGCCATAAAGATCAGATTATGTGCACCTTCAACTTTTAACGGCTGCTTTGGTTTATCTCCAATGACATCCTGCGGGCTTCTCCCTGCCGCCAATTCCTTTTTGTAGTAATAATTATCAAGGAAAAACAAAACTACTAACAGAATAATCACATTCAGCAGCATGATCGGGAAGAGTTTCATGGTCCAGAAGAAAGGAACACCTCTTAAAAATCCAAGGAATAAAGGCGGATCTCCCACCGGAGTCAGACAGCCTCCGATATTCGAAACCAGGAATATGAAAAAAACAATGATATGCGCTTTTTTCTGCCTCCATTGATTCGCCCTGATTACCGGCCTGATTAAGAGCATACTTGCACCGGTGGTTCCAACCCAGCTTGCCAGAATTGTACCAATCAGCAGTAGTATGATGTTTACCTTTGGTGTTCCGATAAGAGTTCCTCTTAATATAATTCCTCCGGCTACTACGAATAATCCAAAGAGTAAAACAATAAAGGGTAAATAATCTAAAAGAACGATTTCAAGAATGTTAAAGATGAGGGCATTTGCCCCAAAGGCAATTCCAAAGGGAATCAGGAAGACAAGTGACCAAAAAATGACTACCTTCATCATATTGTGTTCCCACCATTCCGGCTTGACCAGCGGGAAAATAGCGATGGAAAGCAACATACCAACAAACGGCAGTACACTCCAAATTGGCAGCAATTCGCCCAGGTTGTGATGTCCCTCGGCCTCACTAGCAAACGCGATGACTCCACTGCATAATACCAGCATTATCGTTAAAAGCATTATGCGTACACTACTTTGTCTTTTCACAACAAGCTCTCCTTTCAAGATGATAGCTAACCAGAAAATGAGTGACTATTTTTTTTAAATTGTTAGCACTGATGTTAAAACGAAAAGCGCTCAAGCTTTTTACCAGAAGCGCTTTGTAAACATTTTATATAAAAAGTATACAGTATTCAACATTTTTTTTATAATTTTTCGAAAAATCTCATTTTATCACGCTTTTTTGTAAAATTAGTCTTTCCAACCTTTTCTTTTGTTCTTCCCGTGGAAATTCAAAGCCATACTGATGAAAATCCAATACATCGGCATCCTTTACGATTTCCTCCAGCGGACTTCCGACCTCACTTTTTTGGCTGTGATTTTTCACAGCAACAGCAATTTTTTTGATTTCTTCCTCGGTAAAAAGCTTTGTTTTTGCTAAAAATTCCTGAACGGGTTCATACCCTGCCTCTGCATGCCCTTTCTGCTTACCGGTAATGATTCTTCCATAATCATGACAGGCGCAGGCACAAGCTGCCAATTCAGGGTCAACTCCCCTTTCCTCTGCCAGTAAATATCCCAGCTTTGCACAACTGGAAATATGGACCCGCTCCCAATCAATGAAATGATCCCGCTCCGGCACCATCTTCTCGTAATAGTCAATTTCTTTTAACAGACTGCTTTGTAATCTGAATAGTTTCTTCACAGCTTATCCCTCTTTTCATTGTATCGTTGGAAATTAAAATTTATGATAATTTTTACAGAATCTTTTGATCCGATTCATGAATCAACTTTGGCCCTGGCGGCAGCTTTGGAAGCCGGCATTAGAAAACATAAGAAAAGGGTCCCTAGATTGTACTCTCTTAAGGGTGTACTCTATCTATCTATATAATAATTCATTGAAAAGCATAAGTCTATTCTTTTCAATGAATTACACTATACCATGTGAGTCTTAAACAAAGAATCAGGAGGATATAATATAAGCTATCGGCAGAATATTTCAGGCAGGTAAGAAATTAAAACGCTCTTATATTTGCCATTCTAACTAAATCGTAATAAAATAACTATGTTAATAAAACCATCATCAGGAGCTGCAGTATGATAGATTTACATATTCACACAACTTCATCGGATGGTTCGGACGAACCAAAAGAGATTCTGATCAAAGCACAGCGATTGGGTTTAAAATATATCTCTATAACCGACCATGACTCAATCGGCGCCTATGAAAAGTTAAGTGCTTTGAAGATCGGGGATTACTATGAAGGCGGGATTATTCCGGGTTGTGAGTTTTCCGTTGTACACGAAGGATATCCCATTGAAATATTAGGGTATGGTATGGATCTTGACACACTGCGTTCAGATGGCCTTATTTCTGATGAAAGGTTCCTGGAGCGGGAGAACACCTATCTGAAAAAAATGACGGAGATATGCAGAAATCTGAACATCAAATGCAGTGATAACTTATCGATCAAAAACAGTAAATACTTTGCTACTCAGATCATGCATGCGGATCTCAGAAAATATCCGGAAAATAAAAATCACTTCACAGAAGAAGTCTGGGAGAGTGTCAATGCCTTTTACAGAACCTGCGTAAATAATTCTGAGAGTCCTTTTTTCCTTGAACAGACAAAAAATTATCCTACGATTCAGGAAGCCTCTGCGCTTATCAAGAAAGCCGGCGGAATGGCTTTCCTTGCACATCTTTACGGATATTTTACCGAGGATCACCAATGTTTTTTGGATTCATTAGTTTCCTTATCCGTACTCGATGGAATAGAGTGCTATCATTCTCTTCATTCTTTAGAAAGAACGAATATCCTGCTTACCTATTGCAGAGAACACCGGCTTTTTGCATCCGGAGGCAGTGACTACCATGGAAAAGTAAAGCCTGATGTCAATATCGGCGAGAGTATCGATGGCTTAAAAATTCCCTATGAGATATTAGAGCCTTGGCTGCCGGCTAATACGATTTATGTATAATATAATGATTTATGAATCAATCAAGTTTCTTTAGGAGGATATATCAAGAATGGGATCTTTATTATTAAATAAAAACATACTAATTATGGGTCTTAGAAATAAATGGAGCATCGCCTGGGGGATTGCGCAAGCCGCTGCCCTGGAAGGCGGAAATCTGATATTTACATGTCAAAGTGAACGTGAAAAAAAAGAAACAGAAAAGCTGATTTCTGATATAGGTAATTTTTCTGTTTATGTTTGCGATATCTCTTCGGACAATGATATTGACGAACTATTCGATGTGATAAAAGAAAAGTACGGCGTAATACACGGTGTTGTTCATGCAATTGCACATGCAAATGCGGAAGAATTGAAGAACCCATTTTTATATACTTCCAGAGAAGGTTTTGCTCATGCCTTAGACGTAAGCGCGTATTCTCTTGTAGCGGTTTCCAGAAGAGCAAAAGATGTGATGACTGACGGAGGAAGCATATTGACACTGACTTACATGGGCTCGGAAAAAGTATTCAGTGGATACAATGTGATGGGAGTGGCCAAAGCGGCTTTAGAAACTAGTGTCATGTACCTGGCATCGGATATGGGCAGTTTCAAGATACGAGTCAATGCCATATCTGCCGGTCCGATTAAAACAATGTCCGCCATGGGAGTAAGCAATTTCAGCAGCATCTTGAATGTGGCAGAAGGACAAGCTCCCTTAAAACGGTGTGTGACCAAAGAGGATATCGGTAAAGCTTCCATTTTTTATTTGAGCGATCTTTCAAGCGGTATAACCGGGGAAGTTACACATGTAGACTGCGGCTTCAACATTATGGGGGTATAACACATTAGTTAAATAGAGCTGTTGTTTAAAAATACAATGATAAAATATAGTTGCTATGAAGTTATTGTAAAATTCTGATTTTTCATTAGAGGTTATTTTATATGATTATATTCTTATTACTGACAATGACTATGCTGGCAGCTTTACTGCTCCAATCATACAAAAAAAATTCATCTATACAGTACGAAATGCGACAGCTGATAAGGATCCGTGAGGCTGCATTAGACATAGCAAACAGAGTGGTGAACACGAATCACCCAACCGATTTATATCAGTACATTCTGGATACATGTCTGAAGCTTATCCCGAAGGCGAAGTTTGGAAGTATTTTGATGTTTAATTCGGAGGGTCTTCTTGTTGCAAAGGCTTCTGTTGGTTTTAATCAAGATGAAATAACTAATTTTAAACTAAAGCTTGAGGAATCATTCTTATACATAGCAACTGAGGGGAATCCGAATAGAACGGTTATCATCAACAGATTGGAGGACATTGTCCTTGAAAAAAATATTGTAAATTCCGGAGATAGCGGGTTTGCATTACGATCTGAAGTATCGGCTCCGTTATTTATCAATAAGGAGCTGGTTGGGCTTTTATGTATTGATGGTGATGAAAACGACATTTTTACCGAACAGGATATTTATATTTTAGATTATATGTCCAACCAGATCAGCATCATCATTAACAATCAAAAATTGTACCAAGAGATATTCTATCTTTCAAAATACGACAGTCTAACGAATTTACTGAACAGAAGCTGCTTTGATAAAGAGGCAGCCTTAATACTGAATTCACGCTCTCTTCAGACTGAAAATATGTATTTTATCCTTATAGATTTGGATAATTTAAAGGAAGCAAATGACACGTTGGGTCATAGCTACGGTGACGAAGTTATAAAAACCTTCTCTATGATTATCAGCAATCATCTTGGAAAGAATGAGCTTTGCGGGAGATACGGCGGCGATGAGTTTGTTGCCATTCTCCATGATGACCCAATTCCACCGGAAGAAAAATTGGAAATCATAAAATTTGATTTTCTGGCATCACAAAATATTTTTACTGAAGAAAAATTTGTACCAAATTTTAGTTTTGGCATAGCTGCTTTTAGAGAAGGTTTTTATTCTCTTGATACACTTTATCGGCTTGCAGATATGAGAATGTATCAAATGAAAAGTTTGAAAAAATCTTAATTCTTTTAGTTTTATATAGACCCGGATAAAACCATAAGCTTCATTATTCAATGCTATTGTTTTGTTAATGTTTTATTTTCTTTATTATTGTTTTTGCTTAAATTCCTTTAATTTATCGTTTAGAGTTTTTTTCTTTGATTTGGCTATTTGCCATATGATGATCCACGTTATTAAATAAAATAATGAATATACGAAAAATGAAATCAGAATGAAACTTATTCTATCAAAACTGTTTGCTCCATACCAACCAAAGATCAAACCGCATGAGATGATTGTTGCGGTGGTGAGAATATAGCCGATGATAGATTGCCAAAAAAATTTCAATTTCTCTGAACGATAAACCAAATTAATAAGAGAACAAAGTATTGAAAGTAAAAAGGTCTGCCAAATTAAACTGATAGGCAACATTGCAGCATCCGTAGTTATGGCTAATATGGCGGATACCATCAATACCGAAATAGTAAATGCAATCATTAACCCTAAAAAGAAAAATTGTATTGTTATATTTTTCATAGAATCTCCTCATAAACCCAATTTATTTTTAAATATAGGAACATATTGTCTTGAAATAATCACTTTCTCTCCATTTTGAAGTACAGCTTCAATTCTTCCGTTTAATAAAGGTGATACATAATCAATTTTTATCAAATTCAATACTATAGATTTACTTACTCTGATAATGCTGCTGCCTATAAAACGTTCCTCTATTTCATATAGTTTTAAATTTGTTTCATAAACGCAGTCTGAAGTATAAATAAAAACTTTTTCATCCACTGTATCAAAATAAAAAACATCTTCGGGTTTTAAGAAATAAATCTTAGCACCCTTCTTACCGCTAATCGTTGAACTGTATAACCGTATGCTTGATATTAGATTTTCAAGACCTTCATCGATGTTGTTACACTTTATGGTTATCTCAACTTCGCTATAAGTGTTTGATTGTTCGATATTGATTTTCAAGAATCTTTCTGCCCCCTTCCCTTAAATAATTATTGGAGTTAACTCTATCATTATGATACTTGAAACAGATATCTAAATTCAACCCAATTTCGGTTTGTTGCAATCTCTACAGGGTGTGTTACGTTATAACGGACTAAGTTACGGATGACCGTCACTTATCAGGGTTTGATTTTATTTTTTATCAACTTCTTAATAATCTGTCCATTCTGCCCAACCGGTATCGTTAAAAATGTTTGACGTATTATAATCCACCCTTGTATTTCCACCAACTTCTAAATTAAGCTCATAGAATATATATTCAAATTATATACTGAAAAGTATTTTTCTTCAATATTTACAATTTTTGCATCCCTATTTTAAGTGTTGTACTGACAAGGAAAGAAAGAGATGATGTGCAATCATACGAAATTAAGAAAAGGCATCCAACCGATTTTGATTGAATGCCATTATTTATTCATACTTATTGCTTCTTTTCTGAAAGTTACTTGTGGTAACTTTCCTTTTTTATAATCTTAAAGCTTCTGTAAATCTGCTCCAGGAGCACGACTCGCATCATCTGATGGGGAAAGGTCATTTTTGAAAAGGATAATCTAAAATCTGCGCGGGAAAGAACCTCCTGAGACAGTCCAATAGAACCTCCGATGATAAAGCTGATATCACTTTTGCCGGAAACGCCCAGCTCCTGAATCTTTTCTGAAAGCTCTTCCGAAGTTAATTGCTTCCCTTGTATCTCCAAGGCAATAACGTAGGAGTCTTTTTTGATCTGTTTTAAGATGCGCCTGCCTTCTGCCTCTTTTATAGCCAATTCTTCAGCCTGAGAAGGATTATCCGGAGACTTTTCTTCTTTTAGTTCGCTTATTAACAATGTACAATATTTACTGAGTCTTTTGCTGTATTCCTTAATCGCATTTGTCCAGTAATCTTCCTTCAGTTTTCCAATACAGATAATATGGATATTCATAACCGCTCCGTTCCTGCTAATCTACTTTTTACTTTTAAAAACTTATATGATATAAAAGGAGGCAATTCCCATTGCCTCCTTCAATTTTATCTTGATTCCTCCATCTCTGTCAATGTTACATTAACGGTGATGGTTCTTAAGTCTCTGACTACTTTAAGTGAAACGGAGTCGCCCGGACGGTATTGGAAAAGTGTACTGATGAGTTGCGTCATGGTGTCAACCTTGTCATCATTCACACCGATGATAATGTCGCCCTCTTTTAACCCTGCCTTTGCAGCCGGAGAATCGGTATAGATCTGTGCGATGTAAACACCTTTTTCAGACCCCAGGTTCGCATCCGGATAGGCCGCCAGATATTCCGAAACGCTTCCGCCCTTGATTCCTATATATGCTCGTTTAAATTCACCTTTTGATTTAATTTCATCTACGATGGGTTTTGCAGTATTGATCGGGATGGCAAATCCGAGCCCTTCGCCGCTTTGCGCTTTTGCTGAATTGATACCGATTACCTGCCCTTTGCTGTTAAGAAGCGGCCCTCCGCTATTTCCGGAATTAATGGAAGCGTCCGTTTGAAGTAATCCATCCATGGTGATTTGGTTCTGCCCGTCTGACACGGTAATGGTTCTGTTCAATCCGCTGATCACTCCCTGGGTTAGGCTGCGGTCAAAGGCAAGTCCCAAAGGATTTCCAATAGCTAAGGCATAGGATCCAATTCTTACATCTTCGGAATCACCAAGCTCTGCAGCCGTTAAATTATTTGCTTCTATTTTTACGATAGCAAGATCGATATTTTTGTCGTTCCATAATACAGTTCCGGTTACTTCTCTTCCATCGGTCAGCTGAACAACTATTTTCTCTGCAGTTCCATCACTTACCACATGTGAATTTGTCAGGATATAGCCTTTTTCATCCACAATAATCCCCGTACCGACTCCGCTGGCCACCCCTTTTTGCTCCCCAAACCAGCTTTGATAAGTAACCTCTGTGCTTGTACTGATACCGACAACAGATGGAATTACTTTTTCAGCTATAGCTTCTGCTGTATTAATATTGCTTTCCGGTTTGATGGTAATATCACTACGCACTGCAAATCCGGGGATGATATCCTGGGCGTAATACATAGCTGCCAGACCGCCTCCAAAGCCTGCTCCGGCAGATAAAACAACGATCAATATCAGTGACACGATTCTCTTGCCTTTTCCGGATTTCTTTTTCTTAGCAGGCTGCGTTGGCTCCGGTGCTATATAGGATTCCGTCGTAATGGACTCTGCCTTAAAGTTCTCTGTCTTATCCTCTGCTCTTTCCGGTGTTCCATCTAAACTTTCCTTATCAAATTCCTCAAATTCCATATTAATTCCCCCTAATTCATATTTGATAAATTAAGCTTACCTCATCTCTAATGATAGTATTCAATTTAATATGCTTTCCTATGTAATAATCTGCTTCCTCCAGTATGTTTTTTACTGTCTGATAGGCCATCTCCGGAAAATTATTTTCCTTACTCAGATGTGCAAGCAATACACATCTTTCTTTATTATCTTCAGAAAGCAGCCTCAGTATCGTCTCTCCTGCTGCCGCATTGGAAAGGTGTCCTTCCTCTCCCAACACACGCTGTTTCAGGAACCACGGATATTTTCCGACCCTTAACATATCTACATCGTGATTAGCCTCCAATATGAGAATATCTGCGCTTTTGATTTCATCAATGATTTCATCTCTCATGCATCCCGTATCTGTTACTACGCTGATCTGCTTTTCCCCTGAATAAAAAGAGTAGCCTACCGGATCTGCAGCATCATGGAATACTCGAAAGGTTTTTACCCGAATGTCGCCAATTTCAAACGCGTCCCCTGTAGTAAAGACCCTTCTTTGCTCCTGACAGATTTCTTGGTCAAGGCAATTCCAGGTCTTCTCATTGGCATAGGCTTTTATTGAAGGTTGCTTTTTCATTATAGTTTTTATACTTTTTGTATGGTCCGTATGCTCGTGAGTAATCAATACCGCAGCCAGCATTTCTCGAGAAGTCCCGGTTTTTTCAAGGCCTTCAAAAATTTTTTTACCGCTGATACCCGCATCTATAAGCAAAGCTGTCTGCTGTGTTTTTATTAAATAACAGTTTCCGCTGCTTCCGCTGGAAAAGGAACAAAAGCTTAACGTCATTGGAAATCTCTCCTTAATTGTCTCTTATTATTGTGTTGGTTTCGTGTTATTTGTTTGTTTTTTCGTTGTTATTTTTAAGATAGTATTGTAAACGTAATAGCATTTATTGCTGTAACTATATGACGCCCAGTCTTGTTACTGCTCATAGGCCATAACATATTTGATTTTTCCTTGATTATAGGTAATTTTCCACGCAGGAAATGCCGTATCAGATACAGGAGATTCAGCGTCAAAGGACTCAGAATCCAGCCAGTATACCAGTGAAATATCCTCCACATATACTTTTGCATCTTCTTCATTTTCGCTCATAAATTTTATCAGTGCATCTACTGCCGGAATGATTTCTTTCTTGGTCTTTCCGGTTTCTATTGGATTAACCCAGAATCTTTGGACTTGGTCGATCTTTCCCTCATACACTGAGAATATGATGTAGTTTTCTTCAATGGCTATATCGTTGAAATAGTTCTTATAGGCGACTGTGATTTGCTCCCCTCGTCTCTCAACGGACTCAAAAGTCACATTTTCGGTAAGCATTCCACAGCGTTCCAGAAAGTCTTTGGTCATTTCTACGATGTTGTCATCACTGCGCTCCCCTTTCGGAAGAGCTTTCTGCTGCTCCAGCTGTTTATCCACCAGATCCTGATTGATTTTATCATATTCAACCGATAATACGGGCATTCTACTATGCTTGCTGGGAATGGTTGTTTCGATGTAAATGTTTTTGCTTTCCAGAAGTTCTATTGTATCCTTCAGGACGTCCTCATCGGTGCTGCTAAAGGAATTATCCCGGAAGGCATAAGTCAATACAAGTACCAAATTTGTTACAAGTAGTGCAACTATCAGTATATTTTTTGCTTTCGTCCAATCCATTGAAAATCCCTTCCTATTCTTCCGAATATCCTAAAGGCTCCGCACTGTACAAATCAAAGTAAATATTGATACGGTTTATTGACACGATCCATGCAGGACTTACCTCGAAATCCTGCGAAGAATTCAAGGTTTTTACATATCCCGTCTGAATGTTGGTGATAAGCCCTGCTACTTCTTCAAAAATACGGCTTTGATCAACAGGCTCCGTAATATTCTTGGTATTGATCAGGATACCATAGATATATTGATAATTTTGTGCAATCGTATTGCCGGCGGTGGCAGTATCTTCGAAAGAAGCTGCCTGGAGGGTGTTTACTTCTTCCTGGTCAAAATGAATCATATTTCTGTTATAATACGTAACCTGCCCCTGGATAACATCCACTGTGATGATTTCCCCTTGCTCATAATATAAACGGGTTCCGTTTATTTCCATTCCGAATATAAATCGATAACCTTTTTTCCCCTCCGGATTGATCCTTATATTTTTTAGATATGGTTTCATAACTGCTCCATCCAAAGATCCCCAAGAACCGTGAGATGCCACATATTGAAGGGCAGTTTTTAAAGAATCAAAATAGCTTTGCTGTGAACTGACTCTGTCCGGCTCATCCTCCTTATAGACAAAACTTCCGTCGTTATTAACAATCAATACATTTTGACCATACCCATACATATAGATAATAGTTCCGTTATCCTCTTTAATTTTTCGTACAAAATCAAAATTTTCGCCAAAGAAAGACTCCGCCATTTCATTGATTTTATCCACCTGGTGAGCATATGCCTCCTGCTGATAGGAAAAGCTTTTCAAATTTGCCTGAAGTTCAGGGAGGACAAGAGTATGGTTTTCAATCCCCAGGTAGACGCTGATGGGATAATAATTAAGATAACCTTCCTGCTCCACTGTAGATATCAAAGCTGTAAATGTTGTTTGATCCGAATCAGCAACAATCCGATAATATTTTGAATTTTTGCCGTCGTATAGAAAGATACTTTCCGGGCTGCCTTCCGAATACCCCACCGTTGTTAAGGTTTCAATAGCGTTATAGCTCTGGTTTTTTTTGATTTCATATTCGCTGCAGAAATCCGCAAAAGGAATATTATATTGGAATTCTGCCCTTATGGAACTTTTATAGTTCATAATTTCCTGATACTGCGAATAGGTTATTTCCTCAACGAGAAGATTCTCCGTCTGGCTGAATTTTTTCAGTTCGTAAATAAATCCGATATTCTCGGCTCCGTCCCAGAGATATGGTTTTTCTGTGGTGACTACCGTATAGTTTTCAGAACCAAAATTAATAATCATCCGGTAAGGGCGCAGGACTTCTCTTACCGAGGGAACCTCTTGCTCTATTTGAGGTTCCTGCATTCCCAGCTTTTCAAAAGAAAGATTGCCCCAAAAAAAATACAATAGTAGTATCGTAGATAGCAACAATACTACTAAAAGAATGTTCTTCAGTTTTTCAATCAGCATCGGCTTCGTCATCATTCATCAGCCGCCTTTAATTTCCAAATATGCTTTTCAGCAGATTCTGCAAGAACTGCATAGTTCCGGACTGCGGTGTTTCAAAGATTTTCGCATCTGCCCCCTCTGTTTTTTCCTTTACCGCTACATAACTGTTATTGGTGTATAAAACTTTTCCATTTTCATCCACCGTTTCGATCTGGATCCTATATAATCCAGGGGACACGTCATTTACTTGCTTTGTAAAAAAGCTTAAGTTGTTACTGCATGTATAAGTAACCGCAGCCAATTTGAGAACAGGAGTAAAGCTCGCATTGCTCAGTGTTCCGTTGGCTACGGACAGAGAATTGATATTGATGGCACTTAAAGTACCATTTACCATTTGCTTTTCCTCAAATACTTTTACTTTTATCGTTTTGGGCTGCGTTACCTTTATGGAAATCAGAAGATTCGTGGAATAAACAGTACTGTTAGCTGCCGGATTAACAAGGACAACAGCAGGATCAGCAGCAGCATGGGCAAAAACAGTACTGAACAACATTGATAATACGATAATCAATGCAGCAAGACATTTTTTCATCCTTTTTCTTCCTCCTTTCCAAAACAAAAAATACTTCCTGGTAAACGAAGCCTAAATTACACCATTATTCATAAGCTAAGTATATAATATGTATATTACAAACGTGTTACGCCGCGTTTAAAATAGTTTTACATTTCTTTTGTGCCGTAAATTTCATTTAAATTCTTCTTTTTTCATCATCTTTAGCCCCTTGCTTGTTTTTCCTAATTAAGGCATAATCATTACTAGAATATTACAAAGGCAAAAGGAGCCATTTTATGAAATCAATGAATATATATACCGATGGTGCCTGCTCGGGCAACCAAAACGAAACAAATATCGGCGGCTGGGGGGCCATTCTGGAATACGGTGAACATCAAAAGGAACTTTTTGGCGGAGAACGCAATACAACCAACAATCGTATGGAGATGGAAGCTCTGCTCAATGCTTTACAGGCCCTGACAAAAGAGAACCTTTCCATCCGGGTTTTTTCCGACAGCTCCTATTTGATGAACTGTTTCCGCGAAAAATGGTATGAGAATTGGTACCGCAACAACTGGAAAACATCCAAAAAAACCGACGTTGAAAACCGCGATCTATGGGAAGCTCTTTTTGCTGTTATAAACAAGCATCAGATTGATTTTTACAGGGTCAAAGGACACGTTAATTTAAACAGTAAAAATACGAATATCGATGCTCTCTATCAAAAATTCATCGAGTGGAACGGTCCAAAGTTCACAAAAGATGATTTTTTATATATTACCAAAATGAATCATCGGGCTGACGAATTGGCAAATCAAGGTATTGACAGCGTGAAAAATGGCGAATCATAAAATCTCGGCTACTATGACAGCCACATCGTCTATCGGCAATGTACCTGTGTAATCATTCACCCCTTCAACAATCTTCTTTGCCAGGGCCTTTCCGTCCAATTGAAGGTTTTCCTTTACGATCCTAGTAATTCCTTCGGAACCGAAAGGAATGCCCCTATCATTATAGGCTTCTGTAATTCCATCCGTGAAAAGCAGGATCCGATCACCGCTCTCTACCTTTATGACAACTTCTTCATGATTGGGATTTTGAATCAGGTTGCAAATAGGCATGCCCCGAACGATAACCTCTTTCATATGGCCATTCTTGGTTACAATCATCGGAAGGCAATTATGCCCTGCATTTAACAAAACAAGTTCTTTTTTTGTTTTATCATAGCAGCAGAAAAGTACGCTTAGATATTGCTCCTCATTAATCTTCAAATCATTATAGCTTTTTATAAGCGTATCAAGGATTTCTTTTAGGTCTACCGTAGATTCATAGGTTCGTCCCCTGATAAGCTGCCGCAGAAAAATAGTCAGCAACGAGGACTTAACACCATGTCCCGAAACATCGGCTATGTAAAGCAAGGTTTTCTCTTTATCTATTTTTACAATATCGAAGAGATCGCCTCCCAGGTCTTCACTGGGCTGATAAATGGCGTTTATTTTTATTGAATCCCAGTAATCACCGTCTATTGGCAATGTACTATATTGTATTTGTTTTGCAAATTCTAAGTCTAATTTCAGCTTTTCATATTGTTTTAATAATTCATCCTGTATCTTTTTCTGATCTGTTATATCATGAAGCAACTCTATTGAATAGTTTTCTCCCCCATTTATGCTGACCGGTGATGACATTACCTCATAGTACCTATCGCCGATCAGAACATCTTTCGTATCCGTTTTTCCGGTCTCTTTCGAACCCGATGTAACACAATGATCACATTTTTCCGACTTTCCAAGAAGGTTATAACAGATATGCCCCAGGGTATGGCTGAATAAGGTACGCATTTTCTCATTCATATAGATCACTTTATGTTCTGCATCCATAACTCTAGCCATATAGTCCATTTTTTCGATGATTTCTCTCATTAAGGTGGTGTTTTCCCTGATCATAATCTTCTCTCTTTCTAAGTGTATTCATTACTGCTCGAAATTATTTAGACAGATATTCCAATGCTTCCAAATAGGAATGAACACCTTTTCCCCAAATCTGCTTCACGCAGACATTTTTGATTACTGATATTTTTCTGAAATCCTCCCTCGAGTTAATATCACTTAAATGAACCTCAACAGTGGGAATTCCTACCGCTGCAAGAGCATCACGTATAGCGATGCTGTAATGGGTATAAGCACCGGGGTTAATAATAATACCATTAGCTTGTCCAAAGCACTCCTGAATTTTATCGATAATCGCTCCTTCATGATTGGACTGAAAAAAGGATAATTCAATACCAAGCGGTTTAGCATGCTCTTCTATCCTTCGGTTAATTTCATTAAGGGTTAGGGTACCGTATATTTCCGGCTCTCTGATTCCTAACATATTCAGGTTTGGTCCGTTTATAATTTGAATTTTCATTTTATCTTTTGTTCTCCCATATATCACTATTTTATATAGCTTTTTTAGCATGCATGTCTGGTTGACGCGTGATTCAATGAACACTTCCTTGCAGCAACGCTGCATCTCAATAATTGTGTTCATTTAAATCATAAACTTCAAAATTAGGCAGTTTTGGCTCTTTGAAGTTTATGATGCAATAGTTCCTTCCTTTCAGCAACGCTGGAAGTCAATAGTTGGAACTATTATATCATACTTTTTTGATCTGGTATATGGCTCTTACAGCCGTCTGAATATCTTTTTTTGTATTAAATGGGCCAACGCTTAATCTAATAGCACCGGTGTCATAGGTTCCAATGGTTTTATGAGCAAGCCCTGCACAGTGGAAACCACCTCTCGAGGCAATACCGTAACCGTTCAGCTTATCACATACGTCTTCGCAGCTTAAGTGATTAATATTGAAGGTAACAATACCAGTCTTTTTCCTGCAGTCCCAAGGGCCGTAAACAGTAATGCCTTGCATATTTCTTAAAGATCCATCCAAAATTTCAATTAACTCATCCTCATAGTTTTTAATATTTTGAATCCCCATTTTTTTAACATATTTACAAGAATATCCCAATCCGATAATTCCGGGAGCATTTACAGTACCGGACTCATATCCCTCCGGATATTCCCAGGGCTGAATCAGATCTTTCGAATTGGTACCGGTTCCCCCTTCTATTAGGGTCTTTACATTTACACCTTCTCTTACATAAAGCAGACCTGTTCCTAGCGGGCCAAGCAATCCTTTATGACCTGGCAAAGCTAAAAGATCTATATTCATCGAATCCACATCAATAGGAACACTTCCAGCGCTTTGGGCTCCGTCCACCATGAATAGAATTTTTTTCTTTCTTGCAAAAGCACCTAATTCTTTGATTGGCATTATGGTCCCTGTTACATTGGAAGCATGTGTGCATACGATAAGTTTTGTATTCTCCTTAATCACATTTTTTATACTGTTTATATCTAAAGAACCATCCATCCCGCATTTTACGATGGTGGTTTCTATTCCTTGGTTTTCAAGTGCTCTTAGTGGCCTTAGAACAGAGTTATGCTCCATGGACGTAGTTACCACATGATCGCCAGGCTCCAGAACACCTTTAATACCAAGGTTTAAAGCCCCGGTAGTATTTAAAGTAAATAGAATTCTGCTGTAATCCTTAATACCAAATAGCTCCCCTACTGCTCTTCTTGCTTTAAATACCTCTTCCCCTGTCCTCATTGACATAGAATGTCCCGATCGCCCCGGATTACCACAATAAGTGCTGATACACTCATTCATCGCCATAAGCATTCCCTTTGGTTTTGGAAAGCTGGTTGCTCCATTGTCAAGATAAATCATGTTGCACCTCCGTGTAGAATAAAGGTCGCCATAAGGCTTCCTATTCATAGTATGCAACGGGGGTATAAAATGCTCATCGGACAAAATCTCTATATATTTAAATAGCTGACAAAATTATATCAGCCAATCAGATCGCAGGTCGCAGTATTCTCTATCTTAATATCTTCTGTATGGATTCATTTTTGCCCATCCTTTTTTTACTCGTACCTCCTGCATCGTCAATTCTTTAATGCTCCATAAACATACAAATCCAAGGATTCCGAAAATCGGAGACAAAACCGGGTGTCTGGTCAGCATAGAAGCGATTACAAAAATAACTCCGGCAATCAGAAATAGCGGCCAAATTTTTTTCGAAAAATAATATTCAGCTTTTACTACAATGGGATGAAATAACCCAATGATAATAAATGTAGCAGCACCAATGGCAATTCCGGTTAGATTCATGACTTCTCCTCTTTCTTCTTTAAACTGCAAATGTGAATCGTCACACCGATTCCGACAGCAGCAAGCAATATAATTATCTTAGGATTCTTGGATAAAAACATGGAAATTCCCAGCATGGCCCATAAGAAAAAGATGGCTCTTCTCTTTACTTCAGCCGGAACACCGGTTTTATTTCTGTAATTTTCTATATAACTTCCAAAGTACTTGCTTTTTAGCAACATCTGATAAAGTTTTTCGCTGCTGCCAGAAAAACAAATAGCGGATAAGATTACCAATGGAGTCGTAGGCAGTACCGGGACAACAATTCCAATAGCACCAATTATCAAAAATAAAATACCTGCTATTACCAACAGGATTTTTTTCACTTTCATCATGCTAACCTCCGGTTTTTACAATATATTCAGTTCCTGACTTATTATTTATTAGTTTGTGAAACTAAGTCACAATTTTTGTCTGATCAACAAAAGGTCTAATTTTATGTGATAACGCAAAGCTGGTTCGCAGTTTTGATATTTTCATAACCTCATCTCATGATTTT
>NZ_JAGSND010000039.1:2572-7147 GCF_018128545.1 Sinanaerobacter chloroacetimidivorans | reverse complement strand
ATTTCTTCCGCTCTGGTAAGGCTCATGGCATGCTGTGCCACTTTTTGTGCATAGCTCCTGTCAACCGAAGTAACAATTTTCTTTACTTTAAGAATGGAACTGGGGCTCATGCTCAGCTCATGGAATCCCATGCCTAGAAGGAGCAGGGTTGCCAGAGGATTTCCTGCCAGTTCACCGCACATGCCGGTGAATTTGCCTTTCTTTTCAGAAGCTTCAATTACATTTTTGAACAATCTAAGCAATGCAGGATGAAAGCCGTTATAGATCTTGCTCACATTTGTGTTTCCGCGATCCACAGCAAGGGTATACTGGGTCAGATCATTGGTTCCGATGCTAAAAAAGTCGATCTCCTCACTAAATAAATCTGCAGCAATTGCCGCCGATGGGATTTCAACCATGATGCCCACCTTAATATTATCATCAAACTCCTGGTTTCTTTGCCTTAATTCTTCCTTTGCTTCTTCCAGAATGGCTTTTGCCCGGATCACTTCCTCTACGCCGGAGATCATGGGAAACATCACCAGTGCCTTTCCAAACTTGCTGGCTCTAAGTATGGCTCGGAGCTGGGTCTTGAAGAGCTCCGTATCTTCCAGACAAATTCGGATGGCCCGATAACCAAGGAAGGGATTTTCTTCCTTGGGCAGGTTGAAATAAGGAATTTCTTTATCCCCTCCCACATCCAGCGTACGAATGATGACAGGTTTCCCGCTCATATCCTGCAGCACCTTTTTATAGGATGCAAACTGTTCTTCTTCGTCAGGCTGGCTGTTTCTGTCCATATACAGAAATTCCGTTCTGAAAAGTCCCACACCTTCTGCTCCATATTCCAATGCTTTTTCTGTATCTATGGGCAAACCGATATTGGCCACAAGCTCAATATGATGTCCGTCCCGGGTACTGCTTGGCAGGTTTTTGATCTGACTCAGCTCTCTTTTGATAAGCCTAGCTTTTTCTATCTTTTTTTTAATTTCTACGACTTTCTCTTCTTCAGGATCAATTTCCACTTCGCCCTTGCTGCCGTCAATCATAAGAATCTGCCCATCCTTTACCATGGATAATACGCCGGAAGCTCCCAGGATAGCCGGGATCTCCATATTCCTTGCAAGGATCGCCGTATGAGCGGTTGCACCGCCAACTTCAGCAATGATTCCTTTTACATGGTTCCTGTCAAGGGTAGCCATCAGAGACGGTGTAATGTCATGACCAACAATGATCACCTCTTCCTCCATGCAAGAGATGTCCTTAATCTCAAGTCCCAGGGCATTCATCAGCAATCGATTCCCTACATCCTTAATGTCTGCTGCCCTTTCCTTAATGTAGGGGTCGTCAATCATCTCAAACACAGCGACCTGCTCTTCCACTTTTTTCATGATTGCATGCTCTGCTTTCCAAAGCTCATTTTTCACAGCATCTTTGATTTCCTCATAGAAAATGGGGTCTTCCAGAATCATCAGATGAGCCTGAATGATTTCCGCATCTTTCTCCCCTACTGTGAGCAGTGTTTTCTGATAGATAGCATCCACCTGTTCCTTTGACTGATTGAATGCCTTTTCGAGCTTATCAAGCTCGTCTTCAACCTGATTTTGCAGAATGCAATTAACATCAATGGATATTTCCGGTTCCTCCAGAATATATGCTTTCTCAATGGCCAAACCGGGCGAACAGGCAACTCCAATCTTCATCTTTCCCACCTTATTCCTCATTCCTCAAACTTTTCAATAACTTCAGAAAGACGTTCAATGGCCTGCTGCTCATCCTCTCCTTCCGCAGAAAGATGAATGATACTTCCTGCGGCTATGCCTGCAGACAGTACATGAATGATGCTTTTTGCATTGACTTTCTTTTCTTTAAATTCTATGGAAATGGCAGATTTGAATTTTGCTGCTTCTTTCACAAATTGGGCTGCAGGTCTTGCATGAAGCCCTGTTTTGTTCTTGATCATGATTTCTTTACTTAGCATTTTCTAATCTCCTTCTATCAGTTCACTTTGGGTTTGCCCGATGGCCAAGCAACTCTAAAACTCCTGCTTAGCCCCCGGATAACACGACCTCACGTTCATAGGGAGTTGTAACTCCCTATGAACTGGGTCTTAGTTTATGAATGCATTTTTTCAGGCTGTCAGCCACCGCTTCCATGAATGCTTCCGAAAATGTCGGGTGGCCATGAATGATCTCTGAAACCTCATGGGCTGTGATTTCCATGCTCATCAATGACGCTGCCTCGTTAATCATTTCAGCAGCAGCCGGTCCTAGGATGTGCACTCCAAGAATTTCTCCATACTTTCTGTCAATGATCACTTTCACGAAGCCTGCCCCTTCGCCGGATGCCAACGCTCTGCCATTTGCTCCAAAGGAAAATCTCCCGATGGCGATGTCATACTTCGCCCTGGCTGCTTCTTCAGTGAGTCCTACGCTTCCAACCTCAGGCATCGTATAAAGGCAGCTTGGAACATAAGCAAGATTTACTTTTTCCTCTTTTCCCATGGCGTTGGCCGCTGCCACTTCTCCCATTTTGAAGGCAGCATGTGCCAGCATCCATTTCCCGTTCATATCTCCAGCTGCATAAATACCTTCCATACTGGTTTCCATCTTGTCATTGACTTTAATTTTGCCGCGGACCAGTTCCAGATCCAGGTCTTCTATGGCCTCCAGGTCTGCCACTCTGCCGATGGACAGCAGGGCTTTGTCGGCCTGCAGTTCCCCTTTGTCGGTATTGATCAGAAGCTTGCCATTTTTCTCCTGCAGCTTTTCCAGTTTCGTCCCGGTCATCACCTTGATGTGTTTCTCTTCTGCCACTCTTGCCAGCTCCCCGGAGATCTCCTGATCCATCATGGGTGCCAGCCTGTTTTCCATTTCAATAATGGTCACCTGGCTTCCATAAGCCCGAAACACGGTGGCCAGTTCAATTCCGATTACTCCTCCGCCGATGATTGCCAGATGTTCCGGGATCTCTTTCAAGTCCAGAATTTCATCGCTGGTCAGGACCAAGCTGCTTTCCATTCCCGGAATCTTGATCCTGGATGGCTTGGAACCTCCCGCCAGGATGATCTTTCTCGCTTCTATGGTTTCTTTGCCGTCTACGGTCACTTTCTTATCCTTTGTGACTTTTCCGACTCCCTTGTAGGTTTTGACTCCGTAGCTTCTTAGCAGTCCTGCCACTCCATTGGTCAAGGTCTTCACCACATCATTCTTTACCGCTACGATCTTATCCATATCAATGGTATAGTCGGTGGAACTTAGCAATATTCCTCTTTGGGCTGCGTGATGGATGGTTTCCAGTATTTCTGCATTCTTTAGATAGGTCTTTGTGGGAATGCAGCCTCTATTCAAACAGGTTCCGCCTACGATATCCTTTTCCACCAGGGCTACTTTGCCCCCCAGCTGGGAAGCTTTGATGGCGGCTACGTAGCCTGCCGGGCCTCCGCCGATAACCACTACGTCATATGGCTCCGAATCAGCGGAAACCCCAGTCCCTTCATGGGGCACAGGCGCTGCTTTTGCCTCATCAGGCTCCGCTTTTCCTTTGGCAGTAAGCTGAGCTTCCGATTTGTTTTGTACTTCTGCTTTTTCCGGAATATCGACTTTCTCACCTGCCGCTCCCAGATATCCGATGGTCTTTGTAACGGACACCACGTCCCCCTCCTGATGAAGGATCTTGATCAGGGTTCCTGTCACCTGGGCTTCTACTTCCATGTTTACTTTATCGGTGAGAATCTCCAACAAGGGCTCCCCTTGTTCCACTTTATCTCCCTCCGCCTTCAGCCATTTGACGATGGTTCCTTCCTCCATAGCCATGCCGGCTTTGGGCATAATGATTGCTGTTGCCATTTTATTCTCCCTTTACTCTTCCCTCTATATGAATAGTTCTATCGGATTTTCAAGCAGTCTCTTTATTTCCGTTACAAACTGTGCCGCAAGCAACCCGTCGATGACTCGATGGTCTACCGTCAGGGTGATGTTCATCATGGGCTTAATCCCGATGGTTTTGTTTCCATTTGCATCTGCTACTACCAGCGGCTCATCCTTTGTGGCGCTGACTGCCAGAATTCCAACCTCAGGCGGGTTGATGATGGCAGTGAAGTTCTCTATGCCGAACATACCCAGATTGGAAATGGTAAAGGTCCCGCCGGTGTATTCATCCGGAGTCAGTTTTCCGGTTCTGGCTTTCTCAAACAGAACACCGGACTCTTTGGAGATTTCTACAACAGACTTCTGGTTCGCATTTTTTATCACCGGAACGATCAGTCCGCTTGGTGCCGCTACCGCAATACCCAGGTTTACACTCTTGTATTTCACGATTTTGTCATCAATCAGGGATTCGTTCAATTCTGGATACTTCTGAAGTGATTTAATCGCCGCCCTTGCGATGTAATCTGACACGGAGGTTTTCTTCTCCTGTGCCTCGTTGATCTGTTTTCTCAGGTCAAGCAGTTTTTCCAGATTTACCTTTTGTGTGAAGTACAGATGCGGTGCGGTAAACTTGCTGTAGGCTAACCGCTCTCCGATAATTTTCCTGATGCCGCTGTATGGGATCACTTCCAGAATCTCTTTTCCATCCGGTGTGAACTGCGTCTCT
>NZ_JAGSND010000039.1:0-2516 GCF_018128545.1 Sinanaerobacter chloroacetimidivorans | reverse complement strand
TGCTGCTGGTATTTCCGCGCCGGCACTCAGTTTGGAGGCCACATCCTGCATAACGATCTTGCCATTGTAGCCGCTGCCAGATACCGTTGACAGATCCACTTCGTTCGCCTCTGCCACTCTTCTTGCAAGGGGGCTGATCACGATGCCTTTATGTGCAAGGACATCTCTGACTTTGATCTCGCCATATTGCCCCGTTGCTCTTACCTTTCCAAGCTCTATATTTTTCTCCGATGCCATTCTCCTGGCTGCAGGAGTAGCCGCTGCTTTGCCCGAGCTCCCCATCAGCATTGAGCCCTCCGGTGCGCCGGCTTCTTCGACGAGTTCTCCCGGCGTGCCGATATATCCGATGATCTGCGTGACCGGTACCACTTCTCCTTCTTCTTTTAGGATCTTGATCAGTGTTCCTGATGCCTGGGCTTCCACTTCCATATTTACTTTATCGGTGAGTATTTCAAGCAGGGGTTCTCCCTGTTCCACTTTGTCTCCTTCTGCCTTCAGCCATTTGATGACGGTTCCTTCTTCCATGGCCATTCCCGCCTTTGGCATGATGATTGCTGTTGCCATTCTTTTCCCTCCTTACTTCACGAGAGTATAGACTGCTTCTTTGATCTTCTCTTCCGTAGGAACCGCATTTTTCTCAAGCTCCGGACAATATGGGATGGGAATATCCAGCCCTCCCAGTCGTTTTACCGGGGCATCCAGGTAAAAGAATGCTTCGCTGTCAGCAATCACTGCTGCGATTTCCCCGCCGAAGCCACCTGTCTGCACCGCTTCGTGTACGATCAAAACTTTTCCTGTCTTTTTCGCCGATTGAATCAGCGTATCCTTGTCCAGGGGCAGCAGGGTTCTCGGATCCACCACTTCGATGTCAATACCTTCTTTGGCCAGCTCTTCTGCTACCGCAAGACAGGTTGGAACCATTCTTCCGTAGCTAATGATGGTCAAGTCCTTTCCTTCTCTTTTTACATCTGCCTTACCAAGCTCTATTACATAGTCTTCTTCAGGCACTTCTCCTTTTCTTCGATAAAGGAGCTTTTGCTCGATGAACATCACCGGATTATCGTCCCGAATGGCTGCTTTCAGCAGGCCTTTGGCATCGTAAGGGGTGGAGGGTATGACTACCTTTAGTCCCGGCACATGGCAGAACCATGCTTCCAGGCTTTGGGAATGCTGAGCTGCTGCTCCGGTTCCCGAACCTCCCGGGGTACGCAGCACCATGGGCACTTTTGCTTTACCCCCAAACATATATCTGATCTTTGCAGCCTGATTCACAAGCTGGTCCATGGAGATTGTGGTAAAGTCACTGAACATAATCTCAGCAATAGGCCTCATTCCGGTTACTGCTGCTCCTACTGCCGCTCCTGCTATCACTGCTTCAGAGATTGGGGTGTCTCTGACTCTTTCTTCTCCGAACTCCTGAAACATTCCAACAGATACTCCAAATGCGCCGCCGTACAGCCCTACATCTTCTCCCATTAGAAATACCGTTTCATCCCGTCTCATTTCCTCCGACATGGCTTCTTTTATCGCCTGTGCGTAAGTTATCTCTTTCATTCTATCCCCTCCTATGCGTATACATCGTCCATGATGGTGTCAAGGGATGGATACGGGCTGTTCTGGGCGAATTCCACAGCCTTTTCCATGTCCTCAGAAGCCTGCTTTTCCATTTCATCCAATTCCTTGGCTTTGAAGATCTGATTGCTTTCCAGATAGGCCCTCATGCGCTTGATGGGGCACTTTTCCTTCCAGCTGGCAATCTCTTCTTTGGTTCTGTACACGTTCGCATCACTCTTGGAATGACCCAGCCATCTGTAGGTCTTAGCCTCTATCAGAATGGGGCCGTTTTCTTTTACATACTCTTTTGCTTCCAGTACACTCTTGTATACTTCAAGCACGTCGTTTCCGTCGATAACCATGCCTTTGATTCCATAGGCCGCTGCTCTGTCTGCCACATCAGTAATGTTCATGGATTTGCTTACTGGTACCGACATGCCGTACAGATTGTTCTCACAGATGAAAATCACCGGCAGCTTCCAAACGGATGCCAGATTCAATGCCTCGTGGAAGCTTCCTTCATTCGATGCTCCATCTCCGAAAAAGCAGACCACTACATTGTCTCTCTTCTGCATTCTCAGGGTAAGTCCTGCTCCAACCGCAATGGCATGTCCTCCGCCCACTACGCCGTTAGCTCCGATATTTCCTCTTTCAAGGTCTGCGATATGCATGGAGCCTCCTTTCCCTTTGCAGTAGCCCGTTGATTTCCCAAGCAGTTCTGCCATCATCCGGTTCAGATCGATTCCTTTTCCAATGCAGTGTCCGTGTCCCCGGTGGGTGCTCGTAATCAGGTCTTCTGTTTCAAGGGCACAACATGCACCTACAGCGGAAGCTTCCTCCCCCACGTAAAGATGGGTGGTTCCGTGCACCATTCCCATGGAGAAGAAATATGCCACCTTCTCTTCGAACAGCCTTGTATGCAGCATCTTTATATACATTTCTTTCAGTTTTTCTTTGTTGAT
>NZ_JAGSND010000038.1 GCF_018128545.1 Sinanaerobacter chloroacetimidivorans | reverse complement strand
AAGCATAAGATTCTGAAAGAATGCACCCTGCCTTATACGGCAGTGGGAGTGGTGGACATGATCATCACCGAGATGGGAGTTATGGAAGTAACACCGGAAGGAATCGTCCTGAAGGAGCTGCATCCTGATTACACGGTAGAACAGATTCAGGAAGCCACGGAATGCAAGCTGATCATCAGTCCGGATTTAAAGGAAATGGAAAGATAGATCTGGTTATCGTAAGCAATCAATGTTAAACTCTTTAAAGAAAAAAGATGACCATAACGATTAGAGGAAGATAATTATGAGAGAAATTAAAAAAATTGTCATTGCAGGTGCAGGAACCATGGGAGCCTCCATGGGCCAAACTTTTGCAAAATTCGGTTATCAGGTTGTATTATATGACCTTTTTCCGGAAGCATTGGTAAAGGCTAAGAAACTGATTGCCATCAATCAGGAAACAGAGGTGTCTGAGCGGATTTTGTCTAGAGAGGATTCGGAGGAACTCCTTGACCGTATTGACTATTCCGCAGATATACATTGCTTTGAGGAAGCTGATTTTGTGGTAGAAGCAATTCTGGAAAGAATCGAAGTAAAGCACAAATTTTGGGCTGAAGTATCGGGCCTGGTGGGTGAAGATGTGGTATTGGCGACCAATACCTCAGGATTAAGCATTACAAAGATCGCTGAAGTCGTCTTTAATCCGGGAAGGTTTCTGGGAATGCACTGGATCAATCCCCCACATATTATTCCTTTAATTGAAGTAATTAAAGGAGAACATACTACGGATGAAAGTGCCGAAATTGTTAGAGATTTGGCATTGAAGGTAAAAAAGAAGCCTGTTATTGTAAAGGACGCTCCAGGATTTGTTTTGAACAGAATCCAGCTGGCGATCCTGAGAGAATGCCTTCACATTCAGGAACGTGGTATTGCCTCTATTGAAGCCATTGACGATGTCATGAAATATGGCCTGGGATTGCGCTATGCCTGCCTGGGACCCTTTGAAGTATCTGATCTGGGTGGTCTTGACGTATTTAGCAATATTGCTTCTTATTTGTTTGCTGACTTATCAAATGCCGATGCAAGCTTTGGTCTTCTCAAAGAGTGTGTGGATGAAAACCGCCTTGGCGTTAAAAGCGGGGCCGGGTTCTATGATTACTCCAACGGGAAGGATGAAGAGGTTATTAAGTATCGTGATCAAATGTACACCAAGCTTGTAAAGTGCTTATATGAATAACATCGCATAACTGAATCACATTTGGAGCAGCCGTATGAATCATACGGCTGTTTTTGTTACCTAATGGAAGAAGGTATAGTAAATCCTTTGATTACATTGACAATCCGGAAGGATACAATTATGATAGGGAAAGAGAAGAACCCGAATGAAGATGCAAAGGAACAAGAATGAATGA
Source organism: Sinanaerobacter chloroacetimidivorans (assembly GCF_018128545.1). Taxonomy (GTDB): domain Bacteria; phylum Bacillota; class Clostridia; order Peptostreptococcales; family Anaerovoracaceae; genus Sinanaerobacter; species Sinanaerobacter chloroacetimidivorans. The sequence goes on along the minus strand of NZ_JAGSND010000038.1, from coordinate 10,164 downwards.
TTACGGAAAACGGAAATATAACGAGAATAACTGACAATGGGAAAGAGTATATCCTGATTGGAACCGCACATGTATCCAAACAAAGTGCAGAGCAGGTAAAGGATGTAATTGAGTCTGAAAAACCTGATTCTGTGTGTATAGAATTGGACGAACAGCGATATCAGACGATAATGGAAGGCAGAAAGTGGCAGGAGACGGATATTTTTAAAATAATCAAGGAAAAGAAGGCTACTTTATTATTAATTAATTTAGTGATTTCTTCCTTTCAGAAACGGATGGCCAAGCAATTCGGCATTCAAGCAGGTCAGGAAATGATACAGGGGATCAAATCTGCCAATGAAATTCATGCCAACATTGTGCTGGCTGATCGAAATATTCAGACGACATTTTCAAGAATCTGGCACAATGTTGGCTTTTGGGGCAAGATAAAACTGATGACCAGTATTGTATTGAGTATTTTCAGTGACGATACCATTTCTGAAGAAACCCTGGAACAAATGAAGACCCAGGATATGCTTAACTCGATGCTCAATGATTTGACAGAATCCTTCCCCAAATTAAAAGTACCCCTTGTTGATGAAAGAGATCAATACCTGGCACAGAAAATCAAGGATGCTCCTGGCAGCAAGATTGTTGCCGTCTTAGGTGCCGCCCATGTTCCCGGTATCAAGAATGAAATTTTTAAGGAGCATGATTTGGAACTCTTGAATAAGGTACCGCAGAAATCCAAGGTGGGCAAAATCCTGTCCTGGATATTTCCGCTGTTGATTATCGTGCTGCTGGTCTCCATCTTTATCGCAAATCCATCGGCAGGTGCGCAGCAGTCCCTGAATTGGATCCTGTGGACCGGTACCTTTGCAGCTTTGGGAACAGCCTTGGCTTTTGGGCATCCCCTTACCATCCTGACTTCCTTTGTAGCGGCACCGATTACTACGCTGCATCCGCTGTTTGCCGTAGGATGGTTTGCCGGACTGACCCAGACTTATCTTCGCAGGCCCAGCGTTCAGGATTTTGAAAATCTTGTAGAAGATGTCTACAGCTTGAAAGGCTTCTGGAATAACAAGGTGACAAGAATTCTATTGATTGTGACACTGGCCAATGTCGGGGGATCCATTGGAACATTCATCGGCGGAGTCGATGTTATCCGTTCCTTTATTGAGCATTTCTAGCAGATAAAAACCTGATGACTGCAACTGAATAAAAATCAAAACGTACAGAGGGGCCCTCCCTCTGCTTTTTTTTTTAAATTTTTTAAAAATATCATTGACAAATAGTATAAAGTTGAATATATTAACAGTGTTAATGAAATATATATATGTTAATAAATTTTATAATTGTTAAAGTTATAAAAAACACACGCTCGATCAAACAAGAAGCCACAGAGAAAAAAGAGGGGAAATAGGAAGACGATGACGATGACGAAAGAAATAGCAAAAGATGAGAAACAAAGCCTGAAAAGGAATCGCATGAAAAAATATTTTTTGGAGGCTGCGAAAGAAATTATTATGAAAGAGGGGGTCGAAAATGTTTCTGTCAGAAAAGTAGCTAATCTGGCAGGCTATTCTTATGCCACGATTTATAATTATTTTGCTGATGTCAATGAGCTGCTTTGGGACGTTAAAGAGTTCATGATCCATGATTTGATCGATTTTATTCAAAAAGAAATGCAGCAGACCAAGTATGATATCCATGGGATAAAAACGCTTTTCAAAATATACATTGCATATTATATTCAAAACCCCGCTATTTTTAAATTTTTCTATTTGCATCCGCTGATCCGGCCAAATAAAACAGGGGATTCCACAGAAAAAGATCCTGATTTCCAATCACTGTGGGCAGAAACTTTTAAGGGTTTCGTGACGGAAGGTATTATAGATGCGAAAGATATTGAAGTAATAGCAAAAATTTTTATATATGCTATGCATGGAATGCTGACTTTAAATATTTCTTATCACGAGGAAATGAACGAGGAAAGCATTTATGAAGATATTGAAAAAATAGCCGATTATCTTCTGACCAAAAAATAACCGCAGCGGAATGATTGCGGATTTTCATTAAAATTTTATAATAAGGAGACTAAGATGACTATAACAATGTGTAAATCGGATGCTGCCCATAAGGCGGATTCCGGCTGGAATCGTATTTACAAATTAGGGGGTATCGCTGCTCTGATTGCCTTCACATTATTTTTACTGGATATTATCATTTCTTTCGGGGGAGGAGACGTAGACCCGAACACGCTCACCGCTGTGGACTGGTATGCGATCTACGAAAACAACCGGCTCTTTGGACTGCGTATGCTGGGTTTTATCAATGTTATTTCCTTAACGGTGACCATTCCGTTATATCTGGCAATTTATGCACTTCATAAAGAGTCCTATAAAGTATATGCCACCCTAACGATCATCCTTTATCTGATTGGAACGGCGATTTATCTTTCAAATAACGCGGCAATACCCATGTCTGTTCTTGGCAGTAAATACTTCGCCGCGGCAACGGTGTCTCAAAGAGAACTGTTAGCGGCAGCCGGAGAAGCAATCCTTGCAAAGGGGGCAGATTTTACACCAGGTAGTTTTATTGGTTTTATCCTAACAGAGGCAGCAGGAATTTTCTTTTCCTTGATCATGTTAGGCGGCGGGATATTCAGCGGAAAAACTGCCTGGGCAGGAATTTTAGGATTTACACTTCTAACGGTATTTACCGTTTGGGTAACCTTTGTATCGGGTTACTTTCAAATAGCAATGATAACAGCCATGTTTGGCGGCATCTTTAGTTTGGCCTGGCACCTGCTGACTGCACGCAGGCTGTTGCAATTATCCCAATAAATCATGGAAGGGAAAGAAAATCCCTGTGAGAATTCATGTTAGCTATCTAAAATATAATATCAGACAGCTCTAAAGAAGCAGCTTGCTGAATTCGATCGCCGCTGATTTTTTGCTGAGAAATATCGTAATTATTTTGAACTTTGGGAAGCAGAATCGTGAAGGTAGAGCCGCGATTCACTTTGCTCTTCAGGGAAATGGATCCGCCCAGTGTGTCCACCAGGGATTTCACTAAGTAGAGTCCAATACCCGTTCCCTCTGCCTGCCGGGAATAGGAACTGTCGGCTTGTCCGAATTGCTCAAAGATTATGGCTTGCTTATTTTTAGGGATGCCTATCCCCCTGTCCTTGACTTCGATTTTAATGAAATTTCCTTGTGTTGACAGCCGGACACCGATTGTATTCATGGGAGGTGTGAATTTTATGGCATTGGAAAGCAAGTTCAATAAAATCCGCTCGTACTTTTCCTGATCCAAAGTAATCATTTCATCGGGACATGAGGTATGGAATGTTAAATCTAATTTTTTTTGCTGAGCAAACACTTTTACCGATTCGGTGATTTCACGGGTATAGGATACAATTTCGGTTCTCGTGAATTGGACTTTCATCTGCCCGGCTTTGATCCTCGTGATATCAAGAAGATTATCAACCAATCTTTGCTGCCTAAGGGAATTCTGATGGATTTTATTCAGGTAGCCTTTCATTTTATCGGTGATGTCATCCTTGCACACGATTTCAATAGTTTGTAACGCGGCATTGATAATGGTTATGGGTGTTTTGAACTCATGTGTGATGAGGGTGATAAAGTTGTCCTTAATTTCAATGGTCTCTTTCAGCAGCTGCTTTTCTCTCAGCTCTGCATCGTGAAGGGCTTTATCCAATAGTTTTCTTTCCGTAATGTCCCTGGACAATCCTGTAGTACCAATCATATTTCCATATTCATCGATGACAGGGCTTTTATATTCTTCTTTCCATCTGCCGTTCTCATATTTTTCGATAAAATGCCCGTTTTTCCTTTCGGTCAGATTGGAACTGTCTTTGATCAGATACATGTCGTCCAAATTTTTTGCAAAGAGTTCGCAGTCTCTTTTTCCGATGATTTCCTCTTTTAATCTTCCGCAATAGTTTTCGAAGGGGCGGTTAACTGCAATATATCTGTCCTTCGTATCCTTGATCCAGGCGATGAAAGGCAAATTGTCCAGCATGACATTCATTTGAGAGGTTAACTTTGATATTTCATCTATCGTGTCTTTTCTGTCTGAAATATCATTGACAATGGAATGCAGGTATTTATTACGGCCAATGTGAATCAGACCGGCATGTACGCTAACATCCTTGATCTCGCCGGTGGCCATTCGATGCTTAAACAAAAAGTTGCTTTTCACGTGATTCACAACCAAATTCATTTTAGCCATTACTTTATTATTTGGTAATATATTGATATCCGTAATTTTTAATGAAAGAATTTCTTCATAGCTATATTGATAAAAGGAGCATGCTGCCAGGTTGGCATCAACAATTCTCATAGTCTGAAAATCAGTAATTAACATAGGAGTTACGTTATTCTTGAAAAAAGTGTTGTAAAAAAAATCGTTATCTTTGTTTTTCAAATAAAGATCCATACTTATCTCCTTTCAACTACGAAAATATGAAATTATAAAAGTACACCGGGCGCTGCATAAACGTAAAAAAGGTGAAAAAAACGGTGTAACACTCCAAATACCGTAAGCATTACCCCGTAAGTTTTTCCCTGTATATGATTATGTAGTGTTTTTTAGTGTACTATAGATTACTATTGCTTACAAGTTATTTTTAGATATTTTAAAAGAAAAAAAGATAGAAAAAATTAAGTTTTTCTTGTTGACAAAACTGAGTTATAACATATAATTATATTATAGATTTATACGTTATAAAAAGAAAGGCTGATGTGCAAATGGACCTTATTTTACGAAAAAATGACAGTGCAACGAGTTTGCTTCTATTTATTTATAACCATTATGTGACAGAAACTTCTAATGATCGTTTGAAATTATCAAGTCTGCTTGAGATACTAAAGGTCTTTGATAAAAATGAATCCGCGATACGGATGTCACTGTCCAGGGCAGTGAAATCTAATGTGCTTGTAAACTCCAGAGAGGATGGAGATGTGTATTACACTCTTTCTCATCTAGGCAGGGAATCGATTGAAAGTTGGAATAAGGGGGTAAATAGCTATTGGAGGAGATATCATCTTCGCCACTTGCCATGGAATGGCAAATGGTATCTAATCAATATAGAGTTTCCCGATGACAAGAAACAGAAATCTGAAATGATTGATCAGCTGCATCAAATAGGATTTTCATTCCCAAACTCAAAAATAGGTATTTCACCGTATGATTTTAGGAATGAAGTGGATACCTTGACAAAAAAATATGGAATGGAAAAGGATATACTCGAAATGTACGGCGACATGTATATCAAAAAAGAAATGAAGGAGTTTCTTGAAGAAGTCTATCATATAGAGATCCTCAAGAAAAGATATGAAGAATTTATTGGCAAGTGGTCCGGAAAATTTCAGGAACTCAAAGAAGAATGCCGGAAGGATCATTTTGTCGGCAATGGATTGGCGCTCCCGGTGCTTCATGAACTGGGATGGCAGTTTTTTAGCATTGCTGCCAATGATGCGGTACTCCCAATAGATCTTTATCCCCTTTGGGAGGGGGACAGAGCGGCAGCTATAATGAAAGATCTAAAAGGATTATTATTAGAGGCATCAATAAAATATTTAGTTAAATTCAAATAAATTTTGATAGAGGTAACTATTATGAACCATAAATTAATGAAATGGAACCCTACGAAAGAATTGTGGGTAGTGCTCTTATCCTGGATGCTGGTTGTATTGACATTTTATATTTCATTTCAAGTGATCACAATTCAGAGAGTGGCAGCTCAGTTTGTTACCTTTGGAATCATAGGAATTGCAATGTTTGGAGTATTTTTACCGGTTGTCTGGACCCTCTTTGTTATGAAGAGACCGTTAGCAAGCTTAGGGATTAAAAAGGATAAGCTTGCAGTCAGTATTGGATTATGCTTTATCTTTTCTGTCGTTCAATATTATTTGACGCTAAGTAAGATGATTCTTCCCGACTTGCATGAACTGGTTCCTCTTGGTGCCATGGCCCTGGCTGTTGGATTCTATGAAAATATTTTTTATAGGGGATGGGTACAACTAAAGATGGAAGAATTTTTCGGTATCATTCCAGGAATCTTTCTCAGTGCACTGATTTACTCTCTGTATCATGTCGGTTATGGAATGCCTGCTGATGAACTGCCGGTGTTGTTTATCATTGGGCTTGTCTATTCCTCCCTATTCCGGCTGACATCTAATATTTTTATACTATATCCGCTGCTTACACCAATGGGGGCGCTTTTTACTCAAATACGAGACCAACTAGTAATCCCTTTTGAAGCTACCTATGGTTTTTTGGATGTGATCCTGTTGATTGTAATTGGTCTGGCTATCCTGTCAAGGCGAAAGGAGAAGAAAGATGTTCGTATTTAACGATGTAAAATACAAAAAAATTTTGGAGATCCCCAATCTTACAATAGAGCCTGAAAAAATCATTACCTTTGTCGGTGCCAGCGGCAGCGGTAAAACCACTGTTTTAAGACTCATGAATAAAATCATTTCCCCTACAGAGGGCAGTATTTTTTATGATGGCGAGGATTTGAAAAAAATCCCCTCCATTGAATTGAGAAGAAAAGTTATGATGCTTTCCCAAAACCCTGTGATGTTTGGGGAAAGCGTGAAGGATAGTCTGATTGCAGGCTTTACGTTTCAGCAGAAAAAAATTCCGGATGACCAGGTACTCTATGATATGTTAGAAATGGTTCGGCTGAAAAAGAATCTCGAAGATCCGGTAGGGGTGCTCTCAGGAGGTGAAAAGCAAAGATTGGCTCTGGGGCGTATTTTGCTTCTTGATCCGGAGGTATATCTGTTTGATGAACCCTCTTCCGCGCTGGATGAGGAGACGGAAGAAGAAATTATCAAAATGCTGGCGGATCAAGTCAAGGAAAAGAAAAAAACAATGATCATGGTCACTCACTCAAAGGGGGCGGCTGAAAGATACGGGGATGAAATCATAGAAATGGCAAATGGAAAGATTCTGAACAGAAGGAGCAAATATGAATAATATCATTGATTTAACGTTTTGGCAAATTCTCTTAGCATATATATTTGTACTGATTGTACTGTTTTTTGTTCATAAAAGAGGTTTAAAAAGAGAAAAGGAAATTGTTATCTCCTCTCTGCGAATGACCTTGCAGTTAATCTTAACGGGGTATGTGCTGGTTGCGATCTTCAGCTATCCGAATCCGTTGCTTACCGGTGTCATGATTCTGCTGATGGAGATCTTCGCTATCGGTACCATCCTGAGGAAATTTAAGGGAAAAGTGACTTCAAAACTCAGAAAGATCATAGCAGTATCCATGTTTTTCGGCACCTTTTCCTGCCTGATCTATTTTTTATTTATCGTTGTCAGAATTTCGCCCTGGTACGACCCGAGATATTTTATTCCAATTGCAGGCATGTTGATCGGAAACTCCATGACAGGGATATCCCTCGGAGTGAAATCCCTGTCTGAAGGAATAGAAACTCAAAGAAATCTGATAGAAGAAGCATTGATACTTGGAGCGACACCTCAAATGGCAATGCGGGAAATTATTAATCGCACTTTTGATGCGGCCATTATGCCGACAATTCAATCCATGATGGGAATGGGCATCGTATTCTTGCCGGGAATGATGACAGGCCAGATTCTTTCCGGAACGTTGCCTACTACCGCCATAGCGTATCAAATCGCAATCATGCTGGGCATTCTTGGGGCAGTGTCCGTTTCCGTCATGATCATGCTTCAGCTTGGATATCGTACTTATTTTAATGAGGAAGATCAGCTTCTTTAAGGCCTTCCACAGAATCGCAGAATTATTTCTGAATTCCGTCATACAACGCGTTCAAAAGGAGTTGATTGGAGTCAAGACTCAATTCCCAGATCATGGCGCCGGCGAGTTCTTTTGTTTTGATATAATCCGCTTTGATTTTAATCGATTCGGCATCTTCATAATTAATAAAGGTAGATCCGTTAAAAAGCCAGGGGATCTTGGATTCAGAATGAAAGTATCGCACATAACCGGGTTTCAGCAGATGATTTGCGGTGATGTCCCGGAAGCTGATGGAATTGGTACTTTGATAGGGCTGATACAGGCCATTCTTGTTGTTTTTTACCGAAGTGTAAATATGTCCGTAAAAAGGGATTCCCACAACGAGCTTGTCCTTTGGAAAACCGGCTTTCAGCCAGAGGTCCACACTGGAATCCACACTCCATTTGTATTGCGGTGATACATCTTTATTGCTGTATAAGGGAGCATGAAAATCCGTATATTGATCCCAGGAACCATGGATATCATAGGTCATAAGGGAAGCGTAATCTAAATAAGGATGAAGCTTGGACAACTCAATATTTTTAAAATAAAAGGCGCTTGCTCCGCCGGCTATGGAGAGAAGATATTCTTTCTTGTCTTTTGACTCTTGAGCATCCAATTTTTGCCGTATTGTTTTCAGAAGGAGGGTAAAATTTTGCTTGTCCTCGGGACGATAGGTATTGTCGGCCAAACCGCCGCTGACAGGGTATTCCCAATCAAGGTCGATGCCATCAAAACCATATTTGGTAATGAAGTCAACGCAGCTGTCCGCAAAGACTTCTCTTGATTTTTCCGTGAGAGCCGCATCTGAAAATCTCCCGGACCAGGTCCAGCCTCCTACGGAGATCAAGGTTTTCAGGTTTGAGTTGTTCTTTTTCAGATCATTTAACAATTTGAAATTTTTCGGATCGATATCCGGAAAACCCAGGGTTATCTTCAGATCCGAACCTATGGCGGCAAAGGCGTAGTTGATATGGGTTAGTTTACCGACATTGATGCTTTTAGGAGTGAAGCCTCCGTAGGCAGCCCAAGCCGCATAATAACCAATGATTTTCTTCCTGGGTTGGGGGCTGGTTAAATTGGTACCGGATGTGAAGCTGCATAGTATTAGTGTTATCACAATGGATAGCGAAATAATTCTTATGTAGTTCATATGTACGTTTTCCCTTTGGCCTTTCTTGGAATTTCATATTGATGAAAGTATACCATTGCCGCTTTCAAATTGATAAATGTAATATTTGGTATAAAGTTTGCCGTTTCGGCCATGTTATAAATAGGCATCCGCTGCTAAATTTACTTCAGGAGGAAATCAATGAACGAATCCAAAATATTAGTTTGCCCCTATTGTCATAACAATTATTTTCATGTGAAATATGAATCATCCTTTGTGTATTCCTATGTGATTGATTCCGACGCTCCGGGATTGAAGAACACAGATGAATTCCTGTCATTTCAATATGATAACAGGGAACATAAGGATGCCAGGCAGTATCTTGAGTGTCAGTCCTGCTGGGCCCAGTTCCCTTGCAGCTTCAACCAATGGGATAAGAACATGGGGATCAAGGATTTGCAAGCTGTCATCGATAAAGGTGGAAATCTATGATTATCGGTGCTATCACAATAAAACTTTATGCACCTTGGGTACATTCCTTAAAGGAAAAACGTATGATTGTAAAAAGCTTGTGCGGAAAACTAAAAAACAAATTTAACCTCTCGGTAATAGAAGCAGAGGACCAGGATGTCCATCAAACCATTGTAATTGCCGCAGTTTATGCGGCACAGAGCCAGGCCCAGGGGGATAGCATTCTGGAACATGTCATAAACTTCGTAGAAGAAAATACAGAGGCGCAAGTCCTTGAAGTCAGTCATGAGTATCGTTAGCCTAAGGTGTTGGCTTAAACTGTTAAAATAGATTTGTTAAAGTTAAATCATAGGAGGAAAAATATGAAGAAAACAGGTCAGGTAATCAATGAAATGATTCATTATTATGCTGGAGATCCCCTGCAGATAAATCATTTCTTGAAAGTCTACGGATTTGCTAAAGCCATTGGAGAAATGGAGGGGTTAGATGCAGAAACTCAGGAAATCCTTGAGAAACATGCTGGAATACATAGGGTATAACTGTACCTGATGGACTAAAAATAGGAGCCCGCCTTTTATTGATATGCTCCCCTTATGGTAGACAGTTTAAAAATAAAAATTGTTTGCCATAAGGAGGAGTATATTTTTATGGAACGAAAAGGTAAATTTTCACCAGAGGATAAATTAAAATATGTTCTCAGGTGTATAGAAGGCGAGGATTCTATCAGACATACTGCAACTATGATTGGTATCAACTATGAATCTTTTAGGCAATGGATTCATAATTACCAATCCTTAGGCAT
>NZ_JAGSND010000037.1 GCF_018128545.1 Sinanaerobacter chloroacetimidivorans | reverse complement strand
AAATATGCCACCTTCTCTTCGAACAGCCTTGTATGCAGCATCTTTATATACATTTCTTTCAGTTTTTCTTTGTTGATCGTCATTTAATTTACCTCCTGCTCTTGACTTTCATTAAAAATGAATTTATTGATTGCGTAAGCCACACCGCTTTCATTGTTTGAAAATGTAACAAAGTCAGCTTCATTTTTAATGATTTCTTTTGCATTTGCAACTGCAATACCCAGACCGGCGCTTCTGATCATGGAAATGTCATTCTCACTGTCTCCAATGGCAATGACCTCCGGTGCCTCAATCCCGTACATCTCAGCAACCTTCAGCAAGGCAGCTCCTTTGGATGCTTTTTTATCAGTCACTTCCAAGAAAATTGGTTTGGAAAAAACAATATTCAATTCATCTCCGTACTTTTTCTGCAGCAAATCTTTGATCTCTTTCAACTTTTCCTGGTTGTCGCTCATCAACAGCTTTCCTGCCTGTGTGGTCTTGCTTAATTCCGCAAGGGAATCCACATAGTCTATTTCAATACGGTTCATCTGACTGTAAAACAGAGCCTGTTCCGAGGGATCTTGGCAAATCACTTTTTCACCGTTATAAAAATTGATGTGTACTTCAAAAGGTTCTATGTCTTTTATTAACTCCAGTGTCACGCTTTGTGCAATTGGAAAACCATCCACGAGCCGGTCATCCATAGGATCTTGGATATACGCTCCGTTCAGACTCACGGTAAGATTAGGCAATGCCAATTCTTTGATATACTGTTTCGTGGAAGAGTAGCTTCTTCCGGATACAATCACAACTTTTACGCCGGCCTTTTCTGCTCTTTGAATTGCAGCTTTATTTTTTTCGCTGATAACACCCTCATCATTTAAAAGGGTATCATCTAAATCTATTGCAATAAGTTTATACATGTTTTCCTCTCTAATGATACAGAGCACAAATTCCATTATCGACGAATCTGTGCTCTGTTGTTTACAAATTTATTAGAAGAATCGATCCTGGAGTTTTCTCAGCTGTACGATCAGGGAATTCTGATCAAGTTCTACCATATCGTAGGTGATCAGTTCGCCCTTTTTCACATCCTTCAGCAGTTTGGTTTTTTTGTTGATCAGTCCTAGCGGAACCGCGCCTATCTGCTTTGCAATATCAGCTTTTTCGAAGGTACCGTATACAGTGAATCCGCCGATTCCATCAAGCATCTCACCTGCCTTGAGGTCTTTTTTTGCAACAGTGATTGTTTCAGCAACCAATCCATAGGTTGGTACGATAGTGGGCTGATGATCCAGCACAGCTAATGCAGCGGAAAGTGGAGTTTCAAGGCTTGTCAAGTGGTAAGGTCTGTATAGCGCATAGTTTGGCCCTGAACCCATGCTGAGATATTCCATCTCATGCTTTATATCGGGCAGTTTGGTTGAAACTATGACGAAAACCCCTGGAGCAACACCGTTAATATAATCCACGATACCATACTGGTTTAAAATCCCGCCTTCTTCCTTTAGTCTGAAAATATCCGCTAATTCCTTTGCTGTACCCACAGCACCGTGACCACCGCGCACATCCGGAATAAAGCCTGTGGCATTTGCCATTGCGGTCATTTCAACCATGGTTTTGGTTCCGTCACTGAAAGCCGTCTGCATTTTCGGGCTGACTCCCCTGCCGGTTGCATATTCGTAGAGGCTGTCTGGATTGCATTCCAAGTCTACCGGATTGTTTTTTCCTTTTCCGACGGCTCTGACTTCAAATCCTAGCGCGTCAGCAAAATCGAAAAGCTCCATTACCGCTCCTGGTTCGTCCCCGGCAGAACCGGTATAGACGATGCCTGCATTATCTGCCAACTGCTTCAGATATGGTCCGATGACTACATCCGTCTCAACATTCAGCATAACAATATGTTTTTTATTGTTTATGCTGTCGACAGCAAACTTTGCACCAACTTCAGGAACTCCGGTTGCATCGATTGCAACCTGAACCAGGTTTGCTTTGGCAGCAATGTCCGCATCATCCGTGTAGATATATTTGCCCTGTTCCATCCAGCTGTTTGCCTCCGATATTGTCTTGACAAACTTAATATCATCTTCCTTTAATCCCGCATGCAAGTAGGCTGTCTTTGCAAGTTCCGGATTGATATCTACCACAATGGCGGGTTTCATACCCTTCATCAGCATCATCTGGCTGACCATGCCTCTTCCCATCTGCCCTGCACCGACGATGCTTGCTTGAATTTTTTCTCCTCTGCTTTCGAGAACAGCTAATTTTTTATTTATTCCCCACATATTCTTTGCCTTTCTATTTCTTAACTAAACTATAATTATTAACTCAACTTTCCCCCCGGGGAGCAAAAGCGAGATCCCTTGAAAATATTTTCCGGTTGAAGAAGTTAAGCGACTAACCTATTTATAAATAATTTATGAAACGAATTTCATTTGATAATTCGGTATTCTCCACTTTGCATTAGCCTTATCAAGTAAATATGATTTCCAGCATATCCCCGACTTTTATTTCGGGCAGCGCATCTCCCGAGAGTTCGATATGGCCAGGAAGTTCCACTTCCATTTTTCCTGTGAACTTGAACGTGCAATGACCCATTGTATAGAAGGTTTTGTTAGCTTCTTCCCCTACCGCAGTCACCATATAACTGCTATTTCCAATTGCGACAACATCGCCCACCTTAATATCCTGATCCAATTTACATTCTTTGTGCAGAACAGACAGTTCCGCTAATTCTCCAGGTGCATTGTCGTTAAATACAATGATCATGTTTTCTGTCAGAAAATCTAACGCCATCGGTCCCATACCGGTAATTTGAGATTTATAATCCATAAGAGTCTCCTTTAGCATTTAGCGGGTAGATGCCCGGCAAGAGCATCTACCCGTGTTTAGAGCATTAAGATTAGAGCATTAAGAATCGTACAGTCCAATACTGAACAAGAATGCAATGATAACGGAAAGAGGTCCTGTGATCAGTCTTGAGAACAGAACAGCCGGTACGCCGTACTCAATTGTTTCCGGTTCTGCTTCACCAAGGCTCAAACCAACCGGAACGAAGTCACATCCAACCTGAGGGTCAATAGCAAAGAGAGCCGGTAACGCATACTGAGGAGGTATGTTGCCTTTTCCAATTTCTACACCAACCAGCACACCTACAACCTGGGCAATAACGGCACCTGGTCCAAGCAACGGTGAAAGGAAAGGAAGTCCGCACACGATAGATATTCCTAACAATCCAGGCAGAGTTCCTGCAAATGGGGAGATGGTGTTGGCAATGATATCACCGATACCGGATGCACTGATAATACCGATTAACATTGACACAAATGCCACAAAGGGCAGAATATTTCTAATAACGGTATCGATGGTGTCTCTACCCGCCTGATAGAAGTCTCCCACAACTTTTCCGGTTCCTTTTCCAAGTCTTGTCAGGAAACCTGATTTTTGAGAATTGTCGTTGCTTGCAGTCTTAGCAGATTGCTTAGCTTCTGCCTTTGCCGGTGCTGCTTCTGCCTTTTGCGCTACTTCGCCTTCAAACAGTTCTATATTGTTTTCTTTCACACCGGATACATAAATATCCTCTTTAATAAAGCTTGCCAAAGGTCCTGACTGGCCAACGGGAGTCAGATTCACTGTATATACTCCTTTTTTCGGATAAACGCCGCATCTTGCAGTTCCGCCGCAATCAACCACTGCTACCGCGATCTCACTATCCGGTACGCCGGTAGTAAATCCATCTACTGCAATTCCGCCGGTCATTTCTGCAATTTTACGTGCTATGGGATCAATACCGCCACCAGTAATTGATACAATCTTATTTTTTGTTTCAGTTGGTTTAATGATGAGCGGTCCGCCCCATCCGCCGGTGCCTTTAGAGATTTTAACTGCGCTATACATGATTCTCCTACCTCCTTATGCTTTCACTTTGGATTGGCCTCTGCCAACCAGAACTGCGTAGATTCTCTCTGTAAGCAATCCTCTGATCAGTATGACCACTAAACCTACTATGAAGTATCTTATCGCAAGGTCACCCAAGGGCAGCCCCAGTGTTTGCAGCCCTGCAGCGATCCCCATGTAGACGAAAAGTTCCCCGGCATTGGCATGAGGGAAAAGTCCTGTGATTGGATGAACAAAGGATACGGCAGCATCGTAGAATGCCGGTTTGTATTTTTCATCCAAGAACTTTCCAAATGAGTAACACATTGGGTTAGTCAAAAAGAATACAGCCAGCACCGGAAAAATGGTGTATCTTGTGATGGCATACTTAGACGTCTTTGCCGCAAATCTCTCGACCTTTTCTTCTCCAATAAGTTTGATAAGTGCATTTACGAATGTGATAAGTACGATGAGTGTTGGCAGGATACCCGTCACCATTCCCATGAAGGTTTCTCCACCTGCCTGAAAAAGTCCAATAAAGCCCTGCGCTACTTTTGCTAAAATGTCCAATTGATTTCAACTCCTTTCAAATTTAGAAAAATTAAATTTGTTATTTTTGGTATCTATATCAATTCCATTTTCATGGCATATTTAACTTGCAACAGCGAGAAAGTATCCAACTCAGGAAGCCAATCTGGCTTCGAGGCCTTCAATGGCTTGAAGCAAAGGATCTGGCTTTGCAATTCCTTTTTTGTTATATTTCAAATTACATAATACCTTTTCTTTCAGTTCTTCCATTCCCACCCCAGCCAGCTCATGGACTTCTTTGAATCTGGCAAATACAGAGAACCCCTGCATTCTTTCGCATCGTATTACAATCCCCTTCTTATCAACAGCTAATAAAATGATATTTCCCGGAGTAATCCTCCCTTTTCTGATGCCAATTCCAACCATGCCGTACTGTTTCATTTCCCGTATTTTTTTATTGTAATTCTTGACTTGCGCAAAAGTGAAAAGTCCCTGTACAAATATCAATCCAAATACCACCAGAACCATTTTTTCCATTCCCATGCTATCAACCCTTTCAAATTAACATCCTTCTTGAGCCGAGCATCCTCCGGCAAGATGCTCATTACTGCTTTTCAAGCTCCACGCCATTGCTGTAGTTTGTAATCAGGACATTTATATATCCACCTTTTATCGCCCCCTTGATCGCTTCCAATTTGCTGGTCCCTCCAGCAACTGCAACGACAGTTTCAATTTTTTTCAGATTTTCCAAAGGATAACCGATGACTTTTTGGTTTGAATCAAAGTCCTTAGCTTCTCCGTCTGCGTTGTAGGATTGCATACAGATATCCCCTACAGCTTTCTTCTTTTTCATCAGTTCAATGTCTTTTTTATCATAATATCCCGTGGCCATCATGGTTGAATTTTGGTCTAAAAGAGCCCCTAAGCCAACCACAGCCACATTGACCTTCTTCATCATCTCCATCACGTGTTTAATTCCCAATTCCTCTTTGAAAGTCTTGATGAGACTTGGATCAGAAACCACGGCCGGCGCATGCAGCAGCATGTAGTTGCCGCCGAAAGCATTGGCGACTTCCATGACGATCTGATTTGGGTGAATCTCGATATTCGCCTGCCCGACACCACCCAGCAGTGGAACAAATGTGATTTTGCTATCTTTTCTACTGCTCACGAATTGGGGAATTTCTCTTAATGTAGTCCCCATGGACAAGCCCACAATATCTTTGGGCTTCAGTATCCGCTCCAAATAGGAAGCCGCTTCCTGTGCAAGTTCTTGTTTTTGGCTCACATCATCTGACTGGTCATTCACGATGATCACATTTTTCAATCCATATTTCAGTTCCAAAGTCTTTTCCAAATCACTGTAATCGTTCGTAAACGGACTGATGATCTGGATCTTAACGATACCCGCCTCCTTTGCATCCTTCAGAAGCCTGGAAATCGTAGGTCTTGAAAGGCCTAATTTTTTTGCAATCTCCTCCTGTTTTAAATCGTCAATATAATAAAGATTGCAGACTTTTACCATAAGTTTTTCGTTTCCAACATGCTTTATCATTTGTAAACCTCTTGTGACTCCTTCACTTTTACTTTTACATTTGTTCAGTACTATAAATTTTGTTCAGCAAATTTAACTTTATTATACCTTCGAAAAACAAATTGTCAACCCAATCTCTCAGAATTTTTATCGTTATTTAATTAACCATTTTGCTAGAAAAAACATTCTATATGGTTCGTTCAAATGTCATCATAATCATAAATCACTCACACAACGGATGGTTAAAAATTTAACTATCCGTTGCATATTGACAATTGAATATTGGGTCGTATAATTAGGGTGACTTTACTGAACATCATTTGATGCGCTGAAATATATAAATCCAATTCCTCCGATATCAAGGTGTAAAGCAAGGTAAATAAAATTAAGGTGTAAAATATGGGAACGAACAAACTTACAACTGTAAAATTGGGCCTGATGGGATATGAAGAAGCGCTGGCTTTACAGATGAAAATACAGAAGCTTGTATCATTAAATAGGCTCAGTCATATCTTACTGATTCTTGAACATCCACCCGTCATCACTATGGGCTCCGGTGCAAAGCTCGAGAACATTCTGGCTGATCCGGAGTTTCTGAAAGAGAAAGGCATCGAAATTTTTAAAACCGGCAGAGGCGGTGATGTCACTTATCATGGCCCCGGACAGATTGTCGGATATCCGATCCTAAACCTGAATGAACTTGGCAAAGATGTGAAAGCTTATGTTAGAAAATTAGAAGAGGTCACGATCCGGCTGTTGAAATCGGAGTATGGCATCGATGCCGGAAGAAACAGCGGCTTTACCGGTGTATGGGTCGGCAATGAGAAAATAACAGCCATCGGATGCAGCGTAAAACGCTGGGTTACCATGCACGGCTTTGCTTTCAATGTAAATACCGACATGGAGGGTTTCGCCTTGATTCATCCATGCGGAATTATTGACAAAGGAGTTACTTCATTGAAGAACATAATGGGAGTTACCCAGGATATGCAAAAAAATATGGATCTTGTGATAGATTTTTTTGGAAAAACTTTTCACTTAGAATGCGAAGCTATGGATTTGCAGATATTTTTAAATAAAATTAAGGAGTTAACTTATGAGTGTGAACAAACCGGATTGGCTTAAGATAAAATATGACGGCAGCGGTAGATTTGAAGAAATTGCAGAAATGATAAAGAGCCTTCAGCTGCATACTGTCTGCAAAGAAGCGAATTGCCCAAATGCCGTGGAATGCTTTTCAAAGAAAACAGCCACATTCATGATATTAGGCAATGTCTGTTCGAGAAACTGCAGGTTTTGCAATGTTTCAGAAGGCAAACCGCTCCCCGTAGACCCCTTGGAGCCGGCAAAAGTTGCAGATGCAGTAAGGAAGCTGGGTCTGAAATATGTGGTAATCACTTCTGTTACCAGAGATGATTTGCCCGACGGAGGCTCTTCTCAATTTGCCAATGTCATTCGTGAGCTGAAGGAAATATCGGAGGATATGGCCGTAGAAGTGTTGGCCCCTGATTTTCAAGGTGATCCGGAAGCGCTATCAAAGGTTGTGAATGCAAAACCAAAAGTGATCAATCACAATATCGAAACCATTGAAAGACTTTATGCACAGGTCAGGCCCCAGGCAGATTATCACCGGTCATTGGATTTTATCAGTAGAGTGAAAAAACTCGATCCTGCCATCTATTCCAAGTCAGGATTTATGGTAGGATTGGGTGAAAAAAAAGAAGAAGTAAAGAAATTGCTCCATGATCTATATGCGCATGGATGCGACATCGTAACGATAGGCCAGTATTTGGCACCGTCCGAGAAACATTTCCCCGTTCAGGAGTACGTCCATCCCGACGTATTTCAAATGTATAAGGAAATGGGTATGGAAATGGGATTCAAGTATGTTGCATCAGCCCCATTCGTAAGAAGCTCCTATCATGCCAGTGAAGCTTTTTAAAAAATATGAAATGGTTTCCTTTTGTGGAATTAATGTGAATTACGTATTGAAATTTGCAATTGGAATCCAACATTATCTGACATTCAAATTTCGTAAAATATCTTGCCATATTTTTTTCATGTGTTACAATGTTATCAATGAAACAGAAAACTTTTGGGTAAAAGCTGGGTAAAAGCTGTATAAAATGATTGAAAAAGTTATAAACTTCAATAGAGTTGATATTTAGGAGGTAACAAAATGACAAAATTAAAAGGCGCTTGTCTCATCGGTCAGTCAGGCGGACCCACATCAGTAATTAACGCCAGTGCGTTAGGCTGCATCGAAGCTGCTTTGCAGTCTGAATCCGTAACACGTGTTTACGGTGCCGCCAACGGAATTAAAGGTGTACTTGATGAACGTATTTACGATATGAACCAGGAAGATCCAAAGGAGCTGTCTTTAATGAAGTATACTCCCTCCTCGGTTCTCGGAACATGCAGATACAAATTGAAGGATTTTAAGGTAGATGACACAGACTATCAAAGAATTCTTGAGATTTTTAAAAAATATGATATTCGATTCTTCTTCTATAATGGCGGAAATGATTCTATGGATACCTGCAATAAGATCAGCAGCTTTTTGTCCCAACATGATTATGACTGCAAGGTAATCGGAATTCCGAAAACCATCGACAATGACCTTGCTGCTACAGATCACTGCCCAGGCTACGGAAGTGCCGCAAAATATGTGGCAACAACCTGTATGGAAGTATATAGAGATGCCAAGGTATACGGAACGGGTTCCATCACCGTTATTGAAGTTATGGGAAGAAATGCCGGCTGGCTTACCGCCGCTTCCGCTCTTGCAGGCTACAAGGATATGGGACCGGATCTGATCTATCTCCCTGAAGTTCCTTTTGATATGGATAAATTTATTGCTGACATTACCAAAGTGTACAATGAAAAGGGAGATGTTTTGGTAGCTGTATCCGAAGGTATTGTAGATAAGGACGGAAAATACATCTCCACCTATTTCACCGAGACTGCCAAGAGCACAGATGCATTTGGCCATGCCCAAATGGGCGGCCTTGCAAGCAACCTGGCCAATTTTGCCAATACCAAGCTCAATGCCAAGGTAAGAGGCATTGAGTTCGGCCTGATTCAGCGTTGTGCAGCACACGTTGCTTCCGCCACCGACATAGAAGAAGCTTATATGGCTGGTTTTGCAGCATTTAAAGCAGCGGAGGAAGGAATCACCGATAAAATGGTAGCCTTCGAAAGAGAAGCCGGCCCTGTATATTCCTGCAAGACGAAATTAGTCGATCTATCAGATGTTGCTAACTTTGAAAAGAAGGTTCCAAGAGAATGGATCAACGAAGAAGGCAATGGAATGAAACAGGAATTTATCGACTATGCCCTTCCTTTAATCCAGGGTGAAAGCGAAGTTCCAAAAGAGGACGGGCTGCCAAGATTTGCCAATCTCAAGAAAGTATTGACCACAGCTAAATAGGCTGTTTGACAACGATATTAAGAACTAATCACATTGAACATGTAATAGAGAAGCAAAAAAGACTGTTTAAACAGTCTTTTTTGTTATATACTCATATAGACTTCACCAAAGCATCACAAACTAGTTATATTCTAAATTTATAGCATGCATTTTTGTGAGGAGATGGTATAGATGTATAAAATATTAATCGTGGATGACGAACAGAAAATAAGAGAGGTTATCAAGGAGTATGCAGAGTTTAATGGTTATGAAGTGGCGGAGTCCGGCGACGGCATGTCCGCCATCGGTCTATGCAAACTGAATGATTTCGATCTCATTATTATGGATATTATGATGCCGAAGCTGGACGGCTTCTCTACCTGCAAGGAAATTAAAAAGATTAAGGATATTCCCATTATTATGCTTTCCGCCAGAGGCGAAGAATACGATAAGCTCTTCGGTTTCGAATTGGGAATTGACGACTATATCGTAAAGCCTTTCAGTCCGAAAGAGCTGATGGCCAGAGTGAACGTCGTGTTATCCAGAAGACACAATATAGCTTCCGCCCACACGGAGATCCTGAAATTCGGAGGGCTGGAAATCAACATTCCTGCCCGTACCGTTACTGTAGACGGTGTGAAGGCAGATTTGACGCCAAAAGAGTATGAACTGCTCTTTTATCTGGTACAAAACAGAAATATCGCACTATCCCGGGATAAGTTGTTATCCGATGTTTGGGGTTATGATTTCTTCGGAGACGACAGAACCATAGATACTCATATCAAAAACCTTCGGAACAACCTCGGAGATTATCGGGATTATATCGTCACATTAAGAGGGGTTGGATACAAATTTGAAGCTCAGGATTGATTTGAAAAGCTTAAAATTTAAAATTTGGATCTATTTTGCAGTATTCGCAGCATTGCTTATGCTGATTTTGTGGTTTCTTCAGATTTTCTTTTTAAATACCTATTATCAGGAAATGAAGATTTCTCAGACCAAAAAAATTGCAAGAACGATCATGGCAGAATACGGACGGGACGATCTGATCGAAAATATATCTGCGCTTTCTTATAAAAACGATATGTACATCCATATCGAAACCAGCGACGGAACGATCATTTTCACACCGGGGGAAGACGACAAGCGAACAGGAGCCGTCGGACCTGCCCTGGCATTCATGAAGGAAATGTCCAAGGTAAGAAATAAACTTTTGAAAAATCAGTCCAATACGGTTTCCATTATTTTGCCGGAACCCAGATCCAACATGAACACGCTGGCTTACGGAGCATTTCTTGACAGGACTCCCGGCGAAGAGGTTATCCTGTATATCTTTTCACCACTTTACCCTGTGGAATCTACTGTAGATATTCTGGCAAGCCAATTGGTATATGTGACCATCATATCCCTGCTTCTCGCTTTTGCATTATCTTTCCTGATATCCAACAAACTTACAAGGCCTATCGTCAATATCACCAAGTCGGCTTCCAAACTGGCAAAGGGGGATTACGGCGTCATTTTTGAAGGAGGCTACTATTCGGAAATCAATCAGCTCGCAGATACTTTGAACCATACATCAAAAGAGTTGGCAAAGGCCGACAATCTGCAAAAGGACTTGATTGCCAACGTGTCCCACGATTTGAGAACGCCCCTGACCATGGTAAAATCCTATGCTGAAATGATCCGTGATTTATCGGGCGATAATCCGGAAAAAAGGAATTCCCACCTTCAGGTCATTATTGACGAGGCAGACCGGCTGAACCTTTTGGTCAGCGACCTGCTGCAGATTTCCAAAATGCAGTCCGGCGTAGAATCTCTCCATATTTCTACTTTCAATATGAAAGATACCATTTTGAGTATTTTAAACTCATATCACATCTTATCGGAGCAGGAAGGCTATTGTCTATGCTTCCAATGTGACCGTGATATCTTTGTGACCGGCGATGAATCCAGAATCAAGCAAGTCATCTCAAATCTTGTAAACAATGCTGTGAGATATTGCGGGGAAGATAAGAAGGTTACCATTTCACTGACAGAAATGACGGATTATATACGATGTGAAGTTACGGATACCGGAAAGGGAATCCCTGAGAGTGAATTGGAACATATTTGGGAAAGGTATTACAAGGCCAGCACAAACCACAGCAGGAACAAGTCCTCCGGAACAGGTCTTGGCCTATCCATCGTCAAGGAAATCCTGCTTCTCCACCATGCTCGGTTTGGTGTGAACAGTGTGGTAGATCAGGGGAGTACGTTCTGGTTTGAATTGCAAAAATAATATTTATTAGTTAGTCAAATTTCATTTATTAGTATTTAAACCGAATCATTCAACTGCCAGATCGAAGTAGTTGAGTTTTGACAAGCCAAAGGTCTGACTTTGTATCACGAAAATACTCACAGGTTTCTAATGATATGGTCTCGATTCGTTATTTTTAACCCCAAAAACAAACGGTATCCCTAATCGGTGTTTTTGGGTTATAGCAAAACTTGAATGCCATCATTAAAAATAACATTATCTTCATCCTATATCATTGACGAAACCTGTTCGGATATTTTCTTAAATCCAAAGTTCAGC
>NZ_JAGSND010000036.1 GCF_018128545.1 Sinanaerobacter chloroacetimidivorans | reverse complement strand
AAATATGCCACCTTCTCTTCGAACAGCCTTGTATGCAGCATCTTTATATACATTTCTTTCAGTTTTTCTTTGTTGATTTCCATTTTCTTTTCCTCCTTACTCAAGGATGTGCTACTATATTACAATTTTGTGATTATTTTACTCCTCTGGTTAACGAACGGTTCCCCGCCGATTCCCATTTGTGTCATACTTCCAACGCATGAAATGTTTCGGATTCTAATTCATGAATTCTTTTTACTTTTGCCAGAGATCCGTTTCCTTCGAATTCCGATTGGATCCATGCTTCAATGATTTTCTTCGCCAGTTCCGGACCCACAACCCGGGCCCCCAACGTGATGATCTGAGCATTATTGCTCTTGCACAGCCGTTCTGCAGAGTATACATCATGGCAGACTCCTGCATAGACACCCTCAACCTTATTAGCAACGATAGACATTCCTAAACCCGTACCGCACAAAAGAATGCCTCTGTCAAATTCCTTCTCTTTTATTTTTCTAGCCAGATGATATCCAATGTCAGGATACATGGCAGAACCTGCTCCCCTATAATTTAAATCCGTAATCTGGATCCCTTTTTCAACCAGATAATCAAATAGGACCTTTTTCAATCCTGTTGCAGCATCATCACAGTCTATTGCTATTTTTAATCTACTGTGCTCCATACAATACAACTCCTTTATAAATATTCCTCGATGACATGTGCCACTCCGCTTTCATTATTGGAACGTGTGACTACATTCGCATGGCTTTTTACCTGATTCGACGAATTGCCCATGGCAACACCCAAGCCTGCAAACTGCAGCATTGAAATATCATTTTCATCATTGCCGATGGCAATGATCTCATCTCGTGCAATATTGTAATGTTCGGCTATGGCCTCTACTGCATTTCCTTTCGATGCATGGATGCTGTTTACCTCGAGATGTCCTGGCTTTGAAAAAGTAAACTGCACAACCTGATGATATTTTTGTTTCAATTCTTTTTGGATTTGTTTTAATTTTTCATTTTCATCGATCAGCAACAATTTTCCTACGTTAACAGCAAGAACATATTCGGATAAGGTCCCCACAGGCTCCGGTTCAATACCAGTCAGATCCCTGTAATATTTCGTCATATGATTTCTTTCTCTACTGACCGCTTTATGGTCATGATAGAGATTAATATGTGTTCCTGTTTTTTCAATATCTTTCAAGATCTCGGCACAGATATCCCCGTTGATAGAATATTGGTACAGAAAACTGTCTGTACCGGGATCAACTATGTATGCACCATTCAAGCAACCCATCATATCTTGAAAGGAAGCCATTTCAAGATATGGTTTCGTAGATAAATAATTTCGGCCCGTCATCATACATAGTCTGATTCCTGCTTTTTTTGCCCTAAGCAAAGCCTCTCTATCCTCCAGCCCTACTTGGTGGCAGTCATTTAACAGGGTATCGTCCAAATCAATGGCAATCATTTTATACATATTATTTCTTCTTTCTCTTGGCCTTTGCCTTGTTGTTCAGTTCGTACAAGGGATCATAAGGGATCATTTTCTCCAGCAGTTCCCTGCTCCCCTGCAAGGAGTCGGTATCAAGCCAGTATCTTCCTCCCAGAACTCTTTCCTTTCCAATTCTCACAAGCACACGGTCCGTCATGATAAATCTGCGGATTCTGAGAAATTCAATCTCAGACCACTTGTATGCATGTTTTTGGAAAAATCCATAAAATGTGATGTTATCGCCGTCGTCCGTTATGCGGCGTGGCTGATTCATGGCGACGAAGGAACTGAGTAAAAGGAGGGGAATAACGGTAATGATGAACTGGTGGATCAGACTGTTATTTCCGGAAAGGCGGTCATAAATTCCCCAAAGCAGTACACCGATCATCATAATATTGGGACCGAGTATGGATACCAGGTAATAACCCGTACGATAGCTGTAATCCTTCATCTTTTATCTCCTTAAACTACATGATTCTATTTCGAATTAGTTCCAGTAGCTGCTGTCCGCTTTCCAGCTGTTCCATTTCCTCTTCAAATCCATCCGACACTAGCATTCTATAGAACTGTGACACAATTTCCTGTCCGTCTTCCGGCAACCCCAGCATAAATACAAACCGCACCGGATGGCCATCCCATAGGATCTTGTTTTTCAGTTTTGCAAAAGCAATCACCGGTTTTTTGATATACCTTGGATCCGCATGAGGAATGGCCGAATGGTATCCGATAAAGGTGCTGGATAACGTTTCTCGCTCAAGGACACTTTCTGTAAACCCACTGGTAACCACTTCATTGTCCTTCATAATATTGCCCATTTTTTGTATAATTTCTTCCTTTGTGCTGCCCTTCAAATCAAATAGAGCAAGAGCGGGTGAAAATAATTCTACTAAGTGGGTACCGGACTTTTTCTCTATCCCTTCGGAAGACTTTCTGTCCGAAACTGCTGAGGACACGGTGAAATCAACAAGATGCCTCAGCTGGTTGGTCCCAGCGCCATTCAGAATGCTTTCAATAAAAATAAACGGTAAATCCTGTATATTAGGATTGATTGTACCAACCACTGCTATCACGTCTTTGGATTTCCGTATGCTTGCAATGATCTCCTTCGTATTTCCGGTAATCGCACCAATTGGGATGATTTGCAACTTTTCGGTGAGATCCGGAAGCAAGTTCTCAAGGAGCTCTTTCACTTTCAGTGCAGAGCCTTCCCCTGTGATGCAAAGGGTTAGAATTACCTTTGGCTTCAAAGTATTATCCAAAACGCCCTTTTGGGAAAGACGAGTGATATATTTAGGATTTTCCTCCAGGACACTGACCAACTGGTCGATGTCCATACCGGGAATGATTGCTCTTCGTACTGCGTCTATAACTAACACCGTGTCGGTCCTGACAATGACACGTGTGATAATTCCTGTCTTTTGCGTCACGATTTCACCGAAGGTCACCAAAGATCCCATGTCCACCAGGAGAACCACTCCTTTGCCTTCATCCGCATTGGTTACCGCATCTATTACACGATCTAAAGCATCTTCCGGGCTTTCATCCAGAGACATCTCCACACTCTTGGCATGGGATACACCCAGCAGCCGGTTAGCCACCTCGCTCATTCCGCTGGCCACATGCCCGTGGGAGATGAGTACGATTCCCACCCGCCCTTCATCTTCTGCTTCCTCCTGCTCAGAAAGTGTAAGGATGCACATAGTCATGAAGCCCACCTCACTTTCCGGAAACTTAATGTTTAAAGTTTCCTCAGCCAGAGCAATCATGAGTTCTGAGACCTCAAATTCTTCCTTGTGTTCTTCCTTGATTTGCAAGGTTCTTGGATTGAGAATAACTTTACCCTGTTTGATGCGGTCTATGGTGGTTTTCAGGTGAATTGCAATGCTGTAAAACAGGGTATCGCTGCTTACGTTAAGCTTACGTTCTGCTATTTTTAACATTTTCTCCACCAGATCTACGATTTCGATGCCCACAAGGTTTGCCAGATCGGTTTTCATCAAAGTCCTGGAATTGCGATTGATATTCTGGATCACTTTTTTGAACCGGCTGTCAAGTTCCCCTCCGATGTAAGAGTTAATGATCTCGTCAGTCATGCCCTGCTTTTGAAGCTGCGCGTATCTCTTTTCGATATAAGGATAGATCTCTGATGGCAGAGAATAAAGGTCTTCTTTAAAAAGCGGTTTCCCAGTCAGGTTTCCAGGCGAGATTTCAAGATTGCCCCGGGTAAGATTTTCAACCTCACCCCTGTTTTGTATTTTAAGCAGTCCTTTTCTTGTATGCTGCGGCAAGTCATCTACCGATATTTTTATCAGGTCAGCCTGGTTCACCATCCGATCCAAAAACCCCCTTGCACAGGATACCTGGATATCGCTCCAAAGCTGGCCGATATTACCGGGGCATTCATAGAGCAGCAGAGCCCGGACAACCTCAGAATCCACCTCGATTGGAGTATTTGTTCTGGTGGATTCCCTTGAAAAGAAGTTTGCAATTAACTCAAATCTTTCTTTTAGCGGTCTTGCATACAGGGGCGGAACTTCTATCATCATGGGAATACGTCTTCGGAATGTCAAAAGGAGTGTTGAGTCAGGATTTTCTGTTGTTGCCATGATAATCTGCAGAGAAACCTTCCGGTTGCTGTTGGTTTCTCCGAGTCTTCGGAAACTGCCTTTGTCAATTAAATAAAAAAGCTGCTCCTGACCCTCGGGCCCGAGTCGATGAACCTCATCCAGAAACAAAACGCCGCCATTTGCCTTTTCCACCAAGCCTTCTTTCTCTTTCTCCGCTCCGGTAAAGGCTCCTTTGACATGTCCAAAGAGCTGTGCCATCAGCAGCTGATGGTTGTTTGCATAATCCGCACAGTTGAAAGCGATAAATGGTGCAGTTTCACCTATCATCCCTGAAATCTTTGAAAAATGATACATGGACTCTGCCAGATCGCTTTTTCCTACTCCAGGCTCTCCATAAATCATGGTATGAAGGCCTTTCGGCGGATAGAGTACCGATGCTTTCGCCTGCATGATAACAGACTTTAAGCTTTCTTTATGCCCGATAATGTGGGAAAAGGGATCTTCATGTGTTTTCGTCTCCACCGCGACTCTGAGGGTTGATCCTGTGTCTTTCTGTTTTGATGCGGAGTCCTTATTAGAAAGTCCTGACTGAATCAGTATCTCTTCTGTATATTGACGTACCAGAAATCTCGAGACCTCATAGCCATTACTGTTAATCTTATCGATCAGGGTACTCTCTTTGATAGTTGGATTGTTTTTCAAGAGTTCGCCCATGTACTTCATCAGGTAAGGCTTTCTTCTTTCACGAGAATCAGGAATGTTGTCCTTTCGCCTCAGAGCAGTGACCTGTTCCCTTTTTATCCCGAGTTTCTTAGCGATCTGCTCATCCGTCAGGGGATTCTTCTTGTCTTCGGTATTAATACAACTTCTGATTTTTTCGATCATGTTCCTACACCCACTTAAATGGAAACTGCATCTTGTTCCATTTTCCTCTTCAAGCTAATTATTAGCGAATCATACGCTAATTATCATACCTTATTAAAACAATGCCCAAGGGATCTGCATCAAAGCATCATGGCAAATTGCATCAATGATTATCCTGGCCAATGGATATTTCTTCTTATCTAAAATTTCCTTCTGAAACAAGTGTTCCAGAAGCGGTCCTATCTTCAGAGCAAGCTCGGCGCCCTCGACAGTGTCGTCAGGCATCTTTTCCTTCTTGGCGGTGCTATAGGTCATTCCTGAGCCTAAAAGCTTTCCCATTCTACTGTTTCGTCCGTCCTGACAAGTTACATAAAGGTCTCCGATACCGGCCAAGCCATACACGTTCTCACTTGTTCCTTCCATCCAGTCCGCAAGCATTGCCATCTCCTTGATAGACTGAGTAAAGAGCCCCGCCGAAAGATTGTGCATCTGAGCCTTGTTTTGGAGTTGATCTGTCATATCCAAATAACCAGATGGATACCCTACAGCAAGTGCATAAAAATTCTTCATTGCCGCACAAATTTCAAGTCCGGCCAGGTCAGTTGTGTAATGAATATGATAGTATGGAGCCTTGAACAAAGAATTCAACCAGTAGAATTTCTCGCGGTCCGGGTAGGCTATGGTCACACTTGTATCCCTGCGGGCTGCAAGCTCTCCTGCAATGCATGGTCCCCCCACTGCTCCAATTGTAAATTGCCCGATGCCAAACCCATGAAGTCCTCCTGCAACGAACTGGGGCAGGATCATCAGTCGATCTTCCTCCACTGCAAGTCCTTTCGTTAACAATAGGATTGGCACCGGTTGTTCCAGAAGAGGGCCAAGAGCCTGCACCGCCCAAGCTACACCAGCGGAACTCACGCCAAGTATGATCACATCCGGCTGGCAGATCATGGCTGCACCTAGCTCTTCATGGGAAAAAACCTGTACCTGATCCGGTAGTTTCATTTTCAATTTTGGATGTATACCACTTTTTTTCAGTTCACGGATAATTTCCTGATCCAAGTGAGTTCCTACCAGCATCACCTCATGCCCCAAATCAGCAGGAGGAAAACTGAAGGCACTACCCATGGCCCCGGCTCCAAGAATTAATATGATTGCCATCTTATCCCCTTTATTTTACTGCAATTTTGCTATAATTTCATCCACAGCTTTTTCCATTCCCATTTTCGTAATAAATGCCATTCCGCTGACAATAGGAATCTCTGTCTTAAAGCTATTTGGACCAATAATTACGATCACATCAGGATTTTCGTTTTCCAGTTTCACATCGTAGACATTTTCAGCCTTGACTTCAACATCTACGCCTTTACTGCTGCAAATGCTTTTGATTGTATCTACTGCAAATTTCATCTTATTGGTGGATGTTCCGGATGCCACCAGTATTTTTTTTGCCATTTTCAAATCCTCCCTAATTTTATGTTCTTGCACCATCTACCAAAAGGGTCTGCCCACTGACATAGCAAGCCTCTTCAGAAGCCAGATAAACTGCTGCATTGGCGATGTCTTCCGGCATGCCGATCCTCCTGAGTGGGATCTGTCCGATGAGGGCGTCCCGGGATGGTCCGGGAGGATACAGGTGATCAAGGATTTCAGTGACAATTGTTCTTGGTGCGATGCAGTTTACGTTGATCCCCATTGGACCCAATTCCTTAGCAAGTGTTCTGGCCAAACCGATTTGCCCTGCCTTGGTGGCGGAATAGTGTGCACCGCCTCCGCTTCCGGTGTATGCTGATGCAGATGAAATCAGGATAATCTTGCCGCTTCCGTTATCAATCAGCGGGGATAGCAGGCCTTTAATGGTGTTGAAGGTTCCCGTCAAATTGATGTGCACTGTCTTATGGAATTCTTCGGGTGTCAGGTCCGCAAAGTCTCTGCGGAATGTGATTCCTGCATTGCAGACGATGATATCCAGTCCGCCGAAGATGGCCAGGGTCAGTTCCTTTGCCTTTTCCACATCCCTTGGGTTGCTTATGTCCATGGGAATAAAAACCGCATCAGCTCCCAGGCTGCGAATCTCCTGACATGCCGTACTGCCGGATTCTTCGGAGACATCCGTGACCACAATTCTTGCACCTGCCTTAGCCATCTGTAACGCGATCTCTCGTCCGATTCCTTTACCGGAACCAGTAATGAGGGCAACCTTCCCCTGTAAATCAAATTTTCGCATAAACATCTCCTTCCCGGCAAAGCATACCATCTAATTTAAAAATTTCGCCACTGATGCCATCCGCAAGAGAGGATGCAAGATAAACGGCGAATCTGCCGATGTCGTTACGATTTTCAAAAATCTCTATTGTTGGTGCAATGGCGTTGACCCTGATTCCTTTCGAGGTCAGCTCCCTTGCCATGGCCAGAGTAATCCCGTGCACTGCAGCCTCAGAAGCTGAAAAATCGATTCCTCCTCCCATACCTGAAAAGGGGGTAGCTGATGTAATGTTGACGATGGATCCCTTTCCCTGATCAGCCATGAAACCACTGACACATCTTGAAATATGATAAACACTGTATAAATTATACTGCAGCGACTCATTCCATTGTTCCATGGACAATTCCATTACCGGGGTCTGGGAATAAAGTTTCATGTCATTTATGAGAATATCAATTTTCCCATAGGATGCGAGTATCTGGTTGGTCAGACACTCTGCATCCTGATAGTTGCTGAGATCTGCGAAAAACGCTTCTGATTTTCTGCCAGTTCTGCTAATCTTCTCTGCTAGTTCCAACGCAGTTTTTTCCTCTTTTTTATATTGGAAAGCAACACGAGCACCAGCCTGGGCTAAGAGTTCCGCCACGTTTCTGGCTTCGTGGTCATCGCAGCCAGTCACTAACGCAGTCTTACCCTCTAGGTTAATTTCTATCAATGGTCTACCTCCTATGTCAATTTGGAGTTATCATAACTTTGAGACATTTTGCTTTCGGATCGGAAGCGATCTTGATGGCATCATTCAGTTGACTCAGGGCGAACCTGTGAGTAATCATCGTATCAACATCGATAGCCCTTTTACTGATCAACTCCAGTACCGTGGGGTATTCAAAGGGTGTGGACGAATAACTGCCGATCAGGCTGACTTCATCCATACAGATACGATTGGCATCAACAGAAACAGTGGTACCCTGATTGAATATGGCGAAGGATAGGACAGTCCCTCCCTTGGAAGCACAATCTACCGCTGCAGAAAGGAGAGCAGGCACTGCTGCTGCCACAAAAATTACATCCACTCCTTGACCTTCTGTCATTTCCATCACTTTTGCCTTCATATCTTCCTTCGCTCCATTGATGATTCTGTCAGCCCCTAGCTTTCGTGACATCTCAAGGCGATATTCCGAAACATCGTTTGCAATGACCATGCCTGCCCGAAAAGCCTTTGCCAGTTGCAGCAGGATTGCACCCACCTGTCCTGTCCCAACAATCATGACACTGTCTCCCGGCCTTATGTTGGCACGCTCTATGGCGCGAAGTGCGCAAGCTGTCGGTTCCATCATAGCAGCCTGCTCATAAGTCATGTTGTCAGGTAATTTGACCATAGAATGCTTCACATGAAGTGCAGATACCTTGATATATTCGGAAAAGCCTCCGGGCTCGATATTGGTTTCTTTCCACTGTTTGCAAACCGTATGGTGTCCCCTCCGGCAATAATGGCAAGTAAAGCAGGGCACGTGATGTGCAAGAAAGATACGTTGACCAATCTGAAAATTGTCAACCCCTTTTCCTAACTTTACGATTTCACCGCCCACCTCGTGGCCGAGTACCGTTCCAGGTTTTACGGTTTTGTGGACAGCTTTATGGATGTCAGTCCCACAAAGGCCACAGGCATGCATTTTGATCAGGGCTTCTCCTTCCAGCAGTTCCGGTAGGTCTCTATCCTCCATTCTGATATCATTTATGTCATAATAAACTGCAGCTTTCATATATAGCCCCTTTCCTAGATCCGTTATTGTTCTTAACTTTTATTTTAATTTTTCAATGATTGTTTGAATGTCCTTGTCGATGCCGACTCCAGTGAGAAAGGAAAGGGTCCTGATTACCGGTGTATCACCAGATCCTGTAATTGGCGTGGTGGCAACAATCAGATCATAGGACGAAGCCTTACCAGGGACTTCAGAAGCCTTGCACTGGTCTACTGACACATCAAGCCCTTTTGCAGTGAGCATTTCCTTGACTTTATTCACTACAACTGTAGATGTGGCAATGCCTGTTCCGCAAGCCACCAATATTTTTTTCTTAGCCATTTTAAATTACTCCTTTCTTAGTAGTAGAAATCTACAAATATAATATTTGTGATTTCCTTGCATAAGTTCGCCAACAGTTTGCGAAGCAAACTGGGCAAGCTATGATTGTGAACCGGCTTGCAGCTATGCTACAAGCCGGCTATCCCGTTACATGCTACACCATATATGTTTTTATTCGTTGGCTTCCGCCTCAGCAAGCTCTTTTGCATATTGCTTTTTAATATCATTTCTGACAAAGTACCAGATCACTCCATAGATAACCGCGGCGCCAGCGCCTAAAGCCATCATGGCAGGGTTATTAAAGTTCATCAACTGGATGATGATCCAAGGAATGATATGGGAACCGGAGTCGATACCGGAAATCAGTGTTGCCCCCTCCGGGAAGTCGAATCCTACTGCATGACCCATGATCGTTGACAGTTCAGCAAGGTTGGTGGCAAGGAAGAACACGATACACATAGTGGCGATCCCGTTGATGATACCACGAATAATATTGCCTCTTGACGCGGCTACGGCCCACACCATTGTGAAAGGAAGTACCGAGAGGTCTGCCAAAGGAAGCATTCTATTATAAGGAAGGATTACCGCCAAACCGATCGCAATGGGCACCATCAACAGAGCAACAGCCATGTTAGCCGGATGTCCGATTACGATAGCGGCATCCAGACCGATATATACGTCTTTTCCTGGAAATCTCTTTTGGATAAATTCTCTTGCACCCTCAGAGAATGGAATCAAGCCTTCCATCAGGAGTGCAACCATTTTAGGCATAATCGTCAAGCCGGCTGAGATCTCGATGCCGAGGGTCAGAATGCCCTTCAGGTCAAATCCGCCCAGAATCGCCATCAGCATTCCGAGAAGCAATCCCATCATCATCGGTTCCCCCATAAGGCCGAATCTTTTACGGATGGATTCCGGGTCTGCCTGCAATTTGTTCAGGCCAGGAATGTTGTCTTCAATTTTGTTCATTAAATACATGATCGGTGCAAAGTTGACGGTTTCACTGTGTGGAAGGGATACACCAGGGAGGCCGAAGTGGTGCTCCAGAACAGGTGCGGTCCAGTCTGCCAATTTGAACGTAACGGCAGCGGTCAGACAACCGGCAAGAATGCCAAGGAACAAGTTGTTGGTAGAATAGTAGGCAACGGAACCTGCAAAGATGAAATGCCAGTAGTTCCAGATGTCCACGTCCATCGTCTTTGTGAAGTTGAGTGCCAGCAGGATCAAGTTCATGATAAGAATAATGGGAATTAATAGCGGGGCAACAGGTGTGCCAAAGGATATAGCCGCACCGATAGGCCAACCAACGTCTACAATGTCAAGCTGGAACCCCAGATTCTCAACAAGGGCTGTCGTCGCAGGACCTACCGACCCCAGCAAGAGGCCAACAACCAGATTAATGGCCACGAAACCAACGCCGATGGTAATACCTGCGCGGAATGACTTTTTAAAGCCTTGCCCCAATACCAGTCCAAAAATCGTGATGATGACTGGCATCATTACCGATACACCCAGACCAAGAATAAAGTCTACCGCTGTTTTGATAATTGTCATACTTTTTCCTCCTTAATTATTATTTTAAAAGGTTGGATTGGGGATTGTTCCACAATTACCTTCCTTTCATAAATAACTTCTCTTTTGCTTATTCTTCTGATAGTTCTTTGCGAATCAAGGCGATGAGGCTGGATGGATTTTTTGCCTGCTGCAGACTCCTGAGCAGTTCTTCATTCGCAAATAATCCAACCAGGCTCTGCAGCATCTGCAGTTGTTCTGAGGGTTCATTGATTGCAAGTTGAAACAACAACTGCACTTCCACTTTTTGTTCATCATCCCCCATCAGATGAAATAAGACTGGTTTTTCCAAAGTACCGATTGCCACCGCAGGTTTGTTTACATGAATCGCGTCCGTGTGTGGAATGGCCACCCCAACACCACTGGTAGACAATCCTGTAGGATATATTTTCTCACGATCTTTTACTGCCTGTGTGTAGGTGTCCTTTACAAAACCTTTTGTGTATAATAAATTGCCTAGTTGATCGATACATGTAAATTCATCTCCTGCATTCATATGAATCATCACCAGGTCCTCCGAGATGTAGCTTGATAATCCTTCCACTTGCACTCCCCCTATGTTTTTACTTTCATTGCTAATTAGATTCAAATTACTTTTTATTCACGCCTATATATAGAGCAATAAGCATGCCAAAATTTGTATAAAATGTGTATGCGTTGCACTGCAAAGGCTCATAAAAATAAATCCACAATATATACATCTCTACAGTTGTATATATTGTGGATTCTCCTTTTTTTTCATGGGATAAAATGTGGCTGTGCGCTCCGCTGCCCATAGTTTATAAGAGATAAAAAAGTAACAGGGTCTTAACCGCTGTTACCAAAAGCCTTTTTACTATTATTATATATTATCTCACAGCATCAATCAGTTGGCAGTTTCACCGATTCCGCTTTCTACCATGGAGGCTAAGGTCTCCACGGCGATGATTTCATCCGGACCCTCTGCCCGAATTACAATGCGAGAGCCTCGTATAATCCCCCCGGCAAGAATATTGATGATACTTTTTGCATTGATGGTCTGATCTTTATGAAGGATACTCACACTGGACCGAAATAAGGAAGCGGCCCGCGCAAACTCGGCTGCAGGTCTTGCATGAAGTCCGGACTTGTTTATAATGGTAACTTCTTGCTGATACATAGGATACCTCTTAAAAACTCTGAATCTCCTTAATCATTCTAATCGTATGTTTCATTTATTATAATATAATTTCATCTTGAATCAAAATGCTTTTGATATAAAATATTTCTATATTAGGGTAAAGGGTGGAGTTCATATGTAATTCATACCCTCTGAATCGGCAGAATTTGAAAATCCTACCGATTCAGGTGCAATGATTTGTGTCCTCATTCTTTCAGTACAAACGTGCTACAGTTCGAGGATATAGTCAAGGCCAAGTCCTTTCAGTTCATCTTTCAGGTATGCTTCTATTTCTTCCGCTCTGGTAAGGCTCATGGCATGCTGTGCCACTTTTTGTGCATAGCTCCTGTCAACCGAAGTAACAAT
>NZ_JAGSND010000035.1 GCF_018128545.1 Sinanaerobacter chloroacetimidivorans | reverse complement strand
GAATGAGTCCTGTTGAATATCGAACTCATTCCCAAGTTGCTGCTTAAATTAACGTCCAACATTTGGGGTGCTGAACAATATTGGTGGTTCCTTTACTTTAAATACTAAACTAAATAAATTCGTGATTTAAGTTACTGCTCTTTTTTTAAAAGCATTGACAATGAACAACAGAACGATAGCTCCGCCGGTTGCAACCAGCAAACTCCATAGATTAAAACCTGTAATGCCAATGCCGCCGACCAGATTCATAACTAGTCCGCCAAGGATACCTCCAATGATTCCAACGATGATATTCTTGGAAGCTCCCATTTCTTTGTTATTGCCGGTAATTTTGCTTGCAATCCATCCGGCAAGTGCTCCAATAATGATCCAACCTATAATACCCATATAAAGACCTCCTTTTCAAATTTAGTATTTTCAAAATATAGATTTTCATACAAATAATTTAAACACTTATTTCGTAGCAGCAAACAGAGAAAGTTATGACCTAAACGATAGGCTTCTCCATATTTCACATTACAATATCAAAACCATATTATATTAATAATAAATATTATAAAAAATGTTTTAGTTAATAAGGAGATGGTCAATATGATTCATAAATTTCAAGACATCGGACAACAGCGGGAGTGCTATACATTTCAAGAAATAAATATTTTAAAAAATATGATAACATTATGGACGAATTATGCCATGTGGACGAGATCACTTCTGATCAGTACGGTATTAAATTTACCGGAAAGCCAAGTTATCAGAAATCGAGTGTATGATCTTCCTGCAGAATTTTATTCCATATTAAGAGTTTTCTATGGGGATAGTATCGCTCAGCAGTTTTTTAATTATTTTCAGCGTTATATCATCATCCAGGCAAATTTAATAAACGCCCTTTCGAGCAATGATCAAGATACCGCCAATATCCATACTCAGGAGCTGTACCAAAACGCTGATGAAATTGCGGCCTTTCTCGGGCAATTCCCCTATTGGGATGAAAGTCAGTGGAAGCAATACTTATATCAAGATATCAATATGTATCTGGAAGAAGCCCGGGCCTTTATGACAGGCGAATATGAGAGAGAAATCGGCATTTACGACAGAATATTAATTAATGCTGGAAATATAGGAGAATACATGACCAGAGGGATTCTTGGATTTGCCAGATAAATGACAATGAAAGCACATATCTCTTTTCTTTTTCATAGCATATAGGATGCCGAACTATGAAGGGAGGTATCCATTATGGGCTGTCCACAATTACAGTCTGATTTTTACTATGATTATAATTCGAATTACTATGATTGTAATTCAGATTACTATAATTCGGATTACTACGATTGTAATTCTGATTACTATAGTTCGAATTACTATGATTGTAATTCTGATTACTATAGTTCGAATTACTATGATTGTAATTTTAATTATGATGATTATAGCGATTATAATTATCAAAATGACTATTACTGCAATCCCCAATGCTTCTAGGAATGCTTTAAAGATGAATGCGGCACCATCAGGTGCAGCCTTAGTAACGATTGATATAATTCTTGCGTCCACCCTGCTGGTGGGCGCTTTTATCTGAAAAACATGGAAGGAGGATTGTTTTGAATCATTCTTTACTTGATTTATTGAGAAACGGAGACTATATACTATATGCCAGGCACGGAGAAGCCACAGTCGGAGAAGATCAGCCAAATTTAAATTTACAACGCTGCATTACTCAAAGAAATCTTTCCGAAACAGGAAGAAACGAAGCAATTTACTTTGGTGAGGTTCTCCGTACGTTGCAAATTCCTGTTAGTTATCCCATCATAGTCAGTCCTTTTTGCAGAACGATTGAAACGGCAGAGCTGGCTTTTGGATGGGAAAATATTCAAATCGATCCATTTTGGTCAGAAATTTATAATTTGAGCGGAGATTTATCTGCTCCTGAACAAAAAAGAATTCTGGACTCTCTGCAGTCAGAATTAGAGATCAAACCTGCTCCGGGAAGCAATAAAGTTATTATTGCTCACGGCTTCCCGGAAGGGATTGGCTTAGGTGAAATTCCCAATATGGGAACTGTCATTATCAAGCCTTTAGGCCAGGGAAACGGCTTTGAGGTCATCGCTAAATTATCCTTGGCAGATTTGTCGGGTTTCGTGGTTTAGTGATTAGCGGTCAGGAATTTAGTGATTAGCGGTCAGGGGTTTAGTAATTAGCGGGTCAGGGGTTTGGTGATTAGCGATTTAGCGGGTTTCATTAGGTTTTGGGTCAAAGGCAGGAAAGCTGATATGAAAAATTGTACCCTTTCCTAACTGGCTGGTCACATCAATGCTTCCGTTCTGCAGCTGAACCAGTTTTTTCACAATCACCAGCCCCAGGCCGCTCCCTTTTTCTCCCATATGTTCCTCACGCTGATTCTTGATCCGATAAAACCTCTCCCAGATTCGAGTCAGGTCTTCGGGTGCTATGCCTGCGCCGTTATCCTCAATGCTCAATGCCACTTTTCCTTGACAAGATTCCACTTCAACTCGGATGATTCCGTTCTCCGTAGCTCTGATTGCGTTTTTCAGCAGATTTCTGATCACCTGCTCCAGCCGGTCGGCATCTCCTAGCATGATAGCTTTTTCACTTTTGATATCCACAAAAATTGACGTGTTTGCACGGTTTGCCACAGGCTCCATGGACATGGCCACGCCATGGGCCAGGGCATTTAAGTCTACAGGAAGTTTTTCAACCGTTATATTGCCGCTCTCCAGACGGCTTAACTCCAGGATGTCATCCACCAGCCTGTTAATATGGATCGTTTGCGTATAAATGGTATTCAAATACCGCTCCCGTAAAGCGTCATCCTGCACGATGCCGTCACGAATCGCTTCGACAAAACCCTGCACCGAAGTGAGCGGGGTTCGCAATTCATGGGAGATCTCAGCAAATAAACGAGTCCTTTCTTCCTCCATCCTGCCGCTTTCCGCTTGGATTTTCTGCTGTCTTTCTGCCAGCTTGTCAAGCTGACCGCCAAGAACATTGATTTCCTCCAGGGGCAGTTCCTTGCATTGAGGCACATAACTTCCTCTGCAGATTTCGGCCGCAGTGGCAGCCAAACGGGAAATCGGCCTTGAAATGCATACCGCCAAATAAACAGAAATAATAATGATAAATAAAAGAAGAACCATTCCCCCGCTAACCATATACAAATGCATTTTGCTTAAACTCAAATCAAAGTTGGATGAGCTGGTTTCCAGCAAGATGCCGTTGTGAAGGGCCTCATCGTTATCCCCCATGGGAACCACAGCGGCAAAAACGGGCTGTCCGGTATCCTTTTCTATCGTTTGAAGCGTAGCAACGGATCCTTTTTTAAACAGTTTCAGGTACTTGTCCTCTATCCTGCTGCCAGGCACCATTTCCTGTTCTGCCGAGATGGCAGTGATTTTTCCCTCTATATCAAAAATAGTAATTTTAGCGTCGTAGATATCTGCCAAATACTTCAATAAGTCCTGCTGTCCCCGGTTCTGACTGCCTGTCTGCTGATCAGGAGGCAGACTCCACCCCTTATCTGTCTGTTCGAGCAAAGCAAAATTAACCCGTTTGGCTTCGCGCAGCAGCTCCTGTTGGATTTCACTATAGATTACCTGTTTCACCATAAAGTTGGAAAACATCACAAGGACAATCAGCACAATTGCAAAAGCCGTTACATTGGTAAACAAGATTCTGGTGTAAAGATTCTTATTAAATTGTTCCTGAATAAAGTGTTTTGTGCTGATCCAAAATTTATGCAGGTAATAGATTCCCCATTGAAGTTTTATCAATCCCTGCTGCAGATATGTATTCACAGCGCTGTTTCTCCTTCTTTGACAGGAGGTGTAAACTGGTATCCTACACCCCATACGGTTGTTAAGTACTCAAACGGCAAAGATGCCAGTTTGATCCTCAATCTGCGAATGTGCACATCTATCGTTCGTTGGTCACCGAAAAAATCATATCCCCAGACAGCTGCCAAAAGCTTCTCCCTGCTGAAGACCCTGCGTGGATTCTGAGCCAGAAAATAGAGCAAATCATATTCTCTGGGAGTAACGATAATTTCTTCACCATCCACTAAAATAGTTCTGGTATCACCCAAGATTTCCAAACCGGGATATTTCAATTTCCAGGCAGCAGCTTCCTCCATCGGCTGAGTACGGCGTAGCACTGCTTTAATTCTAGCTACCAATTCCCTTGGACTGAACGGTTTGGCAACGTAGTCATCCGCCCCCATCTCCAGTCCCAGAATACGGTCTGCTTCTTCTCCCTTAGCGGTAAGCATAATAATGGGAATCATTCGGGTCTCCCTTAGATTTCTGCATAGGGTAAGACCGTCCTGGCCCGGAAGCATAATGTCCAGAATCACCAAGTCAGGATTTTCTCTGTCAAATACGGAAAGAACCAAATCACCGTCGCTTATACCTATAACTTTAAACCCTTCCCTTTCTCCATATAATTTAACGAGTTCTAATACATTCTGGTCATCATCAACCAGTAAAACCTTACCTAAATAGGACATGTCCGCCCCCCTTTTCAATACCCCCAACGGTACTCCGCGAATCTTGAGCTATTGGGTCGAAACCAACAACCTCATTAACATTATAAGTTGGCAGTCTTTCCATGTCAACATTGCGAAGGTATGAGAAAAAGGAATATCCTTCCATATACTCCCTTTGAAAACAATTGTACAGGAGATTTATTAACAAATAGTTACCAAACTATGAAAGTATTTTTCGAAAATATGAAGAAATGTTACAGCGATTGTCAATGAAACAAAATTCGATATAATAGAGATAAGATCCATCAAAAATGCGAGTGAGTTAATGATATGATTAGAAAATTATTATACGTTTTTTACAGCTTTATACGGCTTATTGTCTGCTTTTGTCTGATTATTTTAATCATCTCCGTGACATTCAGCAATGCTTCTGACAGGATTTACGACAATCCGGAAAAATCAAAAAATCCCAGATCCGGCAGCCTTAAGGAGCTTTCCTTGAAGGTTTCGGAGATATCTCAAAAGGATATCTCCCATGCGATAAAAAGCACGGGCTATAGAATGAAAACAAATGTGACTGATTTCGGCGACTATAAAATTGAAGCCAACGTAACAGACTCGGATATTATCGTCATCGCGATACATGGAGGGAAAATTGAAAGAGGTACTACCGAATTGGCCTATGCCTTATCTTCCCGTAATAATTACAACTATTACTCCTATTTGGGTGTTAAGAGTGGGGGCAACTTAAATCTGCATGTTGCTTCCGATAAATTCGAGGAGCCTACCGCCTTGGAAATGGTTTCGAAATCGAATATAACCTTATCCATCCATGGATGTGCAGGTTCGGAAGAATTCACTTATATCGGAGGTCTGGACACGGAATTGGGAAATAAAATAAAAGAATCACTGACAAAGTATGGTTTTACCGTATCAGATGCACCAAAAAATCTGGCAGGCATATCGCCGGACAACATCGTGAATAAGAATAGAAATGAATCAGGCATACAGATAGAACTGTCCCAGGGCTTGCGGACACAGTTTTTATCCGGCGGCAGCGATGAACTAGAAAGCTATGTTAACGCCATCAGCGAGGCGATCAACGATGTGCAATAAACAGAGCAAAGGGCCCGTATGTCGGGCCCTTTAAGTTTCGGGTTATTCTTCTGCGTTTTCAATTAATTCCTTAGGAGTCTTGGCCCCTTTTTTCAAAATATCCTTTACTTTTTTGTCAAAGTTCGGCTTAAAGGGATTATACTTGTCCAAAAATCCATTGCCGTTCGGCTTTATAATTTTCTGAAGCTGGGATGCTACCAAAGGCCAGCTTTCGCTTAACGCTTCATTGACAGCACCTGAATAATCACTCAACGTACCCGGATCCGCAGCAAATTTATCTCGTAATCCTTTGGAAAGAGCGATCTGAACACCGCCGATCTGATAATTGTTAAACAATTTATTCTGATTTACGATATTGCTGTCCATGATTCCTGCAATACGACTGGGGACGTTTAAAGTCTTTACATCATACCCCTCAGCTGCCAGATGCAGTTTGATCAATTCCGCCAGCAGCTTGTTCTGACCGCCGATATAGGTGGTCTCTCCGTTTCCTGCGGCTCCGATAACGGAAACCGTGTAATCAGAGTCTCGAACCAAGCTGGCAGCTTCTGGTTCATCAAAATCCACAGCCCTTAAAAAAAGGCTCTCATTACCGGAGGGTTTTGTCCCTTCAAAGAAATAGGTGTTATACCCTCCGTATCCCCCCAGGGCTTCCACCAATTCTGAAGTGCCTCTTTCAATGCCCCCTCCGTGGATTGCCAAAATTGTTGTGCTGCTGCCGGTATTAGACACGTTGATGCTATAGTCCGCAGGATCTTCTGCGGCAGCTAATTCGTTAAAGCTGTGGTAGCCTGCTGTAAAGGCATAAGCGCTGGTACTGATACCGAACAGGAATAATATGGCAACAGCCAAAATTCTAATCATTTCTTTTTTCATACTGATCTTTCTCCTTTCTTAACTCACTGCATCAGATAATCCGCCGCAAGAGCCAATACGGTCAATCCAGCTACTACAAGCATCTGATGACTGGTATTTCTCTTGCTGATTTTAACAAGGTACAGGCATTTTTCTTTCAGTGTCAAAGCATGAAACCCCGGAAGAACTTCACGATGACTGTTTTCCCTTGCAGCAGGTTCTATGTACAGGCCCTGCGTGTTTTGTCCTAGCCCGAAAATGTTCATTTTACACCCCCTTTCTTATATCTGGATCTGTAATAAAATTACACACCCATACGTTAAAGCAGTCAGCAGACCTGTGCTCAAAAACGTTGTTGTCAAACCTTGCCGCTGTATTGTGTTAGCCAATAGACCAGGTACAATGATTCCTACTGCCGCCAAACCGGCGACATCCACAAACTGAAACGGAATCATGATTTTGATGAGATACTGTAACACGATTGCCACCGTTATCATGGAAGCAAACTTTCTTTTACCGTATAGAATCGTAATTTTACTCACTCCGAAGGAAACGATTATATAGGTCAAAATACTGATTAGAAATGTTAAAAAAATAGATTGAGGCTGTTCTAAAAGTAAAGCCAGATATCCAGGTACCACAAGACCGGCTGGTAAAACTCCTGTTATTTCTGTAAATAGCAAACTCAAAATTACGCCTAAAAGGATCACTGTGTCAATATTCGTAAGCTGCAACGATTTACCTCCTTTAACTATATCTTCGAAAGCAATTGCGGTCTTGATCCGTTTCCGGATAAAGTTATTCCTGAATGATAAGATCAACTAGTTCCTGCCCTCCGCCGTGAATGTTGCCAACACCAAAAATCATTCTGTTGGAAAAATAATCCTTGATCAATTTATAAACTTCATGAGGAGGAAGCCCTTCCGCATTAATGTACTTTTTAGGCGATATTTTTTTCGTATTTACGCCTTCGGTAACCGGTGTAACGGCCTTGCCCATCGCTACGAGAATATCAATCTTCATATTCGACAGGACATCTTCAGCAAGCTGCAAGGTTCTGTCCACGCGGTCCGACCGGCAATTAATGATTATCATAGGATTTTCCGTTGAATAGCCGATAGAGGAAATATGCTTCCAGATCATGTTAATTGAATTAGGATCATTGGCGGCAAAACCGTTTACGAAATAAGCTGGATTTTTATCATCCAGAGAATAGATCATCAATGCCCCCGGATCGGGATTGGCCCTTAACATTCCCCTCAAGGCCATTTCCTGACCTATGTTCAGCGCTTTCGCTACAGCCATCGCAATGGCAATGTTTTCCGGGAAAAGGATATATCTGAATTTTTCCAGATAACGCTCCGGAATTTCCTTTTCATCGGCAATCACTAACCGGCAGTTTCTTTTCTCCGCCTCTTTCGCAAAATAATCATTATAACAGCTTTCACTGATAATGAGCGTCCCGTTCTGCGGTATCGTGGAAGTAAAGGACTCGGCAATAAAATCCAAAGTCGGGCCGCACAAATCCATATGATCTTCACGGACATTGACAATAACACCGATATTTGCCTTTACAAGCTTGTCCTGAAACGTGATTTGATAATCAGGATTTACGGCCATGCACTCTGTTACGAAAGCAGAAGCACCAAGCTTGGCCGCTTTTTTCATGACAGTTTTTTGCTCTATGATATTGGGGCCCAGACGTCCCCGCTTGATGGGTTCTTCTTCTTCCTTGTCCCAGTAAAGAATTCTTGCACTTGTTCCCGTCGTTTTCCCAACAACCTCCATTCCAGCCTCTTTTAAAATACTGGTAATCAGTCTGGTTGCAGTGGATTTTCCTCTTGTCCCGTTTACATTGATTCTCACATGGAATTGGCTCAAGTTTTTATTATGTTTGATTTGTTCATAAACCCCTAAGAGAAAAACGAAAACCATCAGGGCTATGGCGTACTGCAACTTTATCACTCCTTTCTTTCTTGCCTTTCTTTCAATGAATTTACAATAACACCCCTTTTAAGATCATTATACGGAATCAATATGAACAAACATTTTCTGAAATGGGAATAATTATTACTAAATTTTGAATAATTGTTACCAAAATACCACCGACGAATCCTGAAAATATAAAAAGCCGCGACGGTTCAAAACCATCGCGGCTGCGTTTTTATTTTATGAGATTATACCATTAAGAACACTATTTAAAAATGAATTTATTATTTACGGTTTTCACCAAATGATAATCATTTATGGACTGTGCCGACATGCGAAATGTATTCTTATGTCGTGCTCCGCTTTTCCAGTATATAAAAAGAACAATCAGAAACGATACTGTCTGAGCAATAGAGATTCGGACCACTTGTAATTCATCCGCACCAGAGGTTGTTACAATATGTAAAACGTTAATGATGGTATTATTGAAAAAATGGTCAGCCATAGGCATCCAAAGTGAACCGGTAATTTTAGTCAGTAAACAGAATTTTGCCCCTGTGATCCCTGTTGTTAATATAAGCATGAGTGCAAACATAGAAGCCTCTACCGCACTCATTTTTCCGTCTAATAGATTGCGTACAGGAGCTGCAACATGCCAAACTCCAAAGAGGACGGAGGATAAAACAATTGCTTTATTAAAGGAATATTTCATTTCTGCAAGCTTAATAAACAAGCCACGAAAGACACCTTCTTCCATAGCTACATTAATAAGGTTTCCAATAATGCAAAAAGAGAAAAACATAAGGCTTGTTTGATTACCCAGATTGCCATCTATAGCATAGCTTGTCACATACAACCGTAAAGTAGGGCTGTTGCCACCTGAAAACTGTGTAAAGAACTCGATTCCATAGGCGATAATGAACATAGAAATACCGAGCAGCAACCCATATAATGTATGTTTTCCTGCTGACTTACCTATAAATCCTACTTCAGGAAACTTGAATGAGAAATGCCGTATTGCCAACAAAAGCATAAGGATTCCGGCCAATTTGTGTATGAATGCTTCACCGAAAATGCTTTGATCAGTACGGATGAACATGTATTCAATTGCTCTGAACATAAAGCATATCAAGTAAATGAATATTATCGCCTGTATCGGCTGCCACTGCTTATTTTCTTTCATTTTGAATCCCTTCTAAAAATATCTGAAAAGCCATTAGCAA
Source organism: Sinanaerobacter chloroacetimidivorans (assembly GCF_018128545.1). Lineage (GTDB taxonomy): Bacteria > Bacillota > Clostridia > Peptostreptococcales > Anaerovoracaceae > Sinanaerobacter > Sinanaerobacter chloroacetimidivorans. The sequence continues at coordinate 2,959 of NZ_JAGSND010000035.1, read as the reverse complement.
CTGTTCACCAAGGCCATCATTTTCAGTACCGGTGCTCCAACTTAGCAAAGCTCCCAAATAAATCTGTAATGCAGTTCGGGCCATGATAGCAGGTGGAATTGTCGATGTGAATTCACCCGATTGCTGTCCTTTTTCGAATAATGGAATCATAGCCTCCGCTTTCGCCATGAGACCGCCTTTGTTTGATTCAGTGGTATTTGTAGTAAGAAACCGCTGTAATGCCAGCCTCATCTGCGTTCGGTTTCCATCCATTGAATCCCCTATCTCTTTCACCAGGGCCAGTATTCGCGGAGCATATGGTCCGGGCTTATCATTTAAAATTTTAAGCTCGTTAAAAAATAAAGACTTTTGAAACTTAATCAGCAGCTCTTCCTTTGCTTTAAAATAATTAAAAAATGTTCCCTTGGCCACACCTGCCATTTCCGTAATTTCGGCAACAGTTGTTGCCTCATATCCTTTTTCAGAAAAAAGGCAAATGGCGGCATCAATAATTCGATTGACTGTCTCCTGCTTTTTTTCCTCTCTTTTCACCAATCTAACCTCCTTACTTTAAGGATTCTATCATAAAAGGCAACGCCGTATTCAAGCCTTTGCGTTCATTATACCATAGGTTCAAATGGTAAAACAAATAAAAATGACTTTCAGTATAATTTATAACAGAATTTATCAAAAATTTTTAAATAAATCACTGAAATATGTTGATAGTATAAAGGAATATAAATTATGACCGTTGGTATAAAACAAAGTTGACCTTCGGTCATATTCTGTTTATAATATAGTTGATAATCCAATTCGTTAGAAAATAAAATCGATGAAAGAAATCCTGTACTTTCCATAAATGAAGGAGAATGCCATGCAATACCGTTTAGATCCGAAATCGGGAAACAAATTATCAATTCTCGGCTTTGGCTGTATGAGATTTCCTAGAAATCTGAGTCAAATTGATTTAAATAAAACTGAGAAGCTGATTTTGAAGGCGATAGAAAACGGAGTCAACTATTTTGATACTGCCTATATTTACGGCGGGAGCGAGGAAGCTTTCGGCACCATATTGCATAAAAACAACATCAGAGACAAGATTTTTATTGCAACAAAACTGCCTTACGTAAAATGCCAGCGTTATGAGGATCTTGATACCTTGTTTCATACACAGCTGGAACGGCTGCATACCGATTATATCGACTACTATTTGATTCACAATTTATCTGATGCGAAGAATTGGGAACGGCTTTGTGAGATGGGCATCAAGGAATGGATTGCGGAAAAGAAAGATACCGGGGAAATCAGGCAAATCGGGTTTTCATTTCACGGAACGTACGATGAGTTTTTATCCCTGCTCGATGCATACGATTGGGATTTCTGCCAGATACAGTACAACTATGTAAATACACATTATCAAGCAGGCACAGCCGGTCTGCGGAAAGCAGCCGAAAAAGGAATACCTGTCATCATTATGGAACCCCTGCTGGGCGGAAAGCTTGCAAATGGGCTGCCGCAAAAAGCAGTTAGTCTGTTTAAAAATGCCGACGTCAGGTTGACGCCTGCGGCGTGGGCGTTCAGATGGCTTTGGAATCAGAAGGAGGTTTCCGTTGTCCTGTCAGGCATGAATGACGATGCACAACTCAACGAGAATCTCGAGCTGGCGGACAATTCCCTGCCCGGCATGCTTACAAATGATGAAAACAAAATATATGATGCGGTTACGGAAGCTTTTCGCGCTTCCTATAAGATCCCTTGCACCGGTTGCAATTACTGCATGCCCTGCCCTCAGAACATTAACATCCCCGCATGCTTCTCCGCTTATAACATGTCTTATACCGTAGGATTTTTGTCCGGAATACAACAATATATTACAAGCACGGGCTCTACAAATCCAAATGCAAATCACTCTCCGAGCAACTGCATAAAATGCGGGAAATGTGAGAAACACTGCCCGCAGCATATACAAATCAGAGATTCATTAAATACTGTAACCAAGCGCATGGAACCTTTCTGGTTTAAGAGTGCACTGAAACTTTTTGTAAAGCTAAGAGGGTAGTGCTTGCGGACGGTTTGGAGGAATTCAATATTTCGTGGCAACAACAGTCCATATTGTTTTTATAACAATACTGAATCCGCCAATTATAAACATACTAATTATAATAAATCGAACGGTTTCTTCGCGCAGCTTTCGATCTATTTTCGCCCCTGTATAAAGTCCTGCAACAACACCCGGAATAGCCAATATAGCCAACAGCAGGATATCCGTTGTCATGATGCCGCTGGCAAAATATGTGATCATTCGAACTATATTATCAAAGGCAAAAGCAAAACATAGATTCCCCCTGAATTCATTACGATTGCATGAAGTTCGTTCGATATAAGCGATAATAAATAGGTTGATTCCATATAATCCAGAAGTTACTCCGGAACAAAAACATACAAATGCCATTACAAGCTTATTGTTCTTTGCCTTGGTATTTTTTTTTCTGATCAGCATCTCAATTCCAATTAGAATAACAACGATTCCCAAGCTGATTTTCAATGTCCAGGAGGTAGCATATTTTAACAGCAGTGTACCGGGTACTATACCAATCAGGAGGAATATTGCAATAAATAGAACCTTTTTAATAGAAAAAAATTGACGATTGATCCATGCCATATAAGCATTGATTGGTGCACTGATCAAAAGGTTTGCAGGCGATATCAGTCTATTTTCCAAGAACATTGATAAAGACGGATTTAAAATTAGCGGATCACCAAACCCGGCGATTCCTTTTATAAAAAAGCTCACAAAGTAAATAACGAAAATTGCTATATAGTATGAGGTTTCGATTCCCATTGCATTTCCTTTTTGTTTGTTTATATATTACCATAATCCAATAATAAAATATTTGTGCGTTAATATAAGTGAGGCACCTTTTCCCATTTCTCAAATTGGTCAGGATCATGGGAGAACCATATCTCAGCATCATATTTC
>NZ_JAGSND010000034.1 GCF_018128545.1 Sinanaerobacter chloroacetimidivorans | reverse complement strand
GCTGAACTTTGGATTTAAGAAAATATCCGAACAGGTTTCGTCAATGATATAGGATGAAGATAATGTTATTTTTAATGATGGCATTCAAGTTTTGCTATAACCCAAAAACACCGATTAGGGATACCGTTTGTTTTTGGGGTTAAAAATAACGAATCGAGACCATATCATTAGAAACCTGTGAGTATTTTCGTGATACAAAGTCAGACCTTTGGCTTGTCAAAACTCAACTACTTCGATCTGGCAGTTGAATGATTCGGTTTAAATACTAATAAATGAAATTTGACTAACTAATAAATATTATTCTTTGAGCAAATCCTTAATCTCATCAAGCAGGGCTGCATCAATATCTTCCAGAATATCTTTTGATTCTCTTGTATCCAGACGGGTGATCTGCTGCTTTTTATAGGTGTAGAAATCCGTACTAAGCTTTTCCGGCTTGTCCTGGGTTTTTTCATCCAGCACCAAACGAACCTTGATTCTGTTTTCCAGAATATTTGTTTCCGTGACGATTCCGATGCCGTCATCGGTTTTGATACGTTCTCCTACTTCGGGCATTCCTTTTCGGAGCTCATAGTAGATGTCATTTTCGTACTTCAGGCAGCACATCAATCTGCCGCAAATCCCTGAAATTTTAGTTGGATTTAATGATAAATTCTGTATTTTGGCCATCTTGATGGATACTGGTTCAAATTCCGGCAGCCAGGTATGGCAGCACAACGCTTTGCCGCAGGTGCCGATACCTCCTACCATCTTGGCCTCATCACGTACACCGATCTGGCGAAGCTCGATTCTCATTTTAAATACTCCAGCCAGATCCTTTACCAGTTCTCTGAAATCCACTCTTCCATCTGCAGTAAAGTAAAAAATGATTTTACTGTTATCGAAGGTGTATTCCACATCGATGAGCTTCATTTCCAACTCGTGTTTATCTACTTTTTCCTGACAAAGCTCCAGTGCACGTTGTTTTTTACGTACATTTTCTTTGTGCTGTGTGATATCATTTTCATCTGCAATTCTGACAATTTTCTTTAGGGGAGGTACAATTTCACTTTCCGGTACTTCTTTTATCCCGGTGGTGACCGTACCAAACTCCATGCCTCGTGCAGTTTCTACGATAACATTGGTACCCTGCTCAACTTCGAGATTGTCAGGGTCAAAATAATATATCTTTCCGGCTCTCTTAAATCGAACGCCCGCTACTCTTACCATACTTTCTCTCCTCCTGCGAAGATTTTTTATGCTGATATCTTCAAAATCATACTTTTTAAGGTATAACTGATATTAAAATTTCTATTCAGGTCATTTTTAGCCTCTTCAATGCAGGCGATGGCCTTATGGATATCAGTTTCTGGGTAAAGCCTGCTTTTTTTCAGTAGATCCTCCTTTAGCTGCGAAAGGGTCACAATATTTCTATCATATTTACATAGCGCCAGGTCCCTGAACCAGCGTTCCAGAAGATCCAGGAATACCGCTGCTGCCTCCCTTGTTGACGACATCTCCATAACTTTTTTAGAAACAATGTAAAAAGGTTTATTTTTTAGCAGTAATTCCCCTACTTCTGCAGTTGCTTCCATAATGTCTTCATAATTGGGGGAATCGTAAGGTTTCAGTTTATAAATGACGCATCTTGATAAGATTGTCTGCGCTAAATTTTCCAAATTATCGGAAAGAAGAATCATGACAGTGCCCGGAAAGGGCTCTTCCAGAGTCTTGAGCAGTCTGTTCTGCGCTCTTACAGTCATCGTATCCGCATCCTGCATAATAACAATGGTTCGATCTCCGACATAAGGTTTTTTCTTCAGCCGACTCTGCAGCTCTTCAATGGATTCATCTTTGATGCTGCTGCCTTCCGCTTTCAGTAAAATCACATCCTCGTGATTGCCATGGTTTATCTTATTACAGGAAGGGCAAACTTCACAGCTGTCATCCGATTCGCCGCTGCAAAGAAGAGCCTTTACAAAATTTTCAGCAAGACTGAACTTGTCAATACCGGCATCGCCTTCAAAGATGTAGGCATGAGAAATGTTTCCGCTGTTTAAAGACTGGCACAGCCTTTCAATGACTTTCTCATTTCCTTGAATTTCTCTTAACGACATACACTCTCCTGTTTTATCCCAAATTGTTTATCTATATGAATGAAGAATACTTACAATATGATTCTTTCCATATGTGCTTTTATTTTTTCACTGATTTCATGAATTGTACCTGAAGCATCAATTCCAATAATTCTGTTCGGATTCTGCTTTTCCAGATTCTGATAAGCCTGGAAAACTTCCATGTGATATTCCAGCTTTTCTAATTCTAGTCTGTCCTGCTCTTCTGCTTTAATTCTATGCTTTCCAATTTCGGGGTCGACTTTCAGCAGAAAGGTGATATCCGGCAGGATCCCTTGAACTGCAAACTCATTGATGATCCTTACGTCATCTCCGAGTTTTCTTCCAAATCCCTGATATACAATACTGGAATCCATAAAACGATCACAAATCACTGTTTTTCCGGATTCAACCGCCGGCTTGATTACCTCCGCAACATGCTGGGCTCTTGAAGCTGCATATAAAAGTGCTTCCGTACGATAATCCATTTCCATATTGTTTTTATCAAGAATAATTTCTCTTATTTTTTCACTGATGGCCGTACCGCCCGGTTCTCTCGTTAAAATAGCTTCATATCCCTTTTCCGCCAGAAACTTCTTCAGCATTTCGATCTGCGTTGTTTTTCCGGAACCATCCGGTCCTTCAAAGGTTATAAATAAACCCTTACTCATAAATTATTATCTCTCCTACTTTGATTTTTTGGTGAATTCGTCAAAAAGTTTTCCCATTAAAATAATCGACATATATAGTAAAGGCACACATAGCAATGCCACGAAAATAATTTTTAGAATCATCATATCAGCATCCTCCCTGCTCCGCTGAAATACCAATGTTAAGTATAACACAAAAACCCGTCGTAATCGACGGGTTTTTAATTATTTTATACGATATTTACTAGAAAAGTTACGTGTAGATTCTAAAATTGTCTAGAGAAAATCATCTACATTATCCTTTGTGATTAATGTAAAGTCAACTAAAATTTCTGAATCTACCGTTTCACCATTTGCGATTGCATAACAAGCCTTCATAGCCTCGGTTCCCTGAGCAGTTGTACTCTGAGATACGGTAGCAGTTAATCTTCCCTCTTTTACGGCTGCCAAAGCATCAGGAGTCGCATCCAGTCCATAAATTTTGATGGAATCCTGCAGATTTGCATCCTCAACCGCTTTTAAAGCGCCAAGCGCCATTCCGTCATTCTGTGCAACGATAGCTTTAATATTTTTTCCTGCCTGCAGCCAGTTCTCAACCAAGCTCAGTGCTTTAGCCGTATCCCATTCTGCAGTGCTTTCAAAGACCTTGTTGATTCCGGCATTCTTATCCAGAACTCTTTGGTAACCTTCTGATCTGCCTATCTGCGCATCAGAGCCCATTGGTCCAAGCAGGAACGCAACATTGCCTTCACCGCCGATATCCTCTGCAGCCTTTGTCATTTCCATTTCTCCGCCGTCAGCATTGGAAACGCCGACATAAGCGTCAGCAGCAGACGGATCGCTGATCTGCTGATTTACAATCACTACAGTAACACCAGCCTCTTTTGCCATTTGAACGGCAGGGATAATTCCATCGACGGATACGGGTTCAATGATGATTCCATCCACTCCCTGGTTTACAGCTGTTTCTATCTGACTGATCTGTTTTGCAACATCCTGACCGGCATCATTTACAGTAAGCTCTACTCCCAGTTCTTCAGCTTGCGCTTTAACGGCATCGGAAAGCTCAATGGTAAATGCGTTGGACATGTGTGTCATAAACAGTGCGAATTTTGTAGGAGCCTCCGATTCATCATCGGTAGTTCCAGTTCCCTCTCCTGCACATCCGGATAAAACAGCAATCATCATTGCTACTACTAATAGGATTGCAAGAAACTTACTTTTTTTCATTTTAATCTCCTCCTCAATGAAAATTAAAAATTTTAATTTTATTATATTGTTTATCCTTTTTTGTAAAGTTTAAACAATTAATAACGAATAACAGTATCAACTATTCGTTTCTGGCTTTCCCCCTGATGTCCACCAATACTGCGATGGCAATAATGGCTCCCTTGATTACCATTTGGTAATTCGAAGAAACATTTAAAATGTCAAGTCCGTTTGCCAGTACTGCAAGAAGCAATGCACCGATCAGAGTTCCATACCATTTTCCCGCACCGCCGGACATGCTGATTCCGCCGATAATAACGGCTGCGATAGCATCCAGCTCATAACCCTGTCCTGCCGTCGGTGCACCGGATATGGTTCTGGAGGCCAGCAATACGCCTGCTATGCCCGCCAAAGTTCCGGAGATTGCATAAACGGACAGTCTCATCCTTTTCACATTAATTCCGGATACCTTTGCTGCTACATCATTACCTCCAATGGTGTAAATCCGGCGTCCAAAAACTGTTTTTGTAAGGATAAATCCACTTGCCAGAATGATAATGAGAAAATAAACAGCCAAAATCGGAATGATTGTTCCCGGTATGAATCCGCTGGCAATTCCTTTAAAAGCATCAGACAGTCCGTAAACCGGAGAGCCTCCGCTGGCAATCAGTGCGATTCCGCGAACAGCTGTCATAGTTGCTAAAGTAATGATAAAAGGAGGAATGCTGCCGTATGCAACCCCTATTCCATTCAGTAAGCCAACTGCTACTCCTACCAGGATACCGATGACAATGGGAACAATCAGCGGATAGGTATCCGGGTGTGCAAAATGTGCAGCCATAACACCTGACAATGCGACGGTGGAACCTACTGACAAATCGATTCCGTCAGAAAGGATGACAAACATCATTCCACAAGCAAGAATACCATTGATAGATGCCTGTTTTACTATTCCTATAAGATTGGCCGGTCTTGCAAAAGCATCGGGAGAAATAATCATCAATACAACAACGATTGCTGCAAACGCGATTAAAATGCCAAATTCCCGAAAGCTTCCGCTTAAACGTAATCCTTTTCCCTCAAGTCTTTCATTCATATAATTTTCCCTCCTCTTGCAGATGCAAAATTCATAATTGCTTCCTGTGTAAATTCGTCTCGTTTCAGCTCTCCTGCGATAGTGCCCTCAGACATGACTAAGATTCGATCACTGATTCCCATAACCTCCGGCATTTCGGATGATATTACAAGAATTCCTTTTCCCTGCTTAGCCAGTTTCCCGATCAGGGTATAAATGTCTCTTTTTGCACCTACGTCAATTCCTCTGGTGGGTTCATCAAATATGATAATTTCCGGTTCATCCAATAACCACTTCGCAAGTACTACCTTTTGCTGGTTTCCACCGCTCAGTGAAATAACCGGCGTTTTTTTGCTATGGGTTTTAATCTTTAAAGACTCTATATATTGTTCGGCAGCAGTACCCTCCTTCTTCTTGTCTATGATGCCGTATTTCGCGAGCTTACGGATAGATACAAGGGAAATATTCTGTTCCACTGTTGATTTTAGGTTCAGGCCGGTACGTTTTCTGTCCTCCGTTATCATTGCCATTTTATGAGCGATGGCCTCCTTTGGATGTTTGATTCGGACCTCTTTTCCTTTTACCAGAATTCTGCCGCTGACAGCGGGCTGAATACCGAAGATAGTCTCAACCAATTCGCTCCTACCGGATCCGACTAAACCCGCAATTCCTAAAACCTCACCACTGTGAAGCTGAAAACTAACATGATTTACACGCTTTCCCCGGCAGAGATCCTGAATTTCCAAAAGTGTTTCTTTAATCTCGGCGTTTTCTTTCGGGTAGACTTCTTTAATTTCTCTCCCTACCATTAAGGATATTAATTTATCCCGGGTAAAATCTTTACTGTCACCTGTACCTGCAAGGACTCCATCTCTCAGTACTGTGATGCTGTCTGCAATCTTAAAAATTTCATCCATTTTATGAGAAATGTAAATGATAGCGACCCCTTTATTTTTTAATTGCTCTATTTGTGTAAACAAAACATCCACTTCTTTTTCCGTAATAGCCGAAGTAGGTTCATCCATAATGATGATGTTTGATTTCAAAGAAATCGCCTTTACAATTTCAACCAGCTGCATTTCGGCAACACTTAGTCTTCTGGTTATTGATTTCGGATTAATGCTTATGTTCATGCTTTGAAACAGCTTTGCAGTCTCTTCTCTCATTGCCGATTTGTCAACAATTTTCAGCTTCTCAAACCCAGTTTTTAGCAATTCCCTTCCTACGAAAATATTCTCTGAGACTTCCATATCCAAAACTGGGTTCAGTTCCTGATGAATCATGGAAATCCCCTTGGAAATAGCATCTTTGGGACTTGTAATATTGATTGCTTCTCCATTCAGAAGAATGCTGCCCGAATCGGACTTATAAATACCCATTAATATTTTCATTAACGTAGACTTTCCTGCCCCGTTTTCACCCATCAGCGCATGTACTTCACCCGGTTTAATTTTCAAGGAAACCTTGTCCAATACCTTAACACCGGAGAAGGATTTACTGATATCATTCATTTCTAATACGTATTCCATCTTTCCTCACCCCTTAAGCTATGAGTTAAATTGTATTTCTTATTTATTATGATTGTTTTGTTTAATTTGATTAATTCTTGGGTATATTTTATCACTGTAAAATAAAGAATTCAATGCGCTTTTAGTTTTAGAAATTAACTATTGTTTTGCATCTAACTTCATGCTAAAATATACTCAAAACATAATCAAACAACACTAAAATATAACAACTTCAGTGAATTTCAATAAACGTCAATAAATAGGAGGTGTTTGCATGACAATTGCCAACATGAAAGAGCTAATCCGGAATGCTGTACTCGGAAAAAAAGCAGTTGGCGCATTTAATGTGGGTAACATGGAAATGATAATAGCAGCTATAAAGGCAGCCGAGGATTTAAATTGCCCCATTATCATGCAAATTGCAGAAAAGCGTCTTAGTCATTCCCCGTTAGAATTAATGGGTCCTATGATGGTTGCAGCTGCTAAAAATGCAAAGGTTGAGATTGCAGTGCATTTTGACCATGGTACGGATATCCATAAAATAAAACAGGCTTTGGAACTAGGCTTTACTTCCGCAATGTTTGACGGATCCCATTTTCCGATGCAAGAGAATATTGACAGAACCAAAGAAGTCATTCATCTGGCATCCCGATATGGGGCAGCTGTAGAAGGCGAAATCGGAATCGTTGGCGGCAGTGAGGGAGGAAATACTGAACATGCCGTAAGTTATACAAAACCTGAAGATGCAGTATCGTTTGCTGCAGAGACGGGACTGGACGCACTTGCGATTGCAATTGGAAATGCTCACGGCAATTATCCTGTAGCACCTGATTTACGTTTTGATATATTGCAAGAAACCAGCATGCAAATTGACACTCCTCTTGTTCTTCATGGAGGAACCGGATTGACTGCTTCCGATTTTAAAAAAGCGATTAGTCTGGGTATACGAAAGGTCAATATTGCAACATCCTGTTACGATTCTTTAACACGATCAGCCCTAGGCTATTTTGAACATAATCAGCAGCCAAACTACTTTGGTTTAAACGAAGCTATGATAGAGGGCTTTTATCATAAAGTGAAGGAGCACATTCTAATCTTTAATGAATAAGGAGGGGTAACGATGAAGTATATCGACTTTGACAAAAAAAGGCCAATGGATCTTGTTCTTCTGGGAAGAATCGCAATTGATTTCAACCCGGTTGACTATTTTAAGACCTTGGAAGAAAGCACTACCTTTCGTAAATATCTTGGCGGCTCGCCTGCAAATATTGCAGTAGGCATTGCCAGATTGGGAAAAAGAGTAGGGTTTTTTGCCAGAGTGTCTGATGACCGTTTTGGTGATTTTGTAGTGAATTACTTTGAGAATGAAGGAATTGATGTTTCCCGCATCAGAAGATGCACCAACGGGGAAAAGTTAGGCCTGACATTTACAGAGATACTGAATGAAAATGAAAGCAGTATTTTAATGTATCGTAATGATATTGCGGATCTGCAGCTCGACGTATCCGATATCGATGAAGCCTATATTAAAAACAGCAAGGCGATTTTAATATCCGGTACGGCGCTTGCCGAAAGCCCTTCCAGAGAAGCTGCCCTGCGGGCATTATCACTGGCAAAAAGGACCAATACCCCAGTCATCTTCGATATAGACTATAGAGAGTATAACTGGCGCAGTAAGGATGAAATTTCGATCTACTATTCCATAGTCGCCAGACAAAGTGATATAATACTAGGATCCAGAGAAGAATATGATCTGACGGAAAGGCTGATAGAGCCAGGACGAACGGATATGGAGACAGCAAAATACTGGCATTCCCAGGGGGCAAAAATAGTAGTCATAAAACATGGGAAACAAGGTTCCACAGCCTATACCAATGACGGTCAGAAATATTCCATCAAGCCTTTCCCGGTAAAAGCTCTGAAATCCTTTGGAGGCGGTGACGGATACGCAGCTGCTTTCCTGTTCGGGTTACTGGAAGGGATGGACATCCATGAGTGTCTTGAGCTGGGAAGTGCTTCCGCTTCACTTCTGGTTGCAAGCCATGCTTGCTCGGAAGATATGCCCACTCTTGATGTTATAAAAAACTTCATTGCTAAATCAAAAGAAGAATTTGGCGATATGGTGGCTATTTCGGAAGAATAAAATAAATTATGTTAGAAAGAAAGGTAAGAAGAAGAGATGACGACTCAAAGAATGACTATGGCGCAAGCCCTCGTAAAATTTTTAGATAACCAATATGTAAGTTTTGACGGTGTTGAAACCAAGTTTGTTGAGGGAATCTTTACTATATTTGGTCACGGTATTGTTTTGGGACTTGGTCAGGCATTAGACGAAGATCCCGGACAGTTGAAAGTATTACAGGGAAGAAACGAGCAAGGCATGGCCCATGTAGCCACAGCCTTCGGCAAGCAAAATAACAGAAGAAAGATTATCGCATGTGCCTCCTCTATCGGACCTGGCGCCGCGAATATGGTAACAGCTGCCGCTACAGCAACTGTAAATAATCTTCCATTGCTGCTGCTTCCAGGCGATACCTTTGCGACAAGACAGCCTGATCCTGTACTGCAGCAGATCGAACAGCCATTCAGCATGACTATTACTACAAATGATGCTTTTAAGCCGGTTTGTAAATACTGGGATCGAGTTAGCCGACCTGAACAACTGATGAGTGCCATGATCAACGCCATGAGAGTTCTCACCGATCCGGCTGAAACCGGTGCGGTTTGCGTTGCAATTCCGCAGGATGTACAGGGTGAAAGCTTTGATTATCCGGATTATTTCTTCAAGAAGAGAGTACACAAAATAACGAGACCAACCCCAGTATCAGATGAATTGGAAGATGTTATTCAAGCAATCATGAACAGCAAGCATCCTATGGTAATCTGCGGCGGCGGTGTAAGATATTCAGAAGCAGGAGAAACTCTTGAACAATTCTGCGAAACCTTTAATATTCCTTTTGGAGAAACACAAGGCGGAAAAAGTGCCTGCAAATCCAGTTCTCCATATTGTTTAGGAGGTATGGGGGTAACCGGAAATCTGGCTGCAAATACCATTGCTGAAAAAGCTGATTTGATCATTGCGGTAGGAACCAGACTTTCCGACTTTACAACCGGATCAAAAGCCCTGTTCCAGAATCCGGATGTAAAATTTATTTCCATCAATGCTTCCAGATTCCAGGCTTACAAAGTGGACAGCATAAAGGCTGTAGGCGATGCGAAAGCGACACTGATCGGCCTGACTGCCGCGTTGCAGGAAAAAGGATACAAATCTGCTTATCAGAATGAAATCAAAGAAGCAAAAGCAGCCTGGGATAAGGAAATGAAGTGGTTTGCCGAATATGCATACGATGAAAACTTTAAGCCAATTGTTGAGTCAAGAGAACCAAAGAGTATCGACGAATTTATCGCTTTAACCGGAGGTACGATTACACAGACATCTGCTCTTTGCCTCATAAGAGAGACTATAGATAAAGACGCTATCATTGTAGGTGCTTCCGGAAGCTTACCAGGCTGTCTTCAGAGAATGTGGGCTACCGATAAGAGAGACTCCTACCATATGGAATATGGTTATTCCTGCATGGGATATGAAGTAGCCGCTTCACTTGGTGCAAAGCTAGCTTCTCCGGATCAGGAAGTATATGCGATGACCGGAGACGGAAGCTATCTTATGCTTCATACCGAGCTTGTTACTTCTCTTCAGGAAGGCAAGAAAATCAATGTTCTTCTCTTTGATAACTGCGGTTTTGGATGTATCAATAACCTGGAAATGTCCAACGGTGTTGGAAACCTTGCTACCGAATTCAGATATCGTGATGAAGACAACCAGCTTCTCGGCGGTCTGATGCCTATCGACTTTGCAAAATCAGCTGCCGGTTATGGTGTAAAAACTTACACTGCAAAAACACTTGAAGAATTAAAAGTTGCCTTAGAGGATGCTAAAAAGCAAACCGTTTCAACATTGATTGATATTAAGGTACTTCCAAAAACCATGACAGAAGGCTATAAATCCTGGTGGCATTGTGGAATTGCAAGCACTTCTGCAAAAGACAGCATCAAAATTGCTTATGAAAGCAAAGAAGCAAATCTAAAGAAAGCCAGACTATACTAATATAAAATGCGTTGTATCTAATTTAGCAACTCCCTTTCAATTAACAATACTATAAAAAAATTGCACCTCACTAGTTGGGTGCAATTTTTTTATATACCATAATATTAAACATCAATGCATATTTTTTATAGCTATTTTATTACTCAGCGATGATAATGTCTATTTCGTTTTCATCGGAAAACTCTCTGATTTCCACCGGAGGGGTATAATCGCAGACAATAGCCGAAAGCCTATCCATCCCGCAATATGTCATGATCGCTATGTGATTGAATTTCTCCCTGCTTACCAATAAGTATACATCTCTGCTTCGTCGTACTGCCATGCATTTGATTTCATACTCTTTCGTAGAAGAATTTGTTATGCCGCCTTCGACAGACACGCCTGCAGACGCCATAAAGGCCTTGGAAATATTATAATTATTGAGCACTGCCGTAGCACTATCCCCGGTGAAAGAAAGGGTTTCTCTATCCAGTTCTCCTGATAATGAGATGATTTTAATATTCTCATGTGGAATTGCCCGAATTATAATTTCCAAATTGTTCGTTATAATGGTAAGATTCTTTTTCTCCTTCAGATACTCCATCATATGGCAGGTAGTTGTACCGGAATCGATAAAGATAACATCGCCATCCTCAATAAGTTCAGAGGCCTTACAGGCTATTTTTTTCTTTGCTTCAAGGTTGCTGATATTTCTTTCACTGAAAGGCAGCAGTTCCTTATTTGTTTTTACCGTAACACCACCATAGATTTTTTTGATATTTCCTTCGGCTATAATTTCTTTTAAATCTCTTCTGATAGTATTTTTGGAAACCTGAAATACTTTACAGAGTTGATCCAGGGTAACCGTTCTATTTTCTATGATGTAATTTTCAATATCATTAATTCTCTTTGACCTCATTTGGAACTCCTTTTTCTATGATCAAATGATTTATACTTGTATTATATAGGACTTATCCACATAAATCAAATAATATATTAAATTAACCATCACTTTACAAGGATTTATCCAATTTTTTTATTGGCTTTACCCAAGCTAGTGCTGTTCTATCCTCTCTAGCTGCCTACCATCGATTATAAACGATTTTTCCTGATTCTTTGGATAAGCACTATGTAGTATTTTCTTGGCCATCTTGTATGCGTATTTTGCCCTTCTACCGTTAAAATCCCTTGCTTTAGTATGTGGATTGGACAGGCCTATTATAATAAAAAAACCAAGGATTCTTCTTCTGTAATTGAGCTGCAGTTGTGCTCGGCGGGTTGATATCTCTTTAGACAGTATCTGTCTGGAAGATTGTCTCTGACATATAGAAAAACCGGCGACGTCCTACTTTCCCAGGCAACGTTCGGCATTTCATGCCTCACTCCTACACTCGTTTCTCTCGCTTCGCTGTCCTGTTTTACGCTATGGCTAAAGCCATGTAAAACAGGCAACGTTCGGCATTTCATGCCTCACTCCTACACTCGTTTCTCTCGCTTCGCTGTCCTGTTTTACGCTATGGCTAAAGCCATGTAAAACAGGCAACGTTCGGCATTTCATGCCTCACTCCGACTTCGCTTCGCTACGCTGCTGTCCTGTTTTACACTGCGACTAAAGTCGCGTAAAACAGGCAACGTTCGGCATTTCATGCCTCACTCCGACTTCGCTTCGCTACGCTGCTGTCCTGTTTTACACTGCGACTAAAGTCGCGTAAAACAGGCAACGTTCGGCATTTCATGCCTCACTCCGACTTCGCTTCGCTACGCTGCTGTCCTGTTTTACACTGCGACTAAAGTCGCGTAAAACAGGCACCTGCCCACAGATCATTACTTGGCGCAAAGCTGGTCACCGGATGATAGCTAATCATTGATTGTATAAAAAAATACACCCCAGACTGGAGTGTATTTTTTTATTAAACCGGCGACGTCCTACTTTCCCAGGCAGCTGCCCGCCAAGTATCATCGGCGCAAAGGAGCTTAACTACTGTGTTCGAGATGGGAACAGGTGTAGCCTCCTTGCTATAGTCACCGGATCTTGAGGTGTGTACCCTCAAAACCGAACAATGTCAAAATATCTATTCTTACTTGAAACCATTGGTCAAGCGTTCGACCTATTAGTA
>NZ_JAGSND010000033.1 GCF_018128545.1 Sinanaerobacter chloroacetimidivorans | reverse complement strand
ATTGGAGAGCCGTATACATTGAAAGGTGTACGTACGGTTCGGAGGGGGGCAGACAAAAACCTGCCATAGAAATATGGCGTGGCGTTGGCTGCCTACCCTACAACAAGAGCAACATCACGTATTCCGTAACCTATCATTTCGAGTAAGGAGGAAAATCTATGAAATCTCTCATTTGCAAGCTGAAGAACAAGTCTGCCACAGCCGTAGTCAGAACCCGAAACACCCTTTCCGGAAACCGCGGGGAGGGCTACATTGATACGGCCATTAAAATCCTGCTGGCGGTTGTCATCGGCGCTCTGCTTCTGGCAGGGCTTTATGCCCTGTTTGGGGAAACGGTACTGCCGACCTTGACACAGAGAATCAAGGAAATGTTCAACTATGGAGGCTAATGGCATCGCACAGGCGGCGCTTTTTTCTTCTCTGCTTCTGGCGGCTTCTGTGTGGGACCTCCGCAAACGGATCATCCCGGACAGCATCTGCCTCCTGATTGCACTGGCGGGGCTGATTGATTTCAGCCCCGCCAATTTCTTGGGAGTGCTTGCGGCGCTGCCGCTACTCATTGCCGCCCTATACAAACCGGACAGCATTGGCGGCGGGGATATCAAGCTCACTGCCACCGCGGGCATTGTTTTGGGATTTTGGGGATGCACGGCCGGGTTGACACTCGGTCTGATGGCATCCCTCTTTTTTTATTTCTGGGCCCAAGCCATCAGAAGGCTCCGCAAACTGGAGCCTCAGAAAGCGGCGCAGGCATCCCTGCCGATGGCGCCGTTTTTGTCCCTCGGCTTTCTTGCCATAACCATTCTAAATATCGGAGGAGTTATCTCATGAAAAGAATCCATATCAGCAGAAAAAAGACCATTCTCATCGCCGGTATCGCCGCCGTTTCGCTGGCTGCCGCCCTTATTCCGGGGGCTGTGAAAGCAGCGAAATACCGCAAATACAGCTCCGTCAGCTTCTAAATCACAATGAAATAAAGGAGGAAATCCTATGAGTCTTTTTAAGAATCGCACTGTTGTCGGTGTAATCTGCATCCTTTTGTCCCTGCTTATCTGCTTCGGCGTAACGCCGCTGTTCAACAAGTCCGTCAGCCAGAAAACCGAGATCGTCCGCGTGGTTAAGGAAATCAAAGCAGGCGATGAGATCACAAAGGATACGGTCCAGACCGTGGAGGTAGGTGGCTTCGGTCTGCCCGACAACGTCATCCGCCAGAGCGAAATGGTCATCGGCAAGTATGCCAAATCCGACCTCTCCATCGGTGATTATATCTTGAACACCAAGCTGTCCGACACCCCCGCTGCGGAGAATGCCTATCTTTACAATTTGGACGGCACCAAGCAGGCCATGTCGGTGACCATCAAGAGCTTTGCAAACGGTCTGTCCGGCAAGCTCCAGAGCGGCGATATAGTGTCGGTCATTGCCGCCGACCACAAAAAACAGGGCTCCACCGTCATCCCCGCCGAGCTGAAATATGTGGAGGTCATCAGCGTGACTGCCTCCTCCGGCTATGACGCCAACACCGGTGAGGCCAAATCCGAGAAGGATGAGCGTGAGCTGCCCTCCACCGTAACCCTGCTGGTATCTCCCGAACAGAGCAAAGTGTTGGCGGAGCTGGAGGCTGACGGCAAGCTCCACCTCGCCCTCGTTTACCGTGGCACGCCTGCCAACACCGCAAAGTTTACAGAGGCGCAGGACAAAGTCATTGCCGCTCTGTATCCTGTGGAGGTGCCACAGGACAGCTCATCTGAACCCAAGTCTCAGGAATCGGAGGAAAGCACTGCATCCGAAACACCCGCGGAAAGCGAGGTGCAGTGATGCTGAATTTCAAGAAAAAGAGCATCTTCACCCGCCAGTCCGCCAGGGAAGATGCCCCACCGGAGCAGGAGCCTCAGAGCGGCATTCTTGCCGTTTGGGGCTCTCCCGGCAGCGGAAAGACGGTCACCGCCGTGAAGATTGCAAAGCATCTTGCGGACCGGAAGAAAAACGTGGTACTTCTGCTCTGTGATATGACCGCACCCATGCTGCCCTGTGTCTGCCCTCCCTCCGATCTGGAGAGTGAGCATTCGCTGGGCAGTATCCTTGCCGCTACCCATGTGACCGAAGCCCTCATCAAGCACAATCTGGTGACCCTCAAGAAAAACAGCCACCTGACCATCCTCGGCATGAAAAAGGGTGAGAACGAGTACACCTATCCGCCCTATGAGCAGCTACAGGCACAGGAGCTGATGGACGGACTACGGGAAATCGCCCCATTCGTTGTGGTGGACTGCGGCAGCTATATCGCCAACGACATTCTCTCCGCCGTGGCGCTCATGGAGGCAGACAGCGTCCTGCGCCTTGCCAATGCAGACCTCAAGTCTGTGAGTTATCTCTCCAGCCAGCTCCCTCTGCTTCGGGATTCCAAATGGGATGCTGATAAACAATACAAGGTTGCCAGCAACGTAAAGCCCCAGCAGGCCAGGGAGCAGATCGGTCAGGCGCTGGGTTCGGTAGCCTTTACCATCATCCATTCTCAGGAGCTGGAGGAACAGTACCTTGCAGGAAATCTGCTGGCTGATTTGTCCCTAAAAGACAGCCGCTTGTTCCGCAGGGAGATTGAAAAAATTGCAAAGGAGGTGTTCGGATGTTAGGGAAAAAGAGAAATACCCCGGCATTTGCCAAGGGAAAAAATAAGGCACAGGCCGAACAGGAGCAGAAAAAACAGACACAAAACCAACCATCCACACCCCCGGCGACGGCTCCCGCTTTGAGCAACACCATGGATCAGGAGTCTACGGTGAACCGCACTGTGGATTTTTCAGGGGTAAACCGCACCCATACGCTGTTCTTCACACCTGAAGCAGAGGGTAAGGATTTCTCATCAGTCCTTGCCGATGTGCAGGAGTACATCTCCGAACATTACAGCACCCTCATCACTGCGGGCGGCGAGGATGCCAAGGCACAGCTCAAACGCTACATCACAAAGTACGTTCAGGACCGTCGCGTATCGGTAAACGGCATGAGCGGCGGCAAGCTGGCGGATGCTCTCTACACCGAAATGGCGGAGTTCGGATTTCTGACGAAATATATCTTCGGCACCGGAATCGAGGAAATCGACATCAACTCGTGGCGGGACATTGAAGTGCAATATTCGGACGGCCGCACGGTCAAGCTGGAGGAACGCTTTGAGAGCCCCCAGCACGCTGTCAATGTAATCCGCAGGATGCTCCACATCAGCGGCATGGTCTTGGACAACGCCAGCCCCATCGTGCTGGGGCATCTTTCTAAAAACATCCGAATTGCCGTTCTCAAAAGTCCCATCGTGGATGAAGATGTGGGCGTCGCCGCCTCCATCCGTATCGTCAACCCGCAGAGCATGAAGAAAGACGATTTTGTCAAAAGCGGTACGGCGACCGACCCCATGCTGGACTTTTTATCCCTCTGTATCCGCTACGGCATATCGGTCTGCGTGGCGGGCGCCACCAGCTCCGGCAAAACCACCGTGGCGGGCTGGGTGCTGACAACCGTCCCCGACAATAAGAGAATCTATACCATTGAAAACGGTTCCCGTGAGCTGGCATTGGTTCGGGAAAAGGACGGTAAGGTGATCAATTCGGTCATCCATACCCTGACCCGCGACAGCGACAATGACCGCCAGCGCATCGATCAAACCAACCTCCTGGACTATGCGCTCCGTTTTAATCCGGATATTATCGTAGTGGGCGAAATGAGAGGCGCCGAGGCCAATGCCGCCCAGGAAGCCGCCCGAACCGGAGTTGCGGTGCTGACCACCATCCACTCCAATTCCTGCGAGGCTACCTATCGCCGCATGGTGTCCCTGTGCAAACGTGCGGTGGATATGTCCGACCAGACCCTTATGGACTATGTCACCGAAGCCTACCCCATTGTGGTGTTCTGCAAGCAGCTTGAAAATAAGCAGCGCCGCATGATGGAGATTCAGGAGTGCGAGATCCTCCCGGACGGCACAAGAAACTACCGTCCATTGTTCCAGTATATCATTACCGAAAACCGCATGGAGGACGGCAAATTCATCATCGAGGGACACCACGAACAGATCAATGCCATCTCGGAGAGCCTTGCCAAGCGGCTGCTGGAAAATGGTATGCCCCAGGCGGTCATCGAGAGCTTGCGGGGAAAGGAGGCGCAAAGCGCATGACAACGGTACTCTTAATCGCCTGCATCGGAATGATAGCAGGCTCTTTTATTTTACTCGGCCTTACTCCGATAGAGTTCACCACGGCAGTGTTCGGAAAGCTCACCGACAGGCCCAAGTCTCTCCGCGACGAAGTGGGTGAATTCACCCGCAGGAAAAAGCAGTCCTATCTGCGCCGGGAAATTGCCGAGGTGCAGTCTATTCTCAAGGTAACAGGCAGGACGGCACGCTTTCCCATGCTCTGTGCCCTGTCTCTGCTGTGCTTTGCCGTGGGCGCATCCATCGCCATCATGCTCTCGAACTTTTTCCTTGTTCCTGTGTTGGCGGTAGGCTGTATGTTCCTGCCTTTCTGGTGGGTAAAGCTCACAGCCAGCCACTTCAAGCGGGATATTGCGGCGGAGCTGGAAACAGCGCTCAGTATCATCACCACAGCCTACCTCAGAAACGAGGACATCCTGACGGCAGTAGACGAAAATCTGCCGTATCTTAACCCTCCCGTGCTATCGGTTTTCAAAGGGTTTGTGTCCCGTGTCAGGTTGGTTGACCCCGATGTGACGGCAGCGCTCCATGACCTGAAAGACCGCATCGACAACGCTGTATATGTCGAATGGTGTGATGCCCTCATTGCCTGCCAGCACGACCGCAGCCTCAAGACCACCTTGACCCCTATCGTCAGCAAGCTGTCCGATATGCGGGTGGTTAACGGTGAGCTGGAAAACATGGTGTTTGAGCCGAGAAAGGAATTCATCATCATGCAGGTTCTCGTCGTCGGCAATATCCCGCTCATGTATTTTTTGAACAAGGATTGGTACCACACGCTGATGCACACACCGCTGGGGCAGATTATTCTGACCATTTGCGCCGCCGTGATTTTCGTTTCTACGGCGTTTGTCATCAAGCTCACGCAGCCCATCGAATATCGAAGATAGGAGGACGCTCATGACAATCTACATCTTTTTATTTGGAGTCCTCCTGTCGGCAGGGCTCTTTTTCATTACCGCCGATCTGCTGCGGCTGCCCACTCTCGCCACCCAAAAGGCGATGCTGTCGGCGGGTAAGCAGGCCAAGGCAAAACCCAAAGCCACCGATGCACTGCTGCGAAACGCCGCCGTCCAGCTTTCCCGCTACCTCCGCATGGATGAGTACAAGAAAAGCAGAATGGAAAATGTGCTGTCGGCGGCAGGACTTTCCGACTCGCCGGAGCTGTTCACGGCAATGGCAATCGTCAAGGCAATGAGTATTGCGCTTTGCATCATTCCCTGCCTTATCGTCCTCCCGCTGCTGACACCCATTGTACTGTTTGCTGCCGTGCTGGTCTATTTCAAAGAGATACGCAAGGCGGACGAGGCTCTGGCAGCTAAACGAGGCAAAATCGAACAGGAACTGCCCCGCTTCGTTGCAACCATCACCCAGGAGCTGAAAGCCAGCCGGGATGTGCTGTCCATGCTGGAGAATTTCAAGAGAAATGCGGGAGAAGATTTTTCCGCAGAGCTTGATATCCTCACTGCAGATATGCGCTCCTCCAGCTACGAGGCGGCACTGACGAGGTTCGAGTCAAGGTTCAATTCGCCCATGCTCTCGGATATCACGCGAGGGCTGATTGGCGTACTTCGCGGAGATGACGGCGGGATGTATTTTCAGATGCTGGCACACGACATGAAGCAACTGGAACTCCAGCGGCTTAAAGCGCAGGCCATGAAGATTCCGCCCAAAATCCGAGTATTTTCCTTTGCCATGCTGATGTGCTTTCTCATGACCTACATGGCGATTATTGTCTATGAAATCATCACATCCCTCGGCGGGATGTTTTAAGGAGGTGTGCAAATGCAGCGAGAACAGATGATAGATGCATTTCGGGAAAAACTCGACCGCAACTGGAACGATTACCTCCGTGAACTGGACGGACTTTCCAAAGGTGTTCTCATCGGAAAAAGCGATGAGATTACTGCCGCCCGCTTTGTCTATAACGAGCTGTACGGTGGTGGGTACCCGGAGGACTATATGGAATACCTCCTGTGTTTTGAAAACCCGCTGGAGGTCGCAAGGGATCAGTGGATATCGGAGCAATCGGTGGATTTCAGTGAAGAACTCAATCATGCGCTCTGGAGTCTGATGGACAAGGGTACAGCAGAACAGGATTATGCTCTTGACCCGGAATATACGCCGGGTCCCGCAACAGACAAAAAAAACACTGTGCGGGAATTCATTGAACACCATCCCTGTGCCAATCTCGACATGTTGACTCCCGGTGGTAGTGTGTATCTGACTCCGGAAAAAGCACAGCTTCTGCTGTCCGGGCAGAGCATAATGGGGCATCCTGGCAGTCCTGAGTATGGGAGGGAAATCACCGCGGAGGAACTGCTTAATCAAGAAGTCCGTAGGGCCAGTTTCAGCAAGGGTACATGGCGCATATTAAGCGATTACATCCGGGAGCCGGAACAGGAGCAGGCCCCCTTTGAACAGGGGGTGACCATGTGCTGAAAATACTGAAAAGCAAAGCCGGAGAAGGCTACATTGATGTGGCGGTGCTGGTGCTGTGTGCCATGCTGGTTATCGCCCTTGCGGTGAAGGTGTTCCCGGTGTATATCCAAAAACAGCAGATTGACACCTTTGCCGTGGAACTCATTCGGGAGGCGGAAATCTCCGGTCAGATCGGCAGCGAAACCGGCCGCCGTGAACAATTCCTGCGGGAAAAGACCGGACTGACCCCCACCGTGACATGGTCCAAGACCGGCAGGATTCAGCTTAATGAAGAAGTCACGGTGACGGTCACCTACAAGACCAACATCGGGCTTTTTGCCGGGTTTGGCTCGTTCCCCATTACGCTGAGAGCAGATGCAGCGGGAAAAAGCGAGGTCTACTGGAAATGACGGAAAAAATCAAGCAAATCCTACAAGGGAAAAGCGGCTCAGGCTTCCCGCTCATCATTGCCATCGCCTTGTCGCTGGTGATTATCTTTACCGGCATTTCAGAATATTTCCGGCTTGTAATCGTAGCGCAGGGCGTGCGGGATGCGGTGCAGACCGCTGTTATCTCCACCGTCAACGACAACTACGACGATGTGTACCACGGCGTGCGGGAGGGTTATTCGGGAGCCTACCAGCCCATTGCCGAGGATTTTGAGGAAAGCATTGATTACGGCGATATCTATGACAGGCTGGATGGTGTACTCGGTCTTTCCTACAGCGGCGGCTATCATGAAAAACGCACTCCGGACGGCAAGTTGGAATTTAAGGTGTGGAATCTGGAGGTGGATATCCGAAACGCTCCCTTTGCATCGGGCGACCAAGCCTCCTCCCGCTTTGAAGCTGACAGCACCATCATGCTGGAGGTTCCCGTGTCTTTTGGCGGAAAACTGCTGCCCCCCATGACGATCAAAGTCAAGACCAGCGCCGGATACACACCGAGGTTTTAACCCTGCGGAGAAGTTTTCTTGGAATAATGATAGACTTTTTGAAAAGTTCGTGGTAGGGTGTGACTTAACAGGAACCTATCAAAATTTAACAAATAGGAGGACACTCTTATGAAAAATATGAATGCCAAAACGAAGAAATGGCTGGCCGTAACCGGATGCCTCGCCCTCTGTGCGGTGCTTGTGGTACTGATCGGACAGCAATTCATAACCCCAAAGCCGGTGGATACCCCACCCTCGCCCCAAAGCTCCGAGGTGAGCAATGTGACGGTGGACACCAGGGTGCCGGATAGCACAGAGAAAGAAAAAGAGAGCACCGTAGCCCCGCCTGATACCACCCAACCGACAAACATCGACAACGGTGCAGTTTCCAGCGGCACGGAACAGACCATCCAAAGCGATGCAACCAAGCCGGAATATACTGAGGAACAGCTCAAAGACCCCACGCAGAAACCTGACGGCGAAAAGGTCACGGAGCCTCCCAAGCCCGTCGACCATGATAAGGTGGAAAAGCCCAAGGATACCCCAAAAAACGACAATCAGCCGCAGGGCGGCGAAACCAAGGACGGCAAGATTTATGTGCCGGGTTTCGGGTGGATTGACGATAACGGCGGTGGCGGTCAAGGCACAACTGTAGACGGTGACGGCGATATCAATAAACAAGTCGGCAATATGGGGGAATAACAGAATACTTTCACAAGGCACGGTTGAAACAGACCGTGCCTTTACTTTTGCAAAAAGGAGGCCGCAATGAAGAAATTATTCAAGAGCATAGCCAGTCTTATGCTGGTGCTTTGCCTATTCTGCCCCCTAACCGCATTTGCTGATACCGGCGGCAGCGGAAATATCGATGGCGGCGGTGGAGGCATGGGCAGCGGAACCAGCACCAACACATGGAGCGGCGGTAACGAGGGTGTGCGTATTACTGTGGTTCGGGCAAGTGATCACGCAACGGTCACCACGCCGGTAGATTTTACAAATAAGAAACCGGACAATATTCGTGTTCATTTTGGAAAGGTAAGCAAACTGTCCTATAGCTCCGGTCAGCAATTAAGCCCTACCACAAGTGTGTACCATTATATCAATCCAGCTCAAACCATACCCCGCATTATCAGTACCAACGGAAGCAACAATATTGCCGCCATCAAGAAGTATTTCTGCTCGGAATATGTCATCAAACGCATTGCAGATGTAACAGGCATGAATTACGATGTTCTCATCGGCGGTGAGTATAAAATCCTCTTGGAGCCCATTGCCTACTACAAATTTGAGGGAGTTATGATTGCCACCACCGCTACCGAAGCCGCCCTGTATGATGAACAGGTTAGCGGTCTGCTCCGCAGAAGAATGGTGTCTCTTACCCACAAGAATCTGCCCCTCGCCATGTTTTTGGAGGTAGGCGACCTCGGCTATCCCGCATGGGGAGGCAGCAAAAGCAGCGCCGCATCCAATGCGGATATCAAGTCCAGCCTTGGACTTGGCATTGTCCGTTTTACGGAGAAACCAGAGGAACCTCAGATTGACGCCTACGATTATGAGTACCGGGTAAACACCAATGTCATCACGGCGGTGAGGATCAGCGGAGGTCAGTCCGATCCCGACAGGCCCACCCGCATCAGCTTTAATATCGGTGGGCAAACCTACAGTGTGGGCAATGTCTACTACCCCGAAGGCGATAGCCAGCTTGCGTGGGTAAAATGGAAAACCCCCGATACTGAGCAGAACATGACAATTCAGGTGACGGTATCCGGTCCCGGCAGTACGGCGAAAATGACCCTCAACGTCAAAATCCTTGACCTTGATAAGAACCCTCCGCCCAATCCCGTAGCCGATGACCGCAACGATAGCTTCCGTGCTTCTGCCATACCAAGCAGAGCGGTAAAAAGCTCGGCAAGCTGGAGTGTCTGGCGGCCGTGGTGGCAGGAATATTGGGTGTGGCACAGTGATTATGACGATGAAGGAAACGATAACGGATATTGGTGCGATCACGGATGGTGGGAGTTTGACCTGAACCGTTACAGTGCCAGCCTGACCGCCGCCATGAGCATCAAATGCGACAGCATGAATCCGACTGCCAGCGGAAGAACGATGAAATCGGGATATGGCATCAACCAGACCGTCACCGGAAGTATCAGCTCCAACCAAAGCTCGGCGGTTACCCAGCCGCAGAATGCGGTCAGCTATTTTCCCGAATTTGCCTATGAAACCTATTGGCGGCTCTTGGAGCGCATGGGATCGGGGCGATTTGAGCTTCAGCAAAACCCTTACTCCACCTACAAAAACCGCACCCATTTCAGCCCGATCTGGATGCCGGACGGAGCATATACCGTTAACACATGGCTCATTGATGGGTGGACTCCGGATGGAATGCTGTCGGCCAACCTTACAGACAGCCTGACCATAAGGGGCAACTTGTGGCAGGACTGGCACGTCGCTCCTAAGAAGCCATAGCAGGGAGGATACAATGGCATATGAACGAATTGAGGCGCCAAAAGGCAGCCTGTACCACTACACGCAAAAGGACCGGCTGGATGCAATATTGCAGGATGGGCGCATCCGGCGATTTGGAGATCGTGAGTGCTGGTTCTGCACTTCTCTCGCAGACACCCTGCAGCTTATGGAAATGACCGTCATGAAGGAAGGACATCCCTATGTTGATACACGGGGATTTTTACAGAGATACCCCGCTTTTGTACCAGAGGGTTACATCATCCTAAAGCTGGAGCAACGGCATCAAAATGGGGAATGGGTAAGATGGAATCAGGAGATGCCACCCGGCGTCCTCCCGAAATACTTGCGGAGGCTGAAGAATTCAGCTTGTTGAAGAAAGGCTTCCGCGGTGACCTGAAATTTTATCAGAACCCCCAGGTAATTGAAGTGTCCTCGCTCCTGGAAGAACAGGCTCAGGGCATGGATATGACAATGAAACTATAAATACAGAAAAAGAACAAGGCTGCAGGAGCAATTCTGCGGCCTTTTCTTAACTTTTAGAAAGGTGGTTTTTATGAAAAGGTATAAGAAAATTGCTCTTATGCTTATCCTCGTCCTCATGGTAACCATGTTCTTCAGCACAACCGCTTTTGCGGCAAATGGCGATGTTGCGGGAGCTATTGAGGGCACATGGAATGACGCCTCCGGGCAGATTAAGACGGTGGTCAACAAGGTGGTGTTTCCCGCAATCGACCTCATTCTGGCGGTGTTTTTCTTTGCAAAATTAGGGATGGCGTACTTTGATTATCGAAAGCATGGTCAGTTTGAGTGGGCGGCTCCGGCGATTTTGTTCGCCTGTTTGGTGTTCACCCTTACGGCTCCGACTTACATCTGGACGATTTTGGGGATGTAGTAAGGTGTTCCGATTATGCATGATGGTGTTTACATCAGAAAAGTAAGGAGAGCAGCTCGTGCCACTCTCCTTACTTTACAAAATGATTCCGCTATTCTTTTTCGCCCTCAGGCCCGGATTCTTTTCTAATCTCAAGTACGATGCCATCATCGCCAGAGATAAAAAGCTCCTCCGTTTTTTGCTGTGCGCGCTGAAGCAACGATATCGCGTCCGTCACATCATTGAACAGCGAATCGTACATTTTTTTGTAATCTGCCATGCAATTGACCTCCTAAGATTATTTCGGCGGCCACCGTTGTGTGGTATTGAAACTCTGAAAGAGCTGATTGTCAAGTTGTTTTTGAGCTTTACTCAAATAAAAATCATTGCTCGAAATTTATTAACCGAGATGAATGAACACACCGTGTGCCTTGCTACGGTGTGATTTTTTATGTCTCGAAGGAGGTGAACTTCCAAATGTTTATATGGGATTTTGTCCTCGGAACCGTGATGGATCAGATCATCGAATGGCTCTACGGACAAGTGGTTGGCTTTCTTGCTGACTTTTTTGCACAAATGGGAAATATGGGCGTGGAGCTGTTCTCTATGGAATGGGTACAGTCCATCGTCCTGTTTTTCTCTTATCTGGCTTGGGCGCTGTACGGGACCGGGCTTGTGGTGTCGGTGTTTGAAACCGGAATCGAGTACCAGCACGGCCGGGGCAGCATAAAAGACGCCGCCTTAAACGCCATCAAAGGCTTTATGGCGGTGTCCCTTTTTACCATCTTACCGGTGGAGCTGTTCAAGCTCTCGGTCAATCTCCAGAGCAGCCTCACGGCAGGAATCACCGGCTACGGAAGCAGCTTCGGTGACCTTGCGGGGAACATCATAGCAGAGCTTGGCAGCTCGTCAGACCTGGGCGGTGCTATGGGCTCCGGTATCTTTGGAGGGCTGTCGGGCATCACAAACCCCATCATGATGCTTTTCCTGATTATCATGATGGGATACTCGGTCATTAAAGTTTTTTTTGCCAATTTAAAACGTGGGGGCATTTTGCTGATCCAGATTGCTGTAGGCAGCCTGTATATGTTTTCCGTTCCTCGCGGTTACATTGACGGATTTACACAGTGGTGCAAGCAGATCATCGGTCTGTGCCTCACCACATTTTTGCAGGCAACCATCCTTGCCGCAGGGCTTATGGTCCTGAGAACCCACGCCCTGCTGGGGCTTGGGCTGATGCTTTCCGCAGGGGAAGTGCCAAGAATCGCTGGAGCTTTTGGGCTGGACACCAGCACAAAGGCTAATGTGATGAGTGCCGTGTACACGGCGCAGGCCGCTGTGAACACCACCCGAACTGTGGTGCAGGCGGTTGCACCGAAATAACGCAGAAAGGAAAAAGGCCATGAAATTGATTTATATGGCGTCCCCCTACGCCGGGGACATCGAAAAGAATACCGAGTTTGCCAAGAAAGCGTGCCATCATGTAATGAACGAGGGGTACGCTTTTTTTGCGCCCCATTTGCTATACCCCACCATTCTGGACGAACATCAGCCGGAACAGCGTCAGCTTGGGCTTGACATGGGAATCGCCATGTTGTCCCGTTGTGATGAGTTATGGTGCTACGGCGACCATATCTCACTCGGAATGCACCTTGAAATCGAGGAAGCGGGCAGACTCGGAATCCCGGTACGCCGGGTAATGGAACAGGAAAACGGCTTTGCCATAGGCAGAGTAAAAAACAATGTACCGGCCGAGGCTCCCGAACAGGCTATGAGGATGGTCTGATGATGACGATGGGGAGCCTCTTCGATGGGATCGGAGGCTTCCCGCTTGTTGCTGTCCACAATGGAATCACCCCCTTATGGGCAAGTGAAATCGAAGCCTTTCCCATTGAAGTGACAAAAATCCGATTTCCTGAAATGCTCCATGTCGGAGATATCACAAAACTTGACGGAGCGGCATTGCCTCTTGTGGATGTGATCTGCGGGGGCAGCCCATGCCAGGATAATACCGAAGAAATAATTATCCCGAAGTCAGACGAGAAAGCCGCTTAATAGGCCGCTTCTTCATGAAAACT
>NZ_JAGSND010000032.1 GCF_018128545.1 Sinanaerobacter chloroacetimidivorans | reverse complement strand
ATTGGAGAGCCGTATACATTGAAAGGTGTACGTACGGTTCGGAGGGGGGCAGACAAAAACCTGCCATAGAAATATGGTGTGGCGTTGGCTGCCTACCCTACAACAAGAGCAATATCACTTACTCCGTTAACTTCTATTTTGAGTAACACGGCAATCTCAATGCCGGGAAAGGAGTTTTCATGAGCGGTATTCAAATTAAAAACAACCGAATCCTCTACTACGGCAACACAGCAGGATATATCGAAAAGGGCAAGGCCGTGGTAGACCCTATGTTTGAGAATGACGAGCTAAAGTCCTATCTCTCAAACACCAGAGGCTTCGATATCGAGTGGACGTCCGGCACCTATGAAAGGCTGGCGGAGGGGAAGCTCGATCCGGAGGGCAATACACAGCTTCTGAAGAAGTGCCGTGTCTGGCAACTCAGACCCGACGTTGACCCCATGATGAAATTCATCGGATATGACGAGCTTCTGGAACGTTTCGGTGAGCCGGACCCGGACAATTATAGGACAGTCTATGACGGCGAGGTGAATACCAATAATCTGGACGAGCTATTCGCCAAATTTAACCTCGCCCACCCATCTGGCTATGAGGGGCATAGCCTCTCCATGTCGGATGTTATCGAATTATATGACGATACAGGCAGCACCTTTCACTATGTAGACCGCTTCGGCTTTAAGGAGGTATCCTTCCAGCCGCCGGAGCAGGAGCTGTACCAAGGCCCGACAATTAGTATGTAACCTCATCACCCGCAGCCGGAAGGCTGTTTTTTTATACGACAAAAATAATTAAGAAGGAGGAAACACAAATGCCTAAAACACAGAAAGCGGCTAATACCGTGCAGGAAGCTGCGCAGACCGCAGCCGAGCAGCCAATGCCCATGAAGGTGGACGTTAAAATCAGCTCCATCCGTCCGGAGGGTAATCTCCGTGCCTATGCATCCGTGAATCTCAACGATTGCTTCGCAATCAGGAACGTGAAGATTATGGACAGCACCAAGGGCTTGTTCGTCGCCATGCCCAGCTATAAGGCGGGTAACGGCGAGTACAAGGACATCTGCTTTCCGGTTACCAAGGAATTCAGGGAGCAGCTGAACAATGCGGTCATCGAGGCGTATAACCTGGCTCTCACTCAGAGCCAGCAGCAGAAGGCTGTGGATTCGCCCCCTTTTGAGCAGCCGGAGCAGGACTCCGGCATTAAGATGGCGGGGATATAAGCCCGCCTTTCCCTTTTGATATCCATAACAACCATAAACAAAAAAATTTGGAGGTAAATCACAATGAAAAAGCTCGTAAAAAACATCATCAACAAGGCAAACGAAATGATCACCAAGGTAGTGGTCAAAGCCACAGCAATGCTCCTTAAGTCCCGCACTCTTCTCTGCTCCCAGAGCGGTGAAGGCTTCGTAGATACAGCCATCAAAATCCTGATGGCCGTCGTCATTGGCGCCCTTGTCCTCGGCGGTCTCTATGCCCTGTTCGGCGAAACGGTTCTGCCTACCTTGAAGCAGCGTATTGTCGATATGTTCAACTATGGGAACTGATCTGGACGCATTGTCCCAGATTACGCCGCTTGTGCAGGGCGGCTTTTTTGCTGCCCTGCTCCTTGCGGCCTCGGTCTTCGACATTCAAAAGCGAATAATCCCCGACAAAATCAGCCTCGGAATTGCCCTGACCGGCCTGCTCACATTTGAAACGATGAAGCTATCTGGTATCCTCGCCGCTGTACTCTTCCTTATTATCGCCCTGTTTTTCGGCGGTATTGACGGCGGAGATATCAAGCTCATGGCGGCGGCAGGGCTGGTGCTGGGCTTCACTAAAATCATGACCGCCACGGTCATAGGCTTAACCGCTCTGCTGGTATTCCATGCAGGCAAGATCATAATCCAAAGGCTACGCGGGAGGACTGTTCAAAAAGCATATCCTCTCGCGCCTTTTCTTTCCCTCGGCTGCCTCGCAGCCTATTTCATATTTTAAGGAGGAACACCCTATGAGTTTTCTCAAAAACCGCACGGTGCTGGGAGTAATCTGCATCGTGCTGGCATTAATTATTTGCTTTGGACTGACACCGCTCTTTAATCAGAGCGTATCTCAGAAAACGACTGTCATCCGTGTGGTTAAGGACATAAAAGCCGGTGGCGAAATCACCAAGGATATGCTCCAGAGCGTGGAGGTCGGCGGCTACAACCTGCCGGAGGATGTAATAAAGCAGCAGGACGCTGTACTCGGCAAATATGCTGTGGCAGATCTCGCGCCCGGCGACTATATCCTCCCCGCCAAGCTGTCGGATACTCCGGCGTCGGAGAACGCTTACCTGTATAACCTCAATGGCGATAAGCAGGCCATATCCGTCAGCATAAAAAACTTTGCCGGAGGTTTGTCCGGCAAGCTGATTTCCGGCGACATTGTATCGGTTATCGCGCCGGATTATAAAAAGCAGGGCTTGACCGTAATCCCTCCGGAGCTGACCTATGTGGAGGTCATCGGCGTGACCGCCAGCTCCGGCTATGACACGGATCAGCAGGACGCCAACACAGATTCGTCCGCAAAGGATAATAGTGAGAAGCAGCTCCCCGCCACCGTCACCCTGCTGGTCTCGCCGGAGCAGGCCAAAATCCTCGCGGAGCTGGAGGCGGACGCCAAACTCCATCTGTCCCTCGTTTACAGAGGCTCCAAAGAAGCTGCCGCAAAATTTACAGAGCTTCAGGACAAGGTAATAAAAATCCTTTATCCGAAGCCTGCGGCGCAGACGTCCTCACAGACCGGACAACCGCCAATTCAGGAAGCGCCTGCTGTGCCTGAAAATCCCGTACAGGAAGCCGGAGGTGAGTAAGATGCTCAATTTCATGAAAGGGAGCGTCTTCTCCCGCAAGCAGGCTGAGCTCGTGCCGGAGGAACCGGCGCAGGACGTGCAGGTGCTTGCGGTATGGGGCAGTCCCGGCAGCGGAAAGACCACGGTGAGTGTTCGCCTCGCAAAGTATCTGGCGGATCAGAAAAAGAACGTGGCCCTGCTACTATGTGACATGACCACGCCCATGCTGCCCTGCATCTGTCCGCCTAGCGACCTGGAATGCGAGCGTTCCCTCGGCAGCATCCTCGCCGCCACCCATGTGACGGACCTGCTCATCAAGCAGAACTGCGTCACCCATAAGAAGCTGGACTACCTGACCATTATCGGCATGCTCAAGGGCGAGAATGTGTTTACCTACCCGCCGTATTCCCAGGAGCTTGCTGCCGAGCTGATCGACCATCTGCGGGACGTTGCGCCGTACATCATCATCGACTGCGGAAGTGCCATCGCCCACGATATCCTGTCGGCGGTTTCCCTGCTGGAGGCTGATTCGGTTCTTCGGCTGGTAAACTGCGACCTGAAATCCGTCAGCTACCTGTCCAGCCAGCTCCCGCTCCTGAAGGATCAGAAATGGGACGCCGATAAGCAGTACAAGGTAGCCTCCAACATCAAATCCAATCAGGCGGGAGAGCATATAGAGTCGGTCTTGGGCAATGTCGCCTTCAAGCTTCCACATTCGGACGAGCTGGATAATCTGGCTCTTGCGGGGAACATGCTGGGAGAGCTGACGCTCAAGGACAGCAGGGGCTTCCGCAAGGAAATCGCCCGGCTCGCAAAGGAGGTGTTCGGCGTATGAGCAGAAAGAATCGCAGGAAGGCTGTGATTATCCCGCCGCTGACAGACGACAGGCCGCACAGCGTCACCATGACAGGCAATCAGGGCCTGTTTTTTTCATCCAATGAAGCTGCCAGGGATTTCAATTCTGTGTTACATGAGGTGCAGGAGTACATTTCCAGCAAATATGCCGCGCTGATCACTGATGGCGGCACAGAGGAAGTCAAGGCGCAGATCAAGCGGTACATCACCAAATATGTTCAGGATTACCGAATTACTGTTGCGGGCATGACACAGGAGCAGCTGGTGGACGCCCTGTACACAGAGATGGCTGAGTTTTCATTTCTGACAAAATACATCTTCGGCGCAGGCATCGAGGAAATCGACGTCAACGCCTGGAACGACATCGAGGTGCAGTACAGCAGCGGAGTCACCAAAAAGCTGGATGAGCGCTTTGACAGCCCCGAACACGCCATCAACGTAGTGCGCCGTATGCTTCATGTGTCCGGCATGGTGCTGGACAACGCCAGCCCCGCCATTTTGGGGCATCTCTCCAAAAACATCCGTATCGCCGTGCTGAAAACCCCGCTGGTGGACGAGGACGTGGGGGTATCCGCTTCCATCCGTATCGTGAACCCTCAATCCATGCAAAGAGAGGATTTCATCCGAGGCGGAACGGCTACCGGACCGATGCTGGACTTTCTGGCTGAGTGCCTCAGATACGGCATTTCGGTCTGTGTAGCAGGAGCCACCAGCTCCGGCAAAACCACGCTGGCAGGATGGCTTCTGACCACCATACCGAATAGCAAAAGAATATTCACCATCGAAAACGGCTCACGCGAACTAGCATTGGTACGCCAAAAGGACGGCAAGGTGTGCAACAGCGTCATCCATACCCTGACCCGCATGAGCGAAAACGACAAACAGAACATTGATCAGGACATTTTACTGGACATGGCCCTGCGCTTTAACCCTGAAATCATCTGCGTGGGCGAGATGCGCGGACCGGAAGCCTATGCCGCCCAGGAGTCGGCCAGAACCGGACACACGGTACTAACCACCATCCACTCCAACAGCTGCGAAGCCACTTGGCGCCGCATGGTCACTCTGTGCAAAAGGAAATATGACATGGCGGACAACACGCTCATGGATCTGGTGACGGAAGCTTTCCCCATCGTGGTCTTCTCCAAACAGCTGGAGAACAAGCAGAGAAAGCTGATGGAGATTATGGAGTGCGAAATCCTGCCGGACGGCACACGCAACTTCCGCAGCCTGTTCCAGTTCCAAATCACAGAGAACCGCGTGGAGGACGGCAAATTCATCATAAACGGCTGCCACAGCGTGCTGCAGGGAATCTCCCCAAGCCTTCAGAAGCGTTTTCTGGAAAACGGGATGCCTCAGGATACCCTGAAACAAATCCTTGCGGCGGGAGGTGTTGCCTGATGATGACAATCCTTTTAATTGCCTGTGCCGGTTTTATCACCGGCGCTTTTCTTTTGCTCAGACTCTCCCCGCTGGAGTTTACCAACGGGCTGTTCGGGTTTCTAACACGCAAAAACAAGAGCATTAAGGCGGAGATCAACGAAACCGCCCGGCGTAGAAAGCCGTCCTTCCTTCGCAGGGAAATCACCGAGGTGCAGGAGATACTCGCCATAACCGGGCGAAGCTCTCGCTTCTCCATGATCTGTGCGGCGTCGCTGGTGTTCCTCGCGGTAGGCGCCAGCCTTGCCATCCTTATAGGCAACGTATTCCTCGTGCCGGTGACGGCAATCGGTATGATGTTCATCCCTTTTTGGTACATCAGGCTGACAGCCACGCATTACAAAAAGAACATCGCTGCGGAGTTGGAAACGGCGCTGTCCATCATCACCACGGCATACCTGCGAAGCGAGGATATCCTTACTGCGGTGGAGGAAAGCATCCAGTATCTCAATCCTCCCGTGCGGAGCGTGTTCGCGGGATTTCAAACGCAGGTGAAGCTCATCGACCCCGATCTGGACAAGGCGCTCCATGATATGAAGCCCAAAATCGACAACGAGGTGTTCCATGAGTGGTGCGACGCCATCGCCGCCTGCCAGCACGACCGCAGCCTCAAGACTACGCTGACCCCGATTGTTTCAAAGCTCTCAGACATGCGCATTGTGAACGCCGAGCTGGAATACCTGGTGTTTGAACCTCGCAAGGAATTCATCATCATGGCCCTGCTGGTAGCAGGCAATGTGCCCATCATGTATTTTCTCAACAAGGACTGGTATCACACCCTGATGCATACGGCGGTGGGGCAAATCATCCTCGCGGTCTGCGCCGCGGCGATATTTATCTCTACGGCTTTTGTCATCAGACTGACCAAGCCCATCGAGTACAGGAGGTGACGGAAAGAATGACACAACTGTTTTTTACCGGAATACTCCTTGCCGCGGGCCTGTATTTCATTTTGGCAAGTCTTCTGAAGCTGCCCTCCATGGGTGCGGCCAAAGCTATGCTGAACGCGGGAAGGAAGAATAAAAAGGCGGCCAAAACGTTGGAGGCATGGCTCATGACGGGAGCGGCCAAGCTCTCAAGATACATCAGGATGGATGAGTACAAGCGCAGTCGCATGGCAAACGTCCTGAAAGCTGCCGGCATCAGCATGACGCCGGAGGTTTATTCGGCTTACGCCATCACGAAAGCCGGAGCCATCCTGCTGGGAGTGATACCCTGCCTGTTCGTCCTCCCGCTGCTCTCGCCGGTGCTGATTATCCTTGCGGTCCTGACATATTTCAAGGAAACCCGTAAGGCTGACGAGCAGCTCAAGGAAAAGCGGGAGCAGATTGAGGGCGAGCTGCCGAGGTTTGTTTCCACCATTGAACAGACCCTGAAGTCCAGCCGTGATGTGCTGGCGATGATGGAAAACTACAAAAAGAACGCCGGTCCCGCATTTGCCAGCGAGCTGGACGTGCTGACAGCGGATATGCGCTCGTCCTCCTACGAGGCGGCGCTGACAAGGTTTGAGGCAAGGCTCAATTCACCCATGCTCTCCGATGTGGTCAGAGGACTCATCGGCGTCCTGCGCGGCGATGACAGCACCGTGTATTTTCAGATGCTGGCTCACGACTTCAAGGCACTGGAGCTTCAACGGCTCAAAGGCCAGGCGCAGAAGATTCCGCCGAAGATCAGGATTTTCTCATTTGTCATGCTGATGTGCTTCCTACTCACCTACATGGCAATCATCGTCATGGAGATTTTAAGCTCGCTCGACACAATGTTTTAGAGGGAGGTGTGAATGAGAAATGGAGAAAAAAGATATTGAAAAGGAGCTTTCGGAAAAGCTCGAAGCTAACTATATCTCCTTCATGAAGGAGTGGGTGAAGCTGGAGCCGCTCCAGCTTATTGAAAAAGCGGAGGAAATCGCCGCCACCAAGCTGGTGTATGAGGAACTGAAAAACGGCGGGTATGATAAGGAGCATCTGGCATACCTGCTGCGCTTCAAAAATCCGCTGGAGGTGGTTCGAGACAAGTGGAGTGAGGAAAACGGCTCGGAAATGGTCTATGACGAGGATATGAGACATGCGCTCTGGTCGATTGCCGATACGCGGGATGCCGAGCAGGACTATGAGTTGGATGAAGCCTATCTCTCACCTGAACAGGGGGTGCGGATGTGCTGAAGCTGCTCAAAAGTAAACGCGGAGAGGGGTATATCGATGTGGCGGTGCTGGTGCTGTGCGTGATGCTGGTCATCGCCCTGGCGGTGAGTGTCCTGCCGGTGTTCGTAACAAAAAACAAGCTGGATACCTACGCCACGGAACTCTGCCGTGAGGCGGAGATTGCCGGGCGCGTCGGCAGCGAAACTACCCTTCGTGCGCAGGTTCTCACCGAGAAAACAGGACTTGCCCCGAATGTATCGTGGTCGAAAACCGGAAGGCTTCAGCTCAATGAGGAATTCACCGTGACCGTCATCGTTCAGACCGACATCGGCATATTCGGCGGCTTCGGGAGCTTTCCCGTCACCCTGAAGGCTGAGGCCAGCGGAAAGAGCGAGGTGTACTGGAAATGAAAATTGGCAGAATTTATGATATACTTAGAAGCAAAGGAGGCTCGTCCTTTCCGCTTGTCGTTGCCGTTACCCTCTCGCTTGTGATTGTATTTTGCGGAATTTCCGAATCCATACGGCTGATGATTGTAGCCCAGGGTGTTCGGGATGCCGTACAGTCCGCTGTTATTTCGACAATCAACGACAACTACGACAATGTGTACCACGGTGTTCGGGAAGGTTACAGCGGAGCATATCAGCCAAGCGCCTCCGACTTTCAAGAAAATCTGGATTATGGCGATATATATGGTAGGTTGGATCAGCTGCTGGGACTTCGGCAGGAAAACGGCTACCATATGAAATATGCCGGTGATGACATGGAGTTTAGGCTGTCCGGACTTTCTGTCGACCTTGATAACATGCCGCTGGCTCCCGCAAGTCCCGATAATTCAAAAGGTCTGCTGGCTGATGTGGTCATACGGCTGGAGGTTCCGGTGTCCTTTGGCGGGAATAGCCTGCCGCCTATGACGATAAATCTCAGGGTCCAGGCCAAATATATGCCGATATTTTGATCTGTTTTCGGATTGGCAATAGACTTCTGGAAACTTTTGTAGTATGGTGTGTCATTGAAAAGATACATCGACTTTTACACAAGGAGGTATCCTAAATGAAACTGACAGACAAAACAAAAAAACGCCTGACCATCGCCGGACTCGGCGTGGTGTGCGTCGTACTTGTGATAGCAATAGCCTCGCAGTTTGAGCCGGTAGCTCCCAAAGGAGTATCCGTCCAGCCCTCAAGTACAGTATCTGACGAGGTAAACCCCGCTGATGTCATTCCTTCACCGTCAACGGAGGTAACCGTGCCGTCCATCAATCCGACTGAGTCTTCGGCTCTGCCTGCGGATACCGGAGATTCTACCGGAACCGAACAGAGCATACAGGCGGAGGTCACCAAGCCCGCCGAACCACCGCAGGAGGTAAAGACCGACCCGTCCAAAACGCCGGACGGCCAGGAAGTAGATAAGGTTACCCCTGTGGAGCATGACAAGGTGACGAAGCCGGAGAATCCCCCATCTGGTACACCCGAGTCCGGAGATAAAAAGGACGGTAAAATATATGTCCCCGGCTTCGGCTGGATAGACGATAACGGCGGCGGAGTACAGCAAAACGATGTTGGCTCCGATGGTGATATTAATAAGCAAGTCGGAAACATGGACTAAGAACAACTCATATAAGGTAAAAAGCACCGAGTAATCGGTGCTTTTTGCTGTTAATGGAGGTATTGTATGAAACGACGTCTCAGCTTTTTTCTTGTGCTGGTTCTGCTGCTCTCTATGCTTTTGCCTGTTACGGCCTACGCCGATGGTGAAGGCAACATAGATAACGGCGGCAGTGGAATGGGCAGCGGAACCAATGAAAATTACTGGAATGGCGGTGATGAAGGCGTAAGGGTTACGGTGGTTCGAGCCAGCGACAGATCACCTGTTACCACACCTGTTGATTTCTCAAACAGGACACCATCAATAGCCGTACATTTTGGAAAGGTATCAAAAATATCATATACAGCTGGCAGAACCTTGTCTCCTGTTACGACAACGTATGTTTGTGAAAAGCCGGATATTGCTATGCCGAGAATAATAAGCACCAGCAGCGGGCAGGCAAGCATCGAGCAGATAAAACAATACTTCTGCTCCGAGTATATGGTCATGACCGTCGCTCAGGTCACAGGTATGAACTACGAGATTTTAACCAATGGCGAATACAAGCTCCTGCTGGAACCCATCGCCTACATGACCTTTGGCGGAATCAAGTACGCCATGACCGCAACGGAAGCCGCGCTTTTTGATCAGCAATTGAACGGTGGCTTACGGAGCAAAATGGTATCCCTCAGTCATAAGAACCTGCCGTTGGCGATGTTCCTTGAAACGCCGGATCTCGGCTACCCGGCATGGGATGGCTCCACGACCACAGCCGCTTCAAATACGGACATAATTTCATCCCTCGGTCTTGGCATAGTGCGCTTCAATGAGGCGGAGCCGGAGCCTCCGGAGGTAACGGCTGCTGATTATGAGTATAGGGTTAACACCGACGTCATTACATCGGTGACTGTTCGGGGAGGTCAATCAGATCCCGACCATCCTGTCACCGTGTATTTTACCATCGGCGGTCAGACCTATACTGTTGGTACCATATACTATCCGGCAGGCGACAGTCAGCTTGCGTGGGTGCGCTGGAGGACGCCGTCCAGCCCGCAGACCATGACTATTCATGTGTCGGTATCGGGCGGAGGCTCGGCAAGTCAGGGGACAATCACGGCAAGGATAGTGGATCTGTCAAAGAACGATCCGCCAAATCCGGTGGCTGACGACCGGAACGACTCATATTCTGCAGTTACTGTACCCGGCAAGGCACAGAAAACCTCTGCTTCTTGGGGCGTATGGCGTCCATGGTGGCATGCCTATTGGGTATGGCATGGAACGGATGAGGACGGTTATTGGTGCGATCACGGATGGTGGGAGTTCGACTGGCTCTCATACTCCGCCAGTCTTTCAGCCTCCATGAATGTCGTGCCGGACGCTAAAGCCCCGACCCCATCCGGAAAAACCATGAAAAGCGGATACGGCATCAACCAGACCGTCACTACCAATGTCAGCACCAACCAATCTTCGGCGGTGACCGACGCACAGAACGCCGTCACATATTTCCCCGAATTCAAATACGAAACCTACTGGCGGCTGCTGGAGCACGCACAGGCAGGATACAGCTCAAAATTTGAGTTTAAGTCCAACAAATACTCGACCTACAAGCGCCGGACGCACTTCACCCCCATATGGTTCCCCGATGGGAGCTACACGCCGTATACCTGGCTCATCGACTGCTGGACTCCGGCCGGTATGCTCTCCATGAACCTCACCGACTCGGTGAATATCAGAGGCAGCCTTTGGGATGACTGGCACATCGCTCCGGTAAAACCGTAACCAGCAGAAAAGAAACACGACCGCAGGGCAAGAACTTTGCGGTCTTTTTTTATACCCAAAATTAATACAAGAAAGGTGGTTATCCTCATGAAACTGAAACGAATCCTGCCTGTTCTCCTCTTGGTGCTGCTGCTGGGCTTTGCGCTCTGCACAACCGCCTATGCCGCACCTCCAGGAGATGTGGCCGGAGCAATCGAAAACACCTGGAACGACGCATCCGACCAGATTAAGACCGTGGTCAACAAGGTGGTATTTCCGGCAATCGACCTGATTCTGGCGGTGTTTTTCTTCGCCAAGCTCGGAACGGCCTACTTCGACTACCGTAAGCACGGACAGTTTGAATGGGCGGCCCCGGCGATCCTATTCGCCTGCCTCGTGTTCACCCTGACCGCGCCGCTATACATCTGGCAGATACTCGGGATGTAGGAGGCGCGAAAAGATGAACTACTTTGAACAGGAGCTGCGTAAGCTGTTTGGAAATGACGCTGCTATCTCTGATAAAAGGTTTGTCGGCAGGGCTTTCTTCGGACAGCTCACCGACAGCCTCCGTGTGAGAGTCGAATTTGTCACAATGGGTGTGGCGGACCATTACGATGCTATCAAGGCAACCATAATCAACCGCAACGACGGACCGGTGGACTCTGTAACGCTGCGATTCTCCGACCTGCTCGGCAAAAAAGCAGTCAGCAATCCGAACTTCAAAAATGGCATTACCCCGTACATATGGAAGTATGGGGAGGAAATCGACTGGTATGTCTACAAGCCGAATAAGGCGGACTATGATCGGATATCCGAGGCTATCAACGATTACCTTGACGTATACCGTGAACCGAAGCTGGAGATGGAGCAGTCTGGCCAGAGTGAAAATGGCCTGACAATGCGGGGGATGTAAATAGCTTTTTTCGGGAGCTTGTGTAAACAGGCTCCTATATTTTTTATCTGGAAAGGAGGTGACAACCCATGTTTATATGGGATTTTGTCGCCGACACCGTGCTGGGACAGATTGTCGATTGGTTTTACGGTCAGATAATCGGCTTCCTCGGTAATTTCTTTACCGAGATGAACAACATGGGCGCCGACCTGTTTGATATGACCTGGGTGAAGTCCATCGTCCTGTTTTTTGTTTATCTGGCTTGGGCGCTCTATGGGACCGGTCTGGTGGTATCGGCCTTTGAGTGCGGCATCGAGTACCAGAACGGCAGGGGCAGCATCAAGGACGCCGCCATGAATGCCATTAAAGGCTTTATGGCTGTCAGTTTGTTCTCCATCGTGCCGGTGGAGCTATATAAGCTGTCCATCTCCCTGCAGAGCAGTCTCACGGCTGGAATCACAGGGTTCGGCACTGGAATAGACACCATCGCAAGCAACATCATCAGTGAACTGAGTGCGGCCGGAAGCCTTGAAAACGCGGGAAGCGTTTTCGGCTTCGGCTCCGTCACCAGCCCGATCATGATGCTTTTTATCGTCATCCTTATGGGCTATGCCGTGATCAAGGTGTTTTTCGCCAACTTGAAAAGGGGCGGCATCCTGCTCATTCAGATCGCAGTCGGCAGCCTGTATATGTTCTCTGTTCCACGCGGGTATCTTGACGGCTTCGTCAGCTGGAGCAAGCAGATTATCGGTCTTTGCCTGACAGCCTTCCTGCAGTCCATAATCCTCATCGCAGGGCTTATGGTGGTCAAAGATCACGCCCTGCTTGGGCTTGGGCTGATGCTGGCAGCCGGAGAGGTGCCGAGAATTGCCGGAGCTTTTGGGCTGGACACCAGCACCAAAGGCAACCTGATGAGCGCGGTTTATACGGCGCAGACCGCCGTCAACATGACGAGAACCGTGGTGAAGGCGGTGGCTGCGAAATGAAGCTGGTATATATCTGCTCCCCTTACGCGGGGGACATTGAAACCAACATCAGGTTTGCCAAGGATGCCTGCTTTTATGCTGCGGAGCATGGCTGTGCACCTGTCGCCGTCCACCTGATATATCCGCAAATACTGGATGACAGCATACCCGCCCAGCGAGTGATTGGTATTCAAATGGGGCTGCGGGTGTTGGCTTCATGCGACGAGCTATGGATATGCGGTTCGCGTATCAGCCATGGCATGAGCTGTGAAATCGCGGAAGCCCAGCGGCTTGACGTTCTCATCAGAAGGATATCAGCAGAACAGATACAAGGAAGATGTCACATGAAATACAACGATCCTGAAGAAAGAATAGTCATGCCGGAGGAAACGCCTTCCTCTGACATGAAGCTGCTATTGTGACCATATCGCTGTCCCTCGGAAGCCTGTTTGATGGGATCGGCGGATTTCCGCTGGCAGGCGTCCGACAGGGTTTCACACCTGTGTGGGCCAGCGAAATCGAGCCGTTTCCCATTGAAGTCACGAAAATACGGTTTCCGGAAATGCTCCATGTCGGTGACATCACAAAACTGAAAGGAACCGAGCTTGCCTCCGTGGACGTGGTCTGCGGGGGTTCTCCATGCCAGGATAATACCGAAGAAATAATTATCCCGAAGTCAGACGAGAAAGCCGCTTAATAGGCCGCTTCTTCATGAAAACT
>NZ_JAGSND010000031.1 GCF_018128545.1 Sinanaerobacter chloroacetimidivorans | reverse complement strand
ATTGGAGAGCCGTATACATTGAAAGGTGTACGTACGGTTCGGAGGGGGGCAGACAAAAACCTGCCATAGAAATATGGTGTGGCGTTGGCTGCCTACCCTACAACAAAAGCAACATCACGTACTCCGTCGCATTCTATTTTCAGTAACGGGTAACGGCAGTTTTACCGGGAAAGGAGGAAGCTTCGTGAACAGTATTCAGATCAAAAATAACCGTATTCTTTACTATGGCAATACCGCTGGCTATATCGAAAAAGGCAGGGCCATTGTCGACCCCATGTTCCAGACCGATGAGATGAAGTCCTATCTTTCAGAAAAGAAAGGATTGGACGTGGAATGGAAAAACGGTACCTTTGCACGGCTGGCGGAAGGCAGCATCGACCAGGAGGGCAATGCGCAGGTACTTAAAAACTGCCGTGTCTGGCAGCTGAAACCCGACACAGACGTCATGATGAAATTCATCGGGTATGACGAGCTGCAAAAAGAGTTCGGGGAACCCGACCCGGACAATTACCTGGTGATTTATGACGGCGAAGTGGAAACCAATGATCTGGAAGAACTGTACGCCAAATTCAACCTTGACCACCCGTCCGGCTATGAGGGGCACAGCCTCTCCATGTCGGATGTGGTGGAATTGTACGATGAATCCGGCAGCTCCTTCCACTATGTCGACCGCTTTGGATTCCGGGAGATTTCATTTCAGGCGTCCGAACAGGAGCAGCTGCAAGGCCCGCAGATGAACCTGTGAACAGGTACCCCAACAGCCGGAGGGCTGTTTTTTTAACCCCAAAAATAAAGGAGGAAACACCATGAGTAAACCGCAAGCCGCAGCCAAGACCCCGCAGGAATCTGCACAGACCGCAGCCGGGCAGCCCATGCCCATGAAGGTAGACGTCAAAATCGGTTCCATCCGCCCAGAGGGTAACATCCGGGCCTATGCATCCATTAACCTGAACGACTGCTTCGCCATCCGCAATGTGAGGGTGGTGGACAGCTCCAAAGGATTATTCGTTGCTATGCCCAGCTACCGCGCGGGCAACGAGTACAAGGACATCTGCTTCCCGGTTACCAAGGAATTCAGGGAACAGCTGAATAACGCAGTGATCGATGCCTACCATCAGGCGCTCACCCAAAGCCAGAGTCAAGACCAGCCAAAGGCGGCTGACGCGCCCCCTTTTGATCAAGCGCCGGAGCAGCATTCCGGCATGCAGATGGCGGGACTTTAAGCCCCACCATTTTTCTCTTTAACAACCAAACAATAAATTAAAATGGAGGTAATCTCAATGAAAAAATTCGTATCCAAGGTAAAAAACCAAATCACAGGCAAGATCCTTATGGCACAGTCCCTGCTTCGTTCCCAGCACGGTGAAGGCTTCGTGGACACCGCAATCAAAATCCTGATGGCTGTTGTCATCGGCGCCCTTGTCCTTGCCGGGCTGTATGCTCTGTTCGGTGAAACGATCCTGCCGACCCTGAAACAGCGCATTATTGAAATGTTCAACTATGGGGGCTGATGTGCTGCTCCTCTTGCAGGGCGGTTTTTTCACTGTCCTTCTGGCGGCAGCCTGTCTCTGGGATATCCGAAAACGGATCATTCCAGACACCCTCTGCCTATGCATTGCCCTGGTCGGGTTTCTGGCTTTTGAGCCGGAAAAACTGTTCGGTGTCTTTGCCGCCACGCCGTTTCTAATCGCCGCCCTGATTTGGGGCGGCATGGGCGGCGGGGATATCAAGCTCATGGCGGCGGCCGGGCTGGTGCTGGGCTTTCACAAAAGCATGGCTGCCATGATCATAGGGCTTACGGCCCTGTTGATCTGCCATGCAGTTTATGCCATTATCCAAAAGCTGCGCGGGAGGGCTGTGCAAAAAGCATACCCCCTCGCGCCTTTTTTAACGCTTGGCTGCCTTGCAGCCTATTTTATTATTATATAAGGAGGAACACTCTATGGGTTTTCTGAAAAACCGCACAATGCTGGGCGTACTCTGCATCGTGCTTTCTTTACTCATCTGCTTTGCGATCACTCCCCTGTTCAACCAAAGTGTATCGCAGAAAACAAACATTGTCCGGGTGGTCAAGGACGTCAAGTCCGGCGCTCAGATCACAAAGGATATGGTGCAGACCGTGGAGGTCGGCGGCTATAACCTGCCGGAGGACGTGATCCGGCAGAGTGAAACTGTGGTCGGCAAGTATGCGTCAGCGGATCTGTTTTCCGGCGATTACATCCTTCCAGAAAAGATATCCGATGTCCCAGCCGCTGAAAATGCCTATCTCTACAGCTTAAACGGTGACAAGCAGGCCATTTCCGTCAGCATCAAAAGCTTCGCGCAGGGACTGTCCGGTAAGCTGGTTTCAGGGGATATCGTGTCGGTCATCGCCCCGGACTACAAGAAGCAGGGCTCCACCGTAATCCCCCCGGAACTTACTTATGTGGAGGTCATCGGCGTGACCGCCAGCACTGGTTATGACACCAATTCTAAAGAGCCTTCCGAGAATACGCAGGATGAAACCGAAAAGCAGCTTCCCGCCACGGTCACCCTGCTGGTTTCCCCGGAGCAAGCAAAAATCCTCGCGGAACTGGAAACGGACGGCAAACTCCATCTTTCCCTTATCTTTCGCGGAAGCAAAGAGAATGCCGCCCAATTTACCGAACTGCAGGACAAGGTAATCGAAACGCTGTACCCGACTCCCGCGGAGCAGAGAACCGGGCAAACAGAGCAGCA
The DNA here is from genome assembly GCF_018128545.1 of Sinanaerobacter chloroacetimidivorans. Classification (GTDB taxonomy): domain Bacteria; phylum Bacillota; class Clostridia; order Peptostreptococcales; family Anaerovoracaceae; genus Sinanaerobacter; species Sinanaerobacter chloroacetimidivorans. The sequence goes on along the minus strand of NZ_JAGSND010000031.1, from coordinate 16,127 downwards.
AGCCGCCCCGGAAGCTTCAGCAGAACCCGAAAACATTGCACCGGAAGCCGGAGGTGAGTAATGTGATGAACTTTATAAAAGGAAGTATTTTTACCCGCGGTAAAACAGAACCTCCAAACGAGGAACCAGAGCAGGATGTACAGGTACTGGCGGTATGGGGCAGCCCCGGCAGCGGCAAGACCACGGTCAGTGTGCGCCTTGCCAAGCATCTGGCGGATCAGAAAAAGAATGTGGCACTGCTGCTTTGCGACATGACTGCGCCTATGCTGCCCTGCATCTGCCCACCCGGTGATCTTGAGTGCGAACGATCCCTGGGCAGCATCCTTGCCGCCACCCATGTGACGGATATGCTCATCAGGCAGAACTGCATCACCCACAAGAAGATAAGCTATCTGACGGTCATCGGCATGCTCAAGGGCGAAAATGTGTTTACTTACCCGCCTTATACCCAGGAACTTGCGACAGAGCTGATCGACCATCTGCGGGACATCGCCCCATACATCATCATTGACTGTGGCAGCGCCATCGCCCACGATATCTTGTCGGCGGTTTCCCTGCTGGAGGCTGATACGGTGCTGAGACTGGTAAACTGCGATCTCAAGTCCATAAGCTACCTGTCCAGCCAACTGCCACTCCTCAAGGATCAAAAATGGGATTCGGAGAAGCAGTACAAGGTGGCCTCTAACGTAAAATCAAACCAGGCGGGCGAGCACATCGAGCAGGTGCTGGGCAATGTGGCGTTCAAAATCCCGCATTCGGACGAGCTGGAGAACCTTGCGCTCTGCGGGGATTTGTTTAAGGATCTGGCACTCAAGGACAGCCGCGGCTTTCGTGCGGAGATCGCCAAAATTGCAAAGGAGGTGTTTAATGTATGAGTCGAAAAAAACACGGAGATATGGGACAGCAGCCGGTGCCGGTGCCCTCAGAGACAACTGAAAAATCCCGTACAGTGAGCATGGCAGGCAATCAGAGCCTGTTTTTTTCATCTTCGGGAGCGCGCGAGTTCGGCTCCGTGCTGCGGGAGGTGCAGGAGTATATATCCTCGCATTACGCAGGACTGATTACAGACAGCGGCGCAGGAGAGATGAAGGCACAGATCAAACGGTATATCACCAAATACATTCAGGATAACCGCATTGCAGTCTCCGGCATGACACAGCCGCAGCTGGTGGACGCTCTCTACACCGAAATGGCGGAGTTTTCATTCCTCACCAAGTACATCTTCGGAAGCGGCATCGAGGAAATCGATGTGAACGGGTGGGATGACGTGGAGGTGCAGTACAGCAGCGGCGTCACCAAAAAGCTGGACGAACACTTTGACTCGCCCGAGCATGCCGTTAATGTGGTGCGGCGTATGCTGCATGTTTCCGGCATGGTGCTTGACAACGCCAGCCCCACCGTGTTGGGGCATCTCTCCAAGAACATCCGTATCGCGGTATTAAAAGCGCCGGTGGTGGACGAGGATGTGGGAGTAGCGGCAAGTATCCGTATTGTCAATCCGCAGTCGATGCAAAAGGAGGATTTTATCCTGGGAGGAACCGCAACCGAGCCGATGCTGGGCTTTCTGGCGGAATGCCTGCGTTATGGCGTTTCCACCTGTGTAGCTGGAGCCACCAGCTCTGGGAAAACCACGCTGGCAGGCTGGCTTTTAACCACTATCCCCGATGGAAAACGAATCTTCACGATTGAGAACGGCTCTCGTGAGCTGGCATTGGTGCGCCGGAAGGACGGCAGAGTCTGCAACAGCGTCATCCATACCCTGACCCGCGACAGTGAAAACGAGCGGCAGCGGATCGACCAGACCACCCTGCTGGATATGTCCCTGCGTTTTAACCCCGACATACTGGTTGTTGGAGAGATGCGCGGCGCGGAAGCAAACGCGGCGCAGGAAGCTGCCCGCACTGGCGTGGCAGTTCTGACCACCATCCACTCCAACAGCTGTGAAGCCACCTACCGCAGAATGGTATCTCTTTGCAAGCGCGCCGTCGACATGTCCGACGAAACCCTCATGGCCTATGTAACGGAAGCGTATCCCATTGTGGTGTTCTGCAAGCAGCTCGAAAACAAAGCGCGCCGGGTTATGGAAATCATGGAGTGCGAGATCCTGCCGGACGGCACAAGAAACTTTCGCCCGCTGTTTAGGTATCAGATTGCCGAGAACCGTATGGAGGACGGCAAATTCATCATCAACGGCGAGCATGGTGTGGTACAGGGAATCTCACCCGGACTGCAGAGGCGTTTTCTCGAAAACGGCATGCCGCAGGACACCCTGAAACGAATTATTTCGATGGGAGGTGCCGCGGTATGACCACTGTTTTACTTTTCGCCTGTGTCGGTATGATTATCGGCGCCTTTTTACTGTTTGGGATCACACCGTTGGAGTTTACCGATGGGTTGTTCGGTTTTCTGACCCGGAAAAACAAGAGCATCAAGGCGGAGATCAATGAAACGACCCACCGGAAAAAGACCGGCTACCTGCGCCGTGAAGTTACAGAGGTGCAGGAAATTCTAAAAATCACCGGCCGAAGCAAGCGATTCTCCATGGTCTGCGCCGCCTCACTTTTACTGTTTGCGGTGGGCGCAAGCCTCGCCATCCTTCTGGGCAATGTGTTCCTCGTGCCGGTGCTTGCGGTGGGGCTTATGTTTCTGCCCTTCTGGATCATCCGGCTGACGGCGACGCATTACAAAAAGAGCGTAGCGGCGGAACTGGAAACGGCGCTCTCCATCATCACCACGGCGTACCTGCGAAATGAGGATATCCTGACGGCAGTGGAAGAAAGCGCACAGTACCTGAATCCGCCCGTGCGGAATGTGTTCACGGAATTTCTGGCGCAGACAAAACTGATTGATCCAGATGTGGAAACCGCGCTCCATGCCATGAAACCGAAGATCCAAAACGAGGTCTTTCATGAGTGGATCGACGCGATTTGTGCCTGCCTGTACGACCGCAGCCTGAAAACCACGCTGACGCCGATTGTCAGTAAGCTGAGTGATATGCGTATTGTCAACGCGGAACTGGAATTTCTGGTATCCGAACCACGCAAGGAATTCATCATCATGGCAATCCTGGTCATCGGCAATATCCCTGTCATGTACATGCTCAACCGGGACTGGTATCATACCCTGATGTATACAGCAGTGGGACAGATCATTCTTGCGGTGTGCGGGGCGGCCATTTTCATCAGTATGGCATTCGTCATTAAGCTGACCCGACCCATTGAGTACAAACGATAGCCGCGGCTATCGACAAAATCGGAGATATCATAACCGCTGCATGGATGTGGTCGTTTTATTATTAAACTTTTCAGGAGGTGAAACTATTTGCAATCTCTACTATTTTTGTTTACGGCTTTGTTTGCGGCAGGGCTGTTTTTTATTCTGGCGGAGGTACTGAAGCTGCCGGCCATAGGCGCTGCCAAAGCCATGCTGTCTGCTGGAAAAGAGGATAAGAAAGCCGCAAAAACCGTGGAAGCCTGGTTGATGTCAGGCGCCGTGAAGCTTTCAAAATATATCCGAATGGACGAGTACAAGAAAAGCCGGATGACAAATATCCTCAAGGCAGCGGGAATTCCCATGACGCCGGAGGTGTACTCGGCCTATGCCATTGTCAAGGCCGGCGCCATCCTGCTGGGCGTGATCCCAAGCCTGGTGCTGCTTCCTTTGCTCTCACCAGTGTTAGTCATTCTGGCTTTGCTGACCTATTTCAAGGAAAGCAAAAGAGCCGACGAGCAGCTCCGGGAAAAACGGGAGCAGGTAGAAAGCGAGCTGCCCCGGTTTGTGGCAACGATTGAGCAAACTCTCAAGGCCAGCCGGGATGTGCTGGCAATGATCGAAGCCTATAAGAAGAACGCTGGCTCCGCCTTTGCCCATGAGCTGGACGTGCTGACGGCCGACATGCGCTCCTCCAGTTATGAGGCGGCGCTGACCCGGTGCGAGGCAAGACTGAATTCTCCCATGCTTTCCGATGTGGTGAGAGGACTCATCGGTGTCCTTAGAGGCGATGACAGCGCCGTATACTTTCAGATGCTGACACATGATTTCAAGGCACTGGAACTGCAGCGGCTGAAAGGACAGGCGCAGAAGATCCCGCCGAAGATCCGGGTGTTTTCCTTTGTCATGCTGATGTGCTTTCTCTTTACTTACCTTGCCATCATTGCTATGGAGATAGTCAGTTCCCTCGGCAACATGTTTTAGAAAGGAGGAAATCTCATGGATATGGATCGAAAAAAATTAGAAAAAAAGCTGCAGGAAAAGATGGAAGCGAACTACCGCTCCTACATCCAGCAGCTCCAGAACAAACCTGTATCCGATCTGATCGGGCAGGCTGCGGAAATCGCCGCGGTGAAGCTGGTGTACGAGGAACTGATGGAAGCATGCAGTCCGGATTACGCAGAATACCTGATCCGCTTTGAAAATCCGCTGGAGTTGGTAAGTAATTACTGGTTGGATGAACAGAATGTGGCGCACAGCGAAGAAATGGGGCACGTCCTCTGGAACATCGTGGACAAGGGGTTGGGAGAGGGTGATTATGCGATAGATGAAGCATATCAGCCGCCAACTCTTAACGAGGGGGTACGCCTATGTTGAAACGGCTGCACTCCAAACGGGGCGAGGGTTATATCGATGTGGCGGTACTGGTGCTGTGCGTGATGCTGGTCATCGCCGTGGCGGTTAGTGTTTTGCCGGTGTTCGTCACCAAAAATAAGCTGGATACCTATGCCACGGAGCTCTGCCGGGAAGCCGAAATTGCTGGGCGTGTGGGCAGCGAAACGACACTGCGGGCACAGGTACTCACGGAAAAGACCGGCCTGAATCCTGACATCTCATGGTCGAAATCCGGCAAAATCCAACTCAACGAGGAATTTACAGTGACGGTGACTACACAGGCGGATATCGGTCTGTTCGGAGGATTCGGGAGTTTTCCTGTCACTCTCCAGGCTCGTGCCAGCGGAAAAAGTGAGGTATACTGGAAATGACAAATGGAAAATTATGTGTTATACTGAAAGATAAAAAAGGAACATCTTTTCCGCTCATAATTGCGGTTGCCCTTGCGCTGGTCATCATTTTCTGCGGCATATCCGAATACATTCGGCTGGTTATTATTGCACAGGGTGTTCGGGACGCAGTACAATCCGCTGTCATTTCGACAGTGAACGACAGTTATGATGATGTTTATCACGGAGTGCGAGAAGGATACAGCGGTGCTTATCAGCCATCGGCGGATGATTTTGAAGAAAGTCTGGACTATAGTGACATTTACGGACTTCTGGACGAACTGCTGGGGCTGCGTTATGCAGGCGGCTATCATGTGAAATACGCCGGAGATGTGGTAGAATTCAAGCTCTCCAGGCTGTCGGTGGACTTGCAGAATATGCCGCTGGCACCCGGCAGCCCCGACAATAATGATGGCTTTCTAGCCGATGCGGTAATTCGGCTGGAGGTTCCGGTTCGGTTCGGGGGTAAATTGCTCCCCCCAATGCAGATCAACCTCAAAGTACAGGCCAAATATATGCCCTTGTTTTAACAATTTTCGGATTTTCCTGGACTTCTGAAAAAACTTGTAGTATGGTGTGTCATTGAAAAAACACATTAACCTTTTACACAAAAGGAGGTAGTTTGAATGAAACTGACAGACAAAACAAAAAAGAGGCTCACCCTAACCGGACTCGGTGTGGTATGCGTAGTCCTTGTCATAGCCATATCCTCGCAATTCAAGACAGAAAAGCCGGTAGATGTGCCAATCCAGCCCTCTCCGACCATGTCGGGGGTAGTCAACCCCAGTGCGGAACCCCCGACATCCGCCGCAGCGCCGACAACGAAACCGGAGGTAAGCGTTTCACCTATTGATCCAACTGCAACACCGGTCGTGACCGCAGGCACGGATACAGCTGATTCCAGCGGTAAGGATCAAAGCCTGCAGGCAGAGCCTACCAAGCCTGCAGCTCCTACAGAAAAACCTACACCCAAGCCGGAAACTTCTACAAAAGATACAAGCAAAGCACCCGAATATAAGCCGGAGGATACGGTAAAAACTGAACCCAAGGAACCTTCAGGTGGTGAGAAAAAAGATGGCAAGATTTATGTCCCCGGATTTGGCTGGATAGACGATGAAGGTGGGGCTGTTGATCAAAAAACAGTAGGTGGTGAAGGTGATATCAATAAACAGGTTGGAGATATGGACTGAAGATAGTTCTTTAATAAGCTAAAAGCACCGAGTTTTCGGTGCTTTTTGTTGTTCAAGGAGGGTTTAAATGAAACGACAACTCAGCATTTTTTTCGCATTAGTACTGCTGATTTCTTTAGTTTTGCCTATTAAAGCCTACGCTGAGGGGGATGGCAACATAGACCACGGTGGCGGCGGAATGGGCAGTGGTACAAGCGAAAACTATTGGAATTCCGGGAATGAGGGTGTCAGGATAACTGTTATTCGGGGAAGTGACAGAACAGCAGTCACCACTCCCATTGACTTCACCAATAAAACGCCCGCGGTAGCCGTACATTTCGGAAAAGTATCAAAGATAGCATATACAAATGGAAGCTCTATTACACCATCTACGTCAACATATTCGTGTATAAAAGTTGAAATACCTCTTCCACGAATTATAAGCTCCGACAGCGGGCAAGCCAGCATTGAGGAAATTAAGCGATATTTCTGCTCGGAATATGTTTTAATGCGTATTGCCGATGTTACCGGCATGAACTACGATATACTAATCAACGGCGAGTATAAGCTTCTGCTGGAGCCCATCGCATACATGACATTCCAGGGCATCAAGATGGCAATGACCGCTACCGAAGCGGCACTTTACGACCAGCAGTTGGGTGGAGGGCTGCGCAGCAAGATGGTGTCTCTCAGCCATAAAAACTTACCTCTTGCAATGTTCCTCGAAACACCCGACCTCGGCTATCCTGCATGGTCGGGTTCCCGGACATCCCCGGCTTCCAACGCAGATATCATCGCAGCTCTCGGCATTGGAATTGTCCGGTTCAATGAAACACTGGCCGATCCGCCTGAAGTTACAACTTATAATTATGAGTACCGGGTTAATACTGAGGTTATCACCTCAGTCACAGTTCGCGGCGGTCAGGCCGATCCCGATCACCCGGTGACGGTGCGCTTCACTATCGGCGGTCAAACCTATACCGTAAGCGGAGTGTATTATCCGGAGGGTGACCGCCAGCTTGTGTGGGTACGGTGGCGGACACCTTCCACACCGCAGACTATGACCATTCAGGTGGCGGTATCAGGAGGCGGCTCTGCCGGCAGTGGTACCATCACCGCTAAAATCGTAGATCTCTCCGGCAACGATCCGCCCAACCCCGTTGCGGATGACCGTAACGACAGCTATACCGCGCCGGCCGTTCCCAATAAGGCACAGACAACATCGTCCTCCTGGGGAATCTGGCGTCCATGGTGGCATGAATATTGGGTTTGGGAAAGCGACTGGAACTGGCACGGCGACGGAGAAGGCGGAGGCAGCTGGGAGGATGACGGCGAATGGGTGGACAAGGGCTGGTGGGAGTTCGATTGGGACGCTTACCATGCCAGTCTTTCCGCATCCATGAGTATCGTGCCGGATGACAAAAACCCAACCGCATACGGAAAAACCATGAAATCAGGGTATGGCGTAAATCAATATACAACCGCCAATGTCAGCACCAATCAGTCATCAGCAGTGACCGATGCACAAACTGCGGTTACCTATTTTCCTGAATTTCAGTACAAAACATACTGGCGACTGCTGAAACGCACACAGACCGGTTATAACTCCAAATTCGAATTTGCGTCCAATAAATACTCAACTTATAAGCGCAGAACGCAGTTCACCCCGATCTGGTTCCCTGATGGAAGCTATACGCCATACACATGGCTGATCGATTGTTGGACGCCAACTGGTATGCTCAGTATGAACCTTACCGACTCGGTGACCATTCGTGGAAGCCTTTGGGATGACTGGCATATCGCGCCGGTAAAGCCGTAAACAACAGAAAAAGAAACAGGATCGCAGGGCATAGCTTTGCGGTCTTTTTCTTTGCAAAAATCAAATATGAAATATGAAAGGTGGTTAATCTTTATGAAATTCAAACGAATCCTGCCTATCCTTTGCGTAGTGCTCATGCTGGTCTGTGTGTTCAGCACAACCGCTTATGCCGCGCCGAGCGGTGACGTGGCCGGAGCGATCGAAGGCACCTGGAACGATGCTTCTGATCAGATCAAGACCGTCGTTAATAAGGTTGTCTTCCCGGCAATCGATCTGATCCTGGCGGTGTTTTTCTTTGCAAAATTGGCGATGGCGTATTTCGATTACAGGAAGCATGGCCAGTTTGAATGGGCCGCGCCTGCTATTTTGTTCGCCTGTCTTGTGTTTGCCCTGACTTGTCCACTATACATCTGGGGCATTTTGGGGATGTAGTAGAAAAGCACCGAGTAGCCTTAAAGAAAGCTACTTGGTGCTGATTTGCCTTAAGGCTTACAACCAAGCGATGTACGGCGGGCCAAACTCATAGCTGGAGGGAAAAATGCCTCACCGTATTGTTCAGTTAAGTACCTTTTGGAGCGAAAGAGCGAAAAAGAATGCAGTTGTTTGCAGATCACAAAAAGTTCCTTTCTCACGTGCACTTCACGGCACAGGATGAAATTAGACTGTACCGTGAAGTGCATTTAGGAGAGCTACAGTTATTTTTTGCGCAGCTTTTTTATCAGCTTCACGATTTCATACCAGAATACCGCCACAGCCGCAATGCCCACAGCAGTAAAAAACATAGGAGCAGACAGCGGAGCCAGCTTCAGAAACGCATTCAATGGAGAATATAGAATGACCCCCAGCATTGCAAGTGTTCCAAAGTTCACCGCCCACATCACCTTATCTTTCACAAGGCGTTTTATCGACTGCGCTGCTAAATCGTGGTCGGAGCTGTTCACCTGTACTAAGAACAGATTGGAAAGCATGATAATGGTAAGCCCCATTGCACGAGCTGTGGGTGCGCCTGCTGCATTGCCATCAAGTATCGTATAATAAGCACCAAAGGATGCGGCGAAAATAACCAGTCCTTGCAGAACGCTTTTGAAAAGAATGGTTGCAGTGAGCAGCTTCTCTTTCGGATCGCGCGGCTTGCGCTCCATAATATCCATTTCAGCAGGCTGTCGCTCCAGCACAATGGAGCAGGTCGGGTCAATTAATAGTTCCAGCAGCACAACGTGCAACGGCAGTAGCAAGAGCGCAGTGGGCGCGATGCCAAGCATAGGGGCAAGCAAGGATGCAAATGCAATCGGGATGTGGATAGTGAACACGTAGCCAACCGCTTTGCGGATGTTGTCATAAATACGTCTTCCGTCCTTCACCGTCTCTACAATGGTTGTAAAGTTATCGTCCATCAAAATCAGGTCGGCGGCTTCACGAGAAACCTCGCTGCCGCGCTTTCCCATGGCAATGCCAATATCGGCGTATTTCAGTGCAGAGGCATCATTCACACCATCACCTGTCATGGCAACAATCTCGCCGTTTTCCTTAAATGCCTTAACAATCCGCATTTTGTGTTCCGGTACAACACGCGAGAAGATTGAAACATCTTTCACCTCTTCACGAAGCTCCTCATCACTCATTTCGCTTAACATATCGCCAGTGATGATATGATCGCTGTTTGGCATACCAATTTTCTTGGCAATCGAGGAAGCGGTGATACCATTGTCGCCCGTAATCATCACCACACGAATACCGGCCTTGTTGCAAACGGCAATATCGGCTTTTACGCTTTCACGAGGAGGGTCTGCAAGACCGATCAGGCCGCAGAGTGTCAATGTGCAGTCGGTGATTTGAGCAGGTATTTCTGCTTCACTTTGGGGTTTCGCGGTGGCTACTGCAATGACGCGAAGGCCTTCCTTGGACATTTCCATGATTTTACGTTCAGCGATTTTTCTTTTTTCATTGCTCATGTTGCAGATAGTCAAAATCCGTTCGGGAGAGCCTTTTGCTGCAATGACAAGCTCTCCGTTTCTGCGCCAGACATGACCCATCATTTTCAGCTCGTTGGTGAACGCGTATTCGCTGACCAGCTCTCCGCTGAAAAGATGTTCCTTGGAGATGCCAAGATTGTCGCAGTGGGAAAGCATCGCTTTTTCCATGGGGTCGTAGGCATCTGTTTCGCAGCCGAGTCCCATGGTTTCACACAATGTATGGTTATCTCCATCCAGTGCCCATACATCTTGCACTGTCATTTGATTCATGGTAATGGTGCCGGTTTTGTCTACGCAAAGTACTGATACCGCACCCAATGTTTCCACGGAAGGAAGCTTACGCACCAAAGATTGCTTTTTGGCAAGCCGCCATGCGCCCATAGAAAGGAACACGGTAAGAATAACCGGAAATTCCTCGGGTATCATCGCCATCGCAAGGGTAATGCCGGAAAGAATGCTTTCAATCAGTCGGTCGCCTATGGCATGGTCCGGAATATTGAACCATGTGAATAAACCCACCAGGGCGAACAGGACTGCGGCAATCCCCGCACATAGCTTAACAAGGCTACCAGTTTGCTTTTGCAGAGGTGTATCCTCATCAGGTGCGGCGGTCACATTTGCACCGATTTTACCGTATTCAGTGACGGCACCAATTTTATCCACACAAACGGTTGCCGTGCCTTGTGTGACCAAGGTGCCTGCGTAACAATAGTCTCGACGCCAATAATCGGTGGTCGGCTCGGCGTTCTCGGTGGGGAGTTTCCAAACGCCCTCTGCTTCGCCAGTTAGGGAGGATTCATCCACACAGAGGTCGCTGCACTTTACCACAATGCCGTCGGCGGGGATTTTGATGCCCTCGTAGATCATCATCAGGTCACCGGGAACAAGATCAGCACTGGCAATGGTCTGCTCCTTGCAGTCACGGATGACGGTGATATGTGGCGCAGACAGGTCTTTGAGGGCATTGAGTGTTTTGTCGGTTTTCCACTCTTGAATGATGTCAATACTGATGATGCAGATGACAAACACCAGCATGATTGCTCCGTCTCTCGGCTCACCGAGAATGAAATAGATGATTGCCGCTACGATGAGCAGCAGAAACATCGGCTCACAGATGATGTGCAGAGCCTTAGAGAAAAAGTTCTGCTTTTTACCCTGCGTCAGTTCATTCTTACCGTACTTCTCCTGTAGCTTGTGTGCTTCGGCAGCGGTAAGGCCTGCCATGTTTGGTTTGTTGCTTGTCATAAAAGTTACCTCCGTTTAGCCTTTCGGCATTCGTTCGATAGCTCTATGGCACTCCATTTTTCGGGGTCGTTGTTCCATTTGGGTATAAAAATAGCACACCTATGGAACATACTACTGTCCCGCAGATGTGCATAAATTGCAATCTGTTGCCACTCGTTGGGTGGCCCGGCCCCATGACCTCCGTTAAAAGGTTCATCGCCTGCTCAGTTTGTACTGTTGATCTCGCATCCACAATCGGATGTAATGCAGTGCAAAGAGATTACTAGACCATTATATGCACTACCTTATCCTTTGTCAACCACAATGCGATATTCTAATACTTATTAAACGATAACAAGGAGGACTTCGTATGAAGGTAAAAATCCGTTCACCGTCCTTATCCAAGGATGGACTGGCAGATACTTGGAATGTAAAAAAGAGAGCAGGCCGGCTTCTTGTTAATGGATTTGGCCTGCTCAAATTAGCATATCCCCTTATGTGAGATGAAGGAGGTAAGGACAAATGAACAAAGATACTTTTTGGAGAATTATAGACGAGGTTAATTCAGAGACAGATCAAAACAATCAATCTGCTATCTTGAAAGTGACCGAGAAAAAACTCTTGGCGTTTTCGTCAAAGGATATTATAGATTGGCACAATATAAAAAAGGTGTATATGGATTTAGCCTACCGAAACGATTTATGGGCGGCCTGCGCCGCAACGCAGTCTCACAGCACAGATGATGGTTTTATTGACTTTCGCTCTTGGTTGATATCGAGAGGAAGAGAAGTCCACATGGACGCTCTAAACGACCCTGATACGCTGGCCGAACATGACTTTCCAATAGGTACAGCAGACTTTGAGTCATATGGATATGTTGCGCATGACTGTTATGCGGTCCAAATGGCGATGGAAAGCAAAGGCTTAAATTCTTTCCTACTGGATTATAGTTCTTGGCTTACGGGAAATTCGGCCACGCTGAATGACTTTTATGAATGCCACCCTAAAAAGGGAGTGAGTAATGAGCAACGCATTGCTGCCGCCTACCTCAGAGCATTATCTCAAGTGTACGACATCTACAACGCAACCGAGCAACAATCGCTGAGTGAAGAAACTACTGCGGAGATCATGGCGGAAATTAGAATCAGGCCAGACATTGACCCTGACTGGAGTATTAATAATTTGCCCCAAATGTTACCTTGTCTGTGTGAGAAATACAATGTTGAGGAAATGCACGATGATATGGAGTTTAATATGAAGTAAGGATCAACTGTCAGATACTTAGCACGTAATTAGCGTAACCAATTGACTTTCAATGCATAAAGTGATATTATAATGGCAAGAATATTAAACGAAAATCATGATTATAATATCACTTGTGGAGGTGAGAATATGGAACAAATCGGATATGGAGAACACATTTCCGACACTGTCAGAAATATGCCTTATGAGTCAGCAATCCAAACCGAGGACATAGCTGAGCAGTTGGCGGTGAAGTATGCACTTCCATACGATAAGGCCAAAACCTTAACCAATGTCAAGCTGAAACGGATGGCAGACAAAGGTGAAATTGAAAGACTGCAAAAAGGAGTATACTGCCATGTGAAGCAAACCGTCTTTGGGAAAGTTACGCCCAGCATTGATGAAGTGGTGATAAAAACATTAACGGTACAGAATGGCGCGAAAATAGGATATGAATCCGGGGCGTTCCTGTTTAATAAGCTGGGACTGACAACCTTGATTCCCCGTGATATCGAAATCACTACAGACCGTTATGGAGCAAAGCTGCCCGAAGGCTGCCATATCAAGGTAAGAAAGCCGTCTGCGGTTGTGACAGATGAGAACTGGAAATATTTGCAGTTTATCGATATGTTAAGTGAACTGCCAAATGCTCACATTGATGCGGAAAAGCCGGAGCAGTTGCTGGTGCAATATGCACAGAAGCAGCAACTAGACGGACTTACACTGATCTTCACAGCTCGCAGGCATTACACATCGAAAATTTTATTGCCGATTATAGACTTACTCATGGAGGTGAAAAATGAAGTTACATCAAGATAGAGATGCGTTTGAAGCCCTGCTCTCCGATGTTAGCAGGAGAACAGGAATTCGAAGTGACATCGTAGAAAAAGACTATTATCTGACACTGCTTCTATGGGAACTGGCAGAAAGGCAGGGCACGCTTCCCGCATACTTTAAGGGAGGCACCGCCCTGTATAAAGCAATAGGCCGTATGAAGCGCTTTTCCGAAGATATTGATCTCACAGTTGAAATCCAGGACTGCTCTAAAAGTCAAGGAAAAAAGCGCTTGGAAGTTGCGGCGAACGGCTATCATACTCTTTCGAGGACATCGGACAAAGCGAGAGAAAGCAACCAAAGGGGCAGCATTACCAGCGTATATGAATATAATCCCGTCACCGCTGTCGACGCTGATGATGCACTTCAACGGTTCGGTTATGTGAAAGTTGAGGCGACATCCTTCACGATCAGCGAACCTGTTGAATCCCTTGAAATTTCGCCTCTTCTCTATTCGGAAGCAACCTCAGAGCAGCGCCTGGTCCTTGACGAAAATTATGAGGTCAAGCCATTTACCATTAACACCATTAAACTGGAGAGAATTTTTGCAGACAAAGTATTGGCTGCGGAGTTTTACTACCAACGACATATGTTGTTTGATACCGCAAAGCATCTTTACGATCTTACCACGATGATGGAGCAGGACAGAATACAGTCGCTGCTCTCTGCACCAGATGAACTGGTAAAAATGCTTGCCTACAAGCGCAAAGAAGAAAGGGAAAGGATCGGCAGTGATCTTGCGGAAAAACCGTTTTCTGACTTTAAGCTGTTTCAAGCAGTTGGCATAGATACTGAACTGACTGCGGCATTTATTAGAATGCAGGAGATTTATGTATTTTCACAAAGTGATATCCTTTCACCTGCACAACTGTCTAAGAGCATGACTGTACTTAACCAAGCTCTGCTTAAGCTGGATGAAGATCTAGAAATGACGCAGACTGCCAGCGAAGGTACAGAACAGAGGATGCTCTGAAACTAAGCTGGTAACTCTAAAATTAAATAGCTAAAACCATGACTCAAGGTTCTCGTTTATTTACGAGAGCCTTTTTTTCAAGTTCAAGGCGTACCTTCCAAAGGTGCGCCTTATTTTTTTAGAAAGAGGTGAACCCAAAATGTTTATATGGGACTTTGTAGCCGATACGGTGCTGGACCAGATCATCGACTGGATCTACGGCCAGATCATCGGTTTCCTCGCTAATTTCTTTGGCGAAATGGGCAATATGGGCGCCGATCTGTTCGAGATGAGCTGGGTACAATCCATCGTCCTGTTTTTTGTTTATCTGGCGTGGGCGCTCTATGTCACCGGTCTGGTGGTATCCGTTTTCGAATGTGCAATCGAATACCAGTCCGGCCGGGGCAGCGTCAAAGATGCCGCCCTCAATGCCCTCAAGGGCTTTCTGGCAGTGGGCCTGTTTTCCACCGTGCCTGTGGAGCTGTACAAGCTGTCCATTTCCCTGCAGAGCAGCCTGACAGCGGGAATCACCGGCTTTGGCTCCGGTATCGACACCCTCGCAAGTAATATCATCAGCGATCTGAGCGCGGCGGGAAGTCTTGAAAGTGCCGGAAGCGCTGGTGTTTTCGGTGGCATAGGGACCGTTACCAGCCCCATCATGATGCTCTTTATCCTGATCCTCATGGGCTATGCAATCATCAAGGTGTTTTTCGCTAATTTAAAGCGCGGCGGTATTCTGCTCATTCAAATTTCCGTGGGCAGCCTATATATGTTTTCTGTACCACGCGGTTATCTTGACGGTTTTGTCAGCTGGTGTAAGCAGATCATTGGTCTGTGCCTGACGGCGTTTCTGCAGGCGACCATTCTCACTGCGGGACTCATGGTGGTCAAAGACCATGCCTTGCTGGGGCTTGGGCTGATGCTGTCCGCTGGAGAGATCCCCCGCATCGCGGGAGCCTTCGGTCTGGATACCAGCACCAAAGCCAACCTCATGAGTGCGGTATATACGGCACAAACCGCAGTCAACATGACCCGGACGGTCGTAAAGGCGGTGGCTGCAAAGTGAAGCTGGTTTATATCTGTTCCCCTTACGCCGGAGATATCGAAAGCAATATCCGGTTTGCCAAAGACGCCTGCCGCTATGCCATGGAGCAGGACTGTGCACCTGTGGCCGTCCATCTTCTGTACCCTCTGCTCCTGAATGATGCAATACCCTCAGAAAGAGAAACCGGAATCCGGATGGGGCTGCGGGTACTGGCTTCGTGCGAAGAACTGTGGATCTGCGGCGGGCATATCAGCTCCGGCATGCGCTGTGAAATCGCGGAAGCAAAACGGCTCGGCATCCCCATTCGAAACATATCAACCCAACAAATACAAGGAGGAACTTATATGAAGCAATACGGTATCTTGGCCCGCCGGAGTGCCGCCTCAGTCTGCGGCTCCGCAGAAGCATGGCTCAAGCAGGATGGCGAACCCGTAACCTTTGACACCTATGGGGAAGCGGCCACGGAAGCAAAAAGACTGATGCAGGACATTCGTACACCTAATGTGTCCTATTTTCCCAAGGAAAGAGAAATCGAGCTGGAGGAAGCGCCTTCCCCCGGCATGAAACTGCAGCTGTGACTTTATCGCTGACCCTCGGAAGTCTGTTTGACGGGATCGGCGGTTTTCCGCTGGCAGGCGTCCGGCAGGGGTTTACTCCTGTATGGGCCAGCGAAATTGAACCGTTTCCCATTGAAGTCACGAAGATAAGGCTTCCGGATATGCTCCATGTGGGTGACATTACAAAACTAAAAGGCTCGGAGTTGTCCCCTGTGGACGCAGTCTGCGGGGGCTCGCCATGCCAGGATAATACCGAAGAAATAGTTATCCCGAAGAGTGGATTATTATAGTAGAAAAAAGATAGATAACACCTCACTT
>NZ_JAGSND010000030.1 GCF_018128545.1 Sinanaerobacter chloroacetimidivorans | reverse complement strand
TAAATTGCTGCTACATCTGTAAATGCATAGGATACATGTGCCGCAGCGGTGTTTCCATCCATTGTTTTCATTTTTCTCTTCATTATCATCAAATCTCCTTGTAAGTTCTAATAAAATTACATGTGGTTTACCGTATTATCAAATCGGCAAACCGAATCTTTTATCTTTTTATACGATTAAGAAACTGTTTATAAGCTATTTTTTTCTTATCTTTTTGTATGTTTCAAGGATCTATATAAATTTCCGCTTCAACTTTACGCACTTTTCTTCGGCAAGGATCGATTTCTCCGGTTTACACCCATAGAAATTATGATAGAAGCAATTCCTGCAATCAGTTTTGAAAAAAAATATGCATAGAATACTCTGCTATTTCCAATACTCAACACGAATACCATCTGCCCTCCGAGAAGATACGCTCCGCTTACAGCAAAAGCTGCATTCATTCTTTTTCCCCGCTTATCCATTTTAGGGATTAAAGCAACGATTACCAGGCTATTGATACTATTTAACAGGAGACCCATAATCGCAAAATCATTTGTATTCATTTTTTCAGCGACCCAACTCAGCTGACGTTTCAGATAACGTAAACACAAATTCGCAAGAACCAATCCGCCGCATATAATAACGACCATCTTTATTAAAATCGTCAGGATCTCATGTACAAGCACATCATCGACAACTTTCCAACCCGGGATAAAAAGTCCAACCACTACTATGGCAAACATCAACTGGCTGCCGTACCCAATGAATTTCCCAAATGTAATCATTGTTTTCTCTACTATAGAAGAAAACTTCATAAACGCCATAGCAAGTACGAAACAGACTACCGAAATCAAACTTATGTTGATTAAAATTTCCTTTACAGGAAGTCCCAATAGGACTCCTCCCGCAAGCAGTCCGATGGGGATTGCAAAAATGCCATGAAGAAAGCCCTTCATCATAGGGCCTTTTTCTTTTTCTTCCAATGCTGAAAATAAGACTGGAAGCTGAAAGCTGGTGAACTGGCCTAAGCAGCCTGCAACCACGACACCGGAGAAATAGCCTAAATTGGGATTTGAGCTGAGTTCTGCAGTGAGAAACGGGGCTCCCAGATCGGGAGCCAGCAGGCATCCGATTACAATGGAGGGGTCAACAAGCATTCCTTCTGTCCATCCGGAAATGGTTCCAGCATAGGTCCTTACCAAGGTTATGCCGACACAGTATATACCGGATATAGAAATTGCAAGCGAACCCATTGCAGAAAGGCCTTTGTCAAACTCCTGCGCCAATTTCCATCTATTCCCTTGAATTTTATCAATTAGCCCCACCATTGAAAAAGATAGCAGTATCATGATAAAGATATTCATTTTACCTTGACCCCCATCATCTGCAACATATTTATGATGCTCTTATTTCTCACTGGCCATAAAAGCTTTACCTGCCGAAAAAGCATGCTCTACCGCATTCCCCGTGACGTGATACCTTGAACCGGCGGGATCAAATAACAAGGGTTTCAATTCATCAATATCCGGCAAACCATGTTTATTAATAAATTCATCATTCACTTTGATGTCCAGAATTTCTCCTATGATTTGCGTATGCTCGCTGATTTGAAAAATATCAATGACTTTGCATTCTATATTGAAAGGAAACTCTTGAATGTAGGGTGCGTCAACCTTATCCCCTTTTACCGGAGTTAGCCCTGTTGTCTTGAATTTGTCAGCTATTTTACCGGATACCATTCCGAAGTAATCGGCTTCTGTTACATATTTTGCAGATGGAATATTCACGGTAAAAGCTCTTCTTTTTAAAATATTCTCATAGGTGCACCGCTGTCTCCTTATTGAGATAGCGATACAGGGCGGATTTGAACTGCAGATCCCGCCCCATGCAACGTTCATTGCATTTGGTTTTCTATCTTCACCATAAGTACCCACGATAAATACCGGGGTTGGAAATACAATATCCTTCGCTCCTATACTGGTTTTCATTTCTGTCCTCCAAGTTCTTAAATCCATCCTGCATAAGGTCTTTGGGTTGTACCGTTATGCAGCCATTTAATCAGTGTAATAAAATCAAATACCGGTAACTGTGTCGCTTCCTGGACAGCGGCGGCATAAGGCGGCATATCGCTGCATTCGAGTAAGATTGCGCCGATATCATCTCCGTCTTCAAAAAGCTCCAATGCGGCCTTTACAACTTCGTCTCTCGCCTTTCCATTATCGAAGTGGCCTCTCATATCGACCACTGCGGCAAAATTCTCTGAGTTTTCCATTCCCTTTACAACAATATTGCTAAAATCCTCTACGCCGCAGTTCTGAAACAACTGAGGAGTCAGTGCTGCACCGTTCGCTGTCAGGATGCCAACTTTCTGCCCTGGTTTCATTAAGTTTTTAATCCATGGCAATTGAACAAGGCTTGACATCGCTACGGGTACATCAACTGCTGCGGCCACTTGTTTATGGAAATTCCCGAAGAAACCACAAGCAGAACAGATTGCTCTTACGCCTTCCTTTTCAACCATATGCTTCGCAGTAGCGATGATATCATCGGCAATTGTAGGGTCGGCGTTAAACAATCTGTCGTTTGTTAGGTTCGGTACAGCCATCATTCGCACAGGGAAATCATAGGTGTAGGCATTTACTACATTCCCCGGCATCATCGGATAAAAAACATTTTCGATATATACTATCCCAACTGAATATCCGGCAATCTGCTGGTGATCAATAGCCTGTACAAATCGGCTGTCATTATTAGAAGTTAAGTAGCCATACTGTCTGCCAACAATTCTTTTATCCATTTCTTTTCCTCTCTTCTTCATCTATTCTTACTAATATTTTCTTCTACCAGTCTTAAAGATACACGAATCGGTTATAAGCTTGATCTCAATTCTTTCTTAAAAAGGGGTGCGGTTGCAATAGCCGCACCCTTTTCAATATTTTTATTCTTTCTCGGTTGTCTTTACTCTTCTTCGTCCGGCTCACTGGGTTTTTTCAAAGATCGGGCTAAAAGAGTACCCGTTCCTCCGATAAAGACTACAATAATACACAGCAGCATTGCTATTGTTCCACCAGTCATAACGGAACCTCCTTACTTTTTTACAAAATTAAAGAAATAACTTAAGTCCATCGTCTTTCTTTTTTTATCAATCTCACTTAGAACTATAAGAATGGGAATAATGAATTGATCATAATGATGATCATGATCGGACCTGCAATATATTTAATCAAAAAGTCAAATGCTTTCGGAAGCACAATATCGCTGGTTGGGTTAATATATTCTTCTCTGATTTTCTTAACACCGTAAACGTAGATCCAGGCAATTGCACCGATGCCCGCAGTAACAATGAATCCGTAGTTACCTGCAAGATTGCTCCAGAAGTCAAGAATTGACTGACTGTAGACTGCAGGAATCGAGCATACAATTGTAATGATGGTAAATCCGATTACTGTTTTTCCTCTGTTCCAGTGGAAAGCATCCGAGAAAGTTGTAACAGGCACTTCCAGCTGTGCTATCGCCGAGGTGATCGCAGCAAAGAAGATTGCAAGGAATATGAGGATGCCTAAAACATTTCCAAACGGAATTTCAGCGAGAAGCGTCGGCAATACCACAAAGATCAGCTTTGAACCAGCCTCAGGGTTTAATCCAAGTGCAATACAAGCCGGAATCATCGCAAAACCTGCAAAAAGTGCAGCGGATGTGTCAAGTAAACATACTGTGGCGATATTTTGCGTAACATCATCCTTTTTCTTAAGATGACTTCCATAAACCAGAATGCATCCGGGGCCTACTCCGATTGAGAACAGCGCCTGGCCTACGGCTGCAAGCCATAATTTAAATGATGCCAATTTTGTAAAATCCGGATGTAAATAGTAATTATAGCCTTCGGCGATCCCCGGTAAGGCAACGATGCTATAGACTATGGCAATTCCAAAGCATACAAAGATTCCCGGAATCATTATTTTGCTGGCTTTTTCGATGCCCTTGCTGACTCCTCTGTAGACTACATACGAGACATACAGGCAAACGATCATGAATAGAACAACAAGTATTGTTTTATTTGCCATAACCTGATCATAGATTTGGTCAGGCGGTACCGTTGTCCACAGGCCTACAGCACAGGCATAGATGAAGTAAAGGCTCACACCTATGACTGCTAAGAAAAAGAAGTTCATGGCGAAGTATAAAAGAGCGCTGATACCGCCCAGAACAATTCCCGCATTCTTATTTTTGAAGATATGAGCATATGTATCGATAACGCCTTTTCCTACGCCCTTGCCCATTCCGGCTTCTACAATGGCAAGAGGAATGACAATCAATGCCAGTACGATCAAATATGCAAATACAAAAGCTCCTCCTCCATTTTGCCCTACCATATAGGGAAATCTCCATACATTTCCTAAACCGATTGCCATGCCTGCCATGGCCATTAATGCCCCAAATCTACTGCCCCAACTTTCTCTTTTTCCATTAAGATCTTCCATTGGTTTTACCTCCATTAATTATAGGTATATTTTCATGATTTTCGGTTTTTGCATAGCCCTTACCTTCTCTAATTTTAAAATTGTATATATCATTATTGCGCTATTTCTATTAAAATATTACTGTAAGAAGGGCCACTGCTGTTGTAAACATTATTTTTAGCGAGGTTTTGCTTACCATAGAACATGGTCCTTCTTCCTGATTCCATGCCATGGCTTAAGTAATTGTAGAATAAGATGAATGGTTTTGATCATGAATGGTGATTATGTATATTTCACGCTGTTTTATCCCTCCTTATCATTTTTTCGTATTGAAACTAGCAATGATCCCTCTATTTAAAATATCTGGGTGCAGAAGCCCTGAGGTTATGTTCGTTATTCTTTACTTGGTTGTCTTTGTTCTGCACCCAAACTTATGGAAGGTGTGGTTATTTTACAGAGTATCCCAGCTTGATCAGCTGCTCTTTCATCTTTGCTTTCAGATCATCAGTCGGCTGTGTTAAAGGCTTTCTGACTTTTCCGCCCTTCATTCCGATCATATCCATTCCTGCTTTTACAGGACCTGGATATGGATTGCCTTCCACTTCCATCAAGCCGTAGATCCCTCTGATCTTGCTGTTCAATTCGGTGGCAGCCTTTAAATCACCTGCCATTGCCAATTCATAGATTTTGACAATTTCCTTAGGAAGCAGATTGATCAGGATTCCGAATGCTCCCTGTCCTCCAACAGAGAAAGTAGGGAGGATAAAGTGTTCTTCACCGGTAAATACCGTAAAGTTATCCACGTCACTGGTTAATGTCAATACCTGGCAAAGATGTCCGAAATCAGCAGATTCCTTAACACTTACAATGTTTTCCTCCTGGCTCAATTCATAAATCATTTCAGGCGGCATTTCTACATTGGTTGCTCCCGGATAATTGTAGATGACAATACCTACTTTTGAATTGGCAGCAATCTCTTTGTAAAAATCTACGATTCCGGCATCCGTTGTGTGATGGTAATAAGGAGGCAGAACCAGCCCATATTCAGCACCGCATTCTGCAGCAAAATTAGCCAGTTCAATGGTGTCTTTCGCTGTGAAGCATCCAACACCAGCCATGACAGGTACTCTGCCTGCAGCATATTCGCAGGCTGCCTTGATCAGGCTCTTGCGTTCCTCCGCTGACATCACATGGTATTCCCCTGTGGTGCCTCCGATCAAAAGTCCATGTACTCCGTTTTCGATAACAAAATCGATTACTTTCTTATAGGATGCAAAATCAATACTCTCATCATCGTTGAATGTCGTGATAACGGGTACGTAAATTCCTTTTGGAGCTTTTATCATTTTCAATTCCTCACTTTCAATTGTTCTATTTTTAAGAATTTTCAATTCAGGCCTTCTTCTTATACCTTGAGAAGTTCAATTTGTCGATATTAAAATCTGTCTCTTCTCCAGCAATGATTTGGGTCATCATTCTTCCGGTTATTCCGGATAAGCTGATTCCATCCCCCTCGTGTCCTGCTGCTATGTAGTAACCAGGAACTTCTTCCACCTCAGAGACAATCGGCAAATGATCTTCACAGTACGGTCTAACACCTGCATAGGCTCTGATACAGTTGATTTCTTTAATAATTGGAAAGAAACGTATCCCTCTTTCCGCAATTGCCTGCATCACTTCAAGCTCTGTACTGATATCAAAGCCTTTAAATTCACGATGTCCTCCTAATAAGAAATTGTCTGCTTCAGTTGGTTCAATATTAAAAGCAACATTGTGTTTTTCAACCAATTCACTTACATTTCTTTTGAAGTTAATATCTTCAAATTTAGAAAGCATATAGCCAAACTCATGCACTTTTTGGTTTACAATCTTAAAGGATTTTTCGGAAATTAAAATGACACCTTTTCTTGGTTTAATCGGAATGTCTATCCCAACCATTTGCCCTAGTGCCGGAGACCATGCTCCGCCGCAGTTCACAACTCTTTTTGTTTTAATCGTACATTTGTCTGTAACGACGCTTTCAATGGCTCCTTTTTCATCCAGCTTAATGTCTAGAACATTATGATGAGTAAACACTTTTAGTCCAAGTTTTTTTGCCTCTTCAACGAAAGCAAAACATAACTTATACGGGCTCATGGATGAATCAGGTTCAGTCCATATGCCGCCAACTAAATCTTTTGCTAAATATGGCTCCATTTCTTGCATTTCCTTAGGATCCACCATTCTCATGTCATATCCGTCCGCTTGCTGTTGTTTTACATAATCATTTGCGATCTCTAATTCCTGGTCTGTTTCACAAACGTATAAACTGCCGCGTTGATGGAATTCAAAGTCATAAGAAAACTCTTTGGCTAATTCCTTGAATACCTGAATGCTCGCATAACCCATTTCAGTGTCAATGCCAGGTTTTTTATCACATATCAGCGCAACTGCATCACAATGGCTCGAGGTACCGTTTGCAATATCGCCTCTTTCTACTAAGGCAACCTCATATCCCTTTTTTGTTAAGTGGTAAGCAACACTGGATCCAATAGCTCCTGCTCCAATTACTACGACATCAAAGCTGCTCATTTGCCGCCACCCCCTCCAAGTGCACCGAAAGTAACAGGTCTTACAGGTGGTCGCGGTGTTCCTGCGCTTATTTCCTCAGGTGAATTCCCTAATTCCTGTCTCAAAATTGCCTGAACTAACTTCTCACAAGTCCGTCCCTGACATAATCCCATTCCGGCTCTCGTTCTTCTCTTTACCCCGGTAACATCACGTGCACCTTGCCGGATTGCCTCTTTTATTTCACCGACAGTAACTTCTTCGCATCTGCAAACAAGCATATCGTCATCATAAAACTGATCCATATCTGTTCCTCCTTTCTCATTTTCGTCTTGCATTTTCTTTTTAAATGTTTGCTGCCTTCTCTTTGACATTTTCTTTTCGAATGTTTGCTGCCTTCTCTTTAACATTTTCTTTTCGAATGTTTGCTGCCTTCTCTTTGACATTTTCTTTTCTTATATCGACTTAAGATCTTTTGATACTTCTTACTTCCTCAACCTTATCCTTATCCACCGCAATGGTTACAACAGGAGTTCTATCAAAGCTTTTCGGGTTCTGCACCTTTATGACCGTTCCTTTGCATACTACCTTGCCGCTTCTGTCCACAGCTTCGATTTCCTGCCCTTTTTCAGGAGTAGGATAATATTCGTAGGGGAAAGCTACGGTGCCCTGTGTGTCGGAATATGTTTTGTCTACGATAACAATGGCAAGTCCCGGACATTGCGCTACACATATGCCGCAACCTATGCATTTATCCTCATCAAGACATGGAAGGTTTGTAATAGGCTCACCGATACTGATTGCGCCGAGCTTACACGAACTCTCGCAAGGGTTGCACGGAATTTCATGCGTGCATTCGATCACTGCAACAGGTCCCTTCTGAAATCGTTCCTCTGAAGGATATTTTGTCTGTGCCTTCAACTCTTCTAATGTTAAAAAGCCCATATTTTCCAATGCCATCTTTTTCACCTCCTTTTTAACATTCTGCCCGGTGCTTCAGGCACCGCTCGGCAGGATTCTTGCCGTATTTGATCATGCATTTGTAACCTCCTTGAAGCTTTCCAATTGTCTTGCTTTTGCTTTCATTCTGGCTTCTCCATGAGGACCGGATCTCAGACCGTCAAGTCTTTGCCAGATGTCTGCTTTGATAACAGACGCATCTTCCGGTGTAATCTTTCCGAGGGATTCTGCAATTGCTACTCCTGCCAGTCTTCCCTCTTCCAATGCAGTGTTGGCTTCTTCTACGCCGGTGACATCACCGACTACATAGATTCCCGGACATGTGGATTCCATATTTTCATCATGCACCGGTGCCCATCCTCCTAAGATTGGATCAAACTTGCTTTTGCAGCCATGCATGATCGCCAGCTCTGCCAGTGGCTTTAGGCCTGCTGCGATTGCAATGGTGTCTACTTCAAGGACTTTTTCCGTTCCCGGTACCGGCTGCCATTTCTCATCCACTTCACAGATGACCGCCTCTTTTACCCGGCCTTCTCCTCTTGCTTCAAGAATCGTATGCCTTGTGTAAATTGGGACTCCTGCTCTTGTGATCTTTGATGCGTGAACCACATAGCCCCCAATCTTCGGTGCTGCCTCTACCAAGGCAACCACATCTGCTCCGGCTTGCATAAGCTGGTAGGATACAATCAAGCCTACGTTTCCGGTTCCGATCATCAGTACTTTCTTGCCCGGCAGTACACGATTGGCGTTTATCATGGTCTGTGCTGCACCTGCGCCCATTATCCCCGGCAATGTCCATCCTTTAAATCTGACCACGTTCTCGGATGCACCACAGGCGATGACAAGCTTTTCTGCTTCAATCATTTCTACCTTTTTTTCTACATCATCCGTTCCGATTTCCACAGCAACAGTCATTTCTCGGAACAATCCGATTGCTACACTATTCAGCCAAACCTCAACGCCTAAATCTTCTGCCTCCTTAAGAAGGTCTTTCCCGATATCGATTCCTCGTATCCCAGCGCCATGTGTGCTGGAACCGAAGAATTTGTGGATTTGCTTAAACAATTGACCGCCTGCTTTTTCATTGGCATCGATGACCAATACCTCAGCACCTCTTTTAGCGGCTTCGATTGCGGCCGCCATTCCGGATGGTCCTCCGCCAATCACAACGACTTCCTTCTTAATCACGGATGTCACCCCTCTTTCCTAAGCCATGCTGAGTCTCAATAACCATTCCTTCCTTTACAGGAGTGATACAGGTTCGAACATTCGGTTTTCCATTCACGATCATGGCGCAGTCGGTACATTGACCAATCCCGCAGAATAAACCTCTCGGCTCTTTCCGCTTAACGGTATATCTGTTTACTATGATTCCGTTTGCAAGCAGCGCGGCCAGAATTTTTTCACCCTCTTTTGCTTGAATCTTCTTGCCGTCAACTGTAATTTCCACCGTTTTCCCGGGCTCATTAGATCCCAGAATAACGTGATCATCAACTCTTAAACACATTACGACTTCCTCCTTTCTGGTTTATTCGACATTATATAATCGCAAATGTTATGCCAATGAATAATATTTATTTTTTTCATAGCTAATTTTTTGAAAGTGATTGATTTTTCAGACTTTTACGCAAATAAAAAATACGAGTTACTTATTTTGTAAAAAATAACCAACTCGTATTTTTGTGCAATTCTGCATAACAGAATTGCGTATTTAATTGACTTCTCTGATTTTAAATGCTTTAAGGGTTTATGCAACTATGCATAACTTGTTCCAAATTGCACAAAGGTTGGGTCGAAGAATAAATCTAGAAATGAGCTTTTATTTTATGTTTCTGTAACTTTCTGATCACTGTGCTTCGATCAAGCTTTAATATCTTTGCCATTTCCTCCGTACTTTTTGAATTCTTCATCGATTCTATCAATAAGTTTTTTTCCACTACATCCATCGCTTCTTTCATAGATGAAAAACTATCGATTTTCAGCATTGGAAGATTACGATTATAGTCCAGAATCGTTTCCGGAAGATCATCTTTTGTGATTTTGTCTGAATTTGTCGTAACGATCAAATACTCAATAATGTTTTCCAGCTCTCTGACATTTCCCGGCCAGTTGTAATCGATCAAGAACCTTAATGCAACCGGTTCAATATATTTCTCCAAGTTATATTTCTTGTTGAATCGATTCAGACAATCCTCAATCAGAGGTTTGATGTCTTCCTTTCTGTCCAGAAGCGGCAATATTTTGATCGGTACCACATTTAAACGATAAAACAAATCTTTTCTGAATTTTTTCTGCTCAACCATTTCTTCCAGATCTCTGTTTGTAGCCGCTATCGTTCTAAAGTCTACCGGTATCGGTTCCTTTCCGCCCACTCGGAAGATTTCTTTATCCTGAAGCACTCGAAGCAGCTTCATTTGCAGATTGAGAGGCAGCTCTCCTATTTCATCCAGGAAGAGGGTTCCGCCATTGGCTAATTCGATTAAGCCAATCTTCCCTCCCTTTTCTGCGCCTGTGAAAGAACCCTGCTCATATCCGAAAAGTTCAGATTCCAGCAGATTTTCCGGGATAGATCCGCAATCAATCTTAATAAACGGTCCATTCTTTCGATCACTGCTGTTATGAATCAGCTTGCTTAATACTCCTTTTCCGACACCTGATTGTCCCTGGATCAGAACAGTCGAATCCACTTTAGAAATTCTGACCGCCAGATTAATTACCTTTTTCATCTCAGGACTTTTGGCAATAATATCATCCGTTTCCGTTTGTTCCCATCGTAAAAATTCCAGTTCATTTTGATACTTTTCAGCGAGTTTCTGTGTCTCTCTTAATTCATTCTTAATTTTATCGAAATCTTTTATATTATTTATGACTCTGATGATTCCGCCGTCCGAGATGACATCGTCAGATACACTTACCTCTTTTCTCTTCTGGATATTTTGGATGACATTAACGGTTTCATTATTAACTGTATTTTCATCAAAGGAAACATTGATTTTACTTTCATCAATGGAAATGTCGTCAGAAGTAATTCCATCCGCATATTTACAGTGTTTATTGATGCTTAAGGTTGTCCCTTTATCAACAGTGATATAAATGCCATCATAATTGGATTCGAATATGGCGCTGAAACTGTTCTTCAGTTTATCATAGTCCACTTCCGAATCATTATCTATCATACCGTCCAAATTTTTTTCAACAACCTGCATGTACTCTTCACTTGGTAAATAACATTTTTGAAAGAGCTTGTTAACGAAGCCTGAAAAATTACCCTCTTCATCGACAAAAGGCAATATCTGCTGTTTTGAATTTTTAAAGGTAAAGACATTGCGATACTCTCCTGCAACAATAATATCTTTTTCTATCAAATCTATTAAATTGATATTCTTATTCATATTATCCAAAAATACGAACAAATCCAGTATGCCGACAACCTTGTGATCATCAACCACAGGCAATTGAATGGCCTTAGCCAATCGAAATATTTCAATAATTTTTCTCCGGCTTTTTTGATGAATATCCAAATATAATTCTTTCTCTAAAGCTTCTAACAATTGACGCCACCTCCTTGTCATCCTATATTATCTTAAATCCATTGTCTTATTTATAATACATCCCCGGGATTACGTCAATGATTCTTTGATTGTATCAGATGAATTGCAACAAAAATGCGGAGAAATCCTCCTACATTTTCACAAAACTTTTTCGATATGAATTTTCACATCCTTCTCTGCAGCAAAGCCGGCTGTTACCTCCATTCCCTTGATAATGGCCGTCGGTACTGGACAAGCTAAGTGCTTGATATATTTTTCTGCGACTTGATATACCGTGGACTTGCTGTACTTAGCAAAACATTCCGTGATGCTGTTCAGCTCCGTCAACTCCTCCTCCATTGCCTTGACTTGAGGACATTCGGATTCGATTTCCACTTTCAGCTTTCTTTTCTCCCCTTGTGTGATTTTCAATGTTGTCTTCAATCCGCATGCCCCAGGGTTAATCTCAACTTTTACCATGATTAGACCGCCTTTCCTTTCAGTGTCTTTCGCTTATTAGCTGATACACCCGCACCGGCCGTATTGCCGCATACAACAACAATATATCTGCCAAAGAATGTGATTACAAGAGAATTTGAAGAAGATTTCCAGGAGTTCACCTCTTGTCACTCCCTTTTAGGCTCTTGCCTAATTCAATACTGGTTTTTGTAATGGCTAAACCTCCTGTGTTAGTGCAGCATAATTCAGGGGGTATCAGGGCACTTCCACCAGATTCGCCATAGAATCGCAGATCATGCCAAGAACGTTTTGTAAAGCAATTGAAGCAGCATTATTGCTTTGGTCAATCGTACCACCCATTAATTGTATTAATGAATAGAAACCTATAGATAATCAATAGATAATTCAGAATTGCAAAAAAAATCGCCTATCAATGAATCTGATCAATGATAAGCGAAAGATTTTTTCATTTGTGCAATACTGCATATAATATCATGGTTCATCTATTAGGGATATTTAAATTTCAACCAATTTTTACTTTATGCATTGATACATAATATATTCCAAAATGCGTAGGGCTAACTTTTCCTTTTAAAGCTGATCCGTTATCCTATCCAATAATGCAAATATCTGCCCCTTCGTCATCGGTTCATCCAAGGAATCCCTGTGAACCTCCGGCGAAAGAATAAATCCTTTCCTAACAAGATTGTTCAAATGGGTTTCAGCCCAGTGCACCTTTTCGTCAATCCACTGAATGCCCAGATGATCCAAAGTCCCCTTTGCATCGGCCACTGCCCATTTTTCACGCCATTCCTCCGATTTGAGTCTTTCAACTGCCTCCTTATTTGTCATGAATTCATGTTCGATAAGAACTGCAGGCATACTGGTGTTTTGAATCACATACCAGTCCCCTGTCTTAACACCTCTGTTGGTCAGACCTAATGCAATGCTTCTGGCATGAATGGCTTCCGCCAGCTTTTTTCCATTTGTACTGTTCTTGCTGTAGTAGATCTCCCAGCCGTTCGCACTGTTCCAGTCCGTTCCGTACGCATTGGCATGGATGCTGAGAAAAAGATCTGCCTTCGCATTATTCGCTGCCCCGCATCTGTCAGCAAGACTCGTGTCTGCTGCCTGCTCAATATTACAGCTATACATCGTATGAAGACCATGTCTTTGCAAGTGATAGGCCAGCCGCTTTGAAACTGCACGGTTAAATTCGTATTCTTTCAGCGTGCCGTCAAAGGAAGCCTTACCCACGGTACTTGCCGCATGGCCGGGATCTATACAAATCAATGCCATAAATTCTACCTCATTTCTTTGTCCGTCTAAAATGACGTTTAGAAAAGGCGCCTTAGAAGCGCCTTCATTACAATTCTTATACTATTTTATTTCGAACAAGAAAAGAGGTTCCTGATCTAATCCGGATCCTGCTCTTTCTTTTTAGCCGAATCCGATTGAAGCGTCTCAAAGCCGATGGCATCCAATATTTGCCTTGTAACATTACCATCATTTTTTAGCGTTACCTTTTTGGATTCTTCATCTGCCTCCAGACCCATTTCGTACGCTTTATAAGTATCCGGCACAACATCGGATTTCTTAATATCTCCTCTCATTTCTTTCACCTTCCTAAGCTGTTAAGGTCTTCGATTACTGTGTAACCGAAGGCAGATTACCTAGATTGTTATCGTCATTTTCATCCGGGAGAGATTTCAAATATTCGTTTCCTTTTCGCGTTGCAACGCCGACCCCCCGAATGCCGTCCTGCTTGGCCAGCTGAACAGCTTCGTCTTTATCAAGAATCTGTCCGTCCTCCAGTTGATATCCGGTGACACGTCCCTCTTCCTTCACCAATGCGACAATCTCCTTTGCATCCGCCTTTGGTGTCGGAACGTACTCCATTGCCATCATCGGCAATCTTGACAAATCCGCATTATCATTTTTTGCCATTTGTGATCTCCTCCAATTCCATCCGTTTCACTGCTTAGCTTGCCGGACTGTTTCCGGTCGGCATAGCTATGATATTGACACGGACATACTTGCATATTACTTTTTAAATATAGTTTGCCGTTATTTTGAAATGCTATTCTAAAGTGCTTCAAGTTGGTTCTTACAACAAGTTCATTTCTGTGCTAGAATAAATCATATACAAAATTGCCGAATAAAAGAAAACAATATGAATGTACGGAGGGATGTTATGCCATTTGGTTTTTTTAAGAAGAAGGAGGCTGCCGATACCATCTTTATGGGCGGAAAGATCTTTACCCAGAACACAAATCTGCCATGGGCTGAAGCCGTTGCCTGCAAGGACGGTCTCGTTCTTGCCGTTGGAGACTATGAAGACTTGTCCGAATTGGAAGGAAAAGATACCGAAATCGTGGATCTGGAAGGAGGCATCATGCTTCCAGGCTATATAGACACCTGCGGACATTCTGTTTTTCATGCATTTCAGGATTCCTGCCTGTTTTTGAAAAAGGGCGATCTTGAAAATATCCTGACCCAGCTTTCAGAATACGTCTCAAAGAACCAGGACGCTGCAGTTATTTTTGCTTACGGCTTTGATGAAAATTATTTTAAAGATATCGAGCAGGAACAAATAAGAGCCTCCCTTGATACGATTTGCGGGGAAAGACCTGCTGTTGTACTTGGGAAAAGCGGGCTTCATTGCTGGATTAACACGATTGCCCTGGAAACAGTCAAAGCAGCAGCGGAAGAAGAGGAAGTGAGCGTCGTTTCCCTCTCTTATCTTTTGAATGTCCTGGAACCCATTGATCTTGACAGGATACCTGATGCCTTGCCCATCAATATGCAAGAATACTGCAGGAAAGGTTTTACCTCTGTTTTTGACTGCGGTGCTCCCGAATTTTTTGCGACCCTTTATCAAAATATAATGGTGGATCTCTACCAGGAAAATAGGATCCAACAAAGATTTTTCGGTTCGCTGCTTCTTGCCTGTGACGTCAATCCGGCGCCAATGATACGCAGGCTGGCGCAATACAAAACAAATTGCATAGAATTGAATGAATTCATTAATTTTAATACATTAAAACTTGTTGTTGACAGAACTGCGGAAGCGGTCTCTATTTCCGGCAATGTGCTGAAGGGGCTCTGTCTGGAAGCCGGAGACAAAGGCTTTGACATTCATATTGATGCGATCGGAAAAGATGCCGTCATAGAAGCGGTTGAAGTGCTGGAAGCAACCAGAGCCGCAGGTTATAAAAAGAATTCTTTTACCATTGCTCATGATCATGACCTCACTTCGGAAGAATTAGCAGACACCACCTTCCGCCAGGATATCAAGGAAACAGTCAGTACGTTGAATTCGTTGGACAATGATTGGCTTTGCATTGAAAATGCAAAGAGTGTTGAGGAGGCCATCGAGATGCTGACCATTGATGCCGCCATACAACTGGGTATCAGCAGCCGTTTTGGTTCTATTGAGAAGGGCAAGCATGCAGATTTTGTCATCTTTGATAAAAATCCTCTGGAAATACAGGATTTATCCGATTTCAAGAAATTGCGATCCGTTATGACTGTACTTGACGGCAGTATCGTATATGATGCAAGGGAAGAAAAATAAGAGAACTTTCTGTTTCTTTTTTAAGCAGCCGGCAGAATCAAGATCTGCCGGCTTTTGATTTTTTCACATATTTTTTCTTGACGAATCATAATATAGTTACTATATTAAAAGTAGATAGTAGAACTATCTACTTTCTATATAATTACATAGTAACAGGAGGAAAACAAAA
Source organism: Sinanaerobacter chloroacetimidivorans (assembly GCF_018128545.1). Lineage (GTDB taxonomy): Bacteria > Bacillota > Clostridia > Peptostreptococcales > Anaerovoracaceae > Sinanaerobacter > Sinanaerobacter chloroacetimidivorans. The sequence continues at coordinate 8,384 of NZ_JAGSND010000030.1, read as the reverse complement.
TGCCAATCGCCCTGAATGAAAAGCAAAAGCTTCTGGACACAGCACGTGAATTGCGTCTTATGATCATAGACGTAATGGCATGGTCCGGCGGCGCCCATATCGGCGGTTCTCTGAGCATCGTCGATATCCTCACGATTCTGTATTTCAAGTACCTAAAGGTAGATCCCGAAAATCCCAAATGGGAAGATAGGGATCGGTTCATTCTCTCCAAAGGTCATACAGCCGCAGGCTACATCCCTGTATTGGCGAAACGAGGCTTTTTCTCCGAGGAACAGCTGAAGTCCTTCAACCACTTCGGCAGCCCCTTTGCCATGCACCCCGATTCGAACAAAGTGGTCGGATGCGATGCTTCCACAGGTTCCCTTGGTCATGGCTTGTCCATGGCCGCAGGGCTTGGGCTCGGTGCCCGTTATCTGGAGAAAAACTACAAGACAGTCTGCCTTCTGGGAGACGGAGAGTGTTGTGAGGGCAGTGTTTGGGAGGCTGCCATGTCCATATCCCATTTCAAACTTGGGAATGTTATTACCATAGTTGATCGCAACAGGCTGATGATCGACGGCTTCACCGAGGAGATCATGTCTCTCGAACCCTTTGCCGATAAATGGCGTGCTTTCGGCTTTGAGGTCATAGAGATAGACGGTCACAATTTTGATCAGCTTGCCGACGCTCTGGATAAGGCCTGGGCCGCGATCGAAAAACCGGTAATGATCCTTGCCAATACCATCAAAGGCAAGGGCGTGGATTTTATGGAAAACAATGTGGTATATCATTATGCCTCCGGCGACTCCGCCGTGTGTGAGAAGGCCAAGGCTTCCATCCTGAAAGGAGGTATCTGAAATGACTGTTGTAACCGGAACCAACTGGAATGCTTATGATGCCGCCACCATGACCGCCCGTGAAATTTACGGAAGGACACTTGCGGAATTAGGCAAAACCAACAATAAAATTGTAGGCATCACGGCAGACTTGGCAAAGACTACCGCTATCGTTCACTTCGAAAAGGCTTTTCCCGAGAGATTTTTTAATGTGGGCATTGCCGAGCAAAATATGTTCGGAATTGCTGCAGGACTTGCCAAAGCAGGTCTGATCCCCTTTGCATCCACCATGGCTGTTTTCACCTGTCTCAGGGGCGGCGAGCAGGTTCGTACGGACATTGCTTATCAAAATTTACCTGTCAAGATTATCGCTACTCATGCCGGAATTTCTTTCGGTCACGCAGGTACCACCCATCACTGCACAGAGGACTTCGCAGTAATGCGCTCCGTAGCAAATATGACCGTCATCTGCCCCGCAGACGGCATTGAGACTTCCAAAGCAGTTCAGGCTTGCGTTGAAACGCCGGGCCCGGTCTATATCCGGATTGGCCGCGGCTTTGAGCCTCCCTGTTATGAAAATGATGATTATGAATATGAAATCGGAAAGGCGATTACTATGTGCGGCGGCACCGATCTTACCATTATTTGCTGCGGCATTGCCGTGCTTCAGTCCATTCAAGCAGCCAAAACACTGGCAGAACAGGATGGCCTTTCTGTACGGGTTATAAATATGCATACCATCAAACCCCTTGACCATGAGGCGATTATGAAAGCCGTAACAGAAACCCGGCGGATTCTCACCGTTGAGGAACACAACGTATTCGGCGGACTTGGGGATGCCGTTGCCTCCGTCATTGCAGAGAGCGGAAAGGGATGTGTCTTCAAAAAACACGGCATATATGACGAGTTTGCCACAATCGGCTACGCAGAGGACTTATATGCCCATTACGGCCTTGATGCGAACGGCATCATTGACCAGGTGCGATGTATGATGGGTATGGAATTTGAAGAAGACGAAAACTGGGATGATGAATAGTAGAAATCTACAAATCATAGATTTGTGATTTCCTTGCATAAGTTCGCCGACAATTTGCTTTGTAAATTGGGCGAGCTAGTAAAGGAGGATTATTTGAATGTCTGCAAAACCTCAGGATATCATGACTGCAAAACTGTTTTTTAACGCGGCTTTCCCCGTCATGCAGGTACTGCTGGATGACGATCCCAAAATGAAAGAAAAGTTCAAAGACGTTATTGGAACAGTACAGTTTGGTGCAAAAAACGATGGTGAGCTTCTTGCCTGCCACCTCGTTTTCAACTGCGGCAAAGTGACTGTGATGCAAGGGCCTGCAGAAAATCCGGATATTACTATGACCTTCCCCACCATTGCAAAAATGAACGCCCTGCTGCGAGGCGGAACCGCAATACCTGCAATCAGGGGGCTGAAAAACTTTAGCCTTCTCACCAAGGTTCTGTCCTTGCTGATGGGCCTGATGATCATGTCTCCGGGGAAACGGCCGAAGGACTTTGCAGGACAGTCTCTCAAAGTAAAAATGAGCCTTTACATGATTACCCGGGCGCTTTCCCAATACAACAAGCTTGGAGATCCGAGCATGCAGGAGTTCTGCCAACGCCAGCCTGACCGCATTTATCAGTTTACCGTTGAACACGGCGATGACAAAGATTACATAGCTTGTTACCTCCGTATCAAGGCCGGCAAGTCCAAGTCAGGACACGGGGTCTATACCCGTCGCAGCCCCTTCGTTCATTTTCGATTTCTCAGCGTAGAGGGGGCTATGGCAGTATTGCTTAAGGATGTAGAATTTGTCGAGGGAGTCGGGAAAGGTTATGTGGAAACGGTTGGAAGCCCTGAATATGCCTGCTATCTCAATGACTATATGGCCATACTTCAGGGAATGCTGACCTAACGGGAGGAAAGAAAAGTATGAATACCATCTATTTTGAAAAAGACATTCCTCGTGTACTGATCACAAAATTTGCCGCAAAGCATTGTAAACCGCTGCTGTATACAGGACTCAACGCCGTCAAGTACAATAAGGATCTGCCCGATCCACCCCTTCCGGCAGACAACTGGCTCCGCGTCAGGAACATTGCCTGCGGACTCTGCGGAACGGATATGAGTTTCTTTAAGGCTACCACAGGAACGAATTCTGCATTTGAACCAATTCCTGCTTCGAAGCGTACCTTTCTGGGCCATGAAAATGTAGGCGTAGTCGTAGAAGCAGGCTCTGCCGTTACCATGTTCAAGGTTGGCGATCGTGTCACCATCCGGGAGTACATGTCCGGATGCGGCAATAAGGATATCCAGCCCCGATGCAAATATTGCGAAGAGGGAAACTATAACCTCTGCCTGAACTACGGCGAACCCAGCCCTCACAAGCTGCCCGATGTGGGCGCAGGATGGAGTGATACCTTTATCGCACCGGAGCAGCAACTCTCCAAAATCTATGATGAGCTCACCGACGATCAGGCCGTTATGGTGGAACCTACCTGCGTTTCTGTCCATTCCGTGCTTATGGCCCCCCCTTCAGAGGGAGAAAAAATCCTTGTCATGGGCTGCGGTACCATCGGCCTCGGTATTGTCCAGGCAATTAAAATTATTGAACCGAACTGTGAAGTTTGGATTATGGAACGTGTCAGAACCAAGCAGGAATTTGCAATAAATCTGGGAGCCGATCATGTTCTGGCCGGGGATCCGTATCAGGCCACCTCAGATGCCACTGGCGGCAGCAGCGTATTTACCGGTATGAATAAAAACAAAATGTTTTTTGGCGGTTTTGACCGTATTTACGACTGCATCGGCGGCAATTGGTCCAACACAACCGCCCTGAGGCTGCTTCGTCCACGTGGGACTTTTGTAAAAATAGGCCATCACATGAACGCCATAACCTTTGATGAAAGTCCTATCTGGTGGCATGAGATAAAGCTCATCGGAATCAATGCCCATGGGATGGAAGAATGGCAGGGCAGGAAGCTTTACACCTTTGATCTGGTGCAGGAGTGGATACGTGACGGTATCTACAGCACAGAGGGCTTTGTCACACACCATTTCAAGCTGGATGATTATAAGAAAGCAATGAAACTTGCTCTTGACAATCCTTCGGATGTCATTAAAATAGTTCTTAACTGCTGACAATTAAAGGAAATAATTACATGAAAAATGAATCAACAGCCGGCCTGATGAAAATCGGAGAGCTGGCAAAAGCCACAGGTACAAATGTTTCTACAATTAAATTCTATGTTAAGGAAGGGCTGATACAGGCCGCCTGCAAAACAGGCCCCAATATGGCATACTATCATGCCGATTGCATAGCGAGGGTGCAGCTTATCAAGTCTCTTCAGAAGGAACGTTATTACCCTCTTTCCGTAATCAAACACATGCTTGATACTTCCAACCCTAACCACATGGAGCTGGAGCTCCTGGATGCCATTTCAAAGGTGGATTACAAAAGCAGCAGCAAGACGTTCTCTCCTTCCGAGGCCATAAAGATGACCAGACTTTCGAAGGATCATATCACTGTTCTCGATGAGAAAAAGCTGCTAAAACCGGAGTTTTCCGGTAAAAAGCTTCGGTACACCGAGGCAGACCTGCAGGTCATGCTTCTCATACGACGCAGGATGGATGCCAGTATCCCCTTTTCCGAGTCTGTAGCTTCCTTTGAGATCTACGAACAGGCTTTGAAGCATGCAGCCAAGGCTGACGTTGACCTCTTCATTAACCGGGCACTTCTGGCCTCTGCCCCTTCTACGGAGGATGCTGTCCGTATGATCTGTGTATCAGATGAAACACTGGACCTGTTTGTAAGCCTGAAACGGAAAGAATGGAACCGGGAGTTCGGTTCTGAACGCATCGGAGACCTCGACCGCTATTCGTCAAACCTCACGGCTATGCTGCAATCCATCAGCAAATCTCTTGAGGAGCTGGAATACAAAGAGCCTGCAAAACAATGCCGGGATGCGATTCTCTACTGCCCCGAGGGTACCGGTCCGGTAGCAGCCGCACTTAAATATTACCATCTCGTCATTACCAGCACTTCAGGCAGCCTTGCGAAAAGTATCGCAATCTGCGGGCAGGCTCATACTTATTTTACATCTCTTGATTTTGAGAAATCCGAGGGTATCGATTCACTTCTGCTATACAGCCTTCATCTTGGCTGGCTGTTTCTTGCTCCGTCCCTGCTGGATTGTACGGAAGAAGCAAAAAAATCTGCAGATAGCTTCAATTCCTATGCATCGGATTGCATCGGAACCAAATCCGAATCCTACACTCAACAGATCCTATCAGCCATTACCCGTATTGGAGGAATATCATGAGTATTGGATCCATAGTTGCGCGTCAGCGTGAATATTTCGAAAGCGGAGCCACCCGGCCGGTGTCATTCCGGATGGAAGCCCTCCGTAAGCTTCAGAAGGTATTGAGGGACAACGAATCCCTGCTCAGCCAGGCAATGAAATCCGATCTGAACAAAACACCCTTCGAGTCCTACATGACGGAAACCGGCATGGTACTGGATGAAATTCGATTCCACTTAAAACATCTTCCGCGCTGGTCAAAAACCAAAAAGGTGAAAACACCTATGGCCCAGTTCCACGCGAAGAGTTTCGTTGTTCCCGAGCCCTATGGCGTAACCCTCATTATGTCTCCCTGGAACTATCCTCTGCAACTCTGTCTCGAACCCCTTGTGGGCGCCATTTCCGCCGGAAACTGTGTTGTCGTCAAGCCCTCGGCCTATGCTCCGGCAACCAGCAGTGCGATTGCCAAAATCTTGGGTGAAACCTTTATGCCCGAATATATCGCTGTGGTAGAAGGCGGCAGAGAGCAGAACAACGCCCTTCTCGAGGAGGTATTTGACTATATATTCTTCACCGGAAGTGTTGACGTAGGGAAATCCGTTATGGCCGCGGCATCGAAAAACCTTACCCCCGTAACGCTTGAACTCGGGGGAAAAAGTCCCGTAATTGTGGATGAAACAGCAAACTTGAAGCTTGCTGCCAAACGCATCGCATTCGGAAAAGTTCTCAATGCCGGCCAAACCTGCGTAGAGCCAGATTATCTGTTTGTACACAAATCAGTCGAGCATAAATTTCTGGAAGAATACGCAAAGGCCCTTAAAGAATTCTTCCCTGATGGAGATATGTCCGACATGCCCGTGATCATCAGTGAAAAGCATTTCCAACGCGTTACGCGTCTCCTTCAGGGGGAAACGGCCGTAATCGGCGGAGGCATTGATGAATCCAGGCGATTTATCGAACCCACTGTTCTGGTGGACATCACCCCGGATTCTCCCATCATGCAGGAAGAGATCTTCGGTCCTATCCTCCCGTTAATGACTTTCACCAATTTGGATGAATGCATCAAATTCATTCGTAACCGCCCAAGACCTCTCGCCTTGTATCTCTTTACACAAATCAAAGAAGCGGAGAGAAAAATATTGGATAACTGTTCCTTCGGAGGCGGCTGTATTAACGACACAATCATTCACCTGGCAAATCCTCATATGGGTTTCGGAGGTGTCGGGTACTCCGGCATGGGAAGCTATCATGGCAAGCTGAGCTTTGATACCTTCACCCATTATCGCAGCATGGTGAAAAAATATACCTGGATCGATATGCCGATGCGATATCATCCCTACTCCGAAAGAAACTTGAAGCTGATACGGATGTTGATGAAGTAACGAACAGAGAATCTCCCCGAAGGCTGGACGATTTTATCGAAATCCTTCGGGGTGTATTGTTTCGTTTAACATTTTCTTCTGTCTCCTCATAAATTGAATGGGGGTGATTTTTATGAGACTTAGTGAGTTGAATGCTATTGTTTCTGCGCTTACTATAGTGATCGAAGAAAATGTGCCTGACGTAGACGATTTAGCGATTTTAGCCATTTCAATCAATCAGCTTGGAGATAACCTAAAATCTATTGTCGCTCAGCGTATATTGGTTAACAAACATAAAGATCTATAATAGAAATGGAAACTCGGTCATACATATTAAATAAATGAAGTTCTAAGCATTATGTAAACCGCCGCCTATGTTTTTGAGAATACTTTTCAACAGCTCTAACTCCTAATTTTTTAAGGAGCTTGTCATTTTTCCACACAAATTATTAAATTGTATACAATTTAATTCACAAAACACTGTGGATAACCAAGCATTAATCAAAAGCTGCAAATTCAACGTTTTAATTAAATATTACAAAAGTCCCGATTCTTTTATCCACAGTTTTACGTATTTATCTTGAAACCTCCCTAAAACTTGGTACAAATCTTTTTCCCTTCCTTACTCATATGATTGAGGCAAGCAGCATGATTTCCAGATTGCTATTGTAAATCTGCTGAAACTGTGAGACAGGGAGAGGATTTTTACCCCGGCCGACTTCTATCGTGTAGCCTGGTCTGCGGTAATCCTGGATAAACCAGTCTTTATAACCGCCGTAGGATGCAATTCCTGTTGACCGTCCAAGGGAATAGCCGCTGACTTTTGCAAATTGTTCCGCTATGGTTTTTCCTTCCGGCGGAGCCATGCCCATAAAGTCATAGAAAATCACCTGTCCTTGGCTGTGGTAAGCAATGACAAGTCTGAAGTCATGTGATCTTGTAAAGTCTGCTGCCGCTTTCGCTTCAGGCTCCGACTCCGGAGCTGTTCCGCCGTATCTTGTAGGGCCCGGTCCCTTAATGCCGTAAGCAGCCTCAGCATTTTTTGACTGCTGCCAGGCAGCATTATAATTATGGTTTAAATCCACGCCCCTGACATTCGCCTGCCACGTCTTGGAAAAATCAGTACTGCCTTTGTTCCATCGCAGCAAATCCTGATAATAGGGATTATCCGGGTGCAATCCGTTCAATACCAGGTCCACCCCATCCGGATTTACCATTGGAATTAAATAAATACTGCTCTTGCTCCAAATATCCCGTGGATCATAACCGTGACTCAAGTTCTTTCCCTCTGTATACGCCTTTAAAAATTCCTCTGCAAATTTCATCAGCAGAGGGGTGGTGATCCATTCCAGCGCATGATGGGCCCCGTTATAAAATACCTGATTGGGGCCGGAACCCAGTCTGATGTAATGAAGATCCCTGCCTAATACGCTTTTACCGGCAACACCGGTCTCCAAAAATGGATATCTGGCTTTCAAGTCCCGGATATCCATTTCCATGGTCTCATACGTATATTTGATAGTGGTATCTACTATCGGATAACCATACGGCACCACTATCTTCTGCCCTGCTCTCAAGAAAGGTTTTACCATTTCGTCTTACTCCGGATTTCATAATAAGCAAAAAGGATAACACCGAAAAGAAAAGCGATAAACAACCCTCCAATAAACCAGTCGGCTACGTTTTTTATCATCTCATTCATTGCCTCCTCACTCTTACAGTTTACTGACATTTTATGAGTTTATGACGCTTATCGTTCCTGTAATTTTCAGCTTCTTTGACACCCTATCGAAGAAACAATAGAAAAAGAACCACCGATATGAAGTGCACCCCAAATGTTGGATGAAAAATCTAGCTTTTGGAGGTGTACTTTTTTATGACTAAATTCAGTAAAGAA
>NZ_JAGSND010000003.1 GCF_018128545.1 Sinanaerobacter chloroacetimidivorans | reverse complement strand
AGTTTTCATGAAGAAGCGGCCTATTAAGCGGCTTTCTCGTCTGACTTCGGGATAATTATTTCTTCGGTATTATCCTGACACGGCGAGCCCCCGCAAAGGATGTCAACAAGCGGCAGTTTTGCTCCATCCAGTTTTGTAATGTCCCCGACATGCACCATGCCGGGGAATCGGATTTTTGTAACTTCGATGGGAAAGGCCTCGATTTCACTCGCCCATATCGGTGTTACTCCGTTGTGGACTGCCGCGAGCGGGAAGCCTCCGATACCATCGAAGAGGCTCCCCAGTGTAAGCATTATCGCAGTCCCGTCATGCTGCGCATACCTTGGCTGTCTTGCGGATATGCCTTTTCGATTTTTACACGGCCTTCCTGTATGATGCGTATCTCTTTGCCCTCCTCCTGCATATTACCAAGAATCTGTTCCTCGGACACATAGCGGATTGGGATGCCAAGCTGTTTTGCCAGTTCAATTTCCGCTTCCATGCCCATACTGATCCGGTCGCCGCACACCCACAACTCATCACATATTTCCAATATGCGGATCCCAAACTTCATTCCGGCTTTCCGTTCCTCGGGATCAGTGTCATCCAAAATCTGCGGATACAAAAGGTGGGGCGCAAAAAAAGCGTGCCCTTGTTCCATCACATAGCGACACGCCCGCCTGGCAAACGTGATATTCTTTTCGACATCCCCGGCGTAGGGGGACGCCACATAGATGAGTTTCATCGTATGCTTCCTTTCCTTGTTATTTCGCCACTGCCTGAATCACCGTGCGGGTAGTATTAACGGCGGCCTGCGCGGTATAGGCTGCGGACATCAAATTGGCTTTCGTCGAAGTATCCAGTCCGAACGCTCCGGCGATCCTCGGCACCTCGCCCGCCGACAGCATTAACCCGATACCCAGCAGCGCGTTATCCTTGACCACCATCAAGCCGGCAGTGAGGATCGTCGCCTGCAAAAATGTGGTCAGGCACAGACCGATGATCTGCTTGCACCACTGAATAAAGCCGTCAATATAGCCGCGGGGAACGGAGAACATGTACAGGCTGCCAACGGCAATCTGGATCAGCAGGATGCCGCCGCGTTTAAGATTAGAGAAAAATACCTTTATTACCGCATATCCCATGAGAATGACAAGGAATAGCAACATAATAGGACTTGTAATGGCGTTAATTCCTCCAAACGCGCCGGAACTCATGGCGCTGCTGATGTCTGACGCGCTTCCGAGTCCCGTAATGAAATTGCTCGCAGCTTCACCAAAGCTCTGGCCATATCCGGTAACACCCGCCGTGAGGCTGCTCTGTAAGCTTGCCGAGAGCTTGAACAGTTCTACCGGTGCGACGCTGAAAAGCGATACCGCCATAAAACCCTTGATCGCATTCAGTGCGGAGTCCTTGATACTGCCGCGCCCGTTTTGATACTCAATGCCGGTTTCAAAGGCTGCCACCACGAGCCCGGTGACATACAGCGCCCAAGCCAGATAGGAAAAAAACAGGACGATGGACTGTATCCAGCCCATGTCGAACAATTCAGCGCCCATGTTTCCCATCTGTGAAAAAAAGTCGCCGAGAAATCCCACGATCTGCCCATAAAGCCAGTCAATGAGCTGATCCATCACCGTGCCAAGAACAAAATCCCATATAAACAAGTGCGGAACACCCCCCTTTCCTGAGCATAAAAAGCGCGCTGTGTTTTGTTCACAGAGCGCCAGGAAGTATGATCACTGCTGGTTTATCCCATCTGCGGTGTCATTCCTTGGGACATTTCATGAACCGGTTCTCGGAATACTTCAAGGTAATTATCTACCTCATTGGCAAGCTCTTCAAAATCTGACGGAGTGGGCTTATATACGTACCACTCTAACTCATTCTGATATTTCCAAATATGCGGGCTGACACCTTCTTTAAAATTGGGGTTGGTCACTTGCTTTTTTCCAAGCACCTCACTAAATCGTAAGACTGTGCTGTCGATTACACCCTCGGTTCGATTGATGAGCGATATTTTGAGCGCTTCATATTTATCCGCATGTCCTAAAGTAATAAATTCTGCGCGCACGCAGATGTTGCCACTGATTTTTCCATAACACGTCCTGCCGACAAATCTTGTGTCTGCGAAGACCGCATTGTGGTCAAAAAGCTTTCGCAGCTCGTTTTCAAATGTGGTCATACACTTTTCCTCCATGTAAATAGAAAAGACGCACTGCGGTTTTATGCACAGTACGCCTTTTGAATGATTGTTGTTAATTTTTCTGTTCGCATATTTGCGAAAGTTTCAGATAGTGGGTGGCATAGGCTTTTTCAATGTCCTCGCCGCCGCTTTTGGAGAAGCGGAGCTGCTTTGCGCGGGGACTATCTTTCTGCCCCCACTGCTTATAAAAGGTCCATGAGCCCTTGAGGCTATTTTTTGCCGCATAGCTTTGAATTTCACGCATGACAAAGGACAGCTTGGAAAGATTCACCTTGCAGACACGCTCCAAATAGTCCACCTTGCCAAACCGCCACCGCTCATAATCCTCTTTTGAGAGGATACCAAGATCAAGCAGTACCTGCACCGGCGTTGCGATGCCGGTCTTCTGTATCTGCTTATACATGGAATTATGCACGTTCCCCACAGTTTTGTTGTTGTTCATTGCGATGCCTCCTGGATTTAAGAACTGCCACTTGGTTTCATAGCATCCTCTGCCCCGCACTTTCACTGGCGATTTGCTTCATTTCAAGGCCTTCGTCCAGTTCGAGCAGGATTTGACTCAGAGCTGTCATGCTTGCAGACAGTTGTGCCGGCGAAAGGATATCACTTTCCGAAAATACATAAATCTCCTGCATTTTTGAAAAGGCTGCAAACAGCTCAGGATCTGTGCCGACTGCATCGAACAGCTTGAATTCAGAAAACGGTTTTTCCGGCAGGTCGCTGCCGATCCTTTCCCTTTCTTCATTACGCTTATAGGCGAGCATTGTTACGAGATCCTCCGGAGCTGAGAGCAGAAAGCGTATTCTTTCCTGTTCCATCATCGTGGAAAGATCGTAAAGATGCTTAGCGGTATCAAACAGCATACGCCTCTGATAATAGAACTCCGCAGCCAATATTTTGTCTGCAAAAATCCGCTCCAGCTTGATGGTGTGAATGGAAAACGGTTTGACCCTATAATTTGATTCAAGAATCCGGCGCTGCTCTGAGTTTGCTTCCGAATAAAGCAGCGGCGAAATTTCAATGGCTTCCACTGGCTCGCTGATCGTAAAGGAGGTTGCCTCAACCTTCACATAACCAAACCGCTGCAGTGAGTCATCGGCGTCAACAACAGTCACGGGGATATACTCATACACGCTGGTGATGCTGCCCTTTTGATTGCTTTCCTTGGCTTTATCTGATGTCCTTAAAAGAGTATGGTAGCCGTTCGCCGCTGTTTCCAGGCGTTTTTTTCCTTGACTTTTTGAGCAGTCATGTATTTCAACAGTGAGATCGATATCTTCGGAAAAACGCTTCATGCGACCGATTGATTTATACAGGGCGGTACCGCCCTTAAAGTAAGCGGGAAGGGTATCCTGCCTTTCTGCCAGCTCCCATAGAAGCAGTGTAAGATAATAATCCTTTTCCACGATATCGCTTCGAATGCCTGTTCTGCGGCTGACATCAGAGAGCAGGGCTTCAAACGCATCTCTATCTTGATGTAAATTCATCTTCCACCTCCATGAGCAAGTCAATAAGCGGCAGTAAAACTTTCGTCGGGTAATGCCTTCGGGCCGTAAATATCAGTATAAGGCCATCTAACTTCTGCCTTTGGGCGTACCCAGCCAGCAGCAGCTCCGGTTTCTCCGCGTCAATATGCGCATTGGGAAGCTCACTTACCATATCAATGAACTGAAGGTATTTCCAGTTGTCACCGGTCACAGCCGAAGGCGGCTTCCGCAGCCTGATATGGCAATCCTCCGGCAGCCTTGCTCCATAGCGGTTTGTTGTGATTTCGATATCACGGGGAATCAGGGTAGTCAGTCCCAGCTTGTTCAGCAGGAACGCACCGGATTCGTACCCTATTTTCGCGCCGCTCTGTTCTGTCAGTGTCTTTTTTACCACTTCGTCGATGCTGGGGGTCGCTTTCCCAAAAACGGTTTGCTTCACCTGGCAATACATGCCTTTTTGCAGTCTTTCAATTTCACCCTTGTCTGCCATCCGCTTCAACTTAACATTGGTTAAGGTTTTGGCCTGTTCGTATGGAAGCGAGAACATCTCCGCCAGTTGCTGTGCTATGTCCTCTGTTTGGATAGCTGACTCATAAGGCATATTCCTCACGGTATCCGCAATGTGTTCTCCATATCCGACCTGCTCCATGTTTTCACCTCCCTGCAAAGTGATATTATATTCCTTTGTTTTTTTAGTATTATTGCCATTATAATATCACTTTATGCATTGGAAGTCAATCTGTTCCTGATTACATTCCGAGAATCGTCCAAATGTAAAGTGGCGCTGTCAATGTAAACACAAGGCATGCGAACAGAATCGCAGGCGCGGCCCACTCGAACTGACCATGTTTCCGATAATCAAAGTACGTGGTGCCCAATTTGGCGAAAAAAAACACAGCAAGGATCAAATCTATCGCCGGGAAAACGACCTTATTCACAACGGTTTTGATCTGATCCGACGCGTCGTTCCAAGTGTCTTCAATGGCCCCGGCCACATCACCGCTGCCTGCGGCATGCGCCGTGATACCATACATTAAAACCACGGTCAGAGCGAAGCACAGAAGCAATGATATTTTCTTGAGCTTTGTCATAATGATCACCTTTCCAAAATGCAACAAGACTGCGAGATGGTTTCTCACAGCCTTGCCCATATAAAAATAAACTTTTTTGTTACGGATTGAGAGGCGCCACGTGCCAATCCTGATATAAGTTCCCGCGAATCGTCAGCGAATCGGTGAGATTGGCCGAGAGCATCCCAATCGGCGTCCATGCGTCGATGAGCCAGGTATTAACGGTATAAGCGCCGTCCGGCATCCAAATTTGCGTGAAATGGGTTCGACTTTTATATGTCGAATAAGGGTTTCTCTGGAATTCAAAACGTCCTGAACCCATTTGATCCAGAAGCCGCCAGTATGTCGTATAGCAAAACTCCGGAAAGTAGCTGACAGCGTTCTGCGGCTGCGTGACTGCCGAGCTTTGACTGGAGCTGACGCTTCCGGTCACAGTTTGATTGATACCGTATCCCGACTTCATCACGCGTCTGCTAGCTGTGGGGTTTTTGCTGTCGCACTGAATGCTCATGGAGGCAGTCAGACTGGCGTTGTAACGATTCAGATCAAATTCCCACCATCCTTTGTCAACCCAATATCCGCTGCCGTCTCCTGTAGAATGCCACACCCAATTTTCATACCACCACGGGTGCCAGACTGTCCAGCTTGCATCGGCCTGCATTGGACGATCTGGTACGGATGTCGAAGAAAAACTGTCGTTGCGGTCGTCAGCCACAGGGTTTGGCGGCGGGTTCTGATCTAAATCAACGATTTTTGCGTTGATGGTAGCCTTAGAAACTCTACCGGGGCCAGATACAGTGACGGCAATCACCATGCTCTGTGCCGTATTTGGTGTCTTCCATTTTACCCACACAAGCTGACTGTCACCGCTTGGGTAATAGACATTGCTCACATTATATGTTGTGCCGCCGATGTCGAAGCTGACGCGAGTCAGGTTGTCGGGATCGGATTGCCCTCCGCTTACTGTAACCGCCGTGATGACCTCGGTATTGGTTCGGTATTCGTAATCATAGACGGTTACGGCCGGCGGTTCTGTCTTATCGGTAAAACGGATAATGCCAAGTCCGAGGCTTGAAATGATGTCCGAATCGGATGCGATGTCCGACCTGCTTCCATTCCACGTAGGATAGCCGAGATCCGCAACCTCTAAGAACATTGCGAGGGGGAGATTCTTATGAGTAAGTGATTTCATCCAATATTTGAGCAAACCGCTCACCTGCTGGTCGTAAAGAGCAGCTTCTGTCGCTGTGGTAGCGACCATAGCACCCTGAAACTTGTAATAGGCGATAGGTTCAAGAAGTATTTTGTAATCTCCTCCTATGAGAATGTCATAATTCATACCGGTGACCTCGGCGATTCTCTTAACCACATATTCTGAACAAAAATACTTCTTTATGGTTGGTATGTTGCTTGTTCCATTCGTGCTGATAATCCTGGGCATGGCTAGTCCAGGATTTTTAAAGGTATATCCTCCTTGGACTGGGTGCAGTGGAGTGCCGCCATTATACTGTAATTTACTGACTTTACCAAAATGATATAGATTAACTGGCGGCGTTATATTTGTAAAATCAACAGGTACGGCGGCCACAACATGATCGCTCACTCTCACTACAGTCACGCGCACACCATCATTACCCGGACTCCACACGTTGTTGCTTGATCCGCTGGTGCTCATTCCGCCTCCGCCGCTGTCAATATTCCCACTGCCTCCGGTGTCTGCCAAAGCTGTTATGGGTAAGAGAAAGCAAAGAGCGATCAGCAGTCCGGCTGCTGGTCTTAGCAGTTTTTTCACATGATCCTCCTTTCTCAAATAAAAAAGCACGGTATCATCCGTGCTTGAGTAGATATCTATTTTGATTACATTTCTCCAACCTGCTTGTTGATGTCGCCATCACCGTCTACAGTCTCGCCTTGATTAGGGCCACCATTCGGTACGTTGTCGAAGCCTGGCAGTCCGCCTCCGCTTTGTGATGAACCGTCAGTTGATGTGCCGTTGGAGCTTTCCGTATTGGCACTGCTGTTCGGCTTTTGAGAGGGATCGGTGAGCTGCTCCTTACTCGGTGCCGGGGGCTTGCTTACATCTCCTTGAATTTTTTGATCAGTGCCTGTAGAATCGGCTCCGTTTTCTGTGATTGCTGGCTGGGAGGTATTTGGTGTTACCACCACAACCTCTTTCCCTTTTTCTGCATCGGTATTCACCGTCACTTGGGAAGACTGGGAGTTTTGAGATGGAAGAGGCTGCTCAGCAGACTTTTCAGGGATGAAGCGGCTGCCGATCAGAACAGCCAGCACAACGCATGCTGCGAGGCACCCTGCTATGGCAAGCCGTTTTTGGGTTTTATCACTTATATTTTTCATCGGTGCATCCTCCTGTAAATTTCTGATAGCTCCTTTTAGCCCCACCCTACCATAAGAGTTCTTGGAAGTCTATCATTATTATAAAAAAGTTTTTAAGATTTGTCAAAACTTGGGAATATATCCCGCTGTATTTTTTATCTTGATCTGCATGGACGGCAGAATCTTACCAGCAAAGGACACGGGAACCTCCAGCATAATCGTGCTATCAGCCTCGAATCTGGAGGATTTCTGGTCTCCTGCGGCAAAGGGAGCGTTGCGGATATCTACGGATAAATCCCAGATCCGAAATTCCAGCTTGCCTTCCACAGTACTTTTTTTGTGATAACGGCCACTTTCGGTCAGGCCGAGGGTGCTGTCAATCCGGCCATAAATATCGCCATAGTCCAGCGATTCCTCAAAGTTCTCGGCAATTGGCTGATAGGCACCCGAATATCCTTCGCGGATGCCATGATACACATCGTCATAATTGTCATTGACGGTAGAGATGACAGCGGCTTGCATTGCGTCCCTCACACCTTGAGCAATAATCATCAAGCGGAAATACTCCGAGACACCACAGAATATAAGCAGCAGAGCGAGAGTAACGGCAACAACCAACGGAAATGAAGAACCGCATTTGTCCAACAGGACTTTCTTGATTTTTTGCATCTCACCACCTACTTCCAATAAACTTCCGATTTCCCAGATGCGTAGGCCCGAAGCGTAATGGGAAACGAGCGGAAGCCCGAAAAAAGGCCGATGTTTGTTTCATAGGTAACAGTTACCGTGACTTCGTGGTTTAGCTGAATATTGCCGGTTTGCGACCATGTCACGGTAGGATCCAGCCCGGTACGCTCCCGCAGGAGCTGTTCCTGCACGGATGTTTCTGTTCCAACACGTCCGGCAATTTCCGCTTCGCGAATGAGTTCTGCCGCAAAGGTGTCAATCTGCTGCTTGGCGATATAGGCTGGGAAAACGCGCACTGCGAGAGCGATAACCAACATAGCGCAAAGAACCAACACGGCTACGTCAATGTAACCCTCGCCGCGCTTACTTCTTAGAATCGTCAGCACATGGTCACCCCCTGATCCAGAGCAGGCGGCGCTTGCTCCCGAATCTCGTCGCTCAGCATGTGCCACACATCGCCGCTGAAATTCGCACGAATGACTTCCTGGTTCAGCAATTCCTCCGCAGTGATTTCCATCGCGTATTCAATATCGTCGGGATGACCTTTCACGTTCTGGCCGGACAGCAGCAGATTCGCTTTTTCGGGCGTCAGATAGGCGAATCCATACGGTGTCATCATGTCAAAGGACACATTGGGATGCCGCTCGATGAATTCCCGCACGGTGACCGGTTCGTACCGTCCGGGGGGCGGATCTGCGTCCGCCATCAGCGTATAGAAGCTCTCGGTATCCTGGCAGTCCATGACCGTCCAGACTGCATGGGAGAAATCCTCGTCATGCATTATCTCCATACTGTTTTCCTCGATCCATTTATCCCGTACGATTTCCAGTGGGTTCTGAAAACGCAGGAACCACTTTGCCTGCTCTTCATCCACGTGACGCATAAGATGCTCCTTGACCAGTCTGGTCGCGTAGATTTCCTCCGCCTTCCCAATCAACTCGGAGGCGGACATTGACGACCATTCGGCGGCAAAATCAGCATAGTTTTCCCTCAGTCTATCAAAAAGTAAGACTTGATGTTTGTTTTCCATTTTGATTCCTCCTATAACATTCCGCCGAGGGATGCAATGATTTCATAGGCTATAATCGACATATAAGTCAGCAGGAAACATATCAGCATGAGGAAAGAGAACACCCGGATTTTAGGCGGTATCTTCATGGCCTGGGCCTTGAGACGCTGGAGTTCCAACTGCTTCATGTCATGAGTGAGCATTTGGAAATACATTCCGCCGTCATCGCCGCGCAATACGCCGATGAGCCCTCTCGTGATATCCGAAAGCATCGGCGAGCTGAGCCTGGCCTCAAATCGGGTAAGTGCCGCCTCATAGGAAGACGAGCGCATATCTGCTGTCAGGATGTCCAGCTCTGAAGCAAATTCTACTTTTGCGTTTTTCTTGAAATGCTCCAGAATAGACAGGACATCCCGGCTGGCCTTCAGCTCCTGGGTGATCGTCGCAACAAACCGGGGCAGTTCCTGTTCAATCTTGCTTCGCTTTTCTGAGAGGGCTTCATCTGCTTTGCGAATTTCTTTGAAATAGACAAGGACGGCGAGGAACACGACGATAGGCGAAAGCAGCGGCAGGATGATTAGGCTTGGAATCACGCCCAAGGCTACCGCCGCCGCCTTGACAATGGCCGAGGCCGTGAACAGCTCCGGGGTCATATTGATCCCAGCCGCCGAAAGGACATTTTCCATACGGCTGCACTTATACTCGTTTATGTGGATATGGCGGGAAAGTCGGACGGTGGCGTCTTGCAGTAGCGCATCTGCGTTTTTAGGCTTTGCTCCGGTCTGTTTGACTGCTGCCAGCATTGCCTTTTGAGCGGCGAAGCTGGGAAGCCTCAGATAATCTGCCGCAATAAAAAAGAGCCCCACCGCCAGCAGTGCTCCGAATAATATGATTGCTATCGTCATCGCTACCTCCTATACTCTATGGGCTGGGTGAGCCTGATCACAGAGGCTGTGGAAACAAAAATCACGGCGGCGCAGACGGTAAGAACGAGCTGTCCCATCGCGGTGTGCATCAGCGTGTGATGCCAGTCCCGGTTCAGAAAATACAGGATCGGGATGTTGCCAACCACAAGAAGCTGCATGATAATAAACTCCTTGCGAGGTTCGAACACCATATTTTCCAGCTCACCGTTGACCACGCGCATATCACTGAGCTTTGTGACGATGGGAATCAATGTAGTCTTAAGGCTGCGGTCATGCCGGCACGCAATGAGCGCGTCGCACCATTCGTGGAACACTGCGTTGTCGATTTGATCTTTCAGGTCATAGAGCGCCGCCTCCACATCGGGGTTGACCAGCTTAACTCTGGTAAGAAAGGTTTTGAACACCGATAGTACGGGAGGATTGAGGTAATCGAGGTTTTCTTCCACTGCGGTGAGGATATCTTCGTTTCGCAGATACGACGTGGTGATGATTGACAGTGCTGTTTCAAGCTCTGCGGCAATATCTTTCTTAAAGTGGGTCTGCGTCAGCACCACATACCAGAACGGCAGAAGCATCATGCCGACGGCCAATACAGGAACAAGAAAAAAATTACCCAGCACGATGGCGATAGAAGCTCCCGCCGCAAAGAAGACCAGCGATAGGAGGCAGAGCCTCGGAAAGCTCTTTTCCCGCCCAGTGGCTTTCAGGATTGCCTGGGTCTCGGCAATCTGACGGCGCAGATAGGATCGCTTCTTCCGATGGGTGGTTTCGTTTATTTCGTTACGGAGGGACTTCGGCTTATCGACAAGACGGACGAATACTGCGTCAGTGAAGGTCATGGGGGAAAATCCAAACAGAATAAATGAGCCAGTGATCATACCGATACAGGCGATCAGAAGCACGAAATTCATGCGCTTTGCACCTCCTTGTGTTTCAACTGATTGATAAGGGCTTGGGGCATCCCGTTTTCCAGAAGCTGCCTTGCAAGACTGTCTGATATGGAATTTACCTGCTCGTGATGTCCCTCAATGACGAATCTATCTCCCTTCATGCGGTTTTCGGTAATGACATACTGGAAAAGCGGACGATATACACGGGTGCCGTCCGGCAGGATCTCGCACTCCTGGATCTCCATCATCCGCCGCTGCTTGTCTTCCAACTGCTTACAAAACACGACAATGGGATATGCCTCCGTCACATAACCCATCAGCGTTTCATCCGACATGTCCACCGCCCGCTTGCAGAGGGAAACCATTCTACGATAGGTCGCCTCGCAGGAATTGGAGTGGATCGTGGTTAAAACAGCCACGCCGGTTCGTGCCGCCTCCTGAGCGGCGTTTGCCTCTGCACCGCGCATCTCGCCGACCACGACAATGTCCGGATTGAAGCGAAGCGCCATGTCCAGCAGGCTGATCTGATCCACCCTCTGGCGGTCGTTATCGCTGTCGCGGGTTAACGTATGGATGACAGAATTAATGACTCGTCCATCCTTTTCCCGCACCAATGCCAGTTCACGGGAGCCATTCTCTATGGTATAGATTCGCTTGTTGCCGGGAACGGTGGTCAGGATCCAGCCCGCCACGGTTGTCTTGCCGGAGCTGGTGGCTCCCGCCACACAGACGGAGATACCGTAACGGATACAGAAGGATAAGAAGTCCAGCATCGGTTCGGTGGCTGTGCCGCTATTTACAAAGTCCTCTTTTCCCATATTCTGCGGGTTAACAATACGGATACTCGCGGCAACTCCCACGTCCTCATCCACAATGGGACTTTTCAGTACGGCGATGCGGATATTTTTGCTTAAGTGCCCCAAGGCGATAGGACTGGCATTGTCAAGCACGATGCCACTGACATGAAGCATCCTTCGGATGACGCTCAACGCATGTTCAGGGCTGTCGAAGCGTTCCTCCAGCTTGTCCGTTCGGCCATCCGAATACTGCACCTCAATGTCCCGCCAGGAGTTGATATCGATTTCCTCAATTCCCGTACCGAAAATGTATTTGGTGAGAAAACTGAATTCCGCCATTTCGGTGTACAGTGCGTCGACCAGACTGTTCCCACTCATCCCGCCGACCGCAATACGGCGGTCCTGAATGTACTTGGTAATGTAACGCTTCATCTGCACCTTGGCATCCGCAGCATCCCCGGTGATAAGGGCGCTGTAATGTGCAGAGATATATCCCTGCACATCGGCCAGTACCGAAGAAAAATCTTTTTCTCCGCTCTCGGGTGTAAAAAACAGGTTCTCCGATTTCATACGCCGAACACCTCCTGACATATCTTTTCAACCTCCTTACGAAATTGCCGGCTGTCTTTGAGAGACAGGTCTGTCAGAAGATTTCCTGCAAGGTACTGTTCCTCAAGCTCTTGCGAATACGGCAAGGTAAATGCCACCGAACCGAGGGCCTGCCCGATCTGCTGTCCTGCCTGATGCGGCTTCAAGTTGGAGGCCACCTTGTACTGCTTGTCTGTGTCCCATTTGCTGTCGCGGAGAAGCGGAAGCTGGCTGGACAGGTAACTCACCGATTTTAAATCTGCGCCTGCAAGGCGCAGAACGCTGTCGGCTTCCATGAGTGCCACCGCCGAAAGGATGTCGTTTGCAATATAGCTGCCGCAGTCGACCACCACAAAAGGAGCGATCTCCCGAAGCCCATTCAGCAGCTCTTTTGCCTGTACCTCAGAATATGGCGGGTACGTATATTCGTTTTCGCCCTTTCGCATCCCGAGGAATGTGAGATGATTGTGTCGCTTCAGGGTTATGAGGTTGTATTTTATCAGCGGCTCCGACACATGGGCTGCGGCAAGAATGCTGCCAAGCGAATGTTCGCCGTCCAGCTCGGAGGGAGGGCAGACGCAAGGCAGCATGGGAGCGGTCATATCACAGAGTACCAGCACGGTGTTATGCTTCTGGTCGGCCAGATGCTTCGCCAGCTTGACCGCCACTGTGGTTTTTCCGGAACCGGGGGAGCCCCAGACTGCCAGAATGCCGCCCTGAATCTCCGGCTCTTTTGGCAAGCCTCCCTCGCCGGCACGGCGTGTGAAGATGCCGTTTTTCTTAAAGTTCAGCATTATTCCACCCCATTCGTACCGAATGCCGGCTGACCGGAAGTTTCTCTGCCCTCAACGTCCTGCTGATCGCCGGGATATATCGCAGCAAGCGCTTTGTCCTGCGCCTCAATAAACTTGGCTGCATTTTCGTCGCTTCCGCGATAGACGAGGGACAGATGGAGCTTGCCATCGGCTTCCAATGCGGCCAGTACCCTGCTCTGTTCCGGGGTGACCAGCAGGGTCACGGTGGATGGCAGCTCACGGTCGTCCCCACTGCCAACTGTCTCTCCCGTGTTGGCGTCGTAGCCGGAGGATGCGGTCACGCTGATCACCTCCACATACTTGAGCTCTTGCGGTATTACAGTCGCGCCCTGCTGCATGTAGTCAGGGGCGATGACCGATACGATATCCCCGCTCTGAAGCTTGCCTGACAGCCCGTCTGCAAATTGCTTGATGGTCACCGACATGGCCTGCTTCGTGCCGTCGAGGCTATACAGATACGCGTTTTCAGCTGCGGGGGTTTCGGACAGCTTGGCAGTCAGAATGTAATCGCCGACAGTAAGATCTGCCTTAGTATATTTGCCGATCGCCAACTCGGGTTTTCGGATCACGCTTTCAGGCAGGCCGTAACCGCCTACTTCCACCGTCTGGACCATATCTTTACTGATCTTCTCACCGGCCTTGATCTCTTTCACAACACGGACAATGTCGGTTTTCGCGCTGACTGCCCGATTGAACAGCGGAGTCATGCCGAAGCAAATGATGAGTGAAAGCAGAATACAGAGAGCACCCACCATGGTGCGGTTTTTCAATATGCTCATAGAGTCAGACCTCCAAAATTTAAAAGATACGAGGCAAGAAAGCCTGCAGATAAAAAGGGCGCCAGCGGCAGGAGCGTTTCCCCGGCCGCCAGCGCGTTGATGTGTTTCAGTTTTCGGATACTCCGAATAATCAGATGGTAAAGCAGCACTGCCGAAAGCCCAAAAATCAGACCCGCCATCCCCAGTGGAAAACCGAGGACAAAGCCGGCGGAGGCTGTCAGCTTGATATCGCCGCCTCCCATGCCGCCCTCCTTCAGGAGCGCGGCAATGAAAAGCGGCAGACCGAGCAGAAGGCCCGCCAGTTTATCCGGAGTGAATGTCAGCAGACCAGCGCAGAGAATCATGGCGTTCAGCTCATTAGGAATAATCCTTTTGCGTATATCCCATACCGAAGCTGCCAGAAGCAGGATTAAAAAAAGCGCCGCTTGTGCGACGTCCTCAGCCTGCATAAGGGGAAGCGCCCTCCATTTCCGTGCCTTTTGTTTCCGCTGAAGCTTGTTTTGCATGCTCCATTGCCCGCTGCCCCTGGGCCAATGTCTGTTCATACGCGCCGATCACGGAATCGTGCAGCTGTTGCCGGAATTCGCTCGTGGTCGGAAAGCATATCTCAACAAAACGGCCATTTGCCTGGTAGCTCGGCATGGAAATAAAGGCGCCATGCTTCCCATTGACAATCTTCACTCCACGGATCGCAAGGCAATCGTTTAAGGCGATATTGGCTCTTGCGAGAAGGTTCTCTTCATTCTGGAGCGCAATGTTGGTCACCTTGATGTTCAAGGAAACGCTCTGTGGTACAGCATCCAAAGTTTCGGCATTTTCCTCAAAGCCTTCGGAAATGTTTTCATTGAATGGGATGTCCTTTTCATTTTTTGTGTTTTCAGACATGGAATCGTCCTCCTTTGCAAATAAAAAAACGCCCTTTTGTTTCAATAGAAACCAAAAGGCGCCGGTTACGATTGTTTTATTATGATTGTTTCATCTCCTAACTGGACCCGCTAAAGTCCGGATAGAAATAGCAGACCATTTTCTCGTACTCATCTTGTGCCGACAGGCAGGTATCCACAAGATACCCCTTTTCCATATCATATTCCTTCAGCCCACGGTAATAAAACAGCTTATGCTCATGGTCGATGATAAAAGGAAGAATGTCATGCTTGAGGCATTCTTTAAACATGATGACGCGGCCCACCCTGCCATTGCCGTCCTGAAAAGGATGAATGCTCTCAAATCGGTAGTGGAAATCCACGATGTCTTCCACCGCGATCTCCTTTTGTCTGGTATAATCGGACAGGAGCTTTTGAATCTCGCCGCTGACCTTCGACGGAGCTGTCGTTTTACTGTCGCCGACCATATTGGGCTTTGACTTGTAATCCCCGACTTGGAACCATTCCTTGTTCGCGTCAGAGGTGTTCCTTTTCAGCAACAGATGGAATCCCTTGATCAGATCCTCCGTCAGCTCCTTATCGGCATGGATGAGCATGTAATCAAAGCAGGAAAAGTGATTGACCGTTTCGACGATATCGTCCTCACCAGCCATGTTATCCATTTCCAGAGTGACGGCATTGGTCTCGTAAATATACCGGACCTGATCTTCAGAAAGGCGATTGCCTTCTATCTTGTTTGAATTGTAGGCAAACTTCATCTGCGTCTGATGATACAGACTGCCCTTAAGACGCATTTCTTTTTCCTTCAACAGCCGTTCCAGCAGTCGTTGCTTCATACGCCCCACCCCCTTTTACGTGATATCTTATGATACCATATTGGGGCCCGATTTCATTCTATTTTGGGGCGTCCATTTAAGGCATCAACGAACGGATCACCTTCGTTCTCTTTAAAATGCTTTTTTTATCCGGTAATACAAATCTCTGTTATCAACTAAGATCGTTGTTTCAAAGGTTTCAAGCACAGTATTACTGTCATCCAGTGCGTCAACTGCGAAGGTAAGCTCTTTGGGGATATAATTACCCCACTTATTCAGCATGTCTTTATTCCAGAGCTTGCCTCGGTAAATCGCCCCGCTGGTTGTGACGGCGCTTGCCTTTATTGTTGTCGAATAACTGCTGTCATTAATTGACACCCGTATCGCGGGCACTTCCTCAGTTGTCTGAATGTCGATCATGAATTTTTCTCCGGACCAAAAGACACCATAAGGTCTCACCATGGAATCCAGCCCGGCTGCAACTTTGCTCGCATTATATTTCTGCCGGTTTTCCTCCCACTTTTCCGTATGGCGGATAATCGAATCCCCGTTTGAATCTGCAAAGTATGTCGGGATAAATTCAGAGTTCGGAATCAGGACCCATCCTTCCCTGCCGTTGCTATAATCTGCAATGATGATTTCTCCTACCCCGTTTCCTTCGGGTCCGCCTGGTGTATATAAGGTTCTCATGGCCAGCTTATACATCACGCCTTTTTTATATTCATCTGAACTTCCTAAATCAACAGTGATTGTCGTATGGTTTGTAAGAAAACGCTTTACCTTCCCTTCCTTGACCGTGAAGACGCCGTCTTTATCCTCATCTTGGAATACGGCAAAGTCAATTCCAACATAAATCAGGTTACCTGTTTGATCTAAGTTTGATACGTGAAGGGAAACATCCGATGGCAATCCACGAAAAGGATCTCCTGCGGCAGCAAAAGTGCAAAGGAATCCAAAATGGAGGCATAACAAGA
Organism: Sinanaerobacter chloroacetimidivorans; assembly: GCF_018128545.1. Taxonomy (GTDB): domain Bacteria; phylum Bacillota; class Clostridia; order Peptostreptococcales; family Anaerovoracaceae; genus Sinanaerobacter; species Sinanaerobacter chloroacetimidivorans. The sequence goes on along the minus strand of NZ_JAGSND010000003.1, from coordinate 403,935 downwards.
TTGTAAAAATCATGAGTGACTTTTTCATGGCTTTTATCTCAAACCTTTCTTACAGACACCCGTTCAATTAAACGACACATTAAACTTGCTACATTCTGGCTCTTCTTTTAAAAGATCGGTTAATTAAATGTGACATTTACATTTGAACTGTCAGGACTCTGTATTACATTTACGAATACTGTTACTGAGCTACAATCGAATCTAAATCTACCCGAAGTGTTCAGAGTTCCTTTTATATTTACCAGTCCTTTTGCGCTATCTACTACGGAAGTAGTTAGCCCTGCAGGTACACTGATTGCAGCTATCGACGGGTTAGCAACCACGTTAACATCGAATGGCTGCCTCTGCGCGCAGCTTATTGTTACGGTATTGGGCATCACTGTTGTTTTACTCATGGTATCCGTAACTATTTGCTGGACCATTTTAGTTGTTATCCCAACATTGGTTATTTTCATTTGAGGTGTTCTTGAACTTGAGGAGGGTATTGCGGCAGTTCCGTTTATTGTGTCATATACTACACTTGTATTAAAATAGTTTCCTCCTGCTTGTCCATTCGTCGGTCCAGTTGCAGCTCCTAGTGCTCCTCCTGCCCCATTGCCACCTGGTGTATAGCTGTTTGATGTTTTTGAACGTCCCGCTCCGCCACCGCCGCCTGAAAAGGGACGTCCATTATTTGCCGTAACGCTTTCTCCTCCACCGAAGCTTTGCTGTGCAGTATTCCATCCTCCTCCTGCGCCGCCTGCCCCAAGTATAAATGTTCCATTCAGATATGCTCCAAGCCCAGGTTGGCCTGCGTTTCTTGCATAGTACCCAGTTCCCCCTGCGTTTAGAGTAAATGATAGTACATCGCCTTTCTTTAGATTTACGTAACCGGCTGCGTATCCACCCTGAGTATCGACTGTTCCCATAAGGGAAACTGTCTCGTAGTAACCTCCGCCGTATAGCTCAATAAAATATGTTCCATCCGCCGGCACGGTGGAGGTTGTGTCGGATGTTACGTATGTCGATGCGCTTGCTCCTCCAAAAGCGGGTATTACCAGCGTCTCTGCCATAGCTGTCATTGTTGAATTTAGTAGAAGTACAAGTATTAATAAAATTACTTGTAGCCGTTTTGTTAAAGTTCGTTTAAATTTTTCATTTACCTTCATCCTATCTCCCCCCCCTGTAAAATCGAAGATAACCTTGCCTACTTAGTTAAAAACCACATTGACATTACTGCTGTCCGGCTCATTCACCACTTTAAAGATAAAAGTGTTGCCCTGGATAACAATTACATGTGTCCCTTCCGTTTCAAATAATGCGCTTACATGGATGACTTTATCCTTATCGGAATCATTTGTAATCGAAACCCCGTCCGCCGTCACGGGTGTCATGTCGTCGTATGCTGCAATAAAATCGTTGTATGGTTTGCCGGCAACACAGGTGATCCTCGGTACCTCGATCTGTTTAAGTTTGTCATAGGTTTGCTCTGCGCCAACGGCCACAAGGGTTACATTTGCAGTTGGAAACAGCAATAATGGATTCTTAACATCGCCTGGTAATGCTCCCAGTATGCCTTCAAAAGTATAAACCCCAGGTAACGTTTGATCAAAGGTTTCGCATTTCCAAGTTACAGGGATCTCGAACAGTCCTTGCGTACAATTTGCCTTTACCTTCGTGGGCAATTTCAAAAGAGCTTGTTCGTAAGTGGTCCCATATTTTACTGACATGGTAACTGTCTGGAATGTCGCAATATCATTCTTATATTCTGACCGCAAGGTTAGTACACAGCCCCAGGCTCCTGTATATGAGCCGTTTGCCAGATTGTAAGTGCTGACCTTTGATGTGTCTATATATAGTCCTGTGCCATTGCTTCCGTTTTCTCCTGATCCCGGGGGAATTCCCGCATGTCCTCCTGCACCTCCTGAGCCAGGGCTTGCTAAGCAGGTGCCTCCGGCAGAATATCCACCCGTTCCGCCTCTTCCCCCAGCCGCACTTGCCCCGGAGCTTACCTGGTCACCGTCTCCGCCTCCGCCTGATCCGCCTTGTACACTGAGAAGAAAATCATTGTTATTTAGAACCGTAACTCCGTTTCCCCCATCGCCGCCATTTCCTCCAATAGCCGTATAGCTTCCTTTTCTTTTGCGTCCACCTTCTGCACCGGCTCCTCCGGCATTCTGCTGAATCGTTAGAATATCTCCGGCATTCAAGTTTAAGGTGAATCTTACGCTCTGGCCCGTTCCGCCTCTTCCTCCGTCTCCGGTAGGTGCGTTTCCGTTTGCCCCGGCTGTCGCGCTTGCCAGGATTTCATAGATGCCTTTCGTCTGTATTGTGCAGGTATTCCCTGCACCGATCGACGTATCAACACCGATAACCGTTGGCCCATTTATATTCGCGGCGTAGGATACATTAGGAGAAAAGAACTGGCCTGCATAAAATGATCCTGCAATCAGAATGGCAATTAGAAATATGCTAATCGCTTTTCTGGTAATATTAGGCTTGTATCCCTCTCCCCTGAAATTCATTATATTCGTGGTTTTATTTCCCATTGTAAATCTCCAATCTTCTAATTGTTTTATCTCCTTCCATTTACGGTGTACATTGAGCTCCTCATTATGACCTTTTGAGGGACTCCGTTAAGCCTGTAAAAGTCCGATTCGTAGCTTACTGTGACGATAACAGCGGGCTGCTCGATTACGGTTTCATGCCCTGCCTCGTCTATAAAGGTGTAGGGATAAGAAAATGCGGTGTCAGTCTTCAGCTTGCCGTCCTCATATGTCCTGTGCCTGCCCGAATCGTCAAAAATGTGCATCTGCCATGTGCATTTTTTATTCAGCATTCCTTCCACTGTCGCCACCGCATCCTCATCCTTCAACAAAAGCTCTCCTTCACCATAGGCTTCCTCGTTAAAATACAAGACAGCGGCGGCAGCACATTTGTCAGCCTCGTTTTTCATTGCCTGTTCTGTCAGCTCATAGCGCGCGTAGTCGGCATGAAACGTGAGTGACATGACATTGATCAATATAATCGCAACTCCGACAATCAATATTTTCATGGCCTTAACCTCTCACTCGCTATTTCGTTTTCAATTACAAAGATGCCCCTGTTTTCCTCGTCGCTAATGCCGAAGAAGCGATTGCCCGCCATTACACTTGCTACCGGCACTTCTATCCTGTAATGGATCCTTTCATTTTCATTGTAGCTGTTCACCCTGTATTTCGGCACCTCGTCCGCGTCGATCACGATTTCCGATTCCTGCGTTCCTGCCCTTGAGGCAAGCTGCTGCCTCAGTCTGCTGAGGTTTGCCTCAGTGAAGCACCCGTCCTGCCTGGCCTGCTCCGCCGCCGTATAAACATCACTCGCAACGTCCATCTTCATCTGCGCGTTTTTCTCCTGAAGGGTAAACTGCACGATGAAAATAAGGAGCAGAGGAAGTATGGCGGCCAATACGATCACCTGTTTCATTGTTGCTTTCTCCCTAGTAATAAAGCCGGAGAAGCTTCCCCGGCTTTATATATATTCTCTTTTTACGGGTATGTCTGCTGCTGCTCGATTTCACTTCTCCACAAGCCTCCCACTGAACTTTTGATGGAATCGTCGTCGCCCGCGACGAGAGAGTAAATGGCAAGTCCAAGCATCAGCATTGCGATCATCACGATTACCTGTTTCATCCTATCTTACGGATGGAACCGTGATCTCTTCGATCTGATCCATGGACGAATCCGCAATGGTACCCGCGCTTTTCGCAAACTCGCCGACCAGCCCCGCGAGGGCAAGGCCGAGCATTACCATAGCGATCATTACAATAACCTGTTTCATATTATCTTTCCTCCTACTAAATGTTTTTCTGAGCTTGGGATCAATCACTGAAAGACCCCGTATCCGATTTTCATTTGAATTAAAACGACAAAATCCAAGAATACCACCATGATGGCGGCGATGACAGGGAGATAGACCAGCACGCTGACTGTCTCGTCGCTGCGCCGGAGCCTGGTGCTCCTTATGCTTTGCGCCTGTCTTTGCTGCATTAAGATGACCTCCTGCAGCTCAAGGGGTTTCAGTTCATCAAGCTCAATGAGCAGGTGAGCCAAATCCCTTCCCATTTCTGTGTTGACAGCGGATGAAAAGGTTTCATACGCCTCCTCTTTCCGATTCAGCCAAAGCTTGTTCAGCATCATGAGAAACGCCGGTTTTGTGAATTCGGCCACCGACGCTAGCTCTGAGATGATATATTCCGCTCCCACGGAGTTTCGGCTCTGCAGCGTCGCCAAATTTTTCAAAAACCCGATCAGCTCAAGCAGTTCGCCGTCAGCTTTCCGTTTTTCATACTGAGAAAATGCACGGTTGAAATAGAAGAAAGGCGTTTTGATCCCCTTCAGGTTGCTCTTTGGGATTGTCAAAAGAATAAACGCGATGGCGAGCATTATGAACGCCCAATTGTGCGAGAGAAACCCATACCCAAATAAAAAAGCGCCTCCCGCGAAGCGTATTCCATGATAAATATCCTTATCGAAGTAGTAACGAGTCCCCGTCAGGATATTATCCTGCCTTCCCTTAAACTGGCCTTTTATAATGTCAATCTGAACCTGCAGCTTTTGCCCTGTATTGAAGCTTTTCTCACGGTATATGAGAATTAATATCCCTGTAATGAGAAGAATCCCCGCCAGGACATAGATCACAATGTCCACAAACAAAGCTCCACCCCCTCTAAAAATCAAATTTTTTATTTTGCACCAACTCCAGCAGAAGGTAACCGGTAAAAAAAAGAAGCAGAAAATAGATAAACAGGATGAGTCCCTGTTTCGTCATGAACTGCTGATACAGAAAGCCGGTAAGGCCCAAATCGAATTTTTCTATGGCAAAATATGAGAAGACCAGATAAATTCCCGGACAAAACAGCTTTACCAGGATAACGGATTCTAAATTGCTTCGCTTCCTTTCCTCAGCAAGTACCCTTGCTTCCCTCAGCTGCGACAGGATATCCTCCAGGGATACAACAACGTTCATTCCTTTAGCTTCCGCCTGAAAGATATTGTTTGCAAGCATTTTCGCCCAGTTGGTTCCGATATTGTACGCAAAGATCCTTGTCGCGTCCCGGATTTCCTCCATGTTTTTCGTAGTCCTCATCTTGATCAGAAGATGAAAGAGCATTTTTCGTGTCAGCGGCAGATCGGCGACATCCTCAATCACCGCCTCCAACGCTTCTTCAATGTTAAAGCGGGATATCCGGTACTTGTTGAGAATGGAAACAACAAGCTGCTCCGCCTCAAAGCTGGCGCGGGACCGTTCTCGTTCAAGTTTCACACGCAAAAGAAGAAAAGGCGCTGCGCCAGCTGCCGCCGCCATTACCAGCCCGGTTGAATAATTAAAAATTGCGGAGCCGATAATGAGAAAGAGCAGAAAGAGAAGTGCGGTGATGCTCTTAAACGCCCCCACTGAGACCCTTCCACCCCACGCCGTTTCAAGCAGATACCGGAGAGACCGATCAAGCCTGCCTTCCGGTTTCCCCGCCGCCTTTTTTTCTCTGCGCTTGCGGTAACTGTTCATCTCAGCTAAGATCAATTGCTTCCATTCCGTTAGACCTTTCACGACAAGGATAGTTATACCTGCTATAAATAATATGGATGCAAGAAGTATGATTGGTAAATTCCGATAGGACAACTAGACCACCTCCTCTGATTGCTCATCCAGTTCTTTCAGTAATTGATCAAAGGCCTTAAATGCAATCAGATCCTCATCTTCGCCCAGCATCTGCTTCTCCTCACCTATATAATAGTTCCACCGCCAGGTATCCCTGTCCAAATCATAGCTGCAAATCCGGACCATGGAGATTTCTCCTGTTACGCGGTCACAGCTCATCTCATAGATTGCATTCAGTCGTTTCCGGCTTTTATCCTTAAGCTGAATAAAATGAAAGATATAATCAAAGGCGCCGGCTACCCGCAGGGCCATCGTCTTCATATCCCCTCCAACGGAACGGGAAATTTCCCATGCCGCGTCATTTGGGAAATCCAAAGGTTCACGGATATGGAAGGTCATCTTCATCCGCCTCGTGCCCTTCCCCGCGATTCTTACGGCGGTGTCGAGGGCTATGCCGTCTCTTGCTTCTCCCAGGATGAAATAGTCTGCGTCGCTTCGGAGCAGGTTCTTTGAGATCCCGGCAAGTTTTTCGTTGTCTGCGATAAGCTGCACTACCGGGGCCTCTGGGATGAGCTTGTGAATGGGGATCTCCGGATCCGTCTCCAGCATGACACCCTCGAGGCTGGGATCCTCATAGCTTTGCCAAGTGGCAAGAAAAGTCGTCTTTGAGCTTCTGATGGCGCCCGTAAACACCACGTTATACCCAAGCTTCACCCACTCTTTGAAAAGCGGCACGGCCTCCGCGGGGATTGTTCCCCTTTCCGCCTGCTCTTCAAAGGTATAGGTGGGGATGATATATCTCCTAAAAATGATCACATCCTGGTCCGGCTTTGTCATGCCGCCGCTGAAAATCGTGATCCTGGTCCCGTCCAACATGTAAATCTCATGGAACTCCTTGTCCAGCCTTTCCTCAGGAGTGAGAAGCAGGAGCGCCCTCACAAGCTGTTCCCGTCTTTCGCGGCTTATCTTCTGGGGCATGAGCTTCATCTGACCGTCATCCAAAAAATATATCCTATCACCGATTATTTTTGCGGAGCTGCTTTCCCTGTAGCTTTCCGAAAACCATTCCGCCATGCCGGAGAGTCCCCAGTTCTCGTGGTAGACTGCCCATTCAAGCGATTCGTAACAGGCAGGATACCAGACATCTTCACACTTGTTCTGTACAAGGAAGCTCCTAATTTTTTGGATGAATTCTTCAACCTCATCCTGATACCCTATGATTGCCTTCTTTATTTTCTGCGACTGGTCCTGCATATGGGAGGCGTTTTCCCATTCCTCGAAGAAGTTGTCGGAAACGCTTCTGCACAGCTCCTGGAAATATTCTTCCTGGTTCAACTTCGTTTCCTCCTATTCCGCTTTCTGTACAATCAGAAGGCGCTGCCCAGTACTGCCTATCACCTGATAGAGTGCCTCGTATTCCTCCTGAGTGGCGATGATCTCTATGTGGTCAATGACTCCCGTCGCATCCGTGCGGTTCAGCATGTCCGCATACTCCTGCCCCGCCGCGCTGGAGACTTCGCGCTCCTGGGCATCCCTCACATAGGCAACCATGTATTCCCCAAGTTTCTGCTTGCCGTCCGCGAGGTAGATTTCGATCGTGTCGCCCCTGCGGACGGCGGCGCTCCGGCTGTCGATCCACTCTGCCGGTAGCTTATAGATGGACTCTCCCCGGTCCGTATCGATATAGAAGTCGTTTGTATAGGTCATTTTCCTGCAGACCTGAGCCCCGGCAGGGATATATTGAGCCGCAACGGTTCCGTCGAGCTCCGATTTATCTTTTATCACTCCGTTAATGAGGCTGTCCTTCGGCAGGGATTTTTCTGTAAGCAGCTCATCCGTGATCGTCTGCCCCTTCTGGATTTCCGCGGACGCGCAGATTACCTGCTCATACTTTGTATGCTCCCTGCCGTAACCCTCCCAATAAAACAGCAGGCTCAACGCCGCGATAATGACGATGATGCCTGCCATTGCTTTTTTCATTTCCATGCTTATTCTGTTGTTTTGCTGCAAGTTTGTTCTCCCTTCCATCCAATTATAAGCTTCATTACACGGAAAACTAATTTCTCAATTTTCCTCCTACATTCCAGTCATGGCAGGCTGGTTCTGGGACGGAGAAGAGGCTTCCTGCTGAGTAGCCTTGACTTGTCCCTGAGCCAACGTCTGCTGGTACGCAGAGAGCACTGCGTTATCAAATTCAGCTTTCGCCTCCTTGGTGCAAGGGAAGCAAATATCCTTATATTCTCCGTTTCCCGCCTTGTAGCTGGGCATGGACACAAACAGCCCATTCGTACCCTCCATCACCTTAACGCCGCGGACGGCAAAATCACCGTAGATATTCACCGACGCAGTGGCGCGAAGAGTACCCTCCGGATGAATGGAGTGGATTTTCACGTCGTACTTGGGTACGGCTTCTTTCATGTTTTTTGACATTGTGTTGATCTCCTTTCAGAATGGCCGGCATTCTCAGCCGCCATAATTAAACATATCCTCGATACGCTCTGTCAACGTTGGCAGCACCGTATCGCCAAACAGTGCATACAGCCCCGCCAGTATCAGGGCGCCGATAACCACCGACATCAGAATCTTGATGGCTGTATCCACGTAGCCTTCGGCACGGTTATCGGCAAGTACGATTTTCGCTCCGGAAAAAACAGGAACGGCAAAAGAAATCGCCGCTCCGATCCTGCTTACCATGCGATCCTTTATTCTTTTTAAAAATCTGATCATTGGATAATCCTCCATTTGTATTCGTTTCAGGGCAGTAAAAGAGACAGCTTAGACTGTCTGCATACTCATTCCCTTGCGTTGGGTTTGTTCCTGCCTCTCAAATCCGATCTGGCGAAAGTCGGAGCGGTCCACATAGTAAAATGTGCTTCCATCTGCATCATACAGCTCGATCACGTCGGACATGTTCAGAGGATGACCGGAAAAGCCGGGAGGCTGCCGTGTACTGAACCGTTCATAGATTCTCTCCAGATCATTGGTTTCAAGCTGACCGTCGTAGGCGACCCGGTAATCCTGCGGTTGCGGCGCTCCAAACTGCTGGAGCATATCCTCATAGCGGATGAATTTCATGCGCACATCGACCCTGGAATCAAGCTGCCAGATGCGGACACTTTTCAGTGGGGCGGCATTTTCACTGCCATTCATCCCCTCTCCTGCAAGGAATCGCTCCAGTACGCCGTCAGTCCAAATCGGCGTCAACCCCCGGCTCTGCAGCCATGCGGCCAGCTCGTCACACTGAAAGATGCGGTCGACAACCGCCTGATCCTTTTCGGTATATCCGGCAGGGGTTCCATAGTAGGAAATCATGCCGCTTTTGATCATAATGCCCGGCATGTTATCACCTCCATCACTTCATTTCCAGCCCTCCCATAACGGCCGTTTCACTGTCCGATGTTTGCTGTTTCTGAAGCTCCGCAAGTTTTTCGCTGGCCCAGTCAGGAAGAAGGGCCTCCTTGAGAATTCCCGTAAAGTCCGCGCGGTTCCAGCGGGTTTTCTCGCCATCGGCGAGGCAGGTGGCAAACACCGCCCTGCCGGAAGAATTAGGGTCGCAGCCGAACCCCCAAGTTGCCAGCCAGAGCTGGTTCTTCGGATTCCAGTGACTTTCGCTGAGGATATCCTGCGACAGTACCAACACCTTTCCCTCATAGTTCAGATATTTGGAGTCTAATTCGCAGTTGGTAAAGTCAAACAGTCCGAGAGCCTGATATGCGAGGCGATACTGATAGATGAAGCCGTCCAGCACTGCGGGGTGACTGTCCATCACGAAGTCCAGATTATAATTTTGGTTATAGACGCTGTCCTTGTCGGGCGGAATATAGGGGTGCTTCGCCCATTCTTTGTTATCCTCGGAGAAATCCTTGTTCCAATCCTGCTGCTTGACGGTGTTTGCAAGCACCCAGTTCACGCGCTTGTAGCCATATGCCGCGATGACGCTCTCGGCGCAGTCGGCTTTCAGGTGCGTCCCGTCGAAATCTCGACGGATCGCGTCCTCTATGAATTTTTTGCAGAGGATGTTTTCCTTATGACTGTCACGCCAAAGGTTAATCTGATTCAATCGCTTTGCTTCATTTCGGGAATAGGGATAAAGATAAATAAAATCATTTTCCATAGACGATTTCCTCCAGCATAATCAACTCATCCAGCTCCGCGAGGCAGATACCGCTCTGTGCCAGTACTGTAAGAATGCCGGGCGGGACATCGGAGATGTCGAACTGATTTCCCGCTTCTGTGACCGTAATCTCACCGCCGTCCCTGTCCGCACTGGCTTCCAGCTTGGCACTGCTGGAGATCCCTGCTTCTTTCAGAAGATAATCGGGGATATAAATGTTCTGGCTGTCGTCCAGCAAATCCCGGCAAAGAGAACAGCTCTCCACCCACTGGGCAGGGTCATTTTCGCCTGTGTCGTCATCCTCGCCTCCGCAGTTATTACACCTGCCGCAGGCTTTGGCGAGGGCTACGGTCAAGTCGGTGGACATTTCGCTGAGCATGGAAATCACATGTACCATCTCTATCGCGGTCATCTGTTCTTTGTGAATGACGAGGACATCCTCGCCGGCGTGAAGTTCCAGCGCGTTCCCGCCGTCAAAGCCGCATAACTCACAGGCGCGTTCGGGGAGCATAATCTCGGGGTACTCGTTATTTTTCATATGGTCTAATCCTCCTTAAAAATTTTCGCTGCCCGGCAGCTCGAACAAATTTATCTGCATGGGCGCTTCTCTGCCTCGCTCCCACATGTCGTAATTGGCGATGAGTATTTCAGGGAACTGTGCGCCGTTATCGTACCGCTGCTTGATGTTGTTGATCCGGGTAAACGCTTCGATCATGACGCCTGGAGTGTCGTACAACTCTCGGATAAAATCACAGTCGTTGTAGGACAACAGGAATTTCCCCTCGATTCGCATCAGGGTATCCCTAAGCCGGACATGATCCTTTCTGCAGAATCCGTCCTCGCCGATATTTTTGTAGTACCCCTCGGTTTCAAAGTACGGGGGATCGCAATAAAAGAAACTGACAGGGCGGTCGTACTGCCGGATCAGATGGACGCAGTCCTTGTTTTCGATCACCACCTTTGCAAGGCGCCGGTGAGCTTGCTCAATGAGGGGAAAGTTGGAGCGGATATCGTGTGGCTGGCTGCCATAGCTTGTAAGCCCAGAGGCATAGCTGTAGCGAATAAGCTGATAAAACCATGCCGCCCTTTGTACGTCACTTGCGGTGCTGTCGCGGGCAAGGGTGCTGCGCACCAGTTCAAAGTCCTCTCTGGAGTTGAGTACAAACCTCAGGGCTTCCGTCAGTTCCTGCGGCTTTTCCCGTACGCATCGGTAAAGGTTTGTGAGCAGGCTGTTGAAATCGTTGTAGACCTCGAAATCATTGGCGGGAGGTTTGTGAAACAGCACCCAGCCTCCGCCGCCGAACACCTCGATATATCGCTCGTAATACGGTGGAAAGAGAGCGACGATCAGCTCACGCAGGGCCTTCTTTCCGCCAATCCATGACATGAAGCTGTTCAGGAATCATCACCTCCCCCCAGCGTCAGTCGAAGCTGCCCATTGCCCAAATGCAGGGTTCGTGCTTTCATGAGCCCGCTCTGAGCTCCGCCATTTTTTTGTTCCACATCGGAACACCTCCTTTTTCAGGCTGCTTTCCCGAAAAAAGGCGCAAAAAAAAGCAGGGTCGCTATCCTTTTGGGAAAACGGCCCCACTGATCAAATTTGGGATAAAAAAAGCACGGTTGTCTTTGTCCGTGCTACTTGATTACGCCAAGCTCTCTGAGTATTGCCACACAGTCCCTGGCGCCTTGGATGTACAGGTATTTTTGATATTCATAGTCTGCTTCTTTGGACAACGATAAAAACCGCTTCATCAACTCCCTGCTTCCCGTGTCCATGGCTTTGTTTTGCTCAATTTCCTCGCTGAGCCCGGCAACCTCGTGGGCGGTTTCCTTAAGCCGGGGATGGTCTGCCATCATCCGCTCATAGGCAACCTGTGTCCGCTCAAAAAGGCTTTGCTCCAGCAGTTCCAGTATTTTTATATCCATCTGCTCCATTGGCTCACCTCCTTAGCACAACACAATGCCACACTTTTTGTGGAATAGCTAGAAATAAAGAATTCTTTATTTTATAGCTTTATCATGAAAAAGAAATTATCTCGAATAACCTTTAATACACATTGTCCCAAGCGGGATTTGCTCATTATTCGTGATAATTCTATGGCTCGGATAGGGGTAATCCTTCATATGCCCTCATCCCATTTCCACGCCCTGCCCTGGGATATCGCTGTGCTGCTCCAGCTCTGGCTGATCCGGATAGCAGGAATTCAACAGTTCCGCGACTTTCTCTGGGATATGGTCAAAGTCCACGTGATGATCACGCTCGATAGATACGGTATACCAATAGTCATAAGGAATATATACCGCCGAAAGGTATTTGGAATCCGCAGGCCTCATCTTTTCAAATCCCTGGTCAATCACTCCCCGCGGGGTTAAAAAGAAGGTGCCCCAGTGTTCACCGGAGGACTGAAGATCAAGGTAGATTAGGCCAAGTCCAATATGGCCGGTGTTTCGCCCCCGGATAACAGCCGGCAGCTGAACGAATTCATATCCACAGTCGAGATTGTCGGTGTTGTAGACCTCCACGAACAGATCGTGCATCTGCTTCAATATCTCTTTGGCGTATTCGTCATTGTTTGAATTGCAGGATCTGTCCAGCCTTGCAAAGTCCACTTTCGGCAGCAGGGCATTCAGCTGCTCAATATAGGCCGACTGTAAATTTTCATTATCCATTTTTTACACCTCTCATTGCAATTTTAGTGATGTTCAGGATGGCCCAGGAACATAGCTATCCCATTTGCATGTTTCAGCATGCTACATACCCCCCATTTTTATATTTTGCCGATCATTTTGGCAAAGCAGTTCCTCCACGGCGGGAGTGCTGCCCCGGTAGACAATGTATCCATAATCGGTAAATCTTCCGTTTTCCATTTGGATGCGGTGTTCTCCATATCCTTTGAAATCAATGTATTCCTCCAGATTTTCATCTAAATCGTAATGGCCGGATTCTATGATCATGTACCTGCCATACTCCGTGGGGGTTTTGAGCCCCGGCACTGCAGTGAATTCATAAAAATTATCCGCCAGTACCGCTACATCCTCCGGAGTTTTGGGCTGTGCCATTTTCACGATGGCATGGAACGCGTCACGGCCTTGATCATCAAAGCCAGTATATGACCGCGCCAGATTATTGAGGGTGTCCATGTGTTCGGAGAGAGGATAGTCTTCGGTGAAAATCCGGTAGACCTCCTCGCTCATTGCGTGGCAGTCCAGCGTTGTGACGCAGGGTTGGATGGTTTCTACGCCAAGGCGACAGAGCGCCTTTCGGATTTCGACCTCCCAGCAGGGCAGATACAGATATTCGTATTTTACTCCACTCTGATAATCGCCCACCTCTAGCCTGACTGTTGCCACATCTTCGCCGCGATAGCTGTACTCCGGGAACTGTTCGCCGTTGTAAAGCTCCTGTTTCTCATTTCCGGTGGAATACAGCACGCCATATGGTGTAACGACGCCTTTTTGGTCACTAATAAGCCTTCTCCCAATCTCTGCAAAATCTGTCTGCTCCATTTGCCGGGTGTTCATGACAAGCTGCCGATTCAGTTCATAATTTTTTCCGATTCTGGTGATATCGGAGAAGTCGATGACAACAGTATATGCGTGAAGATTGAAGGTAAGGTTGATCATGTCTTTTACTGTAATAAGCTGCTCGGCATGAACTGCTGCCCGAAAGGTCTGCATCTCGCTTTTGTCAAGACTGTCCAGACGCTTGGCGAGGTACTGCATCTCATCGGCGTTGATGTACTGGTCGACCAACCCCTGCAACGCCCTTTCATCACCGCTGATCTTGTCCACCAGACAATTTTTCTCTATAGTTATGCCAACGCCGATTTCATCCAGAAGCTTTTCCAAATCCGGTTCAGATGCGGGAAACGCAATGACAGCTGTACGGTAGGATGGGGCGTCATATCTTCGTAGCGTCATTTCAAACATCGACTTCTTCCTTTCTGTTTTTTCTCTGGATTTTTTCCACATCGGTCCTGAGGCAATCGCCCTCTGATCTGTAGCAGATAAATCCGTGGGAAGGATACGGGCATTCGCCGCAGCTTTTGAATGGGCCGTGCAGAGATTCAATCGATTCGCGCTTTCCGGTTGTCGTGAAGCTTTCCGAATCGTAATGGGCGATGTTCTTATTTTTTCGGTATCGTACTATCATGGCATTTTCCCTTTCCTGAAAGCAAAAGGGCCGGAGAATAGAGGTGCATCCCACGCTCGGCTCTCCAGCCCTTGCAGTTTACATATTTAGTTCCTGCGTTATTCCCATTTCTTTTATTTGATCTGCCGGAGTTTTTACATTCTGAGGAAGTAACTCATAGCGGTCAAGCTCATCCATGCAATCGATGGCGTCTGATAATTCACTTGGCCTTGCTTCCTCCAGTACGGCAAGAAATTTTGTTACGCGCTCCTGGTTTCCAATCATATCTTTAATTTGAGCTGCAAGCCGATTTAACCCATGAATATTCCCTTCGAGATTCATGGTGTTGGACAATCTTTTTATGGAGCACTCACAGCTTGCGACATCACATTGGCTGAAATCATTAATACCGTGTTTGGAAAGCGTAATCCACAATTCACTTTCTGATACGGGAAGCTCCAGTGTGAATTGTCTTCCCCTTTTTTCGGGAAGATAGGATGGATAGACTTGAAGCTTGAAAACATATTCCGTGTCACCGTTAAGTTCTGACTGCGTTTGATGATGGCTGTCAGGATCAAATACTTCGTTCAGTTTTAATTCCCGCTTTGGCTTAATGTCATTTTCCCAATACTCTTTTAGGATACTAATCAGACTTTCATCCTTCTCTCCGGAATGATATTTTTCCGCCCACTCCAGATAACCGTCAAAATCCGTGCCGAGCTCAATCAGTCTTTTTGCGGCATCTATTGACTCAGGCCGAATGCAGGCATGAAACGCGGCAAAATTATTATTATCAATCTTCATACCGCGGTCGACACAGCTGTATATCATCCAGGCATTCCCTTGCCTGGATAGCTGGTCGAAAAATTCTGCGGCGTATTGGTTCGCATTGATCCCCTGCTCAATAAGCCGAAAAAGTATCTGCCAATCCTCGCGGCGCTGCGCAAGCAGCAGAAGAGCAGGGTCGGCAGCCTGGATTTGCCCAGGGGTGCACTCCTGAACAAGGGTGTGTGCCATGCGACGATTGTGGCCGTTTTCACTATGATATTCAAGGGAGCAGCGGACAATCTTGCCGAACAGCCCCATATCCAAATCTTTCACCGAGGATTCTGCATTCCGCATCATCAGCACCACCCTGTCGGAATCCCCAGCGTTGACAGCTTTTTTACAGGCATCCAGGTAGATGTCATTCGGGATGCTGTTCTGCGTTTTCTGGAGCATCTCCAAGGTCATCTGCGTTCCAATCCTGCCCGGACGGCCAGCTGCGTGGATTAGCACGACACCCTGATCCTCTGCTTTTGGGAACGCCTCAAGAAACGCTGCCATGTTGCCGTCCTGTATTGCCAGGATAGCAAGATCCGTATCGCTGATCCTAAGTGGGAGGTCGCCGACCATGTTGATATATTCGGTAATGCTTCCGGCTACTCGGCGCAGAAGATTCTCTACCGCCATGGTTTTATCCTGAAGCTGCGTTCTCATCTCTATGAGACTGTCAGCGACAATCAGACGTTCCTCTTCGTTCAGGTGCACAATGAGACCCTCGGACCTTTCAGCTTCACCCAGTCGAATGAACCGGGCATGTATGCCGTCTGAATGAAAGGCTTTTGTGATAGCTGAGGCGATGAGGTTCATACGATCAAGATCGCTCTCGCTTTCTCCAAGGGTCTTTCCCGTGGCGAATTTCTTTGTGGTGCCGTTGCCCTCATCATAAATCCGAAGATAAACGTCTGTATATATCCCCTCACTGGCGCCATAATCCGTCGTGCAGAAGATATCGGCGTTCTGGGGGAATTCCTTTCCATCCAGCCACTCGCTATCCAATAAAAAATATTCTTCCGGGAGATATCCTGTGTTTTCAAGGCGATAGGAGAGTTCTTCAAAAACCTCCTGTGCCGTGCGCTGGCCGTCGTACTCCAGTTTGCTTGGCTGATTGGGTGTGGGTTTCCATCGGGCAGTTTCTATGCGTTTCATATGATTTCCTCCTTGTATTCGTCATGCCCTGTTAAGGTTGTAAAGTAAAAATAACAGCTTCATATTCAAAACTGCCATTATACAAATTTACATATTCAGATGGTTTTGTATGAACCGTAACGGCCCATGGATATTATCACAGAGTTCTTTTAGTTGTACTTCATCTTCCGGAGGATTACCTCTCATTGATAACTGCAATTCTGAAATTTGCAATTCATCCATTTGGTCAATTATCTTTGCCGCTTCATTCAAGCAATCCAAATCAATCACGGACATATCACCGACCAAATCCAGATAGCGGATACACTTCACGATTTGATAGAAGGTTTCGTTTTTGGTTTGAAAATTATAGGCTTCTTGCAGCTCGGAAGCAGTTGCAGGCAACTTCAGTTCATGCATAAGAACAGCGCCATCAGTGTCCTTTTTAACCCTCAGAAGATCTTCTTCCAGATCGCCAACCACGATTTGAATATGGAAGATGGGCTTCTCCATTTGTGTCTCTTGCTCTGTTTTATATGCTTCAACCGCTTTTGGTGAGACATGTTCGATTTTCTTTTTTAGCTCAAGTATCTTTTGTTCCTGGTCAAATGTAAGATAAGGGATATATTTCTGGCTCTGGTCTAAAGCACGATAGACTTCCTTTAATTCTTCGTTGTCAAACAGCTTGTGCTTATTTATGAGTCCGGATCGAACTGCGAAATCCTCTTTGGCTCCGGAATAATCATTATGATAGTAGTGGCCAAGGGTAACACCTTCTCTGTCATAGGTATATCGCCAAGTTACAAACTGATAGCCGTGTTCTCCCAGATCTGTTCCTGCCAAGACGATATTCTCATGTTCGCTTAGCAGCTTATATCCGTCTCGCAGATCGGCGGCTTTTAGTGGCGAGGCATTTTCCACTGCCTGTACATATATTCTTGTCTCCTCAGAAATTTCCGTCACCAGACTGCAAAGTCCTTTTTTCTCTTCCGTGTCCAGATGCTCTGAATAATGATAGTTCGCGCCATCTGGCGCCACATGACAAAGCGGTGCACCGTCGAAAGAAAAATAGAAGGCGCCGTTTTCCTTGATTCCTTCCGCGGAGATATTAAACTGCATGAGTCTGCGGCTAATCTCCTGAAAATATCTGTTGCTGTTCAACTTAACCCCTCCTTTAAAGCAAGTTGTTTCAATAAAAAAGACCATATCGCAGCATTATGCTGTAATATGGCCTGATACAAATACCTATTCTATTTTACAGTTATCCTATAGATAGGAAAGCTGCACTAGTAAATTTTACTTGATTTATCTCACAACGTAGTTTTTAATTAATTAACTGTGGAGCGCTTCCAGCTCTGGAAATTTGTTTACCAGTTTCACTTAATTCTAATGAATCATATTTGTTTCTGGCAGAGTCCGTTACACCAGAGTATTTGGTTTCTGTCTTAGAAACAGGAGCATCATTTTTCATGGCCATTAACGCTTCTTGCCTCAGCCGATTCATTTCGGGCTTATTATTTTCGCTTTTAGCCATCATATATGCGCTCTTAATTGAGTTTAAATCCTTAGGTATTTCCATAATGACACCTCCATTAATTCATAATAATAGAAAACTCTTGGCTATTATTTTTCATCTCATTGGTATCCCTCCCAAACAATTAAAAATTTAATCCTTATAGCCATTATACTTTCTAAAAAGCTCTAATAATGTTGCCGATGTTACACATTTGAATTTTTAATAAACGGCATGTTTTTAATAGTTATGGATTTAACATCATAATCGATCAAGCCATTTCTTTTCATTTTGCTTAGCTCTCTAGAAAGAGATGCTCTTTGAATACCTAATCTCTCTGCCAATTCTTTTTTTGTTGTTCTTAATCGAATAGTCTTACTTCCTTGCTGATGGAACTCATAATCCAGAAAATCTACAATTCGTTGCCTTATTGATTTCATGATAATCTCATTAATTTTGTCGGTTAGAATTAATGTCTTATTTGAAATTTCTTTTAGCAAGCTGTTCATAAACAATTCGTTCCCCTTGCATATTTCAAGTACTAGTTGTTTTGGCAAGTGAAGTATTGTAGATCTGGTTAGTGATGTGACCGTCATCGGATATTCGTTTCTACCTGAAAACACCAAATTAGCTCCAATCACATCTCGATTTGAAAATATCTTGATTGTTAGTATATTGCCATTTTCATCTATGCTTTGAATTGCAATTTTACCTTCCAGAATAATATCCATAGTGTTACATTTATCATATTTCAGATAAATGATTTGACCTTTGCCATATTCCTTCAGTTCACGCTGAGGACTGCTTAGTAAATGCTTCAATTCATCTTTTTCCAGGCTACTAAAAATCGGTATCTGTGCCATTGCTTCAAAGTAATGCGATAAAACTATCCCCATGCTGTCACCTCAATTAGTTACTACGGAAAATGTGATTTTCTATTTCAGCAACTTCATATATCCAATCGGCCCATATAGACTCATCTTCTTCAATAAATCGCCGATCACTTCCATGGGCAACATCATTTCACTTTGAAGCCAGTATGTTAATACGCCAATTTGAGCAGATGCTAAATATTCTATTATATAGTCCAAATATGGAACCGTTTGCAGTTCTTCACTTTTTAACAACTCAGACAAATTATTTTTTATTATGGCCTTCAATTTATGAGCAAATACCGGATCACCGTTACTTCCAAGCAATACCATCAAGTATTTACTATATTTCTGATAAAACTCTAGTGACGGAATAATTGGATAGATGTCTCCATCTTTTAAAATGATAGTATATACATCTTTAATTTTATTCGTGAAGTCTGCTAGAAACTCATTTTCAATGCTTTCCAGCAAGTCGTAAATATCCTTGTAATAGAGATAAAAAGTGCTCCTGTTTATATGTGCATTCGTTGTGATGTCCTTTATGCTGATTTTCTCAAGTTTATTTTCTTTGCAAAGTTCAAGAAAAGCGTCTTTGATTATCCCTTTCGTTTTTGCAACTTTTCTGGATTCATGATTCATTTTCTTTTTCTCCTTCAAAAAATTCGACATCATCAGATACATTGATGGTTTTTTTTTATGAAACGATCTAGTAATATAATTATAGACATCGTGTTGTCTAAATGCAAGCGTTATTATCATATTTCTTACGGGGTGACACCTTTAACCCAAGAAATGAGATAAATGAAAAGAAGGGTAAAATGGAAAACAAATCTGATTGTATCATTGTAAATCACGTTAATAAGTTCTTCGGAGAAAGACAGGTCCTTAAAGACGTTACGCTGCAGGTACCCTATGGTTCTATTTATGGCTTGCTGGGACCGTCAGGCTGCGGTAAAACCACCACAGTAAAAATAATGGCGGGAATTTCCGAATCCAGCTCGGGAGAAACCTTTGTCCTGGGAAGGAAAATGCCTCAGCTATCTTTGATGAAAGAGATTGGTTATATGGCGCAATCCGATGCGTTATATACCGCGTTATCAGCAGCAGAAAACCTGGAATTCTATGCGACAATATACGGTATGAAAAAAGAGCAATATAAAAAACGCATGCTTGAAGTTATGGAATTGATGAACCTGTCCGATGACCTGTATAAGCCGGTAGCTGCATATTCAGGCGGTATGAAGCGAAGGCTTTCTCTGGCCATGGCCATGCTCCAGCAGCCGAAGGTGCTGATACTGGATGAACCGACAGTTGGGATTGATCCACTCCTTCGCAAGGATATCTGGAGGGAATTATACAAAATGTCAAATAATGGGGTAACTATTCTTGTAACAACTCATGTGATGGATGAAGCTGAAAAATGCCATCAGCTCGCGATGATGCGCAACGGGCTGCTGATCGCGCAAGGAACCCCGAAGGAACTTCAGCGGGAAATCGGTGTAAACAGCATAGAAGAAGCATTTATTTATTATGGAGGTGGTAAATATGAGGATTAAGGCTATGGTCATACGAATCCTGAATCAGCTTCGCCATGACAAACGAACGCTGGCTCTGATCATATTTGCGCCATTGCTGTTGCTGACGATGATCTATTTCATCCTGGACTCTTCCACTATGGATTTAACAGTTGGTATCGTTAACGCTCCGCAGCAATATATGGACAATTTGTATGAAAACAATATCAAAACAGTACGCTGCACAGAGTCTGAAGCAATGCAAATGATGGAACATAAAGAGATCATAGCTGCCGTCGAAATGACCGGGGGGAAACTCTACATAAAACTGGACGGCGGTAATTCAACAAAGGCCGAAACGGCGCTTGCATCCATGGAGGCTGCAAAAAAAAACATGATACCCTCTTCTGAGCGGTACGATTTAAAAACCGACGTTAAATATGTGTATGGCGCGAGTGATTTATCCACCTTCGACAACTTTGGTTCACTGCTGATCGGGTTTATCGTGTTCTTCTTTACATTTTTGATTTCCGGCATCTCCTTTCTGCAGGAAAGGACCACGGGGACTTTGGAAAAGCTGCTGTCGACACCGATTAAACGCTGGGAAATCGTCACCGGATATGTACTGGGATTTGGAGTCGTTTCTGTTATACAGGCAGCGATCATAACATTTTTTGTTATTTACATCCTGGATATTATGATGGTTGGTTCCCTCTGGCTTGTTTTGCTTATCACGCTGCTGTCTGCAATGGTGGCCCTCGCGTTCGGGATTCTGATGTCAACTGCAGCAACAAGCGAGTTTCAGATGATCCAGTTTATCCCGATCATTGTGGTTCCGCAGGTATTCTTCACCGGTCTGTTTGATTTATCGCCGGAGTGGACACTGGTTGGGAAGTTCATGCCCCTCTATTATGTGGCGGATGCATTGGATAAGGTCATGATACGCGGAAGCGGGTTCGGTTCGATTTTACCCGATGTTCTAATCCTATTAAGTTTAACAATCCTATGTATGGCGATTAACACAATTCTTCTCAAGCGCTATCGAAGGATATAAATATTTGTAAATCCCAGCTTAAAAGTACTTAAATATTTACGATATAAAGGAGAATCTAGATTATGAAGATTTTAAAACATAAGAATAAAATGATTCCGTTGGCCTTGATCGTTATTGTATCGTTGGGTATTTTCTTATACGGTAACAACAATCAAAAGTATATCGGCGTGGTGGAAGCTACAACCATTTCTCAGACGACTGAAGTTTCAGGAAAAATTATTGAGATGCCGGTCGAACTTGGCACTCATGTTTCAAAAGGAGATGTGATAGCCAAAATCGACAGTACTGCTCAGGAATATTCCTATGAACAGCTTCAGCTTACGATGGAAAAGGAAAAGACCGCTCTTGCGGAGTTGAAGTTGGGAAGCGGCGAAAGTCAAGCGGAGAACAGCGTTACTGTAGCTGAGTCCAATTACCGCAGCGCCTTGTCATCAAATGAAAAAGCTTCGCAGGATTATCATAATGCGCAATCATTATATGACCAAGGTGCGATCTCCAAGGATGTCCTGGATAAGGCAAAAGTAACCGCGGATTCCGCAGCAAATACAGTGACTGCAACGAAAGCCCAATTGGACAATGCAAGAAGCAATTCCTCCGCGGAATCCACACAGCTTGATATTGATAAGACCGAGAGTCAGCTTCGGGAAATGAAAGAAGACCTTGACAAATATACGATTTTAGCGGCATGCAATGGGGTAGTTATGAGCAAGAGTTACGACAAGGGAGATATGGTGTCGTCAGGCTATAGCCTTGTCGATATCGCTGCTGATGATGAAAAATATTTTGTCTTCTATCTGCCGGTTGATTATTTAAACGAAATAGAATATGACCAGGTTTTTCAGGTAAAAAGCAATGGAAAAGCTTATGATGCAATTGTAAAGTATATTGATGTGGAAAGTGAGTATACCCCCAAGGATTTGCAGACCGCAGCTAATAAGGACCGGGAAAGTGTAAAGATTAAACTTCTTCTGCCGGATAATTGCACCTTGAAGCCTGGCGAAGAGGCAGAAATCAAATTAAAGTTTTAGACTGCGAAGCGCAGTTTTCAATACAATAATAATTTTTTAAAAAACAAAAGGAGATGAGTTTTATGCTTGAAAAAATTTATGAGTTTACAAAAAGTGATGGTAAGATTATTGAAAAGCTCGTTGATGACACACCATTGCTGATCAATCATATGGTTTTACCCACCGGAGAAGGACTTCCGGAACACTATTCCAATTCAAATGTCTATATAATAATCATACACGGTATAATGACATTGACGCTTGGAGACCAATGTTCCGCGAATTATCACGGAGGCCAAATTATCAATATCCCTTACAAAACAAAAATGAATATTATTAATTACCAAAGTGATGTTCTTGAGTTTTTTGTGGTAAAATCCCCAAATCCCAGTGTCTATAAGGAGTATAGCTATGAATAAGATATTACAGCATTTAATACAAATAGCCTTTCTGATTTTGTTTGTTGCTCTTATATTGATAGGAAGGGTGCACCTGTGGATGGGTTTATTTGTCCTGAGCTTCATCGTATCATTATGGTTCAGCCGTATATACTGCGGTTGGATTTGTCCAATCAACACAGCTATGAATTTTATCACTTTATTAAAATCAAGACTCCATATAAAAAGTATTAAAATACCGTCCTATTTATCAAGGCCCTTGATTCGATACATAGTATTGGCGGCTTTTATTGCCGCTTTCCTTTTTACTGTAGTCTCCGGTCGCCAATTACCAGTGCTGCCTGTTTTATTCGCATCGGGAATAATAATAACTTTGCTTTTTCCGCCTGAACTATGGCATTATAATCTATGCCCGTTCGGAACCATTTTTAGTTTTTCTGCCAGACTATCCAAGCATTATATGAAAATTGATTCAAGTAAGTGTATCAACTGCGGGCTATGTTTTCAGGTATGTCCTGCTAAGGCTGTTAATAAAGGAGAAAATTCATATAGAATTATTAAAAACGAATGCCTGGTATGCATGAATTGCGCTAGAAAGTGCCGAAAAAATGCAATAACTTATCAATAGTCTTGAAAAGAGTCCACCAAAGGCAGACTTATAAATTCATCCCCTATATCCATAAGGCCGCTCACAGCTTAATGAAGATTAGTATGTGAGTTTTCACATCAGAAAATGCAAATAAAATCAATGGATTTCTACATTATTAAAAATAGCGCTGACTTAAAAAGCTGCTTTTCTGCCATCTCAAAAGATGCACTCTTTCCATGCGTATTTTTTTACCTTTTTTAAGGAAAGCAAATACCACTTTTTTCTGCAATTGGGGTAAAAATAGGTAAAATGAGAGTTCGACTCCCCCAGACCACTGAAATTTCCCACATGACATCCACGAAATCGATGTTCTAAAAAACGGCTTTTTAGGAGGCAAAAAACACCCAAAAACGGCAGAAATCCTGCGTTTTTCACGCAGGACATCTTTTTTACATACACATAATGGTGAAGGTGGCGAGAGTCGAACTCGCGTCCGAAAGCATTTCCACAAGACTTTCTCCGAGCGCAGCTGATGTTTTTTTGCTTCGCCTCTGTTAACGCCCGTCAGCAGGCTTTATCATCGGCTATCCTATTGGTCCCCCGTGCTACTAGGAGCTCACACGGAGTTTTCCTGTATAATCGACGCCAGGTTTCCCACCTACAGGTGAATGGGAGCTGACGACGCGCCGCTTAGCGGCTGCTGCTTATGCAGCTAAAGCGTAATTGTTATTATTTTTAGCGTTTATATTTAAACGTGCCCCTTTTAACGTAGACTAGGCAACTACGGCTCGCTTATCCGGCTTCTACACCCCCGTCGAAACCTTTACACCCCCATATCATGCTTTTATGCATCAGGGGTTTTTTCAACTTCTGATGTATGTATTAATAATACCACACATAATTTATTTAAAACAGTCTTAAAAAATTAATAATTTTGTTAATTATTTGAATTTGAATTCCTTTTACTAATTTCTCACAGACTGCAGGGCCTAACCCGCTGACCGATCTCAAAGAGCAGCCATTCAGATGCCCCGATAACACCTTCAAAACGCTTTGCTGTACAGAGTATTTCCTTTGAAATCCATACAATTGAAACTTTGCAACTTTACATAGAATCAATCAGTGCATCAAAGCATGTCAAATCAAATTCAACGACATCATACTTTTCGGTGTGAATTAAAAGGTCATGAACCTTTGCTGACTGGAAATCTATAACCAGATAGATCTCTTCAACCTCATCCAAAGAAAATTTTACCGGAAAAGGCGTTATGTAATCTGAATATTCCCCTTTATCCAGTACTAATGGAAACTGCATATCCTTTGTTTTTACTATGATTGGATTGTCAAGCGTCACTTCCTTGCTTTCTGTCGCTTTTCTGAGATGCTCTAAAGATGCCACGTCTAATTTCATTAAGTGCATATTCGTTTTCTCCTTTTCCATCTTCGTTATTGTTGGTTTTATCTTTCAGTACTATTGTAATTCATTTATTACCCTGTTGTATACAGTATATTCAGTATTTTTTTCATCTGTGTTTAGTAATTTTTTGCAGCATGCTTCATTTCCTGCTGAATTCTTCTATCGGCATCGCGTTTTGCAATATCTTCCCGCTTATCATAATTTTTCTTTCCCCGGGCCACTGCGATTTCAATTTTGGCCAGCCCTTTTTCGTTCAGATACACATTCAGCGGAACCAGGGTCAAGCCCTTCTGGGTGGTGTAGCCTATGAGCTTTCTGATTTCCTGCTTGTGCAAAAGCAGCTTTCGGGGCCGTAAGGGGTCCACATTAAAGCGGTTTCCCTGTTCATAAGGG
Source organism: Sinanaerobacter chloroacetimidivorans (assembly GCF_018128545.1). Lineage (GTDB taxonomy): Bacteria > Bacillota > Clostridia > Peptostreptococcales > Anaerovoracaceae > Sinanaerobacter > Sinanaerobacter chloroacetimidivorans. The sequence continues at coordinate 379,360 of NZ_JAGSND010000003.1, read as the reverse complement.
CTGATGTGCATTCCATAGATGATCAGTTCATTGCCTTCAATTTTTGCATAGCTTTCCTTCAGATTCAGCCTTCCCTGACGCATGGACTTGATCTCGGTTCCGGTCAGAACCATACCGGCTTCATACACTTCCTCTATGAAATAATCGTGCCTTGCTTTCTTATTGTTTGCTAAGATCTTTTTTTGTTTCATTCTATCACCTGTCCATAATCCTGTTTCATAAAATGGATCCTAAAATTTCTCCTGTCAATGTATTCGAACTCATTAACTGTATCCTAAGATAAAATCATCTGTTAATTAATCCAATTTCATTAAATGGAAATAATCTGAGGTCTACTCTTCCAAGGATGTCGGATACCGGTATTTCTCCGATGCTGGGATCTCTGCTGTCCAGGCTGTTGGGCCGATTGTCTCCCATGACAAAGATATATCCGTTATCTACAGTAAATGGAGCCATATCTCCGGGAGTGACGCCGCCGTAGATGTATTCTTCGGTCAAAGCCTCGCCGTTTCTGTAAACGACACCGTCCTTCACCTCAATGACATCATCTGCGACACCGATGACCCGTTTGATCAAATCCTTTTCCTCCCCCGTATCCGTGTAAATGTGCGCTTTAAATACGATGATATCTCCATGAGCCGGATCTCCTGTCAAATAAGGTATCTTATTTACAATCAGATAATTGTTAGGCTCAATGGTAGGATACATGGAGTAACCTTTCACCAAAGTCGGTTTAATAAATGTGGTAATAATCAGTGCAATTACCAATGCAACAATAATTGTTTTTGCAAATTCAAAAATCGTCTTTCTCATCCCTGTTTTTATCCCCTTTCAGTTTTTCTTATGTAACCTCTTTTCCTAATCCTGACCCAATGTTTCATGAAACCGCCAAGCGTAAAACCCAATCATTCCACTAATGAAGTGACCCGATCTCGCTGAAGGGATATAGACGGAAAACCGCCTTCCCTATGATTTCATCAATCTTCACGAAGCCTACGCTGGGGTCTCTGCTGTCCGCACTGTTTTGACGATTGTCTCCCATGACAAAGAGACAGCCTTCCGGCACTTCCAGATCCTCCACAAAACCGGAGGTGTAAGGCTCCAGGGTATAATCTTCCTCCTGCAGTTCATCGTTGATGAACAGCTTTCCGTCTTTAATATTGATCACGTCTCCGGGAAGCCCAATAACTCGCTTAATCAGCAGTTTTTCTTTTCCGGCCTGGGTTTTCAGATCTGTGTGAAATACGATAATATCTCCCTTTTCAGGCTCGCTGAAGCGGTAAGCCTGCTTGCTCAGAAATATGTAATTATTTTCGTATAAAGTAGGCTGCATGGATGTCTCTTTTACGATGGTTGGTTTGATAAACTGCATGATGATCACTGCTACAATCACTGCAATAACAATATCTTTGATCCATTCCTTCATAATATTATTTTATCCTTCCAATTTGATTGATAGGCCATACGGTTATGGCACAGGAGCCTCTGATCATCTCCATTTTCAGCGGTCCGACCCTGGAATCCCGGCTGTCGACGCTTTCTTCTCTATTGTCTCCCAGGACAAAAACTTCATCCTCGCCAATGAACATCGGGCCGACGTCCCCCTCGGTATCCCCTATAATGTAATCTTCCTCCAGGACTTCATCATTTCGGAAGACCTTGCCGTCTTTGATTTCTATCTTATCACCGGGCAAACCGATCACTCTGCGAATGGTATTCTCCCCTTTTTCGCCTTCCTCGAGAAAATCCTCCCGGAATGCCACCACCTGCTGAAATTCCGGCGTTCCCCTTACTGTAGTATAGGTGTGCTTTGCCACGATGATCACCTGACCGTCCTGGATTCCCGGCAGCATTGCATTTCCGTCTGAAATCACCGGCCTTACAAGCATGGTAACAATCCAGGCCAAAACCACAGGATAGATATAAATTCTATATTTCTCCTTAAAAGGTCTGTTGTCCTCTGAATTTGCCATCTTCGTCTCCTTTTACTTAGAATCTATCAATTTTGCTTTAATGGCTTCCAAATTTACAGGCAGCGGCGCGATAAACTCTTTGCCTTTTAAATAGGCAAGCGGTGATACGCCATCTTCAAAGTATAAACGATAAGCGTGAAGAAATTGTGTCGTTAAGTGAAATTGCTGTTCTATTTTTTTATTTTGACCGTTTTTTCCGTATTTGACATCACCAATTACAGGAAAACCGGCTTCCGCAAGATGAGCACGGATCTGATGAGTCCTTCCCGTCACCAGCTCCACCTCTACCAGCGTATATCCTTTAGAGACTTTCAGAGGACGGGCAATGGTCTCCATCACCTTACCCTCCGTGGCATCCAGATCCATTACTTTGACTTTATTGCTCTTTTCATCTTTCGTCATTTTATCAAGGAGCTGAAGTTCTTTTTTCATTTCCCCATGGACAATGGTCAAATAATATTTTTTAACATAGCCCTTTTCCCGGATCATCCGATTCAGGCCTTGCAAAGCCAGCTGATTTTTACCGAAGATCACCAGCCCCGTGGTATTTCTGTCAAGTCTGTTTACCGGTGAAGGTACAAAGGTTTTTTCCCGTTCCGGAACATAATCTCCCTGTTCTGCCAGGTATCCGGCTACTTGATTTGCCAGAGTATTCTTTTTTTCGGTTTTATCGCCATGAGTCAAAAGCCCGAAGGGCTTTTCAACGATGATAATATTTTGATCCTCATAAGCAATTTTAAATTGCTTTTTGGCACGGGTTATCTTTTTCTTTTCCTGATAACCAGCGGCTTCTTCTTCTGAAATATAGAGGATTACCTCGTCACCCGTCTGAAGAATTGTACTGATATCGGCTCTGACCCCGTTTAATTTTACATTTTTTCTGATTAATTTATAGATATAGCTCAAAGGCGCGTTCTTGAAATATTTTTTCAAAAACCTGTCCATTCTTTGGTTTTTCTCATTATCCGTTATGGTAAGTTTTATCATGTAACATCCTCGGTTATCGGAATATCCTATGTTTTTTGGTTTTCCCAAATTATTCCCGTAATAGATTATACAACAATACATTGCTGAAATATACGATGTAAAGAAAACTTAATAAAAAATCCGCCTTTATGGTTTGTCAATTCTAACTAACTATGATAGACTAAGACTTAGTTCAGAGGCCTTTTTAGCCGGCCCCTGAACGTAAATCATGTAATTCAGAGTAAATCTTTGAGATATATTTAGGGGGAATTGTGATGAAAAAGTTAAAAGACATACTGTATGATATGAATGATATTTTAGTGGCACTGGTTATTATTGCCCTGGCAGCATTCGTTATCGTCGGAAGAATTGACTCCATTTTAGCGTATCCTTCCACTTTGACCGCACAGGTTGAAACCGAAGAGGATTCCGATGTGCCCCCAAGCTATCAGACTCCGGATCAAAGCAACGCCGGAGACAGTGATAGCGATGATACTGATTCAAATAACGGGGATCCCAGCGATTCCGACAATGATTCCGGAGAGGAAGACAAACCGGATCAGCCATCTTCCGGAAACGGTACCAATTCCAATGAAGGACAAGGTTCAAAAGGTCAAGGCTCAAATGATCAAGGTTCTTCCGGAGCTGATACGGGAAACATTTCCGTAACGATAGAGCCGGGTTCTACCGCATCAAAAATTGCGGATGTTCTGATTGGCAAAGGCCTTTTTGAAAACAGGCAGCAGTTCTACGATGCCGTAGCTGCCGCCAGTGCAGACACCAAATTAAAAGCCGGAACCTTTACAATTCCTTCCAACGCAACTCCTGCAGAAGTAGTAACGATTCTAACCAAGTAGTACATATCTTGAGCTAAATAGATTACTCATCTGATTCCAAAAGCCGGATTACTTTATCTAATCTGGCTTTTTGTTCATCATTCATCATCAGCCGCAGTGATTTGATCGCTTTCATCTGCTTATCAAATTGCGCCCTGTCGTTTTTCATGCTATGTTTTAGTTTCAGAATCTCGTTGAGTAACTCTTGATCACTTTTCCCTTTGTATTTATCGGCTAAATCGGCAGCTCTTTTTGCCTTATTCGCATTGGAATTTTCAAGGCCAACCTGACTTGCCAGTTCCATTAACATTTTATTGTTAATTTCCATATACTGTCCCCTTTCTTTCTGTTGCCAAAAACTGAAGTTTATCTGGCTACCAATAATATATGCACCACTTGGGTTTTTTTTTCATATTATGATGAATAAACTTTGATCTTCGTGCAGGTAATTCCGTTTGTACCTGCAGGAATGGAGGTACATAAATGAATCCGCTCCTTATTTTGATTGTCATTCTTATTTTCTCCAATCAGGGAGGATCTCAGGGCTTTAATTTCCCCATGCAGTTCTTGAATCTTCCCCTGCAGGGCATGAAATCGCCCGTTCAGGGGCTTAAGTTCCCGCCTTTTCCGGGGAAAGCCGGCGGTCCGGGATTCGGCGGCCCGGGATTCGGCGGCGGCCAGGGACCTTTTTTTGATACCTTTAAAATGGAACTGCTGCTGGATCGTCTGCACACCATGACCAATACCCTGGAAAAAGTAAATCATTTAAATCAAATGAGAAATGTACCACTGAGCAAGGATAATGCCATTGACAGAATCCAAGAGTCGCTGGATGCCGCCAGGGGGTTCCTCTATGATTCCAAGTCCACAAAGAAGCTGGATACCATCGCGTCAACACTGACCGGAGTGAAGAAACTTGGTGACATTGAAAACCTTATGGGTAATATAGGGCCAATCTTATCCATGTTATCCAGAGAAGATGATAAATAGTTAACAAAAAATATAAAAAAAGCATATGCAATTCCCTCAAATTGGGGTATAATAACATCGATGATTCGTTATTAATAAAAATGTTAATTATAGGAGGGAATTATTATGGCATTGGTTACATCCAAAGAAATGTTCGCAAAAGCGTTAAAAAGCGACCATGCAGTAGGAGCTTTCAACGTGAACAATATGGAAATTATCCAAGGTATCGTTGATGCTGCAAAGATAGAAAATGCACCATTGATTTTGCAGGTATCAGCAGGAGCAAGAAAATACGCAAAACCAACTTATCTGGTTAAGCTTGTAGAAGCAGCAATTGAGGATTCCGGACTGGATATCGTTCTGCATCTGGACCATGGTGAAGATTTTGAAATATGCAAAAAATGTGTAGATGACGGATTTACATCAGTCATGATCGATGGATCAAAGCATTCCTTTGAAGATAATATCGCTTTAACAAAGCAGGTTGTTGAATATGCACATGCAAAAGGCGTTGTTGTAGAAGCCGAATTAGGAAAATTAGCAGGTATTGAAGATAACATCAAAGTTGACGCTCGTTCTGCTACCTTCACAGATCCTGATGAAGCAGCAGAATTTGTAGAAAGAACCGGCGTTGACTCACTGGCCATCTCCATTGGTACAAGCCACGGCGCTTACAAATTCAAAGGCGACCCATACCTGGATTTCGAAAGACTTCAGAAAATCAGCAGCTTAATTCCGAACACACCACTGGTTCTGCATGGTGCTTCCACAGTTCTTCCTGAGTTTGTGGCATTATGTAATCAATACGGCGGAAATATTCCGGGAGCTCAGGGCGTACCTGAAGACATGATCAGAACTGCTGCTAAATACGGTGTATGTAAGGTCAATATCGATACCGACTTAAGACTTGCCATGACAGCGGAGATCAGAAGGATCTTCATGGAAAATCCTGCTGAATTCGACCCAAGAAAATACCTTGGACCTGCCAGAGATGCCATTCAGAAGATGGTTCAGCACAAGATCAAAAACGTTCTTGGTGCCAGCAACCAGAGATAACAACATTTCTGAACAGTTTATTCATAAAAAATGCACCTGTTTTCTTTTAACAGGTGCATTCTGATTTTACGGGTTTAATGGTTGCCGGTACTCAAGTTATGTATTCAACATGACGGTTGCCGGCACTCAAGATATCTATTCAACATGACGGCTGCCGGCGATTAAAAAAGGAGCATGGCATATTCACGACACATTTTCCGCACACCTCACTGCCGATACTGTTTGCCTTTCCACCTGCTCCGTCGGAATACGAACTCCCAAAATCCGTGTAAAGCGCCGCATTTTTTCTCAGCACCTGATAGCATTTATTCCTGTCATAACCTTCCAAAGTCAATGCTCCGGAGGGACAGCGTTTGACGCATAACCCGCAGCGGCCATTCTTTTTGTAGAGACAATATTCTTCTTCCAAAGGCATATCCGGTTCAACATCCAGATTGGTTACGATGGAGCTATATCTGCCGCAGCATCCGATTTTTGATATGAGCATATTATTAATGCCAAAGGTCCCGAGTCCGGCAGCTCTCGCGAAATGACGTTGAGACCAATTGCTGATCAATTTCTCCTGATCAAAGGTGGCCGTCTCCGGCGATACTTTTGCCTGATATCCCATACCTTTCAGTTCCTCTGCCAAGGATTCATTTACAATACGAAACATGGCATTGGTTTCTTCATAGGCTAAGGCCCATTCCGGGGAGGCTATGTCTCCGGCCGTTTGATTGGTATGTGCCAGCTCCTTCGTAAGGGGTACAAAATAGACAATGACGATGGATGCATCGGGAAGCACATCTGAAGGCAATTGATGTTTCGGAGAAATAATCTCCTTTAAATTTAAGATAGTTGAATGATTGGCCTCTGCAAATCCCACAAGAGGCTCACCCCAGGCAGTGGAAATATCGGCTCTTTCTCCACATTCCTTTATTCTCTGCTGAATCATGCTTGTGATTTTTTCTTTCATTGACGAGCTTCCCCTTTCTGCTTACTTGTCCACCCTCGCTTTTCTTCCGATGCGAATGCAGTAACAGATACGCTGACACTATTATATCGTCTTTATGGTTGTGATGCAAATAATCACCTGGTTGTTATGCAATGAATCAGCTGCTTCTCTGCAATTCTCTTGCAATGATTCCCCGTGCCATATAGGTTCCCATGATAGAGGTGAGATCAAAAATCCTTTCGTAAATTTGAATTTCTTTCCGATAATCTCCCGTAGCAATGGCGAGGATCATTTCAATATTCAGGCTGATGTACTGATTTAATAAATATCTCCATTGATTTTCATCCCAAAAAAGGTTGATCCTGTCTAGAAAGGCTGCGATCTCTCCGGCTGTTTGATACCATTCTTGCGTACCTTGATTTACAAGCTCTTGATTGTTCGTTTTCATTCCTTCCATAATACTCGCTGGTTTTGTCAGGAAATTTGTAAACATATTGTTGAACATACCGGCTATTTCTGTTCCATAAAAAATTTGAAGAGCATTCCGGAAATCGGCGGGCACTTGGTATAATCTTTCGGCCACTGCTTCCTCACTGGGCAAATTCAACATGACGGCATATATATAATTTCTCATAAATACGGCAAGCAGAAACCATAATTTCTGAAATGTATTATTGATATTCATTTGCTCATAAGTAAAAGAAAACCCTTCATCAACAGGCAGGGTTATCAGTTCACGCTCTTGGCACTTCATATTATAAGCCCCTTTCAATATTTCTTCTGTATAATATGAAGTCATCATTGCTTCGGGTACAGATTCATCACTAAAAAAGCACCTGCCGGTCTTCTTCTCCCGAACCCGACACGGACAGTCGGCTGCCAAGAGAATTTACCAGACAGGTGCATAATCATCTATAAGATTATGTTTTCAACTTCAATATTTATCCGGGAATTGATCTATACATGTTAATATGCATATACCATGTTTCCGATCTTTGTTGAAACAGGTTTGGCTAAGATCCATGGATTTGTAGTGGTATTGTCGTAATAGAACAATGATTCGTTCGTAGGATCAACACCGCTTAAGGCTGCTTTTGCCGCTTTTATGCAATCCGCATTTGCCGGCTTGTCGATCCAGCCGTTTACCACCGGAGTGAATTGATAATAACCATTAATGTTCTGATAAATAACATCTGAAACGGAATCCGGGAAGGATCCGGCCTTTACCCTGTTCATCACGACTGCGCCTACAGCTACTTTTGCATCATAGGGCTCAGCTTGGGCTTCAGCCATTATAAGTCTGGACAGCAAGTCCAAATCGCTGGCTGAGTACGCTGTTTCCACAGCTTCGCCTGCTGCAGGCTCGCTTTCTGCTGTATTGATTTTGGCAGCCGGCGGTGTATCGGTTGCTGCCGCCGAATCAGATAATGGTGCGACTTCAAATGATGGTTCAGATGATGGTTCAAATGATGGTTCAGATGATGATTCAGATGATACTGCAGATGCTAGAGCAGATATCAGCGTATCCGCTGCTGATGTTAGCGCTGCTCCTGATGTACCGGATACGGCTGACAGATCACTTAGCGGTGCTCCGGCTGTTAATCCGGCAGGCTGAGGGACATTCACGATCTGTCCGATGTGAAGTTCATCTGTATAGATATTGTTTGCACGCCTGATGGTGTTAAATGGTATTTTGTACCTTTGGGCTATGAAAAACAGTGTATCCCCTCTCTGCACCGTATGGGTACTGCTGGGGACATTTAAAGTCTGTCCGATATCTAAAGAATAGTTTGTAAGGTTATTTCTATTCATTAAGTTGTCTACGGTAGTATAGTAGATCTGGCTTATCTTGTATAAAGAATCACCGCTTACCGTTGTATAGGTGGCTGCATAAGCATGGGCCGAAATAGCCAGCGACAGCCCCAGAGCGAAACCTGCTTTTAACAGAATCGATTTCATTCTCTTAGATTTCATCATTGTATCCTCCTCTTGCCTTCCAGGTTAGTTGACGGATTAGGGTAGAGGTTACCCCGCTTGTGAAAGCTTCACCCCAAGATTAGTTCCCCGGTACTCCTTTTCGGAGATTCGGCTATAGCAACATTTTAATGCAATATTGCTGAGGAATCCAATGGTAACTCTATGAAACGCAGGTAATATTTGCACTTATGCAGGTTTTGCACAGATCGCCTGTCTGTATCGCTGCTCATTTGCAGGTTGCCTTGCCGGCAGTTCATGTTATTTTATTAAAGTTATAATTCACTATAGACTTTAATAATATTATATATTATACTTAATATTATTAAAGTTGGAGGTTACCTATGGCAATCGAAATTGTTCCCGAATGGATGATAAATCTTGACGATGAGGATATTTCTTTTATCAAAAAATTTATTTTGGCATCCGGTTCGCTGAAAGAAATAGCGAGCCAATACAGTGTCACTTATCCTACGGTTCGGCTCAGGCTTGATAAGCTGATACAGAAAATTCAAATCAGCGAAGATACGGCAAATGAGCCTTATATTGCATTAATCAAGCGGCTTGCAGTGAATGAAAAGGTTGATTTCGAAGCCGCAAAAATTCTAATCAATGAATACAAGAAAATGAAAAAGGAGGATCAATAGATGGCGATTGCGAGCATCAGTATCATCATTTTACTGTTGATTTTGGCAGGAGGGATCTTGCTGCAAATCTTTTTATCCAAAAGAGAAAGCAGATGGCCGGGCTTGATTTTACCGTTCCTGTTTTTCGGCTATTCTCTGCTTATGGTTTTCTCCCTTGCCGTTTATGACGGTATGAGCAGCTGGGATATCTTCGCTATGCTGGTATCCACCTTCTTACTGTCCAATATTCCTACCCTTATTTATCTGGGAATCTATTTTGCATGCAGGGAAAAATACAAAAGAAAGAAAGAGCTTGGGAAAATGAATATTCAGGATTTGGAGTAAAAGCTTAGGAATAGAAATAGTAAATTTTAAAGTAAGGATCAGGAATAGATTTTTATTCGGAGTAGACAATGAGAAAGAAATTTTGGTTCCGGTTGTCCTGTGCTGTCATCATCATTTTTCTGATTTTTATAGGTCACTCGGCAATCAGTATTTGGTCATTCAGCAACCAGGTTCAATACGTAAAAACCGATGCAGCTGTGGTGCTTGGCGCTGCTGTCTGGGGGAACGAACCTTCTCCCGTTTTTCGGGAAAGGATCAATCACGCCATTTGGCTTTACAAGAATGATTATGTAGATAAAATAATATTTACCGGCGGCAAAAGCAAAGGAGACGAATTTGCGGAGTCGGAGGCGGCAAGGGAATATGCCATTCAAAACGATGTCAACGAGGAAGATATTTTCATTGAAACAAAATCAAAAATCACGGAAGAAAATCTTAAATATGCATATGAAATCGCAAATGAAAATCATTTGAAATCCTTTACCATTGTAAGTGATCCGCTGCATATGAAAAGAGCCCTTTTCATAGCGGAAACTATCGGTATGGAAGCTTATTCCTCCCCTACTCCGAGTTCTGTTTATAAAACTTTCGGCAGTAAGCTGCCTTTCTTCCTGCGGGAGTTATTTTATTACGTAGGTTATATTGTTACCTTGCCTTTCAGATAACAGCTTTTGGGCATATCACAAAAGGAAACATTCTAAAAAATTTATATAGGGGAAAAATTTCATTTTAAAACCTCCTAATTGATGTTTTCACTGCATCAGCCAGGAGGTTCAAAAATTTCTTTATACGATGTCTGCGCCCTTCTGCAGTGCGATGGTTCCGGTTCGGGCCACCTCCTGAAGATTGTAATGAGACAGCAATTCAATGAGAAGGTCGATCTTCTCCGGCCTGTCGCTCATCTCAACCGTTAATGTGGTATGGGAAATGTCTACGATTTTCCCTTCCATAATTTTAACGATATCAATAATTTCCCCTCTTTGAGCCACAGACATTTTCACCTTCACCAAAGCGAGCTCTCTTCTGGTGATTTCATCCTGGTTGAGCTTTCTTACCTTGATGACATCGATTTGCTTATTCAGCTGCTTGGTGACCTGCTCAGCGATATAGTCGTCACCGTCTACCAGCAGCGTAATTCTGGAGATCTGCTTATCTTCCGTGGTTCCCACTGCCAAGCTGTCGATGTTGAATCCTCTCCGGGCAAAGAGCCCTGAAATTCTGGACAAAACTCCAGCCTTATTCTCTACCAATACCGATATCGTATGTTTCATATCTCTACCTCTTCATTGCTACTACGCCTGTCTTCACCAGCTCAATAATGCCATAAGGTTTAAAGATCTCAATCATCTCGCTGATTCTGTCTTCCGTATCCAATGCCTCTAAAATCAAATATTCCGAACTCATTTCTATGACTCTTGCATTACATGCATTTGCGACTACGATAATGCCAACCCGATCCTTTACCTCGGCTTTCACCTTCATTATTAAAAGAACCTTGCTGATCATGCTTTCCGGGCTGATATCTTCAATAGAAATAATGTCCTCCAGCTTTTCCAGCTGGCTGATCACCTGAGCGATGACAATATCATCGCCCCGAACAACGATGGTCAATCGGGAAAATCTTTCATCTTCTGTGGAACTTCCTATAAAAGAATCAATATTATAGCCTCGGCGTCTGAATAAGCCTGAAACTCTGCTGGTTACACCAGGCGTATTATTGACAAGTGCAGATAATACATGTCTCATAGTTTTATCCTCCATTTCAAACTGATGATTCCTTTTCATCTACGATACACTCCAACAGGAAGGTGCCTTTGTGGTTAAGCATTTCCTCAATTGCACGTTCCGCTTCCTCCATACTGCTGATGCTTTTCGCCGGTATGCCGTAAGCACCGGCAATAGCCGTCACATCAGGGCTGCCGCAAAGATCTACGGCAGTTATATTATTTTTGTAGGCTGTCTTTTGAATTTCACAGACCAAGCCAAGCTTCTGATTTTTCATCACGACGATCTTTATATCTACATTGTGCTGACAAATGGTACCGAGCTCCATCATCTGCATCTGGAAGGATCCGTCTCCGCAAACGGCGACGACGGTTTTGTCCGGTGCTGCGGTTTTCGCTCCGATAGCTGCCGGAATGGAATAGCCCATGGTTCCCATTCCGCCGGAGGTAAGAAATCTTCCCTCCCTGACGTCACAGTTTGCTGCAGACCAGATCTGATTCTGGCCGACATCGGCGCAGTAGATATTATCGTCCGGTAGTTTCTTGGAAAGCATATTTACAAAAGCTTTCGGGTTGATACCATAGGATCTGGGATCATAATCCAAAACTAATTTTGATTTTTTCTGTTTTAACATGTCGGTCCATTCATCGGCTTTTCTGGATGGTTCCGCATCCAGAATCTGATTTAGAACTTCCTTAGCATCCCCTACAACGGGAATAAATGTGCTGAGATTTTTGCCGATCTCCGCGGGGTCAATATCGATGTGTACGATTTTCGTACTTTTCCCTACTGCTGCGGGAAGCAGCACAGCTCTGTCTGAAACTCTGGCCCCGATGATAATCAGAAGATCCGAATCGGAAATCGCCTGATTGGCAATGGATTTTCCGTGCATTCCCAGCATGCCCATGTAAAGAGGATGTGCGGTAGGAACCGCTCCGATTCCCATCATGGTAGATACCACTGGGATGTTCAGTGTTTCGATAAACTGGCGGAATACCTCCTGACCCCCTGCGGCGAAAATTCCGCCGCCTACGCAAATTAAAGGTCTTTCTGCATGATTGATGGCTTTCATTACCCGTTTGATCTGGCCCGCATGACCCTTAATAGTAGGTTTATATCCTCTCAGTTCCACCTCATCGGGGTAATAGAAATCAAATTTATGATTCTGCACGTTTACCGGGATATCGATCAAAACCGGACCCGGCCTTCCGGTGGAAGCGATATGAAACGCTTCTTTTATAATTCTGGGCAAGTCGGCAGCATTTTTTACCAGGTAACTGTATTTTGTGAAGGGCTCGGAGGCTCCTGTCATATCCGCTTCCTGGAAAACATCTCTTCCCAGAAGATCGCTGGATACCTGCCCTGTTATCGCTACAAGCGGGATGCTGTCCATATAGGCGGTACCAAGAGCAGTAATCAGATTCGTAGCACCCGGGCCTGAGGTTGTAATGCAGACTCCCGGACGTTTTTTGATTCTGGCATAGCCACTTGCTTCATGGCCCGCGTGCTGCTCATGTCTTACCAGGATATGTTTAATCTTAGTAGATTTTGATAGCTTGTCGTAGAGAGGGCACACTGTGGCGCCGGGGTAACCGAAAATTACCTCTACTCCTTCCAGTTCCAAGCTTCTAACGATGGCTTCTGCTCCTGTAATCATAGTTCTTCTCCTTGTCAAGTCTTGGGGCTAAACCTTTACCGTCCAACCGAATGGATCCTCCAGCTTTCCTAATTGAATGCCGGAAAGGGTATCATATATTTTCTGTGAAAGGGTACCGATCTGATTGTCATGGATGGTGATCTTTCGATCCTTCCAGCACAATTCTCCGACCGGTGATATTACCGCTGCCGTTCCCGAAGCAAATACTTCGGAAAGCTTTCCTTCCTCGTAGGCCTTGAAGACATCTTCGATGGTGATCCTTCTTTCCGATACCTTCATGCCCCAGGATTTTAACAGCTGAATGACGGAGTCTCTTGTAATTCCCGGCAGGATGGTTCCCTCCAGCGGAGCTGTGATGATTTCATTATCGATGACGAAAAACGCATTGGAAGTTCCGATCTCCTCCACATATTTTCGTTCTGCACCGTCCAGCCACAGCACCTGGGAATAGCCCTTGTCATGGGCTTTTTCCTGTGATTTGAGACCTGCCGCATAGTTTCCTCCGATTTTGGCAAATCCGGTTCCTCCGGGAGTGGCTCTAACATACTCATCCTCGACAAAGATCTTTGTCGGTGCAAGACCGCCTTTGTAATAGGGGCCCACAGGGGAGAGAATGATCATAAAGAGATATTCTCTTGATGCTCTTACACCTAAAAACGGCTCACTGGCAATAATAAAAGGTCTGATATATAAAGAAGTTCCTTCCTTCTGCGGGATCCAGTCGGAATCAACATGTACCAATGCCTTGATGGCTTCCACATAAAGTTCTTCATCGATCAGGGGGATACACATTCTCTCGTTGGTTCTGTTCGTTCTTTCCGCATTTTTGTCCGGGCGGAATAAAAGAATGTCACCCTCCTTTGATTTATAGGCCTTTAAGCCTTCAAACATCTCCTGCGCATAATGGAAAACCGCAGCTGCCGGTTCCAAAGTGACAGGCCCGTAAGGGACGATCCTTCCATCATGCCAGCCCTTGCCTTCCGTATAATTCATGACAAACATGTGGTCTGTAAATAAGGTTCCAAACTCCAGCGTATCCGGGTTGGGTTTCTCCTTTGGGCTCGTTGTCTTTGTGATGTTGAATTCATACTTCATGTTGATCACCTTACCTTTCTATATGGCGATTATGTAATGAAATCTACAAACCCTGCCTGATGATGACAAGATTTGCAGATTCCAGCTGCTTAAACAAATTTATTTTTCATTATATAAGAACTTATTATAAGGTTTTGTTGTAAAGATTTCAATACCGAATGCCGCAGTAATCTACTCTTTATACTCCTCGATGAGCTTGTGCTTCAGTTCCCAAAGTTCTTTGGACAGATCCACATAATATTCATGGGGGTTTTCAAATCTTAAAATTTCTTCCCAGAGAGTATCGATCTGTGCTTTGCAGTAATCCCTGATTTCACCGATGCTTGGGGATTTATAGACACAGACTCCCTTGTCAAAAATCGGTACCCGTAAATTCTTCGCATAGAAATTGGAAATTTTCTTTCTTTTCCAGACAATCTGCGGATCGAATATTTCATATTCGCTTCCGTCGGGAATGCTCTCATGATCCAGGGTAATCACATCGGCGATGGCTTTGTCGCTATCTTTGTCAAAGAGTCGATAGACCGTTTTGAAACCGGGATTCGTAATCTTCTCCACGTTTTCACTGATCTTCATTTTCGGAATGATGACTCCGTCTTTTTCCAGTCCGGCAAGTTTATAGACACCACCAAATACCGGTTCCGATTTTGATGTGATCAGCCTTTCACCCACTCCGAAGGAATCGATGCAGGCTCCCTGAACGATAACATCCCGAATAATATATTCATCCATGGAATTGGAAACAACGATGGAACACTCTTTGAGGCCTGCCTTGTCCAGCATGGCTCTGGCCTTCTTAGTCAGGTAGGTAACGTCTCCGCTGTCAATTCGAATTCCCATCTTTGCCGGTTTCATTTCCTTAAATACTTTTATGGCATTAGGGATCCCGGATCTAATCACATTGTAGGTATCTACCAGCAATACGCAGTTTTCCGGATAAATGGAAGCATAGGTTTTGAATGCTTCATACTCATTGTCGAACATCTGAACCCAACTGTGTGCCATGGTGCCCAATGCCGGCACATCGAAATCTCTTTCTGCCAACGCGCAGGCCGTTCCGATGCAGCCGCCGATATAGGCTGCTCTTGCTCCGTGAACTGCTCCCGAACCGCCGTGGGCTCTTCTGGTACCAAACTCCATAACGCCTCTGCCTTTGGCAGCACGAACGATACGGTTTGCCTTGGTAGCAATCAGGCTCTGATGGTTGATCGCAAGCAGCATAATGGTTTCTACGAATTGGGCCTGTATAACAGGCCCTCGGACCGTAACCAGCGGTTCTCCTGGAAAGATTGGGGTCCCTTCCGGAATGGCCCAAACGTCACATTCAAACTTGAAGTTTCTTAAATACTCTAAGAAACCTTCGCTGAACATGCCTTTCCCTCTTAGATATTCAATATCTCTATCATAAAATTTCAAATTGTCCAGGTAATTAATCATCTGCTCCAGGCCTGCGGCGATGGCGAAGCCGCCTCCGTCAGGAATTTTCCTGAAAAACATGTCAAAATAAGCAATGTCATTTGACATTCCCGTTTCGAAATAACCGTTTGCCATAGTTAATTCATAAAAGTCTGTCAGCATGGTCATGTTAATGTGTTCAATCATTGGATGATTCCTCCGCTTTTCCCTTTTCTTTAATAACGATGTAACCCGCGGTTATCACGATAACACCTCCGACAACCTGGATCATCGTAATGGTCTCCCCTAAAAATAGCCACCCGAAAAGGGTAGTCGTAATAGGTAAGAAGTTTGAAAACATGGATGTGGTCGTGGGACCTAATATATGAAGGGACTTTACCTGGATGAGAAAGCCCACTCCTGCACTTAAGGTTCCGAGATATATAATTCCTCCTATTACCGAAGCGGTCACTGCTCCCTGCGATGGCAGATGAGTCAATGCATATGGCCAGGTCAGTAATATGGTACAAATTAACTGATTTAAAGTTAAAGTCGCACTATCATAATGATCGTGCAGCGAAGCCGTAATAAAATTATAAAGGTTCCATGTGAGTACTGCTCCGAAGGCCAGTAAATAACCGATCAGTCTTCCCTCAAAGAGGATTTGATAGTCCACTCCGATGATCATAGCGATTCCCAAAATAGAAAGCGCAATTCCGATCCCCATCTTTCGCGTTGCCTTCTTTTTAAACACAACTCTGTCGATGATAATGGAAAGAGCGGGAACAAAGGCCAATACGATGGTGATCAACGATATGGGCAGATAATCCATCGCCGTATATTCAAAGGAAAAATAGCCGATTTCTCCCAGGATGGAACACAGGAGGAATATAGGAATATCCTGTTTTCTTACAATAGTTTTTCCATCCTTTTTCAGTTTTATCAGCAGCACCACAGTAAAGCCGACGACATATTTAAAAAACAATAATGTAATTGGTTGAAAGGTCTCCAATGCATGCTTGGCAAAGATATATTCCAATCCCCATGCAAACATTAAAAATACCATCAGAGCATACATAATTCTTTTTTGGGAATCCAAAATTTCACCACCAAATATTTCAGCGCCAACCTGCGTGCAAATCCTACAAACGGATGATAAAACTATCATCCGCTCTTGATTAGGTTTAATTAATATTATATTGTACCAGATTTTTCATTTCTGTAAAACCTTTTTTAAAAATTCTCCTGTATAAGATTCTTTTATTTTGGAGATTTTTTCCGGATCTCCGGTGGCAATGATCTGACCTCCCCGGTCTCCTCCATCGGGACCCAGATCTATGATGTGGTCTGCCGTTTTGATCACATCCAGATTATGCTCGATGACAACCACTGAATTCCCTGCATCCACGAGTCTGGAAAGAACCTGAATCAGCTTGTCTACGTCGGCAAAATGAAGACCGGTGGTAGGTTCATCCAGGATATACATGGTCTTTCCCGTACTTCTCTTGGATAGTTCCGAAGCTAGTTTGATTCTTTGCGCTTCACCGCCGGAGAGCTGTGTGGAAGGCTGTCCCAGCTTGATATAGCCAAGGCCTACTTCCTCCAGAGTTTCCAGCTGCCTTGCGATGCTCGGAATGTTCTTAAAGAATTCCACCGCTTCCGTGACATTCATATCCAGTACATCGTAAATACTCTTGCCCTTGTATTTCACCTCCAGGGTTTCCCGATTGTAGCGTTTTCCCTTGCAGACCTCACAAGGTACATAAACATCCGGCAGGAAGTGCATTTCAATCTTGATAATGCCGTCGCCGCTGCAGGCCTCACATCTGCCGCCTTTTACGTTAAAGCTGAATCGGCCCTTGCTGTATCCTCTTACCTTTGCTTCAGGAAGCTGGGAAAATAAATCCCTGATCGGCGTAAACACGCCGGTATAGGTGGCAGGGTTGGATCTTGGCGTTCTGCCGATGGGGGACTGATCGATATTGATGATCTTGTCAATATGTTCAATTCCTTTGATATCCTTGCAGCTTCCGGGTTTTTCCTTGGACCGGTTGACCTTTGAAGACAGGCTCTTATATAAAATCTCATTTACGAGACTGCTCTTGCCGGAGCCGGATACTCCCGTTACGCAGACAAACTGCCCCAGAGGGAAGTTTACGTTTATATTTTGCAGATTGTTTTCCGTAGCGCCGATGACCTGAATGGATTTTCCATTCCCTTCTCTTCGCTTTTTCGGAACTTCAATTTTCTTTTCTCCGGTTAAATACTGCCCGGTGATGGAGTCCCTGCATGCCATGATCTCATGCACATTTCCCTCGGCAATGACATGTCCGCCGTGTACACCTGCCCCGGGACCGATATCAATAATATGATCCGCAGCGAACATGGTATCCTCGTCATGCTCCACAATGATCAGGGTATTTCCCAGATCCGTAAGGTTACGCAGGGTTTTCAGCAGCTTTTCATTGTCCTTTTGGTGGAGTCCGATACTGGGCTCGTCCAGAATATAGAGTACGCCTACCAGGCTGGATCCGATCTGGGTAGCCAGACGAATTCGCTGGGACTCACCGCCGGATAAGGTACCTGAGGCTCTGGCCAGTGTCAGATAATTCAGGCCTACATCAATTAAGAAAGTGAGCCTCGCTTTGATTTCCTTCAGAATCTGATGGGCAATCATGGTGTCCTTTTGATTTAATTTGAGATTCTCAACAAATTTCAAGCATTCCCTGACAGAAAGATTGGAAAATTCCGCTATGTTTTTCCCAGAGACAGTAACTGCCAGAACTTCCGGTTTTAACCGCTTTCCTCCGCAGGCTTCACAAGGAGTCTGGCTCATGAACTGCTCCATCTTTTCTTTTATATAATCGGAGTTTGTCTCCTGATAACGTCTTTCCAGATTGTTAATCACACCTTCAAAGGGGTGGTTCCGATAGGATTGAGACCCGCTGCTCCTGCTTTCATAGTAATACTGCAAATTCCTGCCCTTTGTACCATACAAAAGCTCTTTTTTAAACTTTTCCGGCAGGTCTTCATAGGGAGTACTCAAATCTACCTTATGTTCTTTTGCCAGGGCCTCTATCATCTGCCGGTAAAAGGTTCCGTATTCCATGGAGGAAAAAATGTTGCCCAATGCCCCTTCATCAATGCTGAGACTCTTCTCGGCAATGATAAGATCCGGATCGATTCTCTGGAGAAAACCCAACCCGTTGCAGACAGGGCAGGCACCGAAAGGACTGTTAAAGGAAAACATTCTGGGTTCCAGCTCTTCAATGCTGATCCCGTGATCCGGGCAGGCCAGCTTGGTGCTGAAAAGAAGATCTTTCTCCTTTTCCTCCGGTTTTTGAACCATAGCAACGATCAGGCCCTCTCCATGGTTTAGGGCCAGCTCAATGGATTCCGACAGCCTGCTTTCGCTGTCCGGCTTGATGATGATACGGTCAATGACGATTTCTATGGTGTGTTTGTAGGTCTTTTCCAGCTTGATTTCATCCTCACCCAGCTGCTTGATTTCACCGTCGATTCTTGCACGGGTGAAGCCTTCCTTTTTAATTCTTTCCAGGATTTTTTCATGTTCCCCTTTACGCTCTCTCACCACAGGCGCCAGAATGGTGGTTCTGGTCCCTTCGGGAAGCGACATAAGATTATCAACGATCTGATCCACAGACTGGCTGGTAATCTCCTTTCCGCAAACGGGACAGTGCGGGACGCCGATTCTGGCGTACAGTAGTCTCAGGTAATCATTGATTTCCGTAACCGTCCCTACAGTGGAACGGGGATTTTTGCTGGTCGTCTTCTGGTCGATGGATATGGCCGGGGATAAGCCCTCAATATACTCAACATCGGGTTTTTCCATTTGTCCGAGAAATTGTCTTGCATAGGCAGAAAGGCTTTCCACATAGCGGCGCTGCCCCTCCGCATAGATCGTATCGAATGCCAGAGATGACTTCCCCGATCCGCTGAGTCCGGTGAGTACTACCATTTTGTCCCTTGGTATTCTTACATCTATATTTTTCAAATTGTGCTCGTTAGCACCTTTTACAAAGATATCTTTTGTCATTTGCTCCTCCGTTGGCATCTTTGAAGTCTTTTATCAAAGCTTCACCTTAAATTCAAAGATGCGGTCTCTCAGCTGGGCAGCCCGCTCAAACTGCAGATTTGCCGCAGCATCTTTCATTTCCTTCTCCAGTCTCTTGATATAATCTGTCAATTCCTTCTTCGTCAGTTCAAGAGGACTCTTTCCTTCATAATATTCATCACTTTCTTCCGCTACCCTGGTAGCTTCTATTACCGATCTCACTGCTTTTTCAATGGTTTTCGGAGTGATGCCGTGTTTTTCGTTATATTGTCTTTGTATCTTTCTTCTTCGATCTGTTTCCGAAATGGCCTTACCCATAGCTTCACTGACTCCGTCGGCGTACATGATTACCCTTCCGTTTACATTTCGAGCTGCACGTCCTATGGTCTGTATCAGCGAGGTTTCCGTTCTCAGGAACCCCTGCTTGTCCGCATCCAGTATGGTGACCAGGGACACTTCCGGAATATCGAGCCCTTCTCTCAGCAGATTGATGCCTACCAGAACATCAAAGACGCCGATCCGCAGATCTCTTATGATTTCCATTCTTTCCAAGGTCTCGATCTCGGAGTGAAGATACCTTACTTTTATACCCACATTTTTCAGATAATCCGTCAAACTCTCAGACATTTTTTTCGTCAGAGTCGTGACCAGCACTTTTTCCCCTCTGGCGGTTACCTTATTGATCTCACCGATGAGATCATCGATCTGTCCTTCGGTTTTTCGCACTTCAATTTCGGGATCCAGCAAACCGGTTGGCCGAATTACCTGCTCCGCAATGACGTTACCGCTATGCTCCCGTTCATAAGCTGCCGGCGTGGCACTGACATAGACCACCTGATTTACCATGGATTCAAATTCTTTAAATTCCAAAGGTCTGTTGTCCAGAGCAGAAGGCAGACGAAATCCATATTCTACCAGTGATGTTTTTCTGGAACGGTCTCCGGCATACATACCTCTGAGCTGGGGAAGCATGACGTGGGACTCATCGATGATAATGAGAAAGTCCTTGGGGAAATAGTCGATGAGCGTATAAGGCCGGCATCCTTCCGGCAGGCCGTTAATATGCCGGGAATAATTCTCAATCCCCTTGCAGCTTCCCACTTCCCTCAGCATTTCAATGTCATATCTTGTTCTTTGCTCTATTCTCTGGGCTTCTATAAGCTTTCCCCGGTCTTTGAACCATTTGAGCCTCTCTTCCAGCTCCGATTCAACCGAATCGATGGCACGCTCCATGTTTTCTTTGGAAGTAACATAGTGAGAGGCGGGGAATATGGATACATGGTTTCTGATCCCATTGATTTCTCCTGTGATGGGGTTGATTTCCTTAATGACTTCAATTTCATCGCCGAATAGCTCAATTCTTACCGCATGTTCCGCTCCGGCAGGAAAGACATCGATAATATCTCCCCTCACCCGGAAAGACCCCCGGTTAAATCCCAAATCATTTCTTGTATATTGAATATCGACCAGCTTTCGCAGAATATCATGTCTGTTTTTCTCCATTCCCGGCCTCAGGGACAGCACCTGATTTTCATAGTCCACAGGACTTCCCAGCCCGTATATGCAGGATACGCTGGCTACAATGATCACATCTTTTCTCTCTGCCAGAGCCGCCGTCGCAGAGTGGCGCAGCTTTTCTATCTCATCGTTGATATCGGAATCTTTTTCAATATAGGTGTCCGTCGAAGGTACGTAGGCCTCCGGCTGGTAATAATCATAATAGCTGACAAAGTACTCTACCGCATTTTCCGGAAAGAATTCCTTAAATTCACCGCAGAGCTGGGCAGCCAGGGTTTTATTGTGGGAAATCACCAGTGTCGGTTTCTGCACTCTCTCAATTACATTAGCCATGGAAAATGTCTTGCCTGATCCCGTTACACCGAGCAGCGTCTGATGTTTTTCTCCCTTCAGGATCCCTTCCGTGAGCTGCTCAACAGCCCTGGGCTGATCTCCCATCATTTTATATTCTGATACTATTTTAAACTCATTCATGGCATCGCCTCATTCCCATATATATCGTAACTATTTTATCACAAGTCTCCGGTTTATGCAAGAACATCTGTTTGTTTTCTGCCGGAACCCTGCAATTTAGCGGTATTTCGGTCTAAAAATAATTTTTCCAGCTATCTTGTGTTTTATTAACAATTGTAATATAATTTGAGAATACAGTTAGAATGTTGAGTCTGGGAAATCCAGAACGGGAGAACCAATTATTGGGGTGCATCCGATAAAAGTGCGGTGCTTTGCAGATTGCGCAGGCTGATTCGCAGCAAAAGATATCGGTAGGACAGCTCTTCAGTCCGAACCCGTCAGCTAATCTCGTAAGCATTGAGGAGTCACTGGGTAACGGTTAATCGTTTACCCGTTATATTGTGTGTTTACTCTTCAGTGATACTGTAAGTAGAAGCAGTGTCACTTTTTATTTAACTGAAAATTCTAACTAAGGAAGGCAATAGGCATCGGAAATCTGCAAATCAACGATTTCCTTGCGTAAGTTCGCCACCAACGGCAATTTTCTGCGTAAGTTTGCCACCGACGGCAATTTTCTGCGCAAATTGGTCGAGCTATTTCGCAGTAGAAATCTACAAATAGAATATTTGTGATTTCTTTGCATAAGTTCGATGGCAATTTTCTGCGCAAATTGGTCGAGCTATTAAAGGAGGTGTATCTCTTGAAATTAAAGAAAATAGGAAAGTATAAAATGAGCCCCCTTGCCGGCGAAAGAAACGTATCCGCAACCCCTGAGCAGGCAGCACAAAAACGGAATCTGGAACTGCAATTTGTGAACACCATGTCCAAGAAGCTGTTGCATAATAATGCGATCGACTCTGCTTTATACGGAAAATATGACGTAAAACGGGGACTTCGTGATTCCAATGGAGCCGGAGTTGTGGTTGGGCTTACGAAAATTGGTGATGTCCAGGGATATGAAGTCAACGAGAAAAAGGAAAAGGTAGCCGTAGACGGAAAGCTTTATTATCGGGGCATCGATGTGGAAGATATCGTAAACAATTGCCTGGCAGACAACCGTTTTGGTTACGAAGAAACCTGCTATCTCCTGCTCTTTGGAGAATTACCTACCCCGAAAGAACTTGAGGTCTTCAAATCTGTTCTTGGGGAAAAACGGGAGCTCCCCATGGGATTTGCAAGGGATATGATCCTGACAGCTCCAAGCAAAAATGTAATGAACAAGCTGGCAAGAAGCGTTCTTGCCCTGTATTCCTATGATGAAAATCCTGATGATGTTTCCGTAGGCAACGTATTACGCCAATCTATCAATCTGATTGGTTATTTCCCTTCCCTTATCGCTTACGGCTATCAGGCAAAACGTACTTATTACGATAATGAGAGTTTACATTTGCATTATCCGGATCCCAAGCTCTCTACTGCAGAAAACATTTTAAGAATGATTCGTCCTACAGGAGAATATACGGAACTGGAAGCGAAGCTTCTGGACATTTCCATGATATTGCATGCGGAACACGGCGGCGGAAACAACTCTTCCTTTACGACACACGTGGTCTCTTCCTCCGGTACGGATACGTACTCGGCCATTGCTGCAGCCATCGGTTCCCTGAAGGGGCCGAAGCATGGCGGCGCTAATGTGGAAGTACTTGAAATGATGTCCAACATCAAGGCAAACGTAAAAGACATAACCAATCATCAGGAAGTAGAAAAATACCTCATCCGTATTTTGCATGGTGAAGTTAACGACAAATCCGGACTGATCTACGGGCTTGGACATGCTGTTTATACGGTATCCGATCCAAGAGCGACCCTGCTGAAAAAGATGGCGAGAGAACTTGCCATTGATAAAGGTCTGCTGGATGAATTTATGCTTTATGACTTTATTGAAAATCGTGCACCGGACCTCTTCCAGGAAATCAAGGGAACCTCGAAAAGGATGCCGGCGAATGTAGACCTGTATTCCGGCTTTGTTTACAATGCATTGAATATCCCCATTGATATCGCAACACCGATCTTTGCCACTTCCAGACTGGCGGGCTGGTGCGCCCATAGAATTGAAGAACTGGTGGCAGGCGGCAGGATCATGAGACCGGCTTATAAATGTGTGCAATGTCATCTTCCTTATACTCCTCTGTCAGATAGAGATAAGGATTTATAATGATATGGGTCTCGGTTTTACCGGTTCGTTTTTCTATTTACAGGACGGTCTATAAATAACAAAGGATTCATTTTATTAATATTTCAGTTAATTAAATGATAGCCATTATGAGCAGAATACTAATTCTGCAAATAATGGCTATTTTTAATGGACAAATATTATCTTAAGAATTCTCTTTTATTAATTAGGCCAAATCAACAGATCCTCGGCAGCCCTTCCCCATAGAGGACATCTACCACTCTGCTGCCGCCGATTCGGGTTTTCATGACGACACCTTTTCCGGCTGTGGCTTTTCCGATGATCACCGCATCTCTGCCTACAGCTGTTTCTTTCATCAGGGTCAGTGCTTTCTCCGCATCTTCTTCCGGTACGATGACGATCATCTTACCTTCATTGCCCATGGTAAGCGGATCCAGTCCCAGAATATCACAGAATCCCATTACCTCCGGATGAACAGGAATATCGTCCTCCCTAAGCTCCACGCCGCATTGAGAGGTATCGGCGATTTCGTTCAGAACGGTTGCAAGGCCGCCTCTGGTGACGTCACGCATGGTTTTTACATGGATTCCGTGCTGAAACAACGTATTGGGAATATCATTCAGGCAGGCGCAATCGCTGGCTATGTTATTTTCAATTTCCATTCTTGCGCTTAAGATACAAGCGTGGTGATCTCCCAGGGTTCCGGAAAGAAGGATGACATCTCCCTGCTCGCAATTGGCCGCGCTGACATCCCTTCCCTCAGGGATCAATCCGATGCCGGAGGTATTGATGAAAAGTCCTCCGCGTCCTTCTACAACCTTCGTATCACCTGCTACGATGACAACACCGGCTTTTTTCGCCGTTTCCGCCATGGAAGCGACAATGGTTTCCAGCTGATCCAGCTCCAGGCCTTCTTCCAGAATAAACCCTGCCGTAAGATACTTTGGCTCTGCTCCCAGCATGAGCAGATCATTGACAGTACCGCAAACAGAAAGTTTGCCGATATCCCCGCCTTTGAAAACCACGGGCGTTACCACGAAAGAGTCCGTGCTGTAGGCAATTTTGCCCGGCAGATCAAGTACTGCAGCATCCTCCATCTTATCTAAAACTTCATTTCCGAAGTATTTTCCAAAAATATTCCGCATCAGTTCGGCAGAGGCTTTCCCCCCACTGCCGTGAGACATATTGATTTTCATGATGATTCCTCCATCTTTAGGTTTCTTTATTCGAAATCAGGTACTTCTTATCCGTCATATCAGATTGCAGTCTATCTGTTTCGATACCAGATTCCGCAGGCACCCTCTGAGGATACCATACAAGGTCCGTACGGGCTTACCGGATGGCAGCCGGAACCGAACATGGGGCATTCGTTGGGATTGATTCTTCCGACGATAACGTCGCCGCAGCGGCAGCTTTCAGGCAATTCGATGTCTCTGTCCAAGCCTCTGCTTCCGCCGTCAAAGCGCTGATATTCTTCCTTGATGTACAGTCCGGAATCCTCGATTGGCCCCAGACCTCTCCAAACCGCTGCTCCCGGTTCAAAATACTTTTCTATTAATGTCTGTGCCTTTTGATTGCCCTCCGGCTTCACAGCGTTGGAATACAGATTATGAACCGTCTTTCCGTCAGAACGGGCTTCCAATTGCCTCACTACGTCATAGATAGCCGCCAGAATATACTCCGGTTCAAATCCGGTTACCACAAAGGGCTTATGATAGGTCTCTGCCAGTTCACCGTAGGATTGGCTTCCAATGATCACACTGACATGTCCGGGACACAGGAATCCTTCAATTCCCTTTTCATTCTCACAAATCCATGTAAGAGCAGGCATTACGGTTTTCAGTGCTGTAATGATCCTGATATTCTGAAGTCCCCTGGAAATTGCTTCCTCCATGACGAGGGCATAAGCAGGCGCGGTAGTTTCAAATCCAACTGCCGCAATGACATAGGTGATATTGGGATTTGCCGCTGCTTTTTCAAGTATTTCAAGAGGGGAATACATCAATTCCACTTTGGCGCCGTCCCCTTTGGCCTGCGCCAGGCTTCCCTTTTCTCCGGGAACCTTCATCATATCTCCGAAGGTGCAGAGGACGTGATTCTCCTTCAAGGCGTATTCAATACAGCGGTCGATATACGCTGCCGGGGTCACGCAAACGGGACAGCCGGGTCCGGAGATCAAACGAATTTTAGGAGAAAGCAGGCTTCGAATCCCACTCTTAAAAATGCTCGCGGTATGGGTTCCGCAAACCTCCATAATGTTAACCTCATCCCCTTGGTATTCCTTCAGATATTTTATTATTTGCTCCGCATTCATCTTTTCTTTCCTCTCTAAGCCAGCCTGATACGCAAGGCCGATTTACTGCTGATCCACTCCTAAACTCCGATCTCCTCCAACTCCTGGAAAAGATCAATGAGTTCCTGGGCTTTTTCCTTGCTCATGACCTCGATGGCACAGCCTGCATGAACCAGTACATAATCGCCAACCGCAGGATCCACAAGACCGATATTGACATCTACGAGATTTCCATTAAAGTCCACTTTGGCCTTGGGCCCTTCTATGGAAATGATTTTGCCGGGTATTGCTATACACATAATTTTATCTCCTTAAAACAGCTTCCGTTTCACCAGAATGGCCTTTTCCGGTCACATTTCTGGCAACAGTATTATTTTATGTATTTTTTATATTTTGATAAACAGGGATTTTCTATCCTCACAAGGATAGCATATCATGTTATTCTCCCTTTGAATAGACATTCATTCTCCCATTTCTGGTAAATCCGATCAGGGTGAGCCCGTACTCCCGTGCAATGAGAATGGCTTTATCCGTAGGTGCGGAATGGGAAGCGATGACAGGGATCCTGCTTTTTACGGCCTTTAATGCCATGTCGGAAGGAATTCTTCCGCTGGTGAATAATATGCCTTTTGAAAGGTCCATATTATCTCTCAAGGCACAGCCGATGACTTTGTCAACTGCATTATGCCGTCCGATATCCTCACAGAAATAGGGATTCCATGCTCCCTTTTCATCCTTTATTCCCAGAGCGCAGCTATGGGTCCCGCCGGTGGATAAAAACAGCTTTGATTCCCGTGTAATAAAGGAAGCTAGCATAAAGATATCTTCCGGTTTCCATTCTATAGGTCTGATTTCGGAAGGCAGCTTTTTTTCCGGCTCCCCGCTGCCTGATTGTAACGGGTCAAAGACCCATGGTTCACTGCAGCCGCTGCGCAGCGACCTTATATGAGAATCCTTCTGCTCCTGGGTTGCAGCTTCCTGATAGGTTGAGTCATCCTGCATCAGCCGTACGATGGCTCTGGAACCAAATTCACAGACATCGATAAGGTCTACCTCTTCCACGGTTTCGATGATACCCTCCGTAAACAGGTAGCCCAGAACCAATTCAGCCAGATTGCCCGGCGTGCAGGGGATCTTTACGCGAAGCAAGCCGTTGATATAAACAGACAGGAGATTTTCCACAATCACTTCATCACTGATGGTTTTCTCATCTTCTGCCGTTTTTCGGATAATATCAAAGTTCTTCTTTTCTAAAAGATTTTCATAACTGTTTTGTAATTTCACAGTAAATCCTCTCAATCCAGGTTTAAGCCTTATTTTCCATGTAATGCATGCCGATATAATTCTGCCCTACACAGATGCCGCCGTCGTTGGGCCCTACGGAAATGTTATAGTAAACCTGGAAGCCTTCCTTCCGCAGAAGATGCAACGTTTTTTCCATAAGGATTTTATTCTGAAAGACTCCCCCGGTAAGGGCCGCCTCATTTGTGCCCTTCTCTTTTCTGATTCCGATACACTTCATGCGGATCATTTCCGCCACTGCATCGTGAAAACCCAAAGCAATCCGTCCTTTATCAATTCCCTCCCGCAGTGCCTTTACGATGCTCCGGAAAATGGGAGCCGAATCGATACCTCCGGGACCTGCTTCCCCTATCGCGAAGGACATGGGGACGGGTTCCAATCCCCGTTGCAATGCGCTGGCCGCCTCGTTTTCAAGCATGATAGCACATTCTCCTTCGTAGCGGTTCACCTGCTGAATGCCGGAAAGAGCCGCCACCGCATCGAAAAGTCTTCCCATGCTGGAACTCTCAATGGTATTGATGCCGTGTTCCAAGGCACCTTTCACCATAGGCCATCTGGGATCCTCCTGCCATACCTGGGGCAGATCCTCCCATTGAAGCTCTCCACGTTGAATATGGTGATACAGATAGCACATGGAAGATTTGAAGCCCTCTTTCATAGAGGTGTCCCCTCCGACCATTCTGACATAATCCAGATGACCCAATCTATCAAAGCCGGCACCTTCGCACAAAAGGAATTCTCCTCCCCATACGTTGCCGTCGGTGCCATAGCCTGTTCCGTCAAAGCTGATTCCAATGACCGTTCCTTTCAGATGGTGCTCTGCCATGACGGAAGCCACATGAGCATGATGGTGCTGAACCTTCAGGATTGGAATGTTATGCCGGCTTGCATACTCCTCCGTAAATTTAGTCGTAAAATAGAGCGGATGCAGGTCACATACGGCAAGGTTGGGACGGATTCTGAACAGTTCCTTCATCCGATCGAGATTTTCCTGGTACAAGTCGCAGGCCTCTTTGCTGTCCAGATCCCCGAAATATTGGCTGACATAGGAAAAGGGGCCCTTGCTCAAAGCAAAAGAGGATTTCAACTGCCCTCCCGCAGCAAAGATCATTTTATGTTTCGATAGTTTATTTGCTATATACAATGGAACCGGGGCATAGCCTTTCGACCGGCGAATCATCTGCGGCTGACCGTCTATAATTCGAGCTACCGAGTCGTCCAGCCTGATTCTGATTTTTCTTTCGTTATAAAACACCCCTGCCAGATTCGGGTTCGATGCCATAAGGGCAAACATCTCTTCTTCATCTTTAATAATGGGCATATCCGACAAATTGGCGCTGGTCATGATCAGCGGACCGCAGAGCTCCAGGAGCATATGCTGAAGTCCCATGCTCGGCAGAAAAGCACCGATAAATCGGCTGGAACGATACACTTCTTCACAGATACTTTTATCTGTGTCTGCCCATTGAGCCGCTGTGCCGCTGCCAGGGGCTTTTCCGTTTTCTTTCCGTTCCTGCTTTCGCTCCAGCAAGACGATGGGCTTGGCACTGGAAAGAAGCAGACGCTCTTCCTCTTCACTCATCGAACAATGGTTTTTAATTTCTTCTATATTTTGAAACATCACGGCAAAGGGTTTTTCTTCTCTGATCTTTAAATTTCGCAGCATTTTTACTGCATCCTCCCGGAAAGGGCTGCAGACAAAATAATAGCCCCCAACGCCCTTCAGTGCAATGATGCTGCCGTTTAAAATCAGATTCATGGCCCAAGCCAGGGGCTCTGCATTTTTCTGCGCATCCGTACCGCTTCCCTTCCAGCCGATGAGACCGATGGCAGCTGCCTCTTGCCGGGACACCTTCAGGGAACTGCTCTCTGTTGGGTAATCCCCCGACAGACGGTATTCCAGCATAGGTCCGCATTCATGGCAGGAGATCGTTTGCGCATGATATCTACGGTCATGACGATTGGTATATTCTCCATAACAAAATTCACACATTGGAAAATCCATCATCGACGTATTTTCACGGTCATAAGGAATCTTATCAATGATGGTATATCTCGGCCCGCAAACCATGCAGCTGATAAAAGGATGCTGAAATCTCGGATTCCTCTCTTCCTGAAGTTCGGCCAGGCAGTCGGGGCAAATGGACAAGTCCGCCGGAATCATAGCGGCTTCATCGTCTCCCTCATCGCTGTCCAGGATCACAAAAGATTCAAAGTCCCGATATGGAAGCTCCAGGATATTTATATGAACGATTTCTGCAGGCACCGGTTTTTCTTTTTTCAATGCCTCTAAAAATGCTTCTATCCTGTCCGGGGTATCTGACAGAACAATATCCACTAAGCCTCCGATGTTCAGAACTTCTCCCTTCATGCCGAAGCGGTCTGCCAGCTTAGCAACAAAGGGCCGGAAACCGACCCCTTGAACAATTCCCCATATTTTAATTTTAACTGTTTTCGTTTCTTTCATAATCCCATTTCCCTCCTCAAGAGAAGCAAGAATGAATTATTATTCGTGGTGATGGTGGTGATGGTGATGCTCGATTGCCTTTGCTTCTTCTGCCTTCTTTTCGATCCAGGCAGCAACCTCAGTAAAGCCCTCCCCAGTTTTACCGGAAACCTTGAACACCGGGACTTCCTTGTTCAGAGCTCTCACGCCCTTCATGAAGAAGTCTTCGTCAAAGTCAAGATAAGGAAGCAAATCGACTTTATTCAGGATAATGATATCCGCCTTCTCAAAAGCCAGGGGATATTTGTAAGGTTTGTCACTTCCTTCGGTGACGGTGGAAATCAGCATTTTGCAGTGCTCTCCGATACTGAACTCCGCAGGGCAAACCAGGTTTCCTATATTTTCTATGAAAAGCACTCCCTTTTCATCAAATTTCATATTTTGGACAGAATTATGGACTAAAGGTGCATCCAAATGGCAGGCACCGAAGGTGTTGATCTGGAAGGTGTCAATGCCAAGTCCTCTTAAATCCTTCGTGTCAATATCGGATTCAATATCCCCTTCTATAACGTAAGGTTTTCGGTTTTTTAAATTTTTTATGATGTTTTTTAATGTTGTTGTTTTTCCTACGCCGGGTGCACCCATCACATTGATCACATAAATCCCCTGCTCCGTTAAATCCTCATTTAAATGAGCCGCGATATGATCATTTTCATCATGAATATTTTCCATTACATTGACTTTTAGAACATCATGCACTTTGATTACCCTCCGATATTTCTGTTTCTAAAGTTTGTTGCGGCAACGACAGATTTTCGTTCTTACTTTCATCTTTTCGTTTGCTTACTATTTTTCGTTTGCTTACTATCATTATATATAAATCTTCATTCTTTTTCAATTTCTATAGAATCGATATAAAATTCTTTTCCGATCTCTGTCGGCTCACCGGTTTCTCCGCATGTCGGGCAGGAAAAGGAAAGGAGCTCCCTCTCAAACAATTCTCCGCAGCCGGTGCATCGCAGCTTAGGTTTTCTATGCTCGATTTCTATGACGGCACCCTCACATAGGGTTCCTTCCGAAATCACATCGAAATACATTTGGATGGAATCGCCGATAAAGCCTGAATAGTCTCCTACCACAAGCTTTATGGATTTTATTCGAGAAGCACACAACTCAGTTGCGTGCTTCTCTGCTATTTTTATTATTTGTTGTGTGATTGGAAATTCATGCATTATTCTGCTTTTGCCTCTTCCTGTTTCACAGCTTCTTCTTTAGGAGCTTCCGGCGTTTCCGGAGCTTTTGGAGCCTCTGCTGCCTTTGGGGCTGCAGGTGCCTTAGGCACTTCCGCCTTTGGCTCTGTCGGAGATGCCACGTAGGTATCTACCACTTTTTCCGTGCTTGGTGTTGTGTATGTATTCTCATTGGTCAAGCACTTTTTAGGGCATACTTCTACACAGCAGCTGCATTGAATGCACTGCATTCTTTCAATGGTCCAGGATTTTTTCGCCCGGTCTACGACCAGTGCATTGGTTGGACACTTTTTCTGACAGATTCCGCAGAAAATGCAGGAATCGATCTCATTTTCAATATGTCCCCTTGTTCTTTCCTGCCATTCTCTTGGTATCACAGGATACATGAGAGTTGCTGGCTTTTTAAACAAGCTTCTCATTACCATTTTTCCTATTTTAAATGCTGGCATCACTCTCACCTACCTTTCTGTACAACTGATGCATGGGTCGATTGTCAACACCAGCATCGGAACATCCGCCAGATCACACCCCTGCAGCGTCTTTACCATAGCAGGAATATTCATATTGGTCGGTGTTCTTACTCTGATTCTTTCGAGGAACTTGGAATCCGCACCCTTTGAATAATAATAGGCTTCTCCTCTAGGCTGCTCTAATCTTGCAATGAATTCACCCTTTGGAACGTTACCCTTAACAGCCACGGAAATTTCACCTTCCGGTATCATATCAACCGCTTTTTCAATCAGCTCGATAGACTGGAATATTTCGCGAATTCTAACCAGCGTTCTTGCATAGCAATCACCGGCTGTTTCCACGCAAGGCTCAAAGCCCAGCTTGTCATAAACTCCGTTGCCGGTAAGACGCATATCCTGTACCACTCCGGATGCTCTTGCCATAGGTCCTACAGCGCAAAGCTCCATAGCATCTTCCTTGGACAGATAGCCAACGCCAACCAGTCTGTTCTTTACGGAATAATCGTTGATAAAGGTATCGGTCAGTTCTTTCAGTTCTTTTTCCATTCCTTTCAGAACGATAACCATTTCCTTCAAGGTTTCAGCATCGATATCTTTTCTCACTCCGCCGACTTTGCAGACTGAGAAAATAACTCTTCCGCCTGTGGTCTTTTCAAATAAGTCCAGAACCTTTTCACGAAGTCTCCAGCAATGCATGAACAAGCTTTCGAATCCGAATCCGTCGGCCAGCAGTCCCAGCCACAGCATATGGCTGTGTACTCTGGAAAGCTCATGCCAGATGGTTCTTAAAAACTCTGCTCTTTCAGGAACTTCAATTTCCATGAGTCCTTCTACAGTATGGCAATAGCCCCAGCCATGTCCAAAGCTGCAGATACCGCAGATTCTTTCTATTACATAAACTAATTCTGTATATTCCTTTTTCTCTACCAGCTTTTCCAGTCCTCTATGAATAAAGCCGATGGAAGGGATCGCTTCAATAACAGTTTCATCCTCGATTACCAGATCAATATGAACCGGCTCAGGAAGAACCGGGTGCTGCGGTCCGAAAGGAATAATAGTTCTTTTACCCATAATATCTACCCTTCCTTTCTCAGTCTTTTGGGTTCCAAGGAGTCGCCTTGGATACCTTGAAGAAGTTGCCCCCGTAATTCAGAGCCATATGCTTGAACTTTACACCGAAGAGATCCTGCATTTCATTTTCATAGATGAATGCCGGCCAGTAAACACCGGTGATGCTCATGATTTCTTCTTCTTCGGGAATGCTAAGCTTCAGATTTAACAGCGTGTGATCCTTGTCAAAGGAATAGATGATTTCAAATCCTTCGGATACCTTGGTACAGCAAGCTTGGCCAAGACGATATCCTTCCGCTTTTAAATCCTGAACTTTTTCTATCAATTGAGCAGGCTCAATCGCTACGAAATTCTGGATCTTATATAATTCAGCCATATTAAGCCTCCTCCTTTTCCGTAATTGCAGGTGCTGCAGTTTTTTTATCCATAGCAGCACGTTTTTCAGCCAATACGCCAAGACCTTTTACAACGCCGTCAATGATGGCTTCCGGTCTGGCTGCACAGCCAGGGACATAAACGTCTACGGGGATAACCGTATCGATACCGCCCATAATATTATAGCACTCTTTGAAAATTCCGCCTGAAGTTGCACAAATTCCAATTGCGACTACAACTTTTGGTTCCGGCATCTGCTCATAGATTTGCTTTACTACATTAATATTCTGTTCATTCACAGACCCTGTCACGAGAAAAATATCCGCATGCTTTGGATTACCGGTATTGATAATTCCAAATCTTTCTACATCATACATGGGTGTAAGACATGCCAATACTTCTATGTCACATCCGTTACAGCTTGAACCGTCATAATGGATGACCCAGGGAGATTTTGTTACATATGACATTAATTACACCTCCTTAAAACGACATAAAATATAGAACCAGCAGATTTACAAATCCAAGTGTAATGGCTACAATCCAGGATGAATTAATCGCAATCTGCCACTTCATTCTTGCATAGCTGTTGTCGATGAGTATTTCTATAAAATAGGTAACCAGACAAACGAGAACAGCTAAAATTGGGCTCCAGCCGGCAGCATAATCGAAGAAGAGATATACAAAGCCCAACAGGAAGATATTTTCATACCAGTGAGCGATCTCGATCATGGCCATGGTTTTACCGGAGAATTCGGTTGTCAAACCTTTAACAAGCTCCTGATGTGCATGATGGGACATGCTTAAATCAAAAGGTGATTTTCTGAGCTTAATAGTTAGAATAAACACAAATCCCAGAAATATACCTGGCAGGAATTTAATTGCCATGACAGGAGCGGAAACGATATCGGCAATGTTGAAACTGCCGTTGATTACGTAGAAACCTACGGCTGTTATCAGCACCATCGGTTCATATGCCATCATCTGCAGCAACTCTCTTTCAGCACCGATCTGGGCATAAGGAGAATTGGAGGAAAAGGCTGCCACTACCAGGAAAATGCTGGCCAGAGTCAGCGTAAAGATGATCAGCAGCAAGTCTCCTCCCGCAAAGAAGAAGCAACCTGTGATGATGATAAAAATAAGGAAGCACATGACATAAAAGTCCTGAACCTTATTTACCGTGATGGGTTCTTTTTCCATCAATTTGAAAAAGTCATAAAACGGCTGCAGTACCGGAGGACCAAATCTGCCCTGCATTCTTGCAGAAATCTTTCTGTCTATTCCGGCTAAAAGCCCGCCTGCCAAAGGTGCAAGCACTAAATATGCCACAACGCCGATAATACTTGTTGTTAAATTCATTTTACAGCACCCCCCCTAATAAGATTGAGAATGCCGTTATAATAACCACAACTGTGGTAATTACTCCTATTACATTCATTTTCTTTTCGCCAAAATATCCTTCCATGTACCAGTTCTTCAGGGATACGGAAATATCCTTGTCCATGGAACCTTTAAATGTCAAATCGTCACCCATATTGGCACC
Source organism: Sinanaerobacter chloroacetimidivorans (assembly GCF_018128545.1). Taxonomy (GTDB): domain Bacteria; phylum Bacillota; class Clostridia; order Peptostreptococcales; family Anaerovoracaceae; genus Sinanaerobacter; species Sinanaerobacter chloroacetimidivorans. Next base: position 344,879 of record NZ_JAGSND010000003.1, on the reverse strand, counting down.
TGCCATATAAATCGGTACAATCTTTTTATTTGTTTTACCGTAGAACAGCAGCGGCAGAAGAATCACAAGAGCAAGCATCGCCGACATGATGTACATGTTGCTGGATGATAATGCCAATGCTGCAACGGAAGAGTAAATTACCTTTAAGAAAGGTACGATCATAAAGGTTGAAATCACAGGGAACAACAGGCAAATCGCGATAGTCAGTATCGTCAGTGCAGTAAGTACAAGCCATTCCTCTTTGTGAACGCCGCTTTGTATGTTTTCTCTTTTTGCCATGATTGCAACCATTTTTCCAAGCCACTTTGTCCAGTAGAAAAGCGTAGCCGCACTTCCGAATACAATCATCATAACCAGCAGTACGTTTCCGGAATCAACAAATGCTTTCATGGTTGCCCATTTTGAAATCAGCATTCCGAAAGGTGCCAGGAACATGCCGCAAATACCGATGATCATATAGGTTGCAAGTTTAGGCATTCTGCCGAACAGGCCATCCATGTCCTCAATATCTCTGCTTCCGATATTATGTTCTGCAGTACCAACGCAAAGGAATAAAAGTGATTTTGTTACCGCATGGAAGATGATCAGCATAATCGCTGCCCATACTGCCGCATAGCTTCCGATACCTCCGCAGGCTACGATCAATCCAAGATTTGCTACGGTTGAATAAGCAAGAACTTTCTTTGCATTGCTCTGAGAAATGGCAGCAAAGGAAGCAATCAGGAAAGTGATTCCGCCTACCAGCATAGTCATTATTCCCGCAATATTCCATCCTAATACCGGAGCAAGCTTTACGATGAGGAATACTCCAGCTTTAACCATGGTAGAAGAGTGAAGCAAGGCGGATGTCGGAGTAGGTGCCACCATCGCACCCAGCAGCCAGCTTGAGAAAGGCATTTGAGCCGCTTTTGTGATTCCTGCAAAGGCAAGGAGCGCTGCAGGCAAAACCACACTGATGCCCATCATACCCATGGCGAGCATCTGATTTAATTCTAAAATTCCGTAGAATTTTCCAAGTACAACGATTGCAAGTACAAATGCAAGACCGCCCAGCAGGTTCATGATCAGAGCCCTGAAAGAGTTTCTGATGGCTTCCGGTGTTCTTGTGTACCCGATAAGGAAGAAGGAACATAAAGTTGTTATTTCCCAGAAGAAGTACAACCATACCAGATTGTTGGAAACAACGATTCCAAACATAGCTGATAGGAATACAAACATCAGGAAGAAGAATAACGGCCTTCTATCCGGTTGGTCATGGTGATGATGCTGGAAGTCTTTCATATATCCCAGCGAATAGACAGTAATTAAACTGCCGATGATACCTATAATCAGGATCATGATAACAGACAGTCTATCCACATATAAATTGTTTGAAACTTCAATGTGGTGACCTACGTTTAGCTCAAACCAAACCATAATTGGAGTTTGTACTGCCGCAAGAACCGAAGCCAGATACTTCTTGTGTTTGATGCCCAGAATAAATATCATGACTGCCAAACATACTTCAACGGCCATCATCACATAACCGATTGTTTCGTTTTCAAAGTCAAAATATTCTCCGTCCGAACCGAAGTATTGGAATGCAAGATAGATGGAAGCTGCCGCGATAATAACAGCGGAAAGCTTAACAATGATATCTCTTGCAGCATCGGCCTTGAGAACCAAAAGAGCTAACGCAATTACAAATGAAAACACGATTAGAAAAAAAATAATGCTCAATTTAATCCTCCTATTTCTTCTAGTGATGAATAAAAAAATCACCCATTTTTTTGATTTCGTAATTTGCTCTTTTTTTATTTCCCTAGAATCAAAATCATACGTATACATTATACGTCTGGTATATCTAAATAACAAGTATTTTGTCAAATATTTATCATTTAATTTTCATAAATTATCGAAAAATTATGTCTATTAAATCATTTAAAACAAAGGATCTAACGGGCAGCCCCGTGCAACGAAAAAACCGGCATAAACGCCGGTTTTTTCGTTGTATGATTTCACTTTACATTTAGGCAACTTCCTCAGTCATTTTGTTTTCGATTTGCTTTTTGGGTTCTACTTTCACCGCGATGAGTGCGCACAGGATTCCTATAATCAGGAACACCACAGCTGCGATTTTAATGGCAGAAAGCATTCCTTCAAAGCTGCTGAAGAACCCGCTTCCATACTCTTCCAGGTAATAATCCGGTCCCCACTCTCCTTCAAACCATGGAAGCCAGGCCATAGCCAAACCGCCAAGTGCGGCAAGACCACAGAAGATGGAGGAGATTTTCTTCAGATCTCCCACAGCAAGACCTGTTTTGGGATTGACAGGATACTTGACAGGATCCTTCTTGGCAAGTCCGCCATACATCTTCTTCCAGATGACATAAAGGACAGGCCCTGATACGATACCCAGCATACCGCCGATGAAATAATCCGTTCCATTGATAAAGAAAGCAATGAAAGCGATAATACATGGTACGATACAAAGAACACAAAGGAACCCATAGCCGCCCGGAATTTTGAACTTTAATTCTTCCTCCGGAATTCTCTTTCTTAAAATCATTGCAGATATAAAAATCATAACGTAAGAAGAAACCAGCAGGAATACGTCAATTACGACTACTGTGGTAAATGCAAACTGGCAAAGAATAATATTGACAATAGCAACGGATAATACGGCCACATAAGGCACTCCATGCTTCTTATCACATTTTACCAGAATGGGAGGTGCAAGATTGTCATCCGCAAGAGCAAAGAAGCCTCTTGAGCCTGATGCAATATAAGTGTTGTAAATGGAACATTGAGCCAATACGGCTACGATAACAAAAAACAGTCCGAAGGAAGGCCCCCAGAATCTCGTAACAACGTCCGCGTAACCAATGGAACCGGCTTCTGTTCCCCAATCGCCCCATTCGCCCATGGACCCGAGTCCGGCCATGGTTGGAAGAATGTATACGCACATGATCAACGGAACGGTAATCATCGTAGCCTTTGGAATTACCTGAGGATTTTCCACTTCTCCCGCAATGGTGGACATGGATTCGTATCCTGAATACATCCACATACCGAGAGCTATGCCCATTCCTATGTAATAAACCCAGTCGGCAAAACCAATGCCGGAAAGTCCCATGATCTCTCCATCTGCAGTGAACGGGAGGAAGGGATTTTGATTCCAGTTCATGAAACCGCAGATAGCAACCATACCGAATGCCACGATAACGAGAACGGAAAGAATCGTGCTGACGATGCCCACATCTTTTACACCGCGAATATTAATATAAGTAAAAACTAAAATCATTCCAATTTTAAATGCCATTTCGGTACCCCAGGATAAATCCCAGGTATTTGCAACATATCCGCCTGCAAGAATGACATAAAGAGTATTATCAATATAAATCGAAATGGTTCTCCACCAGCCCGCCTGGAAGCCCCAGAATTCTCCGCATGCTTCCTGCACCCATTTGTAATAGCCGCCTTCCTGTGGTCTCGCGGAGCCTAATTCAGATGCTACCAGTCCAAGCGGAGTACTCCAAATAAAGGGGAGAACGATCAGCATTATAAGAGTAAGACCCGGTCCTGATTCCGGAATCATTTCCTCTATACCATAGGCACCTGCAGCACAGAGACAAAAGATCATGAAGACAACCGTTGAAACTTTCATGTTGTGTTTTTTCAAGCCATGCTCCCCAACATCAACGGCAGCTGCGCGCTTTTCAATGTCGCTCATTTGCTATTTTCCTCCTTTAAAAAATAATGTAACGATTCTGCATGATTGTAAAATAGTGTAAAGTTTTATAACAAATTAAAACTGAACATAATCGCCACCTAAATTTTACTTAATTTTCTGAAAACACTCAAGAACCATCTTGCTTAAAAGTTATAACACATTTGCTGAAACCCGCATAAAACGAATAAGCGCTGATGCGGACGACCATCCTTGCCGCATCAGCCCTGCCCTAATCAGATCCCTGCAAAGCAAAAACCACTCTGATGTCAGGCATCATGAGTGGTTTCGCCTAGCGTTTTATGTTTAATTCTTAATCGGGAATTTTTCGTCAAAGGTTACTTCATCAGAACCCAGGGTAACCACCGTTCTGATCTTGCCACGCTTCTTTTGGAGCGCATAGACAGTGATTGGCAGGAAGATCGCGATTAGCGAAATGATAAACACCGGCATTCCTCCGTCTTCAAATACCAGAAGAATCATGGCACCGACCTGCAGAGCGATAGCAAAATATGCAAGTCCCGGATACCATTTTGCTTTTACTGTCAGCACTTCATTCGGATCATATCCCCTCTCCTTCAGCTTCTTTCTGAAGGTTACCTGTGACCAGCAGATACCTACCCAGCAAAGAGTACCGGTAAAGCCGGAGATCCCCAAGAGATTGGCATAAAGAGGAAGACCATTTGCTCCCCAAAGTCCTAGTTCATCAGATGCAAATCCAAGAAGGAATACCAGCCAGATTGGGATGATTGTAAATATGGTAGCATTCTGAGGTGTATTGAAACGATTCAGGTTTGACAGGAATTTCGGAGCCATACCTTCAACAGATAATCCGTATAAAGCACGTACGGTTCCATACAGCCCGGAATTTGCACAGCTGAATGCCGCTACCAGCGTAACGATGGTGAACAGTCCTGCTGCCCAACGCAGTCCATATGCGCCTAAGGTATAAGCAAAGATGGATTCATCCAAACCGGCTTCTGCATAAGGTACAACTAAAGTTAATGTAAATACAGGAATCAAATAGATTAAAATGATACGGAACGCGACTCTTCTGCATGCAAGAGGTACATTAGTAGCTGGATCCTGAGTTTCAGCGGCTGAAAGTCCTACGATTTCCGAACCCTGGAAGTTAACAAGTGTCCAGATCATATATGTGATAATAATGAAGCCGCCTGCCGGGAACAGTTTCTCCACTATTGAACCTTCTCCTCCTCCTAACAGGATCTGAGATCCGATAAATCCGCTTCCATCTGTAAACGGATGAAGGTTTCCGCCGATCACGCCCATCCAGATTCCAACAGCACACAGTACGAATACGGCGATCGCTAAAATCTTAATGATAGCCATAACGGATTCGATGTGTCCAAACCATTTTACATGATAAAGGTTTACAGCTGTCAATAAAGCCAGAGCAACAACACCCCATACAAAGGTGCTCCATGCTTCATTTTCAAAAGGCAAAGTAATAAAATAGTTCATAAATACCGCAGTTGCCAATGCTTCTGACGGAACATAGGCTACCCAGTTTGCCCAGAAAGCCCAGCCGATACCGGCAGATGCAGTATCTCCCATGAATTCTCTCGTATAGGATACAAAGGAACCTCTTCTCGGAATATTTACCAAAAGCTCAGCAAAGGATTGCATTACACCATAAATCGTAAGACCGGCAATGGCATAAGCGATTAATACAGCGCCAGGCCCCATTTCAGAGAAAGTAAGTCCCAGACCCAGGAAGTAACAGGAACCGATGATTCCGCCCAGGGCAATCAAAGAAACGTGCCAGGGCATGATCCCACGGCTAAGGGTACGTTCACTTTTCTCTACATTATTCTTTCCTTGTTCTGTCATTGTTTTTGCCTCCTTTTTCTCACATATCAACTATGATTAGATTTTTTGCATTCCGGTATCTGATTTTATAAAAATAATGATTTCTGACTCTTTAAAATTTTCAGATACCTTATTGCGCGAAAAAGCCTTCCGAAGAATAGCCTATTCTATTCCGTTCCCATTGAATTTGCGATTTTTACATACCTCCCTGTTTACAACATCATTCAGATTTTTGGCTAACTAACTTAACTAAAAACATTATTTCAAGTTCCATGCCAAAGTAAGATATTTTTTGCCATGCTATTTAAATTTTCTGAATTCATATGCAATTTCAACGGAATTGCTTGTACCAATTTTTGTATCTTATCTTATTGACCTGATGTCATTCTTATATCTGGTACTACATTACCGCCGCTTTCTCATTTTTGAGATTTTGCAATCTTAATGATTTGGAAAAGAATTTTTCCTGAAAGAGCTTTCATTAGAGCTGATAGACAAAAATATATAAACCTATTTTACAGGTTTTCCGTAAGAAGTCAACACTATAATCCTTCTCCGTTATTCGCTGATGCAGACGGAGAAGGAATCATAGAAACAGAAGAAGAATGGCGCCCGGCAAACCTAAGATCCCGACAATGACTGCTGTAAATACATTTAACGGGATATGGACGTCCCACGTGGTGCCGATCCAGTTTACCACGATAATGAAAATCCCGCCCAGAATACTGTTGGCGACCAGCCGAAGCATAATCTTAATGGGTACCAAAAACATATATCCGATCACATAAAGGGCAAAAATGCCGATGGCATAGGCCAGTAAGATTCCAAGTTCCGTACTCATTTCCATATTATTCGCACCCCCATTGTATAATTTATGACTTTTATGAATAAAATAGAATATATAACTTGACGAAAGGATGCGAGAACAAATGAGTACACCTTTTGACAATATCATGAATACTGCAAGTAAAGTATACCATCAGGTATTGAATGTACCTTACCCCCAGTCCGAAGACGAACAATTAATCAGCTCCATTAAAACTGCCCAATCCGACTGGCAGAGAGCTGAAGCCCTGTTTCATGAGGCAACGGACCCTGATTTAGTAGATCACGCCATCTACGATATGATGGCTGCAAGAACACGATACAGTTATTTAATAAAAACTGCCAAGGAAAAAGGTCTGCATTGGTAGATTCCTAAACTATAAACTTTCAGGCACCATTCATTTCCATCGTTTTCCTGAAACCGGATTTGTTCACACATTCTGTTCTGTTTCATAAAATGAAACAAAACAGAAAGGGGGAATACGTTGCAATGTTTGAGAATCAAAATCAGTGGTCCTCTACGATGCCACCGCCTGATCGGAACATCCCTTACCCTGTCAGGCAAATGGGTGATCCGGGATTGAAACACTGTATCAATCAAATGACTTACATCTGGTTAAAAAACGGAAATGAGTTTTGGTTCTATCCTACCTTTGTCGGAAGACAAACGATGCTGGGATTTAGATGGAGAAGAATGGGCTGGACACGGGATCGGGTCAATATTAAAAATATCCGCTCTTTTCAGTGTTTCTGATCATTTATCCTCTGTAATCTGAACATTCATACTCTGTAAAATATTCAGTGTTGATATAAAAAAAGAGCGAATTACGAAATCAAAGATTTCTATTCGCTCATGTTGCCTGAGGGCAACAATACCATAGTACTTTCTTCGAAACATACGAAAATATCCTAATAGGTAACGATATTTCCTATGTTATAAAAAATCATGGTGCACAAGGTGAAAATCTTATGCCCATGATTTTTATAAATTCAGCAGACTATTTATTTATCCGATTATTCTATCATATCGGTATGTCGGATTAGGCCTCCCCGGGCTCAGGCATTTTATCGAAAGAAACTTTGACGAAATACTGCTTCCGCATACTGACCTCATTTCCTCTTTTACGATTTCTTCCAGCTTTTCCGGAGACAGTTCAACCCGTGCATTCAGCGTCATTTTCGCTTCTAGCCCGCCTCCCGATGTTCCTCGTAGGCTTAGGGTTTTTTCTTTCCCTGTCAGGTTGCCGACAGAACCGCCCTGGTCTGTTTCTACAAATACTTTAACATGCCCCACCGTTGCATTTAGACGGTCGAATCGTCTGCTCAGCGAGTGAAGAAAGTTTTCTTTAAAATGATCCCAGTCAGTATTTTCGCTCTGCAGCTCTACAGTGGCGTTCAGCCAACCCAGGACTGCTTCCCCTTCCGCATAGATATCGTAATCCACCTCTGCCAGATGGTTTCCTGCATCCTGACGGCGGGTTACCTCTTCGAGCCATTGCTCCAATCCATCTCCTCTCGCTGCACTAACAGTAAGAACCGTGGCTAAGGGCCACTCCCGAGCTGCTCTTTTTTTCAAGGGTCCGATATCTTCCTCCTCTATCAAATCAACCTTGCTGATTAAAATGATATCAGCCTCTTCCAGTTGTTTTCTGATAATGTATGCAGCGCTGGAATGAAGTCCTGAGGTTTCTCCGTCCAAAATATCCGACAAGCGAATCGGGTCTATGAGCACTGAAAGCGGAGCTATTGCAAGATCTTCTTTCATCTTCTCCTTTAACGGCTGCAAGATGGTTGCGGAAAGGTCCGTACAGCTGCCTACGGGCTCAGCGATAATATAATCAACCTGTTTGTCCGAATTCATATGCGAAACCGCATCCATAAGGCCTTCGAAATTACAGCAAAAACAACTTCCGCTTACTTCTGCTACAAATCCGCTTGTACGCTTTAATAATGCCGTATCCACCAATTCGGAAGCCTGATCGTTGGTAATAAGTCCGACACACCTGCCATTTTCGGTAAGCTTTTTAGAGATTTCTCCAAGAAGTGTCGTCTTTCCGGCTCCCAGAAATCCACCGACAAATATGATCCTGGCCATTTTATCCCTTCTTTCTATTATTTTTCCAAACTCACTTGATGAAAATTTTTGGTTCATTCAAGAATCTCTACCTGCAGCAATTCGTAACGGGTCTGTTCATTAGCGGTTCTAATAGGCGTGTAAAGAGCAGCCCGGCCAATTGACCGCCGATACAGGGTGCCAGTATGTAAACGAAAAAAAATCCGCCTGTCTGATCCGGGAATGCCGCAGAACCCCATCCAAAGATCCAGGCTACCATCCTTGGCGCAAAATCCCGTGCAGGGTTCAGTCCGGCTTGTGTTAGCGGCCCGACCAGGCAAATAATGGCAGTTACCGTTATTCCGATAAAAATTGGTGCAAGATTATTATCCGGCCTGCCCAGATTGCATCCCTCAGTCAAAGAAAATATGATGAGTACCAGTAGAAACGTGCCGAAGGCTTCTGCTCCCATGGCCAAGGGCATGGAGATCTCCCATTTTCCGGGCTGCCGATAGTATTCCCCAAAGATCTTTGCAATTTGAACGGATTCTTCTGTGCCTCTTACGATACCATGCACATTTTCATAATTCATAATCACGGAAGAAAACATGAGATACAATGTTAATCCGGCAAAAAAAGCCCCCAGGAATTGAGCGAGGAGATAAACCGGAACCTTTCTCACGGACATTCTTCTGCCGGCTGCCATTGCTAAAGTCACTGCAGGATTCAAGTGAGCGCAGGATAGATGTCGCGTGACATAGATAGCAAGACTTACACCGAAACCCCAGACCAGTGCAATTTGCAGCAGTCCTTGATAAGCGTCAAATAAAACCGATACCGTAACAGCTCCGCATCCGAAGATTACCAGTAAATAGGTCCCTATCAATTCTCCGATAAATTCGCGACTATATTTGATATTACCATCTCCTCACATTTTTTAATACCGGGTCAGATTCCTTACTTTAGTGCCTCTTTTGCATCCTCCACAATTAAGGCTATGGTTTTCTGGTAATCTTCAAGCGTTTTTACCCAGTTGGATAGACAGGATTTCCCTTCCTCCGTTATCTTATAGATCTTTTTTGCAGCCCCTGCACCCTCTACGTTCCATTCAGAATCTACCAGCTGCCTTTCCTCAAGGGCTTTCAAAGTTCGATAAATGCCTGCATTGTCGAATTTTTCATTTTTTAAGGAACTTTTATTCTCAAGCTCTTGAATGATGGAATAGCCATGCAGGTTCTGGGTGGCTAAAAGCGACAGAATACTTGGCTGCAAGAATTTCTCCAAATTATTCCCCTTGCAGGAGCATTTGTCATTCACACTTACCTGACTTAGTCTCTTATATGACATGGTCATCACCTCTTTCTATATATTACCATAAAAATTTTATCTTTCAATCTTTACTATAAAATTTTGTTGATTTTATTTCTCCATTAAAAAAATCATGGAGATGGGCGTTGCTGCAACCTCATTCCATGATTTATTTCTTTCATAAGCTGTTTTTGGTTATTGCTGTCAGACTGGTTAAATATTTGGTACTACAGCTCTCTTCTGCCTTCCATGGCTTTGGATAACGTGATTTCATCCGCATATTCCAGATCCCCCCCTACGGGAATCCCGTGGGCGATTCTGGAAACCTTGATTCCGGAGGGCTTGATCAGGCGTGCCGTATACATGGCGGTTGCTTCCCCTTCAATGTTGGGATTCGTAGCAAGAATGACCTCCCGAATATCATTTTGCTGTAATCTGATGATCAACTGCTTCAGATTGATATCCTCAGGTCCGATACCATCCATAGGGGAAATGGCGCCGTGGAGAACATGATACAACCCATGGAATTCTTTCATTCTTTCCATGGCGCTGACGTCTCTCGGGCTTTCCACAACACAAATAATGCTTTGATCCCTTCCCGGGTCGGTACAGATTCTGCACGGATCTACATCAGTAAGATTGCCGCAGACGGAACAATATTTCATATTCCTCTTTGCATCAAGAATCGCTTCGGCTATAGCCGCCGCCTCTTTATCTTCCAATGCCAGAATATGAAATGCCAGCCTTTGGGCTGTTTTGCCTCCGATTCCCGGCAGCTTTGACAGTTCACCAATTAAATTGCTCAGTGGTTTTGCATAATTCTTCATAGGGGACCCTTACATCATGCCAGGAATAGAGAGTCCTCCGGTCAGCTTGCTCATCTCGCTCTGGGACATTTCTTCAATCTGACGCAGCGCTTCATTTGCAGCAACCATGATAAGATCCTGCAGCATTTCCACATCATCCGGATCAACAACCTCCGGCTTAATGACTACCTTGACAATTTCTTTTTTTCCGTTGGCGGTCACGCTTACAGCACCTCCGCCTGCGGTGGCTTCCACTTCTTTGGTTTCCAGTTCAGCCTGCATTTGCTCCATCCTTCTTTGCATCTGCTGCATCTGCTGAATCTGCTTCTGCATATTGCCTGCACCGCCTCCGGCACTTGGCTTTTTCCCGGCTCTCATGCCTTTTCCCATTGTTCCTACCTCCTATTGTATTTCTATGTTAATTCCAAATTTATTACCGATTTCATCCGCCAGCTCTTCTGCCGTTTTTTCTTCTTCTCTTCTTCCCTCATCAGAGCAGACCAAACACTCCATCCGAAGTTTTCTGCCGATATGCTTTTCCATGATCCGTTCAAGATCCGCAGCGTTTTCCTGTGCATATTTTAAAATCAGGTCACTGGTTGCTTCTATGATAAAGCTTTGATTTCCGACCTCTTTCAGCTTTGTGCCTAAGCGAAGAAGATTGAAACTGCTTTTTAAGCTTTCCCCGTCTTCAAAAACTGCATGCCAGAGCGACGAATAATCCATATCTTCAAGCCCTGCCGGTTTTAGAGGAGAGCCTTCTCCTTGGTTATTATTAGAGACCTCCATGCGGTTTTCAGTCTTTTTCTCCTCAGATACTCCGGACAGTTCCTGCACAGGCTTACCCGTCTTAGACTGCATGCTTACTTGCCGGCGGGGCTGCTCCCGAGGGACAGGATAGGCTTCCTCACCCGTTGCCAGCTTCACCACGCAGAGTTCCAGTAAAATCCTCGGCTGCGTTGACCATTTTGCTTCTGATAAAGTCTGTGAAATTTTTATGATACAATCATTGATAAAGGACAAATCTGTCTGCTCACTCTGCCTTCGCACCCGTTCCACGTTTTCACAGGACATATTCAATATGTCCTCGGGATTTTTTATAAACTTGGTCATCAGCAAGCTTCTGAAATGAGAGACCCAATCCTTCATAAACTGACGGACATCTTTCCCGTCTGCAATGACCTTATCCAAAAGAAGAAGGGCTTCCGCCACCTGGTGTCCAAGGATCAAATCGGTCATTTCCACAAAGATTTCCTCTCCGGCTGTACCCAAAAGCTCCAAAACCGCTTCTCTGGTTACCGATTGTTCTCCTGTGGAAATGCACTGATCCAAAAGACTTAGCGCATCCCTTACGGAACCGTCCGCATTGGCTGCAATAAGGCCCAGGGCAGCATCGGATATTTTGACTCCGATTGTACCGCAGATTTCTCTCATACCCTGTTTCAGAATTTGCTCCGGTATTCTTTTAAAATCCAGCCGCAGGCATCTGGACAGGATCGTTGCCGGAAGCTTTTGCACCTCAGTGGTAGCCAAAATAAACATTACCCGCTCCGGCGGTTCTTCCAGCGTCTTCAGCAGAGCATTGAAAGCTCCGGTAGACAGCATATGAACTTCATCGATAATATAGACCTTGCATTTCCCCGCAACCGGCGGATATTTCACACTCTCCCGAAGTTCCCTGATATTTTCCACACCGTTATTGGATGCCGCATCTATTTCAATGACATCCATAAAAGTACCGTCCTTGATGCTCAGGCAATGGGCGCATTGACCGCAGGGTTTATCATGATCACTGCTTAAACAGTTGACACCTTTTGCCAGAAGTCTTGCCGTAGTTGTCTTCCCGGTACCCCTGGTTCCACAGAATAAATAGGCATGTCCGGTGGTTTCTGTTTTAATCTGATTTCTTAATATTTTTACGATATGCTCCTGGCCTAAAACAGCATCAAAGGTTTCAGGACGAAAAGAGCGGTAAAGAGCTGTATACATATTCCGTCTCCTACTATCAGTACGAAAAATCCTTTGCATAAAAAGTGCCCTTTAGCAGCTTCGCAGGCGATGGAGAAGGCTTGTCTGCGGCACATAAGAGGTTCCGCTTATCGCTGCTTCCTTCCGGACCTGACGAGGTTCACAGATTCTTATTGCGCAGGACCCAAACCATGCCAGGCGAAGCTACTAAAAGGCACCCTATTATTATATTTATTTTAATTGATAAAGTCAATATTTTTATCTGCTATAGAAAGCTGGTATTTCTAACCGTCATAAAAAGCTCCGCTGGCCCTGCTCCCGGCAAATGACCTTGCCCGATGCCTGCAGTTCTATTCCTTCATTGTTGAGAACTGCCACGGCCCTGGACTGGCATTTCTAAGCGTCATTGCCAGCTCCGCTGGCCCTGCTCCCGGCAAATGACCTTGCCCGATGCCTGCAGTTCTATTCCTTCATTGTTGAGAACTGCCACGGCCCTGGACTGGCATTTCTAAGCGTCATTGCCAGCTCCGCTGGCCCTGCTCCCGGCAAATGACCTTGCCCGATGCCTGCAGTTCTATTCCTTCATTGTTGAGAACTGCCACGGCCCTGGACTGGCATTTCTAAGCGTCATTGCCAGCTCCGCTGGCCCTGCTCCCGGCAAATGACCTTGCCCGATGCCTGCAGTTCTATTCCTTCATTGTTGAGAACTGCCACGGCCCTGGACTGGCATTTCTAAGCGTCATTGCCAGCTCCGCTGGCCCTGACGCTAAGAAATGACCTTGTATAGTTCGTCGCTGGCAGGGGGATCAATGGGCTGCAGTTCTCCATCCACTGCAAGGCAAATACCTTCCCCCCTGGTTTTTATCCTGCCTATGCAGGACACTAAAATTCCGGCCTCGGACAATGTCTTCATCATCTGCTCTTTTTTTTCAGGCTGAACCATGATCAGCATACATCCGCTGGAAATCAGCCTCAGATAATCCAAGCCAAAGTGCCTGCAGATTTTTGCGGTGACCTCGGCGACCGGAATCTTCTCAAGCCAAACCTCAGCGCCTAGTTTGGCAATTTCGCACATTTCCCAGACTGCGCCTAGAATTCCGCCTTCCGTGATATCGTGCATACCATGAGTGCCGATGGCTCCTGCAAGCACGCCTTCCTTCACCACACTCACCTGCTCCAGCATACGAAGAGCCGACTCCAATTCTTCCTCAGTAAGAACGCTCTTCAAGGAATCTTTGAAGTCTGCTGCAAGAATACCGGTTCCTTCCAAGCCTGCCTGTTTGGTTATGAGAATATAATCACCGGGCTGCATGCTTTCTGCCTTTTGGGAAGCACCCTTCTTGGCCTTGCCCAGGGCGGTTGAAATGATCACGGGTTTTACCACTGCCGGCGTTATTTCCGTATGCCCTCCGATGATCTCCACTCCAACCTCTTCCGATGCTTTACCGGCCTGTTTCATAATGAGCTCAATATCTTCCTCAGTGGTTCCTACCGGTAATAAAACTGTCAGGAGAATGCCCAGAGGCTCTACGCCGTTGGAGGCCACATCATTGCAGGAAATATGTACTGCAAGGCTGCCGATTTCAGAGACAGCACCTGTTATAGGATCAGTGGACAGAACACATTCATAATCTCCGAAATCCGCTACGGCGCAGTCTTCTCCGATTCCGGGCCTTGTGAGGATTTCAGGACGCTTAAAGGTTATATTTTGAAATACGATTTTCTCTAATAATTTACTGTCAAGCTTTCCGGGTTTTAGCATGGTTCTCACCTTCCAACATTTAATGATCTTATTATACCTTTTTTGCCGATAAATTACTACACTCTATCAATTGTTTTCCTGCGACGAATGTATAGTAAAAGCCAGCGCTTTCAGGCGCTGGCCAGTGAAGATTATGACATTATGCTATTTTAACCTTTTTTACTTTATATTTCCGCCAGATAGGAACTGCCAGCAGCAAAACACTTGCAATCAGTAGAATCAGTGAGATAGGACGCTCTACCAGCACGCTGATGCCGGAATACATTTCCGCACCTCTTCTCAGTTGCAGCTCTGCCATAGATCCGAGAATGAAGCCTAATACGATTGGTGCCACACCGTATCCCAGTTTGGTAGCAAAATATCCGATGACACCAAAAAGAAGCATAACCTTAACATCAAAAAGGTTTGAACTTGCACCATATGCGCCGATGGTACACAGAACCAGCACCAACGGAGTCAAAAGGTGTCGCGGAACCTTCATAATTTTTACAAATAATCTGATTCCCACGAACTGAAAAATAAGCATTGCTACATTAGCCAAAAGCAAAGCAAAAAAGATACCATAGACCACGTCCATGCTGTCCTTGAAAAGTAATGGTCCTGGTCTTAGCCCATGTATCAGCAAGCCTCCCAACATTACCGCAGTACAGGTATCCCCAGGAATGCCTAGAGCAAGCATTGGCACCAGCGCACCTCCTGTCATGGCATTATTGCTTGTTTCGGACGCAACAACACCCTCAATATTTCCGCTCCCAAAGGTGTCAGGTTCCTTCGACATTCTCTTAGCCTGATCGTATGCCACAAAGGAAGCAATGCTCCCGCCTGCGCCGGGAAGGATTCCAACAAGAGTTCCAATCATCGAGGAACTGAGGAGAATCTTCCACTTGGAAACCAAAAGGCTAAACTTGGGAAATTCACCCTTAACCTTTCCCTTTACCGAAAGTTCCGCAGGTTTTTCCTCGCCAACTTTTTCTGCCTCGCTAAAAGCTTGGGAGATAGCAAACAATCCAATGAGTACCGGCAATAGACTTAACCCACTGAGAAGGTTGGCATTGCCGAAGGTCAGTCTTGACATTCCGGTCACTTGATCAATGCCCACAAAAGAAGCAAAAACCCCTATAAGGCCTGCCAGGAGTCCCTTTATCATGGATTCTCCAGAGATGCTGGCTATAATGGTAAGCCCTAAAATTGCCAGCGAAAAATATTCCAAAGGCCCAAATTTCAGAGCAAACCGTGCAAGTTGAGGTGCCAGCAGGGATAAGACAAGCAAACTGAAAATCCCACCGATAAAAGAGCAGATTACCGAGGTTCCCAAGGCAAGCCCGGCTTGTCCTTTCTGAGCCATAGGGAAGGCATCAAAAGTGGTACATATGGAGGATGGAGTACCTGGAATCCGAAGCAGCGTTGCAGAAACCGAACCGCCAGCAGTCCCTCCGCAAAAAGCACCTACCAGCATTCCCATACCTGCCACCGGTCCCAGACCAAAGGTAACCGGAATCAAAAGCGCCACCGCCATGGTGGATGTCAATCCCGGCAGTGCTCCGAAAATAATGCCCAATACTGTTCCCAGAATAGTAAACAGCATTGCCTCAGGCTGAAATGCAGTCTCCAGTCCTAATAATAAACTTGACATTGTCTTCTCCTTTCTTTATGGCAATAATACTCCAAAAAAATTATTAAATAGATAGTATAGCGCTATTGTTGCAATTACAGAGAATATTGCAATTTTTATAAGACCTTTGTCTGTTTTTCCATAAAAGAAGGATGATAATACAAACAAAAATGCGATGTTGGATATAGCAAATCCAACATATTCCAATGCTGCTATGTAGAGAACAAACAGCACAAAAGTAACAAAAGTTCTGATAAACTGTGCCTTCGTCGCAAAGGCTGTGCCGGACTCCTCTTTATTTTTGAGAGTCATGCCAATCACAGTGATGGAAGCAATGATAATCAGAAACAGAACAGCATGAGGGAAGACCTTTGAGCCAATCACTTCATACCCAGCCTCTTTTATAACATTAACCCGTGTCCATAAAAAACCCGAGATTAAAATCAGAACCGTAGAGGCAATAATGTTTGCTTTACGCATACCTGAAACTCCTTACTAATTCTTTTCAACGAAGAGAAGGCGGTCAAGGCCGGCTTCCCTTCAATTTATTCGAAAGGATGAACCTTACATTTATTTTTCTTCAGTCAATCCAAGTTCCTTCATCAAAGGACTGATCCATGCATCCTCAGAATCCAGCCAGGATTCAAATTCATCTCCCGTTATACAATCTACTCTTGCCAGGAGGATTTCTTCTACTTCAGCCTGGAATTCCGGGTTGTTTGCAATTTCTGTCAAAGCTTCCTCCCATTTTGTTTTTACTTCTTCCGGAAGACCCTTAGGAGCAGAAATTCCTCTCCACTGATAAGTAGCAAAATCGACGCCCTGTTCTTTGGCTGTGGGAATATTGGCAAGAGCATCACTAGGATGTCTTTCATCAGACATAATTGCAAGTGCCTTTAATTCACCTGCTTCAAATTGAGAAGCAAATTCTCCAGGCTGCTGCATACAGAAATCCACGAAGTCTCCCATTACACCAACAACAGCCTCAGAACCGCTGCCGTATCCGATATTACCTACCTTCATGCCGGTATCGTTGATAAATTTTGCTGCTGCAAGATGAGTAAATCCACCAAGGCCTGCAAAACCAACTTTTAATTTCCCCGGATTTGTCTTAGCATCCTCAATTAAATCCTGCAGACTGGTATAAGGGGAATCTTTTGACACAAGGAGAACTTCATCTTCTATAATCATTCTGCCCAAATTATCGAAATCCTGGTAGGTAAAATCTACATTGCCCGAAGCTCCAATTGTTAAAGATGCACCGTTTGAAATAGTCACTGTATATCCGTCCGGCTTATTCTGAAGAGTCTGGGTAAAGCCTATCGCACCACCGCCGCCGTTTACATTTGTAACCACGACGGTCTGTCCCCACAAGTCTTCCAGATACTTAGCAACTAGTCTGGCGAAGATGTCAGTGGAGCCGCCAGCACTGTAACCTACAATCATATTAATGGATTTTGTCGGGAATTCAACACTTTGCGCTTTTGCGTCACCGCCTGCTTCTTTTTTGCTACTGCAGCCTGCCAAAACTGCTGCCAGTAACGTAATTGTCATAATTATTGCGATCAATTTTTTCATTTCTTCTTTACTCCCTTTCTTCTCTTTTCTATTCCATTTACTGATTATCAATAGCGATTCTCAAATATCATATCTTTGAGCCGTCACCAAGTTGTGCACCGTCCCATACGCTTCCAACTAAATTACTGTACCTTGTCAGATATTTCCCAACAGCTTTTGGCGGAAGCGGCTGCCATGTTTTTCTTCTTTCCGTAAGTTCTTCGCTGCTTAATGCAACTGAGATCTCTCTTTTAGGGATGTCGATATGGATCATGTCGCCGTTTTTAATCAAAGCGATAGGACCTCCTGCTGCCGCCTCCGGAGAAATGTGTCCAATGAGAGGCCCCCTGGAGGCACCAGAGAATCTGCCATCTGTGATCAGCGCGGTGCTTGTGCTAAGTCCCATACCAACCAGAGCAGTAGTTGCGGCATGCATTTCTCTCATACCAGGCCCGCCCTTTGGCCCTTCATATCTTATGACTATGACGTCCCCTTCCTGAATCTCGCCCTTCTTCATTGCATCAATGGCATCTTCCTGAGATTCATACACTCTGGCGGGTCCTGTATGGACTTTCATATTCTCTACAATTGCAGACTGTTTGCAAACTGCACCCTCAGGAGCAAGATTACCTTGCAGTATTGCAATACTGCCTTCCTCATGAAGAGGCTTATCCAGTGTTGTAATGATATCATCAATGATGGACTGCCTATTTACTGGGTACTGGCCTAAGGTAATTCCATTCACAGTCATTACCTTTAAGTCTAAATGTTTTTCTCCTAATTCCTGTATAACCGCAGGAACGCCGCCAGCTTCATCAAACTCCTGCATGGCATATTTACCGGAAGGCTTCACATTGGCAAGGTGAGGAGTCGACCTGCTCACTCTTTCAAAATCCCGGGGAGTTACCTTATATCCAAATTCAGAGGCAATTGCCGGAATATGAAGTGTCGTATTTGTTGAACCTCCGATTGCCATATTAATTGTCAGCATATTCTCAACGGAAGCTTTCGTAACAATATCCCTGGGCTTTATATCCTCCTTAACAAGCCTGACCACAGTAATTCCGGATAGCTTTGCTTCCCGTTTCTTTCTGGAATATACCGCTGGAGTAGTAGAACTTCCAGGTATGGTCAATCCCAGCGCTTCTGCAAGACAAGCCATGGTATTTGCTGTCCCAAGCATGGAACATCCACCCGCAGTGGGGCAGATAGCTTCTTCCATTACCTTCAGTTCCTCTTCAGAAACACCGCCTGTAGAAATCTGCGCACTAACTTCTCTGATCTGGTGGATTGCAAGATTCCTTCCTTTGTATCGACCCGAAAGCATGACACCGCCGCAAAGGATGACCGCCGGAATATTCAGCCTTCCCACTGCCATGATAGCTGCCGGAACAATCTTATCGCACGTCGCAATGATAACAATTCCATCCAGGCGCTGTGCTTCCGCCGTCACCTCAATTGAGTCCACAATAACATCTCTGCTGGGCAGCACCGAACACATTCCTATATTCCCCTGAGTGATACCATCGCATATTGCTATGGTATTGAACTCAAAAGGAATACCGCCTTCTCTTCTGATACCGTCTTTTACTGCCTGCGAAAGCTCCTGCAGATGCATATGCCCCGGATGCATTTCATTAAAGGTGTTAACAACACCGATAAAAGGTCTTTCTAATTCGTCTTCAATGAGTCCCACACATTTTAAATGAGCTCTGTTACCCGCATGCTCAGGACCTTCCACAACATCCCTGCTGCGGTAAGATTTTTCATTCATTCTTGCTTTCTTCCTCCTTGTGTCTAAATCATGATTACAATCAGTGCTGCTTAACGCCACCCTGATTTTCGCCTGTAATCGTATGGCCACAAGAATTGTTATAGCAAAAGCTGCGCCAAAATTTAAAATAAACTCGCAGTATTTAGCAGATTTATAAAAAATTCTTAACCGGATTTTACTGTTAATGTTGCCGTACTGATTCAAAGCACTGCCTTTCACAGGTTTTTTCCACATAACTATATTCGGTCAAAATATTTTAAATGAAGATAATAAATTACTTTATTTTTTTATTTTTTAAACCCTAAATAATTTGTGCCAGGCAGGTTCACGTTTCCTATTGCATCATTTTGTTTCATTATATTTAATCATTATTCATTTTATTTAACCTTACCAAGTACAACACTTAATCAGCAGTATCTCTGCCTTACTTCATTTGAGGCCAATACTTTTTCATTTTTCGCCATAGTGTCGCCCTACTCATCCCAAGCATTTCCAGCGCACCGGTTCTATTATAATTGCAAAGCTCCAAGGCATTCATAATCCTGGCGGCTTCAAATCTCTCTTCTCTGTTTACACAATTTGCAAAAATATCTTCTATCCCATCTATAGCATGTTCTGTGAGAGTAAGGCTCTCTTCCTTCCTATCAGCATCTTCTTTATCCATCAGTATCGGCCGTTTTACGTTTCGAGAGTCTTCGGATACGCAGCAATCGGCAGCTTGCAGTAAGCGACTCATTTCATTTGCATCAATGATACCGCTTTTATTCAGTACGATTGCTCTTGTGCAGATATTTTTCAACTGCCGTACATTTCCTTTCCATTCCGCCTTCTCCAGCACCTCTTTGGCATTGTCCATCATAATGATATTAGGCATGCCATAGTACACTCCATATTTATTGATAAAGTGGTCAGCGATCAGCGAGACATCCTTACCCCTTTCCGACAGATCTGGCAACTTGATGGTTAATACATCCAATCGATAATACAGATCTTCCCTGAATAAATTCTTCTTTACAAAGTCACTGAGTTTTTTATTTGTAGCTGCAACAACACGAATGTCTATCGGAATAATTTTATCATCTCCCAGCCGCATGACCTCCCGCTCCTCCAGTACCCTTAGCAGCTTGCTCTGCAAATCGATAGGCATTTCTGCAATTTCATCAAGGAATATAGTCCCGCCATGAGCCTGCTCAAAGAGTCCTTGCTTTCCGCCCTTCATGGCGCCGGTAAACGCTCCCTCAACATACCCGAACAACTCACTTTCCAAAAGATTCGCCTGAATCGCTGCACAGTTAATGGCGACAAAGGGTCCCATGTTCCGATTACTGAAATTGTGAATACTCTGTGCGAAAAGCTCTTTTCCTGTACCTGAGTTTCCTAATATCAATACATCCGAATCAACCACGGCAAACCGTTTGGCATTTTCAATGGTTTCAAGAATCGCCTCGCTCTTTCCAATGATGCTGTCAAAGTTATGCTTTGCAACATAACCCTTTGTATTGATTTTTTTACGGATGACTCCTTCCATCTGTTGAACCCGCGTGATATCCTCCGAGGTTACAACCAGACCGGTTGCTTTGTTCTTAACCTTAACCTCAGCAAGATTTACAGTCATTGTTATATTTCCGTATTTCACCAGTTCATCCTTGCAAGGCTCTTTTTTTTCAATTAATTCCAAAAGCATTCCCTGCTGGATAACAGATTTCACGGGTTTGCCTATAGCATCATTGTCAAGACCCAGCATTTCCTGGGCAGTAACATTGCATACAGTTAGATAACCGTTGTTATCAACTTCCAGAATACCGCTTTGTGCATAATCCAGAATAGCCTGAACCCTCTTTGCTTTAGCCTGCTCTACCAGTGAAATCTGCGCCGCACGCTTTGCTTCTCTCAGCGCCTGCCAGAATGCTTCCTTTCCAGTTCTGATCACTAATGCACAAAGCCCCATTTCTTCTGCATAGGAGCAGCTTTTCACTCCTCCTACTATGATCTTGCAGCCATCTGCAATAGCCTCGTCCACCCTTTCCTTTGCATCATCCGGGGTTTGTCTGAAGTAAGGGCGAAGTTCCATTCCCACTATTTCTGCCATGCCTTCTACACCGTAAATCATACGTTCACTGCCTATTACGCCGGTTTTGTAATTACCATATCGTTTTTTCGCCTCAAACAAACTCCTTACCAGATCGTTTCCAACTACCGGAATCTCAACCACCGGGATGTCTCCCACCTGTCTTTTTATGATTGCTGCGGTAATTCCACGTGATATAATCACATCAATATCCTTTATTTTTTCCATATCTACAATATTATTAGGAACTAGGATTTCTTCCACTGTATATTCAATATCTTCCCCGTCATGAACAGCGATTTGATTCTTTCTGTTAGAGTCTTTATCGGCTCTGATGACCTCCTCAGCAACATGGAAGAATCCGCTCCACGGAAACATCATAGCAATATTAATCATTTTTACCTCCTCAGGAATTCACTTCGTTTCATTTTATTTCATTTGGTATCATTTCGCAAACCTTTTGTTTTTTTAGCTGCTTGACTAATCCGATCATATATACTATGCTAAAGAAAATCATGATTTCGCCTATAATTATAATGCACCGCTTTGGCCAGGTGCTTTTTTGCGTGTAATAAACGTAATAATAACGAATGAATGAAAGAGGTAAGAAAGATGAGTCGAAATTTTTTTGATCATACAATAATGAATAAATTAAAACATCAAGAACCTGTTTCTGCAGCTTGGGCACAGCTCGGAAGCAATCTGAGTGCAGAAATATTAGCAGAGGCCGGTTTTGAGGTCCTTGTAATCGACATGGAACATGCTCCTATAGACATGTCCACTTTAATAACTTTAATACAAGCCACAAAAGGCACTGATTGTGTTCCTTTTGTCAGAGTACCTTGGAATGATATGGTTTGGTGTAAACGTGTTCTTGACGCAGGTGCATATGGAATTCATATCCCCTATGTTTCAACAAAAGAAGAAGCGGAATATGCCGTTAAATCCTGTAAATATGCACCTCAGGGTTTTCGGGGAATTGCAGGAAGTCAGAGGGCAGTGAATTTCAGTTTAAACAAGTCTGAATACTACGAGCGCGCCAATCAGGATATTTTAGTTATGGTTGCTATTGAAACTCCCGAAGGAGTTGACAATATTGATGACATCGCTTCAGTAGAAGGAGTAGACGGAATCTTTATCGGTCCTTCAGATTTGTCTACCTCTATGGGGTTTCTGGCAAATCCTGCGGCACCGGAGGTGCAGAGTGCTATCAGAAAAATCGAAGAAGGTACAAAAAAAGCCGGCAAGTTTTTAGGAACCATTGCACCTGATATCCATACTGCGAAAAAATTATATGCACGTGGTTACAGTTTAGTTTATTTTATGTCTGACGCAACGGATCTTGCAAAGCTTGCAGCGACTTCCGTAAAAGAATTTCAGGCAGAATTTCAAAACAATCATTCTCAAAAAGACAGGACAAACAAGTAATATGGGGTAGGCTAATGGAAAATCTTATAATATCATTTAACGCCGTGATCCCCATGTTCATCTGGATGGTTCTGGGCTATTGCATACGCTTGAGAGGGTTGTTAAGCGAAACCTCCCAGAGTCAGGTTAATAATCTTGTGTTCAAGGTCTTTATGCCGACTCTGCTTTTTTATAATATTTATAAAACTGATATCGACATGGCACTTCAGCCTAAATTGATGTTTTATATATTTGGGGGCATCCTCTTGATGTGGCTTTTGGCTATCCTCATAGGCGTAAAGGCAGAAAAATACGCTCAGAAAAGGGGAGCTATGATTCAGGGAATGTTTCGCAGCAACTTTATTCTTTTCGGACTGCCTTTGGTAATCAACCTCTTTGGAACCGAAGGCGCAGGAATTACAAGTATGGCCATTGCCATTGTTGTTCCTGCCTATAACATTCTATCCGTTATTACATTGGAACTCTTCAGAGGCTGCCGCATTTCCATCAGAGAAGTTCTTGCAGGAATTGTAAAAAATCCATTAATTATAGCTTCATTCATCGGAATGGGCTTCTTGTTCCTGAAAATTCCAATACCTTATTTTCTCGAGAGTGCTGTATCCGGACTGGCCGATATAGCCACTCCCCTGGCTCTTGTTATTATGGGTGCGGCTTTCCAGATTACCGTGGTGAAGGAGAATTCTCGTAATCTCATCTTATCAATCATAGTGAAACTGGCCGTCATGCCGTTAATATTTGTGACATCAGCCATTTTTACAGGTTTCAGAAATATAGAACTGGCTACAATTATGATAGTATTTGCAGCACCTACAGCGGTAGCATCCTTTCCTATGGCAAAACAAATGGGCAGTGATGCGGATCTTGCATCGGAAATCATAGCATTTACTACCTTGATTTCCTGCTTTACTATATTTCTCTGGATCTTTGTTCTCAAGCAGATTGGATTGATATAGGTGCTAGGATTCAGGAGCTGCCGTTCAGATTATGTCAGCTCCAAAAGGCAATATAGAATTTTAATAGAATGGGTTCTCGCTGAAACCCATTCTAAACAGCTATGTTAATTAGGGTGCTATGGGGCGGCTTGCATCCAAGGGGATATTGAAGAAATCCGTCAAGGCCAGCACTAGAATTCTTGCAATCCGAAAAATATTTTCGCGGATCCATTCTGCGTCTTCCGGGTTTTTGTTATTCCCAAGATCCACAATCACAGCAAGTGCTCTGGTGCGAATAATGACATCTTCGGTTGCCGTAGGTACGATATTGACATATTCCGGCTCAGGATAAATAATCCAGAGACTTCTGGCTATTTTATAAGCGATGGACTGCCCGTCAGGACTGAACATATTGTAGTATATGATAGGTCCGTGCAGAGCCTCCATAGTGGGCTCAGTACGTAAGGAAAGATGCAGGTCGAAAGGCTCACTATTGGATTGCCGTATGATATCTTCCACTGTATCATTGGGATTATTTCTGACAAAATTAATTCCGGCAAGCCTTAAATAAGGGACCATGGCATCTGCGATCCGATTCATATACTCCTCTTCACTGCCGCCGCCAACAAAGGTATTTGTCTCATCCGTTGAGGGATCCAAATAAATGGTAGGCATGGGAATACTCCCTCCTTTTTTCATGATCCATTCATATTATGATCCCCCCTGGAGAGTTGTGATTTGTTATGGGTTCTCCCTGAGAGCTGTGATTTGATTCATTTTTCTCTGACTGCCGTTGTACGATAATCCCAATTCACTACATCCAGCTTTTGAATGGCATCCACAATGCAGTCAACAAGGGCATGCGTCATTTTTTTTCCTTTTTCGGCAGTCCCTTTCGTTGCATCACCGGTATTTGCCGTATTGGTCAATTCCGAAAAGTCCCATTTGATTTCAATCTTTTCCGGCAGAGAATCCGGTACCACGCAATGGGCCTGGTCCTTTTCACACCACTGGGGAAACAAATGATAGGCAATGGAGGTTTCTCCTTCTCCCGCATGGCCCAAACCGTTCCATACCTCGAAAGTGTCCGGCGGAAGGAGCTCGCCTGCCGTTACCCACCATTGGGGCAGAGAGGCAATTCTTGCCTCCGGATATTTTTCCTTTATTTTTCGCGAAGCAATTTCCATGGGTGCAATATTACCGTCATGTCCGTTCATCAGAAAGATTCTGGTAATTCCGTTTCTTAAAACGGATTCCATAATATCATAAATCACCTGGGTTACCGTATCATAGCCTAAGGTCAGCGTGAACGGAAAAGAGTCATAGTGGCCGCTGTAGCCCACATTGACGGGAGGCAGCACCAGCATGCCTTCCACCCGGTCTGCCACCAGGCAGGACAATTGATAGGATACCAGCGTATCCGTACCTTCCGCCAAATGCATTCCATGGGCCTCACAGGAGCCGATGGCCAGGATCACCTTGTCATAATTTCCGTTGAGCACCTGATTTGCCGTTAGTTTTAACAATTCATGATTTGCCATGTGATGTTACCTCTCCCTTTCCAAACCTTCTCTTACAGATATTGTTTTTTTCATTGCTATTTCAGGAAGACTTCCTTCATAAATACGAATTTGCCGTCTTCTACCTTATTTATGGTAACAGATTTCGTCGGAACGTGGCTTCCGTTCTCGTAGGTTACGGTACCGGTCACTCCTTTTAAGCCCTCCGTAGCGGCGATGGCATCCCGAATGGCTGCAGGATCTGCAGGATCTGAAGCACGGGATAAGGCATCGGCAATGAGGTACATCGTATCATAGCCGAGTCCGGCAAAAGCATTTTCAGGTGCAACACCGTAGGCTTCTTTATAGGCCGCAATGAAATCCTGCATCAAAGGATCCTGGTTATCCAGAGAAGCATGGGTTCCTACATAGGTATCGTTTGCAGCATCTCCCGCAATCTCAATGAGCAGCGGCGTATCGAATCCGTCTCCGCTGATGATGGGAAGGGTAACGCCTTTGTCGCGGAGCTGTTTGACCACCACACCGGCATCATCGGGCACACCGGAGATGAATATGATTTCGGCACCGCCCTTATTCGCTATAAAACGATCGATCTGAGCGGAAAAATCAGGATCCTTGTTCATGTAATTATCCTTCAGCACAATTTCCCCGCCGTTGGCCGTATACCTTTCTTCAAAGAAATGGGCCAGAGTCTTGGTAAATTCCATGGATTGGTCGGTTAAAAGATAGCACTTTTTCAGACCCAGATCATCGAAGGCATAATCTGCGGCAGCATAAGCCTGCACGTTATCTCCAAAGGGAGCGAGAAATGCAAAATCCCCCACTTGGTCGGGCAGCGTAGGCAAGGTAGCGCCGGAGGTAATAAACGGAATGCCCTTCTCCTGGCATATGTTCCCTGCTGCCAGCGCATAGTTGGAATCTGATAAGCCTGCAACGACGACGCACTTGTCTACATCGATCATCTTTTTGGTATTGTTGGCTACCGTAGTTTGTTCGGTTTTTCCGTCGTAGGACACCACATTGATCAGCTTTCCGTTAATTCCGCCATTGGCATTAATTTGATCCGCAGCAAGCTTGAAACCGTTGTAGGATGGCTGATCAAGAGATGCCTGACCCCCTGTCAGATTGTACAGCGCTCCGATATTGATGGTTTCTTCTGCCGGTTCTTTTTCCCCGCCCCCGCAGGCAGCAAAGGAAAAGATCATAGCGAACGCCAACAGCATTGCCATTATTTTGCGAAACCTTTTCATTTTCTTATCTCCTCTCTCTTATTATGGTCAGTACCGAATTTCTTCGATAACCTGCCAGTCACCTCAGCAGGCAGATGGATCAGCCCCACTGCCTTATTTTTGAATATGATACAAAGGTTGATGTATTCCGATTTTTTCAGCAAACTGCTGTAGGTCCTTCTTGAAAAGATGGACTCAAGAATGATTTCACTGTACCCCATGATTCCCTGGCGCCGGAATATAATGATGAGAATGAGAAGTACTGCAATAATCAGATTGGATGCTCCGTAAAGCTCCGGAAGCCGTACCCCAAAAAAAGTTGCTCCATTTTCCAAAGGAGCCAGAAATTCCGGAAGAAATGTCATCAAAAAAGAGCCCACTACAGCGCCGCTTAAGGAAGACATGCCCCCGATAATGGAAGTTTCCACTATTTTAAAGCTGGTATCGATATAGAAAAACTTTGCCGATATAACACTTTGCATATGGCCCCAAAGCCCTCCGGCCACACCCGCCATAAAAGCACTGATGCAGAATGCCGAAATTTTTTTGACCGTAAGGTGAATGCCCAGAGTTTGTGCCGCCGTATCATCATCTCTCATTGCCGCAAGTCCGCGCCCGTAAGCGCTTTTGATCAGACGATACAGGATAAACAGGCAAAGAATTGCTGTTGAGAATATTACCCAGGTGGAGGCGTAGTCGGGAAGACCGGTAACACCCCTGGCTCCGTTTGTCAGCTGATCCTCATTATCCAGAACCGCTCTGACGATAACAATAAGCCCTATGGTAGCCACGGAAAGGTAATGACCTTTAAACCGCAGAACGGGGAAACCGATCAGCAGCGCCGTGGCTGCCGCCAGGGTGCCGCCAAGGAGCAGCGCTAACGGAAACGGCAGGTTCAGGCTGATCAGCCATTCCGGAAGTCCCGGCATGGCGATCATTTTTTGCTCTGCAGATAAAGTCAGCATGGCGGAAGCATAGGCGCCAATAGCCATAAAGGCGGCATGACCCATGGAAAACATCCCGGAGAAACCGTTGACCAGATTCAGGCTGGCCACCAGTATGATATTAATTCCGAAAAGATTGATGAGTCCTGCATAATAATTACTGCTGTTTCTTCCGCATAGAACGATGACTGCCAGCGGCAATAATACGAAGATTATCAGTTTAAACAAGTCGCTGTCCCGCAATCTCATCAGCTTCGCCCTCCATCCTTCGTTCCTAAAATTCCGTTGGGACGTATGAGCAATACAACAATCAGCAGAATAAAGACAAAGGCATCCCTGTAGGGCGTAATTTCCGTCGGCATGAGTCCTGCGAAAAGCATCTCCGCAATACCAAGAACAAATCCTCCCAGAACCGCCCCGCTAAGACTGCCGATGCCTCCGAGAACTGCTGCACAGAAAGCCTTTAAGCCCGGAACAAATCCCATCAGCGGATCAATGGTTTTATATTCCCCTGCCAGCATCAGTCCTGACAAGGCCGCCAGCCCGGAACCGATGGCAAAGGCGGTGACAATGACTGTGGTAATGTTGATTCCCATCAGTCTGGATGCATTCATGTTGTCGGAGCAGGCTCTCATCGCCATTCCTATTCTTGTATTTTTTATTATATAGGACAGGATCAGCAGGATAAGAAACACGGCAATGAAGGTGATTATATTCATGGTAGAAAGCTTTACCGTACCGAAGCTATGAAGATAGGACAGAGAATCGGGCAAATGAAAAGCCTTTCGCTGGGGTGAAAATATCATCACCATCAGATTCTGCAGAAAGATGGAAACTGCCAGAGATGAAATCAACGTGGTCTCCTCGCCTGCTGTACGCAGGGGACGATAGGCCACCCGTTCCGCAGTGAGTCCGACACAGACGGCTATGATCACAGAGATGATGACAGTTGCCCAAAGGGGCATGCCGAATGCCGTAGATAACACTAATATGGTATAGACTCCTACCGTCATGATATCTCCATGGGCAAAGTTTATCAGTCTCAGAATGCCATATACCATGGAATACCCGATGGCCACCATGGCATATACACTTCCCAGCTTTAACCCATTGACTAACTGGCTGAAAAAATAGGTAAACTCCTCTATTTCAATCACCTCCCAGATACGCTCTTTTGACGTTGGCATCTTCTATCAGATCGCTGCTTTTCCCTTCCATGACGATGCTTCCGGTTTCCAAAATATAGGTACGATCGGAGATTTCCAGGGCATCGTAAGCATTCTGTTCCACCAGAAGCATCGTGATTCCTTCCTGCTTCAATATTTTTAAGGTGTCAAAAACCTGCTGGGTCATCAAAGGTGATAATCCCATAGATGGCTCATCCAGCAAAAGCAATTTCGGATTGCTGAGCAAGGCCCTTCCGATGGCAAGCATCTGCTGCTCGCCTCCGGACAAGGTGCCCGCAAGCTGGCGAAGCCGTTCCTTCAGAATGGGAAATAAGGTGATGGCTCTTTCAAAATTTTGAGCGATTACTTTTTTATTTCTTTGCAAATAAGCTCCCAGCTTCAGGTTTTCTTCAATGGTCATACGGGTAAAGATCTGCCTGCCCTCCGGCACCTGTACAATGCCGCCGGAAACGATGCCATGGCTTGGAAGTTTCGTAATTTCCTTTCCTAAAAAGCAAATACTTCCGGTTTCTGCTTTTATCAGTCCGGATATAGCTTTTAGGATGGTGGATTTCCCGGCTCCGTTAGCGCCGATCAGAGACACCAATTCTCCTTTTTTGATATTCATGGAGACTCCATGAATGACTCGGATCGTATCATATTTCACACTCAAATCCTGAATCTCAAGCATCTTTTTTTGCCCTCCCCAGATATGCCTCGATAACCTTAGGATCTTCTCGGATCACTTTCGGTTCTCCTTCCGCAATAATCTGCCCTGCAGCCATTGCGTATATATATTCACACAGGCTCATGACAACCTTCATATCGTGTTCAATGAGCAAAATGGCCAACTCGAATTCTTCCCGAATCTTTTTCAGTCTCTGCACCAGTTCCAGGCTCTCCTGAGGATTGAGGCCTGCGGCAGGCTCATCCAGAAGCAAAAGTTTCGGAGAAGCCGCCAATATTCGGGCGATCTCCAATTTTCTCTGGGCTCCGTAAGGCAGAGAATCGGCTCTTTCCTTTGCATAATCTTCAATGCCCATAAGCTCCAGCATATTCAGCGCCTTCTCTTCCAGCTTCCTTTCTTCCTGCCGGAACCTTGTCATCCCTAAGATTGCCTCTATATTGGAATAGGATTTATCAATCTGTGCACCGATCATCACGTTCTGAAGGACAGATACCTTTTTAAAGAGACGAAGATTTTGATAGGTTCTCAAAATTCCCAATTTGGCGATTTTATCCGGCCTCTCTCCCGTAATCTCTATTCCCCGAAAGAAAACAGACCCTGCAGATGGTTTCAGGACTCCCGAAAGCATATTGATAACCGTGGTTTTCCCGGCTCCGTTTGTGCCTATCAAGCCATAGATCTGATTCTCGGAAAGCTTAGCCGAAAAGCCGTTTACCGCCTTCAATCCTTTAAAATTCTTTTCAAGTCCGTTCACCGTCAGCAATTCAGGCATTTTTTCTTTCCCCTTTCAGAAAAATAATGTTTGTACATTATATATCCAAGCTGTTATTTTTAGGCCAAGTTTTTTCTGTCATAATTGTGGAGATATGTTTTCTAGTCCATTTCAAACGTATAAAAAAGCTGCCCCTAAAGGCAGCTATACAATATATAAAATGTATCCGTTTCTTCTATGATAAAGTTTCGAAGGCAATAAAGTTAAAAGAAAACGATTCACATGATAAACAAATTCCGAACAGAAAAAACGTGTATTGTCCTGATGTTTTTTGTTGAACAGGTTTCCGGCCAAACCAAGATAATTGTAGCTGTAGATATGGCTGTTCAGAAGAAACGTCCCAATTTGTCCTGAAATGTTCCGGTACTGCACAGGTGTTACCGGTATTTCAAGGATGACGCCGGGCAGATTGGAGCAGAACTTATAAATTCCGTCATCCAATCTTTCACGTCTGAAGCACCCTATGAAAGGATTCGAGGCTCGCCGCCTTCCGAAGCTGAACATATATTGCATACTTCTATCGGCGACAGAGCGGCATGGGTATATTGGTGACCCTTTAACATGTGGATTGTCCGTGACAGCGCCGTCTGGCTGCGGGACAATACCACATAAACTGATTGATTTGCGTTCATTTTAGTCTTTTTCCTTTCACCGGCCCGGTTCACCGCAGGCACATACGCTTATTCTCCCTTCTTGGAGAAAGCTGACAGAATAAGCATCTGGCCAATGACTCCTGCTGGAAAAGCCAGCCAGGAAAATTTGATACCGACGGTGATGGTTAAGATGATGAAAACAGCAATGGCAGCGATCCAGAGCGCCCCGGAAACAAGACCAAATCTTTCTTCCTGGGCCGGGTTCGCGAAACGCTGCATTTCACGCTCCATGGCTTTCTTGCGAAACTCCACCACCCAAGGCTTACTCCTGTCTTTTTCCGTCAATATCAGGAATACCCCCAAGGCCAGGCTGGGTAAACCGAATGGAATGAGCGTTGCGACAGCGTACGGCAACCCAAGCCCGTCAAGAAAATAGGTCATGATGAAAACAATGATGCCGAACAGGAAAACGCCTGAAACACCTACATACCAAAGCGCACGTTTCCAGGACATGGCCTCCCGTGCTGCTGTTTCCTGTGTCAATCCGAGGAAGACAAAGCCTAAAACAGCAATCTCACTGAAAATTAGCAGTGTTCCCAAAAATGCATTTATTTCGCCTGAGAAAGACCATGCAAGCGCAGCCGCGATGATGCCAAAACAAAGAATTACCCCGCATAGAATGTAAAGTACCATACGCCAAGGTTTCATATAGCTTTTCGTTTTCATATACATTTCAGAAAATACCTCCTGTCTCTTTTTAAGGCTCAGTTCATCCGCCAGAGCAGATACGTCGCCAAGCTCTGAGATTGCCTTGTTAAAGGCTGCCTTATCATCAAGCCCCTTTTTCATAAGGCTTTTGATTCTGTCGTCCATATTACTTTTAATTTCTTGCTTGAAATCAGCCAGTGCTTCTGTTTCCTCGTAACCTGAAAACAAAGTATCGATATATTGTTTTATATCCATTATTCTTCCCCCTTTAATAAATCATTTAAAATTGTCTGCGTAAACTGCCAATCCAATATGTTTTGCCGATACAGCTCGCGTCCTTTTTCCGTGATGCGATAATATTTCCGTCGGGCTCCCCGTGTTTCATCACCCCAATAGGAGGTAATGTACCCTTCTTTTTCAAGACGTTTGTAGCTGGAGTACAGCGTAGTTTCCTTCAGCTCATAGGCTTCACCTGTTCGTTCCAAGATTCTGTTATAAATTTCAAAACCGTACCGATCTGTTTGCATCAGGCTCCCCAGTACAATGGTATCCGTATGGCCTCTGAGCAGATCCGATGATAATTTTGGTTCCATAGTTCATATCCTTTCTGTCATAGATGCTATGAATTGGGTAATATTTATCTGTCGTTATATATTATCTATCGTATTACTACGACTGTCAAGTATATTTTTTAAAATTTTTTATAAGTATGATAAGCGAATGTGATAAAAATACCTTTAAAAACAAAAAACAGCCGCGCTTCTAACGCGTGGTTTTCTGCATACAAAAAAACAAGCCTTTTATTTCAATAGCAGGCTTGTCATTTCTGTTTTAATATTACTGCTTTAATATTACTGCGGCCGTATTCCCTTATCCAGCCATTCCACCATTTGATTTTCCGTGATAATCGGAACGCCCAGTTCTTTTGCCTTTTTGTTTTTAGAAGAATTCGACAGGATATCGTTATTGATAAGGTAGTCTGTCTTTGATGTGACTGAATCTGTTACTCTGCCTCCTTTTTCTTCTATGGTATCCTTCAACTCATTTCTGTTCTTAAAGTGTTCTACGGTGCCGGTAATAACAAAACTCAAATCATTCAGGAATCCATCTGTGACGGCAGCTTCTTTTCGGATTTCAAAGGTTACTTCCTGTAAGATATCCCTGATTCTTTCTCTGTTTTTCTCATCACTGAAAAAGGTGACGTAAGAATTGGCCATAATTTCGCCGATTCCATTGATTTGGACCAACCGTTCTGCCGCAGCATTTTGAATCCGATCCCAATCGTAATCAAATTCTTTGCAGATGGTTTTGGCATTGGACAGACCGATGGTTGGAATACCTAAACTGTAGAGCAATCTCACCGCATTGGTTTTACGTGCCTTGTCTATGGAAGCAATCAGGTTTTGATAGGATTTCTCTCCGAAACCCTCCATTTTTACGATCTCTTCCTTGTGCTTTTCTATTCGGAAAATATCCGCAGGTTCTTTAATCAGTCCCCTTGAGATAAATTTTTCTATGGTTGCCTCAGAGAGACCGTCAATCCCGATGGCGTCTCTGCTCACAAAATGTGTAAAGGACTTTACATGCTTCGCCGGACACTCTTCATTGGTACAGAATAAAGACTTAACGCCGTTCTTCTGCCTAATCTCCGTACCCCCGCTGCATACCGGGCAATCCTCAGGGATGTCCAGTCCTCCGCTTCTGGTCAGGTTTTCCGAAATCTGAGGGATAATCATATTGGCTTTATAGACACCTATGGTATCTCCGATTCCCAGTTCCAATCCTTCCAGAATGCTCAAATTATGCACACTGGCCCGGCTCACCGTAGTACCCTCCAATTCAACGGGTTCAAAAATTGCTATAGGATTGATCAGGCCGGTTCTCGAAGCACTCCATTCAATCTCAAGAAGCTTCGTTTCCTTGATTTCATCACGCCATTTAAAGGCTATGGAATCTCTTGGAAACTTTGCGGTAGCCCCTAGGGATTCCCCGTAAGCGATGTCGTCAAAGGTCAGCACCAGCCCGTCGGAAGGCAAATCGTTATCCGTAATATGCTCTGCAAACCAGGCAACCGACTCTTCCAGATTTTCAGAATCTACTCTCCGATATTCGGCGATATCAAAGCCCTGACTTTCCAGCCAGCTCAATTGAGATATGCGGGAGTTCCCGAAGTCTACCGCATCTGCTTTCACAACGGAAAAGGCAAAGAAGCGGACGTTTCTTTCTGCCGTTATCTTGTTGTTCAACTGTCTGACGGAACCGCTGCAAAGATTTCTTGGATTTTTATACTTTGCCTCTACTTCTTCGATTTCCTGGTTGATTTTATAAAAATCAGAGTAGCGGATCACCGCTTCTCCTCTTAAAATCAGATTTCCCGTGTAAGTAATGGAAACGGGCAGATTGGCAAAAACCTTCGCGTTATTTGTGACAACTTCACCGACGACGCCATTGCCTCTGGTCACTGCCTTATTCAGCTTGCCGTCCTGATAAGTCAAAACAATCGTCAAACCATCCAGTTTCCAGGAGAGCATTCCCACTTTATCTCCAAGCCAGTCCTTTAAAGCCGCTGCATCTTTTGTTTTATCCAAGGAAAGCATGGGCTTTTCATGTTCTTCCTTCGGCAGTCCGCTCACCAGCTCGTATCCTACATGAACAGTGGGACTGTTGGAAAGAACAACACCGGTCTCTTTTTCCAATGCTTCCAGTTCATCATAGAGCCTGTCATACTCTATATTGGGCATGATTTCCCTGTTTTCCTGGTAATAGGCCTTTGCAGCCTCATCCAGGATTCTGATTTTTTCTCGCATCAATTGGAGTTTGTCACTCATAGGGCTTGCTCCTTTAAATTTTTTTAATCGGAGCAAGATCCTTCGCCAGTTTCTTGACTCCTACGGAATCAAAAGCAATGGTAATGGTGCTCCCGTCTACGGAAATCACCAGGCCTTCACCGAATTTGCTGTGACTTACCTTGTCTCCGTTCTGATAATCTCCGCCTTTAGAGCTTTGAGAAGTTCTCTGGTTTTCCTTGATATATTTTAACTGATCAAAAGGACGGAAAATTTCACCGCTGTTAAAGCCGTCATTTCCTCCCTGGCTCCATCCCGGATTTCTGTAATTGCCGGGGAAACCGTTGAGGGACGTTCCGGACATGCTTTTCTTCTGGTAAATAGCATCACCATCCACCAGAGATTTATCCAGTTCCTTTAAAAATTGTGATTCCTTGGTATAGTCTGTTTTACCATACAGGGTACGAAGCTGTGCACTAGTCAGATATAGCTTCTGCATCGCCCTTGTCATACCCACATAGCAGAGTCTGCGCTCTTCGTCAATCCCTCCGGGCTTCTCCAACGACCTCCAGCCAGGGAAAAGGCCATCCTCCATGCCTGGTATAAACACCACAGGGAATTCCAAGCCCTTGGCACTGTGCATAGTCATCAGCACCACCGCATTTTCATCGGCATCGTGGTTATCGATCTCCGCGATTAAAGCGATCCTTTCCATAAATTCGGACAGGGACAGCTGAGGATTTTCATTTTCATAATCATAGATGACAGACTTGAATTCCAGCAGGTTTTCAACACGTCCTTCCGCTTCCACGGTGTCCTGCTGCTCCAGACTTTTTAAATATCCTGTTTTTACAAGAAGACCGTCGTAAATATCGGAAACCCTTAAATTTTCTTTTTCCAGACTGTATTGTTCAATGGTTGCCACCATCTCTTTAATGCTCTCCACTGCTTTGGAAGGCAAACCGTCTACAATCTCCTCATCGGTCAGCAGCTGGAACAGGCTTTCATTTCTTACTGAAGCAAGGGTTCGCAGCTTCTCTAAGGTTTTCTCTCCGATACCTCTTTTGGGCTCGTTGATGATTCTCGCCAGGCTCAGATCATCGGCAGTATTCTGCACCAGACGCATATAAGCCATAATGTCTTTAATTTCTTTCCGGTCGTAATACCGGATTCCGCCCAGTACCCTGTATGGAATATCTCTGGCGGAAAGAGCCTCTTCAAAGGTTCTGGACTGGGCATTGGTCCGATATAAAATTGCAAAATCCTTATATTTCAATTCTCCCGTTCGGAGTCGGTCGATTTCCTGTGCAATGTATCTGGCCTCATCCTTCTCATCCTCAGCACGGTAGTATTTTACCTTCTCTCCTTCTTCTTTATCGGTCCAGAGCTTTTTATGCTTTCTTCCTTTATTGTTCTCTATTACCGAGTGGGCAGCTTCCAGTATATTGCCGTGTGAACGGTAATTTTGCTCCAGCTTGATTACTTTTGTATTTTTAAAATCCTTTTCAAAATCAAGAATATTCTTGATATCCGCGCCTCTCCATTGATAGATGCACTGATCGTCATCTCCTACAACGCAGATATTGTTATGTGCTTCCGCCATCAGCTTAATAAAGCGATACTGCATATAATTGGTGTCCTGGTACTCGTCCACCATGATATAACGGAAACGATCCTGATAATAAGCCAGCACCTCGTCATCCTTTTCAAAGAGCTGAACCGTCCTTAAAATCAAGTCATCGAAGTCCATGGCATTGTTTTTCTTCAATACGTTTTCATAAGCTGCATAAAGTCCATGAACCGTTTTGCCCTTAAAGTCATCTCCGTTTTCCTGACCAAACTTTGCCGGGCTGATGCCCTTTTCCTTGCAGTCGCTGATGATGCTCAGGACATAAGCCGGGGGATATTTTTTTTCATCTACATTTTGCTCTTTGATGCAGTTCTTTATAACTACTTTCTGGTCTGTCGGATCATAAACCACAAAATCCTTGCTATAACCGATCCTTTCGGCATAGGTCCTTAAAATCCTCAGGCATGCGGAGTGAAAGGTAAGAATCCACATATTGACTCCCGCGCCTATGAGGTCTTCTACTCTGTCTCTCATTTCTTTGGCCGCTTTATTGGTAAAGGTAACTGCCAGAATATGATAAGGGGATATGCCTTCCTCCTTGATCAAATATGCAATCCTGTGTGTCATGGTGCTGGTTTTACCGCTGCCCGCACCTGCCAGGATGAGCAAAGGGCCTTCTTTATGTATGGCAGCTTCTCTCTGCTGCGGATTTAGTTTGTTCAAATAATCCATATGTTTTCCGTCAATTACCTTTCTATCTTGTTTTCTGTTCAGGCTTTGATCACCCAAAATTTCCTTCCTATTTTACCATAAAAAAAGCGGCTGCGCCACTTCTACGTTTGTGAATCCTGTCAGCCGAAAAAAAGAAGCCGGTGGAAACCGGCCTCTTGGTTTATTCTATTTTAATAATTTCTTGATTTTAATTCAAAGTATGCCTTCGGATGTGCACATACCGGACATTGTTCAAAGGCTTTCTGGCTTGTATAAACATATCCGCAGTTGCCGCATTTCCATTCAACGACTGCATCCTTCTCAAACACTTTACCTTCTTCAATGTTTTTCTTTAGGGATCTGTATCTTTCTTCGTGTTCTTTTTCAACGGAAGCCACGCCTTCCATCTGTGCCGCTATTTCAGGAAATCCTTCTTCTCTTGCTACTTTTGCCATATTGGCATACATATCTGTCCACTCATAATTCTCTCCGTTAGCCGCATCTTCCAGATTTTCCGAAGTCGTGCCAATCCCATGGGCTAATTTAAACCATAATTCCGCATGCTCTTTCTCATTGGCTGCAGTTTCTGCAAAAATTGCGGAGATTTGTTCGTAGCCTTCCTTTTTTGCCTTTGAAGCATAATATGTATACTTATTTCTTGCCATGGACTCTCCTGCAAATGCTTCAAGCAAGTTTTCCAGTGTTTTTGTACCTTTTAAATCTTTCATGATTTTTTTTTACCCCCATTTTCAAAATTTTATATTCAATCGTGACGATATAATTATACCATAGCCCTATTTTTCTTAAACATATTTTTTTCCAACATTTTTCTTAACCTGCTGCAGTGAAAGGGTAATAAAAATGTTTACTCCGAAAGATATGCTTTTAGTTTTTCCTGAGACATCATGCTGTTTACCGAGGTTTTAGATTCCAGCGTGACGGCGGCGGCTGCCATTCCATATAGGGCTGTTTCT
This sequence comes from Sinanaerobacter chloroacetimidivorans, assembly GCF_018128545.1. Lineage (GTDB taxonomy): Bacteria > Bacillota > Clostridia > Peptostreptococcales > Anaerovoracaceae > Sinanaerobacter > Sinanaerobacter chloroacetimidivorans. The sequence continues at coordinate 307,586 of NZ_JAGSND010000003.1, read as the reverse complement.
TTGACGGAAAGTCCCTGCACAAACCCATATAGCACAGCTGCCGAGAATGCATCCCCTGCTCCGGTGGCACTGACCACTTTTACCGGTTTCGGCCTGAGGATTCCGGAATCTGTACGATCTGTAAAGTAAACTCCGCCGGCCCCCAGTGAAATAAAGACTCGTTCAACACCTTCCGAAAGAAACCATTGTCCCGCTTTTTCCAGTTCTTCTTCACTGGTTATTCTGATACCCGAAAGTACCTCCGCTTCCATACGATTGGGTTTTATGGTGTGAAACCTGCCTATGATGTTTTTCGCTCTTTCCGCTTTGGTTACGGAAACAGGATCCAGGAATAACGGAATTCCGGAGAGCTTGTCCGCCGTATCCGCCAGGGTTTCCGCCGTAAGATTGGTATCAATCCCAATGATTGCCGAATCCCCGATATCCTCTGCTACCTCATCTATAAAGGTATTGGAAATACGTTCTAATACATCCATATTGCAAAGAGCCAGCTCCATATCACCGACAATATTTAAAATCGACATATACACCGCCGTGTTTTCTTCCGGCAGAAGTTTCACATGCTCAACGTTGACTCCCAACTCTTTCAGCTCTCTTAAGGCGCCCCTGCCGGGGAAATCGTCCCCGGCCACAGAAACAAAGCCAACATTGGCTCCCATCCGCGCCAGATTCTCGGTGATATTTCTTCCCACGCCGCCATAGGACAAGGTAATTTTTCCGGGATTGGAATCACCATGGATCAACCGGTTATAGGGAGTTCCCTCTATATCTGCCGTGATTCCGCCTATAATGCTGATTTTTTTCATACAAAAATGCTCCCTCCGATGAATTCTCTTAAGATGGAATTATTCGCGATGATGGAATCATCTTCAATGGTTTTAAAGAACTGCAAAAATTTCAGCATTCTGACTGCTTCACTGTATTCCGGCTCTTCCCGGGTGATATTCTTGAGAAGAGGCTCCGCATACTTTTTCAATACTGCAAGCTCATAAATATGAACGGAATTGAAAAAAACATCCGCCTCACCGTTAAAGGGGAAAATATTTTTATCCTCTCCTTTACGTACCTTGGGCCAAGCCCTGATAGTGCTTTGGGCAGAATGACCGCGAAACTGGTAATCTCTTACCATACGCCTGAGCATTCTGGCATCCGTTGTGGGGATTCTGTTATGATCGTCAATATTCAGCTGCGTCAGCGGGCTGATATAGATTTTAAATTTTTCTTCTTCTTTGATTTCAGCGGTAAGATCCTTATTTAAGCCGTGAATCCCTTCGATTACAATGGGCTGCCCTTTTTTTGCCCGGGTAATACGCCTGCCGAAAACCTTCTCCCCTTTCAAGAAATCGAAGGTTGGGATATCCACTTCCTCGCCCATCAGCAAACAGTTCATATTGTCGTTGAACAGCTTGATATCCAGGGATGTGATATCCTCAAAGTTAGGCTCACCGTTCTCATCCAGAGGGGTTTGACTCCGTTCCACAAAATAATCATCCGTTCCCAGATAAAGGGGCTCCAGTCCATTGACTCGAAGCTGTATGCAAAGTCTCCGTGCAAAGGTGGTTTTACCGGAGGAAGAAGGACCTGAAATCAATATGATCCTTTTTTTCTGCTTCGTAATCATATCGGCAATCTGCGCGATCTTCTTTTCATGCAATGCCTCGGAAATCTGTATGATTTCCTTATAGCCTCCGCTTTCCACCTTCTCATTCAAATCAGCTACAAAGGAGATTCCCATTAGTCTTCCCCATATGGTAGCTTCTCCGAAGGCCTGATACATTTTTGTTTCATCCACATAGGGCGGAATTTTATCCGGTGCGGAAGGATGCGGGAACCGAAGAAGGACTCCTCTTCTGTATCTCATCAGTTCAAAATACTGAATATAGCCGGTAGAAGGCACCATCTGTCCATAAAAGAAATTTCGAAATCCCTCCAAAGAATAAAAAGGCAGTTGATTCACATCAATGGCTCTTTCCAGCATTCTCGCTTTTTCTTTATGATCATCATGAATGAGAACTTCAAAGGCATCTTCCTTGGATAAAATCTCCTTTACAAAGGGAATATCCCGGCGAACCAGTTCATGCATTCTTGCCTCTATTTCCCTTACTTCCTTATTCGTGATTGCTTTCTGACTCTTGATATCCGTATACAGGCCCTTGTTTAAAGAATTTTCGATCCCTACCGAAACTTTGCCCAGCACATCGTGAATCGCTTTTAAGTAAATTAATGAAACACTTCTTTGGTAGATGAGATTTGCAGCCTGATCACGCATGTCCAGAAATTCAATGGTACAAGGGTTTTCAATTTTCTTGGTAAGCTCACTGATTTTATTGTCCAGTTTTGCCGCTAAAATTGTATATGGTAAATTCTGATACTCCTTTACAAGATCTTCTATCGTTGATCCTTGCTCAACAATTCGTTCCTGGAGTTGTCCTCTTGGCTCTGTCTTTACTTTGATATTGATATCCATATTTCCTTTCACTCCCTTTCCTATGTACGAATTGCGTTAATTATAACATAAATTTTGTAAAAGTGGGCATAATAGTAGCTGAAAGGAGTGATATCTGTGAGGAATTTAGCTCTTATATTAATTATCATTGGTGCTGTAAACTGGGGTTTAATCGGTTTTTTCAGATATGATTTAGTCTCCAGTGTTTTTGGTGGTAATCTTGAAATTGTAAGCAGGGTTATTTTCGCCATCGTCGGTTTAGCCGGATTATATGCAATTTCCTTTTTCTTCAGAAACAGGGAATCAACGCAATCATAAGCGCCAATACAAAGCAGGGGGCAGATTTACTGCCCTTTTGCTTTTTGAAAAACAATTCAATTTTTCTATTCTTATAATTTTGATTTCAAATATTGACAAATGAAATTTACTACGATAATATATTATCCAACTATATGAAATATATTTAACAAAAGCGTTGACAGGGTAAAGTAAGTTATGTTTTTCGTTCACAGAGAGTCGGATAAGATGAGAACCGATAACGAAAGTTTAACCCAAGTTCCCCCTCGAGCTTGCATGTTGAACAGCAGCATAAGTTTGTATTGTTTCGCAAACTGAGAGCGAATAAGTAGATGTGCACGGTTTCCTCCGTTATCAGGATACGGATTTTTTGTCCAGAGTGGCTGTTAAGCAAAAAGAGTGGTACCACGGGTTTCCCGTCTCTTACGAGACGGGAACCCGTTTTTTAGTTATGTCTTGTTTAGTTTCTAGCAACCGCATCTATCGCTGATACCAAGGATGCCTGGTTGACAGAATATGATCACGAGTAAAAGAAAGAAGAAGAGAAGGCTGTCGTCAATGCCTCCGACACGATCATGACAAAAACCCATATAGTAATACCTCCTTAAATATTTGATAATATAGGGTTGATTTTTAGTATTACTATATGCAGAAACAGAAAATAGGTTACAGACTAAACAGTAAAGAAAATAAATTAAGGGAGAGTGAAAACATGATTTGGAATGAACCAATGGAATGCATGAGCAGAGACCAGATGCATGATTTGCAAAGCAGGCGGTTAAAGGATATGGTAGTACGCGTTTATCACAATGTTCCTTTTTACCGAAAAAAGATGCAGGAAATAGGTATTGAGCCTGGTGATATCAAATCCGTAGAGGACCTGGTCAAGCTGCCCTTTACTACCAAACAGGATCTGAGAGATAATTATCCATTTGGCTTATTTGCCACTCCGAAAAGCGAGGTAGTCAGAGTTCACGCTTCCTCAGGCACAACCGGGAAATCCACCGTTGTAGCTTATACCAGAAAAGATGTGGATACCTTTGCCGAAGTGGTAGCCCGCAGCCTTTGCTGTTCCGGGGTAACCAGAGATGATATCGTTCAAGTGGCTTATGGGTACGGGCTCTTTACCGGAGGTTTAGGTTTGCATTATGGTGCGGAAAAGCTGGGAGCAGCAGTAGTACCGATTTCCGGAGGCAACACAGCGAAACAAATTATGCTATTGCAGGATTTCGGCAGTACGGTTCTTGCCTGCACCCCATCCTATGCGGCCTATCTGGCAGAGGCCATAGCCGAAGCGGGTATTGATCCTGCGACACTTCCTTTACGGGTCGGTGTTTTTGGGGCGGAACCCTGGAGCCAGGAAATGCGCATGAAAATCGAAGAAGGCTTAAAAATCCAGGCCTTTGATATTTATGGATTAAGTGAGATTATCGGACCGGGAGTATCCAATAGCTGTGAATGTCAGAAGGGTCTGCATATTGCGGAAGATCATTTTATTCCGGAAATTCTGGATCCTAACACCTTGGAACAGGTTGCACCAGGTACCACAGGAGAATTGGTTTTTACAACGGTAACCAAAGAAGCGATGCCCCTTCTCCGATACCGTACCAGAGATTTAAGCAGTCTTGATTACACTCCCTGTGACTGTGGCAGAACAAATGTAAGAATGGCGAAGATTTTCGGACGTTCCGACGATATGCTGATCATTAGAGGAGTCAATGTATTCCCATCCCAGGTAGAAAGCGTCCTTCTTGAGATTCCGGAGGCTAAGCCGCATTACATGCTTATCGTAGACCGGCAAGGCACCCTGGATACACTGGAAATTCAGGTTGAAATTGATGACAAGTATTTCTCAGACGAAATCGCTCAGCTTACCAATATCCGAAATAAAATCAAGCAAAAAGTGGAGAGTATTCTCGGAGTTAGTGTTATAATAAGCTTGGTAGAGCATAAAACAATAAAGAGAAGTGAAGGCAAAGCACAGCGAGTAATCGACAAACGCAAAATATAGAAAGGATGGGAATGGAATGGTTATCAAACAACTATCTGTTTTTCTGCAGAATGAGCTGGGCAGACTGGAGGAGGTAACGGATATCCTTTATCAGAACGACATCAATATCTCAGCCTTAAGTATTGCAGAAACTGCGGAATATGGTGTCTTGCGAATGATTGTAAGCGATATTGAAAAAGCGGCTTCCGTCTTGAAAGAAAATGATTTCTCCGTTAAAATTACCGACGTCATCTGCATTGAGGCTCCGGACATACCGGGATCCCTGCATAAAATCCTGGAAGGTCTAACCGGCGCTGGAATCAACCTTTCCTATATGTACGGCTATTCCAATGGGGGAAAAGCCAGGTTGATCCTGAAAGTCAGTAATCCTGAAAAGGCCCTTGAGATATTACCATAGACAAGATTTCAGGGGTTTTTATAGAATCCTCTGACAAGGAACAGCGAAATACAGTTAAAATATGGAATCATGCACCCTCTTGTATGTACCTGCAGGTACCGTTGGAGCTTATACAAGCTGCAGCGGCCGTGTTCCTGAGGAATATACGAGAGGGTGCATTTTTTGAGCACCTTTTCATCTATCTGTGTTTTTAGTTTAAAGTTCCAGGCCGCCTAAAAGCTCGTACAAAGTTTTTGTCTCCTCTTTGGTGAAAGTGACGCCTTTACTCATATGCGCATGCTCCTCGTCCCAATCCCGGATGTCATACTTCGGAGCATTGCCGTTCCAGGAAACGTAGTTCAATTCTTTCTTCCACCCTGTGGTGTTTACCGCAATAACACCGATGTGCTCAACTACTTCAAATGTAATCTCTTTATCCTTTTCTTTCACTGCCATAATTTCTTTCCTTTCTGTTTCATCTATTCAAAACACCCCTTTTAGCCGGCCGAAACCGATCCAATGCCTTGTAGGTTAATAATACTATAATTGTTATAATTTGTCAATTATAAATATGTAATTATTTTCCATAATTTTTTTTTTATTTTTTACTTTACCCGGCCAGGTACATGGTAAGAAGAATGGCAATAAACGGAATGCTGATCAGCGAAAACAGCGTCGTTAAAAATACTCCCTCCGCTGCAAGTCTGCTATTGGCCCCATGGATATCGGCAAGCACCACAATAACCGCCGCAGAAGGCATCGCCATGGCAAAGACGACCACACAAAACACGAGTGGAATAAAATGAAAACTCATAAAGATCAAAAATAATATCCCGGGCATAACCGTCAGCTTCAGGATAGTCGCCAGGAACAGCTTTCTGTTCTGTAAAACCTCCCGAATACTGCTCCCTGCAAGCTGAATGCCGATGATAAGCATGGAAAGCGGTATCGTCATAGATCCTACCGTATTCAGAAAGTTCTCCAAAACTGGTGAAAACTCTATACCGAAAATAAAAATCAAGAGACCGATCACACAGGAAATAACAGGGATGGAAAAGATGGATTTCAATGTATCCTTCGCGTTCATTTTTTCTTCTCTGTCATACAGCATCAGCAGCAAACCGACGGAATACAAATAAATACAAAAGATAGCATTGGCAACGATCATAAGAAACAATCCAGCTTGCCCAAAGACAGCCAGAGCTAACGGATACCCCATAAATCCGTTATTGGTTAGGGCCAGCAATGTCCGGTAGACACCCTGGTCATTTTTTTCAACCTTCATAATCTTGACGATAGGAACAGAAAGGATACTGCCTGCTACAAGCATCAGCAGCATCAGCAACATGACCTGTTTAACGGAAGCAAGGGAATCGGAAGTTAAGTCCTGCTGGCTCATGGAATAAATCACCAGACAGGGGCTGGAAATATTCACTAAGATTTGCGATAAATATTTACTTGATTCCAGAGGCAGCCATTTTATTTTATTTGCAACAAATCCTATCAGAGTGATGCTGAATACGCTTAATATATTAATAAAAATCATGAACATCCTGAAATACCCCCGGTGCTAATTTGAACATACTCTATTTAGAATATTGCAGACTTCGCATAAAGTCAAGCCGAAACCTTTGCGTCAAGCGGAAACCTTTGTTGACAGGCAACGGAATAAAAGATAGAATAATGAGGTATTTTTCAATTACAGGAGATAAAAATGAGTTTATTAGTCGTAGAGAACGTAACCCATGGCTTTGGTGCAAGGCGAATTCTGGAGGATGCCTCCTTCCGCCTTCTGAAAGGTGAGCACGTTGGTCTTATCGGAGCGAATGGGGAAGGAAAATCCACTTTTTTAAATATTATTACAGGACAGCTGGCACCGGATGAGGGCCGTATTGAGTGGTCAAAACGAGCTACAGTGGGATATTTGGATCAGCATTCTTCCCTGAAAAAGGGAATGACGATCCGAGAAGTCCTGAGAGAAGCATTTCAGCATATGTTCGATTTGGAACAGGAAATGCTCTCTATCTATGAAGCCATGGCCACCGCAGAAGAAGGCATAGATGATTTAATGGAGGAAGCAGGGGAAATCCAGCTCATATTAGAGCATAGCGGATTTTATACCCTGGATACTAAAATTGAAGAAGTGGCAAATGGACTAGGCCTTGGCAGCATTGGACTGGACAAGGACGTTTCCGATTTAAGCGGCGGACAGAGAACCAAGGTCCTGCTTACGAAGCTTCTGCTTGCCGACCCATCCATCTTGATATTGGATGAGCCTACCAACTATCTGGATGCAGAACATATCGAGTGGCTCACCAGATATCTGCAGGAATATGAAAATAGCTTTATTCTCGTTTCCCATGACATGGAATTCCTGAATTCCGTAGTCAATGTTATCTATCACGTGAACGACGGGGAGCTGACCCGATATTCCGGCAATTATGAGAAATTCATGCAAATGTATGCTGTAAAGAAAAACCAGGAATTGAAGGCCTATGAAAAACAGCAGCAGGAAATTGAACGGATGGAGGACTTCATCGCCAGGAACAAAGCCAGGGTTGCTACGAGAGGTATGGCAAACAGCAGGCAGAAAATGCTGGATAAAATGGAAGTTCTGGAGCGTCCAAGGGAAAAACCAAAGCCATCCTTTGAATTCCGTGATGCCAGAACCCCCAGCCGGTTTATCGTGGAAGGCAAAGAGGTCACGCTGGGCTACGGGGAGCCTCTTACAAAATCTGTAAGCTTTACTTTGGAAAGAGGGCAGAAAATTGCTGTTGTAGGAACCAACGGTCTGGGGAAAACCACCTTATTGAAAACCATTCTGGGAAAAATCGAGCCTATAGACGGTAAAATAGAGTTGGGAGATTTTCTCCAGCCAGGATATTTTGAACAGGAGGCAGACAGGGACAACTCAGAAACAGCTTTAGAATCCGTATGGCGTGAATTCCCGTCCTATACCAATGCTGAGGTACGCGCCGCCCTGGCAAAATGCGGGCTTACCAACGAGCATATCACAAGTCAGATGAAGGTCCTCAGCGGCGGAGAAAATGCCAAGGTACGTCTTTGCAAGCTGATGCAGCGTGATTCCAACTGGCTGATTCTCGACGAACCGACCAATCATCTTGACGTGGAAGCAAAAGAGGAGTTGAAGCGGGCTTTGATTGCCTTTAAAGGAACCATCCTTCTTGTCTGCCATGAACCGGAATTTTATAGAGATTGGATTACTGATGTATGGAATGTAGAAGATTGGACCCTTAAAATAATCTAGTGCTCTGTAACTCCTAAATGTTGTCACAGATGCAGCATATATTCAAAATGAAAAAGGGCTTCCGAAACAGATAAAGTAAGGAAAATCTGTTTTGTGAAAGCCCTTTTTATAACCGTGACAGCCCTTTTTATAACCGTAAAAGCTCTTTTTATAACGAAGTAGATATTGTTTTTTACCCTTTTTTTACGATACTGTTTTGTAACTAGTCCCAATTTTATGGAAAAAAAATTATTTCAACTCGCTCCAATACATCTCCGTTTCCAGACGGTGTTTGTTCACCGTTTTCATGGTTTCGATAGCCTTTACTGCCTTATATTCCATGCTCTCCACCATGGTTTCAATCTCCGTAGCAATCTCTCTTGACTGCTCCGCAAGATCTTTGATCTGTTTGGATACTACGGCAAAACCCTCGGCGGTACTATCTCCATACATCTTTGATACGTTGCCGACTTGAAAAATACCGGGCTTTCCTTTTCGTCCCACGCCTACATATTTAAAAATTCTGTTATCCAACGCCCGCAATGCCGGCGGCATTGCCACCACCAGCTCTGGACTCGCAAGCAGACGATAGAAGGGAGCAGTCTGTCCTTCGTTCATAAAGACATATCCTTTTCCGCCGGCCACATTGGTCAGCTCGACCTTTCCGTTGGCATCCGTAATCCAAATTTCACCGACCCCAATATAATCGGCAAAGGGAACCATTTCTTCACAGGTCATGTCGGGTCTTCTCTCAATGTAGGTTGCTGCCAGCTTTGCTTCGACTGCCATATGTACATTCAGCAAATTATCAAAATCCTGTTTGTCATTAGTAGAATGTGCTGCTTCGATAGCAGCTCTGACGCCAAGCAAATTTGTTTGTCTGGCAATATTGATGAGTTCTGTCAGCGGTGAAAGGATTCCTCTGAAGTATTTGCGTATTTCCCGCAGTCCGTTATCCAGATTGATCAGACAGACTTTCATAGATTGGAGTGCCTCTTCCTGAGACATGGATGACTCGTTCTGCTTTGCGCTCTCTGCAATTTCCAGATTACTTTCAATGATTTTTTCTGCTTCATCATAGCTTTGTTTCAAGTTCGTAATCTCAGTAAACAGCTCATTGGTCAGTCCGGTAATTCTTGCGGACATTACCTTGGATACATCTGCAAGCCGTTTGGCTTCCTGTGCAACAACTCCAAAGCCGTCTATGGCCAATTGACCCTTTGGCTTTATAAAATGGGCACCGATTTGTATCACTCCGGGCTGATCCCTTCTGGCTATGGCTACCACTTTAAAATGCGTGCTGTCCAAGCCATTTCCGGTAGCAGGCAATTCTATTTCCAGCTGCGGATCATGAAGAATTTTTAGAACTTCTGCAGAATTCAGCTTTGCGTTATTCCATGCAGGCATATTGGTAAATTTTACGATACCTTGGTCATCGGTTATATAGAATTCCTCAATGCCGGTTTCTCTGGCAAATTTAACTCCATCCTGAAAAAGGAAATCAGGATCGTATTCTAATATCTGCGCCAGGATCCTTGCCTGAATCAACAGATTGTTCGCCACAATTTTTTCGAAACTGGCAAGCAAATCAGATGCGTGTATGGTTTCAATAGAAGCATTGATGGCCAGTAAATTGGTTTTATTGGCAATCCCCTGTACCGATTTGATTTTTTCAAATACTTGGTTGATGGAATCCATATATTCTTCCATGATTGCTTTGATTACGTAAGATCCCTCTTTTATATTCCGTATTTTGGTCTTTAGTCCGTCATAATTCGTTTTTCGTTCCGTATTTATTGCTTCACCTGTCTGCATATTCCCTACCTACCTTTCTGAATTACGATTTTCTGCTCAACAAAGTATTCTAAATATGTTATCGGTTTTTTTCCGAATTTCTTGAGAAGAAATATTGAGAAATTGAAAATAGGGCCTTACTTTTTTCGGTAAGAACCCTATTTTATACTTTTATTTATGAATATTTTTTAGAATGTGACGATTATTGAAAAGTTACCGGTTATCGAAACACGGCTGTTTCAGATCAATATTTATCCATTTCGTTGGAATCCAGCATGATTCTTGGGCCGGTGGCCTGAGCGGATTCCGGTGTCTTCCCGCCCTTGCCTAAAAGCTTTATTTCTCTGGCTCCGATTGCTTTGACAGTCTTACTTAATTTAAACCTTGACACCATTTCTTTCAAAAGCTCAGCCTGGCTGGACAGCTGTTCACTGGCAGCCGCGCTTTCCTCTGCTGTTGCTGAGTTATTTTGGGTTACTCCGGATACCTGCTCTATTCCCATGTTGATCTGAGAAATTCCGGTTGCCTGCTCGTTGGAGGCATTGGAAATCTCACTGAGTTTGGAAGCAGATATAACGGCGCCATCGGCTATTTCTTTCAGGGCTACAGCTGTCTCATTGGCAATTCTCGTACCATTTTGGACCTTGCTGATGGATCCCTCGATGAGTTCCGTGGTCTCTCTGGCTGCATCAGCACTTCGGGCAGCCAAATTTCTGACCTCCTCTGCAACTACGGCAAAGCCTTTTCCGTGCTGGCCCGCTCTTGCAGCTTCCACGGCTGCATTGAGGGCCAGGATGTTGGTCTGGAAGGCAATATCATCTATAACCTTGATGATCTTCTGGATATCTGCGGAGGACTGGTTGATTTCAGCCATGGAAGCAAGCATTTCTCTCATGCTTTCATTTCCTTTCGCACCGCCTTCCTTTGCACCCTGTGCCAACTGGTATACTTCATTTGCTTTGACGGCATTTTCTTTCGTCTGAGAAGCAATCTCTGCAATAGAGGCTGTCAGCTGCTGGATGGAGCTGGCCTGCTCAGTGGAGCCCTGGGATAAAGCCTGGCTTCCGTCGGAAACCTGTCTGGCACCGGAAGCAACCTGTTCCGCAGAGTCGCTGATATCTCCCAGAACCTGATTTAAGGTCAGGATAATGTTATTGAGAGAGTCTTTGATTTCGATAAAGTCTCCCTTATAATCCGCTGTGATGGAAATTTCCAGATTTCCGTTTCCAATCTCGGATAATACCATATCAATTTCACTCACATAGGTTGCTATATTCTCAATGGTTTCATTCAAGGATTCTTTCAGCACGGCAAACTCGCCCTGATAGGAACCCGTCATGGATGCCTTCAGATTGCCTTTTGCCATTTCCTTCAGTACGGAAGAGGCTTCTTCTATGGGGTCAATCACTGCGTTCAAGGTGTCATTGATGCCTTGTACCGCCACCGCATATTCACCGCGGAATTTGTCCACATCCGCACGGGTTTGCAGTTCTCCCTTTACGGCTGCATTGGACAGTTTCTTTGTTTCCTCTACCAGCAATTTGATATTTTCAATCATCATTGCCAGAGATGGGGTCAGGGTATCCTTTTCACTGTATTGACCGGTTTCTTTCAGCTGATCCAGATTGATGAGGTTCCCGACAGATACATTATTAATAATGGAGATTACCTGATTGATGGTGTAGGAAACTGTATTGATCGACTGAGAGATCTCGTCATAGATTCCCAGATACTTGCCGTCAATCTTACCGGTAAAATCGTTAAGGCTCATTCTGGACAGAATTTCATTTCCTTCCACCAGTGCTCCCAATCCTCTGATACTGCCGTTAATGCTTTCCTTGATTCTATCAAAGTCCCCATAATAAGTGTCGGTAATTTGTTCCGGTATTTCACCTTTTCCGATCTTTTCCATGTAGTCTGCAGCTATTTGGAGCGGCCCAATTACAGCATCCAGAGCTTCGTTCATACCGCTTACGATTTCCGCATAGCCGCCTTTTAATTTGCTGAGATCTGCCCGATACGACAAATCTCCGTTTTCTGCCGCCTTCGTCAGCATTTGGGATTCTCCAAGCAAGGTATATAGGGACACCCGAACCATATTCAGGTTATCGATGAGGACTCCATATTCTCCTTTGTAATGATTCTCCAAAACCTCCAGATTACCGCCGTCAGCCATTTCCTGAATATATCGGAGAGCAGTGCGCAGCGGGCTTACAATGCCATCCAGGATATTGTTATACCCGCTGATAATTTCCTGATATCCCCCATGGAAGCGATCTGCATTTCCCCGCATGTCAAGATTGCCGTCCACTGCCGCACGAGTCAGATCCTCTGCCTCTTCTACCAGGTTTCTAAGCGTTTTAATAACGGAAATCATGCTGAATGCAAGAACGTCCCTGTCAGATCTGGGAACGACCTCAAGGGATAAATCCCCGGAAGCAATCTTGTCTGCCGCCAAAGCCTGCGCCTTAATGTTGTCTGCCATTTTGCCAAAGGCAGACGTTAATTCACCGATTTCGTCGTTGACATCCTTAACGTTGTCGATATTCACTTCCACATCCCCCAACGCCAGTTGATCGGCGGCAAGGGCCAGTTTTTTAATCGGTTTGACGATTTTGGATGAGGTAAAGACCAGCAGTAATAAAATAATCACCAGAGCAATACCAAAGATCAGCAGAATAATGGTTTGAACGGCAAAATACGTGCTGTTGAATTCTTTCTCGGGGAGGCCCGTTACAACCACCCATCCAGTCTCACCTACCGGGGAAAGATATCCATGGTTTTGCTTTCCGTCACTGGTATATTGGATATTCCCCTCCGTTTTTTCGAGAATGGCTGTTTTAATATTTTCAGACATCTCGGTTTCGGATATATTCACATTTTTATAGGTCTCGTTGGGATGATAAATAACCTGCCCGTCGCCGCTGGCAAGGATATAGAAACCGGTCTTTCCCAGCGTATAGCCTTTTAGCATGGAGTTGATACTGTCGATACTGAAATCGATCCCCGTTACGCCGATGAGCTCCTTGGTTCCGGCCTTATAAACAGGAGCAATGGCACTGACAACCATTAGCTTTGTTGCAGTGTCTTCGTAGGGGGCCGTCAGAATCACACCCTGTTTTTTAAGCAAAGGCTCGTACCAGGGTCTCTTCGTTGCATTCCAATCCGGAGCCGACAGATATCCGTCAGACTGGGTAAGCTGACTGGTATCCATGTCTACAATCCAAGCAGCCATAATGTTCTCAGAATCAGTCTGCTGTACGGCGATCAGTGAATTTTTCACTTCGGCAAATCCCGGAGCACCGGTTATGACGATTCCCGGTACCGTATTTTGAAAGAGTGCCTGAAGCTGGCTGTTCGTCGCCATTTGATCCGCAATTTCCATATACGTAAGAAAGGTTCCGGCTATCTCATGGGAAGCAGCCTGGGATTCCGCGGAAAGTCCGTTTTCTGTCTGCTTTGTGACAGACTGATTAACGGCAGTTAGTGCGATGGCCGCTGCAATACAATAGGTAACGACTACAGGAATTCCGACCATACATAAAATTTTCGTCATTAAGCTTCTTTTCGTTTTCATCATGCCCCACCTCTTCATTATTAAGTTTTAGACTTTTGCTACTCACTCAAGTTCCTTACATTACTTATCGGAAAATTCGGACAAAACTTAATAAAAAAAAACAAATAATTCCATATTTCACCAATAATTTTCATCACAGCTAAATTGATTCAAGCTCGTCCCTGTATCCGGACCCTTAGATCCATCCTAAATTTCCATTTAACGCACCTCGATAATGATTCTGCCATATGGGAAACCCATATGGCAGAATTTATAGCTTAGTACTTATCAAATTCATCCTGATCGAACATAATTCTTGGTTTTGCTCTTTCCTCAGCTGCGCCGGCAAAGCCAGGGGTATCACCTTCTTGCAGAAGCTTCCGGTCAAATCCCGGCAGCCCGGTACTGCCATTATGAAGCTTAAATCTTCCCACCATTTCCTTCAGCAGCTCTGCCTGGCTTGAAAGCTGTTCACTGGCAGCAGCACTTTCTTCTGAAGTTGCAGAGTTATTCTGCACCACCTGTGAAACCTGCTCAATCCCTTTATTGACCTGGGCAATCCCTGAGGCCTGTTCATTGGATGCGTCGGCAATATTGGTTACAAGACTTGCAGCTTTTTCGATACCTTGTACGATCTCATTGAGAGAAGAAGCGGTCTCATCAGCAATCTTTGTTCCGGCTTGGACTTTGGCAATGGAACCCTCAATGAGTTCGGTGGTTTCTCTTGCTGCTTCCGCACTTCTGCCCGCCAGGCTCCGAACTTCCTCCGCTACTACGGCAAAGCCTTTCCCGTGCTGACCTGCTCTTGCAGCTTCCACCGCTGCGTTCAGAGCCAGAATATTGGTCTGGAATGCGATATCATCAATGACTTTTATAATCTTCGATATGTTTTCTGAGGAACGGCTGATTTCTATCATGGAAGCCAGCATTTCCTGCATTTGACCGTTGCCCTTCCTGGCGTTTTCACTTGCTTCGGAAGCCAGATCACTGGCCTGGTTCGCATTGACCGCATTTTGCTTTGTCTGTGATGCGATCTCCGAAATGGAAGCAGTCAGCTCCTGAATGGCACTTGCCTGTTCCGTAGATCCCTGAGAAAGGGCCTGGCTTCCGTCTGACACTTGCCTTGATCCGGAAGCTACCTGTTCTGATGCCTGGTAGATATCTCCCAGAATCTCACTTAAGGTATTGATGATCAGATTCAGTGATTTTTTGATTTCAATAAAATCTCCTTTATAATCTCCGGTAACGGCAAGGTTCAGGTTGCCCTTTCCAACCTCTGCAAGTACACTGGAGATCTCATTGATATATGTGAGCAGGTTTTCTGCTGTTTCATTCAATGCATCTTTGATTGCCGCATGATCGCCCTGATAGTACCCATTGACTCTCACATGCAGGTTCCCTGCAGCCATTTCACGAAGTACGGAGGAAGCCTCTGCGATAGGCGCGGTAACAGCATTGAGGGTTTCATTGATACCTTCTATCACTTTACCGTACTCGCCGCTGAATTTCTCCGTATTTCCCCTTGCATGCAAATTTCCTTCTATTGCTTCTGATGCCAGGATCGTGGTCTCCTCGACCAGTGCTTTGATCGTTTCCATCATGATAATAATGGCAGGCATCAGGGAATCGTTCTCGCTTCTTCTGCCGATGCTCTTCAGCTCTTCTAAATCTGAAAGATCTCCTCTCGCGATATGGTTCATGATCTCAATGGTATGATTGATGCTTGCACCTACCATGTTGACGGAATGAGCAATTTCTGCATAAATTCCCGAATAGGTTCCTTCCACATTTCGGGTGTAATCATTGTGGCTCATGGCTTCCAGAATTTCTTTTCCTTCAACCAATCCGCCAAGACCGGAAATGCAGGCATTAATGCTTCCTTTTATGTGGTCAAAATCACCATAGTAGGTATCCGTAATGGTTTCCGGAATCTGCCCCTTCCCGATTTTTTCCATGTATTCCGCTGCCATTTGCAAAGGTTCAATTACGGAATTCAATGCGCCGTTTATTCCGTCTACAATTTGAGCATAAACGCCTTTTAATTTGCTGACATCCGCACGATAGGACAAGTCTCCCTCTGCTGCGGCTCTGGTAAGCTTTCCTGATTCATTGATCAGGGTGTACAGGGATTCTCTTACCATGGTAAGGTTGCCTATTAATTTTCCATACTCTCCCTGATAGGTGTTTTCAAGCAATTCAAGTTCGTCACCGTCAGCCATCTTCTGAATATAATGCAATGCAATATCTAAAGGCTCTACAATGGCATCCAGGGTGGTGTTGAACCCTTCTACAATCGCTTTATAACCGCCGCTAAATTTATCCGTATCACCTCTGGTATCCAGCCTGCCCCCAATAGCCGCAGAGGTAAGCAGCTCGGCTTCCTTTACCAATTCCCGCAAGGTTTCAATCACAGATATCATGCTGATGGAAAGCACATCCTTATCCGATCTTGGTTTGATTTCCAGGTTCAGATCTCCTGCCGCAATTCTCTTTGCAGCCTCTGCCTGTTCTTTGATATTGCCTGCCATGGCACCGAAGGCTGCCACCAGTTCTCCTACTTCATCTTTCAAGTTGGTCTCCACATTGACATCCACATCCCCCAAAGCGACCTTATCTGCCATCTCCTTCAGATCTCTGATGGGCTTGCTGATTTTATTTCCCAGGAATACTGCGGCTGCTATGCCGGCGGCAATGATAGCCAGGGCAATGATAAGAATCGCAATACGCAGATGATTGACTCCTGCAAGCACATCGCTTTTGTAATTTCCGATCCCCAGAGACCAATCCGTATTGGGTACCGGCACCATCGCCGTAAGCCGGCTGTCACCGTCCAAATCATAATTAGCCATTCCGGGCTTTCCAATACCAAGCTCTTTTAGTGAGATACCGAAGTTTTTCAAGGTGCCCCCGGTTTCAATCTCTTGAAAAACATTCCTTTGATCCAGCACCATCTGCTTATTGGGATGCGCATACAAGGTGCTGTCCGCTCCCAAAAGGAAGGCATATCCTCTTTCTCCCAGTCCTAAGTTGTCTGTAAGCTTATTTAATGCGGTTCCGTCCCGCCTTCCGATCAATGCTCCCGAAACCTGTCCATTCACTTCTATTGGCACAGCCTCCATGATCACCGGTTCTCCGGTCACACTGCTGATAATGACGCCGGAGATGTTCGCTTCTCCGTTCAGGGCCTTTTTTATGTACTCCCTGTCGCTAAGGTCTGCAGATTCGCCGCTGATTACATAAAGGGCCTTTCCCTCCGGAGATACAACAGCCATATCCAGGTATCCGAGGCGTTCTACATCTCCATAGAGTGAAGCTCTTTGGGTATTCCAATCCATGCCGGCATTCTCAACTTTGCCTGCTACCTCAAGGAGCACCGCCAGGTTCTTAGAAACAGATGATTCTATATAGTTGGCACTTTCTTCCGCATAATGCAGCATCATCTCCTCCTGCTGGCTTATCAGAGCATTGGAGCTCAGCTTTAGTGCAACTAATCCCAATACAGACGATAATATGATGACGACAATTCCAATAAATAATGCTATTTTCTTTGATAAATTCAATTTCATTTCTAGCCCTCCTTTTATATTGAATTAGTTGTTCGCATGCGTACTGATCTTTTTTCAGCAATGACAAAAGCCTTCCCCTGACAAGCGTCTTTTTTGCTGTTATATGTTTTTACCCAAATTCATGGATAAACTATCACCGGGAAAAAGAAAAAAAGACAAGGATCCCCGCCAATCGGCGGAAATCCCTGTTCTGATTCTTTATTTTACCTTGTTTCAATAGATACCGTATCCGTCAAATTTTTTTAGTATTTATCCATTTCCTCATCGTTGACTAATATTTTCGGAGCATCTTGCGTCCCGGCCTCAGGTTCTTGATCTTTCTCAGACTCCGAATCCTTTTCCGGCTCTGTTTCCTGATCTGCCGGATTCAGCAATCTCGGAGCATCTCCGGTCAGGGTATTGAAGCCCTGGAACAGTTCGAATTTGCCGACCATTTCCTTCAACAGCTCTGCCTGACTCGATAATTCCTCACTGGCAGCAGCACTTTCCTCAGCGGTAGCCGAATTGTTCTGAACAACCTGCGAAACCTGTTCGATCCCCCGATTGATCAAAGCGATGCCTGATGCCTGTTCATTGGAAGCCGTTGCGATATTTCCAACGAGATCTGCAGCCTTTTCAATACCGGCTACAATTTCATTCAGGGCTGTAGCCGTATCATTGGCAATTCTGGTTCCGGTCTGCACCTTGCCGATGGAACCTTCGATGAGATCCGTTGTGTTTCTGGCTGCTTCAGCACTTCTGGCCGCCAGGCTTCTGACCTCCTCTGCGACTACTGCAAAGCCTTTTCCGTGCTGTCCTGCCCTCGCTGCTTCCACAGCGGCATTTAAGGCGAGGATATTGGTCTGGAATGCGATATCGTCAATGACCTTGATAATCTTGGAAATGTTTGAGGAAGATTGGTTGATTTCTTCCATGGCATTGAGCATTTCTTTCATCTGGTCATTTCCCTGTGCCGCATTATCTTTTACATGAAGGGCCAAGGAACTTGCCTCATTGGCATTGACCGCATTTTGCTTTGTCTGGGATGCAATTTCCGTAATGGAAGCCGTCAGCTCTTCTATGGCACTGGCCTGCTGTGTAGAGCCCTGTGAAAGGGTTTGGCTTCCGTCCGACACCTGCCTGGATCCGGAAGTAACCTGTTCTGCGGCGTTATTGATATCTCCCAGCACTTCGCTCAGGGAAAGGATAATGCTATTCAATGAGTCTTTGATGGTAACAAAGTCTCCGCGATAGTCTGCGGTAATATGTACATTCAGATTTCTGTCGCCTATTTCCGTAAGAACGGCGGAGATCTCGCTGATATAGTCCAAAATGTTGGAAATGGTCTCGTTCATGGTGTCTTTAATGATTTTGTAATCACCGAGATATTCGCCCTCCATCCTTGCATGGAGATTCCCGCTTTCCATTTCCATCAAAACAGCCAAAGCATCTTCGATTGGTGCAATTACAGCATCCAGAGTAGCATTGAAGCCTTTCATGATTTCAGCGTATTCCCCGCTGTGCTTCGTTTCATCCGCTCTGCTTCTCAAGTCTCCCTCGACTGCTCTGGTGATCATGATTCTTGCATCGTCGGCTAAATTTCTGATTGCTTTTACACTTTTATTTAGATTTTCATTAATGTTTTCAAAATTTTCACCAATTCCGGCAGTATCCTCGTCTGTCTCATTGACAGAGGTTTCTATATTGAGATCACCGTTGGCCAGCTTCTCAAGATTGACGATTAAGCTTTCAACCTCTCGATCCTGATAGGCCGCCTGCTTCTTGGCGATTGCAGCATTTTTCTCTGCCTCTCTCATGGCTTTTTTAATTTCAGTTTGATCAACCATAAGCTCTAATGCCCCTATGATCTCTTGCTCTTCATTCCTGATCGGAAGTGCTGTGTAGGATATTTCCAGATCTCTTCCGTTTACATGGGCAACGGTATCTCCGTTAAGCTGCTCCCCTTCCATCAGCTTTTCCAGCAGAGTATAATTCTGCTCATTGCAGTCATCTGTTTGGAAGCTTTCATAAAATTTCGTACCGATAAATTCATCCACTGACATGCCGGCCAATTCAGCTGCGATTTTATTGCTGTATAAAACATTGTACTCTTTATCCATGATAACTACAGGTGAAGGCAGAATACTGGTATGGCCAACCAGGATGTCAAAGGTCTTATTCACGCCCTCGATAATTTTTGCAAAATCTCCTCCATGGGTGCTGCTGTCGGCTCTCGTATTCAGTTTCCCATATACGGCTGCGGTTACCAGCATGTTCGTATCCGAAATCAAGTTATTAACAGCATCAATACAAGTATTCAAGCTGTTTTTTATATCATTGAAATCACCATTATATTCTTCTGTGATTTTTTCAGGGATGTATCCCTTGCTGATCTGATCCAGATAGATAGCCGATGTGTTCAACGGGCCTGTCAATGCATCCAGGGTATTATTGACACCCAGGATAATCTGGCGGTATCCGCCCTGGAAGTGATCAGCATTGCCGCGGGTATCCAGTTTTCCTTCAATGGCACCCATGGTAAGAGCATTGGCTTCGTCGATGAGATCTCTGAGAGAGGCAACGATTCCGCGCATACTGGCTGAAAGTACTCCAAGTTCATTTTGTTTATCATAGGTAATTTCAATATCGAGATCTCCGTTGGCCAATTTGGTACTGACCTCCACCAGCTCATTAACCGGTGTCAGGATTTCCTTTTCCAGTCTCTTGCTAATCTTTGCGGAGACTCCGATAACGATGAGCAGGCAAACCACCATGAGGCTCACCACTAAAATCTGTGCCTTCATTGCATTGTCAAGATAATCCGCAGCGGCTTGCTCGGCTCTTTTATTTAAAACATTCAGCGTCAGTTCTGCGTTGCTGAATATGGGAATCACTTCATTTCTCATAATGATGAGAGCTTTTACATATTCATTGTCGTTATTCTCATCAAAGGTAATAAGATGCGTGCTGATCCGTTCCAAAATCGGCTTCGTGCTTTCGATCTGCCTCTGAAAAACATTAATATCGTATAATTCCTTTTCCGGGACGATTGTTTTTAGCTCCTGAACTTTGTCATTCAAATCGGTTACGATGCCATCCAGCCGATTCACCGCATTGGTGATTAATGTCGGATCATCCTCGGCAATTCCGGTATAAATATTCCGCTGCAGATATTCAAGCTGTACCCCGATCTCACCGACTAATTTCATCTCCTTATAAGGTCCGTCATAAAGGCCTCTGGCATAAGATACCAAGATGATATTGGATACAATGCAGATTACCATCATTAAAATAATTACAAATGTGACTCGATTGAAGCCGCCTTTAATTCTTTTCCCCAATCTTAGTTTCTTAATTGTACTATCCATTTCTATCCTGCCTTTCTATGTAAAATTATAAGTTCCCCAATATAGATATCGGCAGGAGCATAGTAAACTTAAATAAAAAAAACCATATTGTGACAAAAATATGGTTTTTTCACTATGGATTCTGATAATTCCAGTATTTTCTTTATTTGATTTGTATCAGATGATCCCATTATTTTCTTTGTTTGATTGGTTATTACATTATAATTCAAGAGCCAGGTGATCACAAATCTCCTGTGGAATTTTATCCAAGGGCAATTGTTTGTCTACAGCACCGATATTGTAGGCTACCATAGGCATTCCATATACCACAGAGGTCTTTTCATCCTGACCGATGGTGTATGCTCCCTGTTTCTTCATGTTCAGCAAACCCTTTGCCCCATCACTCCCCATGCCGGTCAGGATGACACCGATTGCTTTATTCTTTGCAACTTCAGCAACGGAATCAAAAAGTACGTCAACAGAAGGACAGTGGCCGCTTACCTTTTCTCCCCTGGCACATTTTACGAAGTAACCTGAAGCTGATTTTGCCAGCCTCATATGGAAATCACCCGCCGCTACCAGGACTCTTCCAGGTTTCACAAGATCCCCGTCTGCGGCCTCTTTCACCTCCAGCTTGCAGGAATTATTCAAACGGTCTGCATACATTTTTGTAAAAACAGGCGGCATGTGCTGCACAATCAGAATTCCCGGCATATCTCTCGGCAGGGTTTTTATGATATTGTAAATTGCCTCGGTGCCTCCGGTAGAAGCGCCAATTGCCAGGATGGTATTGGCGATATCCGTCCCTTTATCGGTAACCAGCTTTGCCGAAACGTAATCTTTCTTAAATTGTCCGACCTGAGCTGTGGATGCAATTTTAATCTTCACAATCAATTCATTAATAAAGGAGTTCATGCTTCCTTTTTTAGCTGCATCCGGTTTTGTAACAAAATCCACTGCTCCGGCGTTCAATGCTTCAAAAACATTGTTCCCTACGGAGCTTACTACAATCACCGGCAACGGATACTGGGGCATCAGCTTTTTTAAAAATTCTATCCCATCCATTTTCGGCATTTCAACATCTAAGGTCACAACATCTGGCTTTAGTTCTAATATTTTGTCTCTTGCCATAAATGGATCCGAAGCAGTTCCAATCACCTCAATACCAAAATCCTTAGCGAATTCTCTAGCCAGAGTTTCTCTAAACAAAAGTGAATCATCCACAATGAGTACTTTGATTTTACGAGTCACTTTCAATTAAATCCACTCCTTTCCACTTGCTATTTTTTAGTTGAACAACACAGTCTGCCACATAATGTTATGACAGACTGCTATTATTTTATCATATGATACCCAATCTTCCTACTACCAAACCGCAGTTTGGATCTAATTACATTTGAGGGTATTTTTTTATTCATAAAGAAAGCTTTTTACTGAAGACTTTCGATCATTTCCATTTCGTCGCTCTGCAGCAATTTTTCACAGTCAAGAAGAAGCTGAACCTTTTCTCCCGCTTTTCCGATTCCCTTTATGTACCGATTTTCGAAACCTGTTTTGCTTGCCGGAGGGGCTGCAATATCCTGATCGTCAATGGTCAATACTTCATCTACATTATCTACGATCAAGCCTACGGAAACCTCATTGATATCGATTACAACAATACAGGTTCTGTCGTCATATTCCATAGGTTCTTTTCCGAATTTTAATCTTACATCAATAACCGGAATAATTTTCCCCCTTAAATTTATGATTCCTTTTACGTAATGGGGAACTTCAGGCACCTTTGTGATGGACTGAATCCCAATAATTTCGGTAACATATTTTATTTCAATGCCGTAAACCTCATCTTCCAAAGTAAAAGTAAGAAACCTGCCGTGCTGGGTATCTTCTTCCAAGGTTCTGTTTTCATCATAAATATCAGCCATTCTGCTATCTCCTTTCAATTATAAGGTCAACCTGTTACAAATTATAAGTACTCTCCTATATATCGGCATGGAAGTCAAAAACTTTACAAGAGTCTTATGAGAAATGTCTCTTAAAACTCTTTTACATTTCTGCTCAAAGACTGCACTTTCATAATACCTGTTTCCAAATCGAAGTATACGGTTCGTCCGTAATTTAAACCTGTATCTTCAGCAAGTAAAGGAATTCTTAAGCTTTGCAGCACCGATTTTACACTTTTTATATTTCTGTCCCCAATGGTTCCAATAGCACTTCCCTGCTGTACCTCGAACATCTGGGCGCCGCCTGCGATTTTAGCAGTAAGCTTACTGACATTGGCGCCGTATCGTCTCATTTCCTGAATCAAATCCACAATTGCTGTGTCTGCAAATTTCATTCTATTGATTTCATTTTTTGAAAACATGCTGCTCTCGGGGAGCATGATATGGGATAGTCCGCCGATTTTCATTTGTTTATCATATAAGCAAATACCAATACAGGAGCCTAAAGCATACGTTACCAAAACATTCGGATTTCTGGAGAATTTATAATCTGAGATACCAACTACCAGCAATTCGCTCATATATCAAGTCCTAATCTTTCCATAATTATTTTTAAGGTTTCTATTTCCGCGAACATAATAATATTACTTTTTAAGTGATTTTCTTCAGCAGAGAAGCTTTCCTCAATGAACATGACTTTATCGCCTACCGATCCGAATTCGATGATCGGTACGCTCATGAGGGCTCCCGCCATATCAATTGCGATATAAGGAATGGATATATTGATGACAAGTCCTGTCAGTGTAGAGATCGAATTGATGTAGGATGAGCCTAAAATATTGCCGATCTCTTTGATTGCTGAAAGCTTCAGTTCACTAAGCAGGTTGTCGTCATCCTCCGTATCTCCCACCAGGATGTCCATGATATTTTTCGCATCCTCCATATTCAGAAGAAACATGATCATTCCATTGGCTTCGCCTGAAAAATTAACAAGCACCCCTACCGTCATGGTTTCTGCACCGCCCAAAGCATTGATGGCGGTATCAAAATCCGTGATCCTGACTCTGGGAAGGCTGATATCCACTCTTTCATCCAGAATCGTAGCAAGGGCAGAAGCTGCATTTCCGGCCCCGATATTACCAATTTCCCGCAATACGTCGATATGTATATCATTTAATTCATCGTAATTCTTTAACATATTATTACCTCTTCCTTAATGTCTTGGGGAAGCCTTTACGCGAACACAGGCTTTTGTTAATGCGGCCATAATGTCCGTCTCATATTGCTTCTTATAAATATCAAGCTGAAAATACTGTTTCCCCTCATCGGTTGTAACGTACTTCGTAGGCAATGAATTTAATGCCAATGCAAGGACATCGTTCACACATAAAGGACAAGTACAGACTCTCAGACGAACCATTACCTCATTTACCATCTCGGTAGTCAGAAGTTCTGCCAAATTTACCAGTCGTCCGCAGCTCTCGTCTGTAAAACGGCTATTCATTTCCTGAGGGTCTGAAGCAGAAGCTTCAGCCTGAACTCCGGAGTTCCCAGTTTCGTCTCTCCTGATTTCAGGCTTGGCCTCAGTTTTCAACTTCACCTCAGTCTCCGGGGCTTTCTTTTTCTCGGGTATGATATCGTTGGATTTTTTTACCGGTTCCTGCTTTTTTGACGGCTCCTCTTCCAGGAGGCAGTCTTCAGAATCTTCCTCTGTGGTAAGAAGCTTTAAAACCTGCTCTGTCTTATTGCTTTTCCTTGCCATCCAATTTCATTCCCTTCTCAGAAATCAGCTCCTCCACAAAATTCCTGTAGTCCTTGGTAGAAGTGGCTCTTGGGGCATATTGATAAATGCTTTCTCCATGTGCAGGTGCTTCGGCAACTGCTACAGAAGATCTGATTTTTGTTTCAAATACCTTGGTATTCAGTTCTTTTGCAATAATTTCCGCCATTTCTTCCACATCCTTGGTCAATAGGCGTCGTTTATCATATTTATTTAAAAGAATTCCAAGTACTTCAATTTTGGGATTATAAATATTTTTTACAAGGGCGATGGTCTCACTGAGCTGTGAGATCCCTAACAGGCTTAATATTTCGGGTACCATCGGTATAATCAAATTATCTGTTGCCGTATAAGCGTTGACCGTTAATATATTTAATGCCGGCGGCGTGTCAATAATGATGTAATCATACTGATCCACAATAGGTGCGATTCCTTTCTTCAAGAGATACTCTCTGCCGATTTGAGAGAATTCCAGTTCCGCACCGCTTAGCAGTATATTTGAGGGAATGATATCAATGCCATGGTTGTTCTGAATAATTTTATCGATACTTACGGTACCTTTCATCAATTCATAAACTGTCGGGCTGTTATCGATCTCGGCACCCAGACAAAACCCAAGGTTTCCTTGAGGATCCAGGTCGATGGCTAAAGTCTTATACCCCTTTTCCGCCAAGCCGCTGATAATAGCACTGGCCGTAGAAGTTTTTCCAACACCGCCTTTTTGATTTGTGATAACAACAGTTTTTGACATCTGTTTTTCCCTCCATTTCTAATTTGTTATGATTATTCATCTTCCAGATTTTCTTTCAGCCTTTTGTGATTTTGGATTTGAATTTTAAACACATACTCACATAGGATACGCTGTTCTTCATTGCCTAAGTTTTGAAACTGGCAGCCATATCTATATCGGAAACCAATTTTATAGCTTTCTTTTTCCCTTCGGAGCACGATGGCTTCTGCTATAAAACCAGGTTTTAAATGACTAAAATCAAGATAAAGTCTTTGCTTTTTAAAAAAAGTTTTATTGGAGTAAATGCAAGCTCCTCCAAGGCTTAGATCTCTGATTTCAACATTCTCATTCACCAGAATGCTTTTATTTCTTTTCCCTAACGCGTGAGCTTTAATCAATCTTGTTTTAAAATTTGTCTTCACTTTTAGATATTTTCTTCTTTCCTGCTTTTCATCTATGCTTTCAACATCGAGATTCAGCTGGGATGCTGTTGAAAGTGTAACTTTTCCGGTCATTAAAACAATACCGTCTTCGAGATAGCCGATTACATCCACCAGTGTCTGATGGGCAATCAACTGAAACTGATCTCCCATCAAGGTGATTCGGTTATCCATGGAACTAACAGCAGCAGACGATATTTGAATCCCCTGCTCTTCGTAGAAAACATCTATTTTTTTAAAATTTTGAGATATATTTGCCAACCGCATCACCTCTTCTCATCTGTGCCTTCTGTCCTGATAAATCCTATAAAACACCCTGTATGATCTCACCTTCATGCCAATAGATCCTGCAGTGATCCAGATTATCTAAATCAAACCGGAATCTGGTCTCACCGAATAAAATTTTTACACCCTGATACAATTTTCGCTTACAGGTAATCTGGCCGTGGTATTCCATGTTCCATTCATCTTGCAGTTTTTCTATCTGGAAGGTTTTGTGGTCAATTTGCTCTTTTAAAGCTAAAATCTGTCTTCTGATCAATGTCAATTGATCGATCAGTTCACTGTTCCCGCCCATTTTGATCAATTGATTAATCTTGGAAGCATTTTCAATTAAAGCCTGCGCTTTTTCATTGCTTTCATCCCGCTCTTTCTCTAATGCTTTAATCGCTTCTTCATCAAGCATCTTAACGCCCAGGACTTCGATTTTTGTGATTCGTTCCTTTTCGGATCCGATATCCTTTGCCTTGAGCTCTCCGAGGAGCTTGATCTCTCCTCCTACCACCAATTCATTGCTTCCTGACAAAGTAATATCTCCCATGCAGGTAATTTTGCTGTCTATGATATAATCTGCCGAGATGCTTCCATCAACGTGAATAATCGCATTTTCTATGTATTTGCAGCGCAGATCTCCATGAATCACAATGTTGCTTTTGCCGCCGCCGTTAATCCCCTTTGAGATCAAAACATTGCCGTCTGCTTCTATGATGGCATCCTCCACCACACCTTTTACGATGAGATTGCCGCCGGACTTAACGGAGAAGCCGTCACAAACGTCACCATCCACGGTAACATCCCCGGTAAAATGAATATTTCCCGTCTGCTGATCAACGTTTGTGGTAATTTTTAACATATCATTGATATCAATTGTATCTCTAAGAAATCTTACCACACCGTCGCAGGTTGCGACAAGCTTTGTTTCATTTTCTGTCAAAATTGTATTTTTTCCGACAGGGGATGGAGGGGTTTTCCCTCGTTTTGCCGGTACCGCTGCGCCAAAAATATTGACGCCTTCCACCCCTTCCGTTTCTTTTTTAATTTCACAAAGGAGCTGATCTTTTTTTACAAGCTGAAAATAATCCAGATTCTTGTAATCCACGACGATACCATCCATATCGTAATCCGGCTGATATTCTGAATCCCTTTTTATATAGAAAGTAACGACTCCATCTTCGCCGTGTTCGGGATAGAGCCCCCTGGCCACTTCTATTTTAATATTATAGATTGGCCTCATCGCTAATTTTTCTACAGAACTTTCTTTGATGCCGTAGACGATACCACCGGAATGTAAAGCTTCAAGAATCTGCTCTTTTGTGATCGGGTCTGCGCCCTCATCACCTTTTGTCAATTTTACATATCCGATCATACAATCTTCACTTATTAGAACTTCTACTTTACATAAATTCATGATGTCCGGAGTTTCATTCTGACTCATCTCGTCCTCCTATCTACATATACTTTATGAGCTATGTTTTTCTAATTTCGTGTTAGCTGACTACCTCAGCTGATTCGTCATCTTCTCCATTTCATCTGTAGCCTGAACGATTCTTGAATTAAAGGAGAAACCCTTTGATGCTTCTATCATTTTTACCATTTCCTGTGCGATCTGCACTCTTGAGCCTTCCAGGTACCCTGTCTTTACATTAGGCTCTTCCATTTCCTCCGCTTCACCAGAAGATTCTGTCACAGCAAATTGGTTTCCGCCGACAAGCAGCAATCCGTATTTATTCTCAAATACAAAGACACCTACTTCAGCGGGATCAAAGCCGTCTTCCAGTTCAATTCTGTCTCCGTCACGATCCAGCACATAATTTCCGGAAGCATTCACCAGATAAGGATCATCATCTTCCATACCGATTTGAAACGTACCATCTCTGGTGTACGTGACGGTTCCGTCCTCTCTGTTTTCAATGGCGAAAAAACCGTCTCCCAGGATGGCCATATCCATCTCTCTGTCGGTTTTGATCAAGTTTCCCTGAGTAAAGTCAATCCCTGTTTTTTCCACTTTCACGCCGTGTCCGCTGCTTATGGTATTTCCGTCTCCCCCATTAAGATTTGCATACAGCAATGATAAAAAAGATGCCTGCTGGGGCTTGAAACCGGTAGTGCTGATATTTGCCACATTATTGGCAATTGTATTCAAGTTTGTCTGTTGGCTGATCAACCCGGAAGCTGCAGCATAAAATCCCCTGATCATATTACATTCCCTCCTTTTGCTTACCCTATTTTTCCTATTTGATTGACACACATCTGATTAATGCTGTCAAATATTTTTAAAATCTGGGTACAGGATTGGTACTGGTTCTGCCCTGCAATAATTTTGCTCATTTCCTGTGCCATATTGATATTGGATTTTTCTATGGTTCCCTGCAGGATCTTATATTCTTCAGGCTCTGCCTGCTGGAATCCGTTATCGCTCTGGTAAACCCCGTTTCCGACGTGGGTTAATTTTGTGCCTTCCCGTTCTGTAGCAATGTACAGCGTATCGATTTCATCGCCCTCTTCATCCAGAATCACTCCTTCAGAAGTGACGGTAAATTTATCGCTTTCCAATTCAATAGGGCTCCCGCCCTCATTCAGAACTTTACCTACGCCAGGCAGTACCAAATATCCTTCATCATTGATCTCGAACTGCCCGTTTCTGGTGGCTACCTCTCCGTAGGTATCGCTTTCGATAAGGAAGAAACCGGCTCCCAGGATGGCAAGATCCACTGATCTGCCGGTAGATTCCAGATTTCCCTGTGAATAATCCGTATATTCCGAACTATTGACCGTCATAAAAGAACCGGGGCCGATGTTCGGAGCACCGCCGGAGGCTTTCATTCTGGTAACCAGATGTTCTCCAAAGCTAGATTCCACGGTTGCCTGACTTTTATAGCCGGTAGTTCCTGCATTGGCAATATTGTTGGAGATCGTAGTAAACGACTTCTGCTGACTTAGCACTCCTGCAGCTGCAGAATAAAATCCTCTATCCATAAATGTACCTCCCTTATGGTATTAATAATGGTTCAATCTGTGCTTTATCTTAATAATGGATGCGGAATGGATCTGGGATACTCTTGATTCCGTTATCCCTAAAATGGTAGCGATCTCTTTTAATTTTAAATTCTCATAATAGTAAAGCGATATCACCAATCGTTCCTTTTCATTGAGCAAATCGATGGCTTCCATCAGTTTTGACTTCAGCTCTTCATATAAAATCTCCGATTCAGGAGTATCCTTGTCCCTTTGGTTAAAAATCAGAGGCGATGCATTCATCATTTTTTCGTTAATGGCCTCTTCATAAGAGAGAACGATGGAATTGTGCCGCTGCTG
Source organism: Sinanaerobacter chloroacetimidivorans (assembly GCF_018128545.1). GTDB lineage: Bacteria > Bacillota > Clostridia > Peptostreptococcales > Anaerovoracaceae > Sinanaerobacter > Sinanaerobacter chloroacetimidivorans. The sequence goes on along the minus strand of NZ_JAGSND010000003.1, from coordinate 278,480 downwards.
GAGAATCCGTTCCAGATGGGTAACGGAAATCCCCATTGCTTCCGCCATCTCCGTTTTAGACGGTTCACAGCCGGTTTTCGCATACAGTTTTCCATAAACTTCATCCAGCTCTTTTGCCAGATTTCTCTGGTTCCTTGGCACCCAATCCTGTTTCCTCATAAAGTCAATAATGGCGCCTTTTATTTTTAAAGAAGCGAAGGTTTCAAATTTATTGCCCAACTCCGGATTGAACTTTTCTACCGCGTCAATCAGTGCGATCATTCCCTGATTAACCATGTCGTCCAACTGACCAAAGTTGCTGTAGCTTCCTTTAAATCTCAATACAATTTTCCGTACCAGGCCGGTATATTGCAGTACAATTTCATTTCTCGCTTCAATACTTCCTGTTTTCTTATAAACTTTCCATTGCTGTATATATTTTTCTTCTTCGAAGTTTACGGCCGAAGTCACTTAGCTCACCATCCTTCCCATCCGCAGAAAGCTGTTACCTTCTCCATGCCAGTTCTAATCCTTGATTTGAATAATACCAATTGCTTGAATTTGAATATTGGAATCGATCTCATTGAAGGACAATACCGTCAGATTTGGCAGGAACTGGTCAATGAGCCTTTTAAAATATATCCTTACAATAGGTGAGGTCAGGATTACCGGCTGATGGAGTAATTCCTTAACCTTTTCAATTTGCTCCGTAACACTTTCTACGATTTTCTGAACCATCTGAGGTTCGATGGCCAGATAAGTCCCGTGTTCACTTTTTTTCGCTGAGCTTAAAATGGCATTCTCTATCCCCTGATCCAGGGAGATTACCTTTATGCTGCTTCCATCCGTATATTTTCTTGTGATGGTTCTCTTCAGCTTCTGTCTTACATATTCGGTCAGCATATCCGTATCCTTGATGGCTATTCCCTGATCTCCCAGAGTTTCCAGTATGCTCTCCATATCCCGGATGGGAACCCCTTCCTTCAAAAGATTCATCAGGATTTTCTGAAGATCCGAGATACTGGTAATAGCCGGAATGACATCATCCACAATAGCCTGGTTGCCCTTGGATACATTCTGAAGCAGAATATTGATATCCTGCCTGCTGACGAGCTCGTGTATGTGACCTTTGATTACCTCGGACATATGGGTAACGATAACGGATAGTGCATCGATTACCGTATAACCATAGACTTCGGCCATTTCCCTTTCACTCTCTGTGATCCATTTGCCGGGAATCCCGTAGGCAGGTTCAATGGTATCAATTCCTTCAATAGGGCCGGTGCTGTTTCCGGGATCCAATGCCAGATAGTAATCTACCAGAACCTCTCCCCTGGCCACTTCTTCGCCTTTGATCTTAACCAGATACTGATTGGGATTGATCAGGCCGTTGTCCCGAAGCCTTACTGTCGGTACCACAACTCCCATTTCCAAAGCGAATTGTTTTCTGAAGATGACGATACGGTCAATAAAGCTGCCGCCGCTGCCTTCATCCACAAGGGACAGAAGAGAGTAACCGAATTCCATTTCAATGGGCTCCACCCCGAGCAGGTTATACACATTATCTATATTTCTATAGAAATTGACTTCATTGCTTTCTTCACTGATCAGCTCGCTCATTTCCTCCAGTTCGGCCTTTTCCTTCTTCACTTTAGCAGAACGAATCAGGCTGATTCCCAAAGCGATCAGGACAAAGCCCAGAATTGAGATCTGGATAACAGGCGCACCGGGGATAAAGCACATGGTTAAAACCACAATGCCGGAAATCAGCAGTACATTGGGCTGAGATAAAAATTGCCTCTTAACATCCTCATTGAGATTGCCTTCTGAGGCCGCCCTTGTAACAATCATACCGGTAGCGGTTGAAATCATCAGGGCCGGAATCTGACTCACCAGTCCGTCACCTACGGTGGCAATGGAATAAACACTGAGTACTTGTGTAAAAACCATGCCGCCCTGAATCATACCGATGATGGTTCCGGCGATGAGATTTACCATTGCGATGATAATGGATGCGATAGCATCTCCTTTTACCAGCTTGGTAGCTCCATCCATTGCTCCGTAAAATTCAGCTTCTCTTTGAATCACTTTTCTTCGTTCTCGCGCTTCCTGTTCATTGATGATCCCTGAGCTTAAATCGGCATCAATGGCCATCTGTTTCCCCGGCATAGCGTCCAGCGTAAATCTTGCAGATACTTCGGCAATTCTTTCAGCACCTTTGGTAATAACGATAAATTGTACAATAACAATAATAATAAAAACAATAAATCCAACGATGGCATTTCCGCCCAGTACAAAGTTTCCAAAGGTTTCAATCACCTGGCCTGCATGTCCTCCCTTTGAGAGGATCAGTCTCGTAGAGGAAATATTCAGAGCCAGCCTGAGCAGCGTCGTAATGAGCAGCAGTGACGGAAAAATAGAAAAGTCCAGCGGCCCTGCTATGAACATTGTCGTCAGCAGAATAATCAAAGAGATGGCAATGCTCATAATAAACATAAAGTCCAGAAAAAATGGCGGCAGCGGAATAATTATTAAAGCCACAATTAAGATGACAAAGATCACCACTACATTTTTCAAAATTCTCATACTTTCTTTTTCCCTTTATCCTTATTGCTATAAACCCATGCCATGACTTCAGCCACAGCCTGATAAAACTCTCCGGGGATATAGCCATTCACCTCAACTATTTCATATAACCCCCTTGCAAGAGGTTTATTTTCTGTAATCAGGATCTTATTCTTTTCAGCGACCTCAATGATCCGCTTTGCCATAAGATCCTGCCCCTTGGCCAAAACGATGGGCGCGGGGTCTTTTTCTATATCATACTTTAATGCAATCGCAAAATGGGTAGGATTTCTTATAATAACATCAGCCGAAGGCACCTGCTGGATCATCCTGTTCATACTCATCTTACGCTGTTTCTCTTTTATTTTTCCCTTGATGAACGGATCTCCTTCTGTCTGCTTATACTCATCCTTGACCTCTTGCTTGGTCATTCTAAGTTTCTTTTCATAATCATATTTCTGATAAGCAAAGTCCAGAATTGCCACGCCAACAAAGATCAAGCAGATCTTATAAACCAGCGACAGGACTCTGTCCATCATGAAAGAAATATTGCTGTCCAGACTAGTATTTAAGATATCCGGTGTCACTACCAGAAGATCCTTAATGCTGGAGTAAATCAGCCACATGATCACAAATACCTTGATCAGCGACTTCACCAGCTGGACGACGGACCGAAGGGAAAGCAATCGTTTGGCCCCTTCAATAAAGCTGATTCTGCTGTATTTAAATTTCAACAGATCTCCGGATACCAGAAAACCGGTTTGCGCCCCTGCCATAATGACTCCCGTAAATGTCAGGACCACAGCCAGGGGAATGGTGGTTATAAAAAATACAACGATGGCTTCTCTGAAAATCTGCATGCAGGCTGCTATGGTAAGGTCCTGCAATCCTTGCATATGCTGCAGCTGGTTGATGTACAGGTTCTTTATCTGCGTGGTAATGAAAAGTCCAAGCTTGCTGATGAGGACAAAGCCGATGATGATGACGGCGATGCTGACAACATCCTTGCTTTGAAAAGTGTTTCCCTTTTTTCTCTCATCCCGTCGCTTTTTCGGGGTGGCTTTTTCTGTCTTATTGGTTTCTGCCATAGCTGTAATCCCCCCTTACATAAAATACTGCAATACCTCCTGAAGCCGTTCCAGCATGATGGTATTCATTTTGCTCAGGTATTTTACAAGCAACGGAATGATCGTGACAAGGACAATCATCCCAACCATCAGCTTCAATTGCAGATTTACCACGAATACGTTGATATTGGGTACTACCCGCATTAAGATCCCGACAGCTACTTCCACTACAATTTCTGTTACTACAATAGGCAGAGCCAGTTGTACGGCATAAACCAGAATATACCCAAAGAGTTCTATAAAATAGGGGCCGATTTTACTGCTGATGGTTTCAAACCCCACAGGAATTACATTGTATGACTTTATGGCCACAGCCAGCAATGCTGCGTGACTGTTTGTGATAAAAAACAGTAAGGTATACATAATGGTTATGAGATTTCCGCTGATAGAAATCTGCGAGTTGCTGGTTGGGTCATACATAAGTGCCATACTGATACCCATCTGCAGGTCAATCAGTTCTCCTCCGAGATGAAAAACGGAAAGAAACATCTGTATCACGAAACCCATTGCGAAACCCACTGCAAATTCTTTCATCATGGAAATCAATATGGTTAAGGTGGAATAGTCCATCACATAGATTCCTGAAAGCGTATAGGCCGCGTTTAATGCGATGCCAAGAGAGAGTCCCACCTTCACCATTGCAGGAATATTCCTTCTTCCAAAAATAGGGTTCAGAAATACAACTCCTGCCATTCTGCAGCTTACAAACAGAAAAATATAATAGCTGTTTAAATCAAAATTCAAACCTGTCACCTACGTCTTCCAAGTTATAGAATTACCTTGTACCTGTTAAAAAGTAACTGCAATAAACTCAAAGATACGGTTGACGAAATCTACCAGCTGCTGCAGCATCCATCCGCCAAAAATGATTAATACCAGCCCAATGACGATAAGTTTGGGAACAAACGTCATGGTCTGTTCATTAATCGAAGTCGCCGCCTGTATAATAGAAATAAAGAGGCCTACCAAAATACTTACCAGCAATATCGGTCCTGCTACTTTGAAACCGGTAAGAATCGCATCTCTGAATATTTCAGACAACTGTAATGTATCCATGGGAAGTACTCCTTTCTTCAGTTATAAGTCATTACCAAGGTTTTGATCAGGAGTCCCCAGCCGTCTACTACAACAAACAGCATGATCTTAAACGGCAGGGATATCATTACCGGCGGCAGCATGATCATTCCCATTGACATCAGAGTACTGGCAACGATCATATCAATAATTAAAAACGGTATAAAAAGTAAAAATCCAATTAAAAACGCTCTCTTCAGCTCACTGGTGATAAAGGCCGGAACTACAATATGTAACGGCAATTCAGCAGGTGTCAGATATTGCATCTCTTCGTCTGCAGATAAGTTGATAAATAAATCAACCTCATCGGCCGTAGTTTGTTTCAGCATGAATTCCTTTAATGGAACCGATGCGCGATCCAGAAACTCCTGTGATTCTATTTGTCCGTCATTGTAAGGCTTCAGTGCAGTTTCGTTGATCTCGCTCAGAACCGGCTGCATAATAAAAAATGAAATAAACAAAGCCAATCCGATCAGTATCTGGTTCGGCGGTGTCTGCTGCAGTCCCAACGCATTCCGTAAAAATGAAAAAACGATGATTATTCTGGTAAAGCAGGTCATCATGAGCAACATAAACGGTGCTACACTGATGAGTGTCAAAATGATCAATATTTTTACTACGTCAGAGCCGCCACCATTTACGATAAATTCCATAGTCTAGTCAACACCTCTCCATTTTTTGTACATGCCGAGCAAGCTTTTCAGGTTATCCTTAGCTGTTTCCTTTTCCATGGGGAAAGGAAGGTTCTCTTCCAGTTCTTTCATAATCTGTATGTTTCCATCACTCACTCCAACCATATACTGGGTGCCTTCCACGTCAATAATCAGGATTGAACCAGTCTTGCTTACACCCAGTCTGTCCACAACCTTGATATGCCTTCCGCCTGCCAGGGGTCCTATCTTTCTTGCATACCATTTACTGGCATAATAGGTGAGAAGAATGATGCAAACAGTTCCTGCAAGAGTAAGAAACATCGAAATAATTTCCCCAATATTCAATCTTGTTCCTCCTGACTGTTAACCCAGTACGTTCTTTACTGTTTGAATCAATCGTTCCGGTTTAAATGGTTTTACGATAAAATCCAGTGCTCCCAGTTTAATCGCTTCCACTACCATGCCTTCCTGGCCCATAGCAGAACACATGATAACCTTTGACTGTGGATTGATCTGTTTGATTGCCTGCAATGCCTGAATACCGTCTTTGATAGGCATAGTGATATCCAGCAGCACCAAATCAGGTTTGTGCTCCGTATATTTCGCTATGGCATCCTCTCCGTCACCTGCTTCTAAAAAGTCTGTGTACCCTGCTTTTTTTAAATTGTCCTTAACCATCATTCTCATAAAAGCCGCATCATCAACAATTAAAATTTTTGACATTGTTTTTTCCCTCTCTTGTTATTAAAATAATCTGTTAGCTGTTATTGATTATAGTTCGGAGTTGTCTTTTGGTTTTACGATCTCCGTAATCCTTACACTATAGTTGTCATCGACTACCACGACATCGCCTCTTGCAATAAGTCTGCCGTTGGCCACAACATCCACCTGATCTCCTGCCTGTCTGTCAAGCTCTACGATATTTCCCAGGGTAAGCTCCGCGATGTCCTTAATCTTCTTTCTAGTCCTTCCGAGTTCCACCGTAATCTGTATAGGTACCGACATGATAAGATCCAGATTATTCTCACTGAGATTCATATCGCTAGCCTTTTCGCCGCCCAGAGGCTTAAAGCTATAGGGTGTGGTATGTACTGCCTGCTGAACCGGTTTTTCAACATAGGAGGGTACTGCTCCCATCTGTTGATAAGGATATCCCTGCGGCTGCGGCTGCATCGGCGGATAACCCTGCGGGTAGCCCTGTACGTAGCCCGGAGGCTGCATAGCTGCATAATCAGGCATCTGCTGTACGGGCGGTGTCTGCATAGCTGCATAATCGGGCATCTGCTGAACAGGCGGTGTCTGCATGGCTGCATAATCGGGCATTTGCTGTACGGGGGCTGTCTGGGCTGGCGGTATCTCCGGTTGTGCCGAGGCGGCTGCTGCCTGAGGAGAAACCTCTGCCGATCCGGTACTTTCCGATGGATCCACATCATTAGCGCCCATGGAAAGCTTTACCATTTCCTTTGCCAGCTGCGGATCCATAGCACTGATGAACTCGCTTTCCACAAGGCCGTCAATGCTCAGGTTGAATTTGATGCTGACCAGGGAATCTCCCTTCAGGGAAAACAGCTGACGTACACTCTCAGGCTTTGTTGTATCCATCACTTCCGGAGGAGAAATGTTCACAACCTGTCCCAGGAAGGAGGCCAGAGCGCTGGCTGCAGAACCCATCATCTGGTTCATGATTTCACAGATAGCACTGATACTGATCTCATCCAACTCCACGATTTCCTCGGGATCCATTGAAAGCAAGTGACTCAGTATCTTTTTCATATCCTCCTCTCTCAAAAGGAGCATATTCGTACCGTCAAAGCCCTCTACATATTTAATCAGAACGCCGATTACCGGTTCCAAATAAGAAAATTCGAATTCTTCAATGCCTATCGTCTCAATTCGCGGGGTAGTGATATTGACCTTTTTATCCAGTATGGTAGACATTGCTGTAGCAGCAGCTCCCATGCTGATATTCATTACCTCACCGATTACGTCGGCCTCCATCTCCGTTAGTTTGTACTGATCATTCATTGTCATCTGACAGGGTCACTTCCTCTCCTTAAAGATTCTTTTATCGCAATGGCCCTCTTTTTATTAAAAGATCCCATCTCACCTCTGTACCATGTGGTAGTTCCAACAGCCAAATCCACCAATGCATCTTGAGGTTTATTCAGCTTGATGATATCCCCTACCTCTAAATCAATAAGCTCTTGTGACAGCACCTCAATGGTCCCAAGGACTCCGATAATTTCCAGGTCTGTCTTGTTGATTTGATTCATGATATCTGCTCGTCTTTGCGCCTCTGTAAGCTGATCACCCTTCCTTGCATTTCTTTTGGATTGGGCATCCTTCTTTTTGAAGAGCCTGTCTAAAGTAACAGCCGGAATACAGATATTGATTTTGCCCTGGGTATCATTGACTAAAATATTCATGACCACGATGACCACATTCTCATCTGCGCTGATACCCTGCAGGATTCTGGAATTGGTTTCCAGCTTCATCAATCTCGGCTGAATTTCAAGATAATCGAACCAGACATTTTTCATTAAATTGACCATGCCTTTGATCAAATACTCAAGAATTCCAAGCTCAATTTCTGTGTACTCACGATCCAATTCCAATGGTTTCCCGGATCCTCCAAGGAGCCTGTCAATGCTGCAGAATCCCACATCCTTGGAAATATCCATAATCACCATGTCTTCTTCATCATCGCCATCTTTGACTGCGAAGTCTATGACACCGATGAGCACAGAATCAGGTAACGCATTATTAAATTCATAATAGTGCTGCTCTTCCACCTCAAGAATTTCCACAAGGGTATAGGTTTGCAGGATGCCGGTGATATGTGATGACAAAATTCTAGCATAATTTTCATAAATGCTGAACAATAATTTTAATTGTTCCCTGGTAAATAATTTAGGACTTCTGAAATCATAATCCTTAACCTTTTTACCAGCAGCTCCTTGCTCCGGCTCCTCCATTTCCTTCATACCGCTTGTCAAACTACTTAAGAGGCTGTCAATCTGACTTTGTGAAAGAATTTCCGTCATAGTCTAGTCTCCTACTCGTCTTTTATTTCGTCACTTAACTCATATATTTTATCTAACTCTTCCTGTAAGTTATCTTCTTTGGCCACCAGGATCTCCACTCTTCTGTTTTTTGCCCTGTTGACTTCCGAATCATTTGGTGCCACCGGCCGAAACATTCCGTATCCCACTGCCATAAGTTTGGCAGGATTTTGAATATATCTATCTTCAAAGTATTTTAATACTGCGTTGGCTCTATCGGTAGACAATTCACGGTTATCCACGGTGCTGGTGCCTGGCGCCGCTTCTGCCGTGTGCCCGTCTATTCTAATATATTTAATATTCGGTTCCACGTTCCTCAAAGCTTGTCCCACAAAATCAAGGATTTCTTTGCCGCCCTCTTTGAGTACTGCTCTATCCGCTTCAAAGAATAACGTGGACATGAAGCGTACGAATACGATGTTTTCTCCTCTTTCCACCTGAACGGATTTTTGTAAATTATTGGTTTCTACATATGCCTTTAAATACTCATAGAGATCATCCAGATCTTTAATATCCTCAATCTGTTCTCCTTCTTTTCCGCCTGGTGCTACGTCCGGATTTCCTGCCTTTATGTCACTTTCTTCCAAGCTGATCTGCTCCAGTGTTTGCGGGTCCGCAGTAAAGGCTTTGACAAGCAGCTTATATTTTTCCTGATCCAATGAGGACATGGAAAAAAGTAATATGAAAAATACAAGAATCAAAGTGATCATATCTGCATATGTATTGAGCCAGGCATCCTTATTTACTTTACTTTTCTGTCTTGATCTTGCCATGTCTGTATCCCTCTTCAATATTTATTGCTTCGTCTGCTAACATTGATTTATTTTCATATTACTTAGAAGGCTTTTCTTTCTTTTCCTTCTTCTTTCCTTTTTTGCCGTCGTCTGCTTCTCCGCTATCCTTCTTCACTTCTTTCTCTTCCAGGAAATTCATCAGTTTTTCCTGTATGAATTTTGGATTTTCTCCCTCTTTTATGGAAATTACCCCTTCGATAATCAATTCTTTGAATAGCATCTCCCGTTCCTGGGCGATTTCCAGTTTATTTGCCATAGGAGTAAAAATACAGTTGGCTATCAACGATCCATAAAAGGTTGTAATCAGTGCAACGGACATGCTGGAGCCCAATGCTTCCGGACCGTTTTCCAAATTCATGGCCTTTAACATGTTAACAAGTCCGATGAGGGTACCCAGCATACCAAAGGCAGGTCCTAAGGCCGCACCCACTTCATAGAACTTTCTTTCTTCCTGGTTCCGCCTGTCGATATAGGATAATTTTTGATCAAACCAAACCTTCAGCTTGTCCGGTTCAATGGCATCCACGATCATCAATACGCTTTCCTTCAAAAATTCATCCTCGAATGCCATTGCTTTATCTTCCAGCGCCAAAAGCCCTTTTTTACGTGCTTCCCGTGATAATTCGGTAATGATTTCTATGTACTCGTAAGGATCCTTCTTATCCTTGAGCAGAACCATCTTTAAATGCTTTGGAATGTTCTGAAAGTTTCTAAAAGGAAAAGCAGCCATTAATACGAAAAGTGTTCCGCCAAAGGTAATAAAGATACTGGATACGCTGAAAAAGTTAGAGAGCATTGCAAAATTAATTCCATTATCTGTGAAAGTTATTCCAAATAGTATAGCTCCTACTGCTGCGACATACCCTATTAGCGTGGTAATTTCCATAAATTTTCTCCCTGTAAAATATTTTGGCTTAACAATGTTTATCTGTAAATACTTCTTTTATATGCAACAACCTTGGAAACAACCTCTCCGCAGCTTTCAGCCACGACAAAGTGTTTGCCGTTTACAAGCCGGATGGTGGTATCCGGTCTCTCTTCAATGGTCTCGATGAGTTCACAATTGAGAATAAATTTTTCATCATTGGTTTTGTTTAATTTTGTTAACGTAATCACAAATACTCCTCCTAAATGATTGTTCAGAAGCACTTTTCCCTGCAATCTACTTTACACGAAAGTATTCACAGGAAAAAGTGCATCTTTGTTAAATTATCTCTTCATGCTGACCAGTTCGGAAAGCATTTCATCGGAAACGGTAATCATTCTTGTATTAGCCTGGAAGCCTCTCTGGGTGATAATCATCTCAGTAAATTCTCTTGATAAATCTACATTGGACATTTCAAGAGCACCGGATCTGAAGGTACCGGTTCCTCCGTTGCCCGGAATGGTTGCTACCGGATCTCCCGAGTTGGTGGTCGCAACAAAATAGCCTTCTCCATCCTGGGACAGACCGTCAGGATTGGTGAACTTCACAACCGCGATATTGGCAATCTTTTCAGGCACTCCCGCACCAGGTCCCACTCTGCCGATCACGGTATCAGCGCTGAATCCTCCGTCTAAAACAGCCTTAAACTTATCGGAGTCAATGGTAAACCCGATATCTCCGAAGGCAAGGTTGTTGTCCGGTGTCGTGGCATCGAATACCCAGGTCTCGGGGGTGGTGTTTGTCACCGTTGTACCTGCTTTATCTGTCGTTTTAAAGGTGATATCATAGCTGTCTACGGTAACATTTCCTAAAGTCATATAGGTGCTTCCGTCAGTAGGTATGTTATATCCTACAGCAGTGCTTGGTGTTGCACTCTGATCCACAGGAATTGTAACGGTAGCGCTAGTGCCGCCTTTTGCATCCATGACTCCGGTAAAGGTAACCGTATTCGGGGTAGTGCTCGTATTGATTGTTCCGGTAGCAGATTGTGAATTCCCATCTTTGTCTGTATAACTTAATGTGTAAGTTGTACCATCAGAGGTAACGCTCATATTAGCTGCACCAATATAGGCATTAGAACTAACAGTAATTGGTGTATCACCAGTATAATTTGCATTATCTGCAGCAAAAGTCTGCTTCACACTCATCGTAATGCTGCCGCTATAATTGGAGTTAGCGGAAACCGTCGGTGTACCATTCATCCAACCGGTGTTGGAGCCTGGGACCACGGTAGTATCACCCTCTTTGATGGCCGTGATTTCTCCGTTCTGTCCAATGGCAATTCCTGTATATTTATCTAATTCTTTAGGATCCACTTTAATCGGTACCAGATTCTGAGCGGATGTGGTTCCGTCGGAGTTTAACTGGGCATTTTTCGTGGTGTCGTCCAGCTTGAATCCCAGTACCATATTACCGTTGCTGTCAACCAGATTTCCAGCTACATCAAAGCTCAAAACACCGACTCTTGTATATTTGATAACGCCATCGCTGTTTTTTACAGGCAGATAGCCGTCACCGTTGATGTACACATCCAGAGCCCTGTCCGTCGTTGCGCTTCCTGCTCTTGTATTCAGTACATCGATGGAGTTCACCTTTGCACCATAACCCAGTTGAGTAGGATTGGTTCCTCCTCCGTTGGTGGTAGGTGCCGATGCACCGTTCATCGTCTGATAAAATACGTCCGAGAAGGTAACACGGCTGGCTTTGAAGCCGTAGGTGTTCACGTTTGCAATATTATTACCGATAACATTCATCTTGGTCTGATGTGCTGACAGTCCTGAAACTGCGGAATACATTGATCCTAACATTTTTTATCCTTTCTGTGCCCACTCCTTTGAGCTTATCTGTCGGTCAAAGCTCAATACAGCTTCCTCTAAAAGGTCCGGCTATAAAAACAGGGCACCATCAATATTTGTAAATAAGTTGTTTTTCATTTCGTTTTTATCGACTACTGTGATGACTACTTTATTTGGGGCATTTACAATAAATGCCGAATCATTCATCACAATCAAAGCGTCTTTAATCCCCTTTTGCTGTGCTTTGTCACAGGCATCCCCCAACCGGCTCAGATCACTTTCACTGATCTTTATATTTCTTTCCTCGGTTCTCAGGTTTGCATGCTTTGAAAATGATACCCCCTGAGAGATCTGCTCTTTCAGGATTTCCTGGAAGGATCTTCCCTGATAGGTCTGGGCAGCGGCCTCAGCGGTTTTTCCCGTGACAGAATTTATTTTTTCCGTCTGTCTGACAATGGCATCCGTCAAGTTGTATCGGTTGTTGATTATTTCATTAGACATTTGTATCATCCTCTTCCGATCCGCCGGTATTTCCGTTGTCTGTCGTTCCGTTATCGGTATTGTTGCCGGAACTATCCTTCACGTCGCTGTCAGGTATGATAATATCCGGCTCCTTCACGATCATGATGCTGCTCAACGCGTAGGCATTGCCGTCTACCACAATTTCCGTAGATCCATTGTATAGATTGACTCCCTCTACAATTCCCCTTATCGTATCGATCGTACCGTCACTCTTGCTTTGTGCAAGTACGACTTCCTTGCCGATGAGGCTGACTCCGTAAGATGCCGCAGAGGCCTGCGTCAACTCTGTCATCGCCTGTATCATGGAAAACTGCGCCATCTGGGAGATGAACTGAGAGTCATCCATGGTATTGTACATATCTTGATTGGACATCTGTGCTACTAAAAGCGACAGGAAATCATCCATGGATAAATAGTTGCTGCCGCTGGTGCTTCCGGAACTGCTTGCTCCGCTTGTTCCGCTGGCGGTGTAATTATTGATACCACTAACCGACACTTTCATTCCTCCTTTACACAATATAATTCATTCTTTGATAATAACCCTGAACTCCCTGGTTCCCCTCAAGAGCTTCGACTACTCCGGGTTCCTCTGTTGGTGTTTCATATCCCCTTATGAAATCCGTCTGGTTCCCGAATTGCTCCTGCTGTTTCCGCTGGGAGAAATCCATGGTGCTGTTCATGGCAAAGGCTTGATTTTGGTAGTTCTGGCCGTCTGTGTTCTGCTGATTCATCTGCTGGCTCACCTGAACACTTTCAATCCGGACATTTTGCAGTCCTAAGTTCTGTACCAGCTTATCCACCTGGCCGGATAACAGCGATTGGGTTTTTGCATTGGCCGCCATGATGTCGATGATGAGCTTACCTTCGTTTAGCTTGAGTTTGATGTCAATCAGTCCAAGATTTTCCGGTTCCAGCTGCATTTTAAATTCAACAGGTGCTTTGGCGTCTAAATGGTTCATGATTTCACTGCTGATCTGACTGTAAGGTTCCGATGCCTGTGTACCCTGCACGCCTTGCTGGGTTATCTCCGATATGCCAGCTGCAGGTACCGCTGTACCTTGCGCATTCTCTGCAAAACCGGATGTCCATTTTTTTGTCAGCTGATCTGCCTCATCAAGGTTCTCGAAATTCGGCAAAGTCTGCTGATCTAACCCTGAATCCGTTAATTTTCTTTCCTGACCATTCAGCATTTCTTCAGATCCTGTCGGGAAAATTTCCCCGGTCATCCCGCTGCCGAATTGACTGTCTCCGGAACCCTGCATCATCTGCTCCGGACCAAAATTCCTGGCTTGGAAGATTCCTTGATCAGCTTCCGTACCATTTACGAGAGCCGCACTGCCGGCTGCCGTAACAGATTCAACGTTTACCCCTTCCGGCAGATTACCTTTCATGCTTAGATTATCAGAAACATATTGAACTGCCATATTTCTAGTGCTGTTTTGCATCGAGTATAAAATAGCAGCCATATTGTTCTGCATGGTATCAAAACCATCGGTAAAAAAAGCATTCTCGCTGTCCTGGCCAGTGGTGTCATGAACCTGTTGATCTGACAGGTTTTCTGTCTCAGTCTGCCCTGCGGACTCAATGAAAGACAAATTTCCTGAGAAAAGCATCTTAAGAAGCATGTCCGAGTCCATGGTTTCCTCTTCCGGATTCTGCTGCGCACCGAAGAGAGACTGCAGGCCTGCTGCTTTCGTTCCCTGTCCAAGAAGCTGGGAAATCATCTGCTGAAATACAGAGCCTGATCCTGCTTCACCGCTGGGAGTGCTTACCGTTTGATTGCTCGCGGTGGTACTGTTATTGATACCGGAAATCAAGTTGAAATTGATTCCTGCTTCCACTTTTACACCTCCTTTCCCTTAAGATTGATTTATAGAAGCAAAATCTGTCAGAAACTGCGAATCATCATTTTTGCGGTGGAGACAAACTCCTCCACTTGAAGTTCTGCCGCTTTGAGATCCTCTTTTTTGTACTCGTCATAGCGGGATGATTTGATGGTTTCCAGCGATTTTGTTTCCAGCTTTAAGTTTTTGATCGTATCGATCTGGTTGTCAATGCGCAATGATAGCTTTGCGATTTCTTTTTCCATCTGTTTGATTTGCAATTTTAAATGTTCCTTGTATCGAACGTGAAGCTGGCATGCTGCCGGTGTTGTTTTTTGAAGCATTTTATCTTCAAGCTCACGGCAGCAGCAATCCAGATCTGCCTGCAATGCGAGAAGTTTCTCCTGGGAAACTTTCATTTCCTCATTCAGCACTGCCAGCGTCATCATTTCACTGTCAAGCATCTGCCCTTTGTAGGATAGTAATTTTTCCAAATGAAACTGAAACTTTTTCATTGAATCGCCACCTTCATTAATTCAACACTCTGTGGGTAATCTACTTTTTCATCCACCTTCTGCTGCAGAAATTCATGAATGCCGTCTATTTTCAGAAGCGCCTGATCCAGGGCTTTGTTGCTGCCGCTTTTGTATGCGCCGATGTTCACCAGATCATAGTTCGCATCGTAAATAGACATTAAATTTCTCATCGTCCCTGCGGCATCAATCTGGTCCTTGTCTGCAATATCATTCATTAACCGGCTGACGCTGCCTAAAACGTCTATAGCAGGGTAGTGGTTCCGCATTGCAATCTTTCTTGAAAGGACGATATGGCCGTCGATGATTCCGCGTACCGTATCCGAAATAGGCTCATTGACATCGTCGCCCTCTACCAGTACGGTATAAATCCCTGTAATGGAGCCGCATTCAAAATTTCCGGTTCGTTCCAGAAGCTTCGGCATCATGGAGTAAATGGAGGGCGTATATCCTCTGGCAACCGGCGGTTCTCCGGTAGCCAGGCCAATTTCCCTCTGCGCCATAGCAAATCTGGTAAGGGAATCCATCATGAGCAGCACATCCTTGCCCTGATCCTTAAAATACTCTGCAATGGTAGTCGCTACCATGGCACATTTCATTCTCTGCATAGGGGGCTGGTCTGAAGTGGCCACCACCAAAACGGATCGAGCCAGTCCTTCTTCACCCAGATCTCTTTCCAGGAATTCTCTGACTTCTCTTCCTCTTTCTCCCACCAGGGCAATCACGTTGACATCTGCCTTTACGTTTCTTGCAATCATCCCCATCAGGGTGCTCTTCCCGACTCCGCTTCCGGCAAAGATGCCCATTCTCTGGCCTTTTCCTATGGTCAGGAGCCCGTCGATGGCTTTTACGCCAAACTCCAATATTTCCTGAATTCTAGGCCTCGAAAGCGGGTTGGCGCTGGTACTCTGTACTTCATACTGCGTGTTGCAAAGTACGGGCCCCATGTCATCCATGGGTTCGCCTACCGCGTTGATCACTCTTCCGATTAAAGATTCGGAAACGCCGATCTTCAGGGAGGAGTTGGTGGATTCTACCAGATTCCCAGGGCTGATCCCTTCCGGTTCTTCATAGGGCATCAGCAATACCTTGTTGCCCCGAAACCCAACAACTTCAGCGCTGATGGATTTTTCCAGGCCTCTGTTATAAATCCTGCACAGGTCGCCTACCTTACATTCGGGACCCGTTGATTCGATCATCATTCCGATTACCTTGTCAATTTTACCAAAATATCGAAAGGAGTCCGTATTGCGGATGGTTTTGTTATATTTTTTTAAATTTATCAAGGAGCATTCCCTCCCTATCAGGACGCTTGTTCCACCGATGCCTCATCCACTGCCAATTTTAATTGCTCTGTCTGAACGGGAACGCTCATGTCGATGATACCGGTTTCCGTTTCCACCAAAATGATGTCTTCTTCCTTTACCAAAACCACCTTCGCATCCTTGGACAGGCTTCTGATTTTTTGGATGATGGATTTATCCAAATAAATACCAAGAGATTTCTGATATTCCGAAAGGGTGATTTTGATATTCCCCTGGTTCTCCAGAATGATCTCCTCGATCATTTTCAGCACTGCCGAATCATCGGATTGAACCTCCTGCCTGATGATTTTGCCTGCGATTTCAAATGCAAGGTTCACCAGATCCTGTTCCTGTGTCTGCATCGTCTCTTTCTGAACTGCCTTCATGGCTTCTATCAGCCGCTTGATTTCGGCAAGCCCAGCCTCTGCTGCCTGCTCTGCTGCCATTCTTCCCTCTTCAAGGCCGCGCTGAAAGCCTTCGTTAAAGCCCTTCAGTTCTGCATCAAGCATCATAGATTTGCTGCTTTTCAATGCACTGTTCACCAAAGAATTTGCACGATTGTTCGCTTCCGCTTCAATCTGCTTAGACTTTATCATTGCTTGTCTCAGGATTTCTTCTTTCTTTTCTTTCACTTCATTTCTGACGGCCGTTTCCATATCGTAGCTGCTGCTTTCATGGACTGTTGTACAGTACTCCACCTTGTATGGTACGTCATAAAGTGCCGCTTTGGCTTTCACAATACTAGACAATGATATCATCCTTTCCACCCTTCGTTATGACGATCTCGCCCTCTTCTTCCAGTCTTCTGATAATCGCCACAATCTTCTGCTGTGCATCGTCAACATCTCTGACTCTGATGTTATGCAGATATTCCATCTCACTTCTAACGGTTTCACCCATACGCTGGGACATATTTTCAAAGATGATGGCAGAGACTTCTTTATTGGATCCCTTAAGCGCAATAGCCATTTCTTTGGTATCCACTTCTCTGAGGAATCTCTGAATAGCCAGAGGATCGAGAATAATGATATCTTCGAAGACAAACATGCGCTTTCTGATTTCTTCGGACAATTTTGGGTCACTTCGGTTAAGTTCATCAAAGATAAACTTCTCAGTTCCTCTGTCAATATTGTTCATGATTTCAGCGATGTAGTTAATTCCGCCAACTTCCAGAAGATCTACAGATACTACGGATTCGAACTTTCTCTCCAGTATGGTTTCTACCTGTCTGATGATTTCAGGAGAAGTTCTGTCCATTCTTGCAATCCGCTCTACCACATCCACACGGATGTTTTTCGGCAGCTCCGCTATAATGGAAGAGGCCTGATCCGCCCTGGCATAAGATAAAATCAGAGCAATGGTCTGCGGATGTTCGTTGACGATCATATTCATTAAATTTTTATAATCTGCTTTTCGAATAAATTCAAAAGCTTTTGTTCTTAAAGATTTCGTTACTCTTTCCAGCAAAGCGGTACCCTGCTGTACGCCAAATGCTTTTTCCAATACATTCTTTGCATAAGCGATACCACCCTCCAGATAAACCTTTTGTGCAACGCAAAGGCCATAGAATTCCTCTACTACACGATCGGCGATTTCCGGCTCTATACTCTCCTGCTTCGTAATCTCATAGGTCAGCTTTTCAATCTCATCTTCCTGCAGATGCTTGTAGACACTTGAGGCAACATCAGCTCCAAGGGAGATTATGATTTGTGCTGCCTTTTGTCTTGGTGTCAAATCATTTATCATACACTACCACATCTCCTACTATTCTTCATTCCGTAACCAGGACTTGATCATCTGAGCGGCTATTTCCGGATTTTCTTTCGCGAATTCCTTGATTTCCTCTCTTCTTACATCCTGTACCGGTGTAATATGCTGGATCTTTTCTGCTTGAGCCTCTCCGAAGAGTGCATTCAATGCCGCTTCCTTCTCAAGGGCTTCACTTTCTCTCAAGGCCTGTTCTTCCAGTGCTCTTCTGCGTCTTCTCAACATGATGAATACCAGAATTCCTATTAATATCAGCAGAACGCCGCCGGCGATGGCTCCGTAAAGAATCATTTTATTGATTCCCGGTTCTTCTTCAACTACCGTATTTTCCTGTTTCTGGAACTTGAAATTCTGAACCGCTACATTAGCAGGATCAACACCTGCCGCAAAGGCCACAAGCTGCGTTATGCTTTGCTGTTCACCGGGATCAAAGAACGGCTTGTCAATAGCGATTCCGATGGAAATTGTCTCTACCACGGCACCGGATTTTTCCGACTGAGATTTAGTCTGGCTTACCTGATACTTGATATCCTCACTGGTGCGGGTGGAAGTACTCTGACCGGTGCTCCCCCCTACCGGGTAGGTTGGAACCTCCGAATTGGTAGTGGTTCCCGGAACTCCCCCATTTCCCTGGGTGGAGGAGGCAGACTCGTCTTCTCTTGATTCTTCGCTGATGACTCCCGAGTTGTTGCCGTCCGGTGACGGTATGTAAGTCAATTCTTCTCTTATAAGTGCGTCGGTATTGACCGTTGCCGAAACGGAGATCTTAATCTGGGAACTATCGTAGGGACCTTCCAGTACGGCCAGTATTTTCTTTTTAATATCGTTTTCAATCTCTCTGGTAACATTTATTTTGGAGTATTCTGCATTGTTGCTGACACTATTTCCCAGAAGATCGTTTCCTTCCCCGTCGGAAAGGGCGATATTATCCTTGGAAAGTCCGGAAACGGATTTTGCCACCAAATTCTGAATACCCAAAATCTGACTCTCCGTAAGGGTACTTCCCTGCTTCATATGAATAATAACGGAAGCGGTTGGTTTTTCTTTTTCCTGCAGATAAAAACCATTCTCGCTGGGGGTAGTGATGGTTACCACAGCATCCTTCACACCGTCCAAAGTCCTGATACTGGCAGCGATTCTCTCCTGCAGCTGCATATTGACATACTGCTTTCGCTCATAATCCGTCGTTAAAACACCGCTGCTCTGCTCAATCAAATAATAGCTCAGGCCGCTTTTCGGATAACCCTCTGTTGCAAGGGCCATTCTTACTCTTGATTCATCTTCTTTTAGAACCATGATGGAGCCATTCTCATATTTCGCATCGACATCCATTTCCTGGAGTTTGGCCAGAATTTCCTGGTTTTCCGTCTGTGTCAGCTCATCAAAAATCGCAACATAGTCCTTTGAATTCAGGAGTATGCTAAATATCAAAGCAACAATAACAGAAACAACGATGCCCCCGATGATCAGCCTTTTTACGATCGGCGAAGTGCCGCCCCAAAATTTCTTAAAAGGCTCCAAGGTCTTCTTTATTTGTTCATTCATATATTCTATTCATCCATCTGTAATTAAAATTGATTTGCAAATAATTAGAACAAGGCATACACAAATTAGAGGTTTGTTCTCATAACCTCTGTATATGCATCAAGAATTTTATTTCTAAGCTGGACCATCGTCTGAAGAGCCACATCAGCTTTTGCTGCATTGATGATCATCGTATGCATATCATCCACATTTCCTATGGATAGATTATAGGCATCTAGCTTCGTTGCGGCTTCCGTCTCTTCTACATTTTTGATAACGTCCTGGAAAACTTCCTTAAACCCAAGGCCTTTGTTTTCCCCGGATCCAGACCCGATTTTTTCAGAATTTAAACTTATAGACTGGATACTATTCGTATTGATACTGGAATTCATTGGAACAATAAACATCACACATACCTCACTTATTACAATCTTTTTCACACACACTTACATAAAACACATTCCATCTTTTACATCTTCTACATCTTTTACATCTACACACACTTTGTTTTTACATTTACATCTTTTTTAGTTCATTTGTTACACAATCACTGATTCTAGTCTTTTTTGTTTGTTACTATTGGGGTATTTGAGTATTTAGAGATTATTTAATTATACTGATTTGAAAGTTTATTAATGTTCTATCTTCACCTTCCTATTTCCAGAGCTTTGAGTACCATAGCTTTTGTTGCATTAAAAGCTGTCAAATTTGCCTCATAGGCTCTGCTTGTACTGAGCATATCGATCATTTCCTGTGCCTTGTTGACATTGGGCAGCATTACGTAACCTTCTTCGTTAGCATCAGGATGAGTCGGATTATAAACGGGAACGAAAGCCGCCGTATCCTCTACGATCTGCTGAACCTGCACGCCGCCGGCATTTAAGCCGCTTGCTTTGTCAAGAGCACTGCGAAAACTTTCCGTATCATTGATACTGTTGAGTACTACCATTTTTCTTCGATACGGTGTTCCGGATGAAGTTCTGGTCACTTCCGCATTTGCGATATTTTGAGAAATCACATCCATTCTCAGTTTCTGTGCCGTTAACCCGGAACCCGAAATATTTAAAGAGCTTAAAAAATCCATCGTCATTTCTTCCCTTCACTGATTGCGTATCGTAATCTGGAAAACATATCCGACATGCTTCTGGTCAGATATTGATATTGAATTTGCGTTTTAGCCATTTCAATATTTTCAAGTTCCATATTTACGTTGTTCCCGTCTGCCCTTTCTAACGTGGCATAATCGGAAGCAACGCTGATATCTGCATTTCTTATGGATTCCTTGCCCTTGGAAATCTCTTCGGCATTCATTGCCTTGCCTCTTAGCCTGTTTACTTCGCGATCCAGGGAATCCTCAAAGGATACATTCATTGCTTTGTAACCCGGTGTTTCATAATTTGCGATATTATTGGAAATCGCTTTTTGCCTCTGCCATGTCCCATCCAACGCTTTTTGCAATATCGCCGCTGTCAGAGAATCACCTATCATGCCTCACCCTCCTTTTTCCATTTGGCAAACAATTCTGATCATTATGTACCAAATGATTTCTTTAGAAAAAAATTCCTGCATAATGCTACATAAATTGACACAATATTTTGTTACTTCTATCTAGGATTCTACTACATTTTACACAGTTAGACAATTATTTTTTTTATGCATAGGGGGCATGGATTTCTCTTTTTAAAATATCGATTTTCAATTGATTTTTTACATCAATTTGTTGATATATAGAATTTATTGTCGATTTATAGTTTATTTTTAGGGGTCAAAACACATCAATTCAATTTATAGTTTAATAATTGTTGGTTTTGCATAAATATGCTACTTTTTTTATCGAATTCAAAGTTTTTTGTTGATATTCTAAAGTTTTCATGATTCTTGCCGATATAGGTATTGTAACAAAATGATGACAACTATGTTCTTTCCATTATATACCATAAAAAATAGATTCATTACGAAAGGAGGTCCGTTAAAAATGGAAATATCATTTGTAAATAAAAGTAAAACAATACAGCCGCAGCAGGTACAAGATCAGGCCTCGGATCCTGCAAGAAATATCAATACGGAAGAAAATAAGAAGTATGTAATAAAGAATAAGGTAGACAGTGCGGAAATTTCAAGCAGCCATACCGGATCTTTCGACGACAAACGATTGTCCGTAGCAAAATCTGCGATTCTCTATGATGTAACCGTAAATACATCTGCCAGCAACATTAACGAAATCAAGAACAGAATTGAAAAGGGCACCTATGATGTACCTGCAAATCTACTGGCCGATGCTATGCTAAAATAACTGCTTGAATGAAAAGACCAACGGAGGAGGGTGAAACGCTATGGATAATAAAACAGCCGCTTTCAGTCAAACGCTGAATGACTTTTACGGATACCTGAAAGAAATACTGAAAATGTACCAGGACGTCATACCGGTGCTGAAAGAGGAACTGAACTCGATTTTGCAGGACAATATCGAGGAGCTTAACGAAAACCTTCGTTCCCAGCAGGTGCTCCTATTAAAGACCAGAAATTTTAACAATACCATTCACGAATACCAAAAGAAATTAGGTATTCAGGCAAGAAATCTGTCTGAAATGATCATGCAGATCCCTGAAAAAGATCTGCAGATGCAGTTTTACGCATTGCTGGGAGAATTTGACCTGACCATGACGGAAGTCAACTTTTACAAGGAAAAATGCAGGGTTCTGCTGCAGAGCAAATTATATACAATAGAAAAGACCCTATCTAAGCAGGAAAACCAGAAAGATATCACAACCTATGATCAAAATGCATCAGAGGTTCAGGGAACGCTTTTTCCCAAATCCTTTGAAACAAGAATTTAACCGATACGGGGGAATACGATTATGAGATCAACATTTCTAGCTTTTCATACAGCGAGCAGAGCCATGGCGGCAAGTCAGGCCAATATAGATGTAACAGGAAACAACATCTCCAATGTCAATACGGACGGCTACACCAGACAAAGAGTGGATTTAAACTCTATTTCTCTCTCCGGCAAGCAGAAATATGCCGTCTCCGGTTCCCGTGCCAATGTGGGTATCGGTGTTGAAGTTTCTAATATCAGTCAGATCAGAGATCCTTTTCTGGATGCCAGATTCAGAAAGCAAAATGCAGAAAACGGCAAATATGACACGCTCTTATCAGGGTTGTCTGATTTGGAGCTTGTTTTCGATGAAATTGATGTGAACGGGCTTCAGAGTGAGCTTTCCTCCTTTATCAATCAGCTTCAGACTTTTTCCCAAACCCCTACCAGCAAGGATATTGCCATGGTCGTCAGAACCGCTGCTCAAAAAGTAACTGAAATTTTAAATGTCTTTGCCAAGCAAACGCAGGAAGTCAAAGACCAGCAGGTTTTTGACCTGAAGAATGTTGTTGTAGACAACAGCTTTAATACTACGGTGAAAGCCATTGCAGAGCTGAACACCCAGATCAGAGAAGAACTCATTCATGGCAATACACCCAATGAGTTATACGACAAACGAAACACCTTGATTGATAATTTATCCAACATGGCCAACATCAAGGTGATCACCACTCCGGAAAAGGTTTCGGAAAATCTAACAATAGAAAATCTTTCCATTTCCATTTACGATCCTGCCACCAGTACTTCCATCGGCGTCGTAAAAAATGGTTTATATAATACCCTGTCCGTTAACGAAAGCGGAGCAAACGTGAAAATCGAAATCAACAGCTGTTTTGGAGACTTCAGTGATAATGACATCACACAATATATCTCGGGTGGATCCATCAAAGGATACCTTGACCTGATCAACGGAAACGGCGCTTATGCAAATACGGCTGCCGGAGAGAACGGTTTCAGGGGAGCCATGTATTATAAGAATACCATGGATACCTTTGCTGCGAACTTCGCACAGCTGATGAACGATCTGAACACTGATGCCAGCGGCACAGTGAAGCCTTTGTTCAAAGCCACTGACGGCAGCGGCAGTATTACCGCTGGCAACATCGCAATTTCGGACGAATGGCTGGCAGATTCTACGTTCATCACCACCACCCTCTCCACTTCCACCGTGGAGACCGGCAGTGCGGACAACATCCTAAGAATGATCTCCGCATTGAAATCGGATATGAAGTTCTATAGAAATGCTTCAGATCCCCTCTCTCAAGTGATGTTTGAGGGGACGATGGCAGAATATCTGACCGGCTTTACAGGAGAACTGGCACTGGATATCGAGTTGAATAAGAATTTTTCCGATACTGCCAACAGTGTCCTGAACAATCTTTATACCAGCAGGGAATCCATTTCGGGTGTCAACATGGATGAAGAAGGAATCAATTTGATGGCATATCAGAAATCCTACAACGCTGCGGCAAGATATTTCACCGTTTTGGACGAAGCCGTGGATACCATCATCAACAACATGGGTATCGTCGGAAGATAATATGAAAGGAGCCTAATCATGAGAATTACCAATAAAATGATTACAAATAAATATATCCGGACCGTCAATACGCTGTCCTACGATCTGGATAAACTGAACACCCAGGTAGCCTCCGGCCGAAAGTTCATGAAAGCTTCAGAAAATACCTCCGCTGCCGTCAAAGCGTTTCAGATTAGAAGAGACATGAGCAGCGTTGAGGGTTATCAGGCAAATATTGAACATGCCAATGCTTCCCTTACCAATGCGGAGTCCGCATTGAACCACATGGAGGAATTGATGCAGGAAGCAAGAGAAAAAATCCTGGCTGCCCAGAACGGAACCAACAGTCAGGAAGAAAGAAAGGTTATAGCCACACAGATCAAAAATATACAGCAGCAGCTATTGCAGACATTAAATTCCCAGGCATCCGATGTCTATTATTTCGGCGGCAGCAATACGGACACGCCTCCCTTTTCCATCGATACCGCTACAGGCAGCTTAATGTACAACGGCAATATCTTAAATGATATCGTATCCGGTTCAGATGAAGAAAAAGCTTTGGCCAGTGACTCCATGTATGTGGATATCGGCCTTGGACTTCAAATCATCCCGGATCCCAATGATCTTACGAAAACCATCGTGGATCCCAAATCTGTCTTCCAGTATACGCTTCCCGGTATCAATATCGTCGGAAGCGGAACTACCACCGTTGACGGTGTTACGGTTTCCAACAATCTTTATGACTTGCTGGGACAGATTGCATCCGGTTTGGAATCCGATACTTATACCTACGAAAGTGTGGATATCCTTTATGGTCAGTTTACCAAGACCTCAGCTCAGATTGTTTACGGCCTGACAGAAGTCGGTGCAAAGACTTCCTATCTGGAATTTATGAAAGGAAGATATGAAACTTCTACCCTGAACAATCAGGAGCGCCAGCTGTCCATTGAAGGCGCGGATCCAACCAGTACCATTATCAAATTCAAATCTCAGGAAGTTGCCTATCAGGCAGCCCTGCAGATGGGAACCCAAATCATTCAGCCATCTATTTTTGATTATTTACGCTAATTATATTTCCTAATTGGAATTTAGTTCATAAATTCTGGAAATTTTCCGCAAGGGAGGTGAACGAAATGCAACCGCTAATTACCATTGAAACCGTACCCATTAAAATTGAGTATGTTGAGAAGGAACCCTATCGGAGTTCTTCTGTGCAGACCGCCAGTTTGAAGATCTCCCAGCAGGAAGATCAGATGACGATTCAAAGCAATCCCATCAGCATCCCTCTGCAGGACAGTTTTGAGCCGAGTTCTTCTATCGATTGGAATCATCTTTACTATACGGCGACGGCTCAGTATTCCAATGACGGCAATCTCCAAATGAACGTCCGCATCGAGAACAGCACCGATAATGACTATCAATTTCAGCAGTTTCAGAGGGGGATCGATCATATCATAGATTCTCTGCCTAAGACGACAGACTCAAATTATCAGTTCCAGAGTATGCAGATCAGTTTCGATATCAGTCAGCTCCCAAGCGGCATGCCCAGTGTCAGCAATCTCGATACCAGCTTTCTTCCGCCGGATTTGGAATTAAAGGTAGTGGAACGTCCGAAGGTAATCATCAAATATGTAGGCGGTCCGCTTTATATTCCGAAAAGTGCGGATCCAAATTACGTACCGCCGGAATACCATGACCAGATCTGTGACGGCAAAACAGCTTTTGATGTAAAAGCATAAGGAGGACTCTATGATTGATATCAACACCAGAGATTTCGGCATCGTACAGGTGGAAGACGACGCCGTCTATGAATTTCCGGACGGCATTTACGGCTTTGAGGAAGATACTAAGTTTGCAGTGTTTTCCAGACCCTTTGAAGACATCTCCTTTTTATATCTTCAATCCGTGCAGAACCTGGTTCCCTGCTTTCTGGTATTTGAGCCCTGGGATCTCTATCCTGATTACCATCCCAACCTTTCCCAAGAGGAACTGGAAGCCTGTCAGGTAGAATCCGTTGAAGAACTGATCTTTCTGGTCATTGCTACGGTGCCTTCCTCTATAGAGAACCTCTCCATCAACGTGAAAAGTCCCGTGGTCTTAAACCCCAAGACGAAAAAGGCCAGGCAGGTGATTCTGCAGAATCCGGATTATGGGGTGAAATATCGACCTTTTCAAAGGGATGGAAAGGCAGGGCCGTCATGTTAGTCATCAGCAGAAAGCCGGGAGAAACCTTAGTCATCTCTGAAAATATCCGGATTACCGTTTTGAGTTCCGGCAACGATAAAGTTACCATCGGCATCGATGCGCCCAGGGATGTAAAAATTGTCAGGCAGGAATTGGTAGAAACCATCGAGGCAAATAGAGCCTCTGCGGAAAAGATTGATTCCGACAATATAAAAAATATAGCGAACTTGATAAAAAATAACAAAAAAATAGAAAATAATGACTAAAGTATATCCGGCATTAGCCGATATATATATCAAAGCAAATCGCTTTGGAAAAAGGGTTCCCTTAGCGTACGGAAGGAAACCACGCAAATAGTACCGCCGAGAAGGATCTCGGCGAATCGTTTCAAGGAGGAACACAAAATGAGAATTAATCACAATATCGCTGCTCTGAATACTTACAGACAGTTAAGCGGAAACACAGGCGCTACAGCAAAATCATTGGAAAAATTATCATCCGGTCTCAGAATCAACAGAGCTGGTGACGACGCTGCCGGACTTGCTATCTCCGAAAAAATGAGAGGCCAGATCAGAGGTCTTGACCAGGCTTCCAGAAATGCAAGCGATGGTATCTCCCTGATCCAGACTGCTGAAGGTGCATTGAATGAAACTCACAGCATTCTGCAGAGAATGAGAGAGCTTGCTAACCAGGCTGCTAACGGAACTAACACTACCGAAGACCGTGGTGCGATCCAGCAGGAACTGACAGAACTCACAACTGAAATCGACAGAATTGCTAGCACTACTGAATTCAATACGAAAAAGCTTCTGGATGGTTCTTTCGCAGATTCCTTCCAGATCGGCTCCAACTCCGGTCAGGATATGAAAGTTGCCATCGGCGCTATGACTTCAAATGCTTTAGGCTTAAATGGTGGAGTTGAATTAAATAAAGTTACTGATGCTGATGCTGCTAAATTGAGCCCCGGTACTTACACAGTTGAATCAGATGGTACCAATGATCTATTAAAAAGCGCAGCAGGTGATACAGTTGGAACAATTGATCTTACTACCGGTATCATCACTTTGGCAGACACAACGAGTGAAATCGATCTCGGTCATGCAGTTACTCTTGGATCATCAGTTAAAATTGACGAAACAGGTGCAACACTGACTCTTGCTAAGGGTACTGGAGCTGACGTAGGCAAATTGGCAGCTGGAAACTATAAAATTTCCGGTACTAATTTAGTAAATGGTGATAAATTAGTTGGAACAATTACTGTTGCTACTGGATCATTACAGCTTGCAGATGGTTCTGGTACTGTTGACTTAACTCAGTATGGTTTGACAGCTGGCGCCGGAGAAGATTTAGATGATGGCGACACTTTCACAATCAAAGGCGTAGACGTATCCTCAGCTGCAAATGCTTCCGGATCCTTAGATACTCTTGACGCTGCAATTAAAACTGTATCCGATCAGAGATCCAAGCTTGGTGCTTACCAGAACAGATTAGAGCACACAATCAATAACTTAGGAACATCTTCTGAAAACTTATCAGCTGCTGAATCCCGTATCAGAGACGTGGATATGGCGAAAGAAATGATGGAATTCACAAAGAACAACATCCTTTCCCAAGCTGCTCAGGCAATGCTTGCTCAGGCAAATCAGCAGCCTCAAGGCGTACTTCAGTTATTACAATAAATATAACAGAAGACACACAATCTACACATCAGCAAAAAGCCACCGAAAGGTGGCTTTTTGCTATCTAAATATATAAACAAGGTTTGCATTTGCGGAGCAATAGTGTTTTTTTTATTGATACTGCATTACTTCAAAGTTCTGGATCTTGTCATGCGCTATATAATCAACCCTAGTCATGAACGGTCCGAGGTTAAAGTTCTTATTGAACATGTAAAATCCGGATCCGTTGCTTGAATACCAGTTTATAAAAGCATTTACTTCTGACATCTGCAGATCATATTCCTTTTCAAGACCATTCGTCATTGTAATGACCAGAAGTGCCTTACCTGTGGATGTCGAAGGAGCCTGTGGTGTAGCACTGGCCTCGTTGGAGTTTGCACTCTCTCCTCCAGCCGATACAGCTGTAACGACATAGTAATAGGTTGTGCCGTTAACCACATCGGTATCTGTGTAGGATGTACCAGTCACATTACTGATTGTAGTATAAGGACCGCCAGGTGTGGTTGATCTCTTCACGTTATAGCTTGTAGCGTCTGCTACTGATCCCCAAGAAAGGTCAACTTTGGAGTTCCCGCCTATGGCAGTTAGGTTGAGGGGTTGGGTTGGTGTTGTAACGTCAGGTATAACTTGTAAATATTCAAGTCTATTCGAAACAGTTCCATTCCTGTCTCCACCTATCACATAAATCTTATCACCTATGACAGCAGAAGTGTGGTTTCTGGTAGTTCCAAGTAGTGGTGTGCCTGTTGACCATGTATTAGATTTAGGATCATAGACTTCTACTGTATTTACTCTATTCCTTCCTGAATCATAGCCACCCATTACATAAATCTTACCACCGATAACGGAGGAGGCTAAATAAGATCTCCCCGTCGGCATCGGCTCTCCTGTTGACCATGTATTGCTTTTAGTATCATAAATCTCAACGGTCTTTATCCCAACGCTCTCTGAATTCCCACCACCAATTACGTATATTTTATTATCAATTACAGAAGAGGTAAGATTGCTTCTACTTGTTGGCATCGGTTCTCCTGTTGTCCATGTATTGGTCGTAGTGTCATATACCTCCACCGTATTAAATGGATTATCTCCTGGATTGGCACCTCCAATTACATATATCTTATTACCTATCGCAACAGAGGTTGCGCTTGCCCTTGCCGTTGGCATCGGTTCTCCTGCTGTCCATGTATTAGAAGTAGAATCAAAAATTTCTACGGTATTATAATATATTCCATTGTAACCACCTATTAAATAGATTTTTTGGTCTATTGATGACAAACACATATTAGCTCTTGTAGTAGGTATTGACGTTCCTGTTGTCCATTTATTGGTAGTTGTATTATAGATTTCAACAGTTTTTAAATAACCCGCACCACTGATTCCTCCCATAACATAAATCTTATCTTCAATCACAGCAGAACCAATGAAATGTCTTGCTGTTGGCATTGATAATCCTATATGCCAAGTAGGCTCTGCCGCACAAGCCCCTGCACTGGACAACCCGAACACCATAATCAGTGTCATTAAAATTGCTATCAATCGTTTCATTTCTTTTACTTCCTTTCTTACTACGATAATTACTATAACTGATTGATATTGATATATTTAACATTACCACAGGTTAGATTGTTTTAACATTCTGTTTTTACTAGTATGTATAAAGTATAATATAAGTTTACATAAAAAAAGCCGACCTTACACCTTATGAGCATCAATTCCTTACTGATATTCGTTCCGATACTTTGGAATAAAACTCAGGAAATTCCTCAAAAGGTAGGGTCAACTTCACTTGTACTTTGCAAAGCTAAAGTATTATTTGATTTTTATTTTATATTTTATCCTATCGTCTCGTTTCTTCCGCCACATTCAGCAGTGAGATATAAATATCCACCACAATCTGATACAGCTCCGGCGGGATTTCCTGTCCCAGCTCCAGCTTAGCCAAAAGGGTTGCAGCGCTGTCGTCATGATAGATGGCAATTCCATTCTCCATGGCAACCTGCAGGATCTTCTGGGCAATATGTCCGGTTCCCGCCGCCACCACACAGGGAGCCGTATTTTTAGCCTGATCGTACCTCAAGGCGGCTACACTCAGCGTAGAAGCTTTATTTTTTACTTTGAGAGGCTCTTTAGATTTTGACATCAAATCCTACCTTTCTCTGTGCCAGCTTAGGGAAACGCTGCAGGATTGACTGACTTTCCTGATAGGCTTCCACCTGATAGCTTGTCAGGCGATATCCCTGGTCTTCTATGATACCCTTCATTCTTGCCCTGATCTCCTTTAAGTCGCTAATCAGAAGTTCCGGACATCGGATATCCAGATCGATTTTTTTATCCCGTTCCAGTAGGTCTACCTCAAAATTGCCGTATTTATCGGACTGAATGGTAAAGAAAATGTTTCTTGCCTCATTGGCCTCCCCTTTTCGCTCCTTGCAGTCCTTATCCACAAAGAACTCCCCATAAGTGTTTTCATCAAGGAAGCGGAACGGAATGATAAAATGCATCAATGGCATGACAGGGCTTTCATTTTGCAGCATATACATCAGCAGATTCTGTGCAACTCCTGTGATTTTAGTGGGTGCTGCCGAATCCAATGCTTTGGACAAAAGTGAAGGCAAATCCGTATCCTCAGTTTCGACTCCGAAATTACCAAGAAAACTTTTTTCGGCACCTTCGCGCGTTCCCTTCTCCCTGGCTTCCCTGCCAAGTTCAAAAAGCTGCTGCTTCATTTCAGCAAGGTCGTCATCAGTCAGGTTGGTAAGAGGCTTCAACTCATCCCCTAGCTGGTAAATAGCTTCCTCAAGCCGGGCTGAATCTGCCTTGTCATATCTTACAATGTGGTGAATGATGGCTACCACAGGACTATGTATTTTTTCACTGCTCTGATATTTTCTGACCAGCCCTCCCAGAATGGGTATAAATTCATTTTTCAGAAAGGCTCTGATTTCTTTTGGGTTGTCTTTATTCAGCTGAATCATCATATCCAGCTTCGTAATGTGCTGCTGAAGCTGCTCGGCATCACTTTTAAACAGCTTTCCGCACAAGTCCTGGCTTTGTTTCACGATGGAACGCAGAGAGCTGTCCTGATTTACAAAACAATCAAAGTGCTTTAGGATGGCGATGACCGCCTCCTTGACCCTGGGCTGGCCTTCCATCTTTGCCAGCATCCGCAGGCTGTCAAAGAATTCACCCTGAAATATGGTTTCCCCTTTCTCCCTGGCAAGAAGCTCTCCCAACAATTCCTGCGGACGAATAAACATTTTATCCAGAAAGCTTTCCGTAATGATGCCCGAAGAAGTTTCGAAGAGTTTTGCCATGAGCACCAGTTTTCTGATGCTGTCGGCCTGGGCCCTGGTGCTGTTCATCAGGGGTGCAAAAATTTCCTTGTTCAGATTTTGAAGCAAGGTTTGCCTGGAGCCCTCTTCATCTGCATTCTGAGCCTTGGGCTGATTTTTCACCACCAGATTGGGATTGGTCAAATCAAAGACAGCATCCGTAGGAAGCTGCTTCGGTAAATTATGTACTTTATTGTTGACAGAAATAGGCGAAGTGATTTTTAAAATATCGGCCACAACAGGTCTCCTTTTCTAACAGGGGAAAACATCATGTTTATCTTTTTTTCAAAGCTTCCAGAAGCTTGATGGCTACCACAACATCATCACTTCTTGAGTCCATGGTAGTCTTAAGCAATCGCTTTACCTCAGGCCGTCTTTCTACATATTCAATCAATTGCTTGTTTTCCTCATCCTTCTGCACTTTTTCTTCATCTTCGTTTTCTGTCAGAATCTCTACAAGGCTGACATTCAGGATGCGGCAGATATCATTGAGACGCTCCATGTCAATGGAGTTCTTTCCTATTTCCCAGGCAGACACAGAGCTGTGAGTCACATCCAAAGCTTCTGCCAGTTCCTTCTGGGTCATTTTTCTCATTTTTCGATACAGTTTAATGTTATTTCGTGCAATGCTGTTTATTTGGTCCATTGATCGTTCCTCCATTGCTTTTTCTATTTCAATTTTAAACATAAATCTGGCTACCATTATATCTCTAATCTATGATAAAATCAATAAATCGACAATATATTTTGACGTAACGTGTAAAAGATGCTAATTTTTATTCCAACATTGTCGATAAATAATAGGAAGAGAAAAAAATAGAATCTGCTAAATATAGGAAAAAGGTGGAATGACGATGAGTGACTATGATTTTACGAATGATTCCATGTTGGAATTATACCTATTCGAATCAACAACCCTGCTAGATCAGTTAGATGAAATATTGCTCCAGTCAGAAAAAGAAGAAAACCTTTCTACTGAAAATGTCAACGAAATCTTCCGTATCATGCATACGATAAAAGGTTCTTCTGCCATGATGGAGTTTGATACCATATCACACGTTTCCCATAAACTGGAAGACTTATTTTATGTTATTCGTGAAAACGGAATTGATGATAATTATTTTAACGAGCTTTTCGATGTTGTATTAAAAGTATCCGACTTTTTAAAGGAAGAAGTAGAAAAGATTCAGCAGAATCAAAAACTTTCCACAGAGAACGAGGACCTCATCGGCGAGATCCTGGATCTTCTGGACAAAATGAACGGACAGAGTTCCGACAGCAAAGCCAAAGCTGCCAAACCTGCCGGCTCCAAGCCTGCCGCAGAGAAAAAGGCTTCATCAAAGAAAAAAGCGGAAAAGGCAGCTCAGGAGCCTGCGGAAATCAGTGCAACAGAAATCACTGCAGCAGAAAGTGCCGCATCCTATGAAACATCGGCTGAAAGTACAGCTTCCGAGCCCGTTTCGGCGGCGGATCCATCAGGAGACGGAAAGACCTTCTACCTGCATATCCGTTTCACAGAAGATTGCCAAATGGAAAATATTCGGGCCTATATGCTGGTAAACAAGCTGGACACCTTGGGTCAGGTACTGGAAACCATTCCGGACGAGTTGAGTACCAATCCTGAAGCCTCCGAGATTATTTCACACAGCGGGTTTTTCTGCAGCTTCCAGACAAATATGACAGCGGGAGAAATAGAAGCCGCTGCAAAGGGCACCCTTTCTGTATCAAAAGTGGACTTTATCAGTGGATTGCCAAAAGATACGGATAAAAAGGAACCGGAAGCTTCTATGCCGGAGGAGGAACAGAAGAAAACAGGAGCTGTTGCCAAAAACAATCTAAATGATTCCGATTCTTCTTCAGATGCCGGTAAAGCAAAATCCGGAAAGCAAAATCTGATCAACGTTGATTTAAATAAACTGGATACCCTCATGGATCTGGTCGGCGAAATTGTAATCACCGAGTCCATGGTTTCCGGAAATGCCGATCTTGCAGGTTTGGAGCTGGACAGCTTCAACAAAGCTGCAAGGCAGCTGAGAAAGCTTACAGACGAGCTGCAGGATATTGTAATGTCTATCCGAATGGTGCCCATAGCCGCTACTTTCCAAAAGATGCGCCGTATCGTCAGAGATATGGGTAAGAAATTATCAAAAGAGGTAGATCTTATCGTAATGGGTGAAACCACCGAGGTAGATAAAACCATCATCGACGGTATTGCCGATCCATTGATGCATTTGGTCAGAAATGCCATGGACCACGCTATCGAGGATAAGGCCGGCCGTATTGCCGCTAAAAAGGATCCTGTAGGGCAAATCATTCTTTCTGCCCAGAACGTAGGCGGAGATATTATCATATCTGTCAGTGACGACGGCAAAGGACTGGATACGGAAATGATTCTGGCCAAAGCAAGGGAAAAAAATCTCCTGACCAAGCCGGAAAACGAATATACCGAAAAAGAGATCTTCAACCTCCTTACCGCCCCGGGCTTTTCCACTAAGGAGGCCGTTACGGAGTTTTCCGGAAGAGGCGTGGGTATGGACGTTGTGAAAAAGAATATCGAGAAAATCGGCGGAACCGTAACCATCGAAAGCGTAAAGGGCTCCGGTACCAATA
Organism: Sinanaerobacter chloroacetimidivorans; assembly: GCF_018128545.1. Classification (GTDB taxonomy): domain Bacteria; phylum Bacillota; class Clostridia; order Peptostreptococcales; family Anaerovoracaceae; genus Sinanaerobacter; species Sinanaerobacter chloroacetimidivorans. Next base: position 244,827 of record NZ_JAGSND010000003.1, on the reverse strand, counting down.
TTTTCTTCAAGATTCCATTGACACTTGCTATTATTTCAAGTATGGAAATCAAAGTGGGAGGCAATGTATATGCCGTTCCCATTACCAATATCCGGGAATCCTTTAAAGCTACCACCAAGCAGCTGCTGAAGGATCCTGACAATAATGAAATGATCATGATCCGCGGTGTCTGCTATCCAATTATCCGGCTGCATAAGATTTTCCACCTGGAGGATACCCTGACCAAAATTGAGGATGGAATTCTGCTGCTTGTGGATTCCGGAGATCAGCTGGCATGCCTTTTTGCAGACGAACTGGTGGGCAAGCATCAGGTGGTGGTTAAGCCGCTTCCTGTATACCTGAGCCGTTATTCCGCCAAGGGAAAAGGAATTGCAGGCTGCACCATACTGGGAGACGGCAGCATCAGCCTGATCCTGGACGTACAAAGTATTATCAATCGCTATTAGCAAGACCATGGAAGGAGCCTCTCATCTATGATCTATCTGAAAGATGACGAATTTAAAACAATTACCAGCTATATCAAAACACATTATGGCGTGAATCTCACCCAAAAACGACCTCTCATCGAGGGACGTTTAAGCAACTACATCTCTGATCTGGGCTTTGATAATTATATGGATTATTTTGAATATGCCAAAAACGATAGAGTCAATGACGAGATGACCATGCTAATCAATAAACTGACTACGAACCATACCTATTTCTTTCGGGAAAATGAACATTTTGAATTTTATAAGGATATCGTACTGCCCTGGGTGGACAAAACCCTGAAGGTCCGTGACCTCAGAGTCTGGAGTGCAGGCTGTTCTTCCGGACAAGAACCCTATACTCTGTCCATGATCACCCAGGAATATCTGGGATCTGCCGCACAGGAATGGGACAGCACCATACTGGCTTCGGACATTTCCAATAAGGTTTTAACCATAGCGAAAAACGGGATCTATTCCAGGGAAGAATTGTCCGATGTTCCCCACAGCTGGATTAAAAAATATTTCAGAGCTCATGACGAACAGCGTTTTGTCGTCTCCGAAAATTTAAGAAAAAACGTGGCCTACCGAAATTTTAATTTATTATCACCTTTTGAATTCAAAAAACCGTTTCAGGCGATCTTTTGCAGAAATGTGATGATTTATTTCGATATGCCTACAAAAAATGAAATCATCAATAAATTCTATGATGTATTGCTTCCGGGCGGATATTTCTTTATCGGACACAGTGAATCCTTGTCCGCCTGTGATCATAAATTTAAGTATATTAAGCCGTCAATTTATCAAAAAGGCTATTAATTTGCACTTTCTGGTTAAGTTTTCCAGAAAATTGTCGATATACTATATGTACAAGGGGGTGTATTTATATGGCAACAGTTAATTCAACAAGCAGCAGCACATTATCTTCTCTATCCGCAAAAACAGGTCTTGGCGGCCTGGTCTCAGGAATGGATATTGACGAACTCGTTGAAAATATGACTGCAACCAGCAGGGAAAAAATCCTGAAACAACAACAGAGTGTTCAAAAATTAGAATGGAAGCAAATCGGATATCGCTCGGTGTCTTCAGCACTGAAAAAGTTTCAGAGCAGCTATCTGGATGTATTGTCTTCCACCAACTTCAGAAGTGCCTCGTTTTTTAATACGGTAGCGGTAACCTCATCTTCCACGGCAGTAACCGCTTCCTCCACATCTTCGGCAAGTACAGGCACTATGACCATAAATTCCATCAAGCAGCTGGCTACCTACCAAACCGTGAAGGGACCTGCCTTAATCTCAAAAGGACTGACGGGATCACTGGCTACCGAAACTGCCGGTACCTTAACAAGTGCCGATATACAATCTTTAGCGTCAAGTCTGGACGGAAAGTCCCTTTATGTTTCACTTGACGGTAAAACAAAAGTCATTACCTTTGATATGTCTTCCATAGACGGCACTAGTACTGCTGGCGATCTGCAGCAGGCTTTTCAGGCTACTTTAGATACAGCATTCGGAACGTATACCAATTCCTCAGGGGAAACCAAAAGTGTCATTACAGCAAGTATCGTGAATGATCAATTGACATTCTCATCACCGGGGTCTACTGCCACCGTATATGGAATTGGGGATGATACTTCCGTACTGAATGCACTGGGCTTCAGCTTCGCACAGTCCAATAAGCTTTCTTCACACGCCATGATTGGCGACCTGCCCCTCTCAACTGAGCTGGCAAGTCAGGATACTTACACGTTTTCCATCAACTCCGTGGAGTTTTCAGTCAGCAAGTACGATACATTAGAGTCCGTCATGAGCAGGATCAATAGCAGCAAAGCAGGTGTAACCATCTCCTACTCCTCTATTACCGATCAGTTTACCATGACCTCGAAAACCAGCGGCTCCGGTGATAATATCGTTATTAATGAAGATGCAGGTGGTCTGATGCATGCTTTCGGTCTTACGGGCGACGATGCAGCTATGACTTATGGCAAGAATGCCATATTGTCGGTAAACGGAGAGGAAATTGTCAGAAGCTCCAACAGCATTACCATTGACGGAGTCAATATAGAACTCAATAATACCACCGATGAAGCCGTTACTTTAACGATGAAGACAGATACCACTTCTTTAATGAACTCTATTAAAAAATTCGTTGAAGATTACAATTCCATGGTGGACTTGATCAACGGTCTGGTGAAAGAAAAGGTATACAGTGATTACGCTCCGCTATCCGATAAACAAAAGGATGAGATGAGTGAAACAGAAATCACAAAATGGGAGGAAAAAGCCAAGTCCGGCCTCTTAAGAGGAGACAGCATCCTGAAAGGAATTTCCTCAAAGATGAATCTTTTGATGACAGGGCTTACCGTGAATGGTACTTCCCTTTATAGCATGGGAATCACCTCCGCAGGCTATACGGAAAACGGAAAGCTTCAAATCGATGAAGAAAAGCTGAAGACAGCATTGGAGACAAAGGGAACGGAAATCAGAGAGCTCTTTGCTTCAACAAATGGAATCAGCAATCAGCTTAATTCTATCATCAATGATGCCATTAAAACCTCCGGGCCCCAAGGGACTCGCGGAAGTCTGATTGAAGCAGCCGGTATGGAATCCACCATGTCCGATACGGAAAATAATATTACGGAAAAAATTGAAAGAACCAATAAGTATATAACGACACTGCAGACAAGACTGACCAACGAAGAATCCAGACTCTGGAAGAAGTTTACCGCTATGGAAACGGCTTTGCAGCAGCTGAATACCCAAAGCTCAATACTGACTCAGTTTTCCAGCGGATCTTGATATAAAGAGAGGGAAAGGTAATCATTATGCAAGCTAATTTATATCAGCAATATAAAACGCAGTCTTTAGAAACGCTTACCAAGGGAGAGATCGTTGTAAAGCTCTTTGAAGAAGCGTCCAAACAGGTAAGTACTGCCATATTCTTCACAAACAGAGGTGAATCTGTAAAGGCCTACAACTGTATCGCAAAGGCGCAGAAAATTATCTCAACGCTGAATTTTTCCTTGGACATGAAATATGCAATTTCTCTGGAGCTAAACGATATGTATCTTTTCCTTTTTAATCAGCTTGGGGTTGCAAATGCCAATCAGGATGTAGCTTTGATGAAAGAACTTTTAGTGATTATTGATGAATTCAAGGTCACCTTCAGGCAGGCTGAAAAGCTGGCAAGAATCAATAAATAGACAGTTCTTGGAAACGGAAGGATTTTGTATATGAGCAATCTTACGGTGAACGAATTCTATTCCAGAAAAATGGCGCTTTTAAAGCAATGTCTGACTTTGAGTGAAGAGCTGATGAGCAGCCTGGACAATTGGGAATCATTGGATGATATCCTATACAGAAGAAATAAGATTATAGAAGAGATACAGCTGATGGAGTCTGCTTCTGACGGCGAACTTCTCCTTGGCCTTTCAGACGAACAAAATAAAGAAATAGATCGGTTGATTAAGCTTATTCTGGATTTGGACCGGGATACAGGGAAATTGATCCGGAAGGAACAGGATACTATCCTTGAATCGATAAAATCCAATGTTCAGCAGCAGAAAATGATGCAATACGGTTCCCAGTCCATGTCTCAATACGGTTCTCCATCCATGCCTCAAAACGGCAGCCGGATGAATTATAAAAAGTAATCAGAGAATAAAAAAATAATAGAATTAAAAAAGTAATCAGTGAATAAGCAAGTATCAAGACAAAAGACCCGAACAAATGGCCCGAATTAACAAAGGGACCCGCCGGCATGCCGGCGGGTCTTCACTTACAGTTCTATTCTTAAAAATGGTTCTTCCCTCGTTTGTTGAAACCGAGAATATCCGACAATTTGTATTTTCCTAATTTTGCAGCTTTCTCTTCGGCTTCGAGCGGAGAAGTTTCTTCTTTTACCTTCTCTCTCGGAACGACTCTTTCCATTGCTTCTTTCAGGCTAAGTTCTACGTCGCCGATATTCAAATTTGCTATGGCAGTGCATAACTGAAAGCTTAAAAAATCATCTTTCTGGCATAGTTCCAGCAATTTGTTCAACGCCTCTTCCGCATCCTCCTGCTTTGTTTCCGTAAAGAGAATCCCAAAGGAGGAATCATCACACCTGCCGATCATGTCGGTTTTTCTGATGTTTCCGCATAAGATCTCAGAAATGTAAGAGATGCAGGCGTCCAGTTGATATTCTTCCAGGGTGTCATCCTGGGATTGGGAAGGCTTTACGGTAACTACCGCCATGGTGAGAGGATTGCCGTACCTGCAGCTCCGAAGCATTTCCCGCTCTGCCTGTTCCTTGAATCCCGACAGGCTTAATACTCCCGTCAGAGGATCAATTTTAGCCACAGCCTTCATGAAGATCTCATCCTTATCCATTTTGGGCAGAGCCTGAGCAAGATATTTAAATTTCTTAATTGTTGGCTTTAAATCCAGATATCCAAGGCAAACCCTGCAGCCATCCCCATTAAAGGCCACATACTTCTGGGTGACCTCCTCACTGATACGGCCGGTTACGATCTGCATTTCCGTAAGTGCTACGGAAAACTGATAGATCACAGGATAAATAACCCCGGCATAATCACAATTTTGATATTTTCTAAAAAAGGTGATTTTATAGTTGCCAAGGCGGTACATTTGTGAGACAGCCTTCTTCCATTCCAGAAAGTCTTCCCGGGGAATATTGTTTTGATCAACAGAAGTTAATTTTTGATATGCGCTCTCCCAGGACTCATTTACGGTATCGCGGAAGAATTCGTCAAGAACCTTAGCGGCAAGATCGGTATCCAGTTTCTCGTCTCTGACGGTATGTTTTGCCGGACTTGGTGTAGGTGTAGGTGTAGACGCAGGCTTTACCACCTGATTTTTCAGCCATTCGATATGATAAATCCTGCGTTTTTTTTCATCTCCCAGGATTCCATAAGCAATATTGATGAATTTCATTTTTTCTGCGGCTGACGGGTTTTGATTTAAATCAGGATGATACATTTTGCATAAGCAACGATATGCTGCATCGATTACATCCTGTCCTGCATCATGATGAACCTGCAGCGTTCTATAGTAATCATTGTGTTTTGTCATCATCATGTCCCAGTTTACTAAACAATTTCAATAACGGTTATATTTAAAGATTGATAATCTGCTAATTCAATTTCGTAGGGGTCAATATCCTGCTGTTCCTTATCCATAAAAATTCTCACTCTGGGCCTCATGCAGAGATCCTCATAATTTTCCACGACAATGCCCGTAAGCCCGTTGCTGAGACGTACACAAGTTCCAATAGGATAAGGCGCTATCTTTTTTACAAAAACCTCTACCACCCTGGGGTCGAACAAAGTCATAGTAGAAGCCATTATGTATTCCATGGCATCTGACGGCAGCAAAGACTTTCGATAGGGACGATCCGATGTCAGTGCGTCATAGACATCTGCCACCGCTATAATCCTGCCGTACCAGGAAATCCTCTCCCCTTGCAGGTTGTTGGGATATCCTCCGCCCTCATACTTTTCATGGTGATCCAAGATTCCCATATAAGCAGCATTGGAGACACCATAACCCTTTTTAATATGATTGCAGCCCAATAAAGAGTGAGTTTTGATTTCCTCAAACTCCGTATGAGTGAGCTGACCCTTTTTATTTAAGATATCTTTATTGATAAATACTTTTCCGATATCGTGAAGAAGTGCTGCAAATCCGAGATTGCACAGTTCATCCCTGTCCATATCCAAGGCAACTCCCAGTACGATAGAAAGAACAGCAACATTTACGGAGTGATAATAGGTATAATCGTCAAAGACCTTCATATCGATCATATTGACCATGAGATTTCTATTTTTGAAGATCTCGTCCACTATGTTTTCAATCTGAAGCTTAGCCGATTTAAAGTCATTTTTTACATTTTTATTTCCTTTTTCACAGTGTATAAAAATATCTTTGATGCCCTTCACGGTCTGGGCTCTGACACTGTCATTGATCACTGTGATAATGGGGATATCCTTTGAAATATCATCGTCAATATAAACGCCGTTGTACTGCAATCTTTCAATTGATTTTACATATTCACCGGTAAGAACCGTTCCGCAGGATAACATTAAATCTCCAGAATTACTGTAAAGATTATCTCCTAAAATCATTCCCTCTCTGAGGCAATAGGTTGGCACAAATCTCATATAATGCGACTCCTCGTCTTAAAAATTACAAAATGAATTGATGCGTTAAATATTGATGCGTTAAATATTGAAAACAAATTGAAATGTCCACCATGGTATTATACCATCTTTCGACAAAAAATACCATCCTGAATTTGCTTAATGATCCTATCTTTATTAAATTTTGGATCTGTAGGAATGCTTCCAATCGTCAAGTTTTCATCAAATTCCGGACCATGGAAATCAGATCCGGCTGTTATGATCAGATCGTTCTCCTCTGCCAGTTGTACCAATCTTTCCGTTTCGTAAAGCAGGTGCTTGCTATAGTAGCATTCCATACCGCAAAGCCCCTGTTCTTTCAGCCTGGCAATCAGCCTTTCCAGCCTTGCAAAAAAATCTCCGCCTTCCTCTCCCCTGCCTAAATAAGCTATTTTAAGAGGATGCGCCAGAACCGGGATTCCCCCCGCATCTTGAATGAGTTCTATCGCGCGTTTCGTTTGGATTTTTTCCCTGTGAATACGTCTGACCTGAGGAGCACGCATAAACTTGCCTTCCTGAAAGGCCTCCTTAGGAGAGGAGATATAGCCCTTTTTCATCAAGGCCATAGCAAAGACGGGTTTGCCCACATAATCCTGCCCTTCCCTAAGCTGAAGATCCTCCTGGGTTATCTGGCACCCGATTTCATTGAGAGCTGCAAGGAGTTTTTGATTTCGTTCCTTGCGCTTTTCTCTGATGACTGCAATCTCTCTTTTTAGTTCTTCATTGTGGATATCGAACCCATAGCCCAAAATATGCATGTAACCGCCGTATTCGTCTTCTGTAGACAATTCGATACCGGGGATCACCTGAACCCCCCACTTCTTTCCTGCTTCCAACCCTTCTGAAATACCGCCCATACCGTCATGATCCGTGATGGCTATGGTATCCACTCCGTTTTTTTTCGCTAGCAGTACAATCTCTTCCGGGGACAAGGTTCCATCGGAATAATGAGTATGCAAATGAAGATCGATCATACCAGCATAGCCTTTCTAAGGGTTGCAGCGGTATGCTCATCCTTTAATAATTCAACAAGCTTCAAAGAGAAATCCATTGCTGTACCGGCACCTCTTGACGTCACAAAATTGCCGTCGACAACAACTCTCTCTTTAGAAAATTCGGCACCGATCAAATGCTCTTCCATACCGGAGAAAATAGTAGCCTTTTTACCTTTCAACAGGGACAGGTTTCCCAATATCATAGGGGCCGCGCAGATAGCCGCGATCCACTTGCCATCCTCGGCAAACTCTTTTATTCTGGCTTCCAGCCCGGCATGGGCCGCAAGATTTTTGGTGCCGGGCATGCCGCCGGGCAGAACAATCATTTCGCAATTGGAATAATTTGCATTTTCATATAGTATATCGGCTAAAACTGAAATTTCATGAGCTCCGGTTATTTGTCTATCATCTGAAACAGAAACCGTTTTTACATCAATTCCGGCTCTCCTCAAGACATCCACCACCGTAAGGGCTTCTATTTCCTCAAATCCATTCGCTAAATGCAGGTAAACCATATCTATTTCCTCCTTTACCAGAACATTCTTCTGGGTTTTGTCATTCTCCATGTAACGGATCCTGTAATAAAGAGTATGACTGCAGATATAAATGTAGTCGCAGCCAAAAATTCTACAACAAAGGATTCTGTAAAAATTTGTGTCAGCAAATTGTCCTCATTAAATTTGAACCGGAAAATAAACTGCTGCATGAAATCCCGAAGAGAAGGAACCAAGTAGGTTATGATCGGCAGGATGATCATAACAAGATAAACCAGGATTCCGCTTTTAAAAGCCGTCCGCAGGAAGTATTTTCGATTGTTTGCCATAAAGACGCCGTAGCAAATCACAGCAATGAGAAGCATCCCTGCGAAAGCATAAAGTAAAATATTCAGCAGTTGTTTGAAATGCTCCATAGAAACTTGCTCCATGGTATGAAATACGTTTTGCTCTTTCCCCTGATAATCCGCTATTAATTCAAAATTTTCTACTTTGCCTATCATAAAGTCTGAAAAAAAGTGACCAAATTCTTCATCTTTCAGTTCTAATTCCAATTCGTCGGTAAGCTGAACACGATTGAACTCATACACGTATAAGTCCGGCATTCTCAGTACGATATTATACGCACCGGTAATCGATATCAACGGAATGCATATAATAAGCAGTATCAACATTATTCTGTACGCAATTTTCATAAAAAACCTCTACTTTTCCCTAAAATTATTTTTTGTCTTTCCGACGACGCTTGTACTTTCTATTACTATCATATAGAATATTTGTATAAATTCAAGATATAATTTTTTTCCGGTTGAAAACCGGGTTATTTTGGCATAATTTGCTGAAAATAAGAAAATGAACGGAGGATGGAGAATTATGTATCAAGTAGGAATCATAACGGCAAGCGATAAGGGTTTTGCAGGTGAAAGAGAAGATCTCAGCGGGCCGGCTATAAAGGAAATTATAGAGAAAGCAGATCAGTTTCAATCAGCTAAATATGTGATCCTTCCCGACGATAAAGACATGCTGAAAAAAGAGATGCTCCAAATGGCAGATGAAGATAGCCTGGATCTGATTTTAACAACCGGAGGCACCGGATTTTCGCACAGAGATGTTACACCGGAAGCAACACTGGAGGTGATCGAAAGACGTGCTCCGGGAATTCCGGAGGCCATGCGTTATCTTTCCCTGTCCATTACGCCGAGAGCAATGCTGTCAAGGGCAGAAGCAGGTATCCGAGGGAATACCCTTATCGTAAATTTACCCGGAAGTCCCAAGGCCATCAAAGAAACACTGGAATACATTCTTCCGTCTGTGAAGCACGGACTGGACATCCTTCAGGGCCATGATTCCAATTGTGCAAGATAAATAATAAATATGGAACTTTAGTTCAAGTGCCCTTTTGAAATTTTCTGAAGACGCGTTGTCCGCATTCTATGTGATTAGCATAGTCTCATGACGCGCTGCCACCAGCGGCTGAAGGAAATTTCAAAGGGCACTTATATTTTTAGTTTTGTATTTATTATTTATCTGTCTTCTCTGAAGTATGGTACTGAGAGATCAGCCGGTCCCATATCTTCTTTCTTATTTTTTCTGGTACTGATTATGACGATGAGGATGGTAGCCGCATAAGGAACCATGTCTACGATATACTGGGAGATATGGATTCCCATGCTTTGCAGCCGATATCCCAAAATGTTCAGTCCCCCGAATAAAAAGGCTCCGATCAAAGCTTTGGAAGGCTTCCATGATGCAAAGATAACCAGGGCCACCGCAATCCAGCCACGGCCTGCAACAACATTTTCCTGCCACACCGGTATGGTTACCAGAGACATGTAGGCTCCGCCCAGTCCGCATAGACCGCCTCCTGAAATAATATGCACATATTTATAAAGAGTCACGTTTATACCCGAGGCATCCGCCGCTGCGGCGTTTTCCCCTACAGCTCTTAAGTTCAGGCCTTTTTTCGTTTTCCATAGATAAATGGAAATCAATATGGTAATCAGGTAACCGAAGTAAATAAAGATATCCTGATGGAAAAATACGGGACCGATAACCGGAATTTTTCCAAGAAGCGGAATCTCCATCTTGCCAAACAGCGCTTTCACGCCGGCGGGGGCCGGTACTCCCATAAAGCTCTTGCCCACAAAGCTGGCATAGCCGGTTCCGAAGATCGTCAAGGTCAGTCCGGTTACAACCTGATTTGCACGGAGCGTAACAGTCAGTACGGCATACACTGCGGCACCCACCGCTCCGGCACAGATGGCACCCAGCAGGGCAAGAAATGGATTACCCGTCCATAAGCCTACACCAAAGCCCATAACGGCTCCCATGAGCATCATTCCCTCAACACCGAGGTTCAGATTTCCTGCTTTTTCAGTAATAAGCTCTCCCAGTGTGGCAAAGAGCAACGGTGTACCTGCAATGACTGCAGCTGCTAAAAATGCGGTCATCTATGCCACCTCCTTTACAGCGTTCTTTCCGGCAAAGGAAACCTTATACTGCAGGAAAAACTCACTTCCCAACACGAAGAATAAAATAATGCCCTGTATCATATCCGCCACGGATGCCGGTACAGACATTGCGATCTGCAGGTACGCACCTCCCTGGAGGAGAATTGCAAAGGCCACGCATACTGCCAATATGATTGGGGCTGAAAGCCGTCCCAACCAGGTAGTGATAATCGCGGTAAAGCCATACCCTCCGGAAAGAGACGAAGTCAGAGTCCTTTCGATGGCGGATGCCTGTATCATTCCGGTTAGTCCGCAGAGCCCCCCGGAGATCAACATGGAGGTGATGATGATAGAGTTGATGTTCATTCCTGCATATCTCGCAGTTTCCGTGCTTTCTCCCACAACAGTGATCTCATAACCCTTTTTGGTATGATTGATGAAGAAATAAACGAAAGCAACCAAAATCAAAGCGATGATCCAACCGATATGAACCCCGAATAATTTGGGAAGCACCGCATTCAGTTCAAAATTTGCAATCTTTGGGAAGCCTTGAGAACCCGGATCCTTCCAAGGCCCATACTGCAGGTAGGTTACCCACTTGATGGCTATATAGTTCATCATTAAAGTAAATATCGTTTCATTCGTTCCAAATTTTCCTTTGAAAAAAGCCGGTATAAACGCCCAGATTCCTCCAAAAACCATAGCACTGAAAGCCATCGCCAGCAGCATCAAAGGTGCCGGCAGGGTAGCCGGTGCATTCAGGGCAACCAAAGCGGCTCCGAAGGCACCCATCATAATCTGTCCTTCTCCGCCGATATTCCAGAACTTCATTTTAAAGGCTACCAGGATCCCCAGGGATGTGATAAGCAAAGGCACTGCTTTGATGACGGTCTGCTGAATTCTCATTTCAGTTCCCAGCGCACCCTTTACGATCTCACTGAATACGGTAATGGGATTGAATCCCAGGATCAGGATGACGAGCCCCGCACAAATAATGGAGAGAATGATTGCGACAGCCCGGATGATTGCTTCTTTGTTTCTGGGAAGCTCGGCCCGTTTGCTTATTTTTATCATACTTCTCCCTCCTGTTTCATGCTGCCGCCGGTCATAAGCAGTCCGATTTCTTCCTTAGAGACCTTGGACGGATCCACAATCCCTGTGATTACACCGTTGCATAAGACCATAATACGGTCACAAAGGTCTATGAGTACATCCAGATCCTCTCCGATAAAGAGAACCCCTACGCCTTTTTCCTTCTGTTCATTTAACAAATCATAAATTTTATAAGATGCGCCGATATCCAGTCCGCGAACCGGATAGGCTGTGATCAGCACCTTTGGATTGGAATCAATTTCCCTCCCCAGCAGTACCTTTTGAATATTTCCTCCCGAAAGCTTTTTTACAGGAGAATGAATGCTGGGGGTCTGAATGTCCAGCTTTTTCACAATTTTTTCCGCTTTCTCCGCACATTCGGTTCTCTTTAATAAGATCCCGGGCTGATTCTGATAATCCTTCAGTATGATGTTGTGAACGATGTCCATGGTTCCTACCAAGCCCATGCCCAGTCGGTCTTCCGGAATAAAGCCCATCCGGATGCCCAGTCGAATGATATCACGTGGAGTCTTCCCTACGATATTGTCTCCTTCAAAGAAAATCCTCCCCTTATCTGCATGGATCAGGCCCGCAATGGTTTCGCAAAGCTCTTTCTGTCCGCTGCCGGCTACACCGGCAACACCCAGAATTTCGCCTCCATACAAAGTAAAGCTCACATCTTCAAGCGCATGCTTTTTTTCACTATCGATTACATGTATATTGTCAACCTCAAGAAGAGGTTTTTTTCCTTCTAATGTCTTTTTTTCAATGGCAAGATCCACCTTTTTTCCGACCATCATTTCAATGAGATTCGGAACTTCAACGGTGGCAGTTTTTACAGTCTCCACAGAATGACCTTTTCGAAGCACGGTGATACGATCACTGATTTCCATAACTTCATTCAATTTGTGGGTAATAATGACCACGGCACAGCCCTGATCCCGCATATTTCTGATAATCTTAAACAGCCGTTTGATTTCCTGGGGAGTAAGCACAGCGGTAGGCTCGTCCATAATCAGGATTCTGGCTCCTCTAAACAGTACTTTAATAATCTCCAATGTCTGCTTTTCTCCGACAGACATCTCATATACCTTTTTATCAGGATTAATATCCAATCCGTAACGGTCTGATATTTCCTTCACTTTTTTGGTCAGATCTTTTCCTTTGGTAAAGAATCCTCCCTGTTGTCCCAAAATAATGTTTTCTTTGGCAGTCAGTACGTCCACCAACTTGAAATGCTGGTGAATCATTCCGATGCCCAGCGCAATGGAATCCTTTGGCGAAGAAAAGTGAACTTTTTTCCCGTGTATAGAAATAGAACCGCTGTCGGGGCTATAAATCCCCGACAGCATATTCATCAACGTGCTTTTTCCTGCACCATTTTCACCTAGCAGTGCATGGACCTCGCCACTATATACAGTTAAGTTCACATCTTCATTGGCTTTAATCACCCCAAAGGTTTTGGAGATATTCTCCATTTGAATTGCAATATCAGATTGCATTGAAAGCCCTCCAGATGTTTAATTTATTTGTATCAGTATAGGCAAGTATGTCCGCCGTACTGTTACGATCTTTCGTCTGTTTCAATATTTTAGTTGGATGCTCCTGTTGCCCCTTCAACAAGGTAATCAATGCTCCAGATTCCTGCTCTGTCAAGAGTTTCACCTTCCTGCACCCGAACTTTACCAGTGTTGTCTTTGATTGGTCCTACGAAAATAGGATGTTCGCCGGCCTCAATCTGGGCACGTACTTCCGCAACTTTGGCTGCTGCTTCCGGAGTTACCAGATCAGACAATTCAGCAAGGTCTACGTAACCGTCAGCCATGGTTCCATAATAGCTTTCAGGCTTCCAGGTTCCATCCAGGATTTCCTGTACTGTTTTGATGTAGAATGCTTCATGATGCCAGATTGGAGCTGTTAAGAATGCTCCCGGTGCTGCTTCTCTGCTGTCCATGTTGTAACCGATAGCATAGGCACCTGCCGCTTCCGCTGCAATCTGAGGTCCGGTTGTATCGCAGTGCTGTTCCAGAACGTCACAGCCCTGAGCAAGTAAAGCTTCTGCAGCTGCCTTTTCATTGGCTGCGTCAACCCATGCGTTTGTGTAAACTACTTTTACTTCCGCATCCGGATTAACGGATCTTGCACCAAGAGTAAAGGCATTGATTCCGATCAGCAATTCTGTGTAAGGGAATGCTGCAACATAGCCGATTTTATTGCTTTTGGTCATCATACCGGCAACGATACCTGCTAAATATCTAGGTTCTTCCATTGCTCCGAAATAGTTTCCGAAGTTGGTGTCATTCATTTTATTACCTGAGAAGTGAATGAAAATGGTGTCCGGATATTCCTGAGCCAATTCTTCAAGAGTGTCCATGTATCCAAAGCTTGTCCCGATAATCACTTTGGCACCCTGATCCATCATGTTCAAAGCTGCGCTTTTTACTTCCTGCTTTTCTTCAGGAACGTTTTCTGCTGTTAATGTAGCAACTTTTCCGTCAAAATAATCTTCCATAGCCTGTCTGCCACGATCCTGAGCTTCGGAGAAACCGCCATCAGATTTAGGTCCGATATAAATGAAACCAACGGTCAGTTCCGGTTCACCCTTTGCAGTTGGATCTTCTGTGTCGTTTCCTTTTCCGCCGCAGCCAGTGAAAGATGATATCGCCAGAACAAGAACAAGTAATACTGCTAAAAACTTTTTCATAACATTTTTCTCCTTCGTAAATTAATGGGCTGTTTAATAAAATTTATGCCTTATTATAACCTTGTCTGTCTATACTCGTAAATAGATTCAGGCAAAAATCTTTATGTTTTTCGCCATAAAATACATTTAAGTTCGTATATAATCGAACGTTATGTAAAGTTTTTATGTTCTATGTTCGTTTTCTATAAAAAATTGATCTTACCTTCCTTTATTGAGTCAATGATGGCAAGAGATTCAACGTGATACCCTTTTTCCTTTAACCGATGGCTGCCGCCTTGAAATCTTTTCTCGATTACCGCACCGATTCCCACCAGCTCAGCACCTGCCTGCTTTACTAACTCGGCCATTCCTATAGCAGCCTCTCCATGTGCAAGGAAATCATCCAAAATCAGGATCCTGTCTTCTTGTGAGATATATTTTTTAGATACCTTTACGATGGATGTTATGCCTTTGGTAAAGGATTTGACCTCTGCACCGTAAAAATCTTCCGTCATCGTGTTAGGCGTGGCCTTCTTCGCAAATACCACCGGTACATTTCCGAAGTATTTTGCAGCCATACAGGCAATCGCAATACCGGAGGCCTCCACAGTCAGGATTTTCGTCACACCCTGCCCATGAAATCTTCTTTCAAATTCCTTTCCGATCTCATCGACCAAGGCTACGTCGATCTGATGATTCAAAAAGGAATCTACCTTTACTATTTCTGTTCCGATGGCAACACCATCTGCCTCAATTCTATCCTTTAAAGCCTTCATTTAATCCTCCAAATTCGCTCGCCTGAGATTGTCTGCGAACTGCTGCTGTCTATAGTATGTCCTATGAACATTGAATCATCCTGCTCATAGGAACCAGTTACAAAAAATACAGTTTTATTCTACAGAAAATCGGGGTGAAAATCAAGAATATTGTCAAATTAAATCTAAGAATGTCACAGCAGCATTCGTTATATCCTAATTTATGGATTCAAAAAAATCCGCAGAGAAATTTCTGCGGATTTTCCAAAGTTCTTATTTCTAGATATAATAAATGGACCTTTGAATAAAATGGTCGATAAATTTTCTGGTCCTCTCTTCCCGGGGGCTTGCAAAAAATTCGGATGCCGAGTTTTGTTCCACGATCAGGCCTTCATCCATAAAGACAATCTTGTGAGCCACATCTTTGGCAAACTCCAGCTCATGAGTCACGATGATCATGGTTACCTTTTCTTTTGCCACATTTCTGATTACCTGGAGAACCTCCTGCACCAGCTCCGGATCTAATGCCGATGTAGGTTCATCAAAAAGGATTACCTTTGGGTTTAAAGCCAAGGCTCTTGCTATGGCTACCCTTTGCTGCTGCCCTCCGGAAAGTCCGTAAGGATAATGGTGTGCCCTGTTTTCCAACCCCACTTTTCCCAGAAATTCTTCTGCTATTTTCATGGCACCCTTTTTGTTCATTTTCTTTACCGTAATCAAGGCTTCCGCAATGTTCTCGATGGCCGTTTTATTTGCAAATAAATTATAGTTCTGAAATACCATAGCAGTATTTCTTCTTGCAGCCAGCAATTTTTCCTTGGTAATATGATGCGCATCAATCACCAGATCGTCCAGCTTCAGGATCCCATCGGAAGGGGTTTCCAGTAAATTGATACATCTCAGCAACGTGGACTTCCCGGATCCGCTGGGCCCGATAATGGCAACGGTTTCTCCTTCTTTTACAGAAAGATCGATGCCCTTCAGCACGTGATTTTTCTTAAAATGTTTATGCAGATTCTTAATTTCTATCATTCTGCACACCTCTTTCATTTCTGCGCAGCCGCTTCTCCAGAAGCGCCATCAGGCGTTCCAAACCAATACAAATTACCCAATAGAGCAGCGCTGCCACAATATAGGCTTCTAAAATTCGTGAAGTCCTTCCTCCTACAATTTTTGCCAATCCCATGATTTCCGGAACGGAAGCGGCAAAAGCCAAAGAGGTATCTTTCAACATGGCGATAAAGTGGTTTCCGATATTCGGCAAGCCAACTTTCAAAGCCTGGGGAAGGATGATCCTCTTCATGCTTTGATAAGTGGTCATTCCCACAGAATAAGAGGCTTCCAGCTGTCCCCGGTCAATGGATAAGATGGCGGCTCTGATGGTCTCTGTCAGATAAGCTCCTGCATTCAGGGCAAAAGCCACGTAGATATAATAGATCGCAGGAATGAAGGAAATGTCCATAGCAGTGCCGAACTCCGCATTGACCGCCCTCAATACGATGGGTATTCCAAAGTAGGATAACATGATCTGCACCAATAAAGGAGTCCCTCTCATAAAAGAGATGTAGACTGCCGTTATTTGCTTTAATACTGGGATGTTATAGATTTTGATCAGCGCTCCGCAAAGACCGATCAGGATCCCGGCTGAAAAAGCGATCACTGCAATGCTGAGGGATACCGGTATTCCCTTAGCAATTGCCGGAATGGATTCTATTGCATAAGAAACATCGAATATCCCTTTCATTTTTCCCTCCGCTGTCGTTTATTTTGTATAGTCTACACCAAACCATTCGATGGATAGTTCGGATAATCTTCCGCTTTCGAGAAGTGTGGCCAGAGCCGCGTCTACTTTATCTCTAAGCGCTTTGCCTTCGTCATTTTTCTGGAATATGAAGTAAGTAGGATCTGCTGCGATTCTTTCTCCAACTACGTCAATTTCAAGTCCCTGTACTTCCGCTTTATCCTTTGCCATAATAGGATCGTTCACCGTTGCATCGATACGTCCTGTTTGAATATCTTCCAGAATGGTTACGATATCCTGCTCGTAATATTTGATGGTCAGAATGTTTCCGTTTTCAGCATTCCAGTCCTCTACCAAACGGGTAAAGGAATCCCCTACCGTAAGTCCAATGGTTTTTCCCTGCAGATCTTCCAGGGACTGAATGTCGGTACGGCCTTTTTTCACGATGATCTGAGATACGCAGGTAAAGTATGGATTTTCTGTCAGGTAGTACTTTTCTACTCTGTCAGGGTTGGAGGTGATCTGGTTGGCTAACATCTGGAATTTATTCGCATCCAGGCCTACAAAAAGGCTGTCCCATGGGCCGGCTACAAAATTAAATTTTAAGCTGTTGTCAACTTTTTCAATCTCTCTGAGTACCTCCAGGTCATAACCCGTCAGGGTTCCGTCTTCAGCCGCAAAGCTGAAAGGATTATAGGTTCCCATGGTTCCTACGTTGATGACATCCTGTCCCTGAGCATTGCCATTTTCAGAATCATTCTTTGATTCTTCTGCACCGCCGCAGGCTGCCAGACCAAGTGTGAGTACGAGGATGAGTAATGCAATAATTGGTTTTTTCCACTCTTTTTTCATGTTTCTGTCTCCCTTTAACATTTTTTAGATAATATTCTTCTATTTATAAATTTCATTTATATTTTACTTGCTGCTGTGTTTTTTCAATCCTATCTTGTAAGAAGACCTGCATCCAGAACATATTGGCTTCCGGTAATATATCTTGCTTTTTCACTGGCAAGGAACAGGACGGAATCTGCAACATCTTCCACCTCAACCCAGGGCACAGGCAGCAGGTTTCCGGCTGAACGCTCGGCAATTTCTATTGGGGTAGATCCTTCAAGCTCCGCCAGCCCGTCATTCATAGGGGTATTCACCCCGGTAGGATGGATGCTGATGACCCGGATATTATATGGAGCCAATTCTATGGCCTGGGATTTTGCCAGGCCTACAAGGCCATGCTTGGATGCGGAATAATGTGAAATCCGGTTCATCCCTCTGAGACCGGCAACTGAGGAATTATAGATGATTACGCCGCTTTTTTGATGAATAAGATGCGGAATGACATATTTGGATGTCAGCCAGCTCCCCTTCAAATTGATATCAATCATGGCGTCCCATTCTTCCTCGGTTAATTCGTGTGAGGATCCATAGGCACAGATACCGGCGTTGCTGAAGAGAATATCAATGGTACCAAAGGATGTAACCCCATTTTCCACTGCTCCTTTGATATCCTCTGCATTTCTCACATCTCCGGCAAAGATTTCAATCCTGCCGCCCAGCTCCAGCACTTCATCTTTTAAGCGCTCCAAATCTTCATTAGAAGAACGGTTATAACTAGGGTAAGCGATTTTTTCTCCAAGGTCGAAGGCGATGATGTTAGCACCTTCCTTTGCGAATGCCAGGGCGACACCTCTTCCCTGTCCTTTTGCAGCGCCCGTTATAAATACCGTCTTATTCTCAAATTGTTTTGTCATAGGTCACGATCTCCTTGTTTTTTTAGTAATTTTTGTTGTTTTCTGCCGCTTTGTATCAGGCTCCGGATCTATCGCTTTTTATCAGGCTCCGGATCGATCGTTTTTTATCAGGCTCCGGATCTACCGCTTTGTATACGGTACCAGTTCTTCATCCAGTTCCACTTTCAAAGCGGTGTTAATCAGATTGGTGGCTATCATTATGCTGCCAAATGCAGTTAAGGCAACGATTTCTTCCTCATTGAAGAATTTCTTTAGTTTTGAAAAAAGTTCTTCGGAAATTCTATGGGGATTGGAGACCAAAGCCCTGCCGTATTCGATCACTGCGCTTTCCTTTTCTGTAAAAGCAAAGGAATAAAAATCAATTTTCAAGTCATCCAGAATTTGCGCGAAAAAGGTAGAACAAATCAGGCAGTCGTTTTCCGTAGAAATGGCATAACAGAAAAAATTGACTCCTCTTTCCCCCAAAAACGGTTTCACCACATCTCTCAATGTGTACCATTCCATCAGGGCTTTATAGGCAGGCACCGAATGAAGCAGTGTTTTCTTCATATTCGTGATTCGCCCGTTTCGTTCAATCTGATCTTCAAAATGCTCTTTTACTTCTTGGGAAGCATCTTCATAATTTACTTGTGATATGTAGGCCATTTCCCATTTCCTTTCTATTTTTATTTCATAGTATTCCCATATGTATTATGTATTTCGATTATAACTGCCCCCTGGACCTTTGTCAATAGCTTTTATCGTATTCATATAGAATTAATATGATATTTCTTCGGATGTTTTGCAAAGCAATGTGGACGTCCTTTTGATTTCCGTAAATATATCGCTGAAAGCGATATTGACTACATAATAAAAAAGCACCCTTTGGCAGTGTGCTCCATCCACACTGCTAAAGGGTACTTCCTAAATTTGCTTTTTAATTTCTAATTGTTGCTTGTATCTACTTTTAATCTTAATTCTACATTACCGATAGGAGTTTTCATTCTGGTTTGATAGACAGGACATTGGCTGCTCTCCTTATCGGAATTGTTTCCTTCCATAAATTTAGGAGGAAGGATATCACAGATGACTTTCTGCTGGGATAAATCGGTCAGGGCATTCCCGCTGATAATGTTTGCCAGTTCTCCGATTGCGGATTTTACAAATTCATCAATTTCATCGAATTCCATGCCGCACATGGTCTTTACGATTTCCAGGGTAGTATCCTTGGGAAAGCAATAGAGAATTTCCCCGGAATAGTCTCCGATAATGCCTATTGCAATTTCAACATTGCCTTGGGAATTTTCCGAAAATGCTTCTGGCGTATCCTCCATTACATCAATATCTAACAAAAGCTTAAATGTTTGACATGCTGCTTTTGAAAAAGGGGCAAGAATATTTTGGCTCATTTTAATTCCTCCTGTCTCTTGGCGTATTCAGCGATTTTTTGATCCGCGGCTGCCACGTGATTGATCAGCCAGGTCAGCAATTTTCCGGCAAATTGCTGCATCAGTTCTTCCTTGCAGCCTTCTTTTTCGTATTGCTCAGAGACAGAAACAACATAGGCAACCATATCGTTATGTATTTTGCGGTGTTCTTCACGCCCCGGGTATCCGATTTCATCCTGATAGGCCTCTTCATCTTGAAAATGCGTCACCACATAATCCTTCATGAACGTCAGGG
Source organism: Sinanaerobacter chloroacetimidivorans (assembly GCF_018128545.1). Classification (GTDB taxonomy): domain Bacteria; phylum Bacillota; class Clostridia; order Peptostreptococcales; family Anaerovoracaceae; genus Sinanaerobacter; species Sinanaerobacter chloroacetimidivorans. The sequence continues at coordinate 224,562 of NZ_JAGSND010000003.1, read as the reverse complement.
TATCATTTACTTTTTCTACTTTCTGCTCCCATTTTTGTTCCGATCGCAGGGTCTTCACAAAAGTACTTACACGGCGGAAAAGCTCTTCATGCTGTTGATCAATGACTGAAACTCCTACTTTGTATTTTTCTTTCCAAATCATGTTGTCATCATTCCTTTCTGCGTTATTTTCTTCATCTCCAGAATATATACACAGCAATCAGGCTCTTAAAACAGTAATCTGAAATTCAATAGTACTCATTTTCTACAAGGAAGTAATCTTTCTAAGGCATTCTCTGGTATTAGCCTCTTCTTTGATGCTGGTTAAAAACACCAGGTAGTCCTCTGCCATTATCTTTGTATCTCCTTTGGGGATCAGTTCTTTCCCTCTGCGCTTTACAGCGATTAAAAGACAATTCCGGGGAAGTTCCAATTCCTTGACAAGCCTGCCTTCGGCCGGAGCCCCATGGTGAACAATCATTTCAATCGTGATCCTTTTGCTGTCATCATGTTCTCCTTCCACAACTTCCTTTTCTTTCAGCATATTCTCCAACAGCGTTTCATAAATCGGCTTACTCTTTAATAAGTCAGCTACAATAAAAGCAACTACCGAAACGACTGTAAGAGATAAAAGCTGGTGAAATGAACCCGTCATTTCGATCAGCAGAATGACCCCTGTGATTGGAGCTCTCACAATTGCAGTAAAATAGCCGGCCATTGCAAGTACCACGAAATTGTAAAACAAACCGGAATCAAAGCCGAGATAATTTATTGCAATATTTCCAAAGACTGCACCTATAATAGATCCCAGAATCAGCAATGGAAAAAAGATTCCGCCAGGAGCACCCGATCCAAAACTTATCATGGAGAATAAAAATTTCACTGAAAAAATGATTAATAAAAATAGAATTCCATTTTCTAGCTGAAGCTCACCGATGATATGATGTCCTCCGCCCAATACCATAGGGAAAACCAGTCCTATAATACCTGCGCAGACAAATGGTATCACGGGCCTCCTTTCAGCAGTCAGCCATTGTGCTTTCTTATATAGTTTTTGGGTATACACTAAAATATAATTATAGAAGGCACCCGCTGCTCCCAGCGTTGCGCCTATCAGAAACAGGTACCAGTAACCTGACAAGGGTATGCTGCTATCGATCGTAAAATGAAAGATTGTTTCGGTTCCGAAAATCAATTTAGAGATAAAATCCGCAACAATTGCAGACACCATCGTTGACAGCAGGATGACCGGCGAAAAATATTTAAAAATTTCCTCAAGAGCAAACATAGTACCAGCTAAAGGAGCGTTGAATGCAGCGGCAAGCCCTGCGCTTGCGCCGCTGGCAATCAGAATCTTTTTCTCTGTTCTCGAATTAGCCAGCTTATCGCCTATGCCCTGGGCTACACATGCACCTAATTGAATGGAGGGTCCCTCCCTGCCTAAGGATAATCCTGCAAGAATAGAGATTGCTCCTCCTAAAAATTTCGCAATCAAAGTACTCAGCCAACTATTTTTAAAATATCCTAACAGAAGACCTCTTACTTGCGGAATGCCGCTTCCGCCGATCATGTGGTATTTTGAAGTTAGCATACCGATAAAATAACCTGTCAGACCAAGACCTGCAAAGACCAGCGGTAAATAGGCCATATGTGCTCTAAGTAACGCATAAAATTGGAAGGAATACTCCTCTGCCTGTGTTAAAACGATTCGGTACAGACAGGTTACGATCCCTGCCAGGATACCAACCAGAATGCTTTTCAATAAAATAGACTCTTTTTTAGAGTCAATATTGATTACCGCCTTGTAATTATTATGATATTGAACCTTATGTAGCATTTTATTATCCTGTCCTATATTCCATTAAAAGAAAAATACACAAAACTATAGCTTCAGTATACCACAGCTATTGAATTGACTCAATCTGTAACATGTTTGCAATGATTATGTATCAAAATTTTCAAAGGTTACGATTTTACCGGCTTCGTCAATATAGAAGTTTGCTTCGTATACACTGTTTATGAAACTATACTCAGCGTTGTCATTATACTGCTTTATGATCGCAGCCTCGCCGACCCCGCACTTTTTTGCGTACTGCCTTGAGGACAGCACATTGCCAGTGTCACAATCGTAATACCAAACGGTCCTGTGTCGTCCGCCTCCTGCCTCAGCGATGCCATAAGCTTCGTTTATCACAAGGGCAGCAGCGCCTTTCCTTGTGTGCACCTCGTAATCAACCGAATATTCAGCCAGCCTTTCCTTGTAAAGCAGAGAATAATCTCCCGCTTCAAATTGGCGGATTGCTTCCAGATGGTGCTCCAGATTGGTATTTGAGTTAATGGCATCCCCATTGCAGACATTGTCCGAAACCCTCGGCAATTTGATATTGACCCGGGAGATATATGGCTCCCCTGTGTTCCAGGACATTCCTATTTTCTCCCAGGGCAGCTCTATTTCTCTGGAAAACGCCGCAGCTGTCTCAACACGAAACTCACTTTTTTCATTGGCCGGTTGATTGACCAAATTCTCAAACTCACTGGCGCCGCCATAAACATATCTTCTTTCATACGCGGAGATCATTTCTATAAAGGATACCTTCCTGTCCTTGATGTAAAAAGTAATATCCCTGGACGTCTGATCCTTTGGAAAATAAAAATAAGCATAGTCAAAATCCTCATTCCGCTGATAAATTTCGTTATAGCCCGACGCCTCGCCCTTGTCGAGATAATACAAATCGTCCGGGTACAAGCGCAGCAGGTCTTTCTCGGATGAACCGGCGGCAATGCCTCTATAGGTTTTCGGCTCCCACAGTCCATCGGTACACATATAAATGACGACTGCAAGCGCATCATCTGCGTCAGGCATATTGTAATTCAAGGTTCTCATGAAAAACCCGGCCTTTCCTCCCGATTGTCTGCGAGGGCCGGGGCCCACATAGGAAATACTGGTCCAATAATCCGCATAATAATCAGTATAGTCCAGTTTTCTGCCGGTTTCTTTCATATAGGCCGGTAAGGCAAATTGCCTGTCGTCGAGACTGATTGTCCGGAAATCCTCACCATCCGTAAAAATAAAAGAATATTCATCAATGACCCGGAAGCTGTCCTCCGTAAACTCCGCATCGTAGTCAAGCAAGTGCTCCTTTACATACCTTTCGCACCATCCGTCGGAGAATTCATGGGTTCTTGTCATACCACTGCTCCCGTTAATCTTGTCATCCACATAGCTTGCAATTAAAAGTAAATCCCCGGGCGCTGAATCAGAGGTATACGGAGTTATTTTTTCAAAGGAGATCCAGCCGTCCTCGTCCAACTCAAAGGATAAGCTTTTCCCCTTCAATTCATTTTCATCAGGAAGAAGCCTATAGGAGAAGAAATAAAAATCGTAATAACCTGATTTGATGCCATCAATGACCCTTTGTCCTACCAGCCTGTCATAAACGTCGATTCTCTTTGCAAGCTGCAGGTTGGTAATCTGGCTGTCCAGGATTTTAATTTTTGCAAGCTCGTCATTATCGTCGAGAAGGTACCAACCGCTGCTGTAAAACTGTATCATACGGTCGACTTCCTGCTGGGCCAGTTCAAGAACCTCCGGCGGCGCATCCACTTTTTGTTTCGTCGGAGCAATAGCTTGATTGCTGTCCTCTTTCTGACTGCAGCTGCAAAGCCCAAGGCCGGAGAAAATAAATATGCTGCACAATAAGATACAGAGTATTCTTCTTGTATATTGAGGTCTAGACATTGTTCATACCTCCTTGCTTACAGTAAATTTTATACAATTATATCATAATTTGCAGCAAGTTATTAGTCTTATAAATAAACCATCTTGGTGCAAACAACGCAGCTTCGCCTGCTCGACGATCCAACCGCTCTGTCTTCTTCAACAACAACCTTGCCAGTATCCAAATTGATTTTTAATAAAACCCTGCTCTCACCAGAATCTGAAGTGTATTTTTTACATTCAACCGAGAAAATATTATCGGTTATGGAAGGCTCTGAGGTAACATTAAAATAACAATCTCCCTGAATTTGGTTTCCCAGACTGAATTCGCGTTCCGGCTCACCGCGTTTTCTCACGATAAACTTATCATTATTACCAAAAGGTGATAAGGGGTATTCTACATAATACTCTTTTCCATAATAATAATCCGTCCACGTTGCCCTAGGCAATGTTGAGCCAATTATGCCGTCGGAAATAATAGGCCGGAAAGGATTCCCGCTTTCAATCCGCAGTCCATTCTGCTTATCGTATGAATATTCCCATCCAAATTCTTCCACGGCAAACTTCCAGGTCAGCGGGAAATAGGTTATGCCGCGAAAGTTTAGGATGGGATATTCTTCTTTCCGATTATCGAGAAATTTTTTCGGATTTGTCGTATTTAACGCAATGCCGTATTCAGCAACTGTGGCAGTATATCGTTTCTGATTTGGAGTTTTCGTTGAAATAATTTTTAATTCCTTCGCACGTTCCTCCGCTACGCCCACGAATAAAACGCTTTTCTCGCCATACTCGCGGCACGTCTCATACCAATTCGCCTTCACTCCTAAAAATCTGGCGTAATCATAGGCCATAGGAAAATACGTAATATCCTTATACAGCAATAATGGATATTGGTTATACATGCTCTCCATCGTCTGCCTGTTGACGGTAACGGGAAAACTCGGAATTGTAACCGGTACAGATTTCGCATATACCGCTGTTGGAAACAGTAGCATGCATAAAATGCACAATGGTAAAATACGTTTAATTTTCACTGTTTATTTCCTCCCTCCAATGCAAGCACGATAATCTGATTTATTATAGCTTGAAAGCCCCTAATTTGAAAAGTATTTTATGAAGAATGACCTACTTATTCGCTGAGTAGCTACTTTATCCTACTGAATTTTTTATTCAAACAGACAATTTGCATCTTACATTGGAATTTAAATTATACTATGTTTCGCTAACATGTTATTTATAAAATTTTTCATTTCAATATCCTCTTTTCTTACAAAAAAGCCTATCTTGGTGCAGGCAAGAGGACTTTACAGCTGCTCCTGCCGTCGCATCTGCCGCCCTACGCCGGCTCGTTCAGCCGGCTTGTGCCGCTCTCTGCAAAACAGTCCGGCGGACTGTTTCGCCACGTTCGCGCCTGTTCAGGTTCTCTTTTTAGTTGAGTTTTTAGGTGGATATAGATGGCACTTATAATTATAATTTTTAATTTCAATTTATTTCCATGTATTCCTATATTTATATTGATCATATCTTTACTTCCTCTTATAATTAACTTAAGGATTGCCGCTGGCGGTTAGTCACTTTCCTGTAAAGGAGGTGATGCCTCATGATTACATATTCAGAACTTTTTCAGTTCTGTTTAGTAATGATAGGAGTTATTACTTTGAGTTTTAAGCTCAAGAAATGACAGAAAACCGCCACTAATGGACGGTTTTCTAAACAATCGCGTTTAGGACTAGCCGCCGTCAGAAAAGCGGCAATCCTTTTTAATACATTATAACCTCTTATCTAGATATAATTCAAGCCAAATATTTTTTTAAGTATAATAACATATTCAGCGTTCTCATTTTTCCATTTTAACACCTATTGGTGCAGGCAACGCAGGCTTCGCCTGCTCCTTCGCTCACTTTGTTCGCTACGCTGTCGTATTTTACATTACAGCTAAAGCTGCGTAAAATACGCAATTTAACTCTCACCTCCGTCGGTTCGAGTCCTCCTGAAAGCAATAAAAAATGAGATGCTCGAAAGAACATCTCATTTTTTATGTATTGTGCATGGAAAAATGATATCAATTCATTTTTGAGGGGGAGTCGAACTATCACTCAGATATCTGTTGATACTTCATTGTAACATAGCCTTTGCGTTTCACTTTTAAGGTTAATGAAACTAGTAATTTTATTGCAAGTCCTGTTCTGATTCTAATAGTTCTTGTTCTTTAGCTAGCTCACGTTTTAATTCTTCCTCCGTCGGCATATATAATTTATACTTAGAAGCAAAAATCTGATTATTATCTTCGGGCAAGGTATATTTAACAACTGAATCACTTTTATCGGCACACAGGATAATACCAATTGGAGGGTTGTCTCCCTCATTCATAAGTTCACGCGTATAATAGTTTACATACATTTGCATCTGACCAATATCCTGATGTGTAAGTTTTCCAACCTTTAAATCAATAATAACAAAACACTTTAGAATATAATTATAGAAAACAAGGTCAATGTAATAATGTTCCCCATCGAATGTAATGCGTTTTTGTCTCGCCACAAAAGAAAAACCCCTGCCTAGCTCTAATAAGAAGTTTTGCAAGTGGTTAATTAAACCTTGCTCGATATCCTTTTCATAAAGATTCTGAGACTGTTGCAAACCCAAGAATTCAAGCACATAAGGATCACGGATAATGTCCTTTGCATCGATGCCTTGTTCCAAGGTCTGAATTTCATTTCTTACGCTATCTTGATCTTGACTGGACAATAATCTTTGGTAATAAAAACTATTGATCTGCCTCTCAAGCTGCCTTGTACTCCAATGGGATTTCGCGCATTCATCCAAATAAAAAGTCCTTGCTGTACTATCTTCCACTTTTAAAAGTAAGCGATAATGCGTCCAACTCAAATTAGTACGCAGTGCGTTCCAATTTGAGAAGGAACTATAAAATGCACGCATATTACTAAGGTTGCGAACCGTATATCCTTTTCCAAATTCTTCTGTTAATTTTTCAGATAAAAATTTTAATAAACCTGCTCCATACTCTGCACGTTCATTTTCACCCTGTGCTTCGTATATCTGCTTACCTATATTCCAATAGGTTTCTACCATTACAAAATTAACCGTAGAATATACTTTTTTCTGAGCTTCCGTTACCGTGAGGCGTATATTTTCATAAACATCATTTTCTAATACATGAGTCAATTTTTCTAACCTCCTTCGCTAAATCAAGGCTTACAATTGTTTAAAATAAGCCAAACTTCATCTGCATTAACACTTACATAAAGTATTAGCCCGTTAAGCGTTGCCGGAATTACTTGCTTTTTTCTTTCTAGTTCTCGCTTCTTTTGCTGCTAGTTCACGTTCAGGTCTATAGGCATTATAAATGAAATGATATAGATAAAAATAAGTACCTTTATGCTCAGGATTTTCATGCTTGGTTTTTAGAACATTGTTAAATCCCTCTACTTCTTCAATGTCTCCAATTATTCTAAAATCATTATTTATATTAAAACTCTTAAGAGTATTTAATCTGCTTTTTAAAATTGAGCCTATACGAGTTGACTTATTATAGATGATTGTAAAACCAAATAAGATATTGCTATCCATATAACCGATTAACTGTTTTATTGACTTTTCAAAATTACCCCACTCTTTGTTTTCACCAACAGCGATCGGTTTGTAAATCCCGTTTTCATATTTATAAAGGTAAAAATCCAACTCTCCTATTCCAACTTTGGAATATCCTGCTCTAGCTTCACGTTCAATATATAAGCCCTTTTCGAGAAAAAGTTGCTTTAAAGAATCATGTATGGAATCACTAAAATCAACCTCCGAACATTGCTTATTAAAAAAACGAGAACGTCTTTCATACAGCTGTAATAAATTATAAACGCTCCTAATAATATAAGTCTCATTATCAATAAATGAATCTTTTTCTAACATTGATGCATTTTCCTGTCTTAATTGTTCATACTGCTCTTTTATATCATCAGGCATTAGGTCCGTATACTCATCCAGATCAATACTAAAAATTTTTTCACAGACTTGAGGATTTTCCTTATACTGCTCAAAGAATTGCGGTATATCTAAAAAGTCAAAGTCTTCAAATAAAATAGCTTTATAATTATCTACATCGTTTAGATAGTCTAACACGTCAAAATCATCTTCATCATCAACAACAAAAGTGGTCTCAGCATCAATATCCTCTAGGCTAATCTGTTCTAGCAAATCGCCTTCCATCTCCGCAGTTACCTCGACCCACCATTCAATCAGCATAAAAAGAGCATATCCATATATGGGTTTCAAATATTCCCTCTTGTATGAGTCCCTAGTCATCTCCTTCAGTTCAAAAACAATATTTTTGCAAACATCAATACTATTTCTTACACAAAATGGCGGAAAAATCTCTATTAAAAATGTTTCATAATCCCAAGCTTCGCAGTCGGTTAACAATAGATCTATCATATAATAGACATTGTTGTTTATTTTCTCTATTACATTTTTTGATAGCTCTATGGTTATTGGAAGCATTATGATCCCTCTCTCTTTTGTAAGTAATATTATATTATATTTCTCCAACATTTCTGAACCAAAGAGAAAATTAGATAGCTAAATCTAACATATCAAGAGGTTTTTTAATAATATAAAATACACAGTTGAGTTATATCATTAAGAAACACTCCTGCTCGATTCCATATCTCTCGGCTACTAATGAATCGATAAGCTCCTGAAGTAACGGCTCTTTCAATTTTTTTAATTTTTCTAATGTCTGTAACTCTATGGGTGTACCATATCCCAGATCCCGATATTTTCTATATATTTCACTGTCCATCATAAAGGGCTGAATCTCTGGGAATACTTTTTTTCTTATATATTTAAAGATTCTTATGCCGCCATAATCCAAATCACTACTATGCAAAAACGTAGTTGCTTTGTTATTACCTTTCAACTCAGATTCGCTATAAAGCACGTTTCTTAGGTTTACTAAAAAATCTCTCTCTTTTGGTGAAAAGAAACCATGAGTGAAGATAAACAATGTCCCTTCTTCAATTTCTGACGATTCAAAGTTTGCTTTATTTTCAATTGTAACGATACGATTAATACTTTGTTCCGGGAGAATTTTCACATGCTTGAGCGTTTTGCTATTTAAAGTAACACCATATTTGTAATCAGATAATTCTAAACGTTTTGCCTCCAATTCAAGGCTTAGATTACCTTTTACATACAACTGTTGCGCATAATCTTCCAAAAAAATCTGTTCCAGCACTTGTGAATCATCCATGGCATCATCAACATCCGGGCAATGCTTACAAGCAATACTTATAATAACCTTCTGTAGATGGTTTTCAAATTTTTTAGAATCAGATAAAAACTTTGCGCTGAATATTCGTTTATAGGTGGGTTCATTTAATGAATCTAAGCCTTTCATACATTCAAGAAATTCTGATTTTTTTAAGTTCAGCGGAATATTTCCCTTCTCAAGTTGGATAAGCAGGCTTTGATAATAAGCTGCAATCCAATTTTTCTGCAGCTTTGGAAGTTCATTTTTAACCCTGCTATAATAATCTGCAAGAAGTTCCTGTGGCCTTACCTTTCCCGTCATTTCATACAGCACGGGCATACTATCCATATTGTACCTTATATTTAGAATCTCGCTTTTTCCGTCATACCATTTGACAGTCAGGAGGCCCATCTTTTCCAATTCTTCTGCCTGCCTTAAAAAGTTTGATTTTCCAATTCTATCATAATCTAATTGCTGCGGTTGAAAATTTTTATTTCCGCTAAGCTTACCCAAGCGGCCCTGCGGACTCTTATCATTTTTTTCAATTAACAAATCCACTAATCGCATAAAAGTCCACCTTTCTCATCAAACGTTTAAACATCTGAACGCAGTTCCATAAAGTCTTTCTTTTCAAATTCCTGGATAGAAATATGCTTTTTGCTCGGATTCGCGTAGACAAAGGTTTTGTCTACGCTGTCCAGATAGCTTTGAATTTTATCGTTAGTGGAGCTTATAATTGCCTGAAAGCCAAAGTCTCGGATCAGTTCTATACAGCTTGCCACCTTTTCCGCGTCCATTTTAGAAAAAGCCTCATCAAGAATAACCAGCCGGATCGTTGGGTTTCTCTGGAGTTTAGGCGACAGATCGATTCGATAGGCCTGCACAAAGCTGGCAAGCAAAGCCACATACAGAGGGTTTTGCCCTTCCCCTCCTGAATTTTTCCGGATCATTTTCCCTAGTTTGATATTGATCTGTTCATCATCATTTTTTACGATCTGTTCCATATCAAATGAAAGATAGGTTCTGTAGTCCGCATACTTTTCCATATTTTTCTTGGCCTCTTCCAGTTCCTTGACTGTGGCGTTTTCCGGAGGTATGAAGATATTAATCAATTCTGCAATCAAATCTCCGTACTGCTCTTCATGAGACATGGAGAAAATATCCAACTGATTCTCCAGACTGTTCTTCAGGGAAGAAGGCTTGATTTCGAGGTTTTCATCCATAAACATCGGATAAAACCGCCCGTCTGCGCCTTTATTTTTTTCAATCACAAATTTATAGCAGTCTTTGCCGAATTCCAGTCTGCTGATGATTTTATTCAACTGATCCTTTTGTTCCATCGCGTTCTTTATGGCGCTTCTGATTTTAAATACAAAATCATTTTTAAACATTTCAATCGCGTCTTTCGCCTGCTCGGATGCTTTTTGGTATAGTGCATCCAGATCATCGTATTGCAGCTTTTTCAGCAGCTGTTCATATTCCGTATTTTCTCTGGCTTCTAAAGCAAACGATCGATTGGGGCGTTTTTGGAGGTATAAAAAGCGTTCTCCTCTTAGCTTTTTCATAAGTTCTTCTGCTTCGTTTAGTGCAATTGAATGCTTGTCCTGATAGTTAATGCGTAAGCTCCCATAGTTCGTGCTGACCTTTCTATCCTTATTGCCAATACATCGGAGCACCTCATCTTCCCAATCAACTATTTTGTTGAACTCTTTTTCTTTCTGAGTCAGAAGTTCAGCCTTTTCAAAACGTTCATCATTGTTTTTATCTATTCTTTGCTTGATTTTATCAATTTCTATTAAAAGACCGTCATTTTGTTTATTTTTTCCCTTTAGTTCTACGTCTATTGCTAGCCTTTCCAGTTTCCAGTTATCGATATTCTTTTCTTTTAAATCGTTGATTTGCTTTTCCAGCTCTTTCCGTTCTCTTTCTTTTTTATTTATCTCCTTTATGTCGTTCAGCCAGCCGGCGTAAAGACCTGCCTCTCCCTGGAGGTGCTCCAAAGAGAGGATTCTGTCCGCCTCCTGACTCGTCTTTCTAAGTGGCTCTGTTGTCTTGTCAAGACTTGCGATTCGCTCTTCTATGATTCTGATTCTCTGCTTTCTGCTGATTTCGCCGATAGCGGCATACCGTGTATAATGAGCCGGGTTGATATGCTGGTATTTGAATCCGGAATATAATTCGCAATTTCGGGTGATTCCCGTGTGCTGTCTGCGAAGTTCCTCTATGTTGTCACATTTGATCACTCTACCCATCAAATAATCGATATAGGGCTGTACGTAATCAATTTTGGTACTGACTTCTCTGGATAAGGCTCCCTGTTTGACCTCCCAGCTTCGTCCTGAAACCTTTTCGGTATCCAGCACGGAAACCCTGTAGTACTCCTTTTTATCAAGCTTTCGATAAAGCTCCATGGCGGCCTTGGCACAGTCCGGCGGCACAATAAGCATTAATTTGTTACTGGCCATATAGCCTTCAACCGCATCTCTCCATGCTTCATCCTCCACTTCAATTAGATCTGCCAGAACCTCAACCTTCATGTTTCTGCCCATCTTTTGACGAAGCCCCTCCTGAATCAGCCTGCGGGCGTTTTCCAGTTCTTTTGGATAAGCGGTTTTCCCCTGCTTGAGTTCTTTCAGTTCCTCCTGAAGCTCCCTTTTCTCTCCGATCAGCTTTTCAATTTCTTTGTCCGCTCCGATTTTTTGCCTTCCTACATCTCTTCGAATTTCCTCTAAAGCTTCTTTTAAAGGTGGAATTCCTTCCTTTTTTATCTGAAAATTCTTAAAATCTTCGATTGCCCAAATCACAGGATTTGGAGTTATGTCCTGATCCTCCCATTCTTTTAACCTCTCTGCAGCTTTAATCCAGTTTCCTTTGCTTTCAGTTAATCTTTGAATTAGCTGATTCAATGTGTTTAGTTGGTTCAGTAAAGTATCATAGCCTGAGGCTGAGATTTTTACGATCAAGTCTTCATCTTTATCTTTCAATTCCTTTATTTGCTTCTCAAGCCCGTCTTTTCTTTGTTTCTGGGCAACAAGATCTTTATTATAACTTTCATCCTTTAATTTGCATGTTTCTTCCTGCTGACGTATTTCCATCAGCTCCAGTGAGTCTACAAAGTATTTCAATTTCTGTGTTTCTGTTTCTTTAGAAAAAAAAGCATCAAAGGCATGCTGAATCGCAGAAAGCTCTTTTACCTCTTCCTGGATATCTTTGATCTGTCGGCACATACGTCCGTATTGCGTTACGCTTTCCTGCATATCTTCGATATTGGTATCCTGTTCGATACAAATATATTCCTTGACAAACTCCGAGAGCTTCATATCCATTTTAAACGGAATCGCCTTTTTAAAAAGCTGCGGGAATCGCTCCTGATTTAAACCTCCTAAATAAGCATCATAGAGCTTTGTTCGAAATCGCTCATTTGTACTTTCAAAATAATACTGATCCGCCGGATAATTATTCCTGATAAATTCTTTCACTTCATCTATGGACATGGTTCTTTCAGCAGTTCTGTAATAAGAGTCCGGCAAAGGGCCTTTATGCCAGAAGAACGTTTTGCTGCATTCATTATTAGCCGTAATCACATCGAACGCTGTGCCGATACATTGTTTCTCACCGGTATCCGTACGCCGCAGTTCCATAACGATCGTAGTGGAAAAGTTTCTGTTGCGAAGATACGTATATTCGTTATCCTCCTTTATATTGACCATTCCCCTCAGATATTCAATCAATGTGCGGTCAGAATCGTCCGTAGCCGCTTTATTAAAAAAACTCCTGCCGTCGGTATTCGCGTACAGTAAAACCTGCAAGGCGTCAATAATTGTAGATTTTCCGCTGCCCGAATGCCCCGCAAAGAAATTGATCATCTCATTGAATGACAACACTTTTTTATCGATATAATGCCAGTTATTCAGGCATAATCTGCTTAAAGCTTCAAATCTCTGATTCTGTTCCATTCATTTCCTCCTCGTCGGAATCCATTAGTTCCTCTTCTGTTTGATTCAGTTGCGCTTTTTCCCCATTGACGCAGTAAGTTTCAACCAATTTTCGGATATCTTCCCCGAGTAGAATCATATTTATGGTAGGATATATCATGAATCTGGCAGTCAGATCACTTTCATCACTGTTATCCAGAGGTTCTATTATTTGATATTTTTTCAGTAATCTGAATGTACTCTTGATATCATTTCCGGTAGGCTGACGCGTCAGCAGATTAAATCCTGCCATCTTTTCCTGCACTTCTGCCCTGCCGGTAATGACAAAGCTGCTGGTAGATGCAGTTGACATCTGCTCATCAAATATAACCTTCAATATTAAGATGAACTTGGTCGTATACTCTGACAGCCTCGCTCCGATCTCCCTCTCCCCACCGTCCAGATAAATAACACCATTGGAAAGATCCTGTCTGACCTGTATATCCGCAATACTGAAATAATCCCGAATAAACTCCATCAGTCCGCCATCGCAGGCCCGAAAATCTTGATTGACCTGCATCCGTTTCTGTCTTTTGTCATATTTCCTCTCCAACAGATAAGTCTGGCTAAGCAGTGTCTTGATAACATGTGTGACCTTTTCTTTCTCTTCGGAACTCAGTTCCTCGTACTCGTTTATCATGCACCTACCTGCTTTCTCCTAAAAGTTATTTTAGGGTAACGATATCTTTCCGTTTCTATTTCCTGGCCTTCTTCTATCACTTCAAACCGGCTGTTTCGCCGAATTGAATAGTCGTAAGCTAAAATTAATTTTTCAAAGTCTATATCACTTTGAACGGTATTGTCCGTTACCTCAAACCGATCTCCCTTTATACCCGACTCTATAAATTCTTCAATTTGCATTTTGCTGTATTTATTGTGGGTCCTGTTCATGCGCAGAATTTCTTCTTTTGTCAGGTCCTGCTGGATTTCTGTATCGGGCTCCAACTGAGCGGTAAAGTCCGATTTCGTTTTCCTCTTCTTGTAAAAGCGCCGGCTCGACATAATTTCCATATTCGTAAGATGAACAAAAGAAGCCGCATCACGTAATGTGTCGGCGGCATTGCTGCAATTTTCCGACGAGACATAATTTAAAAATTGAATGATCAGCCCCTTTGTATCCCTGTCTTCGTTTATAAGGTAATTTAAACGGGTTACCGTTGCGCGGACATACTTCGTATGCTCCTTATCCATAAAAAAGATCCGCCGTTCTATTTCGTCAAAGCCTCTGCTGATTTCTTGGACCAGATTTAATTCCTTAGTATAACGGTCCAGAAGCAAACGGTTCTCGTCAGAATTATCTAAAGTGAATACTTTCTCAGACGTGCGCTCTTCGATCCCTCTTAGCCAGGACTTGATATCGTTTTTGTATAGATAAAAATTATCCGATGTTTTAAGAATATGATATTTTTTCTTTACCACTTCTTCCACATAGACGTTCAAATGCTCTGCCAACAAATTTCCGTAAAATTCCTGATCCAACAGATTGGAAAAAAAGCGGTTCATATTATGTAACATATTTTGCAGGCTTTTATTCAATATCCTCGTATTTTGCATCGCATTATTCAGAAAACTGATATCTCCACGAGAATCATTCATATAAGAAAAAACTGAAGCATATACATTGCGAATATATACCTCTGCTTCGTCGTCGTTCTCATTATAAAGCCGCTCGAACGCATCGATCATTACAGCGGAATAATCCGGAATTACAATATTGGTGATACCCTGACTATAATCCTCTAATTTTTTCAGCCATCCCATCTTAATAAGTAAATTCAGTGTCCTTGTGGCAGGCGGCTGTGTTTTGTCGATATCCGATTCCTGATCTTCATCCTCCAGATTTATTATTCGTACATGAAAAAAGTTTGAGATCACTTGCACACATACGTCCCAACTAATGAAATAATTGTTGTATTGATATTCTTCATTAAGATTCATCAAGACCTCAATATATAAAATCCTATTCTTAGTTCTGAATAAACCCCAAAAACTGTCTGGCACGTTACTGATTAGCTGCATAATCAATCCCCTCCTCCCTCACTTAATCCAAACGGTGGTACCCGATTTCGGGTTATAGAAATAATCCACATTATTTATTAAGGTTGTTCCAGTTTTACTTCAACAGCATCAGGGAAAACTCTCAAGAAGTCTTCAACCTCATCTTCCAAAAGCAGTCTAATACAGCTAAGAGCTTTACGAGCTCTAGAGCATGCAACATATATCAACTTCTGTGAATTTTCCCATTTTTCCTGTTTTGAATTATCGGTATAAATAAGAGAGAAATCGTATTCGTTCCAATAAAATTCTTCCATAACAACAATAACTGAGTCAATACTAGAACCTTTAGTTTTATGCATAGTGATATAATTAGAATTTTCATTCAGATATCTAGTGTAATTAAGTGCATCTGCAAACTTAATAGATTGCGAGAAAAACGTCTCTATGAATATTTCCTTTTTATAGAGATTTTTATAGTAATCAAATTCTTCTTCTGATGCAACTGCGAAAGCATCCTTAATTCTATTGTAGGTATTCATCCCATCCAAATAAAGTTTTTTAAATTTCTGATATTGGACGTTGGAGGCTAGCTCTTGAATAAATTTCTTATTTGAATTTAGAGTATTCTGGCAAGCTTCTGTAGGCTTGATAAGTTTATTTGATACTGCATATTGGAATGCTTCATATATTGATAGGGTTTTGTCAGTTAAGAGTTTCCCAATGATATCTTGAAGCTTAGCCTTATCTTGAAGTGAATGAATAACATAGCCACCCGATCGGATGGTTTTGATTATTGGATTATAGTTTTTCTTTTCATAGTAATTACAGATTTCACAAATATCCGATATATGGATGCGTTTTAAGTAATTATCCATTCTATCGCTGACTTCAACATACCTATCATCAAATACTTTGTAGAGATACTTAAATCCTTCTTTTTCTGCAATAGCTTTATTTGTTAACATCAGTATTTTAGCATTTTCACAATCTTTCTTCGCTTCATTGATTAATTTATTAACCCGTAATAAATGCTTTTCCTTGTCTTCCAGTGAACTAAAGCCGCTGGGGCGTTGATCACAAATAGAATAAAGAATTCTAACATTACCGTGCCTATCCATTTCCGTTTGATATTCGCCTGTGGGCAGTTTTGCAAATGCAACCTCTTGTTTAATGTCATCCAGACGCAAGTTGTTGATAAGGTTAATAATTTCATATGAGCATCTATAGTTATCCGCTTTAGGGATTAATACCAGATCGCCAGCATCAGTATATTTGTTAACACTCCCGATTCCATCACTATAGATGGCCTGCATTGAATCACCAAATAAGCACAGCGCTAAGTTTTTTTTATCTCCATCTTTTTGTTTGGTAAGTGCTAGCAAATCTTGAATTACTTCCAGTTTTGTATCTTGATACTCGTCAATGAATATATAATCGTATTTATCTTTAATAATTCTGCCTAAAACGGGGTAAGATTTTAATAATAAATGTGCAATGATAAGCAACCCATCATGACCGTATGTAAAGTCTCCTAAACTATCAAATTTAGTTTCGTTATAATGAATTTTTGCTTGATCACTTGCTTCGATAATGCTTTTAATGTATTCATTTAAACTATCAATTTGGTCGTTTAAAGTATTATTGTAAAAAGATGAGTCGTTATCATACTCTTTTTTACCTATAACCTTTCCGCAAGTCTCCTTCTTTACCGAATACAACTTATCTGCAAATTTGTTATAAATTTTCTTATAGCGCTCATATTCAGCTTTTTTATACTCTTTTTCATTGTTATCGTCACCCAACTCTAATCTCTCCATTTTAGAGACCATATATAGCGCTGGAATGACACATTTAATATTCTTCTTGTAATCTTTTATAAGACCATGCAAAAAAGCGTGGATTGTACTAACAGGGTATCTGTCGCCAATTCTCTCTTGAATTTCTTGAACGGCATTATTTGTATGAGTTATGCATACTACACGCGCAGATGGATTTTTGATGGATAAATATAAGAGCAAATCTTTGAGCGATTCAGTTTTACCGCTGCCAGCGCCACCTTGCAACACAAAACTTATTTGTTTGTCAATACAATCCTGACATAGTTCTAATGGATTTATCGTTTTTGTAGCCATTCGAATCCCTCCCAAATGTAAGAAGGCACTATCCACCCCTTATTATTAACATGCGCCATGAATAGTATTGACGAAGCAAAATCTGATTTTTTATCGATAATATTTTGGGTTAAATCATAAATATCAGAATAGCTTTCAATTTCGTCTATATTTTTAAGCCCGCTGATATTTACACACTCTTTTTTAATCTGATCTAGATTCACATTTATAAAAGAATCTTCAAAACTTCTGGGGTGATAATTGTTTTCTGATTGCTGATAAGCTACACTGATATATTGATTTGAGCAAGGTAGGTTGTGATCGATTAATTTTTGCAGCCATGTTTTAAATTCATTTTTGTCATTTATATCAGGTGCATCAAGATAATACTTAATTGTTTCATTGCTAGTATTGTCAGGCGAATCTTCAACAGAGCATGCCGTATATCGAATTGCTCCTGACTTTGTTACAGTCGATTTTGTAGTATCTATATCGGTAATGATAACTGTTGGGATCTGAAGAAACTCGAGAAAATGTCTAAATGCCTTTGCATTAGCACCTACCTGAAGAAATGAGACATTTTGCGAAGCAAGTGGAATATACGTACTTTTTTCTTCAGTATGTTCTTTAATGAACTTTTTTTCGTCATCGGTTTTCTGAGTATCATATTTTGATACAAAATAAGGCATAAGCATATTTTCTGATACGCCTTCAATAAATATTGCCTTATCTGCAAAGAAAAGTTCCGCTGATTCTATCGTGAGATACTGCTTAAGAAACTGAAACTCATTCATTTCATTCTGGTACTTAATCCTTAAATCTTTATAGAAATTTTTGATTTCAATATTTGTATATCCACAGGAGTCCTTCCCAATCAGCATGTACCGAATATTTTCAAAAGGATGATTAGCTACGATATGTGGGGAATGTGTTGTAATAATTGTCTGTACACCCGGCAATTCATCTACAATTTCACTAACTTTACGAGCAAATATATATTGAAGCTGGGGATGTGTATGAGCTTCAGGTTCTTCGATGAAAAGCAATTTTATGTCCTTGTTGTTAGCTATGAAAGTGCTTTTTTTGATTTCCATATTTAAAAGTAAATACAGTATGTTCATATGACCTAAGCCATTGAGATATTCAGGAAGTTGATTCACATCACTACCATATATAACTTCGGAAGAATCATTAATTATTTCATGTGCCTTAAGGTTGGATACAATCTTAAGACCATCTAACCCCAAAAAATCTTTTGCATTACGAAGAAAATCATTAAAGAACACCTCATAATTTACTCCTAGTTTTGAATCCATATCCTCGATTAATTTGTTTATAGCTTCAAATTTGTCTGGAGAGTTAACATTTTTATTGTTAAAAAAGCTAGTTGCTAAAGCAGAAAGGACTTTCGCGCCCGTTTTTTCTTCGGAACTAGACACGCTTCTTTTGGCATGTATTATTTCGAAATCAATTAGCTTTTTTACATCTTTCAATTCTTTTTTTATTAATCGATGCCTATTTTGCGGCTTAAGATCATCCAAACTGTCAAAGGTATAAACACATTTTTCCAAATAATCACTGAGATATTTTTTAATGAATTTTTCTTTCGACATATCATTTGCAAGACTAATAGACTCTAGTAATTTTTCCTTCTTTACGCAACACTCAAAAAGTAGATTAACATCCTGGCGTGCTGGATCCAGATCCATGATAAACTCTGATAAATGACAAAGATCATCAGATTCCTCATACTTAATATTTAATATAAGTTGTATAGAAAATTCGGTTACAACCGAGCTTTCATCTAAAGCTAATAGCAGTTGTCTTTTGCACAGAGAAAAATCGTTAAAATCAAAAGACAGACCATTTATGAATTTCTCAAACAATACGAAAAAGGATGTCTTTCCACTATTGTTTCGCCCAATCATTAGACATAGCTTATCTTTAAAATCAAGTGTGGATTGAGATAAGATTCTAAAGTTTCGAATGTGAATCTTATTAACATACATAACTTTTCCCCCTTTTACTCATATAACTGCAGTTGAATTATTAATGTTTTTACAGTCTATAGATGTCTTTTTAACACCAGAATCAACTCTTAACTTAATTTTTCTATAACACAACCCCCTAAAAACCGTGCAGGAATATCCCTGTACGGTTTATAAGTGTCGAAATTATGCTTCAAGAGGAAAGGCACTTTGGCCTCCCGTTGTCTAATTATACCAAATATTATCGAAACCTTCAATAAAATATAGTTTTTAACAGTATCACATAGAAAGTAGTTAACAACCCCTTTTATGCATCTGTGTTTAATTCCACCTTATTGGTCTGGTCTCGGCTGCATTTGATGATTTCACTTCCTGTCTATACAATTTTAGTCATATCTATATTTTTTCCAAATAACGAAGGAGGAATTGAAATCATGAAACTAAGTAAAGAAGAAAAGTATCAGTTGGTCCAAAGATATCACAATGGCGAATCGGCAGCGGATATTTGTATGGGGGCAAGCATTGCCAGAAGCACGTTCTATGCCTGGATTAAACCATACAAAGTAACATATACCGATGCTGGATATGCTGTAAGCGCAAATGAGTTTATCAAAATGAAGCAGCATATAACGAAGCTTGAACAAAAGCTAGAGGTGTTGCAGAAAGTAAACTGTGCCGTATCCTCTCCACTGAAAGAAAGACTGCATGAACTGGCTCTGCTTCATGGTCAATACAGCGTTTATGTGCTCTGTGAAGCTCTGAATGTGGACAGAGGTACTTTTTATAATCATATCCTTCGGAGCAAAAAAGACAATAGCAGTTACCAATTCCGCAGAAATCGGTTAAGCGAACTGATCAGACAGGTATATGAAGAGAGCAACCAAATCTACGGAGCGAAAAAAATCAAGGCAGTATTGGCAGAACGAGGCATAGCAACAAGCGACAAAATGGTCGCCGAATTAATGCAGGAGATGAATCTGCATAGTATTCGAACTAGCGCAAAAAAGGATTATTTGCAGTTCAACCATGAAAAGAAGAAGGATTCTCTAAAAATGCAGTTTTCTGTTCAAGCACCCAATCAAGTCTGGGTAAGCGATGTAACGTACTTTAAACTCGGGTCAAAATTTCAATACATCTGTGCCATTATAGATCTTTATGCAAGAAAGGTCGTTGCCTATAAGATTTCACAGAAGCACAGTTCACAGCTCATCACAGCTACCTTTAAACAGGCTTACTCTTCTCGCAAGCCTGAATCCGGATTGATTTTTCACAGTGATCGTGGTGTGCAATATACGTCGCATGCATTTCAGAACCTGCTCAAAAGCTGCAATGTAAAGCAATCCTTTTCGCCATCGGGCAGGCCGCATCATAACGCGGTCATGGAGTCGTTTTTTGCAACGATGAAAAAGGAAGAACTTTATCGAACCAACTATCATTCATTAAGTGAATTTAAAGAGCGAGTTGAGAGGTATATCGACTTTTATAATAACGAACGTCCGCATATAACTTTAAACTATAAAACCCCAAACACGCATGAACGCTTGTTTTACGACAAGAAGAGCAAGCAATAAAATTGGACATGTGTGTTCAAAAGTCGTGTTTTTTGGTTTTTATTCGCCGAAATTTTACTGTTTCGCTAAAGAGAAACCAAACGACTCAATACATATGAAATGCTCAATCCCTCATAAATCCAGGGTCTGAGCATATAAAAAACAGTATGATTCTGGACATTTCGAAAAAAATGTTCAGAACTCATACCGTCGTTCAATATGGTGCAGGCAAGAGGACTCGAACCTCCATGAAGGAACCTTCACACGGACCTGAACCGTGCGCGTCTGCCAATTCCGCCATGCCTGCATATTACACCATGTGCGGCACAATAAATATAGTACAATTATATGGACAGTTTGTCAAGCATAAGATTTGCTTTTGAAAAAAAAGGTAAAGCTGATGCCTTACCCTCTTGCATTGATGCTTGAAATAACGCCTCTTGACATGTAATCTGCCATAACTAAAGCGTGGTATTGTAATCTGTCATAAATATCGATTCCTCTTTCGTAATCTCCGGAAAATATTGCAACAGCCTCATCGATCAACATTCCTATGTAACGGGAAATTAAATAGCTCCATTGTTCTCTGTCCCAGTATAAGTTCCTTTCGGCTAAGAAATTGGCCATCTCTTCTACTTTTTGATACAGTTCGGAAAGATTCCTGTCTACTGCCTCGTTGTCACCGCTGTTTAATGCATCCACTATTTTCGTAAACAGTAAAATATTTTGAAACATCAGGTTTTGAAATTCTTCTGCAATGATGTCCCCCATATAAGGCCTCAAAGAATTATAGAAAAGTACCGGTACCGTATGCAATTTTTTTGTGTTGCCCTCGACACTACCAAAGCCGGAAGCCACTGCGTTTATATAGGCCCGCGTCCACATGGCTAACTGAAGCACGTTATATCTGAAATCATTGATTAAATTCATTTGTCCATAAGTGAGATATTCGCTTATTTCCTGGCATTTACCGCTCATCTTGATGCTCCTTCATGTTTTATTATTTATAATATGTGTTTCTTTACATATTTGTTAACCGCTTTAAGCCGTGGTTTCACAGCTCCGCCATGGTATATTGTTATCAGCTCTTTCATAAGATTTCAACAGTTCTTTCATAAGATCATTTTCATAAGTTCATCACATTTCATAAGATCATAATTGACAATTATAGCCAGCAGAGGTAAGCTATTTTTATAGGCGGTAGATATAAAATCAGGGGGAGTTTTTTGAAACTCCTTTTTTTGTTTATAAGGAACTAGAAATTTAGCAGATATTTATCAGAGGTGACATAAATTGAAGAATTCAGATTTCAATGTAATAAAAAACAAAACTAGTGCAGACAAAATCGGGAATACGGCAGATCCGGTCATCAGACAGAAACTAAAAGATGTTCAGGCAATTAACCAGCAGATTCAAGGATTAAAAAGGATTGTGGCAAGTATATCAGACGGCCTGATTATACTATCCAAATATAATAAATTCTATTTTTTAAACCAGGCGGGCAAGGACTTCTTTTATAGGCCGGAAACGATAAAATTTAACGGAGATGGTTTTGTACATACTAAATACTATAATATGCAGGAGAAGCAGCTGACTGTCGATGAAATGATCGGCTCCAGAGTCCTGAAGGGTGAAGTCATCAAGAATGAAAGAATCAAAGCGGTAAGACCGGATAAAACACTTTATTACAGTATGAGCGGAAACCCTGTATATGACGAAAACCATCAGGTATTAATGGCCGTGATATGTGCCCGGGATATCACAGAGGCAATTGAAAATGATAATTTGATCAAGGAGCAGAAAAAACAGCTGGAAGCAATATTCGAGAATATTTCCGATGCAATTTGTTTATTTGATCAAAATGATCAGGTTATCGTAAATAACGAAGCCAGGAGGCACCTGTTTCCCCATGGTGTCGAAGCAGGTGCCAGGGATCAAAACTATAAATTTTTAGATGCAGAAAAAAGACCCCTGCCCCTGGAAGAATATCCTTTATCTTGTATCAAGCGCAAAGAAGCGTTTAAGAACAAAGTATTCCGTTTAGATGAGGGAGGCAAAATCAAATATATTCATGCCAGCGGTACCCCCATACTCGATCAGGATGGAAATTTCGAGAAGGGCGTATTAAGCTTGAGAGATATCACGGAAAATATCCAAATCTACGAAAAATATGCAGAACAGCAGGATCAATTACTAAAAATTGAAAAAGAGAAAAACGAAGCCCTGGAATCCTCTATGAAATTAAAGGATGAATTTCTGTACCTTATCACCCATGAGTTTCGGACACCCATGGCCGTCATCAACAGTGCGCTGCAGGCAATTGATTTATTATACAGTGACGAAGTATCCGAAAAAATTGCAAAATATCTCAACACGATAAAGCAGAATACCAATCGTCAGCTGCGGTTAGTAAACAATTTACTCGATAACATTCGCATCAGCTCGGGTCTTACAAAGCTGAATTACAGCATAGTTGACATCGTCTATGTGACACGGCAAATCGTAAAGTCTGTTGAGTTATTTTCAAGACAAAAGAAGGTTGATCTGAGATTTTGTTCGAAGATACCTGAAAAGCTGGTGCTGCTTGATGAAGAAAAGTACGAACGGATTTTACTGAATCTCTTATCCAATGCATTGAAATTTACACCGAAAGGTAAAAAAATAACAGTAATCCTGGCCGTTAAAAAGAGAAACAAGAAAAACATGATCTGTGTAAGCGTTAGGGATGCAGGAATCGGAATCCCAAAAGATATGCAGCAGGTTATTTTTGAACGGTTTGGGCAAGTAGACAGCAGCTTATCCCGAAAAGCGGAAGGAACAGGCTTAGGCTTGCATCTGGTGAAACAGATCGTGGAGGTATTGGAAGGTGAGCTTATTTTAGAAAGTAAAGAAGGGACCGGCAGTACTTTTACTGTTTTTCTTCCTATCATAAAAATTCTTGACCATGATAAAGTTCAGCAAAACCATCAGACCGCTCAAGGTGATAATAATCGTATCGATCAAGCCGTATCCATTGAATTCAGCGATATTTACTATGATAAATAAAACAGAATCATTTCAAATTCTAATCCTGAGCCGATAATTTTCTTAATATCGATAAATCAAACTTGTCGCCAAAGACCTTCACGGTTTCACTGCTCCCGTTATGAAAGAATGTGGCATACTCGTCACCGGCCGTAACAATCCTGAGTCCATCTCCGTCATCATCGGCAAAAGTAACAGAAAAACTTTCCGGAATACCATCCAGCTCCTTATAGCTGATGTAAGCCCTCCTGTATTGATAAGACTTAAAAAAATCCAATATTTTTTTTGAATTCTCCCCATCTTCAATTGTAACTGTTGTACCTGGACTGATTCTAAATTCCTTTTGCTCAATTGCAGAAGCCTGTATAGATGAATCCTCTTTTATTCCCATTACCTGATGAAAACTTCTTGGATAGAAAGTAATGACAACAGCAACAAGAATTAAAAGCAGAATGATAATGCCTCGTTTCATCGATTGAGTGATCTCCTTACATGAAATATTTCTTATTACAAAGAGGTTGTATGTACCTGTCACTGATCATATTTTAACACCTGGATGCTGGGTTCGTCCAGCATCATAAGAAAGAAATTATTGATTCTTTCCTGCAAAACCCTTACAATTAACGGTGTAAAGTCTAGAAATATAAATATATTACAGGAGGTCTGTATGAAGGTTTGTATCCTGATGGGAAGTCCAAGACTGAACGGCAACACGGCTTCATTGGTGGAGCCGTTTGCAAACGAGCTGAAAAAGCACGATGCTGAAATAAATATCATCAATTTATATACGAAAACGATCCATCCATGCGTCGCCTGCAGAAAATGCCAGGATGTTTCGGGCTCTTTCGGTTGTCCTCAGAAGGATGATATGCAATTTATATTTCATTCAATAATAGAAGCAGATATCTTCATTCTTGCAACCCCGATTTATTCCTGGTACTGCACACCGCCGATGAAAGCTGTGCTTGACCGTTTAGTTTACGGAATGAATAAATACTACGGGAATATTGAAAAGAAAGAATGCCTGTGGGAGAATAAAAAATGTGCCATTATTTCAACCTGCGGATACAGAGTAGAAAAAGGCGCCGACTTGTTTGAGCAAGGGATCATCAGGTATTGCAAACATTCTAATTTGAATTATATCGGTATGCTGGCAATACGGGATGAAGGCTACCATACCCCATTTATAAATGATCAGAAAATTGAACAAACCAAGCTGTTTGCAGGCCATCTCGCTGACCTCTTTTCAGCCAAGTAAAAAAAATGCACCTCCAAATGCGTCTAACATTTGGGGTGCACTTCAAGCATCCATGGTATTTTCATATGCAAATTTGCTTGGGATAGTCCGGTAAGCATTCCGGGGAATATTCCTATCCGGTTATTTGTACTTTTCTATCAGCGTGCGTGCTGCCAATACTCCGCTGGCAGATGCCTGAGACAGAGAGTGTGTCACGCCGGAACCGTCTCCCAGTGCATATAAGCCTTTCACCTTGGTCTCAAGATTCTGGTCTACCTGCACCTTTGAGTTATAGAATTTAACTTCTACACCGTATAAGAGCGTATCCTCATTTGCGGTACCGGGAGCAATTTTATCCAGGGCATAGATCATCTCGATAATATTATCCAGCTGCCTTTTTGGAATCACCAGACTCAGATCTCCCGGAACAGCCTTCAGTGTCGGTCTGGTAAAACACTTCTCCATTCTTCTTGCACTGCTTCTTCTTCCCTTTACCAGGTCGCCGAACCGCTGCAGAAGTACGCCGCCGCCAAGCATGTTGCTCAGTCTGGCAATGGATTCACCATACTCGTTGCTGTCTTTAAAAGGTTCCGTAAACTGGTTGGAAACCAGCAAGGCAAAATTCGTGTTTTCCGTTCTCAGGCTTGGGTCGGCATAACTATGGCCGTTTACCGTAACGATCCCGTTGGTGTTTTCCGCAACGACCTCTCCATAAGGGTTCATGCAGAAAGTTCTTACCATATCGTTATATTTATTTGTTTTATAAACAATTTTACTTTCGTATACATCATCGGTAATATGTTTAAAAATCTCAGCCGGAAGTTCTACTCTTACGCCGATATCAACCCGGTTTTTTTTCAGGTCTATGTGGAATTTATCACAGATATCTGAAATCCATTTGGAACCGGAACGGCCGGTAGCCAAAACCAGATCCCTGCACTCAAACTCTTCCCCTTTATCCGTAATAATGCGGAAGCCTTCGTCCAGCTTTTCTACATCTACTACCAAGGTATTGAATTGTGTCTCGATTCTATTTTTTGTATAATCAAAGATTCTCTCCAGAATCTTTACATTTCTGTCTGTACCCAGATGACGTACCTTCGCATCAAGAAGATGAAGATTATTTCTTAAGGCAAGGGTTTTCAGGTCGGAATTGCCTGTAGAGTAAAGCTTTGCATCTTCCCCTCCCATGCTGCATAATACCTGGTCTACATACTCCATTAAGTCCAATGCTTCTTCCGTACCTACATAGTTGTGAAGATCACCGCCAAATTGCGTTGTGATATTGTATTTACCGTCGGAAAGCGTTCCGGCACCGCCGTAACCATTCATAATGTGACATGGCACGCAGCGAATACAGTTTGTAACCTTTCCGCTTTTAATAGGGCATATCCTTTTTTCAAGCCCAGCCCCTTTGTCTATCATTAGAACTTTTGCATTGTTTGGAATCTTCGTCAGCTCGTAGGACATAAATACGCCGCTGGCTCCGGCCCCAACAATGATAATATCGTATTTTTTCATTTTCATACTCCACTTTCTAATCTTAGTTCGCCCAAACTGTGAAGCAAAAAGCTCACAGAGATATTATATGCGGTAAGGACAAGACTGACAATCATTTTTTTACCGGTAGTCAGTTAGAAAAAGCTAGTCATAAAACAGTAAATTTCTGTTTTATAACTAGCTTCTGTCCCGTCAGGCGATTTGTATATCCACCATTCCTTTGATCTCCTTTGAAAGATCCTGTATGGAACCTGTGGCTCTGTCCCTCGTATCCAGCATTTCAGCAGCATATTTATAAAATACTTTGCCATAATCGGTAAGGAATGCTTCCCTGCCATTTCTGTCTATGAGCCTTACCCCCAGCTCCTTTTCCAGCGTTGAGATTCTTGCGCTGATGGTAGGCTGTGTCAGAAAGCAGGCGTCTGCTGCTTTTGAAAAACTTTTATAATCCACCACGGTAACAAAAGCTTCTATTTGTTTAAAATCCATAATATCGTCCCCTTTCTTCGATATCCTTACTTACTCTCTAATTCTTCAATATATTTGCCTGCCTGGACTGCGGCTATAGCTCCGTCAGCGGCTGCGGTGACCACCTGTCTTAGACTCTTCTCCCTGATATCACCGGCAGCATAGACACCCGACAGGTTTGTCTTCATATTTTCATCCGTAATAATGTAGCCTTTTTCATTCAGGGTAAGCTTTCCCTGATAGAGCTGTGTACTTGGATCATATCCGATAAAGACGAAAACGCCAAAGGTTCCGTCATTGGGGTCTGCCTTGATTTCCGTAATGCTTCCATCTTTTACATTTTCAAGGATCATGGATTCAATAAGATCCTCTCCCTTAATTTCTTTCACTACGGTATGATAAAGGAAGCTGATTTTATCATTTTTAAAAGTTTTCTCCTGAACGGATTTGGCTGCTCTTAAAATTCGTCTTCTATGAACCACGGTAACTTTCTTCGCAAATTTGGTCAGAAACATAGCTTCTTCAAGTGCCGCATCTCCGCCGCCGATTACAAATACTTCCAGATTTCTGAAGAACGGTCCGTCGCAGGTTGCGCAGTGGGAAATACCTCTCCCGATAAATTTGTCCTCGCCGATACAGCCGATGGGTTTCGCTGATGCCCCTCCGGCAATAATTACGGTCTTTGCCCGGTAGGTTTCCCGCTGACAGATAATTTCCTTAATATCTCCGTCTAAAGAAACCGCCGTCACGTCATCATAAATCTTTTCTACCCCGAACTTCTTTACCTGAGCCGCCATACGGTCTATCAGTGTCGCGCCGCTTTCTTCCGGACCGGAACCCGGGTAATTATCAATCTCTGCAGTTTGGAGGATTTGACCTCCATCCTGACCCTTTTCCAGAATCACAGTATCCAGCATGGCTCTGCCGGCATAGATACCTGCAGATAATCCGGCAGGGCCTGCTCCGATAATAATCAAATCATAAACTTTCATCTCTTCCTCCAATCAACCTTTCGACAAAAATAAAAAGAACAGAAAGCAAACGCCTTCTGCTCTGTTATTAACCTGAGAGATTCTTCCCATTGGGAGTTGCCCCTTCGGTGCTTACGCTTTCCAGAGTTCTGTCCGCCTACGGTCCCCTTTACCTGAGATCATCACATGAATTATGGCCTAATACATGCTTATTCCTTCGGTGTTGCACGATGCAATCTCTCCCGCAGACATCAACCAGTTCTATTAATATTTTCTATTATAACGCATTTTTTAAATTATATCAGTAATTTATTGATAGATTCAACTATTTTTTATTCTTGTTCTGAATAAAAGGTATCGGGGTATCATCGATCTTATCAATATTATTGCCAGTTAGATAATACTTTGTATCTTTTGCGATAACTCCGCTCAACAATAGAATACAGATCAAATTCGGAATCGCCATCAGCATATTCAGTGCATCGGCAATGTTCCAAACTGTAGATAAGCTCATAACAGCTCCGATAAAAGTGATAATGACATAGATGGCTTTGTAAGGAATGATAGCCGCTTTTCCGAAGAGATATTCCGCTCCTCTTTCTCCATAATAGGACCAGCCCAATATGGTGGAAAAAGCAAAGGTAATCAAGCCAAAGGTCAGTACGATTGGACCAATCACCGGAATTTGATTAAAGGCATGGCTGGTAAGCAAGGCTCCGTCAGCAGCACCGCCGGCTCCGTCAGCACTTACCGCAGGGTTTGAAATCACTGTGCTCACCAGAACAAGACCTGTCATGGCACAAATGACTACGGTATCCCAGAATGTTCCTGTAGCCGATACCAGCGCCTGTCTTACAGGGTTTCTGGTCTGTGCTGCCGCAGCAACGATAGGAGCGGATCCCATTCCGGATTCATTGGAGAAAAGGCCTCTTGCCACTCCAAATCTCGCCGCCATCATGATGGAGGCTCCGATAAATCCGCCTCCTGCAGCACTTGGAGTAAATGCAGCTGTACAAATCAATACTACAGCATCCCAAATATAATTTCTGTTCATAACCAGAATAATGATACATCCAATGACATAAAAGACTGCCATAAAGGGAACCAGTTTTTCACAGGTTTTCGTAATGGACTTTACGCCGCCTAGAATAACTACCGCTACCAGAACCGCCATAATGGCTCCGGAAACCCATAGTGGAATGTCGAAATTTTTTAAAACTACTTTAGAAACTGCGTTGGCCTGAACGGTGGCTCCGATTCCAAAGGCAGTAAGGGCTGCAAACAAGGCAAACAATACGCCAAGCCATTTCATTTTCAGTCCTCTTTCCAGGGCGTACATGGCGCCTCCCAGCATGGTTCCGTCAGAAGTTTGCACTCTGTATTTTACAGCCACCAAAGATTCGGCATACTTGGTTGCGATACCGAAAACACCGGTGAGCCACATCCAAAGAACGGCTCCGGGGCCTCCCAAAGCAATGGCAGTACCTACACCAACGATATTACCGGTACCGATGGTAGAAGCCAAAGCGGTTGTCAAGGCGCCAAACTGAGAAACGTCTCCTTTGCCGTCTGCATCTTTCGTAATGGACAGGCGAATGGCCAGACCAATTTTCTTTTGAATAAAACCTGTTCTAACAGTCATAAATAAATGCGTACCAAACAATAAGATCAATAATGGCGGTCCCCAAAGATAACCGTTAAGCCAGGTAAAAAAATTATTTAATGTTTCCATAGGTGCTTTTCTTTCCTCCTTATAATAATACTTATGCTAAATAACACCGTCTCATTATTATATAAAATTTTTCTATATAATGCTAGTATTTTTATTCCAATACTATTTTTTTATAGAAAAATACTGTATGCAATAAAAAAACCGGATCCATTTAAACGGAAAAAGGTAGAACAAGCCAGCAGTTGCATGTTACTATGTACTTATCAAATATAAGCAATCAGGAGGGAAATATGAGTAAGAAAATCAATTATAATCATTTGGCTGCAGCAATTATTCTGCTGGGCGGAGGCGCCTATGGTCTATACGCGGGGCTTATCGACGGTTTTAATGGCTATTTCTTCATTCCCAGCTGCGCTTTTGTTTTTTTGGGTGCCATCTACGCCCGAAACGTGAAAGTAAAATGAAAATACCTTGCATAACGCAAGGGTATTTTCATATATGATAAAAAATTAAGAGGAAAAAGCTTTTCCATATTATCGGCAATTGCCTTCATTTTTATTTCCTGTATTCATAAAATAAGTGATACATTTCAGGATTCTTTCCGCAGCGGAAGCGAGCAATTCCTTTCCATTGGCCATGGCATACTCCAGTGTCACCGGGCCGTCAGTTAAGGAAAATATTCCCGTTACGCCATGCTCATACAACGCTTCCGCACCCTTGCCTATGTTCCCCGCAATAATGATGACCGGTATGTTCAGCTCCTGAGCAACCTTTGAAACACCATACGGGGTTTTCCCGTGAACGGTTTGAAAGTCGCACCCGCCTTCACCAGTGATCACAAGATCGGCATTGGCCATCTTTTCTCTTAGTCTGGCAGCATCGATTACAATGTCTACACCAGGATTTAATTCCGCATTTAAATATGCCATCATACCGCCGCCAATCCCGCCTGCTGCGCCGGAACCCGGCAAGTCAGCGATATCTGCGTTTAAGCAAGTTTTCAAGATATTGGCATAATGTGCCAAATTCCTGTCAAGGACCTCTACCATTTGCTCAGTGGCCCCCTTTTGCGGTCCAAATACTCTGCTTGCGCCCTTTGGGCCGCATAGAGGGTTGCTTACATCACACGCTGCCACAAATTTTGATTCATAGATACGAGAATCAACGAAATCAGTATTGATCATACACAATTGATCTAAAGCGCCGCCGCCGAAATCAATTTCCTTTCCGTCAGCATTCAGCAGACGGAACCCTAAAGCCTGTGCCATACCGGCACCGCCATCATTGGTAGCGCTCCCTCCTATGGCAAGGATAAAATTTCTGCATCCTTTATCCAGCGCATCGACGATCAGCTGCCCGACACCATACGTTGTCGTCTTCAACGGGTTTCTGTCCGCCTGACCGATCAGATATAATCCGGCGGCTTCTGCCAGTTCTATCACTGCGGTATTGCTTTTTAAAATTGCATATCTGGACACTATATTTTGGCCCAAGGGATTCAAAACATCGCATTCAACCAGCATTCCACCGACAGCATCCAGAATATTCTGCATGGTCCCTTCTCCGCCGTCAGCCATAGGGACACATACAACCTCCGCATCCCGATCCACTCTGCGAATGCCTGTTTCCATTGCCCTGCAGGCCTCCATAGCCGTCAAGCTTCCTTTATACGTATCCGGTGCCAATACTATTTTCATAATTCCTCCCCATTATTTTTAATAAGTACTATTCGTTAAGCCAATCTCGCAAATAAACATGTCCTAACTCTTCTTGTGCTTTAATATAGGCTTCCATGATTTCTCTTCCCGGGAATCCCTGTTCATTGGCGGCTGCAATCCACTTTTCAGGCAGATTTTCAATGCTGTCCAGCCAAATCGCTTTTTCTTCGTCACTTAATTCAGTTACTTGAAGTCCGTTGTTTTTCTCCATTACGGCAAAAGCTTCTTCATCCCAGCTTTTTGCTGTTTCTGCTGATAATTCTTCATATTCTGCGGCCACTTCCAGGAAAATGTCCTGAACTTCTTTAGGCAGGCTGTTCCATGTATCAAGGTTAACTGTGATGCCTTGAATTGCTGCAGCTCCAAAACCAACTTTCGTATAGTATTTAGCGATCTCATCCCACTTATATCTCATGGCTGTATCTGACCATACAACATATCCTTCGTAAACACCTGTCTGTAAATTGGTATATACTTCATTAAATGTTGATTGTACAGGAGTTGCACCGACACCGGCAAGCCAAGGCATTACGCTGCCGGCCCCGCCAAGCTTGTGTCCTTTAACATCGGCTGCTTTAGCAATTGGGAACTTGCTGATCAGTTCATAATCTCCCGTCGGACCAAAGGCTAAGAACTTCTGATTATACTGCTTCCATAACCCATCATACACCTCCGGGAACTGCTCGGCAACCATACGTGAGGCCTTTGTTGCAATCACCGGGTCCTGAGATGAAAACGGTACGTAGTAAGGGAGATTCATCAGTAAAAGCTTCTTCGTATCAAATGCAAAGGTTGAAGCAAAAACATCTAAAAGTCCGTTTTGAGTTGCAACCAGAGCTTCGTCAAGTCCTGCAACGGTTCCGCCGTAAGCGTCAATCCATTCTATATCGTAATTCGTTTTTTCCGCACAGCGCTTTGTGACCTCAGGCTGGAAGAAATCAGCAGCTACCTTAGTATATGACATGGTATTCGAAGGATGACCTCCGCCGATTGTCAAGGTAATGGTTTTACGTTCACTGCGGCCTTGGGTATTATCTGTTGCTCCGCCACCACCACACGCTGCCAGGGAAAAAATCATGCATAAAACCGTAACCAAACATAAGATTCTCTTTGTCTTTTTCATTTCCTTCTTTTCTCCTTTTGTTTTTTGTTTATGTATTAAGCTTTTATTGCTAATACACGTGTCTGGTAAATTATATTAAGCTTGGCAACCAAGTTACCAACGGTGGGAAGAAGATACATAGTAAAATTACTATGACCATCATAAAGATAAAAGGTGCGGCGCCTCTGAAGATTTCCTCGACTTTTACTTCATCGCCTATTGTAGATTTCATTGCAAATACTACCATACCAAAGGGCGGCGTCAGGATTCCCATCTCAACAACAATAATCATTACGATACCAAACCACAGTAAGTCCCAGCCATATACTGCTGCTACAGGAAGGATCAAAGGTACCATGATCAGTAAAATGGAGTTGGAATCCAGCACACAGCCTAATAAAACCAACGCTGCGCAGATCAGGAAAAGAACCATGCCGCTGCCCAATCCGGAATCAGCGATCATGCTTGCCAGCGTCACCGTAACACCGCTCATTGCCAGCATCCTGGAGTACATTTTTGCTGCGATCAGCAAAAACATTACAGTGGCGATTGTACCTGCGGAATCCATGAAAACAGCCTTGATTCCATTCCATCTCATGCCGCGTGCCATACTGATCAGGAAGGTTGAAAATGCACCCACAGCACTTGCTTCCGTAGGGGTGAAAAAACCGCCCCAAATTCCGCCGATAACTAACAAAACGACTCCAAATATGGGCGCAGATTTTATGAAAAGCTTTAAAAATCCCTGGGCATCTGTTTCCCCTTCCTCGGATTTTGCAACCCATTTTCCATGCTCATTTTTGAATCTGCCCCCCAGCTCCGGATTGATTGTGCACATCAGTATGATACCGATAGAGTAAATAAACACCATGACCAGTCCAGGAATTACGCCGGCCACAAAAAGCTTACCAATTGAGGTTTCGCTCAGCATTCCGTAGATGATCATCAAAACACTTGGAGGTATCAGCATTCCCAGTACGGAACTACCCGCTACGGCACCCAATGCCAGAGAGGTTTTATAATTGTAGCTTTTCATAGCCGGAAAACTGATTTTGCTGAAAACAGTAGCGGAGGCAACACTGGCTCCGGTAACGGCCGCAAAGACTGCATTGGAGACTACCGTAGCGATCCCCATGCCTCCCGGCAGCTTCTTTACCAGGTAATTCGCCGTATCGAACAAGTCCCTTGCGACTCCGGATCTTCCCATAAAGCTTCCCATCAGAATGAATAACGGTATCACCGTAAAAGTATACTCTTTCACTCCCGAAAAAGACGTCGTCCCCAGTAACGACAATGCGATGTTGAAATTACTGGTCAAAAGCCAGATGCCGATAAAGCTCATTAAAGCTAAAGAAAAAATAACATGAACCCCTAAAAGAACCAATACCAACAACCCTACAATAGATAATGCTGCAATGACAGCTGCTTCCATGCCTATTCACACCCTTCCCGATTCGTCTTTATCTTGCTTGAATTTCTAAATAAGGCTGCCACTGCTTCGATAAACTTTCTGAAGCACTGATATAGACTCATGGCAGAACCAAAAATAACGATCCACCAGATGGGGTAAAGCGGGAAGGAAAAGACCTCACCCTGTACATCTTTGATTTTCGTTGCATGAACCATAGGATCCCAACTAGAGACTATAATTCCTATAAACAAAATAATTCCCAATAGATATGAAGCCGCATTCATGAATTCAACTCCCTTTTTAGGCAGCTTTGATAAAATCATTGTCGATCTTACATGCTGCCCTAGCTTTGTTGCCCATGGCAGCATCAAAAAGACGATAGCTGCAGTCATATTTTGAGCGATCTCCGTTGTCCCTATGATGGGTTTGTGGAAGAAAACACGCCCGCATATGTCTCCGCAAATCAGGAACATAAGGCCAAACACGATCAGCGCTCCCAGAAAACTAGTGCCAAAACACAGGTTGTTCATAAAATGATTAAGTTTTTTAAGCATTTAACATAACCTCCAAGTTTCGTAATTGATGAAACCTTTTCATTATTTATGCCCTGCCGGAGCAGGGTCAAATACCTGCTATTATTTTACCTCTAAAGCTTGAAACGGACATTGCTTGACACATTGTGATTCTCCGCCGCACAAATCACATTTCATCGGGAATCCATCTTGTCCATCAATCAGCACCATATGAAACGGACAAGCTTTTACGCAGGCCAGACATTTGGTACATTTATCCCGGTTTATCGTGAGTACTCCCTCGTTGGCAGTTTCTTCGAAGGCATCAAATTTGCAGGCCTCCTTACAGAATGGGCGTTTGCACTGTCTGCAGAACATTGCCGTATTGGGTACAATTTCCCCTTCTTCCAGATAGCAATGTCCCCTATGCACGTTGAACTCTCCATATTTTTTGACACTGCAAACCAGCTGGCACATGCGGCATCCTGTACATTTTGACTTGTCGATATACATTCTCATGGCAAAATACGCTCCTCAATTCTATATCTGGCAACGGTTTCCTCCAAAGGAACCCCGTTTTCATCCCATCCACGCAATTCATAATACCGATCCAACATGTAATCCAGATCTTCCTGCTTAATATGGATTCCTTTCGGAGGGCCATCGGGTAAATCTTCATTCAAGATCCTCCAGGGCAATGTATCATCCTTTCTGCCGAATCCTTCTCTGATATTAAAGAGCCTTGCCAACGTTTCCGTTCTGTCGACCACCTCTTGAATATCTTCAATTTTATAATCGATGCCTGTCACCGCATTGACGTACTCAAGTAAAGGCTGCATCCCCATTCCGAGGCTTTTATGAGGGATATCGCAGATCATTAGGCTGTGCAGAATACAATTGTCGTCCTGAAGCTTTTTCACGATTTCCGCTTTTCCTTCAGCAATGTATGGCGGCACTTCCCGGAGTATTTCTTTTGAAGGCGGCCAGCATCTTCTATGACAGGCTCCTCTCGGCGTAACCGCATAGGTGAGGCCTGCGCCAAAGGATGCTCTGGGATCATAGCCCGGAAATTCCAGACCTTTCACTTCCAGCGTAAACTTATAGGAATCCTGGCCAATGATTTCGCTGGCTCTCTTTACGCCCATGGTTAAAACTTCCCCAAAGCCTCTTCGGTATCCGATATCCTCCATCAGTTTCAATGCTGCTTCATAGTTTCCAAAGCTTAAGTCCATGCCATCCAGATCAAAGTCTTTCAGCAATCCTCTCTCATAGCATTCCATAGCAAAGCCCACTGCAACTCCGGCAGAAATCGTATCGATTCCCACTCTGTCACAGACTTCGTTTCCCTTCAAAATAGCCGGGAGATACGTGATTCCCAGGTTGCTTCCGAGCAAAGCTATGGTTTCATATTCCGGACCTTCTACCACCAAGCCTTCGAAGGGTCCTTCCGTTACTTGGGTCACTTTGCTGCAGGCAATAATGCATCCCAGGCAGCTTCTGCTCTTTACCATTGCCGATTCTACTGCTTCGGCACCAATCAGTTCTTCCGCATTTTCGGTATATCCTGTCTTGAAATTTCTCGTTGGGAGCATCCCGGCTGCATTGGTGACGGTCAAGGTGTAAGGAGTTCCAAAACGCTTTCGGATTCTTCCCATAAAGCTTTCATCGGACATCTTGATATGTTCCCGGTTCAATCTTAATACCGCTTCGGGATCATGGCACTTGACACCTTGTTTCGTGCCGCGGGCAACGACTCCTTTTACATTTTTGGATCCGAGTATGGCCCCGGGACCGCCCCTTGCGGCTTGCCTTCCAAAATCACTGTTAACGGAAGCCAGATTTGATAATTTCTCTCCCGCAGGACCGATAACAATACGTCCATATTCCGGGCCATGGATTTCCTTCAGGGCTCTCTCCGCTTCATAGCAGTCCAGTCCCCAGAGTTTTCCGGCATCTCTGAAATATACATTGTCGTTATAGATTTCTATGTAACATGGGTTCTTGCTTTTTCCGGCAAGAATAAAACCATCATATCCGGCATATTTCAATTCCTGTGTGATGTATCCACTGGCATAGCTTTCTAAAATGGTTCCTGTTGCCGGTGATTTTGACACGATCACATATTTGCATCCGGATGGTACCGGAGTACCCGAAACCGCACCTGTAGTTAAAATGAATAAATTCTCAGGGGACAGCGGATCAACTCCAGGCGGCAGTAATTCATACAGCAGCTTCATGCCCAAACTTCGCCCGCCGATATATTTTCTGTACACATCTTCGGACAGTTTTATCTCAGACCAGCTTTCCGTAGTCAGGTCTATTTTTAAAATCTTTCCTGCAAAGCCTTTTAGCATCTCCTTACTCTCCTAAAAACAATTTTCTTGCATTTCCATTGACAATTTTTATATAATCCTCTTCGGGTAAATTCAAATTCCGTACCGTTCCATAGGGATCGTGGTCGGCCATATCATAGGGATAGTCAGTTCCAAGCAAAACCTTATCCGCACCTACAAGATCAACCAAAGCCCGCGTTCTCACCGGATCGTGCAAAATAGTATCAAAGTAAAAATTCTTTTTAAAATAATAGGATGGCAGCTTGTCAATATTCTTCTTAGATTCGCTTCTCTCAATATATCCGTGATCAAATCTTGCAATTTGATAAGGAAGAAATCCGCCGCCATGGCAAAGGACAAATTTCAACTCGGGCAGCTTTTCAAGGATTCCGCTGAAAATCAAGTGTGCTGCTGCTATCGTCGTATACATAGGGTTTCCGATAAAGTTTACAAGATAATAGTCTTCTAAAAATTTCTGGGGTCCATAGAAAAACGGATGTATGATAATTGTCATTCCCAGTTTTTGAACCTCCTCATAAAAAGGGAACAAGGCAGGATCCGCAATACTGCTTCCGTTTATTTCCGTTCCGATTTGTATTGACCGAAAGCCATACTCATACCGGATTTTTCTTAGTTCTTCTATAGCTGCTGCCGTATTTTGCAAAGGTACCGTTCCTACTCCAAAGAAACGTTGGCTGTCATTTTTTACGATTTCATAAATTGCATCATTGCTTACTTCTGCAACGTCTTTTGCCAAAGACAATGGGGCATCGTAATACAGCAATCTGGGTCCGATGGATATGCCCTGCAAATCAATATGTTGTTCATCCATCTCTTTTTTTCTGGCTTCCATATCAAAGAAAACAGCATCACAAGGATGATAATCACCATTGTCAAAGATCATATACTTTTCCCCGTTATCTGGTTTTGTCTTCAGATGGGCCCCAAAGGTTTCTCCCTTTTTCGCTTTTTCAATAAATTTTAATGGTAAAAAATGTGCATGAATATCAATAATTTCCATTTCAAGTTTCCTTTCCGAATCAATTTAAAACCAGTTCGACTTTTGCCATCGCTTAACCGCCTGAAACAAGTCCGGTAAGAAGGACTTTATCACCGTCGCGGATGAAGGTTTCCAGCCCCTGTGCCTTGTCAATGCTAACCCCATTAATCAATATCACCAGTTGGTGGTGCAGCTTTCCCTCTTCCGTAATGATCTCTTCCAAAGGAAAATGATACTGCTGCTGGAGCAATTCCAGACCATTTCGTAAAGAGATATAATCCGCATCCATAAAAACTTTGCTGGGCATTTCATTAAAAATTCCAAGCTGATACAATAATATTGCCAATCCATTCACCTCCTTTTTACGAGAGTTTGTTTTTCCATCAACACCAGTCATTAAAATTTCGGCTTATCTCCGCCCTGTTTGGTTCATGACTCACAGGGCGGAGGCTCTTTCCATATGCCGCATAAATTTAGCCGCATTTAATCAAAGGGGTTATCTATACTGTCTCTTTATTTTAATTGTTTTATTTACAAAAGGGAACTCCGCATATTACTGTACGATCCAGTCACGTGCAAAAGTGTGGCCCAGTTGCTTTTGCGCATCGATATAAGCATTCCAGATTTCGATTCCGGGGAAGCCCATTCCTTCTGCTTCGGAAGCTCTCACCTGAGGAATATTCGGCAGACCGGCGGCCCATTTTTCAATGTCTTCTTTTGGCATCTCACAAATCGTGAGGCCTTCTTTCTGCATGGCTTCCAGAGATGTAACATCCAGTTCCTTGGCAGCTTCCGCCGACTTTACTTCATACTCGGCAGCTACCTCTTCCATAATTGCCTGTACCTCTTCCGGCAGAGAATTCCAGACATCCAAGTTGATGGATATTCCCTGGATCGCATCGGCACCAAATCCTATCGCCGTAAAATACGGGGCTACCTCATGCAGCTTATATCGGTAGGATGCATCCGGCCACATAATCCATCCATCGTACACGCCTGTTTGGATGGAAGTATAGGCTTCGTTAAGATTAGATTGAACGGGAATTGCTCCTGTTCCTTCAAGCCAAGGAAGATTAGCGCCTGCTGCTGCAATTTTATGTCCTTTTAAGTCAGCCAGACTATTGACAGGGAAATTTGTGATCAATTCATAAGCTCCGGTTGGGCCAAGTGCCAAAAACTTTTGATTATAGGTGGCCCACAGGTCTTCATAAACATCGGCATATTCGTCCATTACCATTCTGGAAGCCTTTGTTACAATGGTCGGATCTGTTGATGAAAATGGTACATAATAGTTCATATTCATCAAGAAAAGCTTGGCATTTTCAAAGGCGTAGGAATTTACAAGCACATCCAGCAATCCATTCTGGCAAGCTGTCAAACCTTCCGGGAGCTTGGCAATGGTTCCGCCATATGCTTCGATCCATTCAACATCATAATTGGTTTCTTCGGCACATCTTTTGCTGATTTCAGCCTGGAAGAATTCCTGGGCAACCTGCGTATAGGCCATACCGTTTACCATATGTCCGCCGCCGATTTTAAGGGTGATGGTTTCTCGTTCACCGCCAGAAGATTGCGCGTCTTTTCCGCCGCAGCCAACGGCTGTCATGATGATCAGACAAATGATTAAGAGTAAATTGATATACTGAAATACCTTTTTTTTCATAATTCTTCTCCTTCATAATCATTTAGAATTTTATTATTATTTTCTTTCCCTCGATCAAATGCATAAATATCGAAGATCCGTATATTTACACAGCCAGTGTATCCTTTCTATTGCAGACTCGGAAGCCAGGTAGTCAATGATGGAAATGCAATAATAATCACTACTGCCATCGCCATCATCAATAGGAAAGGAATGACTCCCTTAAAGATATCTTCGACCTCAACGCCTTCCCCTATGGTTGCCTTCATTGCAAATACCACCATTCCGAAGGGAGGTGTCAAAAGTCCCATTTCAATAACGATAATCATAACGATACCAAGCCAGATCAGATTCCATCCAAAGGCAGCCGCAATGGGAAGAATCAGCGGAACGGTAATCAGTAGAATGGAAGTGGAATCCAATACACAGCCAAGTAAAATCAATACAAAGCAAATCATAAACAAAACGATCCCAGCTCCCAGACTGGAGTTTTGAACCATATTGGCCAGTGCCACTGTGGCACCGCTCATGGTCAGCATGCGTGAATACATCTGTGCGGAAATCAGCAAAAATAATATGGAAGATGTAGTCCCTGCAGTCTCCAGCAATACTTTTTTCAAGCCTTTCGGCCGCATTCCCCGTGCCACGCTCAAAATCAAAGTGGCAAAGGCACCCACCGCACTTGCCTCTGTCGGAGTGAAAAAGCCACCCCAGATTCCTCCCAGTACCAATATCACAATGATAAAGATCGGAAGCGCTCTTAACGATACCATCAGGAAGTTTTGAGTTGCCTCTTCCTCTACGGATGCGGAAATAACCTTTCCTCCGGCATTTTTTGCCCGCCCAGTTAGTTCGGGCTTTGCGATACTCATACCGATAATGCCGACACAGTAGATTCCTGCCAGAATCAGTCCCGGAACGATGCCAGCCAGAAAAAGCTTTCCGATGGAAGTCTCGCTCAGCATTCCGTAAACGATCATAAGCAGGCTGGGAGGGATCAGCATTCCCAAAACAGAACTTCCTCCCACAGCACCCAGTGCAAAACCTGGTTTGTATCGATGCCTTGACATTTCAGGAAGACATATTCTGGCGAAAACCGCAGCCGAAGCGACGCTGACTCCCGTTACCGCTGCAAATACCGCATTGGAAACGACGGTAGCAATTCCCAGTCCTCCGGGTAATTTTTTTATAAAATAATTCATTGCATCAAACAGATCCTTGGCAACACCGGATTGGCTCATAAAGCACCCCATCAATACGAATAGCGGTATGACGGCGAAGGTATAATCCCGGATGGCTTCAAAGGATGTGGTGGCCAAAATCGATAGAGCAATTTGTATTTTTTCCGTCATGAGCCATATTCCTATGAAGCTCATCAATGACAAAGAAAAGCCGATATGTACACCGAAAAGAATGAGGGTAAACAGACAAATCACGGATATAACCGCTACAGTGATCATGCTCATACCTGAATACCTCCTCCGTCATCCTCTGTTGTAAAGGTTGGATTTTTTATAGCTGCTGCTGCTTTAACGATTTTACTGATACACTGATAGCAGCTTAAAACCGATCCATAGATAATTACCCACCAGACTGGGTAAATGGGAACTCTCAGTCCTTCACCCTGAAAATCTTTTATTTTGGTTGCAAAAGTCATTGGCTCCCATGCTGAAAGGATTACCCCCAGAAACAGGCAGGCACCTACAAAATAAGCCGCTATTTCGGCACTGTAGGCCAGTTTAACAGGCAATCGGTTTTTAATCATCGTCGATCTGACATGCTGGCCAAGATAGGTGGCCCAAGGCAGCATCAGAAATGCAATGGCAGCCAGGGAATTCTGTACGATTTCAGGAGTTCCGATATTCGGATGATTGAAGAAGATTCTGCCTGTGACATCGAAGCAAATAACGATCATGATGATAAGAATTCCCACAGCTCCGATATAGCTTGAGACTGAGGCTAAGATATTCATAAAGCGATCAAACTTTCTTATCAAGATTTCCCCTCCTCTTTTCACATAAAGACAGTTGGCCTTTTTTATTACGATTCATCATTTAGTCTTCATCGACCACTGCAACCGCTCTGATCGGCGACCCATGGGCGCCCCTGATATTGAGAGGGAACCCAATGAACTGGAATCGTTTCCCGACAACCGGCCTTAAATCTGCAAGATTTTCCATATGGATCAGCCAATGAGCTCTGGAAACGAGATGGGATGGGAACGTCTTATCCTTTGGATTGTCCGTACTCGGCGCATCAATACCCATATTCACAATTCCTTTATCAACCAGCCATTGGGTTGCTTCGCCGTCGAGTCCGGCATATCTGCTCAAATATTCAGGAGTTCCGTATTGATTCACGTAATGGCCTGTATAAAGCAATACCGTGTCGCCCTCTTTGATCTCAATTCCAGCCTTTTCACAGGATTTTTCCAGGATTTCCTTTGTGATATAACCGTCGGGATCTGCTTCAGATGCATCGATGCAGACACCGCTTGTATAGAATTTCTCCAGCGGAATCAGATCAATTGTTGGTGCCGTAGGATCCGCATCCATGTGGCTGATGGCATCGACATGCGTAGGGCCGTGGTCGCAGAGCATAATTCCCTTTGATGCCCAGGAATACCCACCGGGGACTTTTACCGTACCTTCATGAGTATCATGATCCCAGATCACGGTTCTTACATGGCCTGGCCATACCGGCATACCATTATAAATCTGCTGTGTTAAATCATAAATTTTAGTCATCTCTTATCTCCTTTTCTTCTTAAGTTGGTATTACTGATACTGTTGATTATCGCAATTATCGTGCCATAATTTAAGTTTCCATGTTCACCTGCTTCCGGGGAGCCCAAGGCGTCCAAGAGGATTCCACGGCAGTATTGTTGTTTACTTTTTGTTATACGCCTCGTTTATTATGTAACATCTCTGACGTTGCAGGTAATTTCACGTATTTAAAACATCGGCATGGTATTTTGAATAAAATCATGTTTACTTTATGTAAATTCTTTTTCTATTTAACGGCAAGAGGGTTTGTCGGAGAACCTGCTCCGTTGGTAAACGGAAGAGAAGGAGCCACAAA
The DNA here is from genome assembly GCF_018128545.1 of Sinanaerobacter chloroacetimidivorans. Classification (GTDB taxonomy): domain Bacteria; phylum Bacillota; class Clostridia; order Peptostreptococcales; family Anaerovoracaceae; genus Sinanaerobacter; species Sinanaerobacter chloroacetimidivorans. Next base: position 182,307 of record NZ_JAGSND010000003.1, on the reverse strand, counting down.
TAGAAACTCGTAGGAACCGTCTTTTGCACATTCTTCCGCGATTCCATCCAGGAAGAAGTTTTCTCCCATTGTAATTCCAAGCATAGGGATTGCCAGCCAGTGCCATGGCTGCAGGAATTCATCGCTTCTGTTAGGTCTGACCTCAACGCCCCAGGTATCTGTGGCCACTGCTGCAACTTCGTTCTTATGGAGCCATTCCAAGGTTTCAAACTCAAGGCCCGGAGCATCTCCGCCGGCATATTTGCCCCATACTCCCTCTTTCATATGCTTTCCTAAGAAGCCGGTTCTTACCAGCACAAAGTCTCCTTGTTTAACCTGTATCCCAAATTTTTCGGCGCAGGCAGTCAGATCTTCCGAAGTGATTCCCTGGCCCGGATCCATGGATTCGACTCCATGGAATCTGGCCATGTCCAGAAGAATCCCTCTTCCGATCAGCTTATCCCTGGTATTCTGAATCCCGCACTTATGACAGCCATAACTGTCAACATTTGCTGCAGAATAGCCGTTCCACATGATGACCTTTCTCTCATCGCCCTCATAATACTCATAAAACACATGCCCTAAAGCATCCCAGTGAGTCGCGCATTGCAGCGGCATCGTTACCACATCATCCGCATAACGCATATTAATGAAATCCTGCCTTCCAAGAAGGGCATCGGTTCCGGTATAAACCATGGTTCTATGCGGGTTGGTTCGTCCTCGTTCTCCCCATTGAGGACCGTTTACATCCAGAGGGATAGCCATAGGGAAAACCTTCCCCGTTTTTACCAGTTGGGCTGCATAAACGATATCCTGGGCATCAATATAATTTAACGTACCAAGCTCGTCGTTTTCCCCCCACTTATTCCAATTCTTCACTTTTTCCGCGTAAAGTTCCATTTTCTGCTTATCTACTTTACTCATTTGTTTCACTCCTTTACTTGACTGTAAGATATCCTATATAACAATCATTAAGCAAGGATAGTGCCATATAAAAAACATTCCAAAAAAATTTGGAATGTTTCATATTTTTATGAGTTTCATTATGAGATATTGTATTTATTTAATTTATAATAAAAAGCTCTCCGGCTCAATTGCAATGCTTCCATTGCTTTGGACTTATTGTTGCCGGCTTCCAGAATCGCCCTTTTGATTGCCTGCTTTTCGCATTCCATAACAAGCTCCTCCAGCGGCTTTGTATTTCCTATGATGACCACCGACTGTTTTTCCTCCTCAAAATCGTTCAGCCATAAATTGGAAGGCAGATGGAAAGGCTGAATCACACCGTTCTCAGCAAAGACAACGGAACGCTCTATCACATTTTCCAGCTCCCTTACATTTCCAGGCCAATCATAGAGCTCCAGAAGCTCAAGCGCTTCTTTTGAGATTGTGATGGGATCCTCTTCAGATTTGGAATATTTTTTCAGAAAATAATCCGACAACATTGGAATATCGCCTTTTCTTTCCTTTAAATCCGGCACGGTAACCATTACCACATTCATTCTGTAATATAAATCTTCCCGGAATTGTCCATCCACGATCATTTGCTCCAGATCACGATTGGTGGCCGAGATAACCCGTACGTCAAGTTTTTGCACTTTGGTCCCGCCGATTCGCTCATTCTCCATATTCTGCAGAATTCGCAAAAGCTTGGCCTGCATATAGACGGACATATCCCCAATTTCGTCCAGAAATAGGGTGCCGCCGTTTGCCAGTTCAAATTTCCCAGGCTTGCCCCCTTTTTTGGCTCCCGTAAAGGCTCCCTCGTCATATCCGAAAAGTTCGCTTTCCAATAACGCATCCGGGAGTGCTGCACAATTGACTGCAATAAAGGGACCTGTGGATCTGGTACTGGAAGCATGGATTGCTCTGGCAATCAGTTCTTTTCCTGCCCCGTTGCTTCCCCGTATCATGACCCTGCAGCTGGTAACGGCCGCTTTGGCGGCTATGGTCAATTGTTCCTTTAAACAGGCGCTATTGCCGATAATGGTTTCAAAAGCAGTAGGCAATGCCTTCTGGCGGTATATTTGTTTCTTGAAATATTCAGCCATATGTGTGGTACGCTCCAACCGCTCCGTTAAGGTCTGAACAACGGTAATATCTCTGATGATACAAATGCAGCCTACCACTTCTTCATCTACGATAATAGGAAAGGAAATCACTTCAAGCTGCATATCTTTGGAAGACAGCAGATTGTCGTTAATGGACTTCGCATTACGCAGCGTATTCATCGCGATGGTTCCCAAGCCCTCAAATTTCAGCTTATTTTTCAAGACATTTTCCATATCCTCACCGCAGATCTGAAGATAGGCGGAATTAGCGTAAACTACCTTTCCCATGGTATCCACGGCGACAATGGCTTCCTGGAGATTATTAAAAATCAGCGAAAACCGTTCATAAATACTTTTAATACTTTTTACTTCAATGGAAAATTCCCGGTAATCTTCAATGGCCTTTACAAAGGCCAACGAGCCGATAAGATTATTATCTCCGTCTACGATAGGAGTATATTTAGGCCTGACCGTGGCACCTGTAGTATTGAACTGAATTTCATCCTTTGTACTTGAAATCCCGGTTTCCAATACGTCAATATGACCTGTGCCAGGGAAAATTTCGCCTACCTGTTTTCCGAGAACCGATTCCATGGTTAAATTATGTATATTCAGCTGTTCTTTATTGACATATATGATTTCCTTTTCCTTATTTACAAAACATACGCCAACATCCAGGGAATCCAGGATTGCAGTAAGAAATGCATTCTGATATAACAGCCTTTCGAGGGCATCCTGGGGTACGTTGGGCCCAAAGTTATGTTTTGAATCCTGATGTAAGACTTTCATACTATCAACTTTGATTTTACTATCTTTACACATACCATTACCGCTCATGACATTACCTCACTTTCGCCATTGAAAAAGAGATGATTAACAAAATCTGACTGCAGAAACTTAAAGAGTCAGCCTGGTGATTGAATGATATTATAACACATTTTAAAAGCAGAAAAATAGCATATACTTTCTGGAATTTTTCTATACTTCTCTTCCTGCTGTTATATGCAATAACCGTACCATAATCAATGTCCGAGAAATCATATAGGGATCTTACCGAAATCAAAAATAGCGTTTGAGAATCCTCAGAACGCTATTTCTGAAAAAAGTATTGATTTATGTAAACATCGGAACCGGTCATGAGGAGGAATAAATGCTAGAGTCCTTTTTTCCGGTTCAGTACTTTTTTTGCTTTTTCACAGATCACTTCAGCAGTAAGTCCGAAACGTTCCATCAGATAATCTTGCTGACCGACTTCCCCGAACTGATCCTGAACCCCAACCCGCTCCATAGGGCAAGGCCGGTTCTCAGCCAGGACTTCCGCCACCGCAGAGCCAAGTCCGTTAAAGATATTATGGTTTTCCGCCGTCACAATGGCTCCGGTCTTTTCGGCACATTCCAAAATGCAATCTCTGTCTATGGGTTTGATGGTAAACATGTCTATTACTTTGGCCCTGATGCCCTCTTTTTCCAGCTGGTCTGCTGCCTTCAAAGCTTCCGGAACCATAATGCCGCTGGCAATCAGGGAAACGTCCGTACCCTCGCGTAGGATCACAGCTTTTCCTATTGTAAATTCGGAGCCTTCTTCATAGATTTGAACGTTGCCTTTTCTGTTGATTCTGAGATAATCCACACCGTAATGTGCAATCATCTGGGGAATTAAGTTCTTCAACATCACAGCATCGGATGCTTCCAGGATATTGACACCCGGAATGCAGCGCATAACGCCCACATCTTCAAAGGCCATGTGGGTTCCCCCGTTATAGGTGGCCGTTACCCCGGGATCCCCTCCCAGAATCTTGACATTCAGTCCAGCATAGGAGCAGGACATAAAGATTTGATCATAGACTCTGCGTGTGGAGAAAATGGCAAACGAGTGAAAAAAGGGGATCATTCCTGCTGCGGAAAGCCCTGCTGCAACACCTACGCCATTGGACTCCATAATGCCTACGTTCAAGGAGCGTTCAGGGTAAGCCTTTGCAAAATCTGTGATACCCATGGAACTGCACAGGTCGCAGTTAATGGCAGCAATTTTTTCATTGCCGGCAGCCGCCTTCATAAGCGACTGGCAATAGGCTTTTCGTAATTCAACGGGATAAACACCCTGCTCTTTTAATACTTTTACCATTTGAAATCACCTCCGGGATAAGTTCCTTCCGCATATCGCTTTTCAATTTCAGCAATGCCTTTTTCCGCCATGGTCCAGTCGATATTCAGATAATGGTTAAAGGCTTCCGGTTCGGCAAAACTAATGCCAAGGCCTTTTATGGTATCTAAAACGATGACCGAAGGCTTTCCTTTTACGGCTTTTGCCTCTTCGATCGCATGATAAATCTCTTCCACATCGTAACCTTTCACTTTCCGGCTGTCGAATCCGAAAGAGCGGAATTTCTCGGCAATATCGAAAGGTTCGCATACTTGTTTAATCGGACCATCAATCTGCTTCTTGTTGTCATCAACAAAGGCAATAAAGTGGTCCAGTTTAAAATGGGCCGCAGTTTGTGCTCCCTCCCACACCTGTCCTTCCTGAGTCTCACCGTCTCCCAGAATACAATAGGTGTAGCTGTCACGTCCCTGAATGGAATTGGCAAGAGCGATTCCTACGGCGGAAGACATGCCCTGGCCTAAGGAACCGGTAGTCATGTCAATACCCGGTGTTTTAAGCCTGTCACAGTGGCTTGGCAGGCGGGTTCCGCCCTTGTTCAATGTGGTCAGCACTTCCATGGGGAAATATCCCTTAAGAGCCAACGCAGCATAAAGAGCCGGCCCGCTGTGGCCTTTGGAAAGTACCAGCCAGTCACGGTCTTCCCATCCTGGATTTTCAGGGTCTATCTGCATGGCTCCGCCATAGAGTACGGCCAGCACATCGGCTATAGAAGCGGATCCGCCGATATGTCCGAATCCCGCCTCTGCCAATTCCTTAATCAGTTCAATCCGGATGTCCGCGCTTAAACGCTTCATTTTTTCAAAATCAGGTTTCTCATACATGAGTCAGTTCTCCTTCCTTTTCTACCGTCTTCATTAAGCACCCAAAAATCCGCCGTCGACCGGAATCGTTGCTCCGGTGACATAGTCGGATGCTGCCGAAGCCAGAAATACGATGGTTCCGTCCAGATCTTCCGGATATCCCCAACGCCCCGCAGGGATTCTTACCGTATAGCTTTGTCCCTGTTCTGTGTTTACCAAATTTGTCGTCTGTTCAGTAATCATGTATCCCGGAGCAATGGCATTGATATTCAAACCTTTTTCCGCCCATTCATTGGATAAAGCCTTGGTCAGCTGCACGATCGCACCCTTGCTTGCCGAATAGGCCGGAATTCGCTTGCTGGCATTGAAGCTGGTCAGGGAAGCCACGTTGATAATTTTCCCTTTACCCCGTGGGATCATCACCCTGGCTGCCATCTGGCTCAGGAAAAACACAGCGTTCAAGTTGATATCTATGATCTGGCGCCATTTGTCATCCGGATATTCAATCGCATCACAGCGATATTGCATGCCGGCGCCATTAAGAAGGATATCCAATTGATTCTCAAAGATTTCCATCGCTTTGTCAAAACCAGCTTGCAAGGAATCCATGTCACATAGATTTGCCTTCACTGCATAATATCCCGCAGCGTCTCCTCCCAATTCCTTTGCCAATTCAAATACATTATCGGAAACATCCATCAATATAATTCTTGCACCTGCGTCATGAAGAGCCTTCGCCATTGCATAGCACAAACCGGTTGCCCTTCCGGCACCTGTTACGATTGCATTTTTACCTTCCAGTGAAAACTGGGTTAAGCTTTGTATATTCATCAAAATCCTCCTTTCTTACGGCCTTACTGCATGGCGTAAATTCCGCCATCCAGAAGAATTACCTGCCCGGTAATGAAGCAAGATGCATCGGACACAAGAAACAATGCCAGATTCACCAAATCATTCATGGTTCCGATTCGTCCCAGAGGGATGCGGACTTCCAGGCTCTTTCTGAATTCTTCATCCTCCAGCTGTTCGGCATTCAGGTCGGTTTTAATATAGGTGGGTGCAATGGCATTGCAGTTTATATTGAATTTTGCCAGTTCACAAGCCACCTGCTTCGTAAGCATGTTGATCGCACCTTTCGAGGCGCAATAAGCAGAAAACCCTTTTACGGTTCCGAGAACGCTTTTCATCGAAGACATGTTGATAATTTTTCCGTACCGCTGCTCCTCCATGACCTTGGAGACTTCTCTGATGACGGTAAAGGTGGCCGTCAGATTCGTGTCAATGACATTGTTCCACGAATCATCATCCATCTCTTTCAGAGGTTTTATCTTTATGTTCCCTGCGCTGTTGATAAGAATATCTATGCGTCCTAACTGCTCTTTCGCTGCATTGACCATTTCCTTTACAGATTCAGACTTTGTTACATCGCAAGAATAGAGGACAAGCTTTCTGCCCATTTTCTCGGCAAAGTCCTGAAGTTCATCTGCCCCGGCTACATTCCGGCTGGTTACAAAAACGTCGCACCCGTTTTCCAAAAGTCCTGTAACAATGGCTTTTCCCAAGCCTTTTGTTCCGCCTGTTACCAACGCCTTTTTGCCTGCAATACAAAATATCTCGCTGCACATTCCATATGTTTCCATACCGTATCTTCCTTTCCTTTCCTGTTCTTATTTTTGTTAAAATACGTATCCATCCAACTATCGGCGATGGAATAACATCTCCTGGCTGCAACTATCATGCCAAGCTCAGAACCCATACCCCTTGTGCAAGGATGCCGCCCTGCCGAAACTGCTCAGAATCATCGTTGGTTGTCTGATTAAAATTTAATGCCTGCCGTTAACGCAAATCTGTTCATGCTGTTCTCACCAGGAGCATGCTGCTGCCGATATGTTTCCAACACGTAACAATACCGGAGAAACGTAAACAAAAAGTATACACTTTGCCCGAGATCCTCCCCATACATGTCTGCGAAAGCTTGGAATATCAATTTTTTTGTTGATTGTTAACAGTTGGCAGGTTTTTTGCTTTAAGAAATAGTAAATGAAAGAAAGGGTAGATATGTTTTCATGTGCCGGGCACATCTGCATATCGAAGAATGCGTATGAAAAACAAATATGGAGTATGCGAATGGTATCTTGCAACGACAGGCCCCTCAGCCATCAGGACTGCTTCACAGCTTGGATTTGAAGGTATTCAAATCTCGGATCTGGGCGGAGTCAACCAAAATTTTCCGCTGAACGATGAACGAATACAGGCTCATTATCTGGAAGCTGCGGAGACTTATGGAGTTCAGATCCAAGGTCTCCAGGGGGTCGTTTCCATGACACAGCATGGCGGGATCAAGTACCCCATGGATAGCGTCAAAGGGCAAGAGGCGATTTTTAATTTTAAAAAAGGTTTGGAAGTCTGTGCTGCCCTAAAAATCCCTACTTACCTGATTTGTTCTTTCGTGGCCAGTAATTTTACCAACGATTATGAACAGAAAAATACTGCCGCCATGTTAAAGTTGTTTGTGGAATTAGCATCCGAAAAGGGAATCCAGATTGCCTACGAGTGTTTTGCCCCCGTAGAAAAACTTTTTGCCATCCTGGATTACGTGAGAGAGGGATTAAAGCTTTGCTACGATACTTTAAATCCCATCCGGTTCGGGAACGGCAATCCTCCTGATGAAATCCGCAGAATCGGCATTGATTTGATTGACCACATCCATGTAAAGGATGCTCCCGAGAATCTTACAGGCTGCTGGCCTTTGGGAAAAGGTGCCGGAAAAGTCGAGGAGACCATCGGCGTTCTAAAGGAAAAAGGCTATCAAGGCTGGTATTTTATTGAGAATTACTTTTATCTTCCACCAATGAATGAACTGGGGAAAGGGTGGGATTTAGCAAAAATGGATTTAGACTATTTACATCGAATCTGTGAATAAGGCACTAAAAAAAGCGGCTGACGCCACCTCCGTTATTTCCTCTCAGACTAAAAAAGGCCTCTGCTCGGCAGAGGCCCTTCCCCAGTCATTATTCTTCATCTAATTCCGCTGCAGAAGATTCCAATCTTTTATGTAACTTATCGACATAAGAAGACCAAAATGTTAGGTGATTTTTTGTATAACAATCGACGAGTACCTGCATAACGGATACTTTATTGTTTCGGACACTTCGTACGTTCAACTGGCTTATAAAATATAATTAAAACAAGCCGGCTCCCCGGCTCTTCATATATGGATACTACAGTACTTCAAATTACGTATCCCAATAAAAAAATGAGCCTGCAAACCCATTGTTCTAAGGTTGGCAGGCTATTTCCTCATTATTCTTCTACAGTAAGCTTTTCAAACTCTTCCACTACTCTCTTGAACTCCTCATCGTCTTCGATATCGATGAGTTCAAATTCTTCTTCACTCGTTTCTTTGTATCCATAGATGTATACATCATCAGTGCCATCCTCAGGGATCAGAGCTATATATTCCTTACCCTCAAAGTCGAATACACCCATAATTTCACATTCAACTTCTTGTCCATCGTCAAATTCAAGTGTCAGGAAGTCCGCATCATCTCCGTCACCGCAGTTACATTCGTCACTGCATCCGCCAGGCATGCATTTTTCTTTATCTTCCATAATCGTCCTCCATTATTTTCTAATTTGATAACATATGCTTACTATACCATTATATTGAACTAGAATCAATTGAATTATTCATTTTTTTGAAGCCCACTCTATTACCTTTTCCGCAGCCGGGCGGTTTATTCCGGGAACTTTACAAAGCTCTTCCAAAGTAGCTTCCTTAATTTTTTCAATGCTTCCAAAGTATGACAGCAGAGAATTTCTTCGTTTTTCACCGATACCCTGAATTTCATCAAGGGCAGACCGCTGTAACGATTTGTTTCGAATTCCCCGGTGATATTCAATTGCAAAACGGTGAACCTCTTCCTGAACGGCAGCAATGTATTTCAAGAGCACCGGATTGTTTTTTAAATCCAATTCCTGATCCTTATAAACCAGACCTCTGGTTCGATGCTTGTCGTCTTTCACCATACCTGCCACAGGGATCGAAAGCTTCATCGCTTTTACGACCTGCTCTGCCGCGGTAACATGACCCTTACCCCCGTCCATGAGGAGCAAATCCGGCATTCTGGCAAAACTGGGATCCTCCTGAACCCCTCTTTTCAACCTTCTATAAAGAACTTCCTGCAGACTGCCGTAATCATTGGGGCCTTCTATCGTTCTTATTTTAAACCTTCGGTAATCCTTTCGCTGAGGAATGCCTGCCTGAAATACGATCATGGCGCCCACAGAATCCACTCCATTGGTATTGGAGATATCATAAGCTTCCACTCTCCAACCGCCGGAATCCGGTTTTGCCTCTTCGATGCCTTCCGAGGGCTTCTCCCCGATAACCTTCTCCAGCGCTTCCTGAACGGCCTGATTTTTTTCCCTTTGGTTTTTGGCTCTCTCATCCAGGGTTTTGGACATCTCGATGACATCCCGTTTGGCCAAATCCAGCAGTGCCTTTTTATCTCCCTTCTGGGGGACGATGATTTTCACCAGGCTTCCTTTCATCTTCGAAAGCCACTCCTCCGTAAGGCTGCTTTCCGGCAGCTCCGCTTCCACCAGGATTTCTTTCGGAATCATGGAATTTTCCGTATAATATTGCTGTATAAAAGCTGATACCACTTCTTTTTCGTTATCCTCCGCCATAGCCTGAAGATGATAGCTTTCTCTGCCGCTGAGACGGCCCTGTCTGATAAAAAATATGATAATATGGGCATCATCTTTCCCCTTTGCCGCCAAAATAACATCCATATCTCCTGCGGTAAGAAGCATTACCCGCTGTTTTTCCGCGATGGCATTTACCGCTGCGATATAATCCCGGTATTCGGCAGCCTTTTCAAAATTCAGCTCCGCAGACTCCTCGGCCATCCTCTGATTCAGATAATCGAGGACCTGCTTATTCTTACCATTTAAAAAATCAACGACATGGTCAATGGATTTTCTGTAATCTTCCGGAGAGATCTGATTTGTACAGATTCCTTTGCACTGGTGAATATGATAGTTTAAGCAGGGCTTAAAGCCGGCGGGGAATTTTTGAGAAGAGCAGCGTTTCAGAGAATAAATCTCGTTTAAAAGATCAATGATCTGGTTCACTGCTCCGGCGTCGGTGTAAGGCCCGAAATATTTGCAGCCGTCATGATAGATCTTCCGTGTCTTCAGAATACGGGGATAGGCTTCATTCGTGGTGACCTTAATATAGGGAAACGTCTTGTCGTCTCTGAGCAAGACATTATATTTGGGCATATATTTTTTGATCAGATTGTTTTCTAGGATCAGGGCTTCCATCTCCGTATTGGTGGTAATATATTCGAATTCTTCAATATGGGATACCATGGCTCTTACTTTCGGATCCATATTTTTTGAAGACTGAAAATACTGGCGCACCCGGTTTTTCAAGGAAATTGCTTTCCCTACATAAATCACCTGCCCCAGTTTATCCTTATGCATATAAACTCCCGGTTTATCCGGGAGTTTTTTTAAATTTTCCTGAATATCAAACATGCTTTCGTTTCTTCTCTTTCCTGTTTCTCCAGTCGTTTTCTTTGTTTTATGATTTTATTGTAGCACCCCCGTTAAAAATCTGCAACCGGCTATCTAATTATGACCTATAAGGAGTAGAAAAAGGATAAGTGAGGGGTATTTCAGCAAACAGCCTTTTTCGGTAATATATATGTAATCGGTTATTGACGAAAAAGATTTACTGGAGGAACAAATTTTGAAGAAAAGAACAGGCGATTTATTATGGGCAGCGCTACTTTCCATTTGGATCATAATGCTGCTGATTCCAGAGGCTAGAGCAATTTATGGAAAGATAACGGGATAGCACTCCTATCTTGCAGGCTTCGTAAAATTCTCAATTTTAGCTACCATGGGGAATTTGCTCGGCGAAAGGATCATAAGAGGAGGATGGCATATTCGAAAAGGTGGACTGGGATCGGATGGTAAGCTTTTCATGGATAACAAACTGCATCTTAATATGGATTCCTCTGCATACAATCGTGTTTTTACTGCCTTCCGTATACAGAGTCCTCGCGTCAGCCTTTCTCTCAATTCTTTTAGGGATATTGATTGCAGTCTCAAAGAAAAAAGTGCAACGTACATAAAAAAGTGGCTGACATCTCTGCAGCCACTTTTCAATTTTATGATCTGACGCGTTGAACTATAGGATTCTTTCCAATCCCGTTTTATCATAGTTCCCAGTTTCATCCTTTTGGGTCAAAGCCTTCTGAACAAGCTCGAATTTATTCTTCGTGATTGGGAAAATCAACATCATAGCTGCACTGATAAACAGTAAAATGCTGGGAATCACAGTCTGCACGGTGATCAGGGCACCAATCGCCTGATCGGTCTGGGTTTCTGCCATGGCATTGAAGCCGTTGAACTGGAGGAACCATCCCATCAGGAACACCGCGATCGCCGAGCCAATCTGCTGGGTTATGGACTGCAGGGAAGCAAGGGTTCCTTCCGCTCTCTTTCCGGTTTTGAGCTCAATAACCTCTGCAACGTCATAAATGATTGCTGCAATAAGCTGCCAGTAGGCTGCATTTGAAACAACAAGGGCGATAGTAAGGGCAATCATCATAGGATAGCTGTTCACCCCCATCAGCCGTAGGATCAGCATCAATGCCGCTGATAGACAGAAGAGGAATATGTATGCTTTCCGTTTATCCAGCTTCTGTGCGATGTAATTGATCACCGGTGCCATGGGGATGGCTGCGATGAACATAATGGATATGATGACGGGAACATAAGCGTCGGACATCCCCAGCTTGAAAATGACGAAAAACGGCAGATTGGCTGCAAAGATGGCATTGACAATATTAAAGCCTATGATAGAAAGGATCAGCCAGATCATCGGCTTTGACTTCAAAACCATAAAATAATCTTTAAAGAGATTCGGCTTTTCAGTTTCCTTAGAACGGTCGATGATCAATTCTCTTCCTTTTGTTACCGCAACCATACTTCCGATGAAGATGGCGGAAGCTCCCGCAAAAACTGCTGCGGTCATCGTCCATGACATGGATTCGGTCTGGCCCGATGCAATGAGTGCCCCTACGAGGAGCAGCGGCAGAGCTCCACCGGTAAGGTTTCCTGCCTGGGTAAATACTGCCGCATAGGACCGGAGGCTGGTACGCTCACCATAATCGCCGGTAATTTCGGCACCCAATGCTGTGTATGGTACGAAGAAAGCGCAGTAGGATATCCAGAACAAGATTGCAAAAAAGCCGTAGTATAGGACCGCCGTAGTCCCGGTAAGACCAAAGGAGGAATAAAGCATTACGAAGGCAATAAACATGAAGGGAATGGCTACCTTGACAAAGGGGCGCCTTCTTCCTGTTTTTGATTTGCTGTTATCGGAAAAATAACCGATAAAAAGTGTAGCGACAGCGCTGGAAAAAAGCGCAACGGATGACACGGTACCTGCCGTTCCCGGTTCCAGTCCGGCAACGGTTGTAAGGAAGAGCATTAAAAAGACTGTCATGATGGCGAATACAATGGCATCTCCGGCTGACGCAATACCGTAACCGAATTTTACACCCAAGGTTACGGGCTTTCGCTCAAGGGTTTGCTGTTTACTCATTTCTTTTCTCCTTTTTAACCATTTAGAAATAATTTGCCTCTGCTACCATATTGTCTGAAAATTCTTTCTACAAAAATTCCCTATACTGACCTTTTTTATACTCCTTACGAGTCATAATAACCCATAAGGAGTACTCCTTACGTCATGAGGATTGCACATTTTTATGATAACAGAATAGGCAAAATATTTAAATTACTCGAAAAAGTAATAATTTGAGTAAATTTAAGGTATGACATAACAGTTTTTGAGTAGTGCATAACAGTTTTTTTGTAATGGAGCTTTCGTTTTCCTTTAAAAATAACCGCAATATAATAATTGAATTGAAGGAAATAGAATTGTATATTTGAATTAGCTATCGGGGATTGCACATCCACTAAGCGTAGTTTACGCCGGAAAATTATCAAGCAAAGGGAGAATGAAGTATGAAAGCAGATATCATCTTAAAGAGCGACGCGATCTTTACCGGCCTTGAAGGGCAGCCGTTCAAAGGCTCCATGGCCATTGCCGGCAAAAACATCGTTTACGTCGGTAGGGAGGAGGTCCCTGCCAGCTGGATTCAGGATGAAACAAAAGTCTTTGAGCTTGGAAGCAGGCTCATCGTTCCGGGTCTTTCCGAAACCCATATGCATTACCTTCTTTCCGCAACCATATTGAGCAAATACTGCTGCAACCTGGTAGATACCAAGTCGGAAGAAGAATGCGTGGAGCTGATGAAGGACTTCCGGGAGAAAAATCCAAACCTTGATAAGCTCATCGGTTTTGGGTGGTTCCCTATCAACTGGACAGAAAGCAAGGTTCCTCATGCCCTGCCCTCCAAGGAAAGTCTTGATGCTGTGTTTCCGGACATTTCCGTATATCTCCTGATGGCAGATTGCCACACATTCTGGTGCAATACGAAGGCTCTGAAGATTTGTAATATTACCAAGGATATGGAGTATTCCTTTGGATATCTGGGGCTGGGAGAGGATGAAGAGCCAAACGGTATTCTTTCCGAGCTGGAGCTCATGGCCCCTTGTTTTAACCAGTTTTACGATTTCCCCGATGATATTTCTGAAGACATGCAGATGAATCTCCTAAACGAGCTTGCGAAGCAGGGACTGACTTCCTTTACGGACGTGGCAGAATGCACCGTCCTTAGTGGGGATTCTCAGGATCTGAAGAAAATCAAATTGATGGAAAGAAAGGGCAAACTGACAATTCGAGCCAATGTCTATCCAAGCCTGGGCATCACCGGCGATCTGTCTCTCCAGAAGGCCATGCGCAGAAACTACAGCAGTGATATGGTAAAAATCCCGGGATTGAAACAGTTCTTTGATGGAGTTACCTCTACATACTCTGCATGTCTCATCGAGCCTTATCGTGATAAGCCTGAGACGGAAGGACGCATGAACTATGACGAGACAATCTTCGATCACTGCATTGTGGAAGCAAACCAGGCAGGCTTCGGGATTAAAATTCATTGCATCGGGGATTATGCAGTTAGAAAAGGATTGGATATCTTTGAACATTCCAAAAACGTAAATCCGAATTATATGCAGTGCCGAAATTCCATAGAGCATATTGAAAGCATCCATTACAACGATATTCCGAGATTCCGTCAGCTGAACGTCACTGCTTCCGTTCAGCCGGTCCACCTGCCTTTGGATGCCAATGAGAAAATTGACCGGATCGGCATGGAACGGTGCGAATATGAATGGCCCTTCCGCTCTATGATCGACATGGGGTTAAATCTTGCCTTTGGTTCAGATTCTCCCGTAAGCGGATTGAATCCTTACGAGAATATCTATACCGCAGTCACGCGAAAGGACTTAGATGGAGCAGACACCGGAGTCAATCCTCAGGAAAAAATAACGGTAGCCGAAGCCCTGAGGGCATATACCTACGGAAGCGCCTATTCCCATAACAGGGAGGATGAGCTGGGGACCCTTGAGGTAGGTAAGCTTGCAGACGTGACGGTGATCGACAGAAACTTGTTTGACATCCCTGAAGAGGAGATCAAGGATTGTAAGGCGAGCCTCACAATTGTAAACGGAAAGGTCGTATATTCCGATCTTTAATCGACAAATGAAATTGAATGACGGCGTCAACCAAGGACTGACGCCGTCATTTTACTAGTCGGAACATAGTTTAAAAAGCTGACTTTTACAGTTTATATTCAGCTTTTTATAAATGTTGGACACATGTTTTTGAATGGTGAAATGGCTGACGTGTAAATGGTCGGCCATTTCATCATTTGAATAGCGTTCCAGCATGAGCTGCAGGACTTCTATCTCCCTCGCAGTCAGGTTGTATGACTCATAGAGCCGGAGAAGCCTCTGATCAGGGCCTTGCGTTGTTTGGTTGCTTGCGTTTTCATTTCGGGAAAGCCGCAGGGCCAGATGATCTTTCATGAGCCTTAACAAAAAGAGATCATGATCGCTAAAATCAGGATCATTCTTTCCTCTAAACAAGGTGACAACACCTAGCAGAATTTTCGAGGCATAGAGAGTCATCTGCACGGAATAATACATATCGTTTGGTTCAATCAAATCCTTGAAATAGGGGCTTTGATTTCTCACCTCGTCGACAAAATAGTCACTCTCTCTGTATACCTCCGTTACGGAATTCAGAAACACGGTATTCATATAATCATATTTATCATAAGCAAGGTAACTATCAAGGAGCTCATCGCTCATGCAATACCCAACGGGCCGATCCATAAAATGATCGTCATCAGCGGCTCCAAGATAGAACGAGGCTTTACTGCATTGTACGAGATTGGGAATCAAATCGAGGAATGTCTTTCGCATTTCTCGATGATCGTCAATGCTGTAAACATTATACAATATTCTGCTGATCAGCACAGCTTCTCTTGCTTTTATTTCCATATCTGAATTATACCGCTTTCCGTACTGTTGTCAAGCCCGTCCAGCCTTCAGGTGTGTTCAACCCTCAAGCCCTGTTTATGTACGGTGTTTTTGTCCGGTAATAGATTCCGGTGAGATGCTTCGGATTAAAGGCTTCTCTCACCTTCCACTGGTATTCGGGAACCAATGGCTGAGGAAGGTTCTGATACATGGCGTCGTGCTCTTCCTGGGTGTAGTCATAAGCATCCGGTCTCCTGGCGTCAGCATTCCAACGTCCCATATCCACTCCAAGCCCTTTTTCAAACATCCATTTCTGGGTTTCGTCGATGAGCTCTCTGGCCTGCCTGATGGTATCTCTTTCATGGTTATCAAAGAAGACAAAGAACTCCCATCCGGTCATGCCTCCGCCGCCGAGGATAGACATGCTTCCCATATTCGAATCGCCACCAGTGTCGGCAACGCCTGTGCCGGCTTTCGTCAGCTTGTCTTTTAGCGCCGCAGCTTCTTCCATCAATTTGGTTGTTACAAACACGTTGGAAGACATCCCGAAGTTACCTTCGTAGGAAACACAAAGGGTGTAGTTCAGATTCTTGTGGCCGAGACGCAACAGATACAGCTTCACCCAGTCATTGATGTCAGGTTCGTTCATCAATTCTGATTTCCAGCCGCCGGTGATTCTGAGGACCTCATCCACCACCGCTTCCTTGTATTCAAGATCCCCCGGTGTGAACCCGTCAAGAATGATCTGATAGTCGATGCGCATCTTATCGTTCTGCTCTTTCAGATAGAGATCCGCCATAAGCGACGGTATGTCACAGAACTGTTTTTCCGGGTCAGTGAGAATCTTGATCATGGCCGTCTTGATATCCCGGCCGAACATATTGAACTGCCTGTGCCCCAGATAGATTACATCGGTCTCGTGAAACAGTTGGAAGCTCTTGGCATATGCGTCCCAGTCCGGGAAACAGAGAGTATAGCATTTTACATTGTCCAGCCCGTCAATTTTATATGCCGGAGCGTCCCCTCTCGTGGGAAGACAGCCGGGGCCGAAGCCGACCCATCCGGCCGTTCCGGCCAGAGTCGAGCTGCTGCAGCCTACGCCGGCCATATTGCAATTTAACCCATACTTCATCGCCTCCGCCTGTACGACGGCACCGATGGCATAGGGCTCCACCACAGCGATCATATTCTTTGGGTCGATTTCAATCTTTGCCATCCGCTTCATGTCCATCTGAATCGAATAGTCGGAGCTGATAAAGCCCATTGCGGCCCAGAAGGTTGATGCCGCCTTGAAGTGAATATCATATTTGTTGCAGATCCGAATAATCTGCTGTACCTCCTCTGTGCTTCCGGGCAGAATCACCGCCTGGGGACAGGGAGTTCAATGGTCGTAGGGACCATAATGGGCCGAAGACTGGGAGGTGATATTTTGTTTCAGGAAGCTGTAGGTTATAAATTGCAGTCCAGGGTCAGGGTAAGTCTGGAAAGCATCGTTCAATACCCCTTTCATATGCATACCAACGTCATTGAAATCATTTGTGTTGTTGACGGTTCGATCAGTATTTCCGATTCGGCATGAGTCATAAACTCTCCTTTGGTGACGTTTATATTTTCAATGCAAAGGATCCCCATAAAATATCCGCTATCAGCGAAAAAAACATAATACTTACCATTCAAATTGATCTGGATTATTACAAGAAGTTTTTCAGAAAATTGGATGTGACTTATTTTATTTGCGACTCCTTTATCAACCGGGACCGCCTTACTGAGGAATTGCGATATTTGAGATTTTTAATGACAAGAATTTATGATCTGCATAACGAAAAAAATACGAATGAGGTGTCTATCGAGGAGTTGGTAAAAAGTTTGCTGTCTTTTTTAACAGACCAGTTTCAATATTATACCTACAGTAGAAATAAAACGGACAGCTATGATATCTTCCACCGGCAGGAAATCAGATAAAAAGATTCGCAAATTGCAAACACTTCTGCACACAATTCAAGCGATGGTTCCAAAGCCCCCCTTCGGATTATCGCAGGCAGTTTTCTTTCCAATACTGCGAAAAATCCAGGATACAAAATCAAACTTTTGACTTTGATTTTGCCGACTCGATATTGGAAACTTACCGGAATGGGATTACTTAAAATATTCTAAATATTTCGAATATTTAGTTAAAAAATTAACGTTAAATTAATAGCAATTTTTTGTTAATTTAGAGACAATTTAATAGACAAAATAGGGCGCTTAGTATAATATGAAGGTGTGAATGAAGTCTTAGTTTGCATTAAAGTAGAAATGCAAGGACTGAAAGGAGTAACTTATAATGAATAGTAAAAACACCAAAAGCTTTGGCGTCCTGACAGAAGATTTAGCTTTGAAGATTGACACTATCATTACAAATTACCAAAGCAACTCAACGAAACTGGTTGGTATCCTCCTGGATATCCAGGACATTGTACCAAAGCAGTACATACCAAGAGAAGTAGCCTCTTATGTCAGTGAAAAGATGAATATGCCGCTGAGTAAGATCTACGATGTCATTTCTTTCTATGCCGCCCTATCTGATGTTCCAAGAGCAGACTATGTCATTCAATTATGTGACAGCGTGGTCTGCAAAGTCACCGGAAACACCATTCTCCGAGATACCATTAAAGACCTGTTGGGAATCAACGAGCTGGAAGCTACTGCTGATGGCAAATATTGGCTGGAATATACACCATGCTTCGGTGCATGCGATATTTCTCCTGCCATGAGAATCAACGGAAAAGTATTTGGTCATCTCACCACGCAAGAGAGTGTCAAGACTGTTCTTGACCAGTTTCAATAGGAGGATGATTTACGATGACAAAAACAGTTCGTTTTATTACAGAGAATTTTGGAAAATATGATCCGAATTCTATCGACTCTTATCTCTCCATCGACGGCTTTTCCGCAGTAAAAAAGGCACTGGCAATGTCCTCCAGTGAAATCATTGATTTAGCCAAAACTGCATCCGTAAGAGGCAGAGGAGGAGCAGCATACGATATGGGAAGAAAGTGGGCTCAGGCAGCTTCGGTTCCAGGTGACCAGAAAGTCGTCATCTGTAATGCCGATGAAGGCGAGCCATGCACTTTCAAAGACAGAAGCATCCTGTCAAAGGATCCTTTCCGTCTGATTGAGGGTATGATCATAGCTGGTTATACGGTAGGGGCTCAAAACGGATACATCTATCTCAGAGAAGAGTATCGTCATTTAAGGCCGCTTATCAAAAATGCAATCACGGAAAGCATGGAAAGAGGTTATCTTGGGGATAACATACTGGGAACCGGGTTCAGCTTCCATATTCACCTTTATTCCGGGGCTGGTGCCTACGTTTGCGGAGAAGGCTCCACTTTGATCGAATCCATCGAAGGCAAAAGCGGCAGACCGAGAATCAAACCGCCTTTTATCAAAGAGTGTGGACTATTTCAGCTTCCAACACTGGTAAACAACGTAGAAACCTTGGCCATCGCAGCCGCTTTTATTCAACACGGAGTAGAAGATTATATGCGTTATGGCACTCCAAGCTCTCCTGGTACAAAGATCATCAGTCTCGCGGGCAATGTGAAAAAGCCCGGAGCATATGAAATCCCCTTTGGCATTACATTGAGGGAAATCATTTACGATATCGGCGGCGGAATTTCCGATGACCACGAGCTGAAATTATTCCAGCTTGGCGGTGCTTCCGGCAAAATCGGTCCCGCTTCCATTATTGATACCCCTTTTACCTACGACGACCTGGCAAAAGTAGGCCTTGTTGTAGGTTCCGGCGGAATTCTTGTTGTGGATGATCGCACCAGAGTTATCGATTTTCTAAAATCCATACAGGACTTTTTCATTCACGAAAGCTGCGGTAAATGTACTCCATGTCGTGAGGGAAACAGGCAGATCGCAAAAATTATGGACCGTTTTGTAAAAGGATGTCCGAAACCGGATGACCTTCACACTGCAGAACGTTTTGCAAACATCATGAGTAATTGTGCTTTTTGTGGTTTAGGAGAAACTGCGCAAAGTGCTTTACTTTCTGCGATTAAGTATTTCCCTGAGGAATTTGGATTAATGGAGGTGGCTGCAAATGAAAAATGTTAAGATAAAAATAGATAATATTGATTTGATTGTTCCAGAAGGTACCACCATTCTGGAAGCAGCAAAAAAAGTAAACATCAACATCCCCCATCTCTGCTATCATCCTGATCAGGCCATCAAAGCAAACTGCAGACTCTGCGTAGTGGAGGTTTCAGGGAGCAAGAAGCTTACCCCTGCCTGCTCCTCCTTTGTTTTCGAAGGAATGGATGTACAGACAAATACAAAAAAAGTAAGGGATATGCAAAAGGGAGTCTTGGAATTGATTTTAGCCAATCATGACCAAAACTGCCTGAAATGTTTAAGAAACGGAAACTGTGAGCTGCAAGCTCTCTGCCAGCGTTTCAATATTTCCAAAACAAACTTGGAGGAAAACGTAGATGCGCTTCCTCTTGATAATACCAATCCTTCTCTTGTCAGAGATTCTGCAAAATGTGTAAAATGCAACCGTTGTGTAGAAGCCTGCCAGAAAGGCCAGGAAGTTCATGTACTGACCCATTCCCATCGGTCGGTTCACTACAATATCACGCCTGCTTATGAAATGCCGCTGGAAGAAACCTTCTGTGTATTCTGCGGACAATGTGCGGCAGTCTGTCCCGTTGGAGCCATCGTTGAAAAGGATGATACGGCGAAGATCTGGGATGCCATTTATGACCCAAGCAAGCATGTCATCGTACAGGTTGCTCCTGCAGTAAGGGTAGCTCTGGGTGATGCTTTTGATCTTCCAAAAGGAACCATCGTTACCGGTAAAATGGTAGCTGCTTTGAGAAGATTGGGTTTTGATAAAATTTTTGATACCAATTTTACGGCAGACTTAACCATTATGGAAGAGGGGACTGAATTAATCAAGAGAATCACTGAGGGTGGTACGCTTCCTATGATTACTTCCTGCTCGCCAGGCTGGATCAATTTTATAGAAGGCCGTTATGATCATCTTCTGGATCATCTTTCCTCCTGCAAATCTCCGCAGCAGATGTTTGGAGCCCTTTCCAAATCCTACTATGCGGAAATGATGGGAATCGATCCGAAGAATATCTATACCGTATCCATTATGCCATGTACGGCGAAAAAGTTTGAGGCTCAGCGCCCTGAAATGGTAACAAACGGTGTTCAGGAAGTGGACGCTGTTCTAACCACAAGAGAACTCGCCCGGATGATTCAGTCAGCGGGTATTGAATTCGCCGGTCTGGAGGAAGATCAGTTTGACAATCCATTTGGCATCGGTACCGGTGCCGGCGCAATATTTGGTGCCACCGGCGGTGTTATGGAAGCTGCTCTTCGTACCGCTTATGAAATTCTAACCGGCAAGGGGCTTCCGTCTTTGAACTTTACCGATGTTCGCGGCCTTGAAGGAATCAAGGAAAGCACAGTACATATTAACGGCCTGGATTTGAAGATTGCGGTTGCCCATGGCCTCGGCAATGCGAAAGTACTTCTGAAGCAGATTGAAAAGGGAGAATCCCCTTATACCTTTATTGAAGTCATGGCATGTCCGGGAGGCTGTATCGGCGGCGGCGGCCAGCCGATTAAATCCACATTGGATGTAAAAGCCAAGAGAATAGAATCCATCTATAAGATAGATCAGGATCTTCCGCTGAGAAAATCTCATAAAAATCCTGATGTTCTGAAATTATATGAGGATTATTTAGGAGAACCTCTGGGTCACAAATCTCATGAGCTGCTGCATACCCATTATCATTCAAGAGGAATGAAGTATAATTTTAACGAGTTATCTTCTAAAAACTAATAAAACTTGATTTAACAAATAAAAACTAATAAAACTGATTCTGGTACAAAATCGAAAAGGCAAGCCCTAACAAGGCTTGCCTCTTTATATTGATGCTCTTATATTTATTGATACCCTCAAATTGATACTCCCAGGAACATTTCGATGTCTTCATCAACAGTTCCGATTCCCGCGATTCCGAAGGTATCAACGAGGATCTTTGCCACGTTGGGTGACAGGAAGGCCGGAAGTGTCGGCCCAAGGTGAATATTTTTCACGCCCAGATAGAGAAGGGCCAGCAATACGATGACGGCCTTCTGCTCATACCAGGCTATGTTATATGCGATGGGAAGGTCGTTGATATCGTTCAGTTCAAAGATTTCCTTCAGTTTTAATGCAATCAGTGCCAATGAATAGGAGTCATTGCACTGTCCTGCATCAAGAACTCTTGGAATACCGCCGATATCTCCCAGATCCAGCTTGTTGTATCGAAATTTTGCACAGCCTGCAGTAAGGATCACGGTGTCTCTTGGGAGCCTTTGGGCAAATTGTGTATAATACTCCCTGGACTTCATTCTTCCGTCACATCCTGCCATGACAAAGAACTTCCTGATAGCTCCGGATTTTACAGCTTCCACAACCTTATCAGCCAGCGTGAAGACTTGCTCGTGTGCAAATCCACCGACGATCTTTCCTGTTTCAATTTCTGTAGGAGCTTCCAGTGTTTTGGCCATCTCGATGATCTTTGAAAAATCCTTTCTGCCCGAATCGTCGGCTTCGATATGGATGCAGCCCGGGTATCCCGACGCTCCCGTCGTAAAGATTCTGGATCTTACTTCTTCGTCATCGGGCGGGACAATACAGTTGGTGGTAAACAGAATGGGACCCTTGAAGGTGACAAACTCCTCTGTCTGCTTCCACCATGCATTTCCGTAGTTTCCTGCAAAATTGCCGTACTTTTTAAATGCAGGGTAATAATGTGCCGGCAGCATTTCACTGTGTGTGTAGACATCGATTCCGGTACCTTGAGTCTGTTCCAGCAGCTGCTCAAGGTCGGTGAGGTCATGGCCTGAGACCAGGATTCCGGGGTTTTCTCGCACACCGATGGATACCTCAGTGATCTCCGGATTGCCGTATTTTGAAGTGTTTCCTTCGTCAAGGAGCGCCATGGCCGTAACGCCGAACTGCCCGGTCTTCATGGTAAGCGCGATAAGCTCTTCCGCTGAAAGCATATCGTTTAGTGTTCCCGCCAGCGCTTCATAGATGAAGGCGTAAAGCGCATCCTTTTCTTTTCCCAGATTTCGCGCATGATGTGTATAAGCTGCCAGTCCCTTGATTCCAAAGGTAATCAATTGCCTCAGCGATCTGATATCTTCATTTTCTTTCGCCATCACCCCTGCATAGGATGCCTTGAAAACCAAATCGTTCATGGACTTCACCTCAAAGGTAGCCGCATCATGAAGGTCTTCCTCCAAAGCTTTTTCTCTTATTTCCTCTCTTAAGTGATCCCTTATGGAAATCATCTCTTTGATCTTTTGAATGATGATATCATCGTCAAAGTTGGCATTGGTTATGGTCATAAAGAGGCATTTCAGGACCTCGTGATTGACATCCCTCAGTAGTCCTACATCCATTTTGCCCTTTACAACGATATCCGAAATGCCTTTCACCGTATAGATCAACAGGTCCTGCAGATCCGCAAGCTCCTCACTTTTTCCGCAGACACCGCCGAATTCACAGCCTGTGCCTCTCGCAGTCTCCTGACACTGATAGCAAAACATGCCCATAGCAAACCCCTCCTTTTATCATCATCTACTTTATAGGAATTTTGTTTTAAATGAATCTCGTTCCTTTATCGGTTAATCCGCTGCAATAACAAAACGGATGACCTAATCTGATTTTATTATATCGGGTGTGATCGTTTGACATCGTTGCTTTTGCAACAACATCTTGAATATTGTCAGATCGCTTTGAAAATCCGGAACAAATCGGTTATAATGCTTAATAATAATATAGATAAAGTCAATTTGGAGGAAACCATGAATCGAAGCTCCGGTGTTTTAATGCATATTAGTTCCCTGCCGGGAAAATACGGAATCGGAACCTTTGGGCGAGAAGCCCGTGCCTTTGCCGATTTTTTAAGGGAAGCCAGACAGCAATACTGGCAAATACTTCCCCTTGGGCCCACAAGTTACGGGGATTCCCCCTATCAGTCCCCTTCCGCTTTTGCAATCAACCCTCATTTCATTGATCTCGACCTGCTCTGTGAAGAAGGACTATTACAACCTGAAGATTATCAGTTCATCAACTTTGGAGATGACTTATCAAAGGTTGACTATAATTTAATTTCTGTAAACAAGGACGCGGTACTTAGAAAAGCTTATGCCGCAGGCGCCGCCGGTATGTCTGCCGACATCCGGATATTTACGGAATTACATCAGCAATGGCTGCCGGACTATGCACTTTTCATGGCTGTGAAATCTCATTTTCAATTCCGGGAATGGCGGTTCTGGGAAGAAGATATTAAGAAGAGGGTTCCGGAGGCGATGTCCTATTACAGTGAAAACTATGGGGAAGAAATCAAGTATCATCAATTTTTACAGTATATCGCCTATAAACAATGGAATTCGCTAAAAGACTACATTCATCGACAGGGAATCCAAATCATCGGCGATATCCCCATCTATACCTCAGGTGACAGTGCCGATACCTGGGCAAATGCCTCAGCGGGTATTTTTAAATACGATCAGGACCTGACGCCGTTATGCGTAGCCGGCTGCCCTCCGGATTATTTTTCCGAGGACGGACAATACTGGGGCAACACCGTTTATGACTGGGAAAAGAACAAAGCCACTGGTTTCCAATGGTGGATACGGCGCTTGGAAAGTGCGCTTACCATTTATGACTGGGTACGCATTGATCATTTCAGAGGTTTGGAAAGCTATTGGGAAGTGCCCTACGGTTCTCCCTCTGCTGCCTGCGGCAGCTGGAAACCGGGACCCGGTTCGGAATTTATCGATACCATAAAAAATGCTCTGGGAGACGTGAAAATTATTGCCGAAGATCTGGGAATGATGACGGATAGCGTTCGGGAGTTTGTAAAGAAAAGCGGGTTCCCCAACATGAAAGTCTTAGGCTTCGCCTTTGATTCCTGCGGGGACAATGACCACCTCCCCCATCATTACGATAAAAACTGTGTTGTCTATACGGGAACCCATGATAATGACACGGTGATGGGATGGTTCGACAAGGCCGGAGATGATGCTGCCGCCTTTGCAAAGGAATACCTGAAGTTGGATCAGGAAGAAGGGTATCATTGGGGAATGATACGCGGTGCACTCTCCTCCGTCGCCAATCTTGCTGTGATTCCCATGCAGGATTTGCTGGAACTGGGCTCGGAAGCAAGAATGAATATCCCGTCAACCCTGGGAGGGAACAACTGGAGGTGGAGAATGACCTGGGAAGCGGTGCCGCAAGAGCTTACAGGCAGGCTGGAAAAATTGACCAGGCTTTACGGAAGATAAGAAGATAAATGAAAAGAGGATAATTCCTATGTTATAAAATTATAAAAGTGCCCGGTTTGCTGATTGCAATGACTTCGAAGCTGTAAATGTACCTCTTAATAGAATTCGAAATTTGCAGCTGAGGGAATTGCGAGCAGTAAACCGGGCTTTTATTTTTAATAACGTTTAAAGTCATTTCTGTAATCATTGTGGTGATTTCTAAAATCCATTCTGAAATCCTGCTCCCGCTGATATTTCAATTCCCTTTCCAGCCTTCTCTTGCGTCTTCGCTTCATTTGTCTTCGGCGAAGCAGAATATAGGAAGAGGACAATAACAGAAATACAATCAGAGCGATGGCAAAGCCGATCTCAATTTTCTGAGCGGTATCATCCGGGATTCCGACGATGGATAAGATTCCGCCTTCGGGAATTTCTCCTGCTGCGATGGCATCCACCTTGGAAATCAATGAATCTCCTTCATAAATTTCAACGACTCCTACCTTTTGACCCTTGGTCACAGGAGCCTTGACTTTTTCATCTAAAAGTACTTTCGTCTTTATTAACTCTGCGGAAGCTTCAATGGGTAAAGTGACATAACCATCTTGGGCAGCAACTACGCCCACCTGTCTTACCGATCCTCTGCTCACATTGATTTGTCCGAGATCTGTCCCTGCGTCAATAGCCTTTGCACTTTTATAGTTTTCAAATCCGTAATCCAGTAAAGCAATGGAATCTCCAAACCTTCCGGAGTCTGTTGACTTCATTACAACAGAGATCAGTTCCGTTTCTCCCCGCTTCGCTCCGGCAATCAAGCATCCGCCCGCATGGCTGGTATATCCGGTTTTAATCCCGGTAGCGCCTTCATACTTGGCAGGCCGTAAAACACCGTTGGCGCTTACCTTGGTCCTTTCATCATAAATGAGACGATTGGTATTATATAAATATCGAATGTCCTGCTTATTGGTAGCGGGAATGATATACCGGTAGGTCAGAACCAGTTCCCTGAATTTTTCATTCTTCATGGCTTCCTGTGCTATCATGGCAAGATCATAGGCTGTGGTTACATGGGCATCGTCATGAAGTCCGTTGGGATTTACAAAATTTGTATTTTTCGCTCCCAGCTTCTTCGCTTTCTCATTCATCATTTTGGCAAAGTCGGGGATGGTGCCTGCAATTTCTTTCCCCAGAGCCACGGCAGCGTCATTTGCCGATTCGGTCATCATGGCATTTAAGAGCTGTTCTACCGTTACCTGTTCTCCTTCCAGAAGGTAGATTCTGCTGCCTTCCGTATAGGGAGTTTCTGCATCAATGGTTACGGTTTTAGAAAGATCCAGGTTTTCCAAAGCCAACAAAGCTGTCATCACTTTTGTGGTGCTGGCAGGATACCGCTGATCGTTCATATTTTTATCGTATAAGATCTGGCCTGTTGATGCATCGATTAAAACTGCGGTTTCCGCCACAAGATCCGGAGGTGTGCCCGCTCCGAAAGAAACAACAGCCGCAGCATTTACTAAAATCAAAACTGACAGTATTGTTATCAATAATTTTTTCATTTTATCCTCATATCATTATGCAAAAAAGAAATCCGCTAATTCGTAACCGCTGTTAAAAAACCTGCCTTTTTCGCCGGCTGATTCACTAAAAGTCTTATTGCTGTCTGATGGGGTTTCCTTAGCGCTGTCGTAAATCACATAGGGTACCGGATCCGCAGAATGGGTTCTGATTTTAATAGGAGTTCTGTGGTCCGGAACGATCAGGATACGAAAGGCTTCTCCCGTACCGTACAGGTAATCCAAAATAGGTTTTAAAACCTTTTTATCGATGAGCTCCATGGATTTTATTTTTCCCTCCAAATCACCTTGATGGGAGCATTCGTCCGGTGCCTCGATATGTAGATACACAAAATCCTGACCCTTTTTATATTCTTCTATGGCAGCCTGTGCTTTTCCTTCAAAATTTGTATGAATCGTACCTGTTGCACCCTCCACATCCACGGATTGCAGGCCGGCACAAAGTGCGATTCCTTTAATAAGATCTACTGCGGAAATGGCAGTGCCCTTTATGTTATATTTATCATAGAAAGAGGATAGCTTCGGCTTTTTCCCCTGTCCCCAAATCCATATGGAGTTGGCGGGGTTCAAGCCCTTTTTTTCGCGTTCCTTATTGACCGGATGCTCAGACAGGAGCGCATAGCTGTCTCTCATCATTTTCGTTATGAAGTCGGAACCTTCTCCCTTTGGGAGATGATCTCCCGCCCTTTGTGTCAGAACATCATGAGGCGGTGTTAATTCATAGTTTGTATTTCCGTTTTTTACAATCATTGCATGACGATAGCTGACACCCGGATAAAACTGTATCGTATCTGTTCCAAACCTGGCATTGACAGCTTCTATTAAGACCTTCGCTTCCTCGCTGGTAATATCGCCGGAGCTATGATCTGCAATCACCAAATCCTCATAAGAGCCTTCACCCTTCAGCGTTACCAGGTTGGTTCGGAACGCCACATCGGTATCCGACATGGAAATTCCCATGCTCACCGCCTCCAGCGGAGACCGCCCGGTATGGTAAACCGTAGGGTCATAACCCATTACGGAAAGATTAGCTGCATCGCTGCCCGGTGCAATTCCCGGCGGAATGGTTCTCACCATACCTACCAGGCCTTTCTGTGCCAACTGATTGATCGTATCTATTTCAGCCACCTGCAAGGGAGTTTTATCTCCCAGCATGTGGATTTCCTCATCACCTGCCCCATCGGGGACTAATACCAAATATTTCATCTCCACACACCTTTCTAAACAGAAATGCTCTCTAATGATATCATAAGAAAGCACTTCTTTTGTGATAATTTTGTGTAATTTACTTATTTTCCGCTTCGAACTTCTTCATAAATTCGATTAGTGTATCTACACCCTCCATAGGCATGGCGTTGTAGATGCTGGCTCTCATACCACCGATGGATCGGTGCCCTCCCAGATTGTGAAGCCCTGCTGCCTTTGCTTCCTTGGTAAACTTCTTATCAAGATCAGTATTCCCCGTTACAAAGACAACATTCATTAAAGATCGATCTTTTGGAACCACAGGGCAGCTGTAAAGCGCACTCTGATCAATATAATCGTAAAGCTTCTTTGCTTTCTCCCTGTTGATTTTTTCCAGTGCCGGCACTCCGCCCAGACGAACGATGTTCTTAAATACTTCTCCGGCCATATAGATACCGAAAGTCGGAGGCGTATTGTACATGGATTCATTATCCGCATGAATTTTATAGTCAAGGTACACCGGAATATCAGCCGAAGCATGACCGATGAGATCTTCACGAATGATCACGATGACGACGCCTGCAGGACCGATATTTTTCTGTGCCCCCGCATAAATCAGAGCAAATTTTGAAACGTCAACTGTTTCCGATAAAATACAGGAAGAGAAATCAGCCACAAGGGGTATCTCTCCCGTATCCGGAATGTAAGGGAATTTTGTTCCATAAATCGTATTGTTCATGGTGATGTGAACATAATCCGCATCTTCTCTGAATTCTTCTTTTTTCACTTCCGGGATATAGCTAAAAACGCTTTCCTCAGAAGAGGCAACGATTTTTATATCTCCAAATTTTTTTGCTTCTTCAGCAGCCTTTTTTGCC
Source organism: Sinanaerobacter chloroacetimidivorans (assembly GCF_018128545.1). Lineage (GTDB taxonomy): Bacteria > Bacillota > Clostridia > Peptostreptococcales > Anaerovoracaceae > Sinanaerobacter > Sinanaerobacter chloroacetimidivorans. The sequence continues at coordinate 153,876 of NZ_JAGSND010000003.1, read as the reverse complement.
CATGCACCCGTTACAATATAATCCGCTTTTTTTGAATTCCTTAATAAATTCATAGGGATCATCGAGAATTGAAGAGTGGCTCCGCCCTGAATAAATAAAACCTTATAATGATCAGGTATATTCATAATATCTCTCAGATTTTTTTCAGCCGAATGTAGAATTTCTTCAAACTCACTGGATCGATGACTCATTTCCATAACGGACATGCCGCAGCCACCATAATTTGTCAATTGTTCTGCAGCTTGTTCCATTACCTCTAAAGGAAGCATGGAGGGACCTGCTGAAAAGTTGTATACTCTTTCTGCTTTTTTCATTATTTTTTTCACCTCCAAATAATTTTAATATATAATTATCAAAATTGTTATTTTGTTTAATATCCCTTAATTATAACACTTTACGACATACTGGTAAAGTGCTATAATCACTGTATATAAAAAAAATTAGGACTTATAAAAAAAATTTATCAGTTCAATTTATCAGAAGAAATAGGAGGAAAGATGTATAAAATAGCTACTTTAAATAAGATCTCGTCAAAAGGACTTGAACGCTTTAGTGATAAATATACTATCGTGGAAGATTCAGCTGCAGCAGACGGCATATTGTTACGAAGCCAGGATATGCACAATATGGAACTGCCGGAAAATCTGCTGGCCATTGCAAGAGCAGGTGCAGGAGTAAACAATATACCCATCGAGAAATGTTCTGAAAAGGGCATCGTGGTTTTCAATACGCCTGGAGCCAACGCCAATGCGGTAAAAGAACTTGTCCTCACCAGCATCCTCATGTCCGCCAGAAACCTGAACAGTGCCATTGCCTGGACCAAAACACTGACGGAAAATGTACCCAAAACCGTAGAAAAAAACAAATCTCAATTTGCCGGACATGAAATCAAAGGAAAAACTCTGGGTGTCATCGGACTTGGTGCCATCGGCGTCATGGTGGCCAATGCCGCCAAAGACCTCGGTATGGATGTTATCGGTTTTGACCCCTACATGTCGGTACAGTCAGCCCATGAGCTTTCCAGCTCCGTTGATCTTTACGAAGCGTTGGATCTCATTCTGCCGAAATGTGATTATATTACGATCCACGTTCCTTTTATGGAAAACACCAAAGAATTAATTAATGAAAAGCGTTTAAATATGATGAAAGAAGGCGTATGTCTTCTAAATTTCTCCAGAGACCAGATCGTCAATGAGGAAGATGTCCTAAAAGCCCTGGATAGCGGTAAACTTCGAAAATATGTAACGGATTTCCCTACCGATAAAATCGTATGCGTTGAGGATGCCATCTGTATTCCGCATCTTGGTGCCTCCACAGAAGAATCCGAAGAAAACTGTGCAAGAATGGCGGTAGACCAAATCATGGATTATCTGGAAAACGGGAATATTACCAATTCAGTCAACTTCCCTACCTGCAACCTCGGAGTCTGCACTTCCATGGGAAGAATTGCCGTTCTGAACCAGAACATTCCGTCCATGCTTGGAAAAATTACAGGAATTCTGGCAGAAAGGAACATCAATATCAGCGACCTTCTGAACAGAAGTAAGGGGGATCTGGCCTATACCCTTATTGATATTGACTCCGAAGTGGATGAAGAAGAACTGAAAAAAGCCCTTAACGTAAAGGGCATCATAGCGGTTCGTGTGATTCAATAAGATTATTTTGCCTGATCCCAGACAACATTGACCTGGATCCCGATGACCAAAATATAGCCCAGAATATAGAACCAAAACAGCAGGGCGACAATGGCAGCCAAACTTCCGTAGAGAAGATCATAGTTGGCAAAAACAGAAGCGTAATAGGAGTAGATCCAAGTTGCCAGGAGCATTCCGCCGGAGGCGAGAATGCTTCCCGGCAATATTTTTTTAAAGGGAATCCGCTCTGTCGGCAATACATAATAGTTATAGCTGACCATAAAGAAGTACAGGGCCATAGCAAAAGGCCATCTTAAAAGATACCAGGCTTCATCAAAGGAGAACGTCAGTCCGAGGAAATCCGTCACATACGCGCTGAACACTTTTATGATCAATTCCCCGTAGACGAGAATCAGCAAGCTGAATACGAGAGTAAACAATGTAAATACAATGGTTTTGATGGCCCGAAACCTTTCTCTGAAATACCCTCTTCCCGACGGATGGCCGGTAAAGGAATAATTGGAAATTCTCATCATGGAAAATTGTGCTTTGGAAGCAGCCCATAGGGAGAACAGAATAAACAAAACACTGATGGTTCCTGACGGGGTATAAGATAAATAAGTGGATAGACTTTTTGCAATTTCCGGAGATACATACTCGGACAGCAGTTCATGGATCACGCTCATGGAGATGGAGAATACCCCCAGCAATTCACCTAAAATAATTGCAATAGGCACCAATGACATCAGAAAGAAGAATGCCAGTTCTGCCGCTACTCCCTGGTAGTACGGCTCTGACATTCGTTTTATAATCATAAATATCATTCTTCGAAATCTTTTTCTGCTCATTTTTCCCTTTCTATCAATTGCTTTCTAAGATTTAGAAGTGCCTGGGCTCTATGGCTTATTTGATTCTTTTCTTCAGAAGTAAGCTCAGCAAAGGTCCGTTCATGACCTTCCGGAACAAATAAGGGGTCATAACCAAAACCATTCTCTCCTTTTGGTTCATAGATTATATGCCCTGGGCACTCTCCTCTTGCAACAATCTTGCGGCCGTCAGGATAAACCATGGTAATGACGGAAACAAACTGTGCGCTTCGGGCTTCCGGCGGGACATCCTCCAGAAGGTACAACAGCTTTTCATTATTCTTCTTATCGTCCGCCTCTTCTCCTGCAAATCTTGCAGAGTAGACTCCAGGCGCTCCCCCTAAAGCATTTACCATCAGACCCGAATCGTCTGCTATGGTAATTTTACCACAAAGTTCCATTATTTCTCTTGCTTTTTTCTCAGAATTTTCTTCAAAAGTACTGCCATCTTCGACAATTTCCACCTCTGGAATTCCTGCGTCTCCTCTGGATATAATATCCATGCCGAATTCCCTGGTTATGGCTTGAATTTCTTCAATCTTATGCTTATTTTGCGTTGCAGCTACTACGATCATTTTATCCTCCCCGGTTGACTATTCCAAATCACCGATTATTTCTTTCTGCAGAAGGTTGAGTTCTTTACAGCCTTTTTCTGCCAGTGCAAGCATCTTGAATAATTCTTCAGACTGAAAGGGAGAATCCTCTCCGGTACCCTGAACCTCTATATACTCGCCTTTATCCGTCATCACGACATTCATATCCACCTTAGCTGAAGAGTCCTCCTCATAGGGGAGATCCAGCAAAATTTCATTCCCCACAATTCCTACGCTGACGGCCGATACAAAGCTTTTCACCGGAATGGAGGAAATCATCCCCTTGTCCTTCATCCATTTCATAGCCTCCGCCATAGCAATAAAAGCACCGGTTATGGATGCCGTTCTGGTTCCGCCATCCGCCTGGATCACATCACAGTCGATCCAGATGGTTCTTTCCCCCAACTTATCCAGATCGGTCACGGAACGGAGAGATCTGCCGATGAGCCTCTGGATCTCCATGGTCCTTCCGTCTATTTTTCCCCGGCTGGCATCTCTCTGCTTTCTGGTTCCTGTGGATCTAGGAAGCATCCCATACTCAGCAGTGACCCATCCTCTGCCGGTCCCTTTCAGATGTTGGGCGGTTTTGTCTTCCACCGAGGCGGTACAGATTACTTTCGTGTTTCCCATCTCGATCAGCACCGAACCCTCGGCATGCATCAAATACTGATTGGTAATTTTTACTTTTCTCATTTCATCAAATTTTCTGTTATCAGCTCTTTGCATATTGAAACTCCTTTTCTCATCCGGTCAAATTGATAAAACGTTTCTAAAAGAAGAAAGAACCCCTTAGGAGTTCTTCATCATGACACTTTCGATTACATCGGAGACATCCTCACAGGCATCACAGCATTTTTCCATGTAATGCAGCGTCTGCCCCCAGGCAAATGTCTCAACAGGATCTTTACTATGAACATAAAGGTTTCTGGTAGCCTTCATGAATAATTCGTCTCCTTCTTCCTCCATGCGATTGATCTCTATAATCAGACTATGCAGAGTCTGGGATTTTCTGAAGTTGTAAAACTCCTTCAAAGCCTGCTCTAATGCATGGCAGCACTTTACGATAATATCCGCCATTTTTAAAGCATCTTCTCTCATGGAGGTGATATTGAACATGTACATACGCATCAGAACATCTTCGATGGTATCGGTAACATTGTCGATGGCATCTGCCATAGCAACAATATCTTCCCGTTCAATAGGGGTGATGAATTCACGAGCGAGCTTTTTCATCATGATATGTCTTTCCACATCTCCTGCATGCTCGATATTGTGCATTTGCTTCATTTTATCTTCCAGCTCATCCGCATTGAAATTATTCATGATCTCACTCAGCAAAGCTGCAGCATCACAGGAATACTTTACCAAATCTACAAATGTGCCAAAGTAATTATCATCTTTTTTAATTGCCATAAATGATTTCCTTTCTACTAATTGTCAGGACATTGACATTTCATACATTTCTCATACAAGTTTCATACAATTCATTTTCTTACAAAATTTCTACAATCCAAATCTAAATTCCATACAATTCTAATCTAACAATTCTAATCTAACAATTCTAATCTAACAATTCTAATCTAACAATTCTAATCTAACAATTCTGATCTAACAATTCTGATCTAAATTTCCTGCAATTACCCATTGCCGAACACTGCTCTTTCTATTTCCCTAGGAGAAAATTTTCATAAAGATCAATGCCATAAAAAATCCGATAATACCGCATCCGGGGAAAGTCAAAATCCATGCGGAAACCATTTCACGCACGACTCCCCAGTTTACAGATGAAAGTCTCTTTGCTGCACCGACACCCATGATTGCCGTGGTTTTTGTGTGAGTGGTACTGACGGGAAGACCCCATACAGACGCGGTAAAGAGACAGATAACTGCTGCAAAATCAGCAGAAAATCCCTGATGCTTATCCAGCTTTACCATGTCCATCCCTACGGATTTGATGATTCGATATCCGCCGATGGATGTACCCAGCGCCATAACCACAGAACAGAGAACCATAAGCCAAATGGGAATTTGAAATTCCGTTACGTCTCCCTGACCCTGCGCCAGAAACATACCTAACATGAATACTCCCATAAATTTCTGACCATCCTGTGCTCCGTGCATGAATGCCATACCGGCGCCGCCAAAAATCTGAGCATTTTTAAATACTACAAAAGTATGTCTTCTATCCATCTTTCGGCACATAGATTCGATGGCTTTTACTACCACCCATCCCACTCCGAATCCAAGACCGGTAGAAAGCACCAATCCATAAAGAACTTTAACCCATTCTGCCGGATTGACCCCGGAAAGGCCGCCTTGCAGGGCAATGGCCGCACCGGATATGCCCGCAATGAGAGCATGGCTTTCACTGGTGGGAATTCCAAACCACCAGGCTGCGGTAGCCCATATTACGATGGCAAACAAAGCCGCGCAAAGTGCCACCAATGCATTCTCAGAATTTCCGCCAAAATCAACCATTTTATAAATCGTCTGTGCTACAGTTGCGTTAATCATCGTCATAATGAGAACACCGAAGAAATTGAATACCGCTGCCATGATAATAGCCGCTCGTGGCCCCATAGAACGTGTGGAAACACAGGTGGCAATTGCATTGGGTGCATCGGTCCAGCCATTGACTAATACAACTCCTAAAGTCAAAATCGTGGTAATGACCAGAGCCGGATTTGATGATAGCTGGTTAAAAAATTCAACAAGTGATACTGTCATTCTTAGCCTCCTTTTCAAACCATACAATCATATCATTTTTATTGTTGTTTTACAACATATAATGTCAAAAGAACACGACTTTGTCATGCAGATTCAGAAACTTATCACCATCTGTTCATACACCTCATAGTATATCACAGAATCATTCATGATTTTATGATAAAAGGAGTATTTCACCATGCTGACGAATGAGTATAACAATAACAGCTACAACTATGACAACAACAGTTACTACTATGACAATAATAATTATGACAATAACAGCTATGATTACAATAGCTATGAATATAAAAACGACTACAAAGTCTATGACTATAATAACAAAGTCTATGACTACAATAACAAAGGCTATGACAATAATAACAAAGTCTATGACTACAATAACAAAGCCTATGATTATAATAACAGCACCAATGCCAGCTATGATCCTAAAGGCTATCCCTATAAAAAATGTAAAAAACCTTGCCCCTGCCCTCCTTATCCAAAATATCAAACCCATGTTCATGAGGTACAGGGCAGTGTTTTACTCGCCGGGCCCCAAAATTCCCTGCACGAGCACCGTTTTGCCACCGTGTCCGGAGAGGAAATCCCCTATGGTCCTTATGATCATGTTCACGAAGTTAAATTCCGTACAGATTTCTTTAACAACCATTATCATGAATTTTGCGGTGAAACCTCAGGGGCCATTTATGTTGGTGACAGACACGTTCATTTCTTGAAATCGCTGACAACTTTCGATGCCGGTCATAGGCATAAATTCAGGGTGGCAACACTCATTGAAGATCCTACAGGTTACTAATATAACGTCAAAGCCTCGCTGCCGCGAGGCTTTTCTGATACAGGATTGCCGTTTTCTACCTGTTCGTATTTGGGCCAAGTCCCACCTTCTTGGCGTTATGTCCAAGATTTTGATTTACCGTGGTTCTTGGCACGTCTCCTTCAACTTTATTCTTGCTCGTCTTTTTGTCTTCTATTTTATTATGCTTAGCCATTGTATCACCTCAGGATTAGTTTTTCCGTGTTGTCTCTCAGGTATACTTCGATTTGTTCTTTATTTTTAACACCGGAAACGGCGCCGATGCTCTCCGTTGACACCGCTGCCACACCGTTGGCATAGAGTCCCGCATCTCGGAGGCTCTTTCCTTCGAGGAAAGCAGAAATGAATCCTGCCGCAAAATTATCTCCCGCGCCGGTGGTATCTATGGTTTTTGCTGGAAATCCCGGAACAAGGTACCTGCTTTGCCTGTTCTTTATAAAACAGCCCTCTTTACCCAACTTTATAATGACGGTTTTTACTCCGTAATTCAACAGGCAATCGGCAATGTCATCCGGCTCCTGAAACCCGGTAAGCATTCTGGCTTCCTCCAGATTCGGAAGAAAGTAATCCAAAAGAGGAAGCGCTTCCTGAATCGTTTCTATGGTTTCTCCGCCGGTTATCGGCACCATATCCGCAAAAGTAGTTGCCTGAAACTCCTTCGCTTTCTTTAATATTTTCAAAATGATATCCTTATCCCTGAGTTTGCTGGCAAAAATGCTTGCAAGAGATACGACCCGAGCACCCTTCATCAATTCAAAATTGATTTCTGTTTCCCGAAAGCTTCCGGAAATAGCACTTCTATTTTTAATAAAAGATCTTTGTCCATCCTCCTGAAACAAGACGACATTGATGCGGGTACCAAAATCGGGATCCCGGTACAGTCCTGTATGATAAATCTTTTCTTCCTCACATCGTTTCACGATGATGTCTCCCTGCATGTCCCGGCCGATTTGCCCTATCAGTGCAACACGGCTGCCCAGTCGGGATAAAATCACTGCTTCATTCATTGCATCACCGCCGGTAGTCAGCTGTATCTGGTCCACCATGGTAGTCTCCCTGCTGAAAATATCACCCTTGATCGGCCCTAAAGGAAGATCCAAAAGCACGATACCGATACATACCACATCAAAATGATTCATTTCCAAGCTCTCCTTTATTCTATGGGGTTCATACATAACTAGGGTTCATTACATAATCCCCAAGAAAACTTAAATACTATATCCTATTGAAAGAAAATTAAATCCCGGTCAATTATAACGAATTTCAACAATAAATCATAGTATTTCATAAAATTAACTCCTATAATACAAAAAATATTTGGAATTACATCGAATTGACTTTTTCTTGCGAATTGTTTAAAATAGGAAATATATTTAATCGAAAAGGAGAACACAATGGACAAAATACGCGAAAACATTCATGTTATTGGAATTCAAATGGATTTGGGTGCATCCAAGCGAGGCGTTAACATGGGGCCGCTGGCCATCCGTTATGCAGGTCTGATGGACAAGCTGAAAGAGCTCGGTTTCGAGGCGCTGGACAAGGGCGACATTCTTTCCGATGTTGCCCATACGGAAAATCCAAAGATGAAAAATTTCAAACCAATCTTTGATGCAAATACCAGTCTCTATCATCAGGTGGTCGCGTCATTAAAAGAAAATGCATTGCCGGTGATTCTGGGCGGCGACCATTGCGTGGCAGCAGGAAGCATCTCCGCCACAGCCCAGCATTATGGCAAGGTAGGCGTCATCTGGATGGATGCACATGGCGACTTCAACAGCGATATCAGTTCTCCCAGCGGAAATATGCACGGAATGCCCCTTTCCGCCCTGTGCGGATATGGGCCTGATGAAATGATTGCCTTTACCCAGGAAAGAACACATATAGATACCAACAATGTTGCTTTAGTCGGCGGAAGAGATATTGACGAGGATGAACGAAAGAGACTGGCAGAGGCAGGCGTTCACGTCTTTTCCATCCACGATGTAGATCGCTTAGGCATGGCAGAAGTCATGAAAAGAGCCATTGCTGTCGCTTCGGAGGGAACAGCAGGAATTCATGTAAGCTTTGATGTGGACGCCATCACGCCACAGGAAGCACCGGGAGTCGGAACGCCGGTTCACAGCGGTCTGACGGTACGGGAATCTTTCCTGGCGGCGGAGCTGGTAGCGGAATCCGGCAAGCTCCTTGCCCTTGACATGGTGGAAGTAAATCCGATTCTGGATGAAAGAAACAAGACCGGAATCCTGGCCTGTGAGCTGATCCTTGCATTTCTGGGGAAATCCGTTTACTAACCAAAACAATAGGGTATAATGAAATTTACAAGTTTAAATACCCTTACAAGTGAAATCCGGAATGCACTTCGAGAGGGATGAAGAGAATCATAGGAGGTGCGAAATGGAAAAAAGAACAAAATTGATCATGAGTCAGGTAATGCTGCCAAGTCAGGCGAACGTAGCCGGTAACGTACATGGCGGTGAGATAATGAAATTAATGGACACGGCTGCCGGTGCCGTAGCGAAAAAATACGCGCGCTGCAATGTGGTTACTGCCAGAGTAGATGAGCTCCAATTTCATCTCCCTATTTTTGTAGGAGCTCTTGTTACCTTGACCGCAACCATTGCATATGTGGGCAGGACCTCAATGGAGGTAATCGTCTATGTAGACGTTGAGGATCTTGAAATGGATACGGAGCCAAAACGAGCTTTATCTGCATACTTTACCATGGTTGCACTGGATAAAGGGGGCAGACCCCATCCCGTTCCTCAGTTCTCACTGGACTCAGAGGAAGAGCGGCTCCTTTATGAAGAAGTAAAGCGAAGAAGAGAAGGTTTAAAGTGTAAATAAATAAAAATACAATAAGTTAAAATGTAAATAATTTAAAATACAAATTGGTTTTAAACCTTTTTATTTCTTCGTATTTTTATCGATTAAGATCTTTCGTTCTGTTCCCTCATTGAGCAGATTCCAAAGGTCTTTTTCATTGCCCTGAGAAATGGCGTCGCGGTATTCCTCCAAATGCCGTATCATGGTACTGATTTCTTCCGTGAGATTCTCCCGGTTCAGGAGAAAAAGCTCGGTCCACATGGTGGGATTCAATTTGGCCACCCTGGACAAATCTTTAAAGCTTCCGGCCGAAAAACCCTTGTGATCTTCTGCTGTAGGACTTTTAATATAGGCACTGGAAACGACATGGGCAAGTTGAGAGGTATAGGCAATACGCCTGTCATGTTCCTTCGGATTGGAGATCTGCACATTGGTAAATCCAATGGAAACCCATAATTTTTTCAGCTTTTCCATATCCTGTATTGTCATATCCACTTCCGGGGTCAGAATCATGGAAGCATTTCTGAAAAGAGTCTTCTGGGAATGCTCAAATCCTGAAAACTCAACACCTGCCATGGGATGTGCCCCTACGAACGTAAAGCCGTTTTCCGCGGCAATGGATCGGACCCTGCCGCATACGGCTTCTTTTACACCGCAGCAATCCAATACAAGGCAGCCCTTTTGGAACAGCTTCTGATGCTCTTCTATATATTTTATGGTTTCTCCGGGGTAGACGGCAATGATCACCATATCGCAAATCCCCAGGATTTCCTCCGTCAGCCTGTCGTCGATGGCTTCAATTAATTTGGCCTTGTAGATGACAGATTCTTTAAGATCTGTTCCATATACCGAATGTTCCGTATTTTGTTTGATGGCTTTGGCAACGGACCCTCCGATCAACCCCAAGCCGACAATTCCGATATTCATATGCGTTCTCCTTCCTGGCAATTCATTACCATCCTTCGGCAATGCTGCCTGCTCCTCCTGGCGGTTTATTTCGTCTGTTCTTTATATGCGTAAGGCAGGATATGGCTTATACTTTGCACCAAATCATCGAAGGCTTCCGGGGTCAATGACTGCTGGCCGTCACAGAGAGCATGCATGGGATCGTTGTGCACTTCTATGAGAATGCCGTCTGCCCCTACGGCAGCTGCCGCCATAGCCATAGGTTTTACCAGTTTGGACAGTCCCGTGGCATGACTGGGATCTACAATAATCGGAAGATGTGTCATCGTTTTCAGCAAGGGTACGGCGGAAATATCCAGGGTATTTCTCGTCGCTGTTTCAAAGGTACGAATACCCCTTTCACATAAAATTACCTGACCATTGCCTCCGGCCATAATATATTCGGCGCTCATCAGGAGTTCCTGCAGAGTGTTTGCCAGTCCTCTTTTTAAAAGAATCGGCTTGCTGGTTCTGCCAAGCTCCTTCAGCAATTCAAAGTTTTGCATATTTCTCGCTCCTACCTGTATCACATCCACCTCTTCAAACAAGGGAAGCTGGGACAAGTCCATAATTTCCGTCACGATAGGCAATCCTGTCAGCGCTTTTGCTTCCAGGAGCAGTTCAATGCCTTCAGCCCGCATTCCCTGAAATGCATAAGGAGAAGTACGCGGTTTAAAGGCGCCTCCCCTCAGCAAACCGGCCCCGGATCTCTTTACGCTCTCAGCGACGGAGCAAATTTGTTCCTTTGATTCCACCGAGCAGGGCCCTGCCATAATTTGAAAGCTGCCGTCTCCGATCTTTGCTCCGTTGACATCGATCACCGTGTCTTCCGGATGGAACTTTCTGTTCGCATTTTTATATGGTTCCTGGATTCTTCTCACCGCTTCCACGATATCCAAGGCACTGATGAGGTCGATATCCACCACGGATGTGTCGCCGATAAGGCCCAATATCGTTGTATTTCGGCCCTGAGAGATATGAATATCAATGTCCAGACTTTTCAGCCACTGGATCAGATTATCCAACTGCTTTTGATTGGGATTATTTTTTAATATGACTACCATTTTGATACCTCCATTAATTTTTCCGCTTATTTGGTAAAATAAAAAAAGTTCGATATTTCCTATTCGATAAAAAAAGCCCCGCAGTGAATTTCACTACGGAGCCCATTGATTCTTTTCAGGTATTTTCCTGTCACGAATTGTTATGGTGCACACTTGCGGTGAAATTCAAAATAGCCTTACCTCCGTAATAAGAAGTAAAGCTTCCGTAATAATATCCCACTGCAGAAAATGCGTGCAACATGTTACTCTCCTCAGATAAATTTATAAATTTATCTTTTCCTTAATTTATCAATTTTATGAATATACATTAATTTTTCCCATCATAACACAAGCGTCTAAGTTTGTAAATAGAAAAAATCAAATCTTTAAATCCAGCTCCTGCATGATACGGCTTTCTATCAAATTGTTTATTTACAGCGCGCCAGGAGAGTTTCCCATTTTTGGTCGACATAGTTCTGTGCTTCTTCCAGCATCCACTCGTTTCCTTTTTTAAACATATGCTTGAATCTGCCCTGGAGCTTCAGAAATTCTTCCACTGGGAGCTTTTTCTTTGGCTCATAGTTTAGCTTCCAAACGCCATATTCAATTTCATATAAAGGCCAGACGCAAGTATCCACAGCCGCTTTGCAGATTTCAGCAAGATTTTCAGGGTCATATCTCCAGCCCCGGGGGCAGGGAGACATGATGTTCAAAAATGCAGGACCCTCCGTATAAATGGCTTTCTCAGCTTTTTCGTGAAGATCCTTGAAGTTGCTGATAAAGGTGGTCTGTGCCGCATAAGGGATATTGTGAGCTGCAATGATTGCGGTCAGATCCTTTTTATTCTGAGGTTTTCCCGGAATTACAGTTCCTACCGGTGTCGTGGTGGCATCAGCAAACCTCGGAGTTGAAGAAGATCTCTGAATTCCCGTATTCATATAGGCTTCGTTATCATAACAAACGTAAACCATGTCGTGACCACGTTCCATGGCTCCGGACAGGGATTGAAGCCCGATGTCATAAGTACCGCCATCACCGCCGAAAGCAATAAATTTAAAGGTTTCATCTATTTTGCCTTTCTTCTTCAGCACACGGTAAGCAGCTTCTGCTCCGCCTGCCGTTGCTCCCGCATTTTCAAAGGCACTATGGATATAACTATCCTGCCAGGCGGTAAAGGGATAAAGAAAGGAGGATACCTCCAGACAACTGGTTGCATTGGTAATCACCGCTTTATCTTCGGGTTTTAAAGCTCTCAAAACACCTCGAACGGCAATGGAAGCACCGCAGCCGGCGCAAAGGCGATGACCTCCCACCAGACGTTCCGGTTTTTCTACTTCTTTTTTTAAACTATAAGCCATTATCTGCCACCTCCCAATTCTCTCTGTCCGATGTGACGATAGGTTTCCCCTGTCTTTCCGGTCTTTACAATCTCATCGAGCTGATCATAGATATAAGCAAAGTCCTCTACGCAGATATCTCTTCCGCCAAGACCGTAGACATAGTTGATGGCTTTAGGACGATGATCCAGATCATAAAGTGCAGAGCGCACTTCAGCAAACAAAGGTCCGCCGCAGGCCGAAAAACTTTCGGCCTTGTCCATTACCGCAACGGCTTTGACATGACCTAAGGCTTTCGCCAGCTCTTCCATGGGGAATGGACGGAACACTCTGATTTTAATTAAACCGACTTTTTTTCCTTCTTTTCTCAGCCTTCTGATGGCTTCTTTTGCTGTTCCGGCACTGGAGCCGATGATAACCAGAGCATACTCCGCATCATCCATTTCCACCTCTTCGAATAAGCCGTAGCTTCTTCCGGAAAGCTCTTCAAATTTTTTCGCTACGGAAAGGATAACAGGCTTTGCGTTTTTCATGGCTTCCGCCTGCTGTTTTTTATGCTCCATATAATAATTTGAGATATCATAAGGGCCAACAGCAAGAGGATTTTCTTTTTTCAGCAGGTAGTTTTCCGGGCAGTATTCTCCCACAAATTCCTTTACCTTTTCATCCTCCAGCAGCTCTATATTTTCAACGGCATGGCTGGTGATAAATCCGTCCTGACAGACCATCACCGGCAATCTTACCTCTTTATTTTCACCGATAGGCATCGCTTGGATAAAATTATCATAAGCTTCCTGATTGGTTTCCGAATAGATCTGAATCCATCCGCTGTCCCTTGCACCCATGGAATCAGAATGGTCGTTGTTGATATTGATCGGGCCGGTTAAAGCGCGGTTTACCAGTGCCATGGTAACAGGCAGCCTGGCGGAGGATGCGACATAGAGCAGTTCCCACATCAGTGCCATACCGCAGGAAGATGTGGCGGTGATGGCTCTGCCTCCGGCAGCCTGAGCCGCAATACAGGTAGACATGGCACTATGTTCCGATTCTACGGCAACGAATTCTGTGTCCACTTCTCCATTGGACACATATGTAGCAAAATATTGGGGAATTTCGGTGGACGGTGTAATGGGAAATGCTCCCATGACGTCCGGATTGATTTGTTTCATTGCATAAGCAACGGCCTCATTGCCAGACAGTCGATCTCGTATGGTCATCATGCACCCTCCTTGTCAAACGTGATAGCTTTCATAGGGCATACTTTATAGCAGATACCGCAGCCCTTACAATGCATCAGATCAAAATTCTGACGTTTTCCATCCTTTACGGGAATGGAACTGTCCGGGCAATAAGGGATACATAACATGCAGTGGGTACATTTCTCTGCCAAAAATCCAGGGGTATAGGTTCTCCAATCCCCTGTATTTACCAATGCGGCAGTACCGCCTTCATAGATTTCTCCCCCTACGGTCATTTCCTGCCAGGGAGTTGTTTCATTAATTTCACTAGCTTTCTTAATCATCCGGCGTCTACCTCCTCCAAAGACTTTCTCAGTGCATTCATATTTCCCGCTACTACATGGGGTTTGGAAGCAAACTTATGCTTGAAAGAAGCTTCCATGTTCTGAATAAAATGCTCGGCATCCACGACATTGCTCACCTTGACGGCAGCAGCCAGCATGGGCGTATTGGGGAAATTTCTGCCTAAAGTTTCTTCGGAAATTTTTCTTGCGTCAATGGTATAAACCTTTCCTTGATACCCTCTTAACAGGGGTCTCAGTTCATGCGGTTTCTTATCGCTGTTAATAATAATCGCGCCGTCTTCTTTCAATCCTTTTGTTACATCTACCGATGTCAGCAAGGTTTCATCCACCACCACTACGTAATCCGGGTTGTAAATGTTGGAATGAACCGTACATCGGTCATGGCTGATCCGGTTGTATGCGGTTATGGGAGCGCCCATACGCTCAGGACCGTATTCTGGAAAACCCTGTACGTGCTTTCCCGAACTGAAAGCCACGTCTGCCAGAAGCAGACAGGCTGTCTTGGCACCTTGGCCGCCCCGGCCGTGCCAGCGAATTTCTACGATATCTTTCATCTTGTAAAACCTCCTTCTTTTTGCGTATTTAGGAATATGCCGGAAGTTTTACAATAAAAAAACTTTCGCCCTGCAAAGGACGAAAGCTATAGCTATCGTTATACCACCTATTACTGCATACCAACATACGCGCTCCCTGTAACGGGGGAAAACCGTCAAAACCTACTGCTATTTCGGCCTGCGACTCAGGAGTGATTTTCGGTAATTTTTCTAATTGTATCGAGCTCCCACCATCCTCGAATCGCTGTGACGTTTGAAAAATACTTACTCTCTCCATCACTGTCTTTCTCTAATAGAATTGCATTCAGTATAAGATAAATTTACAATCTTGTCAAGATTGCATCTTGTATTTTTTCACGAACATTTTGGATTTTTTTTGTTTGTTCGAACAATATAATCCGCCGGCTTCTATTTCTGTATATATAAATCCTTGCACAGGGAATAAAATACGGATGCCAGGTTCGTTTTCTCATCCTTGTCAAAGATGAAGGTTACCCCATATTCATAAATACAGTCGTCTACCTCCTTGATCCAGACAGGGGTTCCTCTTACTTTGGTCTCCCTGCTCATGCAGGGAATGGAAAACTCCAGGACAAGATCATGATTCACCGGAAGTTTAATGTCCGATGCAAAGCACATACCTTCCGACCCAATATTCTTAATTCCGATTTGTGCGGTTCCTACCTTGAATTCTTCACCTGGAATATCCAATATGGTCATTTCCGCCACCAGCAGTTCCGGCAGCTTGATCCTTAAAAACTTTCTCTTTTCTTCAGAGGGCTTCTCTTTGGCTTTAATGGTGATAGGAATACATTTCTCCTTTTTCAAAATATCCTCAAACTCTTTCTGAGGAACGGGCTTGCTGTATAAAAATCCCTGTCCCATAAAGCAGTTAAGTTCTCTTAAATAGGACAACTGATCAAAGTTTTCGATTCCTTCAGCCACCAGTTTGATCTTAAGCTCCTGAGCAAGATCGATGACAGATCGCGTTATAATCGAACTATTATCATCTTTAAAAACGTTTTTAATAAACGAACGATCGATTTTCAAAATGTCGATATTGAAGGAATTCAAATAGGCAAGACACGAGAAACCCGTACCGAAGTCATCCAGCGCCACTTGAATCCCCAGAGCCTGCAGCCGGTTGATGTCAGAAATAGCCTTTTCCGCATTCTTCATCAATACGCTTTCCGTAATTTCCATGATAAGAAAATGAGGATCCAACTCATATTCATCGATAATATTTTTAATGTTTTCTACAAAGTTTTTCTCAAAAAACTGTATACTGGAATAATTGACAGATACCTTTATCGGCGGCAGCCCCTGATCCATCCAGTCTTTATAGTTTTTGCACACCTGCCTGAGCATCCAATTGCCCAGATTGATGATAAAGCCGGTCTCTTCAGCCAAAGGGATAAATTCATTGGGAGAGACCAGTCCCCAGTCGGGATGTTCCCACCGGATCAACGCCTCCGCCGCTAATATATCATTGGATTTCAGCTTGATTTGAGGTTGGTAGTATACACGGAACTGATTCTTCTCTATAGCTTTAATCAAATCATTCCTCAGAACAAGCTGTTTATAAATCTGAATTCCGATATCGGAAGAATAAAATTCATATCTGTTTTTTCCTTCTCGTTTCGACCGAAGGAGTGCAATGTTTGCATAATTGATTAAGGAATCCGGTAACTGCTCGTCATCGGGAAAAATACTGATTCCCATGCTGGTGGTTACGTCCAGTTCGTACATATCCACCTTAAAGGGATACTGAAACAATTCGATCAGATCCTTTGCCACCCGTTCATATTCTTCCATTCCTTGAAATTCTTCCAGTATCATGGCAAACTGATCACCGGAATATCTGCACAGAAACTGGTCGTCAAGAAAATATCTCAGTCTTTCTGCAACCTGAATGATCAGCTGGTCCCCTAACTGATATCCTAAAGCGTCATTAATAAACTTGAAGCCGTCAATATCAAGCATGATTAAAGCAAAGGACGTATTCTTGTCCCTCGATTTTCCGCGCAGATTACAAAGCTGACTGATTTTCTTTTTCAGATAGACTCTGTTTGGCAGCTTCGTCAGTTCGTCATGGGTTGCTATGTATTCGATCTCACGTTGGTTTTCCACTCTCTCCGTAATGTCTCGCCAGTTGATTACAATACCCTGAATCGATGGCTCCGACAACTGATTACTCATACTCAGGGCCAGGTATACTTCTCTGCCTTCAAAATTTCTGACGGTAAAATCGCCGTCTATTTTTTCATCGGGATTTTGCAGCACGTATTCCATCATTTTGGAGAAATTGGCCCTCTGGCCTTCTTCCAGAAACTCTAACGTATTCTTTCCGATCCTTTCTTCCGGTTTATAGCCAGTTATCTTTTCTACTGCAGGACTTATAAATTGAATCGTCCCGTCCGGAGAAATGATCTCAAAAACGTCACTGGATTGCTGCACCAAAACCTGAAACAAACGCTGAATCCCACTGATGGCATCCTGTGATTGTCCCAGTTTTTTCTGTAATTCTTTTTTTTCTGTGATATCTTGAATGGTTCCTGAAAGATGGGTAAGATTTCCTTCTTGATCAAAGGTAGATTCTATAAGCTGATGCAGTGTCCGGACCGCACCATCGGTTCTTATTATACGATATTCCATATCATAAGATGGGAGTTTAAATGGGTTTTGCAAGGTTTTATGTACACTTTCTATATCGTCCGGATGAACAAATTTTAGAAATTCATTATAAGTACCGTGATAATCCTGGGGAGTTATGCCATAGATACTGCAAGCTTCTTCTGACCATTTGTTTTTATGGTTGACAAGATCCATTTCCCAGCTGCCAATTCGTGCAAAGTCATGTGCCTGAACCAGGTTCTTGTAATTTTTTTCCAAATACTCTTGCAACAACTTGTTGTCCTCCCTTTGTTATAAGCTTTACGTCGTCCTGTTACCCAAACAAAACCTCCAAATCAACACATGCATTCCTACTGCATCAATCCGGAGGTTTGCTTTCAATATAAATGCTGCACTCGATGCTATATTTAATCTATGGTTTTCTTCCAGTCCTCTGCTTTTTCTTCCATAACGTCTTTCAAATCTTCAGCCTTATCCTCCATTTGCTCGACGACGTTTTCGGCTTTGCCTTCCATTGTATTTCTTAAGGTTTCAGCCCTGTTTATAATCATTTCGGAAGTTTCTTCAGCTTTCTCACGCAGTTCTTCAGCTCTGTCTTTAATAACCCCTGCCCTTTCTTCAGCCATCTCTTTCAACATGTCTGCTCTTTCTCTTACTTCACCAGCCGCCCCTTTTGCCGATCCAAAGAGATTCTTAAAAATACCCATTTCCTTAACCTCCCCTGCTCATAAGTATTTATCTTATTTTACCATATTTGCTCAATTCAATGCAAACATATTGTTTTTTTTCTATAAATTCTTTAAATAAGCAAAGTGAAAGTCGAGTATGATTGAGGCTGCCTGTAACGTTGCGATTTAATATTTGTCGAATTCGTGATTAGAAATTAGAATCCTTGGAGTTACTGCATCTCCGGAAGATACGGATCTGCCTGCAGGATTGCTGCCGGTGATGCCGAGGTTCTTTTCCATCCCGGTTAATGCAGGAATTCCTTTGGTTTTGCTGATACGGAACCTACCTACCATTTCTTTCAGCAGCTCTGCCTGGCTTGACAATTCTTCACTTGCGGCGGCGCTCTCTTCGGCAGTGGCCGAGTTATTCTGCACCACCTGTGAAACTTGCTCGATCCCTTTATTGATCTGGGCAATACCGGTTGCCTGCTCGTTGGAAGCATTGGCAATATTACCTACTAGATCCGCAGCTTTTTCGACGCCGTCCACAATTTGTCTCAGTGCTGAGGCTGTTCCATCGGCTATCTTCGTTCCCTCCTGCACCTTCTGGATGGAACCTTCTATGAGTTCCGTGGTCTCTCTCGCTGCATCAGCACTTCTTGCAGCCAGGTTTCGGACTTCTTCCGCCACCACCGCAAATCCTTTTCCGTGCTGACCTGCTCTGGCGGCCTCTACTGCCGCATTTAACGCCAGAATATTGGTTTGGAAAGCGATATCGTCGATCACTTTAATGATTTTGGAAATATTCGCTGAGGATTCGTTTATTTCCACCATGGAAGTAAGCATTTCCTTCATCTGGTCATTGCCTCTGATGGCGTGCTCTTTTGCATCGGAAGCCAGAAGATTTGCTTCATTGGCATTTACAGCATTCTTCTTGGTCTGAGATGCGATTTCTGCGATGGAGGCCGTAAGCTCCTCGATGGAGCTCGCCTGTTCCGTGGATCCTTGAGAAAGGGCCTGACTGCCGTCCGAGACTTGTCTGGAACCGGAAGCAACCTGCTCGGCAGCAGTACTGATGTCTCCCATAACATCGCTCAGGTTTTGAAGGATGCTGTTGAGGGAATCCTTCATCTCTACAAAATCACCTTTGTAATCTGCCGTAATGGAAATGTCAAGATTGCCGTTTCCGATCTCCGTAAGAACTCCGGATATTTCACGGATATAGATGGATATATTTTCGATGGTGGCATTCAGATTTTTCTTTAATTCTGCATGATCTCCCTTATAATTCCCCTCCATAGATACCTGCAGGTTACCCAGAGCCATTTCTTTTAATACGGACAAAGCCTCTTCTATAGGTTCAATCACAGCATTGAGGGTATGGTTGATCCCTTCAATGACCTTTCCGTATTCACCATTGAATTTTCCGGCATCTCCTCTGGTTTGCAGATTTCCCGCAATCGCAGCATCAGACAGCATAGTGGTTTCATCCACCAGAGACTGTATGCTTTCGATCATGATGGTCATGGAAGGGGTCAGGGAATCCTTATCACTGCGTTTGCCGGTTGACTTCAATGAATCCAGATCACTGAAGTCACCCATTGCAATGTTATTTACGATATGGATCGTTTCGTTGATCCGTTCGGAAACCAGGTTTATGGATCCTGCAATATCGGAATAGATTCCCAGATGCGCACCCTCTACCCTTCTTGTAAAGTCGTTGTTACTCATAGACTCCAGAACCTCTTTCCCCTCTACCAGTCCTCCAAGCCCTTGAATGCATGCATTGATACTGTTTTTGATATCATTAAAATCACCATAATAGGTATCGGTAATTTCCTGTGGAATTTCACCCTGTCCGATTTTCTCCATATATTCCGCCGCCATCTGCAAGGGATTGATGACAGAATCCAGGGCATCATTGATTCCGCCTACGATACGTGCATAACCGCCGTTCAGCCTGCTCACATCCGCCCGGTAGGACAACTGTCCGTTGGCGGCAGCTTCGATAAGCTTTCCTGATTCACCAACCAGAGTCTGTAAAGATTCTCTCACCTTATCAAGATTGTCGATAAGCTTTGCATACTCACCCTGGTAGTGGTTGTCCAGAAGATCAAGATCCTCTCCCTTTGCCATTTTTTCTATGAAAGTAAGGGCAGTGTTCAACGGTTCGACGATAGCATCCAGCGTTCCGTTGAAGCCTTCTATAATTTGTCTGTACCCGCCATTGAACTTTTTCACATCTCCGCGAGTCTGCAATTGTCCGGTGGATGCCGCTTCCGTTAAAATTTCTGCTTCTTGAATCAGATTTCTCAGTGTTTGAATCACAGTGATCATGCTGTAGGACAGCGTATCTTTTTCAGATCTGGGTTTGATATCTGCCGTCAGATCACCCTGAGATATCTGGTTCATCAGCTCAGCCTTCTCTTTTGTGTTATGTGCAATTTCCAGGAAGCCTCTGCCAATAAGTCCAATTTCATCCTTTCTTTGAAGATGACGCTGATCAATTTCCACATCCGTATCGCCCATTACCAGAACCTTGGACTTTTGGGCGATGCTTCTCAGCGGTTTGGATATGTTTCTGCTGATGAAAGCATAGGATACTGCAAAAAGGATTGCACTCGTTACCAGGATCATCACTGCCATAATGGGAATCAGCTGATTGATCTTTGCGTTTTGTTCATTCATAGGGAGATCGGTGCCTACAAGACCTACCACATCACCCTTCGAGTTTACAATGGGTGCAAACCCGGTAATAGATACGCCAAAGGGAGGACCATAGTCCTGGGGTTTTGTAAAACGCCCGACACCATCCTTCAAAACGAGCTGAGGATCCTCCGTATAGATGTTTTTCGGGTCCGTATAACCCAAATATCCCCATTCGGATTGATCCTGCCCTTCTAAATAGCCGGAAATAAGCAATTTATAATTTTCGCCGGCATCCACCATAGAATAGACATAGCTGGCTCCGTTTCTCTTTTTGATCTCGCTCATCGTGGCCTTGATCTGTTTGAAATATTCATCTTCCACGCCGGTTTTATCATATGTAATAAACTTGTCTCCATCAATGCCTGACGCAATGGTTTCCGCTATTGCCAGTGCTTTTTCGCCGGTTAGCTTGATAGCGTTGTCACGATAGGAATAATAGCAGAATATTCCTATTACCATGGTGCTGACCAATATGGAGGCCACTAGAATTGTCGTTAACTTAGAACCAATTGTACCTTCCTTTTTCATTCGTTTTTTCATAATTACTCCTTCTAATCATTCAACTTGAAAAATGCATCAAACTTAAAAATTCTTCAAATTTGAGCCATTATTCAACTGAAACAATTTGTTCATTTTGAACAATTACAATATTGTATTTATACACAACTTGCCTATGATATCGTCTGACGTGATGAAAACTTAAGGTAAAATTCGGGCCAATTTATGGTACTTTCTCCATTAAAATGGATTTTTTATTCAGCCGCCCAGGGGTTTGCCTGCATCCGGGAGCCTGCAGCCAGATGAAGAAAATAATGACCGCAGTCAGTATGATAATTTAAGATATCATACTGACTGCGGTCAAATCAGGGATCTTAATATTTATCCGACTCATTGCCGAGCAGGATTTTAGGAACACTGGATTTGCCGGCGTTACCTATTCCAGGAGAATGATTCGTTACGGTATATTCGGGAATCAGCAGCTCAGGGTTCTTCAATGCTTTGCCATTTTTATTGATTTTAAATCTACCCACCATCTCTTTCAGCAGTTCCGCCTGGCCGGAAAGCTCTTCACTTGCTGCAGCGCTTTCCTCCGCGGTTGCCGAGTTATTTTGAACAACCTGAGCTACCTGCTCGATTCCTTTATTAATTTGTGAGATTCCCGTAGCCTGCTCATTTGATGCGTTGGCAATATTGCTTACCAAATTTGCTGCTTCTTCCACTCCTTCAACAATTTTGTTCAGTGCCAGCGCTGTCTCATCGGCTATTTGGGTACCGATTTGCACTTTATGAATAGATCCCTCTATAAGCTCTGTTGTTTCTCTGGCTGCTCCCGCACTTCTGGCGGCCAGATTTCTGACTTCCTCCGCTACTACCGCGAACCCTTTGCCATGCTGGCCTGCTCTCGCTGCTTCTACCGCTGCGTTTAATGCAAGGATATTGGTTTGGAAAGCGATATCATCAATTACTTTTATAATCTTGGAAATATTTGCCGAAGACTCGTTGATTTCCACCATGGAATTCACCATTTCCTGCATCTGGCTGTTACCCTTAACGGCCTGTTCCCGTGCATCCGATGCCAGCTGGTTCGCTTGATTGGCATTGACGGCATTCTGTTTCGTCTGAGAAGCAATTTCAGCAATGGAGCCTGTCAGTTGTTGGATTGCACTGGCCTGCTCCGTAGAGCCCTGTGATAGTGCCTGACTGCCGTCTGATACCTGTCTGGATCCGGAAGCGACTTGCTCCGCAGCTTCATGAATATCCCCCATGACCTCACTCAGTGTAACGATGATGTGATTCAGAGAATTCTTAATTTCAACAAAGTCTCCTTTGTAGTCAGCGGTGATAGCGAGATTTAAATTGCCGCTGCTGATTTCGGATAGTACACCGGTAATTTCGCCAATATAGATCAAAAGGTTTTCCACCGTCTGATTTAAGGCGTTTTTAATCTCAGCATGGTCTCCCTGATAATCTCCCTTTACGCTGACGTGAAGATTGCCTGCTGCCATCTCCTTCAATACCGAGGAAGCTTCTTCGATAGGAGCAACCACTGCATCCAATGTTTCATTAATACCTTCAATGACCTTTCTGTATTCCCCGTTAAATTTAGCGGTATCTCCTCTTGTCCCCAGCCTTCCTTTTACGGCGGCATCCGACAGGATAGTCGTCTCTTCCACCAGATATTTTATGCTCTCAATCATCATAATCACCGAAGGCACAAGCGTATCCTTTGCACTCCTCCTGCCGATAGCTTTCAGCCCATCCAGGTCACTCAGGTCACCCCTGGAGATATTCTGAACAATTTCGATGGTATGATTGACTCTATCGGATACGGCATTGATCGATGCGGCAATATCGGCAAAAATTCCGGAATAGTTGTTTTCAACTCTTCCCGTATAGTCGTTGACACTCATGGCTCCGAGAACCTCTTTCCCTTCCACCAAACCGCCAAGTCCTTCTATACATGCATTGATACTGCTTTTTATATCATCGAAATCTCCATAATAGGTTTCATTAATTTTCTCCGGGATCTGTCCTTTCCCAATCTGTTCCATATATCGGGCCGCCATTTGCAGCGGTTTTACTACGGAATCCAGCGCTTCATTGATTCCGGCTACAATTCGGGAATATTCACCCTTCAGTTTGCTCACATCCGCCCGGTAAGAAAGTTGCCCTTCGGCAGCCGCATGAGTCAGTTTTCCGGATTCATCCAATAAGGTATATAGGGATTCTCTAACCAGGGTAAGATTGTGGATCAATACGCCGTATTGTCCTTTATAATTGTTTTCCAACCGGTCAAGTTTTTCACCGTTGGCCATCTTCTCGATGTAATCGAGTGCCGTGTTTAAAGGGGTTACAATGCCGTCCAGAGTCGCGTTGACCCCTTCCACGATCTCCTTAAACCCGCCTTGAAAAGCACCCGCATTTCCACGAGTATCCAGATTTCCGTCAATTGCGGCAGCCGTCAGCAAGCTTGTTTCGGAAACCAGGGCTCTTAAATTTTCCACCACGCCCTTCATGCTGATCGATAGCACATCCTTCGCGGATCTTGGATTGACCTCTACGGAGAGATCCCCTCTGGAAATCTTTTCAGCAATGAACGATTGATTTTTAATATTTTCAATCATCTTATCAAAAGAATGAAGCAAATCCCCGACTTCATCCCTGCTGGTTATATTGATAGCCAGATCAACTTCACCCAAAGCCAGTTTATCCGCCATATTTCTTAAATTTTTAATTGGCTTGCTGATGACGTTTCCCAAAATAATCGCCACAATAATCCCAATAATAACGACAATAACAGCAATGATCAGAATGGCGTATTGCAATGCCGTTATCCCTTTCAGTACGTCACGCTCATAATTCCCGATTCCCAATGACCAACCGGTATCAGGAATCGGTGCCATGGCGGTCAGACGGGCCTCGCCGTCCAGTTTATAGTTTGCCATGCCAAGTTTCCCTATGCCGAGCTCCTTCAAAGCCTGTCCATAACTTGCCAGGCTGCCGTTGGATTCCATATCTGTAAAGACATTTTTCTGTTCCAATACATATTCTTTCTTCGGATGGGCGAACATGGTACTGTCCGGACCCAGAATAAATGCATACCCTCGTTCACCCAAGCCCAGTTCATCGGTAATTTCACTTAGAAAATTGCCATCCCGCCTTCCGATCAAAGCACCTACTACTTTTCCTCCGGCTTTAATTGGTACGGCTTCCATAACAGCAGGCTCCCCGGTCAATTTATTGATGAGCACATCGGATGTACTTGCCTCTCCATTTAAGGCTTTCTTTATATAATCTCTGTCGCCCAAGTCAAGAACTTCGCCGCTGGCGATGTCTTTCGCCGTTCCATCAGGCAGAACTACCGCCATACTTTCATATCCCAGTCTCTCAATATCTTCCAGCAGCGTCTGCCTTTGAATATTGAAGTCCATGGTTACTGTTCCTGCCTGGTTTGCCACTTCATTTAATACCGCTAAGTTTTTCGTCATCTCCAGATCAATATAATTAGCACTTTCAGCGGCATACTGCAGCATGGAGGCTTCTGTTTCTTCTAATATTGCGTCTGAGCTGAGTTTAACAGAAACGAAACCTAGTATTACCGATATTATTACAATGACAACACCGATAAACAATGCGATTTTTCTGGATAATGTCCATTTCATGTTGTTTCCCTCCAATCATAATGTTGCCTATAACGATGACGCAGTATTACGACTATTGGCAGCGGTCACGTAATCATCACAGTTTCGTATTTCATTTATAGTTGTCAAAAAACCTCCCTTTATTTGTTTTTTTGTCTTATTTTGTAGATAGCTTGTTATTAATTATCGTCGGTTTATTTTAAATCTTAATATGAAAAGAGGGTAATCTTTTAATCGTTTGTTAGAAATATTACCCCGCCTAAACTCAATTTTTATAGAGAACAACAAAAAAACTCGCACAAAGCGAGTTTTTACGAAAGCTATTTATATCCAAAGTGTTCTCTCCAATCCCATATCCCCGCGGAAAGATTTATTCAATCTGATTGTCTTTATCATTAATTACATTTATGTGACACATTTTCATGGCCTGTAGTGCATGATTATGGCTCTCGGGTGTCACTCCGGCACAGCAGGAGCCGTCAACGGTTATTTTTACCTCCGGCAGAAAGGCTTTGATTCCAAGTGCATTGGATATCACGCAAATATCCGTGCAAAGACCGACAAGCTCAATTTCATCTATGGTCTCACGGGAAGACATTTCTTCCAGATACCGAATTAATTCTTTGGAACCAAAGGTGGTCTTGTTATGGACTTTACTGCCGGACTGTTCCATCAAGCTTTTAATCTCATCCCGGAGTTCCCAGCCCCAGGTCCCCTGGATACAATGCTCCACCGGCAAATTCATGCCTTCCTGGGTTTTCAAATAATTCTGCTGATGGGTATCGCGAGTATATACCACTTCCCCCGGAAATGTTTTTATTTTAGTTACCACTCCGGGGACGATGGTTTTCGCCTGATCGGAGCCGAGCGCCCCGCTGATAAAGTCGTTTTGCATATCGATCACAACCAACAGTTTCTTCATCTTTATTCACCTTCCTTATGCTCTTTATTATACCACAACACAAAGTCCATTATTGTAATTTCTTATATCCATAATGATCATGTATAGTCCGGACAGGGACATTTCATTGATAAATTCTATGGCATGCGATATCTTTATAACAGGAGGCGTACTATGAATTGGAAGAGAATCGGAACCGGAATTTTAAGAATCACCGGGTTAAGAATTTGTATTGCATCCCTGGTACCTATGGTAACCGCGGCTATTATGGCTTATAACCAAACCCTGCGCTTTCCCGTCAAGTGGGTTCTGTTGTCCTTCGCAGGTATTCTGCTCATTGAGACAGGAAAGCATTGCCTGAACGATATTGTGGATTACCGGTCCGGTGTGGATTTATCCATCGAGCCGGATAAGGCTACCCCTTACAGCGGAGGCAAAAAAGTACTAACCGAACATCTGCTGACGGTGAAAGAAGCGGCTGTCATCGGGGCTGTCTTCTTAACGCTGGCTGCTGTCATCGGTGTTGCCATTGCCCTACATAGAGGACCTTTGATCTGGCTCTTTGGGATATTGGGGGTATTCTTCGCCTGTGCATACAGCCTGCCGCCCTTTTCACTTTGTTACAGAGGTCTAGGAGAAATCGCGGTGGGAATTACCTATGGGCCGCTGCTGTTTCTGGGGATGTATACGGTTATCACAGGTGCCATCGACAAATCTGCCGTACTGGTATCGATCCCCTTTGGAATTCTTATCATGAATGTTTTGTGGATCAATCAATATCCTGATTATGAAGCTGATTTAAAGCATCATAAGAAAAACTGGGTAGTAAGACTGGGAAAACAAAAGAGTCTGCTGATTTATGCAATCTGCTTTATTTTTGCATATTGCTGGTTTGCCCTGCTTGCAGTCCTTACAAAGAACCCTCTTTGGCTGATAGCCTTTGCGGGAATCCCCCTGGCCTGCTCTGCTTATCGGACAGCATCCAGGTACTACCGTGACATTCCAAGGATGATGAAAGCGAACCAAATGACCATTCAAGTCTATATGATTACCGGCCTGGCTGTCATGACAACCATCGTCCTGTCCAAATAGGTTTTCACAAAAGAACGTGTAAAGACGGCCTTGGCCCAACGGAAAAAGAATTACAGGAGCTGACAATGCTGGAAAATCTGAAGAACAATGATACAATCAACAGAAAAATACAATTTGTAGAAAAGATTATGATTAAGAATGTAAAAAGCCGACACAAAAATGTGCAGGATATGCTAACCGAAATGATACATTCGGGAGGGAAGCGGCTGCGCCCTCTATTCTTACTGCTGAGCGCAGAATTCGGGCAAAATAAAACAGAATCCCTTTACGAAGCCGCCGCAGGCATGGAAATGATCCATATGGCCACGCTGATCCATGACGATATCATAGATGAGGCCTCCCTGCGGAGAGGCACGGTGACTGCCCAGTCCCGGTTTGGAAAAGACTATGCTGTTTTCATGGGAGATTTTCTGATGAACAGAAGCTATCTGATGCTGAACGGTAAGGTTTTGGCACCGGAAGTTCGACAAATACAGCATATTATGGAATGCTTATTCTATGGAGAAATGCTGCAATACAACGGTCGTTTCGATCGAAAGAAAACGGTCAGTCAATATATCAGAATTGCGGCAAACAAAACGGCTTCCTTATTTGCTCTGAGTTTTTTTCTGGGTGCGAAAATTTCTGAATGTGAGGAATCCATCTGTAAAGCCCTAAAAAGAACCGGATATTATTTCGGGATCTCCTTTCAAATATTGGATGATCTGTTAGATTTCAGCTCCAGAGAGAGCGATTTAGGGAAAAACATTCAAAAGGATATCCATATGGGGTTTTATACCCTGCCCATGATCTTTGCAGCGAAACAAAATCCTGAAATATGGGGCCTGATCCAAGACTCCCGGTTTGATGAGCTGCAGCAGTGCATCAGAGCGGCAGGGGGTTTCCGGAAAGCCGCAGAACTGGGAGAACAGTATTTGGAAAAAGCCAACAGTGAACTAGCTGAACTTCCTGATATAGAGGCAAAAAAAATCATTCTCCATGCCTTGCAGGACATGAAGAATGCGTTGCAGGAGTTCAGCTGATCCAAGCGCCGCCAAATTCCTTAATTTCCCAGATGTCATTTTTATATTCCACTACTAAATTATCATACCCGATGGCCCCTGTTCCCGATCTCCATTTGGATGCGTCCATGGTAATGGTATTCCCCTCCATGGGTTCATCCTGAATCTGAAAGAGGATTCCCTCGGGGAAATACAAGTCATGAATAAGCCCTTGCTCCTGCAGCTCCTGAAATGTGGTATCCAATACCTCGTACCCATAGCTTTCCAATTGCTTCAGCAGCGCTTCCTTCCCCTCTTCCGTCAAATTCACCATCTCGGTGGTATCAATGGCCAAATACTTGATGTCACCGTTTAATCCGCTGTCTTCCTGATACAGCTGATCAATTACCATCCAATAGGCATCCGCTGCCGAGAGATCCGGACTTCCATAATCCTCACTGCAGGCTGTCAGTATCGGCAAGATCAGGATGAAGATCAAAAATAAGCAGACCCCTTTCCGCTTACCCATTCTACATCGGTTCATAAACGTTCCCCCTTGCTTCCTTCCTCATTTCATATCCCTTTTAATTTAAAAATTTTTTTCGTATCAATACCCTCATTTCATATCCATACTCTCATTTCGTATCAATACCCCTTTTGTTCTTTTCTAACCTAAGAAGTTAGACGAAGGCCGGCATTACTTTGTTCCATATTCTACAGATTTCAAAAAACATGCATATTTACAACGGCTTCGTTCTATAAATTTACAAAGACAACCTGATTTTGAGTAAGAAAATACAGATATAAAAGGGGGAAATTGATATGGCACAGCAGGATTATTACAAGAATCCTACCGACGAACAAAGACATCAGCTGTTTTTAGATTCTTTATACGAAGAAGGAAGGGTGGAAGATTATCAGAATATATTGGAATTGCTGAGTCCTCCGCCGGATATTTTTCAATATGCACCACCGGGTGCATTAAAAAACAAACATATCGGAATTATTGGAGGAGGTCTGGCCGGCATGTCAGCCGCTTATGAGCTTCGAAAGCTGGGAGCTGACATTACCATTTTTGAGGCTGAAAAGGAACGGATCGGCGGTAGAGTTTATACATACTATTTCGAGAGAGGAAAAAAGCAGCTCTACGGGGAGCTCGGCGCCTTCCGTATTCCCGTATCCCATGAAACCACATGGCATTATATCAACCTGTTCCATCTGGATACGGAATCCCTGTTCGCTCCTGCTGCCAACAACTTTATCTATGCCCACGATACGAGGATCCGCAGAAGCCGTGAAGGAGAAGCCGTCACGGAAAAGCTCTACCCCCTTTATGATCTGACAGACTTTGAAAAGAGTACCCCATGGAATAAATTAAACGACTATGCGATGGGGACCATGCTGTATAGTCTCACCCCGAAGCAACGCACGGAAATATTAAAAATACTTCCCGAATATTCTGTGGAGTATTCGGATATTACCAAGCTGAGCACCCGTAGGGTTTTCGAAATGCTGGGCTTAAGCCAGGGTGCCATCAGTCTCATTTCCGGAGTGGATCCTTTTACCGGGGCCCTTCTGGACTTTAGCCATGATGAGGTCATGAACGGCATTTATACCCAGGATTTTCTGAATACCTATCGGATAACCGGAGGGACCGTCAATCTGCCTCTGGCATTTCACCAATCCCTTATGGATAGTGATCCTCCCGAATTCCGGCTTCCTTCATATATTTTGGGAAAAGTCGATTGGAAATCAGGCTGCATTGTGGACGGGATCTCAAAAGCCTCCCACGCCCAGAAGGTACAGCTGCGATATAATAAAATGAAGGGAAGAGACTATGTGGAAGCTTTTGATTATGTAATATGCGCTATTCCTTTCAGTACCTTAAGAGAAATAGATATCTCGCCATTTTTCAGCAATCAGAAAATGCAGGCAATTAAAGAATTAAGCTATTGCGATGCACAGAAGACTCTCTTTCTGTGTAAGACACGGTTCTGGGAAGAGGACGCCTATTACGGAGAAATGAATGGCGGTATCTCCTTTACAGATCTTCCTATCCAATCCATCCTCTATCCTCCGGACCATCTCCGGTGTGAAGCTTACGAAGATTGCTCCTATAAAGATCCTGGTGTGATGACCGCATCCTATAATCTCGAACAGGATGCCTGGCGGCTTTCCAACCAGAATCAGGACCGCAGGATCCTTCTGATTAAAAGAAACGTAGAGGAGGTTCACGGACTTCCCCCTGGTTTTCTGGATCCTCTGGTTCACAGTTACAAAACCGCACATTGGAATAACGAGCAATGGTTCCGCGGTGCGTTTGCGGTAAGCGGACCCGGTCAGAAGCTGAACTTCGCCTATACCAATTCACAATCGGAATATAACAGCAGAGTATTCTTTGCCGGTGAACATATTTCCACAAAGCAGGGGTGGCTTCAGGGTGCCTTATATACGGGAAAGGCTGCTGCCAACCAGCTTGCAATGCAGCTATAGGGGAACCTCCTTAGGGTTCCCTTTTCATTTACAGATATTGCAGATACAGGTCAGGAAAACTTTCCTTATTTTCATACATAGCCTGGTCTGTTCTGTTCAGAAAACCTTGAAAGCCGGAATCCCGATGAGGGTCAAACACAGCTGAGCCCACTGCGATTTCAAAAGGATAGGCCGTATTGCTTCCGATTTCCTTTACCAGCCGCCGAAATGCAGTAAGGAGCTCCTGGTAGCATTCATCATTGCATCGGGGAAGAATGCAGGCAAACTCGTCTCCCCCGATTCGATAGCAGCTGCCCGATAGGCTAAACGCCTTTTCTATACAGTCATAGCTTTTGCGAAGGGCTTCATCCCCTGTGACATGCCCGAATTTATCATTGATATATTTCAAATCATTGGTGTCAAAGATCACAAGGCGAAAATCCTTTAATCCTGCTGCTCCTGCGGAAAAATAATGCTCTATGTCATTGTCAAAAGCCCTTCGATTTTTTCCTCCTGTCAGGATATCCTGATATGCCATGCGCTCAAAAAATTGAGCTTCTCTGCTTTTATTGATCACATCACGCCAACGGTGAAGGGAAGACAATCCCAAAATACAAATATATAGGATCAAACCCATTCTTACATACGTGGAAACATCGGTGAAATTGCGACTGAAGAATCCGTAAAACTCCACCGCGGCAAAAGTAAAGAGAATGCTTATGGTGCAGGCAAATCCCAGCGCATTTTTGTTCTTAAATTTAATAATTTCTAAGACAAGGGAAAGAACTGTAAAAGCAATTCCTGTAATCAAGAGGATATGGGTAAGAACAAGAGAGCCGAAAAAACCCCAGATGTCCGTAATTTGCAGTAAAGTACACAGCACTGTATTGATCAGGAAAGCGCAGGCAAGACAGAAATAGATTCTCTTCCACCTGGTTACTACCGTTTCCCGAATATACAGCAGCATCGGAATCGGGAAAAGAGACAGCATAATGTAGGCTAGTCCGCCAATAATAAATTGATTCCCTGTAAAAAATTGCAGCATTTTTGATTCTGCGAGCAGCCAAAGTGAAATAAAAACCGAAAAAAGTCCAAGATAGAACAAAGCCCAATCTTTCGTTCTTACAATCAGGGGAACAGTAATTAATAAAAATCCGATGAGCATGATAAGAAATGAAACGAACAAGCCGAACCAGTATTTTTCGAGCAGGTCGTATAAAACCGCACTTTTGGTCCCGTAAACGATTGGATTCACACAGCCGGAGAAGGAGGAAAAGGGGGAACTGAAGATCAGTGTCAGTTCCTTACCGTCAGAGTCTTCAGGCAAGCGGACGAGATTCCACATGCTTGCCATTGGTATGGTGATAGAGGACTTTGGTTTCTCGATTCCCTGAGAATAAATTTCATCTTGATCAAGCAGGACTTGCAAAGTCTGCATCGAAGTGCGGATGCAGAGCGTTTTTCTCTCGGAAAAATCTCTGTCAAGCCAAATCCTGACTGCATATTTCTCTCCTGCTTCAACCTTTAGCCTGGCGGGAAGATTCAAATTCAGCTGTGTACCGTCAGGTTCCATATAGATCCAATCCTCATTGAGATCCGTTACAGGTTCTGTATTAAATTGTAAATTTTCACCGGGAAATAAGGTACATAAAATAAAAATGACAAGCAGCAAGCTTGCCATTATGATGGATATGATTCCATTCACATTTTTAATCATAAGGACCTCTGCATATTATTGGATTCTTTTACCATATTATACCTGCTGCAAGCCGGATAATCAATAAGAAACATCTGAGTCAGATTCTGCCGGGGCCGATGGTCAGCATCACTCTCAGCAGGCGCGTTCAAGGTGATGCAGGAACAAAAATCCTGACGATATCATAATATAATACATACGATAGAAGAAGGGAGGTATCCGAATGGGCCGCCGTTCAGATTCAGATGTACTTGGCACGACAACGAGACGCCGCAAGGATTCAGATGTACTTGGTGTAACAAAGGATCGTGACTTCGATTTATTATCCGATTTTAGAAGAAGCCGCTGCTTTTTAGTTGTTTGGAAGGATGAACGCGGGAGACGCAGATGCAAATGCTGCTGCCGCGATTGAGATGAAACTTAGGATGATCTAAAAAAAGTATTATAAAAAATACGTCCATCCTAAGATGGACGTTTTCTTTAACGATAGCAGCGCCGCCCGTCTTTTTTCGCCCGGTACAGGGCTTGATCCGCAACGTTGAGCAACGATTCCATTTTCATTTCCGCATCCGGTGTCGTATATCCGATGCCGATGGAAACGGATACAATGCAGTCTATCGAATCTATTTTATTGACTATATTAAGCTGTTCGATATTTGTAAGTACCCTTTCTGCGTTCTCAGTACACTCTTTTACATTGGTATCCAGCAGAAGCACCACAAATTCTTCCCCGCCAAAACGCGCTACGAAAGTATTGGGCCCTTTTACCGTATCTTCAATGGTGCTGGCAATAATCTGCAGACACTTGTCCCCTTGTAAATGACCATAGGAATCATTGTATTTTTTAAAGTGATCGATATCAATCATAAGAATCCCAAGGGTAGATTGGGACTCAACCGCTTTATTCCATTCTTTCTGATAGGTTTCATTAAAAAATCTTCGATTATAAAGTCCGGTCAGCCCGTCTATTTGTGATAACTGTTCCAGCTCGCCTGACATGGAATTCAGTTTTGATTGCATGATATCGGACATTTTTACCATGGTCCTCATTTGTCTTAACAGTCTTTTATATTGAGCTAAGAGTTTGCGGTACAAATCTTCGTCGGCAAATGAAGAAAATACTTTTGACTGAAGCAGGTTTTCCGCTTCAACAATAACTTCTCCTTCTTTTTCAAATATATCCTCCATTGTGATCCTCCTAAATCAGCACAATGTTGAACGGAAGATTATCCAGATCTTCTTTAAACTCTTCTCCGCATTCTATGGCAGTTTCGTTTTTTTCATCACATTTCCAATTTACTAAAATCTCTTTACCGTTTCTCACAGCTTCCTGCAGCAAATCAAACATTGTCATAAAGACCTTTGATGAGCTGCTGTTAAAATAAATAATTTCAAATTCCAAAGTTGCCTTTCTCGTTTCCGGAGACGCCATAAATTCTTTAAGCCATTCCAAAACCGGAGCATAAAACTTAGCCGAGTTTTCAGGAAAAGATTCGCCATGAAGAGTCAGTATATTTGTTGACTGGCTGAAATGAATAAATGGTGTTGACTGTGTCTTTTCGATGATTAAATCTTCCATTTTCTTACCTCCCCACAACTACTCTAATTGTAAAAAATGAAAATTCCCGATCAATAGGTAAAAAACTATATTCCAAGGGTTCCGTTCCCTTCCTGGCCATTTCTATCAATCCTAACCCTGCTCCTTTGCTGTCAGGCGAAGGTTCCATTCTTCGCCGCTCTTTATACAATGCTTTCAATTCCTCTTTATTTAAATGTCGTACATACTCCAGTTTTTCCGTCAGAGCGGGAATATCACCGTTGTATACCTTATTTCCGCATAGGATAAAATACCCGTTTTTCTCATGGCCGATAACCACTACCCCTACTCTCAGCTCATTTTCCACCGTCTCCGGAATGGCAAGCCGTTCTGCCGAATAGTTTAAAATGTTTTGCATCTGCTCAATAAATACGGAGAAAACCGATTGTGCGGTAAGATTCCCCGCTTCCTCATATTCCAGATTCTTTCTAAGAGTTTGTGCTACGCCCTCTATGCTGGCATGGGCAATAGGTCCGCAATAATAAAAAATAATATTCTTTCCTTTAGCATCCTGATAAAATTCATAAAGATTCAGATTCATAAACTTCCTCCCAGTTATAAACGAAAACCGAACATGGTAACGTCATCCCGCGACATCTCATCCTTCTTATAATTTTCATAGGTGGTCCAAATAATTTCTTTTTGCTCTTCCATGGTACATTGCTGAATGGATTCCAATACTGCCAGCAGCCTTTTCTTGCCGAAGGGAAGCCTGTTTTCTCCCCCTACCTGGTCCTTCATCCCATCGGTAGCTAAATAAAAGGACATACCCTTCTCTAATTGAATCGTTTCATTGGTAAAGTCCTTATCCTTGTTGCTCGATTCCACCCCTATGGTCTTTGCAATTCCTTTTATTTCTGTTGTTTCTCCGTCTTTAATCACATACAGTGAAATACGGGCACCGGAATAGAGAATCTTACCGTGATTGGAAACAAAGATGATTCCGGCGTCCAGTCCATCCTGAATATCGCTGCCATTGCTGCCCCTTCTCAAGGATTGATTCAAAAGCTGATTCAATTCGTTCAGGATAAAAGCAGGATCATCATGACAGATAACGTCTGCAATACGATCCAGTATGGCGCTGACGGCCATTGTCATCAGGGCTCCCGGTACACCGTGACCTGTGCAGTCACCCACGGCAATGGTGAAACCGTCCTCAAATTTTCTCATCCAGTATAAATCTCCGCCTACCACATCTCTGGGCTTCCAGATGATAAAATAATCCTTCAGCATTTTGCTTATTTCAATATCATCAGGCAGAATGGTCTGTTGTATCATTTTTGCGTACTCGATACTATCCTGTATTTTTGCATTTTTTTCGTTAAGTTCTCTCGTTCGTTCAGTTACTTTATGCTCTAAAGTCATACTGTAATTTTGAATGGTATCTGCCATATTGTTAAAGGCTTTTCCAAGCTCGCCGATTTCATCATCCGAACTGATTTTACATCGGACATCCATTTCCTTATCTCCAAACTGCTTGACTATTTTCGTCAGATGCAGCACAGGCTTCAGCAAGCCGCTCAGCAGAAGAAAGATTACCGCCATACTGATGCAGATGGAAATGATACAAGCATAGGCAAAGCCCTGTAGCAGCGTATGTAGATTATCCGTCACCTCCGATGTCGGAATGGAAAACCCCAAAATCCATTGGGAAGTACCGATTTCCGACAAATAAAAATATTTCTGTTTACCATCGTAATCTTGCAGTTGAACAAGCGTATAGGTGCCTCTGTCTATCTGATCTGCCAGCTGGCTCAGTCTGCCATTAAGAATTTCCTCGATTTGATAGGATCTTTTTTC
The DNA here is from genome assembly GCF_018128545.1 of Sinanaerobacter chloroacetimidivorans. Lineage (GTDB taxonomy): Bacteria > Bacillota > Clostridia > Peptostreptococcales > Anaerovoracaceae > Sinanaerobacter > Sinanaerobacter chloroacetimidivorans. Next base: position 118,300 of record NZ_JAGSND010000003.1, on the reverse strand, counting down.
TGTCGGGTAGAAGCTATGATTTGGATAGGCCATAATATTCTTTTGGCCATCCATTAAAAACGCATAGCTGTCACTGGTAAATTTTATATTATTTACCAGTTGGACCAGATAATCCACTGTTATGTCTGCTGCGAGTACACCAACTGTCTGGTTGCCCATCACTAGCGGTTCGGAGATGGTAATCACCATTTTCCCGGTGTCACTATCCACATACGGAGGTGTCAGCACAATGCCGTCCACGTTTACGGCCTGCTTGTACCAATCCCGTGTGGTGCAGTCATAATCGGCTGTAGGCTGCCACCCCGTGCCGGACAAAAGACGTTTATCCTGAAAACCGATATAGTAATCGAGTACCTGTCCGTCAGCAAACTGCAGCTTCTGCTTCAATAATGTTTCGATATGCTCTTCGTTATAAAAGGAAGCGTTGATTTCAATATCTTCTTTGATATTATTAAGATGATTGATTTGACTCTTAAGCCACGAATCAATTTCATAAGAATATCGCTGTGAGGCCATCTCAATCTTTGATTTCGTGGTGTCCAATACAACACGATAAGATATGATATAGCTGACAGTCGATACGATGGCAAGGCTAATCAGGCATACAAGAGTAATGGAAAAAAAATACTTCTTCTTCAAACTTAAATTATTCAAAGCCATACTCCTTCATAATCCGACAATCTAATTAAGATATTATAGCATACTTATGACAATTTCTGCTATATAGAGTTTTATTTTCAAATAAAAAAAGAGCGAATTAGGAAATCAAAGATTTCTATTCGCTCATGCTGCCTGCGGGGCAAAGATTGAAAACTACCGGCTATCAAGAATCATTTCGTTTAAAAAAGTACTCCAGTGTTTTAAAATTTTCATTGGTTGCTTTATAGTCCTTTATAAATTTTTTAACTTCATGAATCAGCCATCCATAGGAAAAGATCTGAAACAAAGCCAAAAAAGAAAACATATGGATCTTTTTTATCATTTCCGAATGGATATTCAATGAATCTACATAGACGCTGACGATAAGAAAAGTAATAAACGCAATAACCATTCCCAAAAAAGAATACCATTTGATTCGATTTAAAATATTCAACAATCATCAACCCCTTACTGCAGTTCTCTTCCCGATGGAATGTTATCATAAATTTATTCTTGTATACAATATATTCATGTATACAAGAATAATCGATACCGCTCCTTTTGAATAGTCCAAAAGGATAAAATGTTGTATCGGAAGGACGAAATGTGCCGGCTGTTGAATAAAAAAATTGTATAAAAAAAATTTTGATTTTCTATTGACATCATTGTTATTTTGTATTATTGTACTAAGTGATTAATACAGTAATACAAAAGGAGGTTTACTATAATATGACAAATCAGTTTCAGTCAAACATGCCCATCTACTTGCAGCTGGTTAACAATTTCAAGCATAGAATTGTCTCAGGGGAATTACAGGCCGGTTCTAAGCTTGAATCTGTAAGAGATCTGGCGATCCGGTTTGAAGTGAATCCCAATACCATGCAGCGGGCACTTACGGAATTGGAACGGGGTGGGCTTGTTTACGCAGAACGTACCACTGGGCGATTTATTACACAAAATAAGGAGTTGATTGCAAAAATGAGAGAAGCAGTTGCACAGGAGATAATAGATCAGTTTATTGAACAGATGAAAAGCCTTGGGTTTACCAATCAGGAAGCTATGGATCTGATTCGAAAAAAGATAGAGAAAGGAGCGTCTAAATAATGATGCAACACAATACGCAAGGATCTGCAAAAGACGTCAAACTGGTGGAGATCCAAAACTTGACAAAACATTATAAAAATAAAGCTGCATTACTTGATTTAAACCTAACGCTGGAGCCGGGTCATATCGTAGGATTGCTGGGTCCCAACGGCAGCGGAAAAACAACTTTGCTTAAAATATTGACAGGAGTTATCAGAGATTACAGCGGAAAAGTCACCATTCAGGGAAATGAAATTGGTCCGTCGACGAAAGCGCTGGTATCTTATTTGCCCGACTCCTCCTACTTCAGCCCCTGGATGTGTCCGCTGGATGTAATCTCCCTCTTCAAGGATTTCTATTCTGATTTCGATGAGAAAAAATGTATCGAAATGCTTGGCAGACTGGGTCTTTCAGAGAAGCAAAAGATTAAAACCATGTCCAAAGGGATGCTGGAAAAGTTCCAGCTTTGCCTGGTAATGTCCAGAAACGCACTGCTGTATCTATTGGATGAACCCATCGGCGGTGTTGATCCTGCTGCCAGAGACTTCATTCTTGATACAATTTTATCAAACTATAACGAAGCGGGTACTATTTTTATGTCTACTCATCTCATTTCCAATGTGGAGAGAATCTTCGATACCGTGATGTTTCTGAAAGAGGGAGAAATTGTTCTGCAGGACGATATCGACAATATCAGATTAAAGGAAGGAAAATCCATTGATCAGTTATTCAGGGAGGTATTCAAATGCTAAGTAAATTAATCAAATATGACATCAAATCAACCTGGAGGGATTTTTCCGGTGTTTATATGGCTATACTGCTGGGAGTCATCATCGTTCCCCTTATGCTGAACAATATGAGCAATCAATTTATCAGTATGGCTGCAGGCTTTCTAGCCTTTGGAATCGTCATTGCCGTTATTGTTGTAATGATTGTAAATCTATTTAAGATCTTCAATACCAACGTCTTCTCAAGAGAAGGCTATTTAACCCTGACCCTTCCGGTAACCTCAGCACAGATCGTTTTTTCAAAGCTGATTGTCAGCTCCATGTGGATCGTGTTAACCGGCCTGGTTTCCATGATCGGTATATTCATCTTTGCTCTGGTTCTAAATCCGGTTTCTTATATAGAGATTGGTGACGGTCTTCGAAAACTTTTTTCGCTGATAAATGGCAAAACCTCTTTTACCATGATATTGATAATCATGTCCGTGATTTTGTCTTCGGTGAAAGAAGTGGCAAAATTATTTCTAGCCTGCTCCATTGCGCATTTAAAGCAGTTGAACCGTTTCCGAATACCCGCAGGCATTCTCTCCTATTTCATCTTTTCTTGGGCAGAAACGCTGGTCGTACAAAGCTTTACTCTGATTGCCAGCCTTTTGCCGAATGCGGGAGAATGGATAAACAAGTTCAATGCCATTTCCGACCCGGGAAGTTTCATGCAAATGCAAGGTTTGTTTAATGGTGTTATAGGCGTGGGAATCCTTTATGCTTTACTGCTTATTGCCGGATACAGCATGGGCACTGTTTGGATTTTAAACCATAAATTAGACTTGGATTAGAATAAAAGTCCTGACCATTACGTGGCCAGGGCTTTTTACTTTTCTTCAACAACAATTCCATACCTTGATCCATAAGCTGCCAAGAGGTTATATATTTGAGAACGCATTTTGTCCGTATTGCCGATGGCATTCCTTGCCAGATAGAAAGAAGCGCTGCTCATTGACACGAAACCAGTTACATCAGCAACGCTCCCCTTTTAACGACGGTTATGAATATCGACCTTATCATAATGTCTTTTCCACGATTGGAAAAGACAAAAAGGACGAAATGTTGTCTAGGAAGGACGAAATGTGATAAAAAAACAAATATTCAGATAAAATCGTATTGCAAAATACAATTTATTATACTAAAATGAAGGTATCTCCGATAAATGGCAAACTTGTTGAAAAGCAAGGACGCAAAACCACGGGTCTAACGCAATTACGCTATGATAGCCGGGTCGCCGAAGAGCAGACAAAAAACGTACTGTATGCTTTGGCATACAGTTTTTTTGTATAAACGGAGATAGAAAAGGAGGAATATTTGAAAAAACTAATCGTATTTGTTATTGCAGCAACACTGGTACTATCTCCAACGTTCAGTGTCTTTTCAGGAGGAAACGGAAATGGAAATTCCTCAGGAGGCGGCAAGGATAACCCGCTAAAAACAGAAAAGCCTGAAAAACCAGAAAAAAACCAAAATGGTCAGTCTGATTTGCAGAAAACATTCAAGCAGGAACTGAATCAGGAAAAAAAGCTTGTATCTCAAAGCAAACAGGCCATAGAAACTGAGAAGCTGTCACTGGAATCACAGTACCAAGAGCTTTTAGCAGCAGGCAGCACTGCTGAAGCGGAAGCGATTCTCCTTGAGATTCAAGAGCTGGACAAGCAGCTTGCCGATCTACAGGGGCAGATCAAACAGCTGATCAACGAACGTTATATGGTAGCCAAAAGCACCTATACGGCCGAAGAACTGTCACAATTTGAAAATGCTGCAGCTCTGATTGAACGAATGTACGCAGATGCCAATGTTCTTGACTTAGGTTCTATTATTATTAAGGACAATATCATAAAGCTCGATGCCCCTGCGTATATCAAAGGAGGAAGAACCATCATTCCGGTCAGAGCTATTACCGAGGAGTTGGGAGCCGCTGTTACCTGGGATCCTGATACGAAATCTGCTACCATAGCTAAAGATGGTATTGAGATCGTATTGACAATGAACAGTAAAGAAGTGCTTGTCAACGGAGTGACCCAGCAGATTGATGTGCCTGCTGAAGTCACAAACGGAAAAGCCTATGTACCCTTAAAATTCATTGTCGAAACCTTCGGTCTATATGCGAACTGGGATCAGGAAAATGAAGTTATCGATATAGGCGAAGAAAATCCCGGCGAAACTCCAACCACCTCAGACGGCGCTATTGATGTAACGGATGGCGCTATTGATGTAACGGAGGAAAGCCAGACGACCAGCGGAGCTATCGACTGACAGAAAATACCGATGTAACCGAAGTTGCTGAACTGCAGCTGCAACAAAGGTTTACTGAGCTACAAGAAGATACTGGAGCTACAACAGAAAAACACTTGCTATTGCCAAAATATTTTGTTTTGTGTAGATTTTAAGTAAATAAAAAGCCGTCTCTGAAATATCAGGGACGGTTTCTTTTTATCTATTATCTGCAACTTTTCAGGGTCTGTATCATATGATTGCGTTTTCGTTCCAATTCCTCTGCCGTATCCGCCCAGTTGATGAAGGTCCCGCACCATTCGTCATGGTCCCCGTCATAGTCCGATAAGACTTCATCAGCTCCGCAGAAGTTTTTTCTGAGAGAAAGCGGCCTGGCTCCGCTCATGATATGCTCTCCGGAAGCAAAATATCCGGCTTTGCTGATTTTGTAGTGCTCATAGGTGCAATATTTCCCCAAGTCTGTGTAACTCGCTTTGAAATCTCCATACAAGGTAATATCAGCCAATTCTGAAAGCAGGTTGGCTCCTGAAGCGTGATAAACCACTGTGGGAGTCTGACTTGGAATTCTGGCATCGATTTCCAGTACTTTCAAAACCCCATCATCATCGATGACTTCCACATCCATGATTCCATGCAATTTTACCAATTCTGCCAGTTTACATCCTATTTCTTCCAAATGTTTTTGCTGTTCTTCTGCTACAGGACAGGGCGAAGTAACCATTTTGCAGTCATATATCTCATCCATGTGGATTTCGGTGATTTTATATGCCCTGTAATTCCCGGGAACTCCGATTACCTCTATAGAATAGGAAGGCCCCTCCAGAAATTCCTGAACGACCCAGCTGCCCGCTGCCCCTTCGATTTTTAAAAAAGCTTCCACCTCCCGGCTGGTTGCTGCCTTTTGTACTCCTGTGCTCCCGCTTTCACCGGAAGGTTTGATTATGTATGGACTTTTACACCGGGGATAATAACAGGGAGACGAAATGTCATTTTCCCTGATTAGTTTATCTGATTTCAGCTTTGACGAGGTAATCCTGTATGCATGCATATCGAAGGCTAATCTGAGATGATATTCCTCCGCAATTTCAGCCAAAGCCTTATGTACTTCATCATTTTCCAATGCCGGCAATATAAAATCCGCCCTTTTTAAAATGTCAATAAGCGCCTTCTCTTTTTTACGCACATCGAAAAGAAAAAATTCATCACATATACCGGAAGCAGGCGTCTTTTCTTTCTTATCGATGAGAATGCTCTTCATTCCTGCTTTTCCTGCCAGATAAACAGCTTCCGTTCCTTGCAGTTTACCGCCAACAATTGCAACCTCCATAGTCGAGCACCTCCATCCTACTCCTGTCTTTCTCTTAATACGTTAAGATATTCTATGTATTCTTCTGCAGGAGCAACGGAAAGATTCATCTCATTCAATATGTGTTTCACTTCTTCTGCAGTACGTCCGCCTTCATCAACGTCCATGGTATTTTGCGCTACCCCCATAAGGCCTGACCTGGGCGGAATAATGGAGGTGACGACGCTGGCCCCGGCATTGATTCTGCCCCGAAGCCCTTTGATGCCATCTACATCCAAAGATGCGGGGATCAAGGCATAGGGATACAGGATACGCATCAGCGCAATGATCTTCATTTCCAAGGTCCTGTCGGGTGTTTCGGCCAGCTCCATGGGGCTTCCTTTTTGCGGAACAAAGCTCATGACTCTCATCTGACTCGCACCGATCCTGCCCATCTCCAGAAGAGAATCCGCAATATCTTCCACGGTTTCGCCCACTCCGGCAAGCAACCCTTCTTCTATCAGCATTCCCTTTCGTTTCGCGTATAATTTGATGTTCATACGCTCGTCGTAATCCTGCTCAATTCTAAGTTGTTGGAACAATCGGAGATTGTGGGTTTCCTGGTAGAGCGCATACCATTCCGTACCCAAAGATGCGAATTCGTCAACTAAGCTCTGGCTGATAACACCGGGTGAAATCATCACCGGGAGATTGGTCTCCTTTCTAATGGTTTTCGTAATGTCCAGGACGGTTTTAAAATCCTCATTATGGTACTTTTGGTCTTCTCCCATGGTGAGATCGATAAGATTGACGCCTGACGCCGCCAGCTGTTTGGCGATCTCCACCACTTCCGCCGGGGATTTGCGATACCTTTCGATCTGATTGGATTTTCTGTAAAAACAAAAGTTACAGTTATTTCTGCACCAGGTAGAAAAATACACGAAGCCATAGATAAAAATTTTGTTGCCGAAAACTTTCTCTCTTTCCTGCTGTGCTTTTAAAAACAGGCTTTCCGCCACGGATTCCCTGTCATCTTTCAATAAATGAATGATCTCCTCCCGGGTTATCGGTCGTTCCTTAATATCCTTATTCATCTTTTCTTCACCATTTGCCTTGCTTGAAACTTCATTGCTTAACGTATTCTTTGGAAACTAATCCACTGATTATTTAAAAAGTATATATCGCTTTCTATATAATAGCAATCCTAAACAATGCTAAAAAAAAGATGCTTCCTATAGAATCCTTTATTTTATCTGCTTTTTACATACTCATGCATCGGCCTTGCCATATAGGCGTTATCCGGCATTTTGTCCGTTGTGATATATCCCGGAGGGCTGTCAATAAGCTGAGGAATGCGATTGACAATAGTACCGCAGGTCAGTTCCACCGTAGCGGGACGATTTACGATTACTGTAGTTTCAGGTTCTCCGAACAAAGTCCATTCATTCTTGTCATACTCATCTGGGGCATACACCTTACCGATGCACTCAGTTTCCAGTGTAATTCCTTCGGCAGTTTCGGTGGTTACAATAGCGGACATTCCTGTAGCATCTCCGGCCTTAATGGTCATGTCAAGCGTAGAGGAATGGAGATCTGACTGATAGGTATGAGGCACACACTTCTGGGTCTGAGATAGGATGGTAAGTCCGAGCCTGCTGCACAGCCAGCCGTTCTGGTTCCACATATACGACGGGATATACGCTCCCTTGATAACCAGTTCTTTGATCTCGTCGGAGGACAGGCTGTTATAATTGCCGATCTCCCGATGAAACTCTTCGATGGTCAATCCTGCCCCATGGCCCTTAGCCAGTGCAATACCATAATCTTCAACATTATAGCTGCTGCTGCCTTTTATCTTCGTAATAGAAACAGAAGAACCCGCAAGATTCGTCACCATAGTGCCCCAGAAAAGGTCGGGATATCCGCTGCCGCAAAGGGTGCATCCGCCTGCCTTAGCCAGTTCATCCAGTTCTCTTGTGATATCCGGAGAAGAGTTCCACGGAAACAGTGCTTCCTCACAGGTGGAGATGGCGTTTACTCCATTTTTCGCACAAAGGGCAAATGCCTCCTTCAATTCTGCCATGGTGCTTCGCGTTGCGATAATACAAACATCGGGCTTTGTCTGCTTTAAAACTTCGTCTGCCTTTGCCGCATCTGTAACCTTGATTCCCAGCGGTGCAGTGCCAATAATTTCACCGATATCCCTGCCGATTACCCCGGGATTTGCGTCGAATGCCGCAACCAGTTCCCCGCCTTTTTCCATGGCATACCGCATGAGATAAACGCTCATCTTACCGCAGCCATACTGTACAATCTTCACCTTTCGATCCATATTGCTACCTCCCTATTCTTTTTTCCCGCCTGTCATGTAAAACGGTTACCCTTATAGAGGTAGTATAAAAGTTATAGCTGGTATAAAGTCAATCCTAAATTTTCAAAGCTTTAAAGCTTTAGAGAATCTTGATTTACCTTTTCACGTGATGATTTTCATATATTCCCGGCCTTTTCATTCACCGGCAGAATTATACCATTGCATAAAACGGACAAAAAAAAAGAGCGAACTATGAAATCTAAGATTCCTATTCGCTCAAATTTATAAATCAGTTCTTTACGATTTCGGCAAGAGAATAATCAGGAGAAGCCTTCATTGCTTTCATGTTTTTTCTAAAGCGTTCATATCTGAGGTTACAGTAATCAAGAAAATCTTCTCCGTTGTAATGTCGGATCAAAGCCCATACTGTCCAAAGGATATCCTGAGCCACCATATAGCATTTGATTTTCAGGATTTCTTCATTGGAAGGCATTTGACCGTAATAGTCTAAAAGAAGATATTCGATTGCCTCTTCGGTTAGTCTGGATTCCAGGACATAGGCAGCCACATCCCAGCTGGGGTCGTTCATTCCCGCATATTCCCAGTCGATCAGATAAGCTCTGCCTTCCCCGTCCACCACAAAGTTTTCCGGTACGGTGTCGTTGTGACAGGGCACCGAAATGGTGTTCCGAATATTTTCATTGACATAATCATATAATTCTTTTTTTAACGCAGCGTAATCAAAGAAAAAGCTGCCGTTAAGCTCTCTTACGATGTCTTCATACTTATTCAATTCCGCCTGCCAATCAAAGATATTAGGGAAATCCTTTGGGCTGGCGTGGGTTTTTTTCATCAGATCCGAAACAGCCCTCAGATTTTTAGGGTTACAGGGATCTGCCAGTGCAATGTTCTTGCTGTTTTTAATATATACACTTATTTTTATACCGCTGAGCTCGTCAAAATAAAAGCACTCGGAATTCAGGCCGAGCTCTGAGGCGATAGAGTTGTTAACCTTTTCAATATTGCGATCAATCATCTGATTGGTCATACCGCCGGGCTGCCGAACAACATATTCGGTACCATGAATATTCATAATGTAGTTGTAGTTGGTCAGACCTCCCGCAAAACGGGATTTGTCGAAGATAATGCTGTCATCATTAAAAATGAGACGCAGTTTTTTCTGTACTAATTCTTCCATTTTCATTAATATTTCACCATACATATTCAGTCTATTGTTTATCAATTAAGAGGATACCCTTTTACATTCATTTTTAATTATATATTATATCATATCCCAAGCATCCGAGATGATTCAATGAACGCTTCCTTGCAGCAATGCTGTATCTCAATTGGCTAGCGTTTATTATATCAAGAATCGTCCCAAGAATCAATGCATTGCTGTGAAGCACCCGCAGAACTCTTACGATTTCATGTTAAAAGTACCTATTATATCACGGTCAGTCTACCATGCCGATACCTTATTTGTAAAGGTGTTTTCCTGCCCCAATCGGAAGATATGGAACATTTACAGCTTTTACATAGTAATTGTTCAAGAAAAATGAATTTGTACAATGTTATGATTTTAACAAACTACAATAGTACTACAACCATATGGCGAATCTTCAATAATCGGGATGTATTGTATGTTATCATAAATTATCAGCAAAAATGATAAAAATAATACCCCATAGCGGTGTAGAATGGGAGGTAAGGATCATAGAAGATAAATTCAGACTAAAATCAAAAGTTTATTTTAATAATCAATCATTACAGCTTTTAAAACAGATTACCGGCTCCCGGGCGTTTATTGTCTCGGATTCCATTATGGACAAGCTGGGATATCTTCAAAAATCGATAGATTACCTAAGTGAAGCGGGAATCAGCTCCGTCGTTTTTTCAGAGGTAAAGCCCGACCCCGATGTAAAGGTAGTTGCGAATGGTATGAAGATGTACCAGGAAAGCGGTGCTGATGTCCTGATTGCTTTAGGAGGAGGCTCCGCCATTGATACCGCAAAAGGAATCCTCTATTTTGCATGGAAGTTGGAGTGTGAAGCCGGCCGGGAAGTAAAAAGGCCGCTGTTTATCGCAATCCCTTCCACCAGCGGAACAGGTTCGGAAGTAACGGACTTTTCCGTTATTACCTCGGAGGAAGGCAAAGTTTGCATTGTCGATGAGTTCATCTCACCGGATATTGCCATACTTGATTCTACCTGTATTCAACATGTTCCCCAGCGGGTTGTGGCGGACACGGGTATTGATGTTTTGGTTCACGCTATCGAAGCCTATGTTTCCACAAAGGCGACCGATTTCACCGATGCTCTGGCAGAAAAAGCAATCAAGCTGATCTTTGAAAATCTTGAAACGATTTACAAAGATGTAAAAGATTCAGATGCCAGAGATCGTGTTCAAAACGCCTCCTGTATGGCTGGAATGGCATTTACCAATGCGAATCTTGGTATCAATCACAGTTTAGCCCATGCCCTGGGCGGAACGTTCCATATCCCCCATGGCCGTTCCAATGCCATCCTGCTCAATGGAGTGATGGAGTATAACGCCGAGTTGAGGGGAAGTGCCAGCGGCTATGCTGCTGAAAGATATGCAAAGCTGGCAGCGGTACTGCAGCTTCCGGCCCGAACAAGCCGTGAGGGAGCTGCTAACTTTATACAGGCTGTAGCCAGATTAAAAAAGGTACTGGGCATTGAAGACAATATTCGGTCTCTGGGGGTTGACCAGGCCGCATTCGAAGGCGCACTGGAGCAAATGGCCGAAGCCGCAATGGCGGATCGGTGCACCCCGACAAACCCAAGACAGCCTTCCAAGGAAGATCTGATTTGTATTTATCAGAAGTGTTATTGACAGATAGCTGATAGAGAAGCTATCTCAACCAATGTGGAATAAAACTGCAGAGATATTATAGGAGGAAAAAAATGAAATTTGAAGCTTTAGGTATGATTGAAACAAAAGGTTTAGTTGGTTCAATTGAAGCAGCAGACGCTATGGTCAAAGCTGCAAATGTTACTTTAGTTGGAAAAGAACATGTTGGCGGCGGACTTGTTACCGTTATGGTCAGAGGTGACGTAGGTGCTGTTAAGGCTGCCACAGATGCCGGAGCTGCTGCTGCTCAGCGTGTTGGCGAGCTGGTATCCGTTCACGTAATTCCTCGTCCCCACAACGATGTGGAATCCATTCTTCCGGTTGCAAAATAATGCATACATATAAAATCCTACTTACAGCCTCGTTTAGTGAAAATCTGAACGGGGCTTTTTCTTCAAAGCAGGTTTACTAAAAATCATTCATATGCGGTATGAATTTAAAATTCATAAAGCCGCTGCATCATGTAAAAACTATAATGGAAAAAGACGCCCAAATGATCAGACAAAATTCTCAGAAACCATCTGAGAAATGCCTGGAAACCAACAAAGATTTGACAACATGAGACAGGTTGTTTACATTTGTTCCATTATATATTACAATAATAAATGAAGTCTTTTTCCAAAGAAAATCGGATTTTATCCCCGATATAATTTTCAATAATTATTTCTTTTTGATTATAGATTGCATACCGCAAAAGGTAACGAAAACATGAATAAAACCGAGAATCCATTAAAAAAATTAATAGACTCCAATATCTATACCCGCTACAGTGGGATCTTATCTTTGTCGGATATCTCTCTGTTTCTGGTAGATACCGATGGTGAAATTCTGCTTGAGTTTATTCCTTCCCCTGATTTTTGCACCCATGTATGCCAGGAAAGAGGCGGCCAGATATGCCAGGATTATAGATGCAGATTTAAGGCCGGCGAAGAAGGCAGCTTTGTCTGCCGTCATGGTCTTGAAAATATCCTTTTCCCGATCAATGTCCAGGATGAAACTGTAGGCTATATTGCCGGTATGCAGGTATATTTGCAGGATACCGAATATCAAAAATATATGATCGATGTTCAGTCTTTGAAAAACGACAAAAGCCCGGAATTGGAGTTCATTGCCAAATCTATTTCCTCTCTCAAAACTGTAGAAACAAATAAAATTAAAGTTCATGAACAGCTTTGTGCTCATATAGCCAAGAATATCTCCCTTGACCTGTCGGAAATTGTCAGCCACGCGGACCCCGACGTAGCAAGGTTGTCTATTGAAAAGGAAATACTGGAGAAAAAGATCATCGATCTGGAAGCAAAAAATATGTCTCTGGTGATCAATCCGCATTTCTTGTTCAACACCTTGAACTGTATCGCCCGTATCGCATATTTTGAACATTCCCATACAACGGAGGAGCTGATTTACTGCCTCTCGGATTTGCTGAGGTATAATTTAAAGCAGGATGACCAGCTTCACACGATTGGTTCTGAGATCGATAATATTGAAAAATATCTGCATATCCAAAAGGTCCGGTTTAAAAACCGTCTGGAATATGAAATCGATGTACCTGACAATATCAAAACATATCGAATCCCCAACATGGTGATTCAGCCCATTGTTGAAAATGCTCTTATTCACGGTATTACGCCAAAACGAGACGGCGGAAAGATCAGTATTTTCGCCGAAAAATATAATAATGAAATTGTCATATCCATCATGGATAATGGAAACGGTTTTCCAAAGGATGTTTTGGAGAATATAAAGCATTCTGAAAATAAATCGGGTTTGGGGTTTCGAAGTACGGACAAACGGCTGAAACAATATTACGGAGAACAATACGGATTGGAAATCGTAAAGTCTGATTACAGCGGGAGCACCGTGACGATTACGATACCCACCCAGCCTATCGGGAGGTGACAGCAATGAGTGTAGTCTTGATTGTAGAAGATGAATTGCTTGAGCAGGAGTTCCTGAGATCCGTTGTGCTTGATGAACTTACTCCTGAGGATACGCTGCTGACCTGTGAGAGCGGAGATCAGGCCGTTAAACTGGCAAAACAGCATCGGCCCAACATTATCATAATGGATGTGTTAATCCCTGAAATGGACGGTTTGAACGCAATACAGGAAATCAGAAAATTCCTTCCCAGTGCGTGCATTACCGTTTTATTTGCTTATTCGGATTTTTCCTATGCACAGAAAGCGATTAGCAACCGGGTCTTCGAGTATCTGCTGAAACCTGTCAAACCTACTGATTTCAAACAGATTTTCCGCAGAATGTTGAGTACCGTATCCGATAGTTCCGCAGCAATAGAGGAACTGCCTGAAATAAAAAGTGACGAGCCAAAGGATGAACGGCAGTATTTTATTGAAGAGGCCGTTAAATACATCAAGGAGCATTTCAGAGAACGATTGACTTTGGAAATGGTGGCATCAAAGGTATTTGTAAATCCCAAATATTTCAGCCATGTTTTCAAAAAAGAGATGGGTGTCGCTTTTACGGAGTATGTGATCAATCTAAAGATCCAATATGCCTGCAGACTGCTGGAGACAACCAATTATCCGGCCTACCGCATTTCCATCGAGTGCGGCTTTTCGGATCCCTCTTATTTTAACAGAGTATTCTGTGCACAGATGAACATGACTCCTCAATCCTACCGAAAATTTGCATGCTCGCCTAAACCGAACAATTAGTAATATTGATAAAAAATAAGAGGGCAGATTCTCAATCTGTCCTCTTATTTTATGAGTATTACTTATTTTACATCTTTTCCGGCATTTCCTGCTGGAAGAATGCTTTCAACTTCTGCGTGTGGTCTTGGAATTACATGTACGGAAACCAGTTCGCCAACTCTTTGAGCAGCTGCAGCACCGGCATCGGTAGCAGCCTTAACAGCACCTACGTCACCTCTGACCATTACTGTTACAAGTCCTCCGCCAACGTGTTCTTTACCTACAAGGTATACGTTTGCAGCCTTAACCATTGCGTCTGCGGCTTCGATTGATCCAACTAAACCTTTGGTTTCGATCATTCCTAATGCATCATATTTCATTTTTCAATCCTCCTATAAATCACTTCATTATTTTAATTTTTGATAACGAATTCACATTCATTGCATTTGCTTCTTCCGTATCAATATGACATTCGAGAGCAGATGCATCATTTGCTCTAACAGCTACATTGCTGTAAATACCGCCTCTGGGTCCATCCACCTGAATGGACACGATTTGCCCGTCATGGACTCCGAGTCGCTGTGCATCCTGAGGTGTCATGTGAATATGTCTTTGCGCAACGATCAGGCCTTCTGCTGTCTGAACGGATCCCTTCGGACCGATAATTGTGATCCCCGGTGTTCCCTGCAAATCACCCGACAGTCTTGCCGGTGATTTGACGCCAAGCTTGAAGCAGTCTCCTGCCAATATTTCCACCTGGGTCTTTCCGCGTACCGGACCAAGAATCCGGACCTTTTCTATGGCTCCATTGGAGCCGCATATGGTTACTGTCTCTTTGCAGGCATACTGCCCTGGCTGAGATAAGTCTTTTATTTTTGTCATCTGGTATCCTTCCCCAAACAAGATGTCCATATCTGCCTGGGAAAGGTGAAGGTGTCGATTGGAGACCCCTACCGGTATTTCAGAGGAATCCGCATTTCCTTCTGCCTGTGCCATATTTGCTTGAACAGCCTCCAGCAAAAGTTTCAACACGCTTTCATACTTATCCATTAATTCTGTCCTCCCTTCATCGCATCGATCAACCCGTTGATCAGCTTCAACAGCTGTTCATTGTCGGCAGAGCCGCTCTTGGATGCATATGAAGGAGTGCTTTCATAACTGTTTCCGGTACAATTGACAGGTGCGCAACCGCATGATAGTTCAGGATAATTGAAAGTCGGATCATTGGAAGCCAGTGTACTGCAGTCCTTTATGCCATAAGCAACTCTCTTGATATTAATTAAATGCATCGGACTGACGTTTTCTGAAACCGAGCTTCCTCCCCATGTTCCGCATCCTAATGTAAATGATGGTAAAAGTCCGGTGCTTGCGCCGACTGCTCCCTGAGTACTGCCCGTATTTACTAAAATACGTGCTGCCGGTTTCTTTGCAAACTTCATCACCATATCGTGATCTTCCGTATGTATGCTCATACTGTGTCCAATACCGTTCTGAAGCAGCTTGATGCAGAGTTCACACGCTTCGTGCCAATCTTTTACGGTATAAAAAGCCAATACTGATGTCAGTTTTTCGTAGGAAAGCGGATACTCAGGTCCAACGCCCTGCTGTTCTCCTATGAGAACCCTGGTTCCTTCCGGAACGGAAAAACCTGCAGCGCTTGCAATAACCTGGGGCGATCTGCCCACAAACTTCGCGTTCATGGCATGACCGTTCTTAAAGAGCAAGGAGCAAACCTTCGCTGTTTCTTCCGCACTCATAAAGTAACCGCCCTGCATCTTGAATTCAGCCACCACCTGATCCCGGTTGCATTCCTCAACAATGACAGACTGCTCAGATGCACAAATGGTACCGTAGTCAAAGGTTTTGCTGGCTAAAATATTGGAGACCGCCTGGTGAACCTTTGCAGTTCTCTCAATGTAAGCCGGGCAATTTCCGGCACCGACACCCAAAGCAGGTTTACCGGCACTGTAGGAGGCCTTCACCATTCCAGGGCCGCCTGTTGCAATGATCATTTTCACCTCTTTGCTGTCCATTAACGCGTTTGTAGCGTCCAGGGTCGGCATTGAAATGCAGCTGATGATGTTTGCAGGTGCGCCTGCTGCTACTGCAGCCTCGTGCATGAGTCTTGCTGCACTCATGGTGCATTTTGAAGCAGAGGGATGCGGTGAAAATACAATTGCATTACGTGATTTAATTGCAATCATTGATTTAAAAATTGTAGTGGATGTGGGATTTGTAGAAGGAACGATACCCATTACCAGTCCAACTGGTTCGGCAATATCAATTACCTTAGAATCTGCGTCTTCATGAATCACTCCAATCGTTTTCATATCCTTGATCGCATCGTATAAAATAGCAGAAGCCAAATGGTTTTTATAAGTCTTATCTTCAACTTTACCAAATCCGGTTTCTTCTACAGCCATCTTTGCCAGACTGACTGCATTTTCTTTTGCCGCCTTCACCATATTGCATAGAATTCGATTGATTTTTTCTTCTGAAAAATCTGCAATCTGTTCAGCGGCCACTTTACCCATCCGTGCAAGATTTCTTGCCTCTTGAACGGAGCGTAAATCTAAATCATAATTCTCCAAGTCGTGATTCCTCCTCTCTCTTTTCCTTGTCATAGTCCTATGGTAGTTGCAGTTACTTCGTTATAACCCGAGGCGGCGGACATCTTTTCGCCTCGTTATTTCTGACCGTAATAGCTTGTAAACTCTGTGATCAGCATCTGCTTGTCTGCCTTCGAAATCAGTCTTCCTGCGATGCCAAAGTCTTTATATTCACGAGCCAGGTTTCGAAGTTTTACTACTTTAAGCTTTCTTAATTCCGCAATTACTTTTTCCAAGCCGTATTCAAGTACGATCTTGTCGACAGCTTCCTTGTGCAGCTCATCTAAAATCTCAACTGTATCTGTCTGAGGTTCAGCCGGAATCACATCTGTGTTGTTCTCTTGTTCAACCGGAGTTTCTGCGGGATCTTCTTTCAGAGGTGTAGCTGCTACAATCACGTCATCCAATTCCTGATGCGGACGCGGAATGACATGCTGCGACATCAGCAAGGTGCTATTTAATTGTCTCACTGCTGCCCCTCCGGCTTCCACGGCTGCTTTTACAGCGGCCACATCACCGGTAACAGCAATCGAAACAAGTCCCCCACCTACGTGAGTTTTTTCCAAGAGACTGACCTCTGCTGCCTTGAGCATTGCATCAGCACTCTCAATGGCTGCAACGAGACCTCTTGTTTCGATTAAGCCAAGTGCCTGCATTTTTTAACCTCCTTAACTTGGTCAAGCCTTCTAATAGGTAGCATAGAATGCTTTCATCTTATTCGGTGAACCAAAGGTTACTTTGGCTCCCTTCGGGAAGAATACGGAATCACCCGGATTCGCTGTATAAACCTTGCCGCCTACCGATACTGTCAGTGTACCTTCTACGATATGGTAAAGTTCCTGGCAGGCACACTCCCATTCAAAGTTGCAGCTTTCAATTGTAATAAAGCCTGCATTCATGGAGCAGCCGTCATCAGCGTTGATAATTTCCTGATAAAATACTTTATCTGCGGGATTTCCCGTATCAAGTACTTCATACTTTACTGAGTTTCCTCGAACTACCTTCAAGCCGCAGCTGTCACATTCCGCAACATAGGGCTTATCAGAAGCAGAATCAAACATTCCTTGCAGAAGACCCTTTTCCAGCATGGTCTTCAGTACATTATAAATCATGTCGCTGTCGATCCCGCCTTCACAGGACTTTGCAGCTTCTGTAACATTTTCGCAGCAGCCTTGGGATGCGGCGGAAAATTCTATACCAAGAGCTTTCGCTACATCTTTTGCTGATGGAGTAATGATTGTATCGTTATCGATAGGAAACACCTTCTTTCCCTGCTTTTCCAAAGCTTCAACATCTTTCGCACAAACCAATTTCTTCATGCCTTCACCTCCTTTCAATTTAAACAGTTTTATTGTAAATCCTATAAATATTAGAATAGATTAAAACAAACTTGGTATCAGTCTGTCTGAAGGAGATGGAATCACTTCCGCATTTACCAACAGACCTTTCTCCTCAGCTATGGCCTTTCCGGCCTCCACACCGGTTTCCACCGCCGCCACATCACCGGTAAAGGTGAAGAAGGCTTTGCCGCCCAATCCGTTTCCCAATCGGAGCTCAAGGGGCTGCAAATCTGCAGCTTTCAGAATCGCATCGGCAGCGATGATCATGGTGGCCAGTGAGAAGGACTCCATAATGCCTAATGCCTGGATTCTATCCGGCATGGTAGCACCTGTAATTGCCGGAAATACTGCTGAATTCACATTCGGTATGACGATTGAGTCAACGAAATATTCTTCCGCCAAACGTTCCCCGATGCTTACGGAGTCCTGGACTGCCGCCACATCGCCGTGAACGATGGCAATGAATTTGCCGGGACAAACCGAGGAAGCGGTTACGATCTCTACATCTGAAATTTTCACCATCTGATCTGCCGCATAGATTCCACGTGCAATACTTACAAACTCAACCATTCCTATTGCTTTCGACATCTCAGTCCCTCCTTATCGTTACAAAACCATTTCCGCATTCCACAACGGTTCCTGCTATGCTGGCATGTATTGCAGCGCCTAAACTGTTTTCTGGAATCTTTCCGATTAACTGGCCGGCCTGTACATGATCGCCCACGGAAACCACCGGAACAGCAGGTGCTCCAACATGCTGACTTGTTGCAATGGATACCTGTTCGGAGTTCAATCCAATCTCTGTCATGGGAGCCGGTTTATCAAAATCTCTCAAGCCAAGCCTTGCTACCAGACGCTTGCTTGGAAGGAGCCGGTGTTCCCTGCTTTTTCGAGGGGAATACTCCTTCTGTACCGGCTGATAACGGAGATTTTGCTCCATTAATTTTTGCTTTATATACTGGTTTGCAGCCTTTGGATAGAGACCTGCAGGACATGAAAACAGTTCACAAAGATTGCACTGGCAGCACAGGTAGGAGATCTTCTGTTCTTCCGTGTCCGCTAAAGTATAATTTAATGTTCTCATCATTTTGTGAGGCTGCATATTATGGCCCAGCAGATAACGGGGACACAGGTCGGTGCACATACGGCACTGCTCACAGGAGGCTCTGTTGATTCTTTTTGTCTGATCCATTTTCATTGATTTCTTCCGAATCAGATAATGCTGCTTCTTTAATATCACAAAGCCCTTATTTTTCTTGGTTACATAACCATCTAAACTGCTCATGACAGGACCCATCATCGGGCCGCCGTCAATGACTGTATAATCGTCAAAATTTTCTATGCCCGAGAGCTTTAAAACATCTATAACAGGAGTTCCCACCGGAACCTTTATGGTAAGGCGGTTTGGAATATCTCCCGCAACGGTAATATATTTCTCTGTAACAGCCTTGCCCAGTGATGCATTGTAAATATTCAGAGCTGTCTCGGAATTTACCACGACACACCCGACCTGGATGGGGATACCTGCTTCGGGTACCACTCTGCCCGTCAGCTCATAAACCAGAACCTGTTCGTCCCCTGCCGGATACATGTCGGCGAGTTCTTTTACTTCCACGTAATCACCCAGCTGCAAGGCAGAAATCCGTTCCCTCAGCGTGGAAACCACTTCTTTATGCTTGCCTTTTATTCCGATGATCGCTTTCTTTGCCTCCACCAGCCTTCCTGCTTCCGCAAATCCTTTTATGATTTCGTCGGGGAACAGGATCATTAACTGCTGGTCTACTCTAAGCAAAGGTTCACACTCGGCTCCGTTCATGAGAATATATTCTGCCTTGGATGCCAGTTTCGCATGAGTAGGAAAGCCTGCGCCGCCTGCTCCGATAATGCCGGCATCTTTTACCAAATCAAGAAGACTCATATGTACCTCCATCATTATCCAAAGTTGCAGTCTTCATCTATAATTCCTACGACAACTGCATCAACCGGAATATTGTCGTCGCCAAGCATACGGCGGGCAGAGGAGCCTGTGCAGACGATCACTCTGTCTCCAATGCCGGCACTGATATTATCCACAACAATCAAACGCTGTCCTTCACCGGTGCCGCCGATCACTTCCGCAAGCATGAATTTGAATCCATTCAGTGATTCTGCTTTTCTTGTTGCCCATACATTATCAATCAGTCTCGCTGTTAGCATAAATAATTCCCTTCTTCCAACTTGTGTTTGATCTCCTGAATTGCGGCTTCAACAGATGCGGTATCGCCGAAGATCGCTATCAAAATCATGTTCTGCGGGCAACTGCCTCTCACATCTTCAACGGTTACCCCCACTGCCTTTTCGGCAATATCTGCTGCGCAAATCATTTCGATCATTCTTCCCTGTACAAGGCCAACTGCTGCAACGCTTGTCAATTCCGTATTTGCCCCCGGCCCCATACGCCTTTTCAGAATATCCAAAGTACCGGCTGAAGGAGATTTAATAATTCGAAACTCCATTCAAATCCCTCCCTCTATAAGCTTTCCTGGGTGCATCCGAGTGCGATGCCCAAAGGTGTTACAAACATCGGGTTCTGCGGCTTATGAGTATAAACTCCCGTCTGCTTTTCAATGATTGTTTCTATGCCTGTAAGACAGCAGGTTCCGCCAACCAGAGAGATCTCCTGCACATCAAAGTCCTTGATATGCTGCTTGATGATAGCGGCCACTTTTTCGATTACCGGTTTTACGACAGGTAATAGTTCCCTATGATTCTGTTCATTCCGTTTGTAGACATCCGCCTCGTCAAAAGGAATCTTGTAAGCCCCTGAAATAACCAGGGAGAAATGGGTACCGCCGGTTGGTTCATCTGCAACGTAGATCACTTTTCCATCCTTTAAAACGGATATCCCGGTAGTTCCTCCGCCGATATCCACAACGGCGCCGTTTTGGATTTTTAAAACCTCATTGGCTGCCGTAGGCTCGTCAAGGACATTGGTGAGTTCGAATCCTGCGGCAGTTACAACATTTTTGATTGCTCCCGAGTCTAATGCATCCGTGCCGGGCGGAATTGCAGCAGCGGCGTAAATCAGTTCTTCGCCTAATTTTTCCTCCAGCTGACGCTTCATCTCTCTTACAATCTGTATGGCACCCAGATAATCGACCACCATGCCGTCTCTGACAACATCCGCATACCGGTACGCTCCAGCCACCGGCTTACGGTTTTCATCCAAAACGGCCAGTACGACACATGCCGTTCCAAGGTCGACACCGGTATAATACACCGATGATTTGCTTTTTATTGGGTTTTCTATCACTTCTTCAAATTCCCGGACCAGTTGGTCGCAGTATTGGAAGGTTAACAATTTCTCTGACATTTTTCTCCTCCGGCAGCCATACAGATCAGCTGTGACAAGGTATTGATGATCTGATTCACCTTGCCGATCACTTCTTCACGCTGCGTATTCTCTCCATCCCAGTTTTCAAAGAACTCTATGAAATCCAGCTCCATTTCCCTCAGTGCACAGCGCAGTCTATGTAAACCTATCAATTCCTTGCCTTTGCCGAGCTGAATGTGAAATTCTGTGATTTCAAAGCAATCATCCAAACTCTCTGAAAAATTATCCTGATTGATTACTGTACAGTTTTGACAGATGAGCTGGTCAGATACGTTTTTGCCATCCATCACTAACTTTATGTCAGCAAAGCATTTTTTCAATGCAATCAATTTCTGTGCCAGAAGAACATCCCTGTCCAAAAGATCTTCAACAGCTGCCAGGAACATGGCTTCCATAGACTTTATCCTGCATAGGAGCCTCTTGTCACATAGTTCCTTTTTTCTCTCCGAATCGGGGGAAGCCTGCTTTTCTTTTTCTGTACTTTTGCTTTTCCATGAAACATCATCATCAAACATGTTGATTCCCCGATCTGCTAAAAACTGCCGCGCTCCTGGTGTGATTCTTGTTCCCGGTTCGATCACATATTCGGTAAAAGGTTCTTTTTTATATGAATCCCGTAAATCATCTTCGGTAATAAATTTCATTTCGATCCCCCTTTACTTTTCAATAAATACTCTTTTAGAGCTTCGATGCCCGTTCCCTCCGGAACATTGATCTTAAAATATGGTTCTGCAACTCCAAGCTTCTTAAGCTGGCGAATGGATATCTCTTCATTTTTCTCCATTAAGTCGCACTTCGTTATCACACCTATGACAGGACATCGAAACGCTTTTGCGAACCCGGGAGAATATACATCGTTATTTTTCGATTGATCTACCAGGAGTAAAACATGGGATGCGTCCTGAGCAGCCGCAATCAAATGTTTATACATCCAGGCATTTTCTATGTAAGAACCTGGTACATCTATGGTATTCTCTCCATAAATCAGGTTTTGTGTTTTTCTTAAGGGACCATCGTAGCCGTTCAGGGCATTCACCAAAGTGGTTTTGCCGCAGCCGGTTGGTCCAATCACCATAATTCTCTTTTTTCTCATGTCTTTGTAATAGGGGTTGTCTCAAAGCCCAGCATATTTTTCAAAGTTTCGTTTACGGCTGTCAATGCAGTCTCAACGCTTTGAACATCCCCTGTGATCACTACGGATCCTGTAAAACGATCCAGGAAACCAATTTCAACATTCGCTTCCTTGGTTGCAATATCCGCTGCTATAATCGAGGTTTCATATGGAGTCAAAGTCAGTATTCCGATTGCTCCTTGGTCATCGATCCCCAAACGCTCATAGATGTCCGGCATCGGTGATGCAATGACATGAGCAATTGTGACCTGTTTTCCAGGCACCGATTCCTGTATGATTCGTTCTATTCCCTTTTCACCAAATGCTCCCACGAGTTTCCCTCACAATCCAATACTAATGATTCATTACCGTTACCGGCAGATCGTACTCTTTTATCCAACTTTCGATTTTGTTCATGTCCTCACTGCTGAGTGACGGGTCGGGGGTTCCCTCCAACGGGTATTCCTTCCCTAACTGTTTGTATTTATTAACGCCGAATTTATGATAGGGAAGTAAATCGATCCCTTTAAAGTTTTTATATTCTCTGTATGGCAGCAGGAACCGAATCACTCCTTCGATGTCCTTCTGGCCGTCATTCAGCCCTTTCAGAATCGGCATTCTGATTTTCACGTTATATCTGCGATGCAATAGCTCTTTCAGATTCTTTAAAATTTGCTCGTTACGCACTCCTGTCAGTTCATAGTGCTTTTCCGAATCAATGTGTTTAATATCAAATAAGAACAGATCGGTAAACTCGGCTATCTGCAGCAAGGATTCCAGCTTCGCATAACCGGAGGTTTCAACTGCGGTATTAATTCCGTCCTGCTTGCATGCCATCAGCAAGTTTGCTACAGCGTCGGGCTGCATCAATGGGTCTCCGCCGCCTACCGTTACGCCTCCTCCGGAAAGCTGATAAAACATTCTGTCTTCTTCGATGATTTCCAACAGCTCTGAAATGGTTTTCATATCACCGGAAATGGATAATGCAGACTCAGGGCAGACTTCTTCGCATTTTCTGCAACCGATGCATTCAATGCAGCGATTGATCTCATGCTGCGAATTCTCCTTCGAAATCCTATGGATTCCAACCGGGCAAACAGAAACGCAGGCGCCGCAATCGACACACGAGTTTCTCTTGTACATGATCTGATACTTTCGTTCCAGATTTTCGGGATTTGAGCACCACTTACAACGCAAAGGGCAGCCTTTAAAGAACACCAGCGTTCTTACTCCCGGGCCATCGTACATATTGTATTTCTGAACATTGGCAATCAATGCTTTTCTTTCAATCATACCTGTCTTTGTATTGTTCATACTGTCAAATCTCCCGTTTGTTCTCTATTGGAATTGATAAGTAATGGAACTGCCGTCAGTATTTTTTGCCAATACAGACGGCAGAAATTACTTGATTTTCAATCCAATCTTATTCCTATAAGTGTGTCAGCATGGTTCTGCTGATGATTTCGTCTTGTACGTCCTTGCAAAGCTCTACGAAGAATGCACTATATCCTGCTACACGAACGATTAAGTCACGATATTTTTCCGGATGCTTCTGGGCTTCGATCAAAGTGTTGTTATCCAGATAGTTGAACTGCATTTCGCCATTTCCGAAAACGGAGGCCGTACGCAGCAGTGTGATGATCCCCTCTTCGCCTTCCGGAGTATCCAATAGACCCGCCATCAGCTTAAAGTTGTGAACCTGTCCGATATTCATGTTGTCTACTGCCATCTTTGAAATTGATTTAATGATGGCGGTAGGGCCCTTGTAATCAGCACCCTGAGTTGGGCTGATACCATCCGATAACGGCATCCAAGCGCCGCGTCCGTTGGCAGATGCACCTGTCAGCTGACCAAACGGGGTGTTGTTGGAGATGGATAAGGTACCATGACTCAATACAGAGTATAAGGTCTTATATTTACGGTGATCCATTTCAGTGAAGTGGATCAGATCTGCTGCAATTAAATCCGCATAGTCATCATCATTACCGAATTTTGGTGCATTCAGACAATCGATCTTCATTTGCTCATATCCTGCGAAGTCAGCCTTTAATGCTTCATTGAGCTGTTCAAGAGTGTATTTCTTTTCATCAAATACAAGCTTCTTGATTGCAGCCATAGAGTCAGCATAGGTTGCAAGTCCGGACCAGATAACACCAGGTCCAAAGTTGTACATGGCTCCGCCGGCAGATACATCTTTCGCTTTTTCCATACAGCCTTCATACATGATGGACATCAACGGTTTTGGTGCCAATTCTCTGTGTACACGCTGTGAAATAACGGTAGCAACGCTTGTCAGTTTCGTTACAAATTTAATTTGTTCCTTAACGGCTCTGTCGAAATCTTCATAAGTTTTATACTGGCTTAAGTCACCCATATCCGGAGTAACCTGTTTGCCATACCAGAGCGGAACACCATGGTTCAGAACCAGCTCAATACAGATCGGCCACTGGGTATAAGCAGTGGAAGTCCACTGGTAGAGACGTCCTGCCTTCTGTGGTTCAACACAACCCATCAAGCAGTAATCACGAGCATCCTCAATAGACACACCCTTTGCCAGCATCATTTTGATATGAGAATCGTCAAAATGGCAAGCTGGGAATCCCATTCCGGAACGGATTACATCTACAATTTTCTTTAGGTATTTATGCGGTGACTTGTTGTGGATACGGCACGCTAAGGATGGTTGATAAATCTTAACATGTCTGACAGCATCCATCAGCAAATATGTAAGATCATTGGTAGCATCACGGCCTTCACGGGTAACACCGCCCACACACATATTAACGAATGGCTGATATCCTGCGAAGAACTTGGAACCGCCTTCACTTGTTATCCACATCATTTCAGACATTTTGATCAGCATACAGCCTGCTAATTCGAAGGCTTCAAACTCTGTCATTCTGCCGGACTCAATGTCCTCCTGGAAGAACGGATACATATACTGGTCAACACGGCCGATTGACATACCTGTCTGGTTTTCTTCCACTACCAGCAGGGACTCGATGGTCCATACTGACTGGATTGCTTCCCAGAAGTTTCTTGGCTTATGGGCCGGAACCCAGGCATTTACTTCTGAGATCTTCTGCAATTCAGCTTTACGCTTTGGATTTGTTTCTTTTGCTGCCAATTCAGCTGCGTAATCTGATAAACGCTTTGCATAGATCATTACGCCTTCAGTTGTATCGATGATTGATTTATAAAAGTAGATCTTTTCAATATCGTCTGGATTATCATAGCTCAAATTTTCTAAGTGATCTTTCGCTTCCTGCTGAATATCCAGCATACCCTTCTTCATCAGAATCACATCATATCCAGGATTTGAGTCACCACCGCCGTTTACTGCGTGATAGGAGCAATCTGAAACAAAGGATTCTCCGGAAATTTCCCAAACGCCAGCTTCACGATACTGATCTTCACAGTATTCATCAACGGATTTACCCTGCCAGAATGGGAACAGCTCTTCCTTCATAATCTTCTTGTCTTCCTCAGAAATGTAGAATGGATCCTGAGGTCTTGTTCCAATGGTGTCAATCTCATCAACCATCCATCTCCATGCAATATCAGGAGAAAATGCGCCGGCACGAGGCGCACCGTTAGGCGCTCCCACGATCAGCTCATCGTCCTGGATCACTAAAGGAGCTGTTTCGCAGCAGTAGCGGAAACACTTGGCACGCAGCATGATTTTAGGCATGCCTGGATTTTCCTTAGCGATCTTTGTGATAGCTCTTGCACGATAAGTCGTGATGGAAGGTACATGTTTTAAATAGTTTTCTTTTAAATTTTCAAGTCGTTTTGTAATTCCGTTTGGAACGCCAACGCCATTTTCGATGCAAACCGAATTGTTTACAGGCTCTTCTTTCGTTATTTCTTTGGAAACGCTTTCAAACATCTTGATCAAAGATGCGCGTTCTTCTGCAGACATATCCTTGGTTGCTTCTGCTAATTTGTTCGAAAATTCACGAATATCCAAAGTTCTTACCTCTTTCCTTCATAATTTTTGTGGTTTACTGTTCATAAACCGATTATCTATGGTTACGATGCTACATTCATATCCCGGCCCGCCTTCACTTACGCATCTACCCGCATTTGTGCCGGCGAACTTTATTTTTACCGCTCTTTAGTCGCTGGTTTTCAGCTCCTGGATAACACTTTGTAAAATACGCTGTAACATTTGTATATTTTCTTGATTGTACTCCTCCGGCATGACAGGCTCGCAAGCATCAGATGTTTCTCCTGCCAAGCCCTTATTTGTAATTTCCTCTGGCTTTCGCACACCGTATCCGACTTTTCTGATATAAATCAAGTTCATCGGTGATACATTGTCGGAGGTAATACCTTCCCCTGCCGAACCGCTGCCTAAAGTCATGGCCGGAAACAAGTTGGTGGTAGCCCCCATGCTTCCGAAGGTAGCCGGAGTATTTACCAGTACTCTGCCTACCGGTTTTTTTAAGATAAACTGGCGAATCACCTCTTCATCATTAGAATGGATTACAAGTGTATGTCCGTTCCTCTCACTGAGCAGAAGCTCTATGCACTTTTCACAGGCATGCATCCAATCATCTTCAATATAGTAAGCTAAAACCGGACAGAGCTTTTCCTTCGAGTAAGGATTCTTCTCAAAAACATATTTCTGTTCCGAAATCAGTAATACCACATTCTCCGGTACATAGAAACCTGCTCTTTTGGCTAATTCCCGCGCTGATTTGCCAACCATTTCAGAGTCGGCACTTCCATCAGAACGGAAAAGCAGAGAACCAAGTTTTTGAGATTCTTCCTCTGTCATGAAGTAGGCTCCGCGTATTTGCAGTTCCCTTTTTACCTCGTCTGCAATGCAGCTGTCTACAACGATTGATTGCTCCGCAGCCGATACGATTCCGTTGTCAAAGGTCTTGCTGGCAATAATATCGCTGACTGCCTGCCTGATGTCCGCTGTTCGTTCAATAAATGCCGGCCCGTTTCCGTTCCCGCCGTAAATCACCGGTTTCCCGGAATGATATGCCGCTTTGAGCATACCAGGTACTCCTGTATTCATGATCAACGAAGTTGCCTGATGGTTCATTAATTCCACCGTACCGCTTTGTGTCACTGTATGTAAGTAAGCCAGTGCTCCTTCCGGCAATCCATAAGCTTCTGCCGTTTCAATCATCATGTCCAGAGCTTTGCAAATCGTCTCCTTTGCCCGTGGATGCGGAGAAAAGATAATGGCATTACCGGACTTGATTGCAATTAAAGCCTTGTAAATAGTCGTGGAAACAGGGCTGGTTGCGGGACACAATGCGATGATAACACCTTTGGGAACACCCACATCCATCGTCCTGTTCTGCAGATCTTCCTTTATAATACCTACGCAACGCATTCCTCTGAGTCCAGTGCGCAAATACTCGCAGACAAACTTATTTTTGATATATTTATCCTGCCAGATACCGTAATCCGTTTCCTCACAGGACATCTTCGCCAGTTCGCCGGCATGTTTTTCAATTTCCTCTGCCATGCGTTCCACAATCACGTCCAGTTTTTCCTGAGAAAAGGCGGCCAGTATTTTTTGCGCTTCACGGGCATTTTCCGCAAGAATCCGGGATTCTTGGATGGAGAGCAAATCTTTATCAATTATATTCATTTGTAACTCTCCTTTCTTAGTTCACCCAACTTGTAAAACAAATTAACCAAGTAAGTTTTCTAATGAATAACGAGCAACAATTTTTTCAAGATCCGGATGCGGTCTTGCGATTACAACGGAGCTGTAAACCTCGGCGCCCATATCCTCAACGGCTTTCACGCCGGCACTTACGGCAGTTTTGCATGCTCCTACATCTCCGCGCACCAACACGGAAATATATCCGGAAGCTACGTTTTCGTAACCGATCAATTCAACATCAGCTGCTTTACACATTGCATCTGCCGCCTCTAAAACAAAAACCAGACCGAATGTTTCTATTAAACCTAAAGCTTCGAAATTGTTCATCTGTCGTTCCTTTCTCTTTCGTTAATACTATTTATCAATATCATGCACGGAAACAATGTCGCCGACTGCTTTGATCGGTCTTGGCATAACATTGTGTGCAGTCAGTTTTCCGATAGCAGCAGCAGCTTCAGCTCCTGCTTCCACAGACGCTCTCACAGCTGCAACATCTCCCTTTACCATGATGGTAACCAGTGTTGAGCCTACATTTTCATAGGATATCAGTTCCACATCGGCTGCCTTTAGCATTTTATCCGCTGCTTCAATCGCAGGAACCATTCCAACTGTTTCCACAAGGCCTAACGCCTGCTCTCCATAATACCTCACTTTATGTTCCTCCTTTGTTTGTTTTTTGGTTTTTGAATCTTTCAGGCAAAGACCCTGGTCTTTTGCCTCCGCCTGAAAAATTCCATTCATATTCTCTATTAATCTTTAATGTAGCTGTTGATGGTTGCCGTACCTTCTTCATGTGCGTGGTAGTAAACTCTTAATTCACCCTTTGCATCCAGATCGAATCTTGTTTCTTCAAGAAGTCCGTTTGCTTCGGCAGTCATAATGGCCTCCACTACGGCGGGCTTTCTCAGCGCTTTAAAGTTACCGTATTCACCCTTCAAGGCTTCGATTACGTCGTCTGCGCAAGCTTCTTTTACGGTTGTAAAATATTTTAAAATAGCATAATTCAATGGTTTCATAGTATTAAGCCTCCTTCTTTCTGAATAAGTCCAACGGATTCATAGCAATTACTAAGATACCGATAATCATTACGATAGCTGCAGCCCAAGCGATTGGAGGAAGTGCCCAGCCGTCCTGACCAACTACTACGCCAAGTACGATCCAGCAGAAGAATGGTCCCCAGAAGGAGTAAGCACCATTACAAGCCATACCGAGAGCAGCACCGCACATGCTGTTTCCTTTGTACCATAAGCTGTATGCGAACACTGCGAAGAAACCGCTGACTACAAACCAGATCATAGCAGGACCGCTGGATACTGCTTGTCCGATAAGGTCGGTAGCAAGTCCGATTCCGCCGCCTGAAAGGATTCCGAAAATAGGTACTAAGATAATTAAGTTTGAAAGGCCAGATGTTACCTGACGAATTGTAATACCGATTTCGTAGTCGATCATGGATGTTCCGTAACCGGCTACACAACCTTCAAGACCCCAGCCAAGCGCTGCAATAAAGGCGATCAGCATACCGAGCATCAGTCCTTCCGGAGCATCACCGCCCAGGCTTGTACTGCCAATCATAAAGCTTGCTATGAAGCAAATAGCGATACCAAGAAGCATACGGGCATTTAATTTCTGTTTGAACAAAATTCTGGCTAAGATTGCTCCAATTGCAGGGCAAAGAGCAGTGATAGGAATAACGATTGAACCAGCCATCTGCAGTGCAACTACATAAGCCGTACTTGAAATAGGACCACCGACAAGAGCAGCAGCGATCATGACTTTACCCGGTTTGGTTTTCAGAGTTCTAAAAAAATCTCCTACCTTACCCTTTGCTCCGGCAATACCCAGACACCAGATAGCACTGATAGTATCGTTGATGGCACTGCCAAGGGCTCCTAACATGTATGTAATAACGAAAGCTGATAACGCAGCTGTGTTAACACCATACCAGTCAGCCCAGACGCCGTTAGACATCCCTAAAGTCAAAAATGCGGAATACAATCCATAACACATACCGGAAAGTATTGCGACGGTGATTCCTTTCTTAAAAAAATTAGATGATAACTTCTTTTTTGCAGCAACTGCAGATGCATTAGCTGATCCTGAAACTTCGTTCATAAACAAACTCCCTTCTCCTCTTAAAATAGTTTTAGCTTTTTTAATGTATCATCATTAAATAAAAAATTATAATGACCATAGTATTCATTTCTTACGCAGCGTAAAATTTCCGTCATTATATCGTGTAAAGAATTTATTATAAATGGTTCGGCATCTCCTAGCATCATATCAATCATAACCGAACAAGCTGTTTTTTCATGGTATTAATTAAAATAGTTTACTGCATAATATCCTTTATTTTTTACGTTACAATTGTACTATCGTTATAT
This sequence comes from Sinanaerobacter chloroacetimidivorans, assembly GCF_018128545.1. Lineage (GTDB taxonomy): Bacteria > Bacillota > Clostridia > Peptostreptococcales > Anaerovoracaceae > Sinanaerobacter > Sinanaerobacter chloroacetimidivorans. The sequence goes on along the minus strand of NZ_JAGSND010000003.1, from coordinate 87,997 downwards.
TTTTGCACAATTGCCTTCAAATTATTTTCAAAAAACCATATTGTGGGAGCACGTGGACAATATCCATGTACCACCTAATGAAATTTGTTCAATAAAACTAATTTTTTTAATATAATTTCCTGCAAAAACAAAAAAAAACAAGGCTGCCGCATGAAAAGCCCTGTTTTTTTCATATGGAGAAAATCCTATTTTTTATGCCCCCCATAGGCGCTGCTGCAGGTTTCCCTGTGATCGCAGAAATCACACGGCCGTATTTTTTCATCGTACCGTTCCTGCCCGATTCCGAATATGCCGGACACACTCTTTTTGGGGTGCATTAAACAGTAATTGTTCAGCGTTACTCCGATGGCTTCCGGTTCCAGCAATCTGAAAATAATCTTCTGGAGCTCCATCGCTATGTTATGCTGTCCCGGGCTGAAGGCAAATGTAGAATAAACACCCTGCTTTTCCAATTCTGCCGCAAGACTCTCTTTTAAGTACAATGAACCGCACTCCACCACTGCCGTGCCCCAGCTGTCAAGAAAAAGCTTCTGTATCATATTTTCTTCCGCATCATCGAGGGCTTCGTACCCGGACACGCTGACCACATAGAACACCAGCTCTGAAGATTGGCGGAATGCCCGTGCGAGCATGGGGCTTTCCAGAACCTCACCGCTGCAAAGCCTGATCTGATGATCTTTGATCTCCTCCACTTCATAGGATTCAAAAATTCCGTCCAATTTCAGAGTTTCAAAAGAATCCTTCCGGGTTTTATCGAAAAAGGGTTTGAATTTATCTGGAATATTCCTGACGTCCAGTTTCATCTGACCACCGAACATGATATCGATCCCTTTTATCTCATCAATTGGAATCGATCTGATATTTTTCTTAACAGCACCCATCTTTTTCACCTCCGATCAACACTCCCCTTGCAAACTTCTCTGTCTGCACCTGGAAAGGAGTTTTTCAGTTTTTGAATCATATTGTTTCGTTTTCTTTCAAGTTCTTCTCCGGTGTCCGCCCAATTGATGAAAGTGCCGTGCCATTCATCATGTTCCTCGTCATAATCAGTCAACGCCTCATCAGCGCCGAAGAAGTTTGTTTGCAGAATCAATGGCCTTGCTTTGCACATGATATGTTCGCCGCCCGAAAAGTATCCATTTTTATTTATTTTAAAATGCTCGTAGGAACAATGTCTTCCCAGATCCTTCAACGGGTGACGAAAATCTCCGTACAATACGATGTCGGCAAGTTCCTCAAGCTGGTTCATCCCCGACGCATGGTAGACGACAGTCGGTGTCTGGCTAGGAATCCTTGCATCGATTTCAAGTACTTTAAGCATCCCTTCATCATCGATCACTTCTACATCCATGATGCCATGAAGGTTGATCAGTTCTGCCAGCTCGCATCCAATTTCAGTAAACCGTTTTCTCTGCGCCTCAGTAACAGGGCACGGCGAAGTTACCCTTTTACAGTCATAGACCTCATCCATATGGATTTTCGTAATTCTATATGTCCTGTAATTTCCAGGCATACCGATTACTTCAATAGAATAGGACGGCCCGTCAAGAAACTCCTGGATGACCCAATTTCCTTTTTTTCCTTTAGTATTCAAAAAAGCTTCCAGCTCTATGTCGGTATTTGCTCTTCTGACACCGGAACTTCCGCTTTCCCTCGAAGGCTTAATTATGTATGGCTTTTTACAATAAGGATAATAGCGTGGTGAAGGGATCTGGTTCATCCTGATCAATTCATCCGATTTCAGCTTTGAGGAGCTGACCGCGTAGGCAGGCATATCGAATGCAAGCTTCAGATTATTTTCTTGCGCAATTTCAAGCAAAGCCTGATGTACCTCATCATTCTCCAGCGCCGGCAAGATGAAGTCCGCCGTTTTCAAAAGGTCTATCAAAGCCTTTTCCTTGTTTCGCACATCAAATAACGCAAGTTCATCACAGATACCGGAAGCAATTGAATTCTCATTTTTATCGATGAGAAGACTTTTTATTCCGGCTTTCCTTGCAAGGTATAAAGCCTCTGTTCCTTGAAGCTTTCCACCCACAACCGCAATTTTCAACACGTTACACCTCCCGAAGCTGCTGCTGAACGCTGCGGCAGGGTTCTTAAATATTCTTTGTATTCTGATGCGCTTGCAACAGAAAGTCCCATTCCATCCAAAATGTGTTTCACTTCCTCTACCGTTCTGCCGCCTTCATCTACATCCATGGTGCTTTGAGCTACGCCCATGAGTCCTGATTGGGGAGGGATAATCGAAGTTACGACATTCGCTCCCGCGTTGATCCGTTCTTGAAGTCCTTTAATACCATCCACATCCAATGAAGCAGGAATCAGCGCATATGGATACAGGATCCGCATCAATGCGATAATCTTCATTTCAACATTTCTGTCCGGAGTCTCGGCATTCTCCATCGGACTGCCCTTCTGAGGAACAAAGCTCATGACTCTCATCTGACTTGCACCGATTTTTCCCATAACCATAAGGGAATCAGCGATATCCTCTTCCTTCTCACCGATTCCGGCTAGCAGGCCCTCTTCAATCAGCATCCCTTTTTCTTTTGCATACATTTTACAGTCCATGCGCTCAAAGTAATCCTGATGAAGCCTTAATTTTTTAAAGAGCTCTTCATTGTGAGTCTCTTGATAAAGCGCATACCACTCGACTCCTAACTCAGCAAATTTATCAATCAATCGGTCACTGAGAACTCCCGGTGAAATCATGACCGGAAGCTCCGTCTCCTCTTTCATGATCTTTGTGATTTCCAGTACGGTATTAAATTCCTCCTGATGATATCCCGGGTCCTCTCCCATCGTAAGGTCGATCAGATTGATTCCCGACGCGGCCAGCTGTTTTGCAATATCGACCACCTCTTCCGGAGATTTCCGGTATCGTTCAATTTCATTTGACTTTCTGAAATAACAGAAGTTGCAGTTATTCCGGCAAAAGGTTGAAAAATATACAAATCCGTAAATAAATATCTTTTTCCCAAAGATATCTTCTCTGATTTTTCTGGCACGGCTGAAAAGCTCTTCATTTAATTCCGGGCTGTTATCCTTGAGAAGATCAACGATCTGGTTCCTTGTTAACGGATGTACAAATAAATCCATACCACTTTTTTCTTTCATCACAAACCTCACTTTAACTTGATCTCCCTCTAAAATCACCTGATCAGAAACTCATGGACTTTACATATTCATCCTGAAATTCGGTGCAGGAAGCAAGTTCTACATGAATAACGGCTTCTGCCGTTCTCTCGGCTTCTTTTTGCTTATCGGAAAAAAGCAGGGCCATGCATGCGCCGATTCCTGCTGAATTGCCTTCCGATATGATTTTATCCTTATCGATTTTAGGCAGCAGCCCAATTGTCAGGGCACTGTCTATGTCGATATAATTGCCGAAAGCACCTGCTATATGGATCTTGTCGAGATCATCATCCGTGATACCCATCCGATTCATCAGGATTCTGATCCCCGCATAGATTGCTGCTTTGGCAAGCTGTACCTCTCTGATATCCTTTTGTAAAATGACGATGTCTTCCCCGTCAGAATTGTAGGCCAGGACAAATTCATTTCCTCTTTCACTTTTCCGAAAACGGGAGATGATCGATTCCGGGATATTTTTTTCTATCATAGCTTCAGGCTTTATGAATTTTCCGGTCCAATCAACCAAACCGCTGTTGATAAGCTGTGCTACCGCATCGATAATTCCGGAACCGCAGATTCCTGTAGGTACTGTACTGCCGATCACCTGAATACGGACATCATCTTCAATCTTGATTTTCTCTATTGCACCTTCGGCGGCTCTCATTCCTTTAAAGATGGATGCGCCTTCAAATGCCGGACCGGCGGCGGTGGAACAGGTGATAGCCGATCCTCTGCCTGTAAGAACGATTTCGCCGTTGGTCCCTACATCAAGCATTAAATGGATACCATCTCCGTGCATGATGCCTGTCGATAGGATCCCTGCGGTGATATCCGAACCAACATGTCCTGCAATAATAGGCATCAAATAATACTTTGCGTTCTTATTGATACGGATTCCCAGTTCGGAAGCCAATCCGGCAACACTTTTCACGAACACCGGTGCAAAAGGCGCCACAGCCAGTTGTCTTGGATTAACGCCCAATAACAGATGGCTCATGGTTGTATTGCCGACAAAGGTGATTTCATATATATGCTCCAATTTCACGTGGTAAGTTTCTGAAAATTCAGAAGCGATGCCATTTATGCAAGCGATGATCTTTTGGTGGATATTTTCCAGATTTTCCTTGCTTTCATTGGCATATGTAATTCTCGAAATGACATCGGCACCGAATACCCCCTGGGGATTTGTCACTGCGTTCACTCCGATCAGCTCGCCGGTGATCAAGTTCCATAAATGACCCACAACCGTTGTCGTACCGATATCCAACGCCAAGCCATAACATTCTGTCGTTGCATCTCCCGCTTCTATATCGATGATTTCATTTTGCCGAGCCGTTACAGTAATTTCCCGTTTCTCGGAAAGAAGGTCAGGTATTTTCTTTATAAGCTCGGAACAAATGGTCCCCCGCTCATCCAAACCGCAATTTTTTTTTATTTTTTCTAAATCCGATGCCTGATTTTGAATCGTGGATTCTTCGATACGAACAAATTGTTTCTTGTATCCGTTTTGTATGATCAGGCTGTCCGGCATTGCCATCAGCTTCGTTTTTCTTTTAACCGCATCCTCCTCCAAGGGAACCTCAACGATTACATCATTTATAGGCCTAAATTTACAGGCCAGACGATATCCGGCCCTGATCTCGCCCACCGACAGCAGCAATTTTTCTTCTCTGCTGATTTTTTCATCATTTCCGGAGATCACTTTGACTTTGCATTTGCCGCAAGTACCGTTACCGGCACAGTTGCCGTCGATGGCAGCACCGGCTTCGGCTGCCAGCTTGAGTACAGATTTTCCGGTTTCAAATGTGTATTCTAAACCTTTTGGTAAAAAGCGAATTTTCATATCATATCCCTCCAGCCGATCATCCTCTTAATTCGTGTCTGAACCTGCAAAAGCTGCACCCCATAAGGTTTCCCATGCATTCCTTGCAGCTCGGATGAGGAAGATTTTCAGTATTGGTCACAGCAAAGTAAAGTCCGGAGCAACTTTTCACCGGCAGCATAAGGCCGCTTTCCTTTACCTGCATTCCGATGCTATCCGTAGCCAGGATCCGGAACAAATTTTTTGTCTGGCTGACGTCCATGCCATAAAACCCGGGGCCGAAAGCGTCGGACAGAAAGAGATCCTTGCCGAGCCGGCCGGGAAACTCTTTTTCCATATCCTGCTCGATATATCCTTCCAGGAGTTCCCTCGCAGAATCCGTATAGGCAGTACCCCATATATCGGAAAATACTTGCTTTACGATATCGTCTCCGTCGCTATAGATGCATTCGCCTGCAGTGAGTGCATACATATAAACTTTTTTAATATGATCCTGCTGGATCTGCGCAAATGCAGGACAGTGAAACTCCGTTCCTTCAATAATCACTTTATGGTTATGAAACACCTCCGCGCCATAAGAGGATACAATGGCTTTCATCCGAATGCCTTCCAAACCCTGGCTTCTCGCCTCCATACCCAAGTCAAACAATTTTCTGCGCTTTTTCTCTCTGTCAGGAAAGCCGCATATTTTAATGAAATAATCATTCGCTTTTTCAAATGCTTCTTTTTCATTAAATTCAACTATTTCATTCCTCATTTTTTCCCTCTTTCAAGACAGAGGCAACCATTGACTAAACCGCCGCTGTCAAGGCTGCCTCATAACAAAGTCTATCCTTAGCCGTATGCTATTTTACATATTTCTTTACTTCTGCGATCAATTCCTGTTTATTTGGAATGATTGAAATATATTTCTGCTCGCCGTTGATACACATGGTCGGCAGATTAGCAATTCCCATTTTTCTTGTTCTTGCGATGTCTTCCTTGATAAAGTACTTGTAAACTCTATATTCTGCGATATCTTTCATATCATTGTATGCGTCTTCAACAGCAGCAAGCATATAGGTACATGCCGCACACTGTTCAGGATCCAATAGAAACAATTCAATGAGTACCTTGTCGAGGCTGGCATAATCAGGAAGCTCTACATGGATATCATCAACCACAACCTGATAGTTTTCAATTAGCTGTCTTGCCTTTTCCGGATGCTTAACTGCCTCTGCACATGCCACGGTATTCTCTATGGGCGTGTCATACGGCATATCACAACCGGGGCTGATGATCAGGTTATGATGATCCGCAATACTATCCAGCAGATCTATCACTCCTTTCATATTGTCCTCCTGGGTTCCATGCAGCATTGTCGTTGTAAGGGGAATGTTTCCGCCGATGGAAATGTTGTATCGGTCTGTGATTTCCTTTGCCTTTGCAAGATTGACGTTTTCATCAACCGATATCCCATCCGGCCCCATTTGACACATTACCTCGATCTGCTTGGTTGCATTGCCGCACACAAAGAAGCAGGAGTAAGCTCCCTGGTTCCTTATGTAATCAAATACTGCCTTAAAACCTTCGGAAAGCATCCTCTCTATATGTTTAGGCGAAACCTGGCTGACAAGCGGATCAACGACTGCGATGACATCCATGCCTGCTTCAATGTACATTTCGGACATCTGAACCGCCACCTGTGAGCAAAAGTTTACCAGATCCTTAACATACGCAGGGTCGTTAATCATATCCATAAAGATATCGCTTCCTCTTAAGTGGGATGCCAGGGTGAACGGTCCGCAAATTAATCCGTAAAGAGCTACTTCACTGCCGATTTCGGCCTTGATTCTCCTCATTGCAGAAAGAATCACAGGCAATCTTCCGGATTCTCTTGTGGGAATTTTGCAATTGCAGGGGATCGACTTATTTTCACCTTCCAATGGATGGGATTTGACCGACGGGGGATTGTTCTTCGCCCATAGAAGATCGCAGCCTAAAATCTCTGCTTCCACTTGCAGGTCAAATAAAACAGGTAATCCATCGGGGATATAAAACTTATTTGCTGCCAGAATAGCTTCCACCAGTTTGTCTTCGTCTGTCAGCACTTCTTCAGCTGTATAACCTACGATTTTGCCGGCATGAACTCCAGCAAATGGGACCCATGGTATGTCACTGGTTTTCTCATGTCTTAGTGATTTAAAAATTAATTCTTTTGCCATATCGTTCCCCCCTTATTAATTGCCTAATAATCTGTCTGCCAGCTCAACAGCGCCGACAGCATCCTCTGAATAATTAGCCCCTATTTTTAATGCATAATCGTTTGACAGCGGAGCACCGCCGATCATAACAGCAACTTGATCAAGACCTTCCTTCTTTAACGATTCTACGGCCGTATCCATGGAAAGCATCGTAGTCGTAAGCATTGCAGACATGGCCAGGATGTCAGGTTTATGTACTTTAACGCCGTCTAGGATCCTGTCAACAGCAACGTCTGCCCCAAGATCTATAACTTCATATCCCGCGCCTTGCAGCAGCATACTGCATAGCTTCTTCCCGATATCATGAAGGTCGCCTTCAACTGTGCAAAAAACGATCTTGCCGGCATTCTTTATGTCACCCGCATTCAGCAGAGGCTTCAATATTTCCATACCAGCATCAACAGTCTGTGCAGACATCAATACTTCAGGAACAAAAATCGTCCCTTGTTTAAACTGTTCCCCTACTAAGTTCATCCCTTCTAAAAGTCCGTCATTCAAAATGCTCTGGGGGGTCTCTCCATCCTCAAGGCCTTCCTGGACGAGTGCAATGACTTCTTCTTTATCGCCTTCCTCCACAGCCTCCATTATTTTTTTAAAGATTTTACTCATTTCCATTCTCCTATGATAAGATAAATACTTATTTTACGCCATATTCCTTTTCCGCATCTTCTATTATCTTTCGGATATAATCTGCTTCCTCTTGACTTAACGGATCAGGAATATGATTCTCCAATAGATGAATCGCTTTTTCATAACTCTTGTCAGCCATAGTCTTGCTTCCGCCTGCAACCCAGGCATCCCTGGCCTGTCGGTTGATCAGATCCGAATGAGACTGTATCCTTCTAAAGTTGCCGCTTGTATGAGGATGGGAAACAAATTCACCCGTACCTACTTCTTTGATTACATTCAATGCCAATGTTTCATCGTTAACGATAAATCCATTGATCGTGTGCAATACCATCTTAAATATCTCAGCGTCAATTAATAATTGAGCTAAATCGAATGTCATTCCAAGCTCAAGCATACCTGCACCGTATATAAGGTTAGCTCCACCCTGTGCAGCTAAAAGAGCGGTTAAGGTTTTCTCATGAGCGGCCTGCGCATCCGGAACTTTACTGTCCGCCTATCCTCCTGCCACGAAGCTGGGCAGCAAATAATATTGAGACAGCTGTGCAACAGCATTGCTGATCATTGCAAGTTCCGGAGAGCCCACAGGAGTAGTCAGATGTCTCATGTCCATAATCGATGTAGAGCTTGCATAAAAAACCGGTGCTCCTTTGCAGGCAATCTGACTCAGGACGACTGCCGATAATACCTCCGCGTTATGGGTTACCAATGTCCCTGCCAAAGTAACCGGAGCCGTTGCTCCTGATAAAGCCATTGAAATAATATTGGAAGGAATTCCGGCCTTTGCGCCTTCAATAATTACATCAGATGCAGCGGGGTTCAGCTGCAGCGGGCTTGTAGGGCATACGTTGAAAGTAACGATCGGCCTTTTTTTCAGTTCTTCCCTGCCCCCAACGATTTTAGCTGCCATGTCTATAATTTTTAGGGCGTTCTTTTCGCCGTCAGGACCGATAAAAATATGCTTGGAAGTGTTGTGGAACATAGCCTCCATATTATGAAGTGCCTGTACAGGACCCGGAATATCCTGGGAAGCAACCGAACGATATGCAATCGGCAGCACATTGATCGCATCTGCCACTCTTGTATTTCTTTCAAGATCCACCTTTGTCGATCTTCTGTATTCTTTTGTATATGGATCAATGACATTGACACCTTCACCGAAATTTATGAAAGCGACTTTTTTCTGCTTGATGACGTAATCATTTTTAGGATTCCGGCCGGCAAGTAAAATCACGGAGGGAGCTGATTGAATGGATTCCTCTACCAAATGAACAGGAATCTTTACATTATCTCCGGCAACGGTTGCCCCTGCTTCCGCAAAAAGATCTCTTGCCTTACGGCTTTCTACTTTAATACCTACTTGACTCAATACTTCCAAACTTGCAGCATGAATTGCATAAAGCTGATCTTCCGTCAGCTTGTTTCCGTAACTGAATGCGGAGTTCATCGTATCAAGAACATAAGCTGTTGTTTTTTCTTTTTTTGCCATAATATTCTCCTCCAGACAGACACACCCGGTCAGAGCGTGTCTGCAGTTTACTTTCATTCCTATTTGATACCATATTTTTCAAGCCTACCGGCTTTTCGGTCCTCCGACAGCCATTTTAACAGCTTGATTTCCATAAAAGCTACGATTACCATAAATGGAATAGAAATTAATATTGATAAGTTCTTAAGGGCTGAAAAAGATGCATTTGCAAGTAGAATGGAAAGCGGTACCAGAGTGAGAACAAAACACCAAAATACTCTGAACCATTTATTCACTTCCCCGTCATTCTCGGTCATTTTTGTGGTAGTCTGTGCCAGTGACAAGGAAGCGCTGTCAAGTGATGATGCGACAAAGCCTACAATAACGATCAGCAATACGACCGGGAGCAACACGCTGCCGCCTGGAAGCAATGCCACTACATCAAAGATGCCTCTCTCACCTACACCGCTGTTCGCAAGGGCTACAATGTCTGAAAGCCCTGTGATATGGGAATGAATTGAGAAGTTTCCATTAATAGCAAACAGGAACCATCCTCCGGCAGAAATGCCAAGTAAAGTAGCCCATACCAATTGACGAAGTGTTCGGCCTTTCGAGATCTTTGCAACAAAAATACCCATCATGGCTGCATAATTCAAATAGAATGCCTGGAAGAACAACGTCCATGACTCTGGAAATCCCGAATTGGTAACCGGGTCCGTATACAAACTCATACGGGGAAACTCGAAGATCATCCAGCCGAATGAATTTACCGTATTTTTCATGATGAATGTGGTCGGACCTACAAGGAATACATAAATCAAATACACGATACATAACCCTGCCGTAATGTTGCTCAAATTCTTCATACCTTTTTTGGTTCCGATAAACGATGTGAATGTAAATACCAGCGCGATTACCACAACAATTCCGATTTTTACAGGACCTGTCACTTCTATACCAAACAGCTTCGTTAATGCGCCTCCTGCCAATGGAACCGCAAGTCCTAAGGAGCATCCGAGACCGCCGACGATTCCAAAGATTACGCAAAAGTCAATCAACTTTCCTACAAAGCTCTTTCCTTTGAATTCGCCCATCATTGCGCAGCATACCGAACTGGTCTGCAATAGAGGAACCTTACGAATGTAGAAAGCATATGCCATGGCAGCACCGATGCAGACATAGACGCACTGTCCTGAAATGCCCCAGTGGAAAAACTGATACCCCAGGGATGACTCCAGGGCTTCAATGCTTTCCGGTTCCATTCCAAGTCCTGGGGTAGTATAATAATATGTCCATTCTGTAAATGACCAGTATAAAGCGGCAGATGCCAGCGCTGCAAGAGTCATCATTGCTATGTAACTAAAAAGCGAATATTCCGGTTTTTCATCTCCAAACTTTATGTCTGCATACTTGCCGGCCCCTAGATAGATGGAAACACATAAGGTGAAAAGAGTAAATACTAAAAGCACGGAACCCGTTATTTTTATAATGGCATCGAACGCACTGCTGACTCCATTCAGGGTTATATCCGGCTTAACAAACATGAAACCTACAAAGGTAAATAGTATGGCCAGGCTAACGATTGTCAAAGGCAAATCATATTTGCCGCTTTGCTTCATTTTAATTTGTTCCATATATTACCTCCCATGATAATATAAACTCATTATTTTTATTCGGCACGGATGAAGCGCTCCTCGTGCTTCAGTCCGTACCGTTATTCATTACATACCGGTTAACTTCTTGAACTTTTCCACACTCGGAATCTTAATATCAAGCAATTCTGCAATCTTTATTTTTGCCGCCATACCTGTTGCCGCGTTCGTTCTGGACAGTACCGTGCCGATATCGAGAGATTCCCTGATCTCCTTCATTCTGGCAGAGTCTGATAAATCGAACACCGAACAACCTAATTTATCTGCAACATATTTTTTGGCCTGGTTAATCTTCATGCCTTTCATGACCATACGTGCAACCAGGTCTCCGGCTGTACGAATTCCTCCCATTCCAGCGGCCGTTTCGTGCATGCAAGCCATTCCGTAAGCATCCCCATGGCCAATCTACAATCCGTCGGCTTTGCCGATTTCCATCATAACTTTAGAAACTCTTGTCGTACAGTCGGTAGGTGATGTATTGGTCAGAGGAATTCCGCCAACGCCCATACCGGCATTTACAAGGACCGGAATACCTGCCACTCTTGTCGCTTCCTTGACATATGTAAGGGATCTTGCCAGATTCCACGGGAAGGACCTGCTGCTATTTGTATTAATTACCACACCATAGCTATGTGCACCTGCTGCTTCGACAGATTTAACCTGCTTAGCAGGATATTGCCCAGCTATTTTTTCGCCTTCAAAAGTCAGCTTACCATGCATTCCAAGATGGAATTCATTTGCCATGCCCATAGTGATGCTCAAATCAGGATACTTTTGTGAAAGAACCTTAGCCGCTTCAAGCGCAGCGATTGCGTCGGCATCGCCGCTAGCACCGATGGTATCGAATTGGATTCCGCAGGCACCGGCTTCAGCCATTTTACTTCCAATGTATATCATATCATCTCTACAGAATTCGAGAGCCGCTTCCTGGGCATCGCAAGCATCCTTGATCCTTCCTTCGGGCAAAGCCACCGACCAGTTTTCCACCGGTCCGTCGGGTTTTGTATAAAGACCCATATTCGGCATTGCTCCATAGAAGACAGGCATGATACAGTTCATCTGAGCGGATTCCATAGCCATTGCTTCTTCAGCGATAATATTCTTGATCGCCTTGTAACTATAATCTACATGGCAAAGTTCCATGGTATCTGAGCACAGGATTCGTTCATGAATCAGTAAAGCCGTAGTTCTATCCACAGGGATGCCTGCTCTTACCGGAAGTTTCAATGTCCCGGCATCAAAGGTCACAACACCTTCGTTACCTCTTTCTACGCTTACATTTTTCTCTGGCATCATGAGGATATCCAACAGTCTGTCGATATCTTCCTTATCCAGCGGCTGCGATTTTCCTTTTTTAACGGCATCTTCCATGCCTTTTTGGACTTCTTCTTCCAGTTCGGCTTTCGACATCCATATGCCTTCACCATCGCCCATTCTGGTAAAATAACTATCCTTCATGTTAGGCCTCCATTCATAAAAATTAAATTAGAATCGGTTTATCGTGTTTTGGCTGAAATGATCTCGTTAATCTGCCTTATCGTCTCCGTTGCATCTTCACTATAATAGTCGGCACCGATCTTATCCGCCCACCGTTGTGTTATCGGTGCCCCACCGACAAAAGTCTTGACCTTATCTCTGAGTCCCGCTTCTTTTAAAAGTTCTTCAATTCGCTGCTGCTCCGTCATGGTGGTTGTCAGCAGTGCACTGCTTCCGACAAAGTCTGCGTCAAATTCTTTTACCGCTTTTACAAATTCCTCGGCAGGGACTTCTCTTCCAAGATCATGAACTTCTACACCGTTTGTCTTCACAAGAGACGCAACAATACCTTTTCCGATATCATGCACATCCCCCGCTACAGTTGCAATGATCATGACACCTTTCTTCTGAATACTGCTTTGGTCTAATTTTGATTCGACCTCTGCAGAGATATTCTTCATGATGCCGCTGATATAAATCAGTTCCGGCAGAAATACTTCCCCTGAACTGAACTTTTCGCCTAGCTCCTGCATACCTGCGCTGAAGCCCTTTGACAGCAATTCAACTAGATCAAGTCCTTCGGTTTCAGCCTTTTTAATAATGTCCAACGCTCTGCTTTCATCGCCTTCTATGATTGCTTCAGCTGCATCCGCAAATACTTTTTCTTTATTCATTTTTTCCTCCTTATTTCTAAAGATGCTTAAATCAAATTACATAGATACATTGCAGGAATCGTGCCAAATTATAATCTCCAAGATGACCGACTTGAGCATCTCCCTGATTCTGCAGCACCAGCTCAAATTTATCAAAAGCAGACAACTAAAAAAAGCATGGAAAAAACCGTTTCTCAGTTTTTTCATGCTTTAATAAGACACCTTACGTGTAAAATATAATGAAAAAAGTCCTTATCCATAATGAATATATTCATTGGTTTATCGGAAAAATTTCTTTGATAAATCACATAGTCATCTCTTTTCTTATGGTATGCACTTATGTTTATGCAATAGCTTTACTACTGTTGACTGGTCCACTTGCAGCACCGCGGCAACTTTATAAGTGGAATTGTACATTTTGTAAGCTTTGCTGACAAGCTGTTTCTCCAAAGCCCATTTTGCCTCTTTTAAGGGCATAATCTCCAGCTCCGTCAAATTCTTAATTTCTGATAACCCACCATCTCCATAGAGAATTTTCTTGATATCCTCCTTGGTAACCATTTGCTCGTCAGACATGACAAATGCCCGTTCCATTACGTTTTCCAATTCCCTTACATTTCCCGGCCAGTCGAACCGGATCAAAATCTCGAGAAGTCCGTTGCCCAATATTTTATGACACCGGTATTTAGAATTGTTGCGTGAAACAAAATACTTCGTAAGAACATCGATATCTCCGGGACGGTCACGAAGGGGCGGAATGTTGATGGGGATTACATTCAGCCTGTAATACAGATCCTTTCGAAACTTTCCTTCCTCGCACATCCGTTTTAAATCCCGGTTAGTTGCAGCTACCACCCTTGCATTCACCTTGATCCTCTCCGTTCCTCCGACTCTTGTAAAGGTCCCATCCTGTAAAAAGTCGAGTAGTTTGACCTGCAGCGTCAGTGGAAGCTCACCGATCTCATCCAGAAAAAGCGTTCCCATGTGGGCCATTTCAACCTTTCCCTTTTTACCTCCCAAGTTCGCTCCTGTAAATGCACCTTTCTCATATCCAAACAGTTCGGACTCAATCAGCTGTTCCGGTATGGTACCGCAGTTAATTTTAATATAAGGTTCATTGCTCCTGTTGCTGAATTTGTGCAGGGATCTGGCCACGACTTCTTTTCCGACTCCGGTTTCTCCCTGTATCAAGACCGATACCTCCAGGGGGGCTACTCTGGCCACGGTGTTTTTTAGTTCCTGCATGATCGGGTCGCCGGAAATAAAGCCCTCTGCTTCAAACATAGATTCTCTCAGATTATGGATCTCAGCTTTGTTTTTTTCAATTTCCATTGCCTGTTTTTCAACAGTATGCAATAATTCGTTCACAGCGTCCACATCTTTGGATGTGCTGATAACCATAACAATTTCATCCTGCTCCTTATCGAAAATGGGTACACCTGTAGCAAGGACGGTCTTACCGTTCTTCAATTTCTGCAAAACGTTGATGCTTTTTCTCTGGCGAATGACCTCCATGGTACTGCTGACGGAAAAATATCCTTCTTTTTCAAAATCTTCCGCGTTGCGTCCTACGATCTGATCAACTGGGAGTCCGATCGTCTTAACGGAAGCAGGATTTACAAACAGTATTTTCCCTGTTCCGTCGGCCACGAAAATTTCTTCACCCAGGTATTCAACCATGACTTTATAAAACTCACTTTCATAACCTGCCGAGACGATTTTTTTTAAATACTTCTGCTCTAAAGCGTCCACTTTCCAGCCTCCTGTTCCAGTTGTTTTTCAACAAACCCATACATGAAAAACGATGAGGTTTCACCTCATCGTTCAAAAGGAAGAACCCGTCCTTGCTGTCATTTTATCATTGACGTTATTCCTTTGCAATTATTATCTGTCTCATATTCAAAAATTTTACAAAATAAAAACCATAAAATTATTTCGCGTCAAACATGACAGGTAAATGTTTGATCTGGGGGTCAGAAATCAAGTCCATGACAGAGCGGCAATGGCTGTTCAGAAAAGCATCCGATCCGGCAATGATCCCTTGTCGCCTGAGTTCATTTCCAACCCGAATACAGATTTCTTCTATGAGCAAAACCTTTTTATCCGTATTCCCGGCAGCATCCGGAAGGGCGGACAGCTGCTCCAGCAGCGGTTTTACATCCCGCAAGCGTTCCAGCTGATCCATTCCCTTGAACATCCATTTATAAAAGGGCATATAGCTCCGGTTTAACAAATAGATCATCGATACAGAAGCCTTTACAAACTCGCTGCAGGAAATATAGGCTGCCGCGTACTCACTTCTCTTCATGCATCTTTCATAGTTATACTGGCCAGTTTGGGACATCATGGCCATTCTTGCAGCCAGCTTCTTCAGATAAATGTCCTTTGGATAAAAGTTTGACAACCCGTCTCTTATTTTGGTGAATTCGCCCAGATGATCTTCAAAAATTTTTCCGTTTGTCACCGTACTGAAGCTGGTTTCCGGAGCAAACAGCCATTCTGCATTGCTCTTGGGAACGCCGGTACAGCCGATATATTTCCTGTAAAATTCACCGGTACTGAAAACGCCCACTCTGCCGCCGCCTTCCAAGGTTTCCATTCTGAATTTTCCGTTGAAAGTCTTTGGTAAGCGATCATAGGAAGCCTGCAGCTTTTCACCGATTTCCCGGAAAACCGCATCAGGCAGCCAGATACAAAATCCCGGCCCGAAGTCGTGGCTCTCGGACAGCTCATCATCAAAGCCGAAGCATTCGGACCCCTCGCCAACAAGACCTATGGCCATATATCTTCTATACTCCGGAAAGCTTTCCTGAATCATGTTCCTGCCGTATTCGTTATAGTATGCCTCTGCAAGTTCAAGTCCTGTCATTCTCTTATTTGCTGAAGTCATCGTTTCATAGACCTTTGCAAGATTTTGGGAGACCTCCGTATAAGATTTATTTTCTCCATAATTCTCTTTAATCAGTTCCAGAGCCTGCTCATAATACCTGGCTGACTCGGCGAGTTTTCCCTGATAGTAATGCAGTTCACCGAGAGAATTTAAAGTGGCTGCATAATGGATGTTGATTTTACCCGGCAGCTTTAAAAAGATCTTCTCTGCTTTCTTAAGATGATCAAGAGCCTCGTGATACCTTTGCTTTTTTAAATATCTTGTAGCAAGGGTCGTATAACTGGTTGCAAGCTCCGGGTCATATCCCGTTAAACCTTTTATGACAGCCAGCGATCTTTCTGCATAAGTCAATGCCTCATCGGTCATGTTCATTTTGTCACAGGCATGGCTCATGTTGTTATAGAGGGCAGCCATTCTATAGTCCCGATCCAATCCGGCACAGGTAAAGATCACTGCCGCGTTCTCATACAGCTTTATCGCTTCCAGCGTTTCATAGGCTTCCGCGTAGACCCCTGCAAGATTCAGAAGCGTTGTTCCATGCTGTACCGTATTTTGAAGTCCCAGCAGTTTAATGGTTTCCACAGCAATGGCATATACCAGCTTTGCCTCATCGAATCTGCTCGTCACCCGGTAAATTCCGCCAAGTTCATTGGCAATTGCAAGCAGTGACGGCAGGTCATTTTCCCTTTGTACGCGTTCCATAGCGTCTATCACGTACTTTTCAACCTCTTTTATATTCTTTGTCTGAAACATCGAATCCAGCTCTTTAAAAAAGTTTCCAGGCTCCATATGTATCCCCACCTTACATTTTCGCTTCCGCTGCTTCTATAGAATCATATCCGTACATTTTTACCATTTTGTCCTTTACTAAAAATGCAAAATTGGTACCTTCGGCCCTGCACTTTTTAAGATAATCCAGGAATAGCTTCAACGTGTATTGTGAATAGGTTCTTAATTCTCCCCTGGCATAGGTTTCCGCGGAAGTTTCCGTTCCGTCTTTTGCAGCTTCCACAGGCCGCCCTTTGGTGCTAAGCTTTGGATATTGTAAGGTAAATTCCTTATCAAAACCCGTCAGGTATTCAGCGATTTCATCGATCAGCTTTTTTGTATTGTCATCTATCTTTGGCAGGAAGGGTGACAGCTTGCTGTTAAAGTACGCAGGATCCGTAAATTCCATCATGTAGGCATATTTCTCCATGACGAGATTCCTGTCTTGCTCCATGGCCTCTTCCAAGTCCCTCACATAGCTTCTTATCATCGTATCGGGCCATGCATTATAATAGGAATATCTCATGATGTGAAAGGTTGTCCAATCCTCCTGGCAATCTGCCTTGCCTCCTATATTGTCAACATTCTTAAGCATTTCCCACTCGGCTCTCAGAATTTTTTCTATGATCAGATTGCGTTTGCCGGGCTGCATCGTTTCATACATTGTTTTTTCCTCCTTTGAGCAATGGTATTACTTGAATCATATCACAAATAGCATTGAATGCAAGATTTCCTGAATTTTACTACCTTTTTTGCAAGCAAATCTGGTGTGAATACAATTTTAATGACCCGAAAGAAGCAGGGTTTCCGATCCGTATAGTTCTTTTGTATCAGTATTGAATCTGAATCTGCCGACCATTTCTTTGAGAAGTTCTGCCTGGCCTGAAAGCTCCTCACTTGCTGCGGCACTCTCTTCCGCCGTTGCGGAGTTGTTTTGTACAACCTGAGATACCTGCTCGATGCCCTTGCTGATAAAAGAGATCCCGGATGCCTGTTCGTTGGAAGCCTCAGCGATTCCCTGCATAAGTCCTGCAGCCTCTTCGATTCCTGTTACGATTTCAGAAAGCCCTGACGCCGTTTCGTTGGCAATCCTTGTTCCAACCTGAACTTTACCGATTGAGCCCTCTATCAGATCCGTGGTTTCTCGGGCAGCATCAGCGCTCCTTGCTGCAAGGTTTCTTACTTCTTCCGCAACCACTGCGAAGCCTTTCCCGTGCTGGCCTGCCCGGGCCGCCTCCACCGCAGCATTCAGTGCCAGAATATTTGTCTGAAAAGCGATATCGTCAATGACCTTTATGATTTTAGAAATATTGGCTGAGGATTCATTGATTTCTCCCATGGATTCCAGCATGCTCTGCATCTGAGCATTTCCTTTTTTGGCATTATCGCATACGGTTTCTGCAAGATCACTGGCTTGATTTGCATTTACCGCGTTTTGTTTTGTCTGGGAAGCAATCTCAATGATAGAGGCAGTCAACTCCTGAATAGAGCTGGCCTGCTCCGTAGATCCCTGAGATAAGGACTGGCTTCCGTCGGATACTTGTCTGGATCCGGATGCAACCTGGTCCGCAGCCACGCTGATGTTTCCCATGACCTGATTCAAGCTCATGATGATATTATTCAGGGAATCCTTGATTTCTATGAAGTCGCCTTTATAGTCCTCCGTAATGGAAACGTTGAGGTTTCCGTCCGCCACCTCTGAAAGTATGGCTGAAATCTCATTTACATAACTCCTAATATTGTTAATCGTGTCGTTCAGTGCTTTCTTGATCTCCGCATGATCTCCGTTATAGTCACCGGTCATGGTTACCTGCAGGTTGCCCCTTGCCATTTCCTTCATAACGGACAGCGCTTCTTCTATGGGTTCCACAACCGCATCCAGAGTCTGATTCAACCCCTCCATAATCTGAGCAAAACTGCCGCCATGCTTTGACGAGTCAGCTCTATAGTTTAAATTCCCTTCAATAGCAGCCTCCGTCATTGCAGAAGCTTCATTGATCAGCATCTGGATTGCCTGAACGCTTTTGTTCAGATTCTCATTGATATTTTTAAAGTTCTCTCCGATTCTTTGCGTGTCTTTATCGGTATCGAACAAGACCGTTTGAATGTTTAAATCCCCTTTTCCCAATTTTTCAAGGTTAACGATGAGATTTTCCACTTCTCTATCTTGGTACTCTGTCTGTTTGCGGGAGATTTCAGCGTTTTGCTCCGCCTGTTTCATAGCATTGATCACATCCGTCTGATCCACGATGATTTCGAAAACCCCGACGACATTCTGATTTTGATCCAGGACAGGCATTCCGGAATATGAAATTTCCAAATTCAGATCATTGGGATGAGCACTCGTTTCCCTTGTCATTCTGGTACACTTCTCCATGGCTTGTCTGCAGGCACAGTTTTCAGTACCGCAATCTTCTGTTTTCATGACATCGTAACACTTGAGGCCCATCGCCTCATCTCTTGAAAGAGCCGCAATATCAGCTCCCGCCTTGTTGATATAGACGATGGAATAATCTTTGTCCATGATGATAATCGGGGAAGGAAGTTCATTTATGTACCCAACCAGCGCATCAGTCGTTCTATTGATACCGTCTATGATTTTTGCAAAATCGCCGCCATGAATCCTGCTGTCGGCTCTTTTATCAAGTCTTCCGTGGATGGCCTCATTCGCCAACATGTCCGTATCTCTGATAAGACTGTTAATAGCGGTAATACAGGTATTTAAACTGTTTTTAATTCCATTAAAGTCCCCTTTATATTCTTCTGTTATCAGCTCCGGTATATCGCCCTTACTGATGCGATTCAGATATTCGGCTGAAACGGAAAGTGGACTGGTCATCGCATCCAGTGTATGATTGACTCCCTGAATGATCTCTTTATAGCCGCCCTGGAACTTTTCGGCATTTCCGCGAGTTGACAGCTTTCCTTCCACTGCCCCTTGTGTCAGCATTTTCGCTTCGCCTATCAATGCCTGCAAGGATACGATAATGGCTTTCATGCTTTTTGAAAGTACGCCTAGTTCATCATCCTTATCGTATGTGACGGTAACATCAATGTCGCCTTTTGCAATGGAAGAACTTACGGCAACCAATTCATTTACCGGTGCCAGGATTTCGCCCTCTAATCTCTTGCTTATTATTGCAGATACAAAAATGGAAAGAAGAAGTCCTGCAGCCATGAGGCAGATCACCAAAATCTGAGCAATGGCGGCATTGTGCAAATAATCCGTGGCAGCTGATTCGGATCTGGTGTGGAGCACCTCCAGCGTATCTCTTGCCACCTTAAAAATGGGAAGCGCTTCATCATTCATGATGTTCAGTGCTTCTTCCCATTCATTATCCCCGTTCGCATCAAAGGTGGTCAGTTTTTCTCCGATTCGATCCAGAGCAGGATAGGATTTCTCAAATTGTGTTTGAAACAAATCGATCTCTGCTATTTGATCTTTTGGAACAACTGCTTTCAGCTCCTCAATACTTGACTGGAGTTCTTTCTCATTATCTTTAATCTTATTGACATGGCTCACAATTGTTTGGTTGTTCGTTTCTGCCATGGCAATATAAATATTTTTTTCAATTATTTCGATATTTTTTTCTATGGTACCGACGGCTGCCATCTCTTTATAAGGGCCGTCATAAATGCCCCTCGCATAAGAAACTAAAATTAAATTCGATAAGATACTCACTATCATCATGCCAATGATAACGAATGTTACTTTCAGGAATCCGCTCCTTACTTTTTCTCTCAATTTTTGATGTTTTTTACTTTTCATGTATTTTACCGCCTTCCTTTCTGAGTATAAACCGCTTCCATTTTGAAACTAACTGCTGCCATTTTAAAACACTGCTTACTAATGAAATGGGTAATGCCTTATCAGCATTACCCAGGTTTTTTTCATTTCCCGCCGTTTCAGTGTACTTCAAATATTACCAAAATTCAACAGTTTATTTTATCGGGTCAGCATCCCGTAAACATCAAGGGGCAGTTCATTGATAACAGAATGGTTGGGGTTAAAGAGCAATGAATCCTCATCCAGTTTCAAGCCAAACAGGGCTCCCTCATCTACTGCGGCATGGAGGTTTCGTACCGATACTGCATCTCCCGCATTCACAACAGGAAGTCCGGCTGCCGCCAATTCGTCGAAAAATGCGTGGTTGGGTCTTACATGACAATTGACTATGGTGTCTGCCTCAATTTCAAATTTGTTAAAATCCCTGTCTATAAGAACTACACTTTTGTCTTTTATCTGGTAAACGGTAGTGTTCTCATGTACGGTAACAGGATGCTGATAGATAGTCTTGCCTTCCAATCCTTCTGCATGCTCCTGACGAAAGTTTTTACGGGTAACATACATATGTATGACTTCCAGCCTGGAACCCAGCTCTTTCTCTTCCGTCACGACAGTGACTTCTTTACCGATACCGGCTAAGAACTCAGCAGTATCCACTGCAGCAAAATGATCTCCCCAGATCAATACTTTCTCACCTGTCTTGTGCATCTCACGGTCACCCGGATGGTGTTCACAGGTTTTCTTCGGACAAGCCAGGACCTTCTGGAAGGGTACAACTATCGGATTGTCATTTCCAATGCAGTCCGGTAAATACGAGACGGACCCCGTAGCATTCAGAATGATATCAAAATTTCTCAGTTCGTCAATGTCCGGAGTGTGATTCAACTTAACCTGTACTCCCAGCTTCTTGATCTGCAAGCGAACCCAGTCGGCATACCACTTCATCTTTTCCTTACCGGGTACGACACAGCAGCCTAAAATAGCTCCTCCCAATTCACCGGTTTTTTCAAAGATCGTTACCTGATGGCCCCGAACCGTGGCCATCCGTGCTGCCTCCATTCCTGCAGGGCCGCCGCCGACAACCGCTACTTTCATAGGCTTTTTTGCCGGTTCCAGTTTATCAAACTCCATGTGACCACAGGCAGGATTGATGGCACATTGAATCTCGCGTTTCGCCATCATGGATTCCTGCCAGCAGCCGGTAAGACAGCTGATGCATTTACGGATTTCATCCTCTTTTCCAAGAGCCGCCTTAATTGACCAGTAGGGATCTGCCAAAAGCTGCCTGGAAAGACCCACCATATCCGCCTTTCCTTCCGCCAGAATTCCTTCACAGTATTCCGGGTTTCTCAATACACGGTTGCAGATAGTAGGAATGGAGACAGACTTCTTTATCGTATAAGCCGCCTCAACCTGCCAGCCCTCGTCGTATTGCATAGGACAGAATCCTGCCCCTGGGGTCTCCTGGATGCAGCAGCTTAAATCCAGACAGGCGACTCCTGCCTTTTCAAATTCCTGTGCCACCAGCACACTTTCATCCAGTCGGCGGGATCCTTCCAGAAATTCGTCGATGGAATACCGTACAAAAATCGGGAAATCTTTACCGCATTTTTTCTGTATGGATGCCACGATAGCCAGGGGAAATCTCATACGATTTTCGAAGCTGCCGCCGAAGCGGTCATTCCTTCGGTTCAGATAAGGGCTCATAAATTGGGAAATCAGATATCCATGTGCGGCATGCAGTTCCACACCATCAAAACCGGCCTGTTTCACCCGCCATGCGGCATCTGAGAATTTATCGATCATATCCAGGCACTCTTCCGTGGTAATGCCTCGAACAGCCTTCCCTTTTTCCTCCGCATTTTCAAAGACAATCTCATGACCGGCGCTCCAGGGCAGCTTCACTACCATATCGTTAGTGGACATGGTGTTATAGCGGGGAATGGCACATTGCCGCCCGGGGTGCTGCAGCTGAACGATACATTTGGCACCGTATTTATGCATAGAAGCGGCCAGTCTGGTCAAACCGGGGATATAATTGTCGTTGTCTGCAACCAGACAGGTCACCGTGGGACGTCCCGTTGCCGAATCGGGTGTTGTAGCACCCACAATAATCAACCCGGTGCCGCCTTTGGCAATTTGCGAATGATGGTGAATATCACGTTCACTTACGGAGCCATCCGCATTGGATGAACTGATATCGGTAGGAACATGGCAGATACGGTTTGGGATTACCATATTTCCGATTTTCAGCGGCTGGAAAAGATGCTCATACTTTTGGCTTTGCATAAAAAAACCTCCCTTACGTTATTGTAATTCCGATTCGTAATTCACAAGTTGCGTTTCATACAACCGATACTCATAGATTACCAATAACAGGAGGCAGAAAAAATATCAGGATAGGCAAAAAGACTGTCAAAAACGGCTGCTCATTGTTTTCTGTCTAAATGTCCGCTCACGGCTTGGAAATGGCTGCTCATTGTTTTCTGCAGAGACGCGTGGTCATGGCTCCATCAACTTTCTGCGGTACTCGTTGGGGGTCATTTTTTCATGGCGTTCAAAGAGCTTGTAGAAACTATACAGATTCGAAAATCCGGCCTGCGCTGCGATTTCCGAAATCGTCATGCCGGTGTCGGCCAGAAGCTTTTTCGCTGCCTGGTACCGAAGGCTGATCAGATATTCCTTAAAACCGACATGCATGGTTTCCTGAAACAGGTGCCGGAAACGGGATGCACTTAAAAATACAATCCGTGCCGCTTCATCAAGGGTAACATTTTCTGTAAAATGCTGCTCCATATATTCAATAGCAGGTCGAAGCTTCATAAAGCGATCCATTACAGTGCTCGCCGCCTCACCCAGGTTGTAATATCCGATCAGCTCTGCCAGCACAACCCTCAGCTTGGCGCTGATAAGGTGACGGTAGCCCGGACGGCGGCGGCGGTTTTCTTCTATGATATCGGAAAGCATACCATTCAACCTTTGTCCGATCTGGCTGTCTCCGTTAATTTTGTTGCAAAATTCCTCCGGGTTATATAAAAAAGGAAGAAGATATTCATAATCAAATTTCTGATCGGCATTATGAACGACAAACTGGGGATAAAAAATAAGAAATGTAAAGGAAGCAGTCGTGCTTGGATGCGCAAAGGCACCGTGCTTTTCCATATTGTCTACGATAAAGATATCGCCTTCGGCATAGGGATAGGTTTCCTTTTCAAAGACGAACTCACCTGTTCCGCCTGTACAAACAGCCAGTTGGTAATAGTTGTGCCAGTGCATGTCCACATCGGACTCATCCACGATATAATCTACGCAGTCAAACTCAAATCCGGCAGGCAGATCATACCGCCAAAAGAAAAGACTCATCGTATTCCTCCTCTTAAAATACGAAATACTGAAAATACTGCTTTCAAAGGCCGGCTTATCCGGCGGCCCGAAGCCCAAAATACCGCTGTCAAAGACCGGCTTATCCGGCAGCACCAGCGTCGAAACTACAGCTGCCGGGCGCCGGCCTTAGAGCGGCTCCCAAAAGAAAAATTGATTTTACTATATATTACTCCGGTTTATTTCAAATGGCAATGCTGATCGCATACAGATCATGGTATTGACTACGAAATGGATAGCTCCAAAACAATGTTATTATTTTTTGTATTTTTATTCATCATCATGAATATTATGTATTGCAATGCGATAAAAAAGGTGTTATGATAGATAAATAAAATCATTGAAAATTCAGAAAGGAACAAGTTATGAACATTCGAAAAGCCAGGTTGTCGGACACAGAAGCCATTCACAAATTAGTGAATCATTATGCAAAGAAAAGCTTGATGCTTCCTCGTTCAAGAAGCTCAATTTATGAGTATATACGAAATTATTCTGTTATGGAGATCGATAACGAAATCGTAGGAATCGGAGCACTTTCCATACTTTGGGTTGACCTTGCGGAAATCAGAACGTTAGCCGTCAAGGAAAGCCATGCCGGCCAAGGGATCGGAAAAAAGCTTGTAGAACATTTTCTGAAGGAAGCAGAAGAACTGGGAATCAAAAAGGTCTTTACGCTGACTTATCAGACTTCCTTTTTCAGCAAGTGCGGATTTAAGGAAATCAGCAAAGAGCACATGCCTCACAAGGTTTGGAAGGATTGCCTGAATTGTCCTAAATTTCCTAACTGCGATGAAGTTCTGATGGTATTTGATAATGAAGAAACCTCAATGATGAATGCAGCACAGGAATAACGAAAAAACCCTGCAATTGTATATTTGAATTGCAGGATTTTTTATTTTTTTGAAAGATTTTCTCAAAACAACATATGAACAAAATGGGGAGAAATCAATAATATTTTTTTATTTTTTTAGTTGACATTCAAAATAAATGTTATTATAATAAAGTTGTAACGATTACAACATAATTATTGTTACATATTAAAAATTATTACTTTCAATTTTTAATATAGGATGTGATATGGAATGAAACCTACATTTGAAAATCTGGCAGATATATTGAAAGAAAAAAATATCCGCCTTTCACACCAGAGATTAAAGGTGCTGGAATATCTGATCCATAACCGATGTCATCCTACAGTGCATCAAATTTACACGGATCTCCACAAAGATATCCCCACCTTATCGAAGACAACCATTTACAGTACATTGAATGCTCTAGCCGAAGCGGATCTTGTCAGGGTCATAACCATTGAAGACAACGAAACACGTTATGATATCGCTACGGATGATCATGGGCATTTTAAATGTGAGTCTTGCGGGAACATTTACGATTTTGATATTGAAGCAGAATCGATCACTGGGGATTTAAAAAACTTCAAAATCAAGGATAAAAGCGTATATTTTAAAGGCATTTGTCCAAAATGCCAGGAAACGCTAAGCTAAAATACGTTCATTACGAACGTTAAGTACAATAAGTATATAAATGATCAACTATTATAATGGAGGTAAGTACTATGGAAAATCAAAAAACTTTACAAAATCTTATGGAGGCATTTGCCGGAGAATCCCAGGCGAACAGGAAGTATCTGGCTTACTCAAAGAAAGCCGAGGCAGAAGGGAAAATTAATGCAGCGAAGCTTTTCAAGGCAGCTTCCGATGCCGAAACCTTACATGCACTTAAACATTTTGAAGTTGCTGGAAAAATCAGTTCAACTGCAGATAATCTGAAAGATGCAGTTCTTGGCGAAACCCATGAATACCAGGATATGTATCCTGATTTTCTGAAAGACGCCGAGGCTGAAGGAAACAAAGCTGCTATTGCTACGTTTACTTTTGCCATGAAAGCGGAAGAAGTACACGCAAAGCTGTATCAAGAAGCTTTGGAAAATATAGACCAGGCGGAAGAAATCTTCTATTACCTCTGTCCGGTATGCGGAAACATCGAAAAAGCAGTACCTGAAAAATGCTTTATCTGCGGCGTACCCGGATCTAAGTTCATCAAATATTAAAAATTGCAGCCACCCGTAAAAGCGGGTGGTTTTCTTTTGGCAGCAAGCCGGAACGAAAAGACGAGGCATTGACCTCGTCTTTCATTTTATGCGAGTAACTTATTCACCTAATAGTCATTCCTATTTAATTGATCGGCCCATTCAGGATATAGTCTTAAAATCTGCATCTTAGCAAATCTGGTTTTCAAGCGTTCGTAAGCCTGAGAATAAGGTTTGGATGTTTCCGCCGGAAACAATTCGATGTTTTGAGTCTTTTCGTCAAGATTCACAGTCACTGTTATCACATGATCTTTCATCGCATCGGCACCAGGATCGGCATATATAAAAAGTGCTGTTTGCATATTTTCAGGAGCATCATAAAACTTGCTTAGTTTATGACTTGTACCCGAGCCGCCATTTAGTCTGTACACGCTGTCTCGGGGAGGAGAATCATAATAATCTTCACTTAAACCGCCTCTGCTGCCAAAACCATCTTCATAAGATATTTCCGCATGTTTAACAGCAGAAAGTTCCGATACGTCTTTTTTAAAGGTAGCGGTTAAATCATTCGTTTCCTTTTTTTGATAATATGTCATACCATCTTTTTCAGGAAACGTAACAATTATATTTTTCTTATATTCGCATACCCAATTCTCATTTTCCCCTGTGTAAGTATAATCGTTCCTGATTACCATTTCATACGAACAGCCTGCCGTCAAAATTGATAGGATTGCAAGCAACGCGACAACCGCTTTTTTCATATGGTCATACCCCCTATTCTTCCGGAACCAATAACTCCCCTTACTGCCATGACTTTTAAGGGCGACACTATAGATTTTTTGATATTTTCGTTCCTTACCAAATTATACCACGAAAATATTTTTTATTCATTCTTTTACAGGTTAGAAGTCCAATTTTCTGATTTCTTCCAAATAGTCATCATTGATTTCCGCTTCTGCAAAGGTAGCCATATGGTTCATTACTGCGCAGGCGCCCCGAATGATCTGAAAAGCCAGAGGGCAGCCGCTGCCTTCTCCTAGGCGCAGATCAAGATGAAGCATGGCAGGAAGCCCCAGAGCTTTGAGCGCGTGACTATAGCCTTGCTCCTTTGACACATGTGATGCAATCATATATTTTTTCGCAAAAGGAGAAATCTTTACGGCAGCCATTGCTGCTACTGCCGAAATAAATCCGTCGATCACCACCGGCAGTTTATATACCGCAGCGCCCAGAAAAGACCCTGTCATTGCAGCCAGATCAAACCCTCCAACCTTTGCCAGGACATCGACTACATCCAGGTCTTCTTGTCCTGTAAACTCATATCTCTTCAGCACCTCTTCAACGATTTCCCGTTTTCTTACAAAACTCTGTTCTGTAATTCCTCCGCCTTTTCCTACGGTCTCCACTACCAGCAAACCCGTTAACGCAGATAAGACTGCCGCGCTGGTAGTGGTATTTCCAATTCCCATTTCACCGATCCCGAAGATCGAGTATCCGGCTTTTTTCAGATCCCGAGCCATTTCCAATCCAACCCCAATCGCTTCCACCGCTTCCTGACGGGTCATTGCAGGTTCCTTTGCTAAATTACAGGTACCTTTTTTAAGCTTCCGATCAATAATTTTATTGGGAACCCGGACTTCAGATCCGATTGTTTCCAAGGTATCCGTTACCAGAAGCTCCTTTGGTACATCCGCATTGATACCTAGATCTACAACCATTAAATCTGTGTTAAAATATTTTGCCAAGGTTCCCACTCCTGTCAGCCTTCTAGTAAAATTAATGGTCTGTGCTAAGGTTACCGATTGCGGAGCGGATGAAACCCCCTCCTCCACAACACCGTTATCCGAACACATAATCACAATACAGGATTTATCGACATTGTTATGTAATTCGCCGCTGATTCCGGAAAGCTGCACAGCGATATCCTCAAGACGGCCAAGGCTTCCCGGAGGTTTAGCCAGGGAGTCCTCTCTTTTTCTTGCAGCGTCCATGGCTGCATAGTCTAGATCCTCAATGGTATTCACCAATTCAAATAATCTTTCTTCCTTCATCACTTATCCTTTTACTACCTTCCTTAAAAATTCAAAGGCCACCTCAATATTCGAATAGAAATGAATATGAGGATAACCCGCCCATAGATTTCCTTGTGTAATTATACAATCCCAATTCACCTTTCTCAATGGCTTTTGGGCGTGAAAGCTTTTTCCTGGATTGGTGCTGTCCCAATAATGAAACTCATGCCCTTTTATCTCTGCACCTTTATTGCAGAGAAGATTGTCTTCCAAAGCAGTAAGGGTAAGATATCCGAACCTTGCCAGTTTTATTGTGGGAAAGCTTTCTCCCTCAATGACCCCTGCCATTTCAAAGGGAATTCCATCTCTGTCAAGGACATACTGATGAAGATACATAAAGCCACCGCACTCAGCGAGACAGGGCAATCCGTCTCGAACCAGCCTTCTGATTTCACACAGCAGATTCTTGTTTCGGGACAGCTGCTCCAAATAAAGTTCCGGATATCCTCCTCCAAGAATCAGACCATCAATCCCCTCGGGCAGGAATTCATCTTCCAAAGGGCTAAAAGGAACAATCTGTACACCCAGTTCTTGAAGCAGATCTAGATTGTCCTGATAATAAAAACAAAAAGCTTTGTCCAAAGCAACCGCAATTTTAACCGGCACATTCATTATAAACTTTTTAATTCTCTTCACTTCCTCCGGAATCTCGTAGGTCACAGGTAACGCTTCTTTTGAAATTTCCAGAATCTTCTCTAGATCGATGGTCGCTTCCATCTGTGCCGCCATTTGCTGAACAATTCCCTTTAAATTCCCGATTTCCTTTGCAGTTACCAAGCCGAGATGTCTGCTTTCTAGCCGGCAAGCCTCCATGATTGGTAAATACCCCAAAACGGAAACGTTCAGCTCCGATTCAATGAACTCCCG
Source organism: Sinanaerobacter chloroacetimidivorans (assembly GCF_018128545.1). Taxonomy (GTDB): domain Bacteria; phylum Bacillota; class Clostridia; order Peptostreptococcales; family Anaerovoracaceae; genus Sinanaerobacter; species Sinanaerobacter chloroacetimidivorans. Next base: position 59,106 of record NZ_JAGSND010000003.1, on the reverse strand, counting down.
AATATCTTCATAAATCATGGGAGAAATTCGGTTGAGAATCACCCCTTTTATAAAGTGATCCGGCCGTAATTCCAGGAATCCTTTCATTGCAGCAACGATGGATACGGACATCCCTTTGCAATCCATCACTAAAATAACCGGTGTCTGTGTCTTACGTGCCAGATCATAGGAACTGCCTTCCATGGATTTGCCCGCGAGTCCGTCATAAAATCCCATGACTCCTTCCATGACCGCCAGATCTGTGTTCTCGGAATTTTTACAGAATAAATACTTCGTAAGGTTTTCTCCGGTAAAAAAGAGATCCAAATTCCTTGACTTCACACCCAGTACCTCAGCATGAAACATAGGGTCAATATAATCAGGCCCTGATTTAAATGAGGCCAGCTTTTTGCCCCGATTCAAAAATGCCTGCAGCAAGCCGCAGGTCACCGTTGTCTTTCCACTGCCGCTTCCGGTAGCCGCTATCATGATTCTAGGTATGCTTCGTTGCTCCATTTTCTCTCCAATCGTAATTTTATTTGCAAGATCCTATGGTCTTTCCCCGCTGATGACAAAGATGGGATTCTGCCCCTGCATCATATGATAATTTGCGGTTTCCTTTCCATGGGCCGCAAAGATCTGTACCAGATCTACGTCCTCAAATCCGAACCGTTTCAACTGTTCCAAAGTTTCCATCATGGTTTCGAGGGTAATTGCGTTCACCACTACCCGAATCCTTGGGTTCTTGTTGATTAACAGTTCCAGAATCTCCGGAAGATTTCCCTTGGTTCCTCCAATGAAGGCCCGATCCGGCGCAGGCAAATTACCGAGTGCTTCCGGGGCTTTTCCAGGTACGATTTTTACGTTCCAGGCACCCAGCTGCTCCACATTTGCCCGTATCAGTCCCAGTGCATCTTCGTCGTATTCCACGGCGTAAATACTTCCCTCGCGGACTTGAAAGGCCATATCCACGGAGACAGACCCTGTTCCTGCGCCAATATCATAAACAATATCGCCCGAACGCAGCTTCAGCTTTGATAAGGATATACTTCTGATCTCACTCTTCGTCATAGGCACCTGCCCTCGGAGGAACAGACGGTCATCCAGGCCGTGTGTCGCCGTCGTTCTTTTGATTAACCTGTCATTCTCTACCAGCACCACGCTTAGAGGATCAAACTCCTGATCTGTCAGGCTTCCGGCAGGCGCTGTAAGAATCCGCTCTTCCGGATAGGAGAGTTTTTCTCCGACATGCACCGTTGCCTCTTGCAAATGATTCTCCGCAAGAACCTGGCAAATTCTCTGCACCGAATAGTCTCCTCCCGTCAGAAAGAACGTCTTCGCATGGTTCCATACCGCACCCATAATATTGTCTTCTCTTCCGTGAAGACTTACAATCTTGATATCCTCCCAGGAAAGTTTCAGTTTCGCGCTGAAATATTGAAGGGAACTGATACCGGGTATAAATTCCACCTCATAGTCAAACCATAAGCCTTCGTCCCTCTTTTGCTCTTCAATGAGCTGATTCAGTTTTTTCGCACCGCTGAAAAAGCCCACATCTCCAGACAGAAGTACGGCAACGCAATGATATCCGGGATTTTTCCGAATACTATCTAAAATCTTTCCCGGTGATATCTCATGGTACACAGTACCTGGGAACTCTGGAAAAGCAGCTGTCATCCGTTCCGCACCGATGAGCAGTCTGCTTGCCTCCGCAGCCCTGCGCCCCTGTTCTGTCAAGGTTGCAGCATTCCCCATTCCAATTCCGATCAGATAGATTTTTTTCATGTTATACTCCAAAGAATTGCGCTGCATACTCCAGAGTATCCTTGATATTCTGTTCACTGTGTGCATTTGAAAGAAACATGGCTTCAAACTGGGCGGGTGCAAAATATACACCGCTTTGCAGCATATGTCTGAAATATCGGCCATAAGCAGCCGTATCTGAGGTTTTTGCCGATGCATAATCTGTCACAGGCTTACCTGTAAAGAACAGCGAACCGATCGATCCGAAGTGATTTACAATACATTCTGCCTTTGCTGCCGATATGATTTCCTTCAAGCCATCGCAGAGCATACCGCCCATCACATTGATGCGGGTGTAGATTTCCGGATGCGTTTTCAGCTGGGTTAACTGCGCAATTCCGGCAACCATCGCCACTGGATTTCCTGACAGTGTGCCCGCCTGATAAACGGGTCCGCAAGGTGCAACCATCTCCATGATTTCCCGTTTTCCGCCATAGGCCCCTACCGGCATACCGCCGCCGATAATTTTTCCGAATGTGGATAGGTCAGGCTTCATCCCCAAGAGCCCCTGGGCTCCGTCAAGACCCATTCTGAACCCTGTGATGACTTCATCAGCGATGAGCACCGTTCCGTTGACGTCACAGATCTCTCTGATCTGCCTTAAAAACGCAGGATCAGGAAGTACTACTCCCATGTTTGCCGCAATGGGCTCTATGATTAGGGCTGCAATTTCCCCTTTGTTCTCTTCAAAGAGTGCTTCTACACTGTCAAAGTCGTTGTATTTTGCTGTAAGGGTATCGGAGGCACAGCCCGCTGGAACTCCAGCACTGTCCGGAATACCGCTGTTCATCAGACCCGAACCTGCTTTTACAAGGAGCGAATCACTATGACCATGATAGCAGCCCTCGAACTTTATAATTTTATTTCTGCCTGTGTAGCCTCTTGCCGTCCTCAGAGCACTCATCGTGGCTTCCGTACCTGAATTCACCATACGTACCATCTCTACCGATGGAACCAGCTCACAGACGAGCTTTGCCATAGTGATTTCCGCTTCCGTTGCAGCACCGTAGCTCAGCCCTCTTCCAATTGCCTCCTGAACTGCCTTTAAAACTGCCGGATGATTGTTTCCCAGGATCATCGGCCCCCAGGAGCCGATATAATCAATATACCGGTTTCCGTCTACATCATAAATATATGCGCCATCCGCCCTTTCAATAAATCTTGGCGTCTCTGAAACTGCCTGAAAGGCTCTCGCCGGACTGTTCACACCTCCCGGTATAAACTCCTGTGCCTCCTCGAAAAGCTGGTACGATCTCGTTGTATTCCTATTCATTATCCGATTCTCCCTTCTCCAATCATTTCGGCGATTTCTTTTGCAAAATAAGTAATCAAAATATCGGCACCTGCCCGGAAAATGCTGACCGCTGTCTCTGCGATCATGGCCTTTTCATCTATCATCCCCGTCTGCGCCGCCATTTTTATCATGGTATATTCTCCACTTACACTGTAAGCTGCTGTCGGTACTTTGACCGCATCGGAGATATCACGGATGATATCCAAATAGGATAGAGCCGGTTTCACCATGACGATATCTGCACCTTCTTCCAAATCCAGCCAAACTTCCTTCATCGCTTCTTTCCGATTATGATAATCCATCTGGTAGGTTTTTCGGTTTCCCTTAAAATTGCCGGAGCCTGCAGCCTCCCTGAAAGGTCCGTAGAACGCTGATGCATATTTTGCTGCATATGACATAATCGGCGTATCAATGTAACCTGCGGCATCCAGCTCCCTGCGGATCGCAAGGACTCTTCCGTCCATCATATCCGAGGGCGCGATCATATCTGCTCCGGCCATTACCTGGGACAAAGCAGTTTTTGCCAGCAGAGGCAGTGTCTTGTCATTGTCTACAGAATCGCCTTTTATCATTCCGCAATGGCCGTTGGAAGTATATTCGCACATGCAGACATCTCCGATGTAATACAGATCCGGAAATTCTTTCTTTGCAATCCGCAGGGCCTGCTGTACAATGCCATGATCAGCGTAGGCCTGACTGCCGCACTCGTCCTTATGTTCCGGTATTCCGAAAAACATGATATTTGTAATGCCGGCTTTGGCAGCCTCTTCAAGACCATATGCCAAGGTATCCGGACTATACCGCTTCTGCCCCGGCATAGCAGCGATTTCAGTCCGGATGCCCTTTCCCTCCTCGACGAAAATGGGATAAATTAAGGATGATTTTCCGATCCTGGTTTCTCTCACCAGATCTCTGGTCCTTCCATCCATCCTAAGTCTTCTTGGCCTGTTTCCTATCTCCATTGGTACCCTTCCTTTCTTACGGCAATTGCAATGGTAACGTCGTTTATAGCCTGTTTTTTCACAATCAGCTCACCTTGACTCCCCAGTACCGCCGCTCGTTCACATACATTATCCACACCGGTAATCCTGTTCACAAAGTCTGATGGTGTGTAGTCTCCCGGAGTTGCCCCCAGCTCCTCAGCAGAGAAAACCCAAAAGGGAACCTCTAACTTTTCTGCCAGCTGCGTGATAGCCGGCTCCTCTTTCTTGAGGTCTATCGAGCAAAGTTTTTCAATTGCGTTTACGGAAATTTTTTCTTTGTCTAACACTTTATAAAATCCTTCTTCAATCTTTTCCCGCGAGATCCCTTTTCTGCATCCGATTCCCACAGTAACTGTTTTCGGAATGAGAAATAAGGTTCTGGGAAACGGTGCCGGTTCCTCATAAATTGAAATCCGCAAACCGTAGGTTATGTTTTTACCAGCCTGCCGGAAAAGGATCTGTTCGGGCGGTTCCCCTTCAATGTCAAAATCACTTGAGACTCCAATGACTTCTTCGTTTAGAACAGCGGCCGAGATCTCTTTTGCTAGGTTCATATCTCCAATCCTTAGACGGTTCTTTTTTGCCCAATCATCCACAGAAAATTTATGGTTTAGGTCCGTTGCGGTTGTAATTACCGGTTCCGCACCAATGCTTTCAGCAATCTCCCTGGTCAGGTCGTTGGCCCCTCCAAGGTGACCGGACAGTAACGAAACTGCATATTTTCCTTTTTCATCTACCACTACCACTGCCGGATCCACCGTCTTATCCCTCAAATAGAGTGCGATGGCTCGTACTGCAATTCCGGTTGCGCCGACAAAAATCAAAGCCTCTCTTTCTTGAAAGGCCGTTTTTGTCCAATAAAGCAAACTGTTTTTAAGCGGCAGAATTCCAGGTTCACTGGCAAAAGCTTCTTTCCCCCAAGCAATGCAGTCATGACCGTTGCTGGTTAGTGCGTCTTGTATTCTGATGCAGGTATCTGCTCCTGCTTTCGTAAAAGAAATCATTGAGATTTTCATGGAAATTTGCCTCCAAAATATCCCGCACAGTTCCAGCTATGCTCTGGGTCTGCACTGATAGAGCATGGCATTGCAGATGGCGGCTGCAACATTGCTTCCACCCTTCCTGCCTTTTGCGACAATAAAGGGAATCTTCAGTTCCAGAATCAATTCTTTGGATTCCACAACATTGACGAAGCCAACGGGAACTCCGATAATCAGTTCCGGTTTCATCTTTCCCTCCCTGATCAGCTCATAAAGCCGAACCAACGCAGTAGGAGCATTCCCTATGGCAAAAATCATTGGTTTATTTAATTTTGCTGCTTTATCAATACCGGCTGTGGCTCTGGTTGTTCCATTGGCTTTTGCAGCAGCAGCCACATCTTCATCAGCTATAAAACACAGGGCTTCACCGCCCAGCACCTCCAGAGCGGGTTTGTTGATACCTGCACGAACCATCTGGGTGTCACTGATGATCACCGCACCCTTTTTTAAAGCCTCCATACCCTTCATAACCGCGCCGTCTGAAAAAATTAAATTCTCAGCATAATCAAAGTCTGCCGTGGTATGGATGACTCGCTTGATTACAGGCTCTTCCACAGGATTCAGGCAGCGGTTACCCAACTCTTCTCCGATGATTTCAAAGCTTCTTTTTTCAATCTCTTCAGGTAATACCTGCTGCAACTCTATTTTCATGTTTCACCTCCCGGTCTCCTCTTTCTTTATTTCTCAATTCCGACTCTGGCCGGAATTCCTTTTTCAAACGGGTGCTTTACCTTTCTGATCTCGGACACGTAATCCGCGCAGTCAATCATCCATTGCGCCGGATTTCTGCCTGTCATTACAAGTTCAAGTTCCTGGGGTTTATGATTTACAAAGCTCTGCAGCTTGAGTTGATCCACCAGCCCCCTCCGGCAAGCTCCCACCACTTCATCCAAAACAAGCAAATCACAATTCCCGGACCGAGCCAGGTCCATGGCAGCTTTCAAATTCTCTGAATGAATGACTTTCGTCTGTTCCTTTTGTTCCTCTGTCATGGAGAAGGAGAAAGCAGCCCCTTCTTTTCCCCGGATTACCGTGATATCAGTGAGTTCGTCCAAGACAGCCAGCTCACTGGTAGGCTGATTTTTCAGAAATTGAACAATCACAACCTTCATTCCCGAACCTGCAGCCCGGATTGCCAAGCCCAAAGCAGCAGTGGTTTTTCCTTTTCCATCACCATAATAAAGATGGATCATTCCTCGGCCTTCCATTTCAAACACCCTTCTCCAGAATCTGATAAACCTGATCCATATCAATATTTTCGCGGATTCCCTTTGCAAGCAGATCGTATTGCTGCTCCTTATAATCCCGCATATTCACGCTTGAAATTTCTTCGCAATCAAGGCCTTTTGCCTTTAACAAGGCTGATACCAGCGCTTGTGCCGCACCCTCTCCGTCAAAGATGCCATGGATATAGGAGCCGTAAATATGATGATCGCACATCCCCGCGTATTCTTCAGACTGCTGTCCTGATATTTCATCCAGAACAGCCAAACAGGCGATCTGGTGATCAATCGGCCGGGTCTGACCCATATGAATTTCATAACCTTCTAATTCAATGCCGGACAGCTCTGAAAGCAGACCGGTTATCTGGGAATGAAACCTTCCTTTGACCCGGGTTCTTGTTTTTTCCTTCTCAAATATGGTCTTTGCAGGAAGCAGACCCATGCCTGATATGGTTCCTCCTGCTTCCACACCATAGGGATCCGAGAGTTCTGTTCCCAACATCTGGTAGCCTCCGCAGACGCCAAAGATTGGCGTTCCCAGAGCCGCGTGCTTCAGAATTGAGGCTTCCAGTCCATTTTGACGGATCCAGAGCAAGTCCTCCATGGTATTTTTTGTTCCGGGCAGAATGATAAGGTCAGGCTGCCTCAACTCCTCAACTGTTTTCACATATCGCAGTGTCACTCCCGGCATGTATTCCAAAACATTAAAATCCGTAAAGTTTGAAATACGAGGCAGTCTGATCACCGCAATATCGATCATTCCGACAGCACCTTTTTTTTCAAATCGTTCCGTTAAACTGTCCTCGTCATCGATATCCACCGAAAGATAAGGGATCACACCGATAGCAGGGACATGGATGAGTTCTTCCAGCATATCCAGTCCCGGCTGCAGAATGGTTTTGTCACCCCGAAACTTATTGATGAGAATTCCTTTCACCATGGCACGTTCACTGTCGTCAAAAAGCATCATGGTGCCGGCCAGAGATGCGAAAACACCTCCCCGGTCGATATCCCCTGCCAAAAGTACCGGCGCTTTGGCCAGCTTTGCCATATGCATATTTACAATATCATTTTCTTTCAGGTTAATTTCTGCCGGGCTGCCTGCCCCTTCAATCACAATAATATCGTAGAGAGAGTCCAATTTCTGATATGCTTTTTGTATTTCCGGAACGATATCTCTTTTCTTCAGGTAGTACTCCTTGGCACTCATATTGCCGGAGACCTCCCCGTTGATAATCACTTGAGATCTGGTATCGTTGGTGGGCTTCAGGAGAACCGGGTTCATCAATACGGAAGGCTCGATTCCGGCGGCTTCAGCCTGAACCACCTGGGCCCTGCCCATTTCCAGGCCCTCTTTCGTAATAAAAGAATTCAATGCCATATTCTGCGCTTTAAAAGGTGCAACCCGATATCCGTCCTGCTTGAAGATGCGGCATAAACCGGCGACAATCAGACTCTTCCCCGCGTTGGACATGGTTCCCTGTACCATTATTGCTTTTGCCATCAATAAATCCTCCCGCTGCTTCCCATCAGCATACTATCGCCCTAAGGGCCGAGATCAATGTAACATTTTCTCCATGCTGCTTAATACAGATTCTATAATAACCCGGACCCAGTCCGTGGTAATTTTCACAATTTCTTATCAGAATCCCCTTCTTAAAGAGCCTTTCATGGAGTGGTTCTGGCTCTAACTCTGGTGATTTCATAAAAATATAGTTGGCATTCGCCGAGATGACTGCAATACCAAGTTCCCGCAAAGCAGAAACCAGATATTCCCGTTCTTGTTGAATCAGTTCCCTGGCAGCAGTCAAATATTCCTGCTCTTCCAAGGCTCTGACCCCTGCAATCTGGGCAGGAGCAGATACGCTCCAGGGCTGTCCGGTATCCGCTATCCCTTTGATCAATGCAAGATTGCTTGTGATGCAGTGCCCCAGCCTTATCCCGGCCATAGCATAAATTTTAGTGAAAGCCTTTAAGATAATCAGATTGTCATACTCCTCCAGGTATTCCTTAACAGAATAGCGTGCGGGATCATCCAGAAATTCATTAAAGCATTCATCTACAAAGAGCTGAATTCCCAAAGCCTTGCAACGCTGCAAAACCGCAGAAAGAAATTCCTTTGGAATTAACTGTCCAGTAGGATTATTTGGATTGCAGAGGAACACGATGTCCAGATCTTCCTCCAAGATCTCCAGCAACCCGTCCTCAACCTGAAAGCCCGTTTTCTCCTGTAGTTCGTAATGCACTACCTGACAGGACACCATGTTTAGCGCTTCTTCGTATTCTGCAAAGGTTGGCGCCAGTACCACAGCCTTCCGGGGCTTTAATGCGTACACGCAACGGTATATCAGGTCTGCTGCCCCATTTCCGCATAAGATCCATTCTTCCGGGACTCCTTCCCTTTGGGACAATGCAGAAGTAAGCTTCCTGCAATAGGGATCCGGGTAGATTCCAAATTGATCAACGGAATTGCGTATTGCTTCTTTCACACCTTCAGGAAGCCCCAACGGATTGATATTGGCAGAGAAATCGATGAGTTCAACAGAATCTGTCATGCGATCCATCTGTTCCATTGCAGAATAGATATTTCCTCCATGGGCATACCTTCCGAAATCTTTAGCCTTCTCTTCATAAGATTGTTTATTTAATAAAGGATCCACACTGCCACCCCCATTCCAATGATACACAAAGCAAAAGTCAACCAAGCCGTTCCATAAAGCAGTCGATTTGCCCTTGGAATGTCAGCATAATCGATGGGTCTTGTCGGATCTCCGATTGTTTTCTTTGGATATAACGTTCCAAAATAGTAAGCATCACCAGCCAACTCCACCCCTAGTGCGCCCGCACAAACAGATTCAGTCTGGGCGCTGTTCGGACTCGCATGGTTGAAGCGGTCCCTTAGAAATATCCGCCATGCATTTTTGTAATCCATCTTCAAAAGGCCGGCGGCAAGAATCATCAGACAGGCTGCAATTCTCGCCGGTATGAAATTCACTGCATCGTCCAGCTTTGCAGCAAATCTTCCAAAATATAGATATTGATCGTTCTTGTATCCGATCATGGAATCCATGGTGTTGACCGCCTTATAAAGAAACCCCAGGGGAGCACCTCCCAAAGCCATAAAAAGAAGAGGCGCTACCGTTCCATCCGACGTATTTTCCGCGACGGTTTCTACGGCAGCTCTGGTAATCTGTTCCTGATCCAGGTGCTGTACATCCCTTCCCACAATCATGGATACCATGGAACGTGCCCCTGTCAAATCCTCCCGGATCAGTTCCCGGTACACCTTCATGCTCTCTGTTTTCAGGGACTTTACAGAAAGAATCTGGTAACACATGACCGCCTCAATACCGATTTTCAGAATGATATGTACCGTTCCTGCAAACCATAGAATCATGTAGGGAGCCATTGCAGAGACAACCATGATGCAAATGGCAAGCACGAAGCCTCCCAGCCATTCCCCCTTCTTCGTTCTCGGGAAAATACTACGAACCTTTTGTTCTCCAATTGAGATCAGATTGCCAATCAGGCGAATGGGGTGAGGCATCCAATGGGGATCACCAAAAATCAGGTCGAGGGCAAAGCCGATGGCCAAGGCTAACATATTCGACAAAACTACAGTTTTCAGTAATTCAGATATCATTGGCTTTTAAACGTTCCTTTCTATTATAGAACTCCCTTGCTTAAATGAAGTTTCAGCAAGCAGTCAACCATGCTCTCGATGGTGGCTTTCTCCGAAACATAACATTTCATCCCGTACTTTTTGGCTTCCAAAGCAGTCTGATCTCCGATGCATATCGCTTGAACAGTTGTATAATCCAAATCCCGGGACATTTGCACAAAGCCCCTTACGGTAGAAGCACTTGTAAAGGCCACATAATCCACAGAGTCATCATACCAGATGAATTCTCCTGTTGGTGCTTCCAGTGTGTCATAGACAGGAAGGTCTTCATAGCACAACCCAGCATCGTCCAATGGTTTTAGCACTTCTTCTGTTCCAATTCTTGCTCTCGGAATCAAAGCCACCTGCCTTGCGTTGGAATGTTCCTCCGCTTCCAGCATTCTTTGTGCAAGTGCTTCACCTAAAGCTCTCCCGTTATACTGCTCCGGCACCAGCTCCACGAGAATCCCTCTTTCTTCGATTGTCTTCCTAGTTGCCGATCCAATGGCAGCAAACTTTATTCCTGTCAATTTTCTGATATCAATTTTCATTTCCAATAGCTTCTGAAAAAATGCATTCACTCCGAATGGACTTGTAAAAGCCACCCAATGGAATGCTTCCAGCTTTTCCAATGCCAGTCTCAGCAGATCATCCTCCAGAATCACATCGGTTTCGATTGTAGGAATCTCAAGAACCTCCGCGCCATATTCCCGCAGCTTCGCGGTTAAAGCTGAGCTCCGTTCCTTCGGTCTTGTTACCATAATTTTCAGATTTCCCATTGCTCTGTCCTCTGCCCAATGAAAGGACTCTGCTAAGCTGCAGACCTGTCCGATTACGATAATGGAGGGCGTCTTAATTCTTGCTTTTTCTGCTTCCTTCGGGAGCTCTGTGATTGTAGAAACAAGCCGCCTTTGATGAGCTGTGGTGCCGCGCTCCAAAACAGCGGCAGGCATATCCGATTCCATTCCCGCCTCCAGCAATCCTTTGCAGATTGATGGCAGGGACGCTACTCCCATCAGAAAGATCAGTGTGCCTCTCAATTTTACCAGAGCTGCATAGTCGATTTCGGCACTGTCGTTTTTCTTGGTATGCCCTGTTATGATGTGTACCGAAGAGCAAAAATCACGGTGAGTCACCGGTATCCCATGATAGGCCGGGACGGATATTGCCGAGGTTACCCCCGGCACGATCTCAAAGGGGATGTTGTGGTCACAAAGCAGTTCGAGTTCCTCACCGCCGCGTCCGAAAAGAAAGGGATCTCCGCCTTTCAGACGCACCACACGGTTTCCGGCGAGAGCCTCCTCAGCAAGAATACGGTTGATCTCCTCCTGGGGTATAGGATGGTTCCCAGAAGTTTTCCCCACATGAATCAGCCGGGCATTTTTAGGAATCATAGCGAGAATGCCTTGCCCCACCAAATTGTCAAATACCACAACCTCAGCCTGCTCTAAAACAGCTTTTCCTTTTAAGGTAAACAATCCTGCATCAGAGGGGCCTGCTCCCACAAGCCATACCTTGCCCCTGGTCCTTTTCTCTGGAACCGCAGAATCTATGCTTTGTTTGTTTGCTTTTTTCATCACTGTCATCCTCATACCTCAGTCTTTAACTGCATGGCCAATGTTCTTCCCAATGCTTCCGCGTCATTTCGACAGCCTGAGATCTCTCCGGTTATCGTTCTTGCTGTTTCTTCATGATAATATAAGCCGGTTAATCGAAGCCGATCCCCCTCCAACTGAGCAAAAGCTGCAATCGGGGAGCTGCAGCCGCCGTCCAGTGCCGTGACAAAAACCCTCTCTGTCAATGCCTCAATTTCTGCCTTTTTATCATTGACACAGTCCAGATAGGCATAATCTTTCCCTGCCCTGCCCTGCACCGCCAAGATTCCCTGCCCAGCAGCAGGTATCATTTCAGCAGAGTCAAAGATTTTGCTGACTCTCTCTTCCAGATTCAGCCGTTTTAATCCGGCAAAGGCAAGTACCAAGGCGCCGTAATCACCGTTGTCCAATTTAGCCAGTCTTGTAAGAACATTGCCTCTGATCCCGGCAGTGGGGTTATCCCGGAACAATCGGTTCAATTGCAGAGTCCTTCTTGCACTGGAGCTTCCAATGGGTTTCCCCTTATGTAATTCCGAACTATTTTTGGGCAAAACCAGAACATCCCTGGGGTCCTCTCTTTTGGAAAATGCCAGCAGCGGTAAATCTTTAGGGATCTCCATGGGCATATCCTTTAAACTGTGCACGGCAAGATCAATTCTTCCATCCCGCAGAGCCTGGTCCAGTTCTTTGACGAAGAGTCCCTTGCCCCCGATTTTATCCAAACTGCGATCCAGAATCAGGTCGCCGGTGGTCTTCATAGTAATCAGCTCCAGTTCTAATTCAGGATGGGCCTGACGAATCATTTCCATAATCAGTTCCGATTGAATCACCGCTAATTTACTGTCTCTGCTCCCAATTCTTATTTTTCTGGTCTCCAACTATTCATCCTCCTCTAATCCGGTATCCAACCACCGGGCAATTGCCCTCGTTGCCTTTTTTGCTAAGGCATGATTTTTGCCTTCTGCAGTGACTCCTACAGTTACTCCTTTTTTACGAATGATGCCGGGAAAATAAAAATCGCTTTTTTCTTTCTCATTTGCAACATTGACTGGAATCCCATTTTCTCTGCATTGTTCATAGATTTCCTGATTTACTTCTCTGCTGTCGGTGGCTGCAAGCACATAATCGGTTCCAACGATATCACCTGGGTGAAAGGTTTTTAATTGAAGCTTGATTTTTGATTGGTCCGCAAGTGCTGCAACTTCATCCAGGGCAGACACAGCGATCACTCTGACCCGGCAGTTAAAGTGAAGCAAGGTTTGTATCCGCCTTTTTGCAATCCTTCCGGCTCCTACCACAACAATCTCTTTTCCTGAAATGTTGGTAAAGAGAGGGAACCACGATCCCAAATTCCTAGGTTCTTCTGATCGTAAGGCAATTCCATAGGTTTTTTCAAGAAACGCCATAAGTACTTCCAAAGAAATTCCTTCTTCCTCACCGATTCTGCCTATCACCAATAATTTCGCTCCTGTAAGCTGTGCTGCTGCCTGTTTCTCAAAAAAACCTCCAACTTCTCCGGAATCCTTAGTGACCAGATATTTTGCTTGAATCTGACGGATGAATGCCGTATTTAATTCAGTTGAGAAGGGCCCCTGCATACATATTAGCTGCTTTCCTGAAAACCCGAGTTCATAGCAGCCTTCCAACACCTCGGGCATGGGCAACACTCTGGGGAACAATCTCTGGCGGTATCCCTTCACTTCGGTATATTTTACCAGCTCCTTACTTCCGATCGTAAGCAGTACATTCCCTGAGGTATGATTCAAATACTCCGCCGCTGATTCATGATCCTTGAAAAACAGACAGGACTCATCAGATCCTTGCTTTTGACCTTCTGCTTTCTCACCAACCTCGGGCATGCTGCACATTCGGAGTAACCGAATGTATTCACATCCGGAACGGGTGCAGGCCGCACGAATATTTTCACTCACCAGCCTCGCATAGGGATGGGTCGTGTCAATGACCAAGTCAAATTGATGCTCCGCCATGAACAGAGTCATTTCCTCTTCCGTCATTCTCCCCGTACGCAGGGTGATATGCTCCAACCCTGAAGGGATTACAGCTCTCCCATATTCAGTAGCTACACAGGCATAAATATGAATCCCACTCTCTCGAATACTTCGAGACAGTGCCTCCAGAAGGGTTCTTCCTTCTGTTGTACCTGCAAAAATCAAAAGCTTTGGCATCTTTAAAACCTCATTCGCCTCTCATGAAATTAAGTAATCGTATAGCCTCGTGGTGTAACCAGCTTCCCGTCAATCTCCCGAGTCTTGGAGTTTCCCACATAGACTGTGGTGAACATATCTACCTGGGTATCCTTAAGCTCATCAAGGGTAAGAATCCTTCCCGTTTCTCCCGTTCTGCCAATATTTTTGACAAAGCCGCACATAGTTGACTCTTTCTGATAATTTAAAATGATCTCGCATGCGTTTTTCAAATAATCTTTTCTTTTAATGCTGGATGGATTATAGAAGCAAATCACAAAGTCTGCCATTGCCGCACAGGCGATGCGCTTTTCAATCAGCGACCAGGGTGTCAGTAAATCGCTTAAACTAATTACAACAAAGTCATGAATCAGCGGCGCTCCCAAAACTGCTGCACCGCTGCAGGCTGCTGTAATTCCAGGAATCACTACGATCTCTATCGGATCGTACTGCTGTGCAATTTCATAAACCAACCCAGCCATCCCATAGACGCCTGCATCTCCGCTGCATACCATGGCTGCAGTTTGCCCCTTTAATACTTCCTTCACTGCAATATGACACCGTTCAGCTTCCTTTTTCATTGGGGTTGTAATTAAGTTTTTATGCTGAAATCTTTCCCGTATCAGATCAACATATATTTCATATCCTGTGATCACATCACACTCCTCAAGGGCATCCACCGCCTGCTTCGTCATTTGATCCCACGCACCGGGTCCGAGACCGACCACATATAACTTCATATTTTCTGCCTCCGAAATCCTAGAGTTCTTCTCTTTCCTAAGACTTTAACGTATCCTTATTTGCAGCATTGTACACCGCATCCAGACATTCCTTCCATAAGGAATGTCTTAATGTATCCTTCAGGCCGAATAGCAGCTTCCCCACCGATTTTTCAACCGCCTTCTCAATTTCTGTCTGTATCAGCCTTCTCTCATCCTCAGGCAATTCCATGGTTTCCATGGGGTGATCCAGGCGTTTTGATACATCTTCTACAGACAATCTAACGATATCTTGAATCTCAGGAACTCTCTCTCTGAAAGCAAACCACTGCTTCAATTCAGTCAGATATTCCATTAGAATGTCCCTGGCTTCTTGTCTGCATCTGGCGTTGTTCTCCGGATTCTCCTCCTTTGTCAAGTGGTCGATGTCAAAAAGCCTAACCTTCTCCAGTGTGCTGATCTCCGGCTCTATATCTCTTGGTACAGCCAGATCAATCCAGATACTTGAATCGCTGTTTAAAAAGTCTTTTACTTCATTTTTCTTCAGGGTATAGTGCGGGCTTCGGGTTGCACTGATGACCACTTTTGAGGATGCCAGTTCCCAGACTCTGTTTTCGTAGGGGATCATGGTGCTCCCATCAGGTATGATGGATTCTGACGAATGCCGGCCATGCATGGTCTTACGCAGCGTCATTTTTACCGCTGCACCCTGGGCCAGTAACGCGTTTGCTACCATCTGACCTATCTGTCCGTTCCCGATAATCAAGCAGGAAACCCCTTCTAGTACGCCAAGTTGCTCCTTTAATAAGGACAACACCTGTAACGCTGTCGATCCATCCACTGCGGCAAGTCGTACCCGTGATTTCACCTTTTTAGCCGCTGCAATCGCAGTCTGGAATACTTTCTCCAGTACCAGATCGGTGCTGTGATGCTTTCTTGCGAGCAGCATCGCTTCTCTGACCTGAGAGATAATCTGGTCTTCTCCGAATATCTTGGAATCCAGACCACAGGAAAGCTCCAGCAGATGAGACACCGCTTCTTCTCCCTGACGCTCCGTAAAAAATTCCCGATATCCTTCTACTGGAATTCCTTTGATCCTGCAAAGCATTTCATAAGGAGACCAGTCTTCCTGCTCCGATATCCTATCGTCTCGTTTTCCGCTGATCCAAAGCTCCGTACGGTTGCAGGTAGAAAGAATGATACAGCCGGACAGGCCAAAGGTCTCAGAAAGCTGCCGCATTGCTTCAACAGCCCCTGCCTTTGTAAAGGAAAAAAGTTCCCTGTATTCGATTGATGCTTTATTGTGGTCAATGCCCACCATTCTGATTCGCAAATTTGTTTCCAACTTTCTATCACTTCATTTCCTTATTTGCTCGCTTGCCGAAACTCATGGGTGAAGGCTGGATCATAAAGCTTGGAGCGATCGTAGGTCTCTCCTAGAAAATCTCCAACCAAAATCAACGCCGTCTTCGTGATCTTATTTTCTTTTGCCATCAGCGGCAGTGTATCCACCGTACCTCTGAATATCTTTTCATCAGGCCAGCTTGCTTTATAAACAATGGCAGCCGGGGTATCCTTTTGATAACCACCCGCCAGCAATCGGTCCCTTAAAGGTTCCAGCAGCCCTGTACTCAGGAAAATTACCATAGTCGCCTGATGGGCCGCCAGCAATGAAATTTCTTCCTTCTCCGGCACAGGGGTCCGCCCTGCCATTCTGGTAATAATTACAGTCTGCGATACATCCGGCAAGGTGTATTCTGCCTTTAATGCCGCCGCCGCTCCAAAACAGGAGCTCACTCCCGGCACTACGTCATATTCGATTCCACAGGAATCCAGAAGATCCATTTGCTCCCTGATTGCCCCATAGATGCTGGGGTCTCCGGTATGCAATCTCACTGTCGTCTTTCCGGCAGTTTCCGCTGCCTTCATGACATCGATCACCTCTTCCAGGGTCATGGAAGCGCTATCGTATATCTTACATTCTTCCTTTGATATTTTAAGAAGCTCCGGGTTTACCAGGGAGCCTGCATAGATGATTACATCAGCCTCGGTCAAGAGCTTATGTCCTCTGACCGTAATCAAATCTGCCGCACCGGAGCCCGCACCTACAAAATGTACCATGGCTGCTCTCCTTTTCTATGGATGTATTGATAAGAATGCTCTTTTCCAAATCCTTCTCTATTGATCCTTCACCACCAGGATGGAAAAATAGCCAGCATTCTCGTCAATCTCTTCTAATTTATGAAAAATACGTTCTCCCTGCATTCCGCAGCGTTCCACCATCTTTACAGAGAGCGGCGTACTCCGGGTGCCTAGAATAGATTTGATATTACCAATGGATTTTCCTGACTTCATCAGAATTCGGGTTCCTTTTAAGTCCAATGCCTCTTCCAAACCCTCATAGGAGGCCGGTATGATATGCAATGCCTCTGATGCTTCTGTCAGTCCTTCATTTAATCGTGCCGCAGCCGCACAGAAAGAGGGAATCCCCGGTATGATTTCCGCTTCATATCCCTTGGCCAGAATGCGATTGTGAACATAGATATAAGTGGAATATATAGATGGGTCGCCTAAGGTTAAAAAGGCGAGGTCTTTCCCCTTCTCCAGCTCCGTGATGATTCTCAGAGAGGCTTTCTCATGGCTTTCCCCCAGCTGATTTTCATCCCTGGTCATGGGCATGAATAGTTCCAGCAGTTCCTTCCCCTCAATCTCGGGTACTGCTCCTTTTGCAATTTCATACGCCACATTGGTTTCCTTTCCGGATGCAGGGATTACAATCACCTGGCACTCCCGTATCAATCTGACTGCCTTTACTGTCAAAAGTTCCGGATCTCCGGGACCAACTCCCACGCCGTAAAGCTTCCCGCTCTTGTCTTTTCTTTGTTCCATGCTTCTTTCCCTCAACTTCAACTGGTCAGGGGCCCCCGAACAGTCTTTCATCAAATCCTGATTTGCTCATCGTCCCATTCCCAATATGCTGTTTCTTAATTGTACTGCATCCTCGGTTTCCCCGAGATATCCGTATTGATTGGAGAACAGGATCGCTCCAATTTCCAGATTGTGATGCACCCGCTCTTTCAAGTGAAAATCCAATTTTTTTAGAATGGACAACATCGTCTCCGTTCTGATTTCTGCCTCATCCAGTACAGCAATGGCTTCCTCTGTTGTGACGCAGGCAAGCAGTTTTTCTATTACGCTTTTTGACGCACCCGACAGCGCCGCGTGAACTCCCAGAATTTCCATTCGAGCATCCCCATACTTGGAATGGGTGTTCAGGATTCCAGCAGACGCCTTGATCAATTTTCCAATGTGCCCGACAAGCAAAACTCCTTTGAATCCGCATAGCTCAGCATAATCCAAGGCATCCCCGATAAAGTTGCTGCACTTTACCGAATCAAACTGCTCTGCCTTGAACTGTTTCCTCAGAAAGCTTTCCCCGTAATTTCCGGGCGTTACCACCAGAAATTCTGCACCGGCAGCCCTTCTGACGTTCATTTCCACCTTGATGGTATCGATTAACGCCTGTTCGCTCATCGGTTCTACAATACCGCTTGTTCCGAGAATTGAAATTCCTCCTACAACCCCGAGACGGGGATTATAAGTACGTTTCGCAAGCTCTGCACCCTCCGGAATGGTCAGTTCTACGAGCAGCTTCCCGTAAAAATCCAGTTCTTCACAAACCCTTCGTACTTGTTCCAAAATCATTTTCCTTGGTACCGGGTTTATGGCCGCCTCTCCGACGGAACATGCCAGTCCGGCCTTGGTTACTTTACCGATCCCTTCTCCTCCGGTGATTGTGATTTGGACATCTTCTCCACCCGGCAAAGGTTCTTCTTGAAGGGGCTTCCCCTTTGATTGAATTGTTACTTTGGCAAAAACAAGAATTCCATTTGTGATATCAGGATCATCGCCACTGTCTTTTTTCACGGCACAGCTTGCCCAGCCTTCTCCGGACTCCGGCTTTTCCATAGCCAGCGATAAATCAATCCCTTTCGGCGTTCTTAAAAAGATCCGTTCCTCGGGAGAAACGCGTACCCCAAGGGCCATTGCAGCTGCACGCTGAGCCGCAGCTGCAGCACAGCTGCCTGTAGTGAATCCCCAGCGTAATCCTGGCTTCTCTTTGTGCCCATTTTGCACCGATTGCTCCATTATCTCACTCCTTGACAGATACCGATTTCAATCCTGAATCTGCTTCATTGCCTCTGATAAATGATCCAGATATATTTCGCGAATGGACTTGAATTCCCCTAGCCCTTTTAAGATACAGCTCACCTCATAGCCTTCTTTTTTAAAGATTTCTTTCCAGGAATCTTCCTCTTCTCCTGCCATATCGTTTACAGCATGATCTCCTGCCACTACCATAAGGGGCAGCAGAGTAATCCTCTTGGGCTGATACTCTTTCACCTTTCTAACCATCGTGTGAACATCGGGATATGCTTCTACAGTACCAACAAACACATTGGAATACCCCATATCTTTAAAATGATAATCCAACGCAGCATAAACCGCATTGGCATGGTGTTCTGTGCCATGCCCCATTAAAACCAAAGCATCCTGGACATCCAGTCCCGGCAGCTGTTCCGTAACAGCATGGATTACCTTCCGATAGTCTTCGGTATGAGTAAGAAGCGGAGCTCCGATTGTTATTTTTTCAAACCTATCCCTGTACTGCTCAGCATCCGCTGCCATATCGTCATATTCCTCTCCGTTGATTACATGAGTAGGCTGTATGATAACCTGCTGAAATCCTTCTGAAGCAAGTCGTTCCATTGCTTCAGCAACAGTGTCGATCGCGATTCCGTCTCTTTTCTTCAACAGCTTCAGTATCATACCGCTGGTGAAAGCCCTCCTGATTTCATAATCGGGAAAGGCCGCTGCGATTTCTGTTTCTATGGCACCGATGGTCTTCTCTCTGGTAGCGGCATGACTCGTACCAAAGCTAACCACTAAAATTGCTCTTTTTCTATTCATTCAGATACCTGCTCTCTTTTATCGATTGTTTATGTATTGCTCCAGTTCTTGAACCGTGTGGGGTATTTTCAAATTTTCATTCAGGATCCCGGCCCGGCATAAGGTCTCAAATAATTTCAGCACTGCAGGCTTTTCCAGATTGGTTCGCATAAGTACTTCTTCTTCCTGAAAAACTGCGTCAGGTTTAGCCTCTCTGATGACAATACCGTCCTCCAGCAGTACCACCCGGTCTGCCCATTTCAGTGCCCTGTCTACGTCATGGGTAGACAGGATCACAGTAATTCCCTTCTCACTGAGTTTGTCAATGATACCGTCAATCATTCTTGCATGTTTGGGATCTAAAGCGGCGGCAGGCTCATCCAGTATGATCATTTCAGGATCCATTACCAGAATATCCGCAATGGATACTCGTTTCTTTTGTCCTCCGCTCAGAAAATGAGTGGGCTTATTCCGAAAGAGAAGAATATTCAATTCCTCCATTACTTCCTCAACCCTTTTTGCCGCCTCCTTTTCAGGGACACCCAAATTTAAGATTCCAAAGGAGATTTCCTGGACCACACTGGCTGAAAATAGCTGACTGTCCGGATCTTGAAACACAATTCCAACTTTTTTACGCAGATCCAGAAGCCCTTTTCTGGAATATTCCACAGGGCGTCCGTTAAAAAGCAGCTTTCCTCTGGTTGGTTTGTGAATCCCATTCAGCGTGAGGAACAGTGTAGATTTCCCGGAACCGTTGGCTCCCATAATCGCCAGCTTCTCACCGCGTCTGATCTGAAGATCGATTCCTTTCAGCGCCTCAGTTCCATCTTCGTAGGTATAGCATAGGTTCTCTAGTTCCATTATGATATCTGCATTTCCGTTCATGTTGATATTCACCACAATCCGATTCCTTTCAGCCTGCAAAGGATAGCGATGGCAAGCATTGCTGCAAGGAAACCTGCCGTCCCTATCAGCTCCCGTTTTTCAGCCGTATAAGATTCACGCAGTACCCGGATTTCTCCGTCGTAGCAGCGCGACTCCATAGCATCGAAAAGCTGGGAGGACCTTTTCAAAGATCGTACCAGCAGCACTGCAAGCATCTGTCCCATAGACCGAAGTTCCGTCATAAAATCCTTGTTGCCCAAGCGGCAGTGCTGCGACGTTGTGATTGCACTGGCCATATCCAGAATAACGAAGATATACCGATAAATCAGCATCATCAATTCCACCATGAGTATCGGACAGTGAAGTCTTCTCAGAACCTCCAGAATATCCAGCATTGCTGTACTCAGGGTCAGAAAATACAGGCAGGAGACCGACGCCAAAGCTACCATCACGAGCAGGATTCCCTCAGTCAGGGAATGATAACTGATCGCCAGATAGCCGGAGCCGACGGGTACTGAGAGCAAATCCATAGGCTTGTCTGAAAGGTTTATTACAATTGCAATGGTACTTAACACCATAAATCCAAAAGGAATGCTCATTAATTTCAAATATTTCAGAAGGGAGATCCTGCTGGACAACACAGTAAGACCTCCCATTACGATAATCGTAATCAGCGAAACCATAAACGAACGCGCACCCACACAGATAAGCAGCGTACCCACAGCTAGAGAAGCCTTTAAGGCCGGACTTTTATCGCGCAGCCTGGACGAATATGCGAGTTTGTCTATCATCATCATATTGAGTTATGCACCTTTCTGAAATTTTTTTCTCGCCACAAGATAACCAAAACCAAAGCCGAAAATTCCGGCACCAATCCCCGCCTGTAAACAAAACAGCAAAGATTCCGTCTCACCTCCCGGAGGTTCCACCAGAGATTCCGCCCATGGAATATAGGTGGGATTGATTTTGGTAATCGCTTCCTCTGCGGCACCGTCAGCTCCTCCAAATTCGGAATCCTGGATTGTTAACAGCGGAACAACCGCTATAAGAACAATCAGCAGTAATAAAACGAGAACTACTTTTGTATTCTTTGTCATATTAGATCCCTCCTTCAAAATATCTGAGTTCCGTCAGTTCGGGTTTCGCGTATGCCTCTAATCCTTTGATGACAATGACTGCCAACAATCCCTCGATGATGGCCAGTGGAATCTGGGTCATAGCGAATATGCCTAAAAATTCCACAAAGGAGGCGCGGAAACCTCCTACCTCTGCCGGATGTGCCAAAGCAAGCTGAAAAGCCGTAACACAATAGGTAAACAAATCACTCAAGCTAGCTGCCAGAAAAATACCTACGGACTTGGGTACCTTTAATCTATTGCAAAGTATGTAGATTCCGTAAGCCAAAAAAGGTCCGGCAATCGCCATGGAGAAAGTATTGGCCCCAAGAGTGGTAAGCCCTCCATGGGCAAGCAATATGGCCTGGAAGAGCAAAACAATAATCCCGATAACACACATAGCTGCAGGCCCAAATAAAATGGCTCCGAGTCCCGTGCCTGTCGGATGGGAACTGCTGCCGGTAACAGATGGAATTTTTAGCGCCGACAGTACAAAGGCATATGCACCCATCATAACCAAAATCAGCAGGGTTCTGCGATTTTGCTCTACGATCTTTTTAATTGATAAAAATCCTAAAATTAAAAAAGGAATACAAACCACACCCCAAACAATACAATGGTTTAACGGCAGGTATCCTTCCATAATGTGCATCGCGCTTACGTTTTCAGCAAAACCAAAAACAATGGCAAAGGCAACCGATAGCGTAAAAATACGTCTATGAACTTTTGACATCAGATAAACCTCCAAAAAATAAAATCGCCTATTCCCGGCAATCACCAGAATAGGCATAATAAAAGAGACCAAAAAAAGGCTCCCTATTACTACACCATCCCTTCGTCCGTAGGATTGTGTAATAGCCCAGGCTTTCTTACACAGTAAGCGCCTGGTATTTCGTAATCATTAGGCAGGTTTTCTGGCTCAAGCGTCAACGTCAATATCCACCTTCCCGTTATTCACAGTGGCATACGGATATGACTCTTCTTTTACAGCGGCGGTCCCGCGTGGGATTTTCACCCAGCTTCCCTATTATCTCTTCTGCACCGGCAGAAGAGCACCTCTTGATTGTTATGTTGTCGAGGCTAGTTTATCATCATTACACGTTTTATGTCAATAGCTATTATACACCCCCTATCTGCAAATCATTAGTTTAAACTTCATTATCTATTATTGCTTCTTTTCTCTCTTCAGCACAAATACCATCATGGAACCGAATGCACCAACACATTGAAAATTAACAAGTTCCCAACCTTCTTTTCCATGCTGTTCAAGTACTTTGTTACTTTTTTTCTTTAAGCTTTTTTCCGTATCAAAAAGACTATTAAAAGTCACCGTTGTATATTCCCACATAATGAATTCCTTTCAATGATAAAAATAAACTGCATTTAGTATATACTATTAACTGTAATAATAAAAGAACCACCTCGGCGGAATGGTTCTTAGGTTTGTATATCTTTCGGGGTTCTCGTCCCATGCCTTAGGACATAAAAATAAGAACCATAAAATGATAAAAGGCGCACCCCCTGCCCTAATGTCAAACGATTTGAAGGCGGGGGGGTGTGCATTTTTTAGGGGTGTGCCATTTTTTTCGACGCAACCCAAATTTGAAATTAACCTAAAAGGAATCCTTCTGGGAATGGGTCCTTAGGATCAAGTACCCATGAATTGAATCCAATAACAAAGGCATTTCCTGTCACCTTAGGAGTAACCGCCTTTCTGCCTTCAATTTCCAGTTCCTCAACGATTTCACACTTAAATTTGGTTCCTATGATGCTTTCATGTACAAATGTATCTCCAACCTTTAGTTCTCCTTCTTCAACAAGAAGAGCTGCCTTAGCTGACGTACCTGTTCCGCAAGGAGAACGGTCAACAACCTGAGGAAGCGCTACTACGCAGTTCTGAATGTCAGCATCCTCGCTCTTAGGCTCTCCGTAGAATTCTACGTGAGTTACGCAGTCTACAAATTGAAGACTAGGATGTTTCACTTCTACCTGCTCATTGCATTCAGCTGCAATCTTCTGAGCAATTTCTATAAAGGTACGTGAATTTTCCGGACATATATCAATGCTGAAAGTCTTTGCGGGGATGATTATGTATGCATTTCCACCCCATGATATGTCAAATTTTATTTCACCGTAGTCCTTGGTAGTGATAGTAACATCCTTGTTTAGAACCATTGCTGGCGCATTAAGAAATGATACTTCTTCAACGACGCCGTCATTTACCTTTGCTTCAACTCTTACTACCCCTGATGGTGTATCAAGATTTATTTTGGTGATTGGTTCCGTAACATCCACAAGTCCTGCTTCAATCAATGCAACAGTAACGCCTATTGTATCATGCCCACACATCGGCATCCAGCAGCTCGCTTCAAAATACAGAATCCCTACATCTGTACCAGGGGTGCATGGCTCTGTAACAATAGTACCCGACATGATTTCGCTTCCGCGAGGTTCGAAACAAAGAAGAGTACGGAACCAATCCTCGTTTTTTCTCATGTATTCAAATTTTTTCTGCATTGTATCGCCGGGAATATGTCTGAACCCGCTTACTACGGTCCTTGTTGGCGCTCCCATTGTATGAGTCTCTATTGTTCTGAACATTTTTCTTGCCTTCATTAAATTGTACCTCCCTTTTTAAGAGTCTACAAGAGTTTATCTTTTTCCACAGTACTTATTACTGCTTCAAAAAGGGCACTTCGAAAACCATTCTTTTCCAGTGTTCTAACGCCCTGGATGGTAGTTCCGCCAGGTGAAGTAACAGTATCCTTTAACACATCTGGATGGATTCCCTTTTCAAGAATGTATTGTGCAGTACCTTTAGCCATCTGTGCAGCATATTCAATTGCTTGATGTCTCGGAAGGCCGCATGCAACACCTCCATCAGCAAGTGATTCAATAAACATTGCAGCAAATGCAGGGCCACATCCTGCTACTCCGGCTCCAGCGGCTATTAGTGATTCTTCCTGCCTTGAGCAAAGACCGGCATTACTCATTATTTTAAGGAATGTTTCAAGCTGTGTATCTGTAATCGCATCATTTGGTGTGTACATAATAAGCCCTTCACCTACCATTACAGGTACATTTGGAAGAATTCTAATAATGGGATACTTGTCCCCTAAGGCTTCTTCAAGCTGATCTAATGTCTTACCTGCAAGCATTGACACAATAAAAAACTTATCCGTTCTTGCTTTAAGAACATCCTTGAGTTCCTCTGCAAGTTTTTCAAGATTGTCGGGCTTTACTCCAAAGAATATTATTTCGCCTTCCCTGACTACATCTAAGTTTTCACCAACCTTACTACCAAGCTTTTCTGCAAGCGCTTCTGCAAGTTCGACCGGTTCATTTGCCAATATAAGCTCTACATTTTCTCCCTTGGATACGGCGGTTGCAAGAGCTCCACCCATATTTCCGGTTCCAATAAATCCTACTTTCATAATATTTACCTTTCCTACCCAGTTGTTTATTATTCTTTGTCTTCCCCTTCTATCGCTTTAACAGGCTCCTTTGTTAAATCCCATCTCTTACGAACCTGAAAGTACCTAATTGTAACAAGAAGCGCAAAAGCAATCCCTACGATACCACAAATCGTGAATACTATGTTCATAAGCAATGCAAACGGGATAAAGGACCCACCGATTACAGCGATTGTTACTATTGTTATTACGATGGCGATATGTCTTTTTCTATTGTTCTTCGCAAATCTGTCCCCAAGCAAGAATAGCTCGCCCGATACAGTGGTGAAGATTCCAAGACAGATGACTAATGAATAGAATGTTGCAAAAGACTTCGGTAGATGTGCCTGGATTGCTGCAAGGATAGGGATCTGCGTTCCTGCGATTACATCCATACTAAGCATCAGTGTGGCCATAACGCATATAATGGGGATATAGTAAAGTAATGATGATGTAAATGTTGTTAATGTGACATCTTTTCTAGTCGGGATTGTTTTACCAGTCACGACAAGAAATGGAATGAATGAAGCAAAAGCCATACCACCCTGAGAAAGACCTGCTGCTATTGGATTCAATATCGCATAGAATCCTGCCTGAAGGACAAGACCTTCTTCTACATATTGGCCAACATTCTTGTTTGCTTCAAAGATTCCAACATCAGCTGTAGCAATCATGTAAACACCTACAAATATAAGTGTGGCGATGATTATAACACCTACGCCTCCAAGAACTTCAACAAGCCTTCTTAAACCAAGACTGGCTGTAAGCGCTGCCGCAATTGCGAAAATAATTAATCCAACAGTTAAGTTTATTCCAAAGTACTGATTTAAAGTAGTGCCGCCTCCGCTTATCATTACTAATGCAAGTACTGCCAGCGCAATGTAAATATACCAGTCAAAGAATATACCGGTATACTTTCCACCATAAAAGTAGAACACATCTTTTGATTCAGCAAACTGTTCTTCATATGAAGATCTGTAAAGTACATAGTTAGTCCATGTAACAACAATCATAGAAATGATTAGTACTACAATTGGACCATAGCCTTCCCATGCGCAGAAATACTGGAGTATTTCGTTCCCGGTTGAAAAGCCGCCGCCGATAGCATATGCAACGAATGATGCACCCAGCATAAACGCTGTGCCTAAGTGTAATTTTTTGTTATCCATTTTTCTTCCTCCTTAAAATCTTTTTATAAAATATTATTACTAGATATTTCCAAAGGACTCTGAATAATCTCGCGGACCATTTCCTTAAATTCTATATTGCAGCTAAATCCCATTTCTCTTAAGTTATCTAAGACATCAACGGGCATCTGTTCCCCGACAACGCACTGGTTAAGCATTCCTCCGATATATACTTGACCTTTCCAGCACCTTTCTTTCATCTCATTGATAAGAAGCTCTCCTATTTCAAGCGCTGCACCGTTGTGTGTGCTTACTGCTACAGCATCAGCATTATTGCTGACCGCTGCATCAATGATATGAGTGGTGTTGCTTTCAGGCCCCAGGTAAACCACCTTAACGCCATATTCATCAAACAGTGAATTCATTACGAATAGCGCATGTTCATGTACATCAGTTGATGCCAAAATCACTGTTCTTTCTCCGTTGATATTTTGGATATCATCGCTTGCCATTGATTTACTGATTGCGTAAGTAATATTGGTAGTATTACTAAATACATCCGTCTGGAACACAGGACTTCTGCCATTTGGCATTGTTTCGTCGATAGGACCTTGCATGAATGCATCCTCAAGAGTTCTAGGATTTGCCATTTTCATAACATAAAGCATCTGAACCGGGTCTTCAATATCAACGCCTACTTCATCCAATCCTGCAAGCAATGCCTTCGCAAATTTCCGTCCGCCTGCAACGATCTTATCCTTGATTTGATAACACTTTGTGAAATCAGTGTAAGGAAGGAGATTTCTTGCAGCAACTTCAATACCTCTTGCATACTTTTGGATTTCAATAATTTCATCAAGATTTGGAATTCTTATTCCCTCACTAAATGGAACAGGCATCATTGCATGCCCTGTCGGGCATTTCAGTTGAGCCATTATATCCCATAAAAGATACTGTGCTGCAACTGCACTGTTGTGAGTAAGATCTTCATTTGATGAAATTGTATCACCGTAATACATTGTTCCTACACAGTCGCCTTCATAAATATCATTTAAAGCGAATACCCATGCAGCCCTTACTTCAGGTGTAACAGCCACACCGCCGAAACAGTGCCCCAATCTTGCACCTATTAGTTCTTCAACTATGTACCTTTCTATGATGGCCCATCCGGCAATACTGGCATGATCATTGAATAGTGATGCAACGCCATCGTCAAGATATGAATGAAGCAATGTTCCTCTATCTCTTTTTCCTGCAAGAATAGCAATAGCTTTTACGGTTTCCTGTGTTGTATAGGCGATATCTGTCCATCCCGGAATATTAAAGGCAATGAACTGAGAAAGGTTGCCTATTGTAGTAACCCCGGCCTTTAGTGCATTGATTGTATTTGATACACTGTTAGGGAAACCGATCATAAAGTCTCCCATGTGGGGTTGCATTGGAACTGTCTGCCCAAGCTTCAACCAATCTTCTTCATGTTCGAGCCTAGGCCCTGTCTCTCTAGGAAGCCTCTCCCTATATTCAGGCGGTAAAGCCATTCCTCTTTCCAGGCACACGCCGAATCTATGCATATGATAGCCTTCAGCTTCCATTGTGTCATAAAGTTTTATTAGTGCATCAGCTGTTTCCTCCCATGTATCAAGGCCTATCTGGCACTGATACATTATAGTTCCTTCTTCTTTCATCTTCTGTTTGAATGCGTATTCTGATTCAACCCCATGTTTTTCACAGAATAGAGTTCTTCCTATTTTGACAGTATCAGCTAGTGCTTTGCCTTCTTCCACTACCTTTTTACCATCCGGAAGATTCACATTACTTATTATTTCATGAATTTCATTTTTGAATTTTTCATAATGTTTATTCATTGCATCCTCCCTAGCTATGATGGAAAACATAGCCAACCAATTGCATCTGCAGATTTTTCCATTTTCGTTCCTATAATACGCGAAAATCGTGCCAAAATATAAAAACCTATAATAAAACATTTTTAAAAGCTTCCAACAAATTATACAACGCTTGAAAACTCTATGTTTTTTGAAATTTCGAATAATTCTATTATTAAATTACCATCATTCTTTCTGCTTGATTAACGAAAAAGCATCTCTTCCATGCGATGCGCCACGGCATCACTTTGATGCTTTTAGCTATGATACTATCGGAAAATCTCCAGCATAGATTTTAGAAATCATACGATTATAAAGTCGCGAAATATTAAAAAAGACTTAAAAAGACTTGGCACAAAAAATGCTTTTAATAAGAATAGAATTATTTAAGGAGGATAACATTAGCTATGAAATTTAAAAAAATACAGGGCGAGAAATTTAAAAAGTTCACTCACCGAGAATGCGAATACTTCCCTTGCCATCAGGTAAACAATTCAGATAATTTCAACTGCCTCTTTTGTTATTGCCCTCTATATGCTCTTGGCGATCAGTGTGGAGGTGATTTCTCATATGTTTATGATGTGAAGGATTGTAGCACTTGCATTATTCCTCATTCCGAAAATGGCCATAGTTACATTACAAAGAAATTTCACAAGATTTCAGAACTTGCAAATAAAAACAGAAACCAGAAGAAGCCCGAAAGCACTTCTGCTGTAAAAAGAGCATCAATTAAGATTCTTTAAAAGTTCTTTGCAATGGGATTTCTTATGGAATGCATAGATACAGAAAAAGCTCCGATGACTCGGAGCTTATTTCTTTATCTTATACATATTCAGTTTTCTTATAATCGTTGACTGGTTAACTTCAAGAACCTTTGCCAGTTCTCTTGAACTCATGCCCATATCCGAACCCATTTGAAGAAGTTTTCTTTCAAGTTCTTTGATTGCCTCTTCAAGGGGTACAAGCCGCCTTATTTTAATGTTGTCATCACTGCTTAAAGAATTTCCTGCCCAGTGCTTTCTCCACTCGATATCCGATGCCGTCATGAAATCACTGGTGCTGTTTATCATCATTCTTTCAACTACATTCCTTACTTCTCGCACATTCCCCGGATAAGTTCTCTTCTTAAGGGCGTCAAGAGCTTCTCTTGTAAACTGTTTATTGAGCGCATACTGTTTATTCAGTTTGTCCAAAAACAGATACAAGAGCGGCTCAATATCTGCTTTTCTTTCGCGAAGTGGTGGAATGTTGATTTCAGCCGTACTTATTCTATAGTAAAGGTCTTCTCTAAATTCCTTTTTTTCTATTTTTTCGCACATATTAGCATTGGTCGCACATATGATTCTAGCATTGGAATTGAAAACTTTATTGCCGCCTATACGAATCAAGCTCTTGCTTTCAAGGAATCGTAAAAGTTTAGGCTGCTGGTCCTCAGGAAGTTCGCCGATTTCATCAAGAAAAATAGTTCCATCCTGGGCTTCTTCAAAAAGCCCAGCTTTTGTCTTGTCTGCACCTGTGAACCCACCCTTTTCATAACCGAAAACCTCTGACTCAAAGAGATTTCCAGGTATTGCCGAGCAATTGATTGCCATAAAAGGACCTTTTCTTCTGTCACTCTGACAATGTATATATTTTGCAAGTGCTTCTTTACCAACCCCTGAATCTCCAAGTATGAGAACATTGGAATTGAATTGACTCAATTTATTTGCAAAAACAAGGGCATCAAGCATAACATCACTTTCTACCATGAATAAGTCGATAGGGTTCCTTTTGTTGTATTCCCTAAGATTTCTTCTTGCTTCTTCTCTATCTGTTATGTGAATCAGCTCCTTCATATTAGATTTACCTTGATGCTCATGATTATATCAAACAATACAACGTTATCAAACGATTTTTTTATTCGGTGAGAGAGCCACTGCCTTCGGCCTCCGACTCGCTTCACTCCCTGCTGTCCCTTTTGCCCGCCAAGCAAGCTTGGGGCAAAACGGCATGGGACTTTTTCACCCACTTCGTGGGTTCGAGTCCCATGCCTTGGGACAAAAAAATAAGAACGAGGCATAAAACCTCGTTCTTATTTTTTGGTGAGTCTGTCTGAAAAATATATCAATATATTTCTATTTAGGCTGTTTTATGGTATAATAAACGTGTAAAATTCAACGATTGGAGTGATACCATGCAGTACATTCAGAAAGAATCGAGTGACCAGATCACTTTCCTTCCAGACTGCATTGAGGACTACATTTCGGAAGATAATCCGGTCCGCGTGATTGATGCCTTTGTAGACAGTCTGGACCTTTCTTACCTTGGATTTTCTCATTCCTCTCTCTGCGATACGGGGAGACCTCCCTACGATCCCGCAGACATGCTCAAGCTCTACATCTATGGATATATGGGTATCCCGCTAAATCCCAACAATCATAATCTGGATCACAAGATCATACCTAAGAAAGTATCTTTGTTATGGGATAATGGGAAGTTAAATTTATCGACCTAGATTTAGATAGTAAAGCATACTTTATTTAGTAATTGCATTCTTTGGATCTTTTCCAATCTGAACGAACATAAGAATAAAAATTAACAGTAATAACAAACTACACAAGGAAATTGCTTTTTCATCAAGCCTTATTGTAATAAATACTCCAATAATTGCTCCAATGGTGAAACAAGCAATAATGACAATATATCGAAAACTTTTCTGTTTTGCTTTTTCATCATGATAAAAAAACCATCGAAACAATTGCTCAGAGCCACTACGTAGATTTCCTGTACACATAGTAGATGCATAAGCATCACCCTTTACTTTTCGAAAAGCTTCTACTTGCATCGCACAAATGAAAGAAATCATAGTATTCGCTAGAATATTCCAATTACCTTCTGGTAGATATGCAATAATTAAAATGAAAAATACCTCTAATATTATGATTCCTTGTCTCCAATGGAATTTTGGATGAGTCTTATATTTACTTTTAATATATTCCGTGACAAATACGCCTATTGCAAAGGAACAAATTGGAATAAAGTAAAGAAACGCAATCCTTACCTGACCATGAGCAACATAATAACCTAGAAGCACAATATTACCTGTCTGCGCGTTTGCAAAAACTTGACCTCGGGCAATGTAAGAATATGCATCAAGATAACCTCCCACAATCGCCAGTAACGCTGCAACCAGTAATGATTCTGACATTTGTTGTTTAATATACACTCTACTCCTCCTTGTAACCCATATTACAAAACCAAAGTTGTATACTAGGTTTATTCAAAGATTTGCATAGTAACCCTCAAGCCCATAAAATGTGTAGAATTGTACTCTTCTGTCCTCTTGGCATGAGGTGTTGCGACCATTTATATATTCTTTTACATTTAGGTGACTTTTAAAGTCCGGTTAATTATTTAAATAAATAATCTTTCCGTCAAAAATAGTACATATCACCTTCGTCTCAGATATGCCCTGAGGCCTGATATGGGTTATATCCTCTTCGAGTATTACCATATCCGCCTTTTTGCCAATTTCAATCGAGCCAATTAATTTATCCATAAACATCTGCTTTGCGCCGTTTATCGTATAGACTTTCAGCATTTCCAGCACTGTCACCCTTTGATCCGGATTTCTGACATAACTTTCATCATACCTCTCTTCTTCATAGGGGCTACACTGGGTAACCGCTGTTTCAATCCCGGCAAGGGGTCGATTGTCCGGTGTCGTGGGACTATCGGAAGAACCTGTCATGAGAATGCCTGCATCCAGCATATCTCTGATCGCATACATTTGCCAGAATCTTTCCTCGCCTAGCATTTGTCGATCAAACTCTGAAAACAAAGGATCCTTATAAAACCATATCGGCTGCATAGCAGCTATTACACCCATTTCCCCCATCCTTAAAATATCATCATGATGAATAATGGTCAGATGGGTAAGCGTATGCCTGGCCTCCCGTTTGCCATTTTGATTAAAAGCATATTCAATCGCATCAAGAGACTGACAGGCGGCACCATCTCCTATCGCATGGATATGGACCTGAAATCCCGCCTTATCGATTGCAGCGATTGCTTTCTTAAGCTCATCATCTTCCCAGATCGGCTCACCTCTGAAATCAGCCGGAAGTCCCGTTTCCGGGGCATAAGGGTCAAGCAGATAAGCGGTCTTCCCTTCCACAACTCCATCTGTAAACAATTTGACAACCGTAACATTCAGCAGGTCAGAGACATATTGCTGCCCATTCCGCATCGTTTTAATAACCTCATTTACATCGTCTTCCGGTGCCATATTCAATGAATAATTGGTTCGTAAAGTCATCCTACCCGTTTTGGCATAATCAGAAATCGTTTTCCATAAGACTTCACCTGATAATTCCACGCCAAGACTGTTAACGGCCGTAATGCCTTTTGCCATACTTTCTTTTTCCAACATCTGAAAGGCTTCCATATACTGATCCGGAGTAATAATAAGACTTTCTTCAAGCGGTCTCCATAATTCCTGACAGTCGATCAAATAGCCCGTAGGCTCTCCATGTGAATCCCTGACGATTCTGCCCCCTGCAGGAGTTTTTGTTTCTTTCGTAACCCCGATTTCCTTTAACGCCTGAGAGTTTAACCAGAAGGCATGATAGGAAGTATCTGCAATGACAACCGGTTTATCAGAAACAATCTGATCCAGCATTTCTTTTGTCGGGCCGTCATCAAAAGCATTGATCTGAAAGTTTAAGCCAAAAATAATAGGCGCCTCCGGATTCTTTTCGGCAAATTCTCTCAGAGCAGTCTGATACGCATCGATTGTCGGCTCAGTGTCTGCCAGATATACACAGTACATCTTTGCAACCTGCTCTGAAGCAGCATGAATATGTCCATCAACAAAGCCCGGTGCAACCATCTTTCCTTCCAGGTTTATCACCACAGTGTCTTTTCCGATGTACCGCTCTGCTTCCATATCATTGCCTACATAGATTATTTTGTCATCATGCACCGCAACCGCCGCAGCAACCGTGTCTTTATCGTCCATCGTATAGACAGCACCATTTTTTAAAACCAGAGTTGCAGTTAAATAATCATGAGCAGAAATACTTTCCCCCATTTTTCGTCTCCTTTTTAATTTTTCTTTTGAATTCATTTAAAGCTAGCAAACTATTTTCTCAACCTTATTATATTATCAGTAGCTTAAGCGTTGATTACTGTAATCTTAATTATATTTAAGGTTGCAAACATTTCATATGGCTTTAATAGAGAAAGCATTCCATAAAGAATGCTTTCTCTAAAAATAAAATTTAGTCCCAATCTCGAAAAAAATATAGTTATATCGTCAAATTGCTCTCCATATTTTGCATTGACCTAAGCTTTTTATATTCTCTGACGACACATATCAAAGCAACAATAAATGCTAACAAATCAGATCCAGGCATAGCCAGCCATACACCTTTCAGTCCAAAGAAATTAGGGAGAATTAATAACAGCGGTACCAGGAATACAAATGACTTTGTGACTCCGTTTAAAGTCGCCAATTTAATGTTCTTTGTTGCTGCAAAGTATCCGGATACAATAGCGGCCAAATTTCCGAATGCAAATAAAGGCAGCATGATCATCATGGTTGCTTTTGTGGCTTCAACCAGTGGCACAAAACCTCCAGCAAAGAAACCAATAATGTGGTCGGACATTAAGAATTCGAACGTAAGAATTGCCAGAACAATCAAACTTCCCTGCACCATTCCGATCTTGATAACATCTGCCATCCTGGAGTATTTTCCAGCCCCTAGATTGTAGCTTGCAATCGGCTGTATGGCTGAGGTGAAGCATTGTGTCAATACAATAAGTATATACGCGACATAGGCATTCAAGATCGCATAGGATGCAAGATCCAGTTCTGTTCCTCCATTGCTGATAATTAAATTGTTAATCATAATCGTTGAAACAATCGCAGCGACTTGCAGGATAAACAGTACAAAACCTATTTTGCAGGATTCTAAAACCAGACTAAAATTAATTTTTAAATGAGAAGCATTCAGTTTGAATACAGAATTTGTCAATTGCAGATAAGGTACTAATATAATGGCACAGCCAACCGCAATCACCCATGTAATCGCGGATCCAACCAATCCTGTTTTCATTACAAAGATAAAATAATATTCAAGGGCAATCGATACAATTGCCGGTATATTCAGCGCAAACGATACTGCCCTAGGTCTTTCTGCGACAAAGGCAAAAAAGGTTGCTACAGAAGCGACAATGCAGAATGGATGCCCAAACAGCCAAGGGAAAACATAGGATCTGATCATTGGCAATATTTCCGGAGTCGCACCCATAAAAGTCAGGACAGCATCCAGATTGAGGAGAACAATCGCGTCTACGATTACACAGAACAGGAAGACAAAAATCATGGTGCTGGCATATACTTTTTTTGCACCCTCCACGTCTCCGTTACCAAGTTTGATCGCAGCGAGAGAGGATCCTCCGAGGCCGAACATTCCCCATAATCCGACGGAAATCAGCCAAAACGGGGCGATTACGCTTATGGAGGCAAGACCCAGAGGTCCTATTCCATTTCCGACAAAGATTCCATTCCCGATGCAGGCGACTGCCTGAAATCCGATTCCGCCAAGAGAATATAAACAGTATTTCCAAAATAAGGACGTCATTTTTTTTGTGAGAAATTCACTTTCAACCACATTGTTTTCTTTTACTTCCATCTTTTTTTCCTCCAAAGTTATAATTGGCTGGATCTCTATTTACTGTCATATCTTAAAAATTTATTTTTTATAAACTACCTTGCCGTCTCTTATGGTCATGGATACTTTCATTTTGTAGATTTCTTCACTGTTCTGATAATCATACGGATTTCTATCGATTACTGTAAAGTCGGCATCTTTTCCAGCTTCAATGCTTCCCTTTGTTTTCTCCAAATGAACAGAATAAGCTGCATTGATCGTGAACATTTTTAATGCTTCTGTCACGGAAATATTTCTAATTGGATTTGGGTTGCGGACACAGCTTGCAATTCCCAGCAAAGGATCTATCATTGTGATCGGAGAATCGGAACCTCCGCAGATAATCCCCCCTCTTTTTATTATTTCGGGAAACGGTTCCATTTTGTCTGCTCTTTCTCGGTCCATAAGGAATTCGTACATGCCTCCTTCAGGCAAGTCCCACAAATATGGGAATGCCGGCTGCATTGAAAGTACAATACCCAGTTCTGCAGCTAACTCTATGTGCTTTTCTGTTGGCAAGCAAAAGTGTTCTATCCTGTGCCTCAAGCCCTTTTGTCCCTGCTCATTGATTACTTGTCTATAAATATAGATCAATTGATCAATTGCCCGATCGCCTATTGCGTGAAATGCACACTGGATGCCCTCTCTATGGGCTTTTGATACCAGACGATAAATCTCATCGTCCCGAAAATACAGCATTCCTCTTACGGACGGCTTTCCATAGGGCTCACTTGCAGCCATAGTATATTGGAACGTAGACCCGTCAAGGGCGAGGCATCCGCCGATCCGCGGTAAATTGTACTCTTTTACCTGTTCAACATCCCAGGTTTGATAGAAAGGTACGATATTGGCAGAAAATTTATCCAGATTTTTTATTACTATTTTTAAATCGGTATCATTTTTATCAATCCCACCAAGCAGCCCAATAATTGTTGTGACACCTTTGGTCACTGCATAATCTGCACATTTGGAAATCAGTCTGTAAATCTCTTCCTCGTTCAAATGGTCGAAGATATTTGAAAATGCATCAAATACAGACTCGTCGGACAGGAATACACCTGTTTCCTGATCGTTCTCATCTTTTTCAACTCCAGGTGTGTCCAGCGGGATATTGCAGATATCCAACGCAAGGCTATTGACTGATAACCCGTGATTTGTCGCATCGATTATGAATACAGGATGTCCATGAGAAATTCTATCCAGTTCCCAGCGGTTCAGATGTCTTCCTTCTTCAACTACCTGTTCCAGGAATCCAACACAAAAGATCCATTCATCCCCTGTTTTTTTGATGCATTCTTTCTCAATTAAGCATAAAATCTCCTGCAAGGTTCTTTTTTCGCTTACATTGATCGATGTCATGTTAATTCCCGTTGACATACAGTGCACGTGGCTGTCAAACAGGCCCGGAAGTACTGTTTTGCCTTCCAGATCAATGACCTCATTCGTATCGTACGGGCATTCATCTTCACTTCCCATGGCAACGATTCTCTTATCCTTTACCACAACCCATCTTCTGAATGATTCTTCAGGATCCATCGTTATAATGTTTCCATTTTTGATAATCAAGTCAACTTTCATAGGCTCTGCCTCCCAAAATTAATTTTCCTTAATCGATAGTTTTAATATTTCCTGATAAGAATCTACCCTTCTGTCTCGATGAAACTGTAATATATCTCGAGCCCTTTTTATTTCGTCAAGGTCCAGCTCGGCAATGATAACTTCCGCTTTATCCCGGCTGCCTTCCTTCATGATATTGCCCCAAGGATCACTTACAAAACTTCTTCCGTAGAATGTCATCGATCCACTCCCATCTGACGCCTCTTCTTTTCCGATTCTATTGACAGCACAAACGTACATGTTATTGTGAATTCCATGTGCCTTCACCCCATCCATCCACGTCTGGGACGTATCAAGATCAGGATTATCCGGTTCTGATCCGATGGCAGACGGGTAAAAGATGAAATCTGCTCCTTTAATTGCAAGAATTCTGGAAGGCTCAGGAAACCATTCATCCCAGCAAATCAGTATTCCAAAAGTCGCATATTTTGATTTAAACACCAGATATGGTGAATCTCCGGGTGTAAAATAATACTTTTCTATATACTGCGGACCTTCTGGTATATGGTGTTTTCTGTAATTTCCAAGCAAAGACCCATCTGCATCAAATACTGCAGCACTATTATAATAAACTCCATCCATTGCGTATTCATAATAGCAGCTTACAATAACGACATCTAATTCTTTGGCTAGCTT
Organism: Sinanaerobacter chloroacetimidivorans; assembly: GCF_018128545.1. GTDB lineage: Bacteria > Bacillota > Clostridia > Peptostreptococcales > Anaerovoracaceae > Sinanaerobacter > Sinanaerobacter chloroacetimidivorans. The sequence goes on along the minus strand of NZ_JAGSND010000003.1, from coordinate 22,245 downwards.
GGATATTTTTTGGTTAGTCAAACCGTCTACGGTTTCAGCCCGATCATATTGGGCAACATCAATAATCTGGCAAAAGTATTGCCCATTAAATAGCTCCTGTGTACAAATGACCTTTGCCCCCTTTGAGGCCGCTTCTCTTATAAGCCTTTCAGCGGTCTTCATATTGTGTTCCTTGTCAGAAACACACGCATGCTGGATCATTCCAATTTTTACTTTCCCTTTGTTCATTGAACGTCTCCTCTCTGATTGAAAAATATCCCATTTTGTGGTAAAAGCAAGTTTAGTGCCAACTTTTAATCCCTTTATTTCAGCCATTTTTGTTTATCAATTGTTTTGTTTGTCTTTCTGCACTTACATATTTTATAACTGTCTTCTGCCATAAAAGCTTCCTGGTAGATAAGCTGTGGTTTTATAAAGATAACAAGATGTAAGTACATACTTACATCTTGTTTCTCAAGACTTACTTTATTGTTCAATTTTTAATCTTTTCATCTTTTGGTAAAGCAATGGTCTCGACATGGATAAAAATGTTGCTGTTTTCGCTACATTATTATCAAATTTTTTTAAAGCTTGAACAATTAGTTCTTTTTCTGCTTTTCGCTTGGCTTCTTCTATCAGATTACTGCCGTCTACACATTCCAACCCGAATATATCATTAAAATGATTGCAAAACTCTTTCTTAAACTCAAAATGCTCAACCTTTAAAACATCTTCATTTACATAATTCATTGCCCTTTCTATGATATTATGCAATTCCCTTATATTACCTGGCCAATGATACTCTGAAAACATTTCTATAACAGCAGGTTCAACTTTTCTAATCCTTGTTCCAATCACGCTGTTCAATTCAAATACAATAGCATTTGCCAGTTCCTCCAGATCATCCAAATGTTCTCTGAGAGCAGGAGAATGGATCTGAACTACGTTAATCCTATAGTAAAGATCTTCTCTGAAAGTACCGGCTTTTACCATTTTCTCCAAGTCCTTATTGGAAGCACAAATAATCCTTGTATCTACCGGAATACTCTTTCCTCCAATTTTTTCAATTTCTTTCTCCTGAAGAGCTCTTAGAAGCTTTGGTTGGATTAAATCAGGCATTTGATTGATTTCATCGATAAAAAGAGTTCCTTTATCGGCAAGTTCAAATTTTCCCTTTTTGCCTTCCTTAGTAGCACCGGTGAAAGATCCCGCCTCATATCCAAACAGCTCCGACTCTGCCAGAGTTTCCGGCAGTGCAGCTGCATTGATTCTGATAAAATCATTATTTCTTCGGGGACTCAAACTGTGAATAGCATGAGCTACCAGCTCTTTTCCCGTTCCGGTTTCTCCTGTTATTAATACAGTTGAGTTTGTTTTCGCAGCCGATATGATTTGATCCTTCAGCTTTAATATGACTTCAGAATTTCCTACAATATTTTGTATTGAGTATTTTGCAGTTCTTAAATGTCTGATTTGACGTTTCAGGTGCTTAAGTTCCTCATCCAGGAAATGCTTATATTCATCTGCAAAATCGTATAACAGCTCAGAGCTCTGAGCAACATCATATTCCAGCAGGCCTACCCTCTCATTGCCTTTAAAAATCGGAACTTCAACGCTGATTCCAATTCCAAGCTTGGTATTATAAAAGACAATCTCAGCTTTATCTATCAGGAGTTTTTGCATCATCTTTGTTTCAGGGAAGATATCTATGATCCTTTTCCCAATGGCTTCGTTTCTGTTAACTCCCAAATACTCTGCACACTGCTCATTCATATATATGATATTGCCCTCCAGGTCAATAGCTACTGCTGCAGTTACATGTTCAAGGATAAGTTGAAAATCATTATGCTCCAATTTCTGCATGATAACCTCCAGACAATGAATCAACGGTGTTATAATTCTTTCGCAATATCCATAAGTTTTTCGGAAATGCTTTTCAGCTCAAATATTTTCGCTTCTACCTCCTCTGTTGCCGTAACTTGTTCTTCGGTTGCATCGCATGCAGATTCTGAATTATCGAGTGTAATCCTATTGGCATGCTCTATTTGAATGATTAAGGATTCAATACTCCCAGCAGTTTTCATCGATTCAATCGATAATTTCCGGATTTCGTCAGCAACAACATTAAAACCAAGCCCATATTGCCCTGCCCGCACAGCTTCAATGGCAGCATTAAAGCCGAGCAAATTAGTTTGAGTTGTAATTCCCTTTGTAAAGGACAGTACTTTATTAATTTCTTTTGTCAGCTTACTGATTTCATTAATATTATCTCTAAGTACCTTTTCACTGTTCCGGATATCTTCTGCAGAAACAGAAATCTGTTTCATAGAATTTACGATATTGCCAACGGTTTCGTTGATGCTGTTTGCTACGCCGACAACTTTAGTTTCCTGGTCCAGGCTTATTCCAACCGTCACACAGCCTATCACATGATGATTGCTGTCAAAGACCGGAGAGTCGACCTCTTTAAATGGAACACCGAACATCTCTTCGGGGATATTGGTATGTATCGTTTTCCTTTTTTCCATGGCAATTCGCATGGGATCATCATCGGCTAAATAAACAGTTCCATCATCGACATGAAAATGATCCCCTTCGAAATACCCCAATACTTTTTCGGTATCTGAAACCCAGACAACAATGTCCCTTCCAAATATTTCTTTTAAATATGGGCCTACTGCTAAAAAATGATCCATCAATTCTTTTCCTATTAACATAAATCACTCTTCTTTCTGGTCGTTTAGAATTTCATTCCGTATGTAACAAAACCTTCTATTTCAATTGATTTGTCCTCCCTCTTGCGTTATAATGAATCTTGCCGTTCTATAAAATTTCTGCCTTTTAACAATTTGCTTTATTATAATATTTACAGCTTAAATTTTGATTAACGCAACCTTAATTATATTTTAGGTTGGTTGACTTGTTTTTGGAAAGGAGCATTAAATGAATACCCCTTCCTTATTAATCATGACGTTAGTCGCTACTTCCCTTATTTATTCATTTTTTTACTTGTATATTTATAAACAGAGTAAAAATAGATATATTGCAATTTGGGGCTTTGGATGGGTCATATATTCATTTAATTTTATTACGTTACTTACGCCTTTCGATTCTGAAGCAATTATATTAAAACATTTTTTTTCAATTGTCAGCAGTTTTTTCTTACTAATCGGGACAATCGAATTCGTACGCAACCCATTTATTAAAATCTTTAAACATATTTCAATTTGGTCATCACTTGTTATCTTAATATTCAGCATTTATTTATACTTTGAAGAAAGCTCAAAATCATTTTCAACTCTTTTTTCATTTGTATCATCTTTGTCGCTTTGCATCATTTCCGTCGGAACTGGAATCGCATTTTTATTGCATGAAGAAACCGTGCAGGATAATTTCATTTCAAAGCCGTCCAAAGACATTGTATTCGACATAACTGCGTGGGCATTTATTATTTGGGGAATCCATAAAGGCTTCTACGATTTTGTTACTCCCGGTTATGATTCTTCTACATGGAATTATATCAGCTCAATTTTATTGACAAACATATTAAATATTTCGTTAGTGTTAACCTATTCAGCGCAAAACAATAATGAGATCAGAAAAAGTGAAAATCTGTATCGTCTGCTTACAGAAAATTCTAAGGACATTATTGCAAACATAAAGCTTTATCCCGAGATCAGATATTTATATTTAAGCCCGGCTATCCAATATGTAACAGGCTTTGAAGCTCCTGATTTTTATAATGACCCCAAGCTCTTCTCAGAAATCATTCCCGAGCCTGACCGGACTCAATATTTTGATTATCTGCTCAATTCCTCCAATAGTGACGGCATATTCCTCTTTCGGTTGAGCAGAAAAGATAAAAAAGAAATATGGCTGGAACAGCATTCCACAATATTTTACGATGAAAATCATAATCCAGCATATATAGAGGCTATTATCCGTGATGTCACTGCCAGAAAAAGAGTGGAAGAAAGACTTTTCAATTCGGAATCTTCGCGAAAAAAGCTGATTGCTAATATTTCTCATGAACTTAATACGCCAATCACTTCAATCATCGGATATTTATCTATTATCCAGGATAATTTGCTTTCCTCTCCGGCCAATTATCTGGAATATATCAAGATTTGCATGGATAAATCTCTGACACTCAAGGCATTGATACAGGATCTTTTTGAACTGTCAAAACTTGAAAGCGGGCAAATCCGCTTTCATTACGCAAAGATAAATGCATATGAGTTTTTTCAGGAAATGATCAGTAAATTGAGTATCGATATCAAAAAATCATGCACATGGGATATTCAGATTACAAGTAGCCATTTGAAAGATTTTATTTTAATTGATAAGATGAGAATGGAACAAGTATTTAGAAATCTCATAAACAACTCACTAAATCATATGGATTCCGCAGGGCATATCGTGTTTAGCTATGGCAATAAAAAAGGTGCTGAATTACCGTATCGCATAAAAGATGATGATTCCTATATCATTATCGGAATTAAGGATAACGGAACAGGAATTTCACCTGAAGAATTACCAAACATCTTTGACAGATTCTATCGCTGCAGTAATTCAAGCTCAATCAAAGGTACCGGATTAGGACTCTCAATCTGCAAGGAGATCATTACCATCCACAATGGAATTATTTGGGCCGAAAGTATTGAAACAGTCGGCACCACATTATATATAACATTACCAGTAATTTAGATGAAAGGAGTTTATAACCCATGTCCAATGAAAAAATTCTTGCTGTAGACGATGATATAGATATCATCAATATTTTGCGGATCTATATGGAGAGCGAAGGATATACATTTTATTCCGCGTCCAGTTACAAAGAGGCTACGAAAATCATAGATAAAGTTTCCATCGATCTCATTTTGTTAGACGTGCTGCTCCCTGAAAAGGATGGTTTTGACATTTGCTTGGAAATCCGCAAAAAAATAACTACTGCTCCTATTATTTTTCTCAGCTGCAAAAATGAAGAAATGGACAAAGTTATCGGTTTATCCGTTGGAGGGGATGATTACATTGTAAAGCCTTTTCTGCCGGGGGAATTGCTGGCCAGAGTTAAATCGAACATAAGGCGCTCTAAAGATTACTCCTCTGAAGTAAAACCTCAGATTGTTTTAGAATCAGGATCTCTCAAAGTAGATTTACTTACCAGAGAGGTCTGCTTTGGCGATCAGGAAATCCTATTGCTGCCGAAAGAATTTGATATTCTTTTGCTGTTTTTGAAAAACCCAAAAAGACTTTTTACGAAGGAAGAAATATTTGAATACATTTGGAAAAGCCAATCTTTTGAAAATGACGTGAATACGGTTATGGTCCACATCAGTAATTTGAGAAGAAAAATCGGGATTGATCCAAGTCTGCCTAAAATAATCACCGTAAAAGGGATTGGCTATAAGCTGGTTATCTAGTACACCAGCTTATATTGCTTTTTTAAGTGGGGGTCCTTATAAAACTTGACCATATCAAACAGCTCGTCAAGGATAGGTCCTCCATATAAGTCAGCAAACCAGAACAACGAATAATTGTTGTTAAATGGAAACCCAGCCATTAAGGAACTGCCAAATCCCAGTATCAATGATAAGGATTACACCCGCTGGTTTCATCATCAAGCTCACCTCTATATTGCCTTTCTTAAATGGGGATCTTTATAAAATTTGACGGTATCGAACATCTCGTCAACATGCTTTTGCTTTCCAAAAACGAATCCGCAGGCTATGTGTATAAACAAGTTTACAACTAATCCGATAATCCCCGGCGACCACCCTCCGGTCCATTGGAACGCCTGTGGGTAAAAATTACCCATCAGCGTAATCACAATCCCGACCGTCATACCGCCAAAGGCTCCATACAAGTTGCTTTTCCTCCAATATTGGCCTATGAACAATGGGATAATGGCTTGAACGATCAAATCAAACATGATAACTGCGATATTCAATAAATTATCGATTTGAATTGTTGCGATATAAAGTGATATGATCCCGATCACAATTGTCAAACCTTTTGCAAGCTTAAGCATACTCTGAGGGGATAGACCTCTAAATGCAGCACCAAGCCAATCCTTGCAAACCATAATTGCCGAGGTGCTGATGATCGCGGAGAACGTTGACATACTTGCTGACAGCGATATCACCGCAAACAAGCCCAATAGAATGGGACCCCCAAAGGAATCCGCAAGCCAGAATAACGAAAAATTACTTTTAAGCGGAAAGCCTGATATTAAAAAGCAACCCAGTCCCAGCGTAAATAATGAAAATCGTATCATGATTGCTACAACGGGCGCGATAAAAACGATTTTTTTGATCGTCCTTGGGCTGTCAGCAGTATATAGCTGCTTAAACATATCCGGGAAGGCAAAACCTCCAAGTGTACCTGTTATAATGATCGAAGCCCAATGATGGCCGTTATCTCTCCAATCCAGTGTCAGCAGGTATGGTTTTGCAGACTCGACCATAGGAAAAATCGTATATAATCCGCCAAATATTTTCCAGATTAAATATCCTGTAACTAACGAACCCAACCCAATAAAAGCAAAGGACTGAATCATGCTTCCTATGGCAGACGCCCGAACTCCTCCGTAGAATGTATATACAATAACAAATAAGCAGACAATAATCATGCCTGCATTAGAATTAATATACGAGTATGTGGTCAATGCCACAATATATCCTATCGTTTTCATTTCAATTATGATCCATGGGAACCAGAAAATAAGCGTTAAGAAAGAGAATATTGTCTTAAACAGCTTGTTTCCATATCTTAATCCTATAAAATCTGCCTGGGTTACAAGATTGTAGTTTTTACCCCAGACCCAGACAGGCTTTGCCATAAAATAAAGAATAACAAGGCTTGCAACAGCGTAGACAGTCAAATATTGTGACAAAATGCCCTTGTTGGCTGATAATGAAAATCCGCTTATGTATAAAGCGCCTGCATACCAATATCCCAAAAAGGAAAAGCTGTACAGCAGCCAACCGAAGCTGCGGTTTCCCACACTGTACTCTTCAAATGAGTCCTGTTTTCTATGAAACTTAATGATAAAGAATATATTGAAAGCAAAAAACAGAAGAATTATAAGGGCTACACCTGCTGGTTTAATCATCGAACTCACCTCTATGTGCTTTTTTTTCAATCCTGTCTTCTAATATGAAAAGTACCATTAATCCTAATGCGGCTAAAATAACAAATAATAATATAAAAAATTGAAAACAGGGGAAACCAAGGATGTAAGGATATATTCTATTTATCAATTGAACGGTAACCGGAAATGTCATAAATCCAATCAGTATAATAAAATAAGCAGCTGTCAGCAGGTATAATCTTTTCTTGGACATAGCTCCCCCCTTGACGATAGCGATAACGGATTTATTGCTTCCATTATACAGTATTGCTCTTAAATATCAATAAAAAAGGCGGCTCGCTGAACACAGCGAGCCACCCCAGCTTACTGGGTCAAAGTTGCTTGATTATCAAGATCCTTAAACTGTTCCCCAAAGTAATAAGTTCTTTCTACAACCTCCGGAGTTGGAACCTTTCCGAAAAACTTGAAGATAAGGCATCCGATCAAGCTGGCGGGCAATCCAACCCAAACAGCGTCCAGTCCAAAAGGACTTCCAGCCAGAGACCATGCAATGGCAACCCCGCCTCCAAGAATCATTCCGCCCATAGCTCCTGCGGTATTCATAGTCTTGGAGAACCATGCAAAAATATAAGGAATTACGAGTCCGCATGCACATACCAGCAGTCCCCACAACCAAAGGTCAAGGATCCCTTTAATAAGGATTGCCAGAATTGCACCGAGGACACACGCTAAAATGGTGGAATATCTGCTGTAAGACAGCATTTTCTTTTCATTTCCCTTAATTCCCGGTACCTGCCCTATGATATCGTTAGAGATATTCATCCCAGCGGCAAACAGGAAGGAAGATGCGCAGGACATAACCGTTGCAAGAGCACCGACGATCAGAAGAGCGCCCATCCCCGGAGAAAGCAGATTCTTAATCATGGTATAAAAGACTTCATTAGGAGGAAGTCCAGGTCCAAGCAGGACCTTTGCCACAACACCTACGAGGCAAGGAATCAGGAGGAAAGGAAGTGCTGTAAAGGTTGCGCTGATCATACTTCTTCTCGCAGTTTTTCCGTCTTTTGCCGTATTGATTCGCTGCCAGTCACTCTGATCTGCGATAAATATGAAAAAGACTCCAACGCTTAAGAAGTAGCTAAAGACATCTCTCCACCAGTTTACTCCGCCAACGAGGCTTAACGCATCAAGATTATTAGCTGCCGCATAAAACTCATGTACATTTCCCCAGCCTCCGGCTAACTTTAAAACAATGATAAATGCAATAATCGGCGTAAAACTCTGCAGGAATGACTGTACGAAGTTTGTTACAACAACGCTCATCATGCCTGATATCGCAACATAAGAGACCACCATCAGTGCTGCTATGATAACACCAACCCCATGAGATACACCGAACATAACGGTCAGTAAAAAGGCGATGGCATTAAACTGTACTCCAAGCATCGTTACATTTCTGACCAGAATATAGAATGCTGCAGGATATTTGACCGCCCCGCCGTAATCAGGGTAGCGTGCTTCAAAGAAATCCGGAATTGTGTAAAAGTTCAATTTTCTTATCCGGGTTGTAAAGAATAACGCCATGGGGATTGCACCGATATAGGCTAACGAGTATCCCCACCACTGGCTTAAACCCGCATCATAGGACCAGGCGCAAAGTCCCACAAGACCGCCGCCTCCGACCCAGGCACCGACACTTACAGCAGTAAGCATAAATGCGCCGAATCGTCCTGTAGCTTTCCCGTAGTCTTCCATGGTAGAAACTTTACCTTTTACCACATAGCTGATGCCGATCATGACCACCATGTACGCAACAATCGCACCGATATACCATACATTTGCTGACATAAATATTTCATCTCCTTTTTTGAAATTATAGATTTTTATTGATAGTACATATCAGAATGAAAAAGTTCAGCCTCCCCTCCTCTCACCAAAGGCTTATCCCCGCTGTGCCAGCTCATCGTCCTAATAAACCCAATTTCCTTACAATTGAACATCATTTCATTTCGTATACGATTTCCCCATTAAAGATGGTCGTAAGAACTTTTACAGTCTCAATATCCATTGGATTGATTTCAAACAAGTCCTTGTCGATGATGATGAGGTCTGCGCATTTTCCTTTTTCGATGCTCCCCACCTTATCTTCCATGTAAAGTCCGTACGCACCGTTGATCGTATAAGCTTTCACCATATCCAGCACTGATGCGCGCTCATTTTTATCCAGCAGCCATTGAGGGTCATCCTGGTCTTTGATATCCTCAATGCCATATTTCGCTGCGGTAATCAAATTACGGGTAACCCCCGCCTTAATGGCATAGAATGGGTTCGGTTCTGGAGTGACAGGATGGTCCGCTGATGCTGTAACCGTAATCCCGGCATCGATAAATGACTTCAGAGGAAATTCTCTTTCCGCCCTTTCTCCTAAAAGTGCATAATCCGAATCATGCCAGAAAAGAGGATCTTTAAAATGCCAGTATGCCTGAACGTTGGCGATGATATTAAGCCTGGCCATTCGTTCTATGTCTTCCGGAGCGACTAACTGCAGGTGCGTTATGACGTTTCGGTAATTATTAGAACCACTGTTTTTTTGTGCGTATTCTATTGCATCGATGGTATTCCTGGTAGCGCCGTCGCCAATGGAATGAACATGAATTTGAAAGCCTTCATCCAAAGTTTCTTTTAAGGCTTTTTTCATTTTCTCCAGATCCCATACAGGCTCGCCATAATAAGCATCGCCTTTTCCGGCCGCCGATCCGTACGGCTCCAGCAAGTAACCCGTTAGCCCCTCTATTACCCCGTCGTTAAAGTATTTCGCCGTCGTTACGTTCAATAATTCCGAATGATACTTTTCGCGCAAATCCTTTAATTCCTCAAGCTGCGGCCTTACATCCTGATCCGGATAGATATCTCTGGCACCATTGACACGTAGCTTTAATTCATTTTTTTCTTCAAGGCTTTGAAAGGCTTCCAATATGGTTTTAGGGTAGGTTGCTCCGCCGGGTCTTAAAGCAAAGATAGAAGTGTATCCCAGGGAATGCAATTTTTTCTGGAGAAATTTAACAGCTTCAACCTTTTCTTCAAGAGTAAAGGTTTGATCGGGAAATAATTTTTTCGCATCGTCCTTTAACGTTCCCCATAGCTCGCCAGTCACAGGGTCCTTTTCAACAACGCCTCCCGTCGGATTTGGGGTGTCCTTTGTAATTCCACACAGTTCAAACGCTTTGGTATTGAGCCAGAAAATATGTCCCCCAAAATCTGTGAGGATTATAGGCTTATCCGGACAAATCTTATCCAGTCTCTCTTTTTTAGGGCCCAGAAGTCCTTCCATTCCTTCAAAAATGGAAGCTAAAAATCCCCTTCCGTAATAGATCTCCTTGTCCGGATTTTTCCGGACGAAGGCTTCGATGGTACTCATGACAGCTTCCACCGTAGTAAGATTATTTAAATCAATGTTATACAGCACCGTGTAGGCGGTGCCGGGTGCATGAACATGGGTGTCAATGAAACCGGGAAGCACTGTTTTTCCCTCTAAATTGATTGTTTTTGTATTTTTCCCGATATATTGTTTTGCTTCCGAGTCATTTCCTACAAAAACGATAGCACCGTCTTTGATGGCTACGGCTTCTGCTATGGAATTGGCCGCATTAATCGTATAAACCCTTCCATTTGTTAAAACAGAGTCTGCTTTTCCAGATATCGTATCGGTCATAGTTTCGTTGCAATTGTACATGTCATTCATTTTTTACTCCTTCAATCATTGGCAAGCGGAAAGGCCTTCATTTTTTACTGTCAAGTGACGGCAGTACCATTTTTTTAGGATCTATCATGGCATCAAATTGTTCCTCGGTAAGGATACCCGTTTGTAATGCCGCCTGCTTTAATGTGGTTCCGTTTTTATATGCCTCCTTAGCAATATGTGCAGCTTTGTCATAGCCAATATACGGATTTAGTGCTGTGACCAGCATTAGTGAAGACTCCATATTTTTTTTAATTTTTTCATAGTTTGGAGTAATTCCTGTCGCACAGTGGCGATCAAAAGAATGTAAGGCATCTGAGAGCAGTCTTACAGATTGCAGCACGTTATATATAATCACCGGCATATACACATTAAGCTGGAAATTGCCTTGAGATGCTGCAAAACTAACAGCCACATCATTCGCTATTACCTGACAGCAGACCATAGACATTGCCTCGCACTGTGTAGGATTAACCTTACCCGGCATAATAGAACTGCCGGGCTCATTTTCGGGGATGTTGAGTTCTCCTATACCGCACCGCGGCCCGCTTGCAAGCCAGCGTATATCATTGACTACTTTGAGCATGTCAGCAGCCAGAGCCTTAATAGCGCCATGGGTGTTGACAAGTCCGTCCTTACTCGTCAGTGAATGAAATTTGTTTTCGGCCGAAACAAATGATTTTCCTGTAAGCTGGCTGATTTTCTCGGCAACTAAGGTCCCAAACTGTTCATGGGTGTTTAACCCGGTTCCCACAGCTGTTCCGCCTAGAGCAATCTCCTGAATATATTGAAGACTGTCTATCATCATGTTTTTTGCTTTTTTCAGCATGGCGGACCATCCGCTGATCTCCTGGCCTAAGGTAATAGGCGTTGCATCCTGCAAATGTGTTCTGCCAATCTTAATAACGTCTCTATATTGCTGAGACAAGCTTTCAAAAGTGCTCTCGAGGATCTCTACTGCCGGAAGCAGCTGCTCTTCTATCCCTATCACCGTGGCGATATGCATGGCAGTAGGAAACGTATCATTTGAGCTTTGTGCTTTATTGACATGATCGTTCGGATGTACTGCTTTATCTCCAATAATTTGGTTTGAACGATTTGCAATCACTTCGTTAATATTCATGTTGGATTGGGTACCGCTGCCTGTCTGCCAGACTGCAAGAGGAAAATGTTCATCAAGATCCCCTTTTAGAATCTCGTCGCAAACAGTCATAATTGACGTTCCTATCCGGTCATCTAATAATTTGAGCTCCATATTTGCCATAGCAGCCGCTTTTTTGAGAATTGCGAAGGCGCGGATAATCTCAATCGGCATCTTTTCAGTGCCGATTCTAAAGTTTTCCAGGCTTCTCTGAGTCTGCGCACCCCATAATTTATCAGACGGTACTTTAATTTTTCCCATGGAATCCTGCTCAACACGATAAGGCATATGTTCCACCCCTCTTCTAACCTATGCTGACGATCTCTTCTGCTTCTTTATGCCAGGCATCTGCTACGGCAGCTGCCACTGCATCAGCTATACCCTCCTGAAACACACTGGGAATGATGCCGGTTTCGGTGAGCCTTTCTTCCTGTACCGCCCCGGCGATTGCATATGCTGCCGCGACTTTCATTGACTCGGTTATCCTTTCGGCTTTTGCTGATAATGCGCCCTTAAATACGCCTGGAAAAGCCAGAACATTGTTGATCTGATTCGGAAAATCCGAACGGCCGGTTCCTACGATTCTTGCACCCGCCTCAAGAGCAAGATCCGGCATGATCTCCGGCTCCGGATTTGACATTGCAAATATGATGGCATCCTTATTCATGGTCTTAACCATTTCGGCAGTAACAGTTTTAGGAGATGAGACTCCGATAAAAATATCTGCCGACTGAATGGCATCCGTCAGGCTTCCCTTAACTTCCTGGTTTGTAATCTCTGCCAGCATAAGCTTTTCCTCATTCAGTTCATCTTTCCTGGCTTTAGAAATAATACCGGATCTATCGCAGATCACCATATTTTTTGCACCGATGGCAATCAACATCTTTAAGATCGCTGAACCTGCTGCTCCGGCGCCATTGATCACGATTTTCACCTCATCGATCTTCTTATGTACTACCTTAAGCGCATTGATAAGAGCCGCACAGCTAACGATTGCTGTTCCATGCTGATCATCATGAAAGACGGGAATATCCAATGCCTCCTGCAATCTTGCTTCGATTTCGAAACAACGGGGTGCAGAGATATCTTCCAAATTGATTCCCCCAAAGGTTGGTGAAATGTTTTTGGCGATAGAAATGATCTCCTCCGTATCCTGTGTTTCTATGCAGATCGGAATCGCATCGATATCGGCAAAGGATTTGAACAGCACAGCCTTTCCTTCCATTACAGGAATCGCAGCCTTCGCGCCGATATTACCCAGACCAAGTACTGCACTTCCGTCGGTTACAACTGCCACCGTATTGCATTTTGAAGTATATTTATAAACATCTTCAGAGTTTTTGCTGATTTCAATACAGGGCATCGCGACACCGGGAGTATACGCAACACTCAGATCATCCTTATTTTTTAAGGGAACCTTGCTGACGATAGCCAATTTTCCTTTATTTTGTTCATGTACCTTTAATGCTTCCTTGTAATAATCCATTAGAACCTCCTGCTGAATTTATTAATGTTATTGATCTTAGATTTTAGCATTCTGTTACACTAACTTTTCAAATCCCTCTGTTGAATATTCCTTACCTTCCCGCTTAAGCTCCAAGGCCTTAATTAAAGCTTCAAAATTTTTGGCATTCAGAGGATACCTGATAATAAACGCAAGTGCAATCAGCATAAATATGGCAGGCACCAGGGTGTTTAATAAATTGATTCCTTTTAATGCGCTCTCTGTTTGTTCTATGACCTCACCATTGTAGCCTGTAAAACTCAATATTACACCGCTGAGCCAAAGACCAAAGGCCGAGCCGAATTTTTGAGCGAATGAAGTAAATCCGGAAATGGCCCCTTCTCTTCTCTCTCCATTTATGAGCTCATCAGCCTCACAGCAGTCATATATCATGGAAAATCCTGTCGTCCAGAAACAGATATTAGCAGCATTCCAAACAATGGTAAAAATAATCAGACTGCTGAAATCATTAATCCCGATAACAGCAAAGGTAAGGGATCCGATAATGCCAATGAGAAAGAAGCAAATAAACGCGTATTTCTTTCCGATCCGATTGGCAACAAAGGTAATTACAGGTACATAGATCAGACTAATTACAGTATTCAAAGTCCAGTATGTGGCCTGTACACCTGCATCCAGCCCTAAATTGTTTGACATGAGATATACAAAAGCAGCAGAAGCAATTGAGAAGTTAATGCAGAAAAATAACGTTGCAAAGAAAATCATCCTGAAAGGTTTTATTTTATAAAGTTCTACAAAATTTTTATAAAGATTTGTTTTAATTCTTTCCTCGTTATTTTCAATTAACTCTTTTCCTCTTGTAAACCTCCAGCAAGTCAATGCTCCGATTAGCCCGACTGCTCCAAAAATTGCAGCTGAAATAGACCATGACATTTTTTCGGTACCGCCATAAGCAAAGACTCTATCCATAATAGCCATAGGACCTGCACTGGCGATCCATACGGCGATATAGATAAATATGCCGCAGTAGCTTCTAAGAGAATTCCTTTCGTTGAAATCCTGGGTGATTTCAGCACCGAGTGCGGTGTAAGGAATGACATATGTCTTATAAGCAGTCCAAAATAAAATTGCAACAATCAGATAGTATGCAAAGCCTGAATTTCCGCTAAAAGTAAATGGTGCAAATATGAGCATTAAAACGAGATACTCAGGGATAGCACCTACGATCATAAAAGGTCTTCTTCTTCCATTTTTTGATTTCCAGTTATCTGAAAGATATCCGACAATAGGATCTGTAATAGCATCCCATGTGATAGCGATAAGAGAAATCGTACCCGCTAGTGCCGGATTAATGCCCGCTACATCCGTCATGTAATAAAGAAAGTAAAGACAGATAATATTAAAGGGGATTGAATCTGAAAATATTCCGATTCCATAAGATGCCTTCTCCTTAAAAGATAATTTTCCTGTACGAATAGCAAGTTCACTCATAATTTCAAATCCTTTCTTCATAGTCAGTTTTACTATGATTCAAAGTAATCAGTATGGCATATGAACGAAGCCTCCTTTCTTAATTTGATGTTAAAAGGTTTTTTCAGATCAATTCATTATAATCTTTGTTTCTTAAATATTAATTATCGTAACCTTAATTAAATTTTAGGTTGCGTTTACGACAAAAAAAATAGCGCCATAGAATATGGCGCTAGATATAAAAGGATCCCTTATTATATTATTTTTTTATACCATCTAAGAATATGACGATGGCCTGTTCGAAATAATCATTAAGCGTTTCTCGATTCTCCCATTGAAGGGAAAGCTGTGCAAAAAGGCCCTCCAGAATCGAAATGTAAATCCAGGTTAAAGCCTTAGGATCTGTCATTTTCAATTTGCCTTGGGAAATCGCATCTTCAAATATTGCAGATATGAATTCATCATCCTTAGAATAGCATTGATTGAGCCTTTCCCGGTAATGCTCTCCTACTTCCCCCCAATAGGACTCAGGAATCCATCGAAAGATAGGCAAATCGACCTGCGAATAAAAGAGTTGACCGTATTTTTTTAGTTTTCCAATTGGATCAGGGATATCCGACAGAGCTGAATACACTCTATTGAGCCAAATTTCATACTCTTCTTCAATCATTTGTACAAACATTTCTTCTTTGCTTTTAAAATGCCAATATATCCCACCCTTACTGATTCCTGAATGGTTAACAATATCGTTCATTGACGTATTGACGTATCCGTTTTTAATAAAGCATTCAAGAGCCGCTTTTAAAATGATTTGACGAGTCGATTCCTTTTTCATCTTTTCCAAGCAATTCTCCTTTAGTAATCCGAAATAAGTACATTAAAACACATTCAAAAGTGATTGTCAAATTTAGCCTTTTTAATAATTTTTTTATTTGTTGACTTGGAATTTATTTCGTATTATATTATTGATAACAACAAACCGACTGGTCGGTATTCTATTTTGGGAGGTGTATTCGGAAAACAGCAATAAATAATAAGATAAAAGAAAGGAATGAAAAAAATGGCAAGAACAATTAAAAACAGTACTCCAAAAGCAGACGGTTTCAGAATACCCGGAGAATTCGAGCCCCATAATGGATCCATTATTATTTGGCCGGAAAAAGGATTTGCATTCAGAAACGGGGGCAAGCCGGCTCAAGAGGTGTGTGTAATCGTGGCTAATACGATTGCAGCGTATGAAGAAATGACCGTCATCTGCTCTGCTGCCCAGTATGAAAACGCCAGAGCCAGGCTATCAGAAAAGGTTCGGGTTATTGAAATGTCAACCAATGAATCTTGGGCGCAGGATAAGGGAGCGTTTTATGTAATCGATGATAAAGGCTCCATTCGTGGCGTCCAGTTTGGATTTAATGCCTATGGCGGCTTAGTGGAAGGACTGTATTTCCCATGGGATCTTGACAAGCAATTTGCACAAAAGCTATTTGAAATTGACCATATTGACAGCTACGATGCCAGGCATTTTATCATTGAAGGCGGGGCTACGCAGTTTGACGGCGAAGGCACTTTAATCCTTACCGAGCAATGCAATCTTAACCCTAATCGTAACGGAGATATGTCAAAAGAAGAAGTTGAAAAAAATTGTAAAGAATATTTCGGCGTTGAAAAAGTTATCTGGATGAAAAGAGGCATGATGTACGATGAAACAGACGGACATATTGACGATATTTGCTTTTTTGTCAGACCGGGTGTTATTGCCCTGTCATGGGTTGACGACGTAAATCATCCGCAGTATCCCGTTTTTAAAGAGGCCTATGACATTCTGGCTAATGAAACCGATGCCAAAGGCAGGAAATTTGAAATCCATAAAATCCATATCCCTGAGGTAATTTACATATCAGAAGAAGAAAACAAGGGGTTTGATATCGTGGCGGATGCTGCACCGCGTGAACCGGATCAGCCATTGGCGGTCACCTACATCAACGGATATTTTGTGAACGGAGCTTATCTTGTTCCGTTATATAACGATCCTAAAGATGAAGAAGCAATAAGAAAATACCAGGAAATTATGCCGGAGCGAAAAGTGATCGGACTGCCCACAAGAGAATGGTCATTAAGCGGCGGTAATATTCACTGTATGACGCTTTCACAGCCGAGGCCTTAACAAGCAACAACTTCATCCTGATTTGTAAGGAGGAACAAAATGAACGGCGAAAATGAAATTCTTGATAACGATTTAAAAAAAGGCTTAAAAAAACTTCATGTTCAAATGGTTGCATTAGGGGGTGTAATAGGATCTGCTTACTTCTACGGACTGGGCGGTCTTATGAGCATGACAGGCCCCGCTTCGTTTCTTGCATTTGCATTCGGTGGAATTCTTGTTTTTTCAACCTTGTATTGTCTTGGAGAATTGCTGGTGGCTATGCCGACAACCGGTTCCTTTATTTCATATTCCAGAGAATTTATATCTGATGGGTTTGCGGCAGGCGTGGGATGGACGTACTGGGTGGCGATCATCGTTTACATTCCTTCGGAATGCATTGTTACGGGAACCATTATGCATATGTATTTCCCACAATTATCAATCTTTATATGGGCTATATTTTTTGCGATATTGCTAACAATGATCAATTTCGGGCAGGTTGCAAACCTTGGTAAAATAGAATCGGTACTGGCTATGACAAAGGTAATCGCCATTATCATTTTTACAGTTCTTGCAATCCTGATCCTCTTCGGTGTAATTGGAACCCAAGGCGCTCCAGGAACGAAAAATCTACTTCAGCAGGGCGGCTTGTTTCCCCTTGGAGTCCTGGCAGTATTCCTGAATATGTCAATTATTGTAATGAACTTTGCAGGAATTGAAATAATCGCATTGACTGCAGGGGAAACGGAAAATCCGGAAAAAGTGATGCCGTCAGCAGTTCGTGCAGGCGCTTTCAGAATCTTTTTCCTGTTTGTGATTCCCTCATTCTTAATCGCTATGATCTATCCATGGACACTGGCCAGCTATGAAGAAAGTGCTTTTGCTGCCGCATTGGCTTTTAACGGATTTACTGCACTATCTCATATATTTAATCTGATCATCATTGTTGCAGCCTTCTCGTGTGCCAATTGCAATTTATATGCCGCAATCAGAGCGATGTACTCACTTTCGAAAGAAGGTATGGCACCCGGGAAAATAAGTTATGTAACTGCCAAAGGGGTTCCCGTATATTCTGCAGGCTTTTCGTTGATTTTAGTATGGATCATACTGATCATCTATTCCTTTGACAAAAGCGGCTTATTTTATATGTATTTGCTAGCAACATCGGGAGTCGTAACGGTATTTTGCTGGGGCTCTATCTGTATTTCACAATATAGATTCCGTAAGCGGTTGTATGCAGAAGGCCTTTTAAAAAGCAATCTAAAATTTCATACCCCGTTTTATCCGCTGCCTAATATTTTAGGGCTTGCAATTTTAGGCTTCACGTTAATATTGACAACCATCAGCCCCGACTTAAGGCTGTCCATCTATATCGGGATGCCTTGCTTTATAGTCCCATACTTAATTATTGAGGTCCTAAAGAAAACGGGGAAATTTAAAATGAAGAAAGAGATTAATTTAACAGAAGTTTTAGATGAAATAAAATCACCTGATTATCTCATCAACAAATAGTCAGCACTCTCCTTCATTGGCAAGGATTATCCCCTCTGTACATTGCTTTATCGGGCAGGAAACTTATCCTCTACGGGATAAAAAATTTGTGGATTAAATTCTGTCAGCTCAGAATTTAATCCACTTTATTTATGCTTTATTCTAAAGGGTATTCCTAGAAGGAATTTTGGTTTACTCATCAAATAACGCTATATCTGATGATAAGATTGAGTATATGCTTGAACACTTTGTAAAACTATAAATTGATAAATGTGCTGATGAAAATGCCCCTAGCCATCTAAATGGTACCACGGCGCTCATTATGTACTATGCAAGGGAATCAGAAAGGTCACTGGTGAGATTGGCCTTAGTTTTCTTGCCTTTTTTCCGCAGCTTAGCTGCAATGGAAAAACGGACAGCGGAGCGAAGCGTAGGAGCAGGCGTTAGCCTGCGTTGCTTACAATCTAAGAAGAGCAATTAATATGATAGGAACAAAGGCACTTATTGAGGGGATTAGGGTCTGATAACCTCTTTTTCTTATTGGAATTTTATCAAAAAAACTAAAAAGCATCGGTATTCGATGCTTTTCGTGCCTGAAATTTTAACATTTTCAGATAAATGTGGCGGAGAGCAACGGCCTTCGGCCTCCGACTCGCTTCGCTCCCTGCTGTCCCTTTTGCCCGCCAAGCAAGCTTGGGACAAAACGGCATGGGACTTTTTCACCCACTTCGTGGGTGAGAAAGTCCCATGCCTTAGGACAAAAAAATAAGAACGAGGCATAAAACCTCGTTCTTATTTTTTGGCGGAGAGCATGGGACTCGAACCCACGGGGCTTTAACACCTTACTCGCTTTCCAGGCGAGCTCCTTAGCCACTCGGTCAACTCTCCATGACCTGTGTGTCAGACACATATAATAATTTAACACACATCGGAAAAGAATGCAAGCGAAAAGTATGGAATTTCTTTTTACAATTATAACAAATTTAGTTAAAAAAGCGCAGGATGAGATCAGCAATGATTTTCCCTGCACTTTTCAACGTTTTTCACTATTTTAAAGCGTCTCTTACAGCTTCCTGCATCTGATTGATATCAAGGACGCCTCTGTGTCTGATTTCCTTATCTTCCAAGCCTTTTAATCCCGCCGGGATCCTCACCCCGGTTTTCGCGTGAAGAGCAGCGACATAGGCAAAGCCATCTTTTTCTTCCGGCAGTCCTATGGACTTCGCTACACTGTCGGCAAATTTATAAGCACTGGCTGTAGATGCAATAACCGTTACCGTTTCATCCCCTGTAGCCTTTTTGTAGTCCTCATAAACCTTATAAGCAACCGCCGTATGTGTATCCATCAAGTATCCGTTTTCACGATACATGTTACCGATAGTTTCATTGGTTTCCTGAACATCTGCAAAACCACCGTAGAATTCAGCCAGCCCTTCTTTTATTTTATCGCTTACCTGATATTTTTTATTCTTATCCAGGCTTTCCATCAGAGCAGCGATTTCCGCCCCGTTTTCTCCGCTTAAATGATATAACAGACGCTCCAGATTACTGGATATCAGAATATCCATAGAGGGTGAATTGGTTAAGTAGAATTCTCTTTGGATATCATAAATACCAGTATTGATAAAATCTGTGAGCACTTTATTTTCATTGGAAGCGCAAATCAGTCTGCCTACGGGGATACCCATCTGCTTTGCATAGTAAGCAGCCAAGATGTTTCCAAAATTGCCGGTAGGAACCACCACATTGATTTTCTCACCTGCCTGAACAGCTCCCTTTTCCAAAAGCTTCGCATAGGCATATACGTAATAGGCTACCTGAGGCACCAGTCTGCCGATATTGATGGAATTGGCGGAAGAAAGCTTGCAACCCAGGTCCGCCAGTTTTTCTGCAAAATCGGAATCATTGAAAATTCTCTTTACTCCGGTCTGGGCATCGTCAAAATTTCCTCTGATAGCATAGACATGCGTGTTCTTGCCCTCCTGGGTAATCATTTGTCTTTCCTGAACCTCGCTGACGCCTTCATTTGGATAAAATACGACAATTTCCGTATTCGTCACATCAGCAAAGCCTTCCAGTGCCGCCTTCCCGGTATCACCGGAGGTTGCTGTGAGAATGACAATCTTTTTATCTTCCTTTTCCTTTTTCATGGCAGTTGTAAGAAGATACGGAAGGATGGAAAGTGCCATATCCTTAAAAGCAGCGGTTTTTCCGTGATAAAGTTCAAGGAAATAAGCATCTCCTCCTTTTACCACCGGCACAATATCCGAAGCTTCGAATTTTTCATCATAAGCTCCCGCTACACATGTTTGCACTTCTTCCTTTGTATAATCTGTAAAAAAGCTGCTGATTACAGCATAGGCGATCTCCTGATAGGTTTTGTCTTTCATTTCTTCCAGCGAGAAGGGCAGCTCCGGAATGGCATCCGGCACAAACAACCCCTTGTCCTGAGAAATTCCTTGGATTACAGCCTGCGCTGCACTCCTGCTATCCGCTCCGCCTCTTGTACTTTTATATTTCATTGGGATCTCCTTTTTCCTGATATTTAATCTATCGATTCATCAAAAGATGCTTTCTAAACAATACTTTAAATTATATTTTATCAAAAAAAATAATTCAATTCAAGGAAAACACACTTTAAATCACGGTCTTTTATTTTGGCACGGTATGCCTGCCTGACACAAGCCACAACCTAATATATAGTCGCCACGATCGAGACCCTCCGGCCAATATTTTTCTGCGAACTCCTCTTCATAAGCTTCACAGGCAATTTTATCGTGTCCCTTGTTACTGATAGCATGAACCGGACAGCGTTTCATGCAGACACCGCAGCTGCCATCCTTATAATACAAGCACCATTCCGTATGAGTTTGATAAGTTCTTTCAGTAACTTGAAGCGGAGCCTCGATAATGAAAGAGGTTATGCGTACAGCCTTACCCCTCTCGGTGATCAAGCCCTCCGAAAGTCCGAATGTGCCCAGACCGGCGGCATAAGCACTATGTCTGTGAGACCATTTTGATGCGATACCTAATTTTCCGGATTTTACAGTTTTAAACTCCGGCAGCAAATCAAAAGATACGTTTCGAATTCCTAATTCATCCAGCTTCTCTACTAATTTTCCGCTGAATTCTTTCATGAGAGGTTCCCACTCGCCTCTGGTCACAATCCACTCCCTTGAAGGACATTTCGATTCCCTTGACTGCGACTGCTTTGTCTCGAGGGTTTGAGGAAATACAATAGAAATGACCCTTAAATTATGCTTATCTACGTCTCCCGGATACTTCAAACGAAAAGCTTCCTCAGGACTCCAATGGAACTCGCCTATATGTTCTTTCAGGAAAACATAATAAGGATCATCTCCCGCCGCTATTCCAACAAGAGGTCTTTCATACATGATAGAATCAGGTCTGCCGAGGGTTGAAAAATTGTTCTTCTCCAATGAATCATATATTTCATTTATGATCTTTGTTAAATCATGATTGGTGATATTGGTCATTTCTGCCTTTCTCCTTTCATCCTTATAGGGTCCGACGGCTTATCATAGTCAAAAAGCTTGAAAATTAAACCGTTTCATATTTTAGTCTTCATAATACTACATTACCTGCTTGGTGTCTATTATAATTTAAACAATCCAAAGACTATTATTTATTAGTTTGTGAAACTAAGTTACAATTTTGTCTGATCATCAAAAGGTCTAATTTTATGTGATAACGCAAAGCTGGTTCG
>NZ_JAGSND010000029.1 GCF_018128545.1 Sinanaerobacter chloroacetimidivorans | reverse complement strand
ATTGTTACTTCGGTTGACAGGAGCTATGCACAAAAAGTGGCACAGCATGCCATGAGCCTTACCAGAGCGGAAGAAATTGAAGCATACCTGAAAGATGAACTGAAAGGTTTGGAGCTTGATTATATACTTGAACTATAAGGTTTCTGGAAGGAATAGAGATCTAAATGATTAACTGATACCATTTCTCAGTCATATTTGAAAGTAAAACTGTTTATAATTTAGGATAGACATCGTTATTGTCATAAGGGGGGAAGACAGGTATAGATTTCCTTTAAAATGAAGACTTGATTATGGGATTTCGACAGAACAAATTCTGAATACCATGTTTGACTGAACTTTACTTTGGGATAAGAATATTGTATACTCAAAGTATGGGATATCTGATTAATGAAAGGTTGGTAATGATGGATATTACTAAAGTAAATATGGATTTATTCTGCGAAAAATGCAATGAGGATACGATTCATGTCATCACCTATGCCGGGCAGAAAGTAATCAAGGCTTATTGCACCAAATGTCATAAGGAGTTCCACACAAATAAGGATGCTGCCCTTGCTGCATATACAGATGAAGTGATAAACAGGATTAAGACAAAGCCGAGGAGAGTGAAAGCAGAACTGCAGAGTCATCCTGTAAAATCTGTCATTTCTATGCCTGCTAGATTGATTACCAAATTCTTCCGTATTGAAAAAGAATATAAGAATATCAAAAAGGAGCTGGAATAAAATAAAAAAGCCGGGGTGCTGCATGTGGTTGATTTATCCGCGGGCTTTATTTTCTCTGCCCCTGCTTTTTTATCTGGTTTGTTCAGTCGTCTTCTATTTATTGACTTAATTTTTTAATGGCATTATTTAGTTCCCTTGCTGCATTATAACCCATGATATTCTGTCTGTAGTTCAATGCTGCAATTTCTATGATGGCCGCAATGTTTCTGCCTGGTTTCACCGGAATTCTGATAAAAGGAAGTTCAATGCCTAAAATCCTGGTTGTTTCGTAATTTTCCCCTACTCTGTCGTAATAAGCATTATCATCCCATTTCTCTAGGTTTACTACAATTTCAATGTTTTTCTGAAGGCGAATGGCACTTTTGCCGAAGAGAGAATTGATATTGATGATACCGATTCCCCGTAACTCCATCAGATTTTTTGTTAGTTCGCTGCCCGTTCCAATCAGCAGATCCTGACCGATTTTTTTAATAATTATTGCATCGTCTGCAATGAATAAATGCCCTTTACGGATTAAGTCAAGGGCAGTTTCGCTTTTGCCAATACCGCTCTCACCTGTGATTAAAACCCCGATACCATACACGTCAATCAAGTCGCCATGTTGGCTGATGCTTTCGGCTAGCTCGCTTTGCAAGTATAGTGTAATGTCAACCCAAAATTTTGAAGTTGAATTAGAAGTGGATAAGATCCATCTATTGCATTGTCGGCCCAGACCTTCCATTTTGTCTGATACGATAAGGTCGTTAGTTATGATGATACATGGGACATTTTTGGAAACTAGTTTTTTCAAGGCATCGTCCCGGTCCGTTACAGATAGACTTTGAAGATATGCGTTTTCAGCGTTTCCGATGAGTTGTATTCTTTTTTCCTCGAATTGATCATAAAAACCGGAAAGCTGCAGCCCGCTTCGGTTACTTTCTATCAGGTTTATTTCTGTATCCTCCGGTCCTTTGCTGAGGATTTTCAGACCAAATATTTTCACTAAATCAATAACTTTTACGCCCACGTTATCATCTCCTATCCTTAATGATATATTGTTTCTATTATACAATACTAATCTGTGTTATCCTTGATTTTTATAAAAATAATTCTATGAATTCTATTTAATATAAAATAAAAATTTGAATCGCATTTTTCATATTTTATTTTAGGGGGGAATCTAAAACTTTATCAGAGATGGTTTGTTAAGATCTGATCAAAACACTATTTATTAGACAAGAACTATGAAAAGTGAAGATTAGACAAGAGATATGAAAAAATTTGTTGACACATAAAATCCAATATGATAGACTAAAAAATTGTTTTCTTGACAGGCACCTTCTGTTTGCACTATACTAGATGTATAACGGGAGGGTTTTATCATGTTTGCCATAGGAGATAAAATCGTGTATCCTATGCACGGCGCCGGAATCATAGAAGAAATAGAAGAAAAAAAGATTCTGGGCGAAAGTAGGAAATATTACATTTTAAGAGTGCCTTGTGGAGATATGAAGATTATGATCCCTATCGAAAGCTCGGAAGAGATCGGGGTAAGGGGTATTATTTCTATGGAAGAAATTAATGCAGTAATCGCCTTTTTGGGGAGAGAAACTTCCGAAATGTCCAACAACTGGAACAGAAGATACCGTGAAAACATGGAAAAATTGAAATCCGGCGATATTTACAATGTTGCTGAAGTGGTACGAAATCTCATGCGTACCGACAAAGAAAAAAAGCTATCTACCGGAGAGAAGAAAATGCTGTCGAATGCAAAGCAGATATTGGTCAGTGAAATCATTCTGGTAAAGGGCATCGATCAGGATGCGGCAATAAAACTGATACATTCTGCAATTTAACCAAAAATTGACCAATTTATATATGCTGAAAGGGGATGGAGAGAATTAATGATAAAAAAATTATTTCGCATTATATTTAGCTTAGTCGGAGTTTTAGTCGGGTATGGGGTATTTCTGCTTTTAAGGTTTTTACTCAGTGTATCTTACTTGTCGGAACGAATTGTTCTGACGGAGACACAGGAATTTATTGCTGTTGTCAGCTGCGCACTTATTTTTGGATTTTTATTTTATTTACTTACACCGTTCTTTGGCCGTCACGGTGCCAAAGTAGCAAAAAATATCGAAACAGATTTGCAGAAGGTTCCAACCAACGAAATGGTATCGGGAACGTTCGGACTGATTATAGGTTTGGTCATTGCCTTTCTGATCAGTCAGGTTTTCAGTGGTATTGACTTTTTTTACATTGGAACAATATTATCTATCTTCACTTACATTTTTATGGGGTATCTTGGAATTATTGTTGCTACAAGAAAAGGAAAGGATATCCTTCCGGTTTGGCTTTCTACCCGTAAAGGAACAGGCCCAAAGGGGAAGGCAAAGGTGAATGAAGCCACACCGAAGATTTTAGACACCAGCGTGATTATTGACGGACGAATTGCGGATATTATGAAAACCGGATTTATAGAAGGAAATATTGTAATCCCGGAATTTGTTCTGGTAGAGCTCCGGCATATCGCCGACTCCTCCGATGGTTTAAAGAGAAACAGGGGACGCAGAGGGTTGGATGTGCTGAACCGGATTCAAAGTGAATACGGGATAGAAATTTATAATACGGCATTGGAAAAATCTTTGGACGAGATTCCTGAGGTGGATGTCAAATTACTCAAACTAGCTCAGCTTATGAACGGTAAAGTTGTTACCAATGACTACAACTTAAATAAAGTAGCCATGATAAAAGGTGTTGAGGTATTAAATATTAATGAATTAGCAAATACATTAAAGCCTGTGGTGCTTCCCGGAGAGGATATGACCTTGTTCCTGGTTAAGGAAGGAAAGGAAACAAATCAGGCAGTGGCCTACCTTGATGATGGAACCATGATCGTTGTGGAAGAAGGCAGGAGATATATAGGCCAAACGATTACCGCTATGGTCACCAGCGTTTTGCAGACCTCTGCGGGTCGGATGATCTTTGCAAAACCAAAGAATACAAAATAAACTAAGACAGGAAATGAACAGGATGACAAAAGAAGCAAAAACTGCTGTCATAATTCCCGCCGCCGGCTCTGGAAAGAGAATGGGCGGCGGTATTCCGAAACAATATGGAAACCTTGGAGGTATGTCGATTCTTGCCAGAACAGTGAAAGCCTTTGCTGATCTGAATGAGATCCACCAGATTTCGATAGTTACCAATGAAGACTATCTGGAACGATGCCGATTGGAGTTAAAGAATCTTGGGCTAATGTCAAAGGTCAGAGAGATTCTGACGGGAGGACAGGAACGGCAGGATTCCATTTACAGAGCAATTCAGCGTCTCCCGGAAGATGTAGATCTGGTGCTGGTCCATGACGGAGTGCGGCCTTTTGTCACGGGAGAGGTGATTCGCCGTACCATAGAGGCGGCTAAATTACATGGAGCAGCCGTGGCGGCTGTTCCCGTTAAAGATACGATCAAGATGGCAGAGGAAAATCTATTAACCAAGACCCTGGATCGCAGATCCCTGTATTCCGTGCAGACTCCCCAAGGATTCCGTAAAGACTTGCTGGTACATGCCTATGATGAGGCATACCGAAAGAATTATTACGGTACAGATGACGCTGTTTTAGTTGAAAAAGTAGGCGAAAAAGTGCATATTGTAAAAGGTGATTATAACAATATCAAGATTACTACCATGGAGGACATCGTGTTTGGAGAAGCCATTCTAGGTGGATGGATAGAAAATAGCAGAAGTATCGGATTCAGCTCCTTGGATGATATAAAGATGGAGCCGGAAGAAGCGGCACCAGGTGAAGAGGGAGAAACACGCATTGGTACAGGCTATGATGTGCATAAATTGGTGCGCGGCCGCAAGCTTATCCTCGGAGGCGTTGAAATTCCATTTGAACGGGGCCTGCTCGGACATTCTGATGCGGATGTTCTAACTCACGCAGTAATGGATGCCCTGCTTGGTGCGGCAGCTCTTGGAGACATCGGCAAACATTTTCCTGATACGGATGAAAAGTACCGTGGTATCAGCAGCATTACACTTCTGGAGGTAGTGGGATCCATGTTGACCAGCAAGGGCTATTGCATCGTGAACATTGATGCCACAGTGGTGGCGCAAAAGCCAAAGATCGCGCCGCACATTTCGGATATGATCAGCATTATGGCAAGAGCTCTTAAGATGGAAGAAAAAAGAATCAATATAAAAGGAACAACCACCGAGAAGCTGGGATTTTGCGGCAGAGGAGAAGGCATCGCCGCACAGGCATCGGTTTTAATAAAAAGGAGAATATAATCTATGAGACTATCACAAATGTATATCAGAACCTTGAGGGAGGTTCCCAATGAAGCTGAAATCCCAAGTCATATCTGGCTGCTGAGGGCAGGTATGATTCGAAAGCTGGTATCCGGAGTATATGGATTTATGCCATTGGGATTCCGTTCTATACGCAAAATCGAAGAGATTATCAGACAGGAGATGGATGCGAAGGGCGGACAGGAAATTCATATGTCTGCATTGCAGCCAGCGGAGCTCTGGCAGGAATCCGGCAGATGGTATGCATACGGGCCTGAAATGTGGAGAATTAAAGACAGAAATGAAAGAGAATTCTGTCTGGGCCCGACTCATGAGGAAATCTTTACAGATATCGTAAGAAGTGAGGTAAGCTCTTATCGGCAGCTTCCTTTAAACTTATATCAAATACAAACAAAATACCGGGATGAAAAAAGGCCGCGTTTCGGTCTGATGCGAAGCCGTGAATTTGTAATGAAGGACGCCTATTCTTTTGACAAGGATTGGGAAGGTCTGGACAAGAGCTATCGGGATATGTATGATGCTTATGAAAAGGTCTTTACCCGCTGCGGTCTGGTATTCAGAGCTGTTGAAGCAGACACGGGAGCTATCGGCGGCAGTGCCTCCCACGAATTTACCGCCCTTTCCGATGTTGGCGAAAGCGAAATCGCTTACTGCGGACAATGCGATATGGCTGCGACGACGGAAAGAGCTGCCTGTGTGGATGCTCCCGCATCCAATGAGCAGGAGCTGCCCATGGAGAAGGTTTTAACACCGGGAACGAAAACCATCGAAGAGGTTTCCAATTTCCTTGGCGTAGACCAGTCAAAAACGATTAAAGCCCTGCTGTTTAAAGTCTGCGGTGAAAAAGAAGATGAATTTGAATATGTCGCTGCCTTTATCAGAGGGGACAGAGAATTGAACATGACAAAACTGATCAATGCTTTGGGCATCCCGGAACATTCCATTGAGTTTGCCGATGAATCCCAAATGGCGGAAGCTACCGGATGCGTAGGCGGTTTTACAGGGCCAGTGGGTATACACGATTGTAAAGTTGTGGTTGACAGTGAATTGGCAGGACTGAAAAATCTCGTCGCAGGGGCTTGCGAGGTTGATCATCATATCAAGAATGTAAATTATGGCAGGGATTATAACGGAGATATCGTCACCGATCTGAAGCTGCTTAAGGCTGGCGATCAATGCCCTGTTTGCGGAGCGCCGGTAAAACTGGCACGAGGAATCGAAGTTGGTCAGGTCTTTAAGCTGGGAACAAAGTACAGCAAGGCAATGGGTGCTTATTACAAAGACGAAAACATGGAAGATAAGATTATTATTATGGGCTGTTACGGAATCGGGGTTACCAGAACTCTGGCAGCCATCGTGGAACAGCACCATGATGAAAATGGTATTATCTGGCCTATGACAGTTGCTCCTTATCATGCGATTGTAACCGTCGTAAATACGTCGGACGAAGCTCAGACAAAATTGGCGGAAACTCTCTATCAGAAGTTGCTTGACTCAGGTGTAGAAGCACTTATCGATGACAGAAACGAAAGACCCGGCGTAAAATTCAAAGATGCCGATATTCTGGGGATTCCGGTAAGAATCACAGTGGGGAAAAAGGCTGCGGAAGGTATGGTAGAATTTAAATTAAGACGAGATAAGGAAATTATGGAACTGAGTGCGGATGAGGCACTGGAAAAAGCGGTTTCTATTATTAAATCAGAACTGAAATAAAAAATATGAATGATAATCATAGACCGGATTCTGCGCAGCACGGAGGAAACGTACCGTCGCATCAGCGCTCTGGTCTATGGTTTTTTATCCGGTAATCAAGGAAAGTAAGGATGGTCTCATAAGATATGGAATTTATATCAATGGTAGAATTGATTGGAACGGTTGCCTTTGCCATATCAGGGGCTTTGGTAGCCATAGATAAGGAGCTGGATTATTACGGAATCATATTTTTTGCTATCATAACCGCTGTGGGCGGCGGTATCATCAGAGATACTCTGATCAACGAAAACTTGCCCGCGGCTCTTGCCAATCCTGTTTTTGTTATCATCAGCATCGCTTCTGCTATTTTCGTTATTGTTTTTTATCGGAAAATCAACCGCTATACCAATGTGCTGCAGCTGTTCGACGCTATCGGCCTTGCTGCGTTTACAGCAATCGGGGCAGGAGTAGCGGCAGAGAACCGTCTGGACATGCCCTTTGTTGTCATTACGCTGGCTTTGCTAACCGGTACTGGGGGCGGTGTTCTTCGGGATGTCTTTGCCAAAGAAATTCCTTTTATTTTCCGCAAAGAGATTTACGCAGTGGCATCCATCACAGGTGCGGCTTTCTATTATCTGATAGATCGATTTACAGGGGACGGAATTGCCATGTATTCCTGTTTTGCCATAACCTTAATCATAAGGCTGGTATGCATAAAAAACGATATACATCTTCGCAGAATTGTGAAATAAGTACATAAAAAAGTACCGTAGAACAAACCCTATCAATTGAAAAATAGGAGACGCCGTTATGAAATTTTTATGGGAATTATTTTTTTGCTTTTTGAAAATCGGGACCTTTACTTTTGGAGGCGGCCTTGCCATGCTTCCCGTGATTCGGAGAGTTGCTGTGGAAGAAAAGCAGTGGATGACGGATGAAGAAATCGTTGACTGCTTTGCGGTATGTCAATCCCTGCCCGGTGTTCTGGCAATCAATTCTGCCATTTATATCGGAAATAAGAAGAAGGGACTGTCCGGAGCTATTTCTGCCGCGGTAGGCGTTATTTTGCCTGCTTTCATTGCCATCGTTGTCATCCTGCTTTTTCTGGGGAGAATCGAAGACAATCCCTATGTTCAAGGTGCCTTTGAAGGGATCAAAGCTGCGTCCGTTGCGCTGATTCTTGTAGCCGCATATAAAATGGGAAAACAAATATTAAGGGGAAAGCTGGAATATTTTATTGCAGTTGTTTCTTTTTTTGTTATCGTAATTGCCGAAATCAGTGCAGTTTGGGCAATTTTGTTCGGAGGTGCTGCAGGATATCTGGCATATTTATATAAAAATAAAAAAGGCCGGAATAAAAAAGAACCAAGGGATAAACTTGAAAATCTGACAGAGGACACTACAGAGCAGATGGGGCAAACTACGGTACAGAGGAAAGGAGATGAAGAATAATGCCTTTCATTCAGCTGTTTTTAATGTTTTTTCGAATTGGCATTTTTAGCTTCGGTGGCGGATATGCCATGCTTCCGCTGATTTTTCAGGGCGTTCAGGAATTTGGCATCATGACTTCGGCAGAGTTTTCACGTCTTGTTGCGCTGTCTCAGGTGACGCCCGGGCCGATTGCAGTCAATGCAGCTACCTATGTAGGCTTTCAATATACAGGCTTTTTCGGTGCCTTTGCAGCGACCTTTGGTGTGGCATTGCCGTCTGTGATCCTGGTAATTTTAACTATGCATTTCATGAAAAAGTTTCAGGAAAGTAAAGGTCTGGAAGCGGTACTCTTTGGAATTCGACCGGCAACGGTAGGTTTGATAGCTTCCGCGGTGATCTTTTTGTCAGAGAACTCCTTGTTTCAAGGACCGCTCTTTTCTAAGGAGCTGATTGAAAATATAAAAGAATATGTGAATCTATTGCCTTGTATTCTATTTATCTGTACAATAATATTAGCAGGTAAATTTAGGATAGGTCCGATAAAGCTTACAATTCTGGCGGGCCTTGTGGGAGCATTTTTGATAAGGTGAGGTATATGTGGATTGGTGGAGTACGAGTCATAATTCCTGATGAAGAGGGGAGAGTCCTTATGGTGAAACAAGTCCATGAGGGAAGAGACCTGTGGTTGGTTCCCGGCGGCGGCATTGAGGCGGGTGAGAACTCAAAGGAGGCAGCCGTACGTGAAGTTCGTGAAGAAACCGGACTGGAAGTAAAAATAAAAAGACTGATATGGCATGTGGAAGAAGTATCCGAGGAAAGAGGCCAGCGTTTCGTAAACTTTTTTCTGGCGGAACTGGTGGGAGGTACTTTGGGTCTGGGAAAGGACCCCGAATTTGACGAGGATCATCAGGTCCTGCGTGAAGTAAAATTTCTAAGTAAAAAAGAAATTATGTCTCTGGAGCGTGTGTATCCTGACCTCCTGAAAAATGAACTTTGGGAGGCTTTGGAGCCAAAATACTATAACCATGCGGTGTATAGAATCAGATAAAATATTTATTAGTTTGTGAAACTTACTTATTCTATTTGTCTGATAGCACATGGTCTATCCCAGTACGGTCATGATTTTGAAGGTCTTTATCCCTTCGTTTCGCAATTTTTAGAACATCAAACAAACGGTAATATAATCGGTGTTTGACGTTACCTAAAAATTCTGCTCATCTTTGGATAAGACCAAAGCAAAATCATTCCGACGTATTGTTCCAGCCCATCTGCTATTCAGACAAATTATATAACATAGTTCACAAACAATAGCATCCTGCTACTATCAGCGGTAAGCAAATTTTTTCTTAGTTTTTTAAATTTGCTTTTTTAGTCAGGCCACCTGTTAGTTAAATAAGATTATGTATTAGTACACTATGAAACTGTCAGCTTTAGTTTTTGGGGTTAAAAATAACGAATCGAGACCATATCATTAGAAATCTGTGAGTATTTTCGTGATACAAAGTCAGACCTTTGGCTTGTTGAAACTCAACTATTTTGATCTGGCAGTTGAATGATTCGGTTTAAATACTAATAAATGAAATTTGACTAACTAATAAATAATAGGGTTGTAGAATGAAATTTGCATATAACAGGAGGATAATATGAAAAAAGTTAGAATTGAAATGGAAAACGGAGATGTGATGAGAGCGGAGCTTTATCCTGAAATCGCACCAGAAACCGTGAAAAACTTTGTTGAGCTGGTGGAGAAGGGCTTCTACGACGGAGTGATCTTTCACCGTGTAATCCCAGGTTTTATGATTCAGGGGGGAGACCCTACGGGAACAGGAACGGGAGGACCGGGCTACACCATAAAAGGGGAATTCTCTGCCAACGGTTTTGAAAATAATCTGAAACATGACAGAGGCGTATTGTCCATGGCCAGGACGATGGATCCCAACTCGGCAGGTTCTCAGTTCTTTATTATGGTCGCTAACTCACCTCATCTTGACGGTCAGTACGCATCCTTCGGGAAGATCATCGAAGGTATCGAAGTTGCTGATAAAATTGTCTCTGCGAAAAGGGATATGAGAGATAAACCAAAGGAAAAACAAATGATGAAAAAGGTTGCCATGGAAGAAATTGGAGAATAATTCGTACCGCAAACTAATTATTTCCAGTAGCAAATTAGTCTATGTAAAATCTGGAGATTAGAAAAATCTAACCGCCAAAAACGTTGAAAAATACGTTGATTGGCGGTTTTTTAATTGTGAAAGTTTTGTGAATTGTAGTGGGAGCGTATTGACTTTGTTGTAACAATATTGTAATATTTCAATAGTCATTAAAAACGCGGGGCATACATATGTATATATTAGGGTATGCTAAATAAACCGCATACAATCTGGAAAGCTTGGCAAAAAAATGTACAAGGAGGTTTGATGAAAGAATAGCTTTTTTATCAAAGTGAGGTATAAAAATGAATTTAAAAGACAGTTTTAATGGTGAAGCGGTAAAAGAATCTTATCATAAGTGCAGAAAAGAAGTAATGAAATATACGGCAGTGGTTGCTGATAAATTTAAAACGTTAATAAATGATATTAGAATAGAACAATTAAGCAGATTAAGCCGAAATGCCAAAATAGGCATTGGAGCGGGAATTTTAGGAGTCGCAGTTTTCAGCACGGTGCTGGTACTGAATTCTGGAACGGATGTTTACAAGGTAACCATAGCAGGGCAGGAAGCAGGCTATGTAACGGAACAAGAAATGGTCGGAACTGTTCTGGAGGAAATTAAGACAGATCTGTCTCAGAAAGCATCAGGAATTGAGATCGTAGTAGACAGCGACGCATTGGTTTGTGAAGAAACGGATCTAAAGAAAAAAGAAGTAACGATTTTAACCAATGAAGAGCTGAAGGACAAAATACTGACGGCTGAGCTTTGTAAAGCGAAAGCATGGGCCGTAAACATCAACGGCGATAATGTGGTGGCCGCAGCAACAGAAGAAGGGGCAAACAGCATTCTGGAAGGTGTGAAAAACCATTATAAAACGGAAGGCTCCGAAGTGCTGAGCGCTTCTTTTAAAGAAGATGTTTTGGTAACCCAGGCGGCAGTAAATGTAGCAGATATTATGAAGCCGGAAGAAGCGGTCTCACTGATCGTGACAGGAACCAAAGAACCTAAGGTGTATACGGTTCAGGACGGGGATACTCTCTGGGATATTGCAATCGCAAATGGCATGACCCCTACCGAACTGGAAAGTGCAAATACGGGCTTTGATCCGGCAAAATTAAAAATTGGTCAGCAATTGAACTTATATCAGGTAAAACCTTATGTAACGGTACAGATAAAAGAAGTGGTTGCTAACACAGAAAAGATTGACTTTGGTATCGTATATGAATCTACAAGTGCCCTGTACAAAGGTGAGGTAAAAGTGAAAACTGCCGGAGTATATGGAACAAAGGAAATCAGAACTGAGGTTACCAAGGAAAATGGTATCGTGGTTGCTACAAAAGAATTGGATTCCGTAGTAACTGCAGAACCACAAAATCAAATTGCATTAAAGGGAACAAAATCCCTGGCTACCTTCACAGGAACAGGTTCCTTATCTAGCCCGGTCAGTCACATTGAAATCTCTTCGGCCTTTGGCGCCAACAGAGGCGGAAGCAGACATACCGGCGTAGACCTTAGAAATCCAAAGGGTACCCCGATAAAAGCTGCGGATGACGGCGTCGTAACCTTTGCCGCTTATTCCGGAAGTTACGGAAATCTTGTGAAGCTCAGTCATGGAAACGGAATCGAAACTTGGTATGCACATTGCAACACCATAGGGGTTTCTGTTGGACAGGTGGTAAGCAAGGGTGAAGTGATCGCTACTGTTGGCATTACCGGAAGAGCAACCGGATATCATTTGCATTTCGAGGTGAGAAAAAACGGTGTGCCTCAGAACCCAATGAATTATTTATAACGAGGTAAAAAATGTCCCTTATCTCGTTGAAACGCATAGATGGAAGTAAATTTCCTAAGTCGAAAATTTACAACGGTTTTATAAAAACTTTTGATTCCAATAAAAAAATAATGTATAATTTTAGGGCAGGTTATAACCTGCCCTGTTATTTTATATAATGATTGGGTATTTATTTTACGGAATGATTGGGTATTATAAATTAAAGGAGATGCGTAATGGCATTTTTTCGTGATATAAGTGAGGATATTAAGGCGGTTTTAGCTCGTGACCCGGCAGCTAGAAACGGCTTTGAAGTTCTTCTTTGTTATCCCGGCGTATGGGCACTGATTTTCCATAAACCGGCACACTGGCTGTATCAGCATAATCTAAAACTTCTCGCAAGGCTTATTTCCCAATGGGCTCGTTTTTTTACGGGAATTGAAATTCATCCGGGTGCAACCATTGGAAAACGCTGTTTTATTGACCACGGCATGGCCGTTGTGATAGGAGAAACTGCAGAGGTTGGCAATGATGTAACCATCTATCAGGCGGTAACCTTAGGCGGAACGGGGAAAGATGTCGGCAAGAGACATCCGACTATCGGCAATAACGTGGTAATCAGTTCCGGGGCCAAGGTGCTAGGGCCCTTTAAAGTTGGAGATCATTCAAAAATCGGAGCTGGTTCTGTGGTTTTGGAGGAAGTTCCTGATCACTGTACCGTTGTGGGAATTCCCGGAAAAATTGTAAGGAGATATAACGTTAAGACGGAGGATCTAAATCAGATAGATCTGCCGGATCCGATTGCGGTTGAGTTGGAATGCCTGAGAAGGCGTATCGTTATGTTGGAAAACAGACTGAAAGAGATGGAGAAAGGAAAAGAAAATGAAAATATATAATACTTTGACCAGAAAAAAAGAAGAATTTGTACCTATCGATGAAAATGAGATCAAAATCTATGTCTGCGGGCCAACGGTATATAACTATTTCCATATTGGAAATGCGAGACCTTTTGTTGTTTTTGATACCTTGAGAAAATATTTGGAATATAGAGGAAAAAAGGTTAAATTTGTTCAAAACTTTACAGACGTGGATGATAAGATTATCAATAAAGCACGGGAGGAAGGGATTACTCCAGGAGAAGTCAGCGAAAAGTATATCGGTGAGTATTATCAGGATGCCGGTGCTTTGAATGTAGAGAAAGCATCCGTTCATCCGAAGGTAACGGAAAATATGAATGAAATCATCGCTTTTGTCAAAGATCTCATCGACAAAGGCTATGCTTATGAAGCGGACGGAGATGTCTATTACAGCACCCGAAAGTTCCGTGAATACGGCAAACTTTCAAAACAGAATATTGAAGATTTGGAATCCGGCGCCAGGATCGAGATAGAAGAAAAGAAACAAGATCCCCTTGATTTTGCTCTTTGG
This sequence comes from Sinanaerobacter chloroacetimidivorans, assembly GCF_018128545.1. GTDB lineage: Bacteria > Bacillota > Clostridia > Peptostreptococcales > Anaerovoracaceae > Sinanaerobacter > Sinanaerobacter chloroacetimidivorans. The sequence continues at coordinate 13,297 of NZ_JAGSND010000029.1, read as the reverse complement.
AAGGCTCAAAAAACAGAAGACGAATTGGCTTGGGAATCCCCTTGGGGATTGGGGAGGCCGGGCTGGCATATTGAATGCTCCGTTATGTCTACAAAATATTTGGGAGAAACCATTGATATCCATGCGGGTGGGCAGGATCTCACCTTTCCTCACCATGAAAATGAAATCGCCCAAACGGAAGCACAGACGGGAAAACCCTTTGCAAACTATTGGATGCATAATGGATATATCACCATTGACAATGAAAAGATGTCCAAGTCAAAGGGCAACTTCTTTACAGTACGTGATATTTTAAAGGATTATGACGGAGAGGTTATGAGATTTTTCCTTCTTTCCGGACACTATCGAAGCCCTATTAACTTTAGCCGTGAACTGATGGATCAGGCAAAAAACGGACTGGCCAGAATGCAGAATGCCAAAAATAATCTGAAGCATCTCATTCAAAACGGTTCGGGGACAATGACGGCAGAAGAGAAAACACAGCTTGTATCTCTTGAAAAATACAGAGAGAAGTTTATCGCAGCTATGGATGATGACTTGAATACGGCTGACGCCATCAGTGCTGTGTTTGAATTGATCAAGGATATCAATACGGCTACAAAAAACGGTTCGTCCAAGGAATTCTCGGAAAAATGTTTATCGTTAATAGACGAGATGACTGCGGTTCTTGGACTTTTAAGGGAGAAGGAAGCCTCCGATGACATTGATGATGAGATCCAAAAACTGGTGGAGGAAAGGCAGGAAGCTAGAAAGGCAAAGAATTTTTCCAGAGCAGATGAAATAAGAGATCTCTTAAAAGCAAAAGGGATCACTTTGGAGGATACTCCTCAAGGCATCAGGATTGTAAAATCATAGCTTGGATAGTTTTGGATAAGCAAAGGAAAAAGCTTGCAAATTGCAGATTTATTCGTTGAAGAGGATAATTTATCCTCTTTTTTTCTTGCTAGATATAGGATATAGCACTATATTTTTAAGAAAAGCATTGCATATTTAACAAACGTTTGCTATGATGAAAATAATCAATCGATAGGGAGATGATTCCAATTAATATTACCATAAAAGATGTCGCGAAAGAACTTGGGGTTTCTTACTCTTCTATTTCCAGAGCTTTAAATGGAAAAGAAGGGGTCAGTGAAGCTACGAGACAAAAAATTCTTAAAACTGCGGAGAAGATGGGCTATCAGCCAAATGATCTGGCAAGGGGTCTTGTAAACAAAATTTCAAAAACCGTGGGGGTTATCATCCCTGACATTAACAACCCGTTTTTTGGTGAAATCGTTACGGGTATTTCTGATGCTGCAAATGAGAAGGAATACAATATTTTCCTGTGCATTTCAGGATGGAGTCCCAAAAATGAGCAAGCCTATTTTGATACCCTCAGAAAAAAGAGAGTAGATGGCATTATCCTGAAGTCTGCAGGTAAAAATGAAGACTATGAGAATGTGAGGTCTCCGTTGATGATCATTGAGAGGTACAGCAAAACTCTGGAATATAATTGTGTGGAAGTAGATAATGAGCTGGGCGGCTACCTGGCGGCGAAACATCTTCTGGATTGCGATTATCGAAATCTCGGGTTTATTTTAGGTAAAGAGGATATCTTTGCATCTCAGAGCAGATTGAATGGTGCTGCCAGAGCACTAAAGGAATATGGGATGAGCATCAATGAAAATGCTGTGATTGAAGGAAGCTTTTCCATAGAAGGCGGAAGAATGGCAGCAAAGGAGCTTTTTGAAAATCGAGGAGAAAAAATCGATGCAGTGTTCAGCATGAATGATCTGATCGGTCTCGGTGTCCTTCAATACTGCAGTGACCAGAATATCAGCGTTCCTGATGAAGTAGGGGTAATCGGATATGATAATATCTCTTATTCCCGTCTGCCTCAAATTCAGCTGACAACCATACATCAGCCGAAATACGAACTGGGAAGAATGCTATTTGATACCTTATTGGAAGAAATTCAGGCAAAGGATGAACCAAAGCAGGTGAAAAAGGTGATCTTGAATCCCGAATTAAAAATTCGCAAGACAACAAGAGTACTTAAATAAAAAACTTCGTTAAGAAATTTTAAAACTGTGGAATACTAACGACAATGAAAAGACTTATGAAAGTAATTAGGGCTAATTGTAACATTTTTTCTTTATTCAGTAGGACCTAATTTACAAATAAAATTAAAGTTGGGATGGTGGAAAAAAATGGATTCAAACAAAGTGAAAGTAGGGATTGCCCCTATCGGATGGACAAACGATGATTTGCCTGATCTAGGTAGTGAAAATACCTTTGAGCAATGTGTCAGTGAAATGGCGTTAGCCGGATTTACCGGAACCGAAGTGGGAAACAAATATCCTAGAGATACAGACGCGCTCAAAAAAGCGCTGAATCTCAGAGGTATTGAAATATGCAATGCTTGGTTTAGTGCTTGCTTTACCACAAAGTCAGAAGAGGAAGTGCTGGAAGAATTCAAGGCACATAGAGATTTTCTCTATGAAATGGGTGCAAAGGTTATCGGCGCAGCAGAAGTAGGAAACAGCATTCAGGGACTCAGCGATCCGATTTTCGAGGCAAAACCTGTTTATACGGAAGAACAATGGGAAAAGGTAGTAAAAGGCTACAATAAAATGGCAGACCTGGCTGAGGAAAAAGGAATGAAGCTGACATGCCATCATCATATGGGAACCGGCGTTCAGACTATGGAAGAAATTGACCGTTTCATGTCAAGTGTGCAGGACAACGTATACTTGCTTTATGACTCCGGACATATTTATTATTCCGAAGGTACTTATGAATCCTGTCTGGAATTATTAAAAAAATATGTGAAAAGAGTGGGACATGTTCATTTGAAGGATATCAGACCTGAAGTAGTAGCAAAGGTGAGAGCAGAAAAAATGAGCTTCCTGGATGGCGTACGAGCAGGTACTTTTACAGTGCCCGGAGATGGAGCCATTGATTTCGGACCGATATTCAAAATATTGGAAGACAACGGTTATGAAGGCTGGATGGTAGTGGAAGCAGAGCAGGATCCTGCAAAAGCAAATCCATTAGAATATGCGCTGAAAGCCAGAAAATATATCAAAGAAAAATCTGGACTCTAAAAAAGAAAAGGAGAAGAACATGGAGAAAAAGCTGAAAGTAGGTATCATCGGTACCGGTAGAATCGGCAGGGTTCATACCATGAGTATCATGAATCAATTGCCTCAGGTTGAAATCAAAGCTGTAACAGATATCTTTCTAGATTCTGCTAAAGAATGGGCGGCACAGACCGGAATCAAAACTGTTTACAACGACTATAAGGAACTGCTTGCAGATCCGGAAATTGATGCTGTTCTGGTTTGCTCCTCAACGGATACACACGCTGATATCGCTATCGAAGCGGCAAAAGCCGGAAAACATATCTTCTGTGAAAAACCGGTAGATCTTACGATAGAAAAGGTAGAAGCCGTTATCGAGGCGGCGAAGCAGGCTGGAGTAAAACTGCAGATCGGATTTAACAGACGATTTGACCATAACTTCCGTAAGGTAAAAGAATTAATTGACAATAAAACGATTGGTGATCTTCAGATCCTGAAAATTACATCCAGGGATCCGTCCCCACCTCCAATCGAATATGTTAAGGTTTCAGGCGGAATCTTTATGGACATGACCATTCATGATTTTGATATGAGCCGTTTCCTTACAAGCAGTGAAGCAGAAGAAATCTATGTTTCTGCAGCTTGCATGGTAGATCCTGCCATTGCTGAAGCAGGAGATGTGGATACCGCATTGATTACAATCAAATTCAAGAACGGCGTGATCTGCGTCATCGACAATTCCAGAAAAGCAGCCTACGGCTACGACCAGCGTGTCGAAGCTTTCGGATCAAAGGGAAAAGTGGAAATTGCAAACGATTATCCTTCCACGGCTGTTTGGAGTACAGAAGAAGGCGTATTCAGTGAAAAACCGCTGTATTTCTTCCTGGAAAGATATATGGATTCCTTTGGAGAGGAAATGAAGCAGTTTGTAGATGCTTTAATCAACGACAAAGAGACCCCTGTTACCGGAAACGACGGCCTGCAGCCGATTAAAATGGGATTTGCAGCCAAGAAATCCGTACAGGAAGGAAGACCTGTTAAATTGTCTGAAATTCAATAAACCGGAAGCCTTAATATCGTAGACATTATGGCAGTAAAGTATTACAATATAATATAGCGTCACAAAGTAAAACATTACAATATTAAAAAGCGTTGAAAATTAGATACAGCAGAGAAGAAGACAGCAAAATTTCTGTTTGGGAGCAGTTTGGAGGAACTTATGGCAGGGATCAAAGATGTAGCTAAAAAAGCCGGCGTATCCATTTCCACCGTATCCAATGTAATGAATGAAAAAAAACCTGTTAGTCCGGAATTGAGACAAAGGGTGAATGAAGCCATAGAAGCTTTGCAGTATGAAGTCAATCCGGTAGGGAGAGGATTAAAAAGCAATAAAACCAATCAAGTTGGTGTTATTGTACCATCCTTTAACCAAGTTTATTTTCCTGCCATATTGCAGGGCATTCATGAAGCAGGTTTCAAATTCGGTTATGCAATCTCCGTATTTGAAACAGGCGGCGATGTAGAACGGGAAAGACAGCACGTAAGATTTCTACAGCATTCCTGGATTGACGGTATCATACTGGCTTCCTATGCTAATGGCGAAAATATTTCAGATCGCAAATATATCAGGTCACTGGTGAACAGCAGCAGCCGGAAAAAGAAGATTCCTGTGGTTTCCCTTGAGAATGTTCTGGATCCAGGAATTGATGCCGTAGTCATTGATAATAAGAAAGCGGCTGGAATAGCGGTAAATCATTTATTGGAGCAGGGACATAAGGCAATTGCCCATGTGGCGGCACCATTAAGATTTCAAATTGGTGCATTGCGACTGGAAGGCTATCGTGAGACCCTGGAAAAGGCTGGCCTAAAATTCGACGGTTCTCTGGTTTGTGAAGGGAATTATTCTCCGATCAGCGGCTATCAATGCATGATGGAGCTTCTGGAAAGAGAAAAACATTTTACAGCAGTTTTTGCCGCAAATGACCAAATGGGCATTGGCGTCATCCGTGCTCTTCTGGACCGTGGATATCGTGTGCCGGAAGACATCGCTGTTATCGGTATTGATAACAACTTTCCTTCCACATTGGTGACACCTTCTTTATCCAGTGTTAATCTTCCCAAGTACGAACTGGGCTACCAGGCCATGTACTTGCTGACGGAACGCATGAAAGAACCAGATAAACCAAGATGCGTAATCACCTTGGATACGGAGCTTATCGTTCGCAGATCAACAAGTAAAGAAGGAAGCGATACCTGGAATCTTCTCAATTGGTAGTCAATAATGAAACTTATAATGATTGATGAATATCTGATTTGATAACATAAAAACAGGAGACCGGATGTATGGAAATTACATCCGGTCTCTCTTTTTATTTTCATCATTATTATTATTTAATTAGTTAGTCAAATTTCATTTATTGGTATTTAAACCGAATCATTCAACTTGCCAGATCCAAGTAGTTGAGTTTTAACAAGCCAAAGGTCTGACTTTGTATTACGAAAATACTCACAGGTTTCTAATGATATGGTCTCGATTCGTTATTTTTAACCCCAAAAACAAACGGAATCCCTAATCGGTGTTTTTGGGTTATGGCTATCATGGAATGCCATCATTAAAGATAACATTATTTTCATCCCAATAAACTTTATTTGACTAACTGGGTGGTTATGGTCTTATCCGAAATGGTCATAATCTTTATGGGATATAAGCAAAGCATTGAGCAGGTTCGAACTATTTTCAACCGAATCGAGTAGGATTTTTCGTAGATTGTATCAGCAATCTCAGCAAATAATGTGACCTTTCACATTTTTGCGCACGAAAAATCATGAGATGAGGTTATGAAAATATCAAAACTGCGAACCAGCTTTGCGTTATCACATAAAATTAGACCTTTTGCTGATCAGACAAAAATTGTAACTTAGTTTCACAAACTAATAAATATTAGATTGTTGCTTATTTCATGTTTACCACAATACGCTTATCTACGGCTTCCTTAGCAGCGAAAGCCCACTGTACGGCCTTATATCCGTCCATCAGGCCGGCTTTCGGCTGTCTGTTGTTCTGGATGCAGTCTGCAAAATCCTGAAGCTCTGCTTTAAAGGTTGGCTCCCAGAATTCGAAGAACCATTTAACACATTCGGTGTTTACGCCATTTCTATCCATGGATACCACTCTGTCTTTGTTTGGAGTTGTGCCCATTCTTAAGCATCCTTCTGTTCCGAATACTTCCACTTCTACATGGTAGCCGTAGGTTGAATTTCTGGAAGTTTCCAGATGGCCCATAACGCCGTTTTCAAAACCGATAGAAATGATGCAGTTATCGATATCGTTGATTTCAGCAAGACCTTCATAGCCGAAAGCACCGCCCATTCCGTATACGGTTTCTGCGTCGGAACCGATAAGCCATCTTGCCGCATCATAATCATGTGTCAGCATATCAAATACCAAACCGCCGCTTGTAGGGCTGAATCGCAGCAGGTGTTCTCTATCCCATTCAGGGTCTCTGTTGGCAAGTTTGATCAGGATAGGCTTGCCGATAAAACCGGCGTCTATCTTTTCTTTCATAGTCATCAGGGAGCGGTCAAAACGTCTGTTGTATCCGATCTGGAATATTTGAACGTTGTTTTTCTCTACGGTTTCTTTGATTAACTCGATTTCTTCCAGCGTCATACCAAGAGGCTTTTCGCAGTAGATATTTTTAACACCTGCGTTTGCCGCGTCACAAATCATCTGGCAGTGGAAAGCAGAGTTGGAAGCAATCACGATACCATCCAGATTCTTATCATTGAAAAGTTCCATATAGTCAGTGGTTCCATAGGAAGGATTCATTTCCTTCATGATGCTGTCTACTTCTTCTTTTACTGCACTGCAAACAGCAGTAAGCTCAGCATTGATAATATTGTAATTGATATTGGCAGCATGTTCACGACCTAATCTGCCCAGTCCTACGATACCTAATTTTACTTTTTCCATTTTTATATTCCTTTCTTAATAAACCGCTTTAACTCCTCTGATCCATTCTGCCAGTGCAGTGTCGGAATCCGGCAGAGGTAAGCATTCTGCGCTGATATAGCCTTGGTAATTGATAGCCTTGAGGGCTGTAAATACCTCTTTCAGGTTGATATGTCCACCGCCGGCATAATACCTGTTGCTGTCTGCGATGTGAACGTAACCGATTAAATTTCCGGTGTCTAGAATCGCCTGACCTAGATTTGCATCCTCAATATTCATGTGGAAAGTGTCCAGCAGAATTTTTGTATTCGGTAAATGATAGCCCTTAATAAAATCTGCCGTTTCCTTTGCCGTATTTAAATAATTATTTTCATACCGGTTAATGGCCTCAAACACGATCTCCACATTCTTGGTTTCCGCATATTCCGATACCATTCGGGTAGCCGCCGCCAACCGTTCCAGGCTCATTTCCCGTTGATCCTCACTGTAAATATTTCCCCGGATACAGCCGATAATAACGGTAGCGTTATGCGGGGAAGCGGCGTCAACAAAGTCCTTCAGACGGCTTATGGCAGCCTCTCTGACCGTTACATCATCATGGATCAGGGATAGTCCTTCCTGAACGTAGGCTCTGCCCGTAGCGAAGGCGGAAATCTGCATTCCGTACATTTTACAACTATCCACGATCTCCTGTAAAGGGATTTGTGCAGGGCTTGACCAATGAAGTTCTATGGCATCATATCCCAGAAGAGATGCCTGCTTGATCTTATCGGCGGGGTTTCCGGCCATAACCACAGGGGACTTGGGATTCAGCTCTGCTGTTAAAGTAGCAACTAATTTCATTTGGCGGGAACTGCCATTTTTCGTGTTCATCATTTATTCCTCTCTTAGCCTGCCCAATTTTTAAAGAAAATTGATGCTGATGCTAAAATTATGCATTTTTATCAGATAAACCAATCAGAGTCAGATGGCGACCTATATGGGTAATTAATCTCTGATAATATTGTTCTTCCTGTACCTTTAACGTCTGGTAGAGTTCTGACTTTAAGTCGTTATCTCTAAGAACATATCCGTAGGTAATGTGAACCAGCTGCCGGCTGTGGTCGTTGTGAAGATATCGGATCAGATCTTCATCCTTTACCTCGTCCAGCGGCATAACCAGGTTCAAATCTGCTGTAACATGGTAGAAGCTTTTCGCCTCTTCAAAATGTTGTAAAGCTATGCTGTGAATTTTACGATATAAAGCGGGATTGCATTCTGCAATGGTTCCCAGTGCCTCCAGCCAATTGGTACCGGATGTTTTAATGTGAAGCCGGCCTTTCGTATGCTTGCCGATCATAGGAAATACGCTGAATTTATCGCTTCCTGAATGGATGCTGAGCTTATATCCAAAGTAATCTGCAATCGCAGCATGCTGCTTCAGTTGAACTTCCAATTCACTGCTGTTTCCAATATAATCGATACCTTTTTGAAATTCTCCGACAAACCTTGGTGCCAGGCTGGTAATATCAACCTTCTGTTCTATCAGTTCCATAGCCACAAACAGGTGACCCAGGGCAGTGGTAACGGATTCCGTTTCATCGATAGATAACTCGAAATCCACCGCGTGATCCGCTTTCATCAGATATTGATGATAGACTTCTCCGACAAATTCGATAGCCTTATGGTAGATCAGAACACATTCCGCAAGATCCTCGATCCTGTAAGAAAACTGTTCTGATGAGATGGAAAATACATGATTCAGATAAGTATTCTCCAATCGGTTTCTATATTCTAAGGGGAGTTCTTCATATAAATGAAGCTTCTCATCCTTGGAAAGCTGTTCGATCCCTCTGCCGATCTTTTCTGAGCAGTCCAGTGTAATCATGGTATATCCGCAGCTCAATGCATCCTGAATATCATCCAGCTGCTTCAGATGATCCCCGTCAGCTCCGAAACCGCCACGATAACCTTCCTGGAAAACAGCAAAACAAACATCGTCCAAAACCTGTTCATAATTCCTGCCCGTAAGATCCAACTCCCGCTTGCTCTGTTGGGCAAGAATGGGTTTTGCATTACTTTTTTGCAGACAGCGAATATGACCTGGTGAAGCAAGACCCAAACGGTCTCCTACACCAAAGGTTGCCGTCTGCTTTCCAAAAGCAGACGGCACGGTATAAGGCAGATGTTTATTTAATACCAGTCTATTCTCATGTGTCAAAGGGCATAGCTTCAAACTAGCGGACAGAGGTTCTCCTACCAGTTGGGAGAATAGGGGACCCGAGCCCGCAGCCAATATCTTCTTTATCCCTTTTACTTTGCACATTTGCAGCTGGTCTCCCTGAACTTCCGTCAGAGAGGCTGAATATTCCTTGATTTGGTCAGGCGTGACGGAAAAAATGCTGCAAATGGCCTCTTTATAAAGTGGTAACATCATTTTGCCCTATGCCTCCTTCGGAAATATCCCTTATTCTACAGGGAACTGAAGCATTACTTTGAATGCACTGTCCTTTTCATTGATGGCTGTGTTCATTGCTTCATGAAGCTGATCAAAGTTGAAGTAGTGGGTGTTTAATGCATCGAAATCATATTTATCTTTGATAGCGCTCATGAATCGAATGGTCCTCTGACCGAAATCCTTAGTTCCTCCGGAACCGTTGATTTTCAAGGTCTTCCAGATTGTCCAGCCAAGTTCTACAGGAACTTTTCTTCCGATGGAGTGACCAATCAGGTGAATTCTGCAGCTGTGGCCTGCGATATCGAAGATGGAAGCGATGGCATTATCGTTTCCGGAAGCTTCAGCGATGACGGAAGGTCCATTGCCGTTTGTTAATTTATCAATCTGTTCCTTCAGATTACCTGCAGTAGGATCTACTACATAGTCAGCACCATATTTTAAAGCGAGTTCTCTTCTGGAAGGAATAGGATCTACAACGATTACAGTAGCGCCGGAAGTCTTGGCAGCCATGGTAGCGGAAATTCCTACAGGACCGCAGCCGAAGATAACAGCCGTATCGGAAGCGTCAATGTATCCGCCGTTGCCCCATAGTCCAAAATATCCGATGGAGAAGGTTTCTACCCAGGCACCCATTGCATAGGACCAGTCGTCCGGGATATGGTGTACATATTGCTCTTCTACGATCATGTATTCGCCCATTCCACCGGGAGAGTCAGGTCTGAATCCGATTTCTCTCATATTTAAACATGCGGAAGGCATTAATCCGTCTTTGCAGTTCTGGCAAACGCCGCAAGCCATTACGCAGTCACCGGTAACTTTCATTCCTGCTTTTAATGTAGAAACGCCGGAGCCAACTTCAACAATTTTTCCGCCCCATTCGTGACCGGGAGTATAAGGAGCGATATCATAACGGCCTTCCGCTGATTTTCCTTCATAGCACTCCACGTCAGAACCGCAGATTCCGCAGGCACCAACCTGAATCAGAACCTGATTCGGTTTTAAAGGTGCCAATTCAACGTCTTCGATTCGAAGATCGTGTGGTTTGTATAAAAAAGCAGTCTTACTTTTCATTTTTTTTCTCCTTTATATATAAATAATGGAAGTTAATATAAATGTTCAATTCAGAGTCTGTTTAGAGACTGTTAAAAATTCGTTTCGGTTCTTGTCAGAAGCTAAACAGACTCTTCTATATTCTTTCTTCTTACCGCACTGTTTACAGTCTTTCGAAGATACCGATTCTTGGCAGTTCGTCAATGGACTTCCAGCCTTCGCTGAGCGGTTCTCTCAGGAATGGTTCCATATCTTCCGGTTTACGTAAGGTAATCTGGTCAACTGGTGGAACGGTTCCTGCCGGATATGTTTCGAGAATTTCGTCATGAAGCAGGGTTAAATACTTCAGGATAGCGGCAATCGGTCTTTTTGCTTTATCAGCAGTAGCCTTGGAAGGGGCTCCCACGATACCTTCCGGTGTGGCAGCTCTTTCGATGGCGGCATGGCCTTCACCTTCAGACCATCTGCAAGGTCTTCTGTAAGGATCTACGGATTTGTCCATATGTCCGTCAGGAAGAAGTCCTTTTCCGTCAGCATCCTGAACAGCGCTCATATCGATCATATCTTTAAACATTAAAAGTGCTACAGCAGTTTCGGCTTCGTCAGCGTGGATGAAGTTTGTTTCCAGGCTGTTCTTACGGTTTGTTACATAGAAGAATTCTCTTACCGCACGGTGCCATTCAATGACTCTGAAGATTCCAGGCAGCTGATATCTTTTGCAGAATTCCTGAATCGCGGATTCCAGCATCCAAAGATGTCCGTGATTGTTGATGAAGATGATCTTTCTGTAGCCGTCGTTCCAAAGACCAAGCATGCAGTAAATTAAGGATTCCTTAACAACTTCTTCCGGCATAATGACAGTTCCGGGCATCCCGATATGGTGATATGGATGGCCGCCGTAGTTCAGCGGAGTGAAAGCAAGATTTACTTCATGACCCTGCTTTGCAGTGTATCTTCTTACACCTTCCAGAATTTGTGTTACCATGAAAGTATCAAGTCCGGTGTTGGCATGAAGACCGTGGTTTTCCGTACATCCGATGGGTACGAATACGATGTCGTTCTTTCTTCTCTTTTCAATTTGTTTTGCTCTCGGAGTGTTCTGGATATAAGTTCCAGCCACGCCAAGTTCTGATGGGGAAGGAATGCCGTATTCCTCCAGAATTGCATCAATCTCTTCTTCAGATGCATCCCAAATTTGCTTTTTGAGCTGACCTACAGCGGTATCTGCTTCGAAGATGACAGCTGGGTCTTCTGTTAGTAACCATTCTTTTGCTGCTACCATTTGTTTACCCTCCATTTAGTTCTCTCTTAACAATTTTGATTTAACTGCTTTGAGCTATTTGATTATAATAATGTTTTGGAAAAACGCAGTAAACGAATTTGCTGTAAAACGTTTTTCTAATGCTGATTATAGAGGCAGTCAAAAATAATGTCAATAACTTTTTATAAATTTTGTATGATTTCTTGAAAATGTCTTAAAATAAATATTGTGAAACTTATATCGCAATATGTCTGTTGAATTCGTGTTTTTTAACACTTTTTTAGTATTGACAAAGTAAGCATATAATGGTAGTATCAACTTTAGCAAGCGTTTTCGTAAATTGTAGAAAAACGTAAAAATTTTTCTCTGTTATTAACAGTAAAGCTGTTAATATAAATGATTATTTTTTAATCAATCGATTAGAATTGAGGAGGGAAAAAAATGAAAAAGATACTTGCAATCTTGCTAGTACTCGTACTCACCTTAGGAATGTTCACAGCTTGTGGCGGCGGAAAAGAAGACGAAGGCGCTGCTGACGCTACAGTTAAAATCGGATTTGCACAATGCAATCTGAACGACACATTCCAAACTTATGTTGTAGACGCTGCAAAAGCTAAGGCTGCTGAACTGGGATACACAATCGACGTTCAGGACGCTCAGGAAGATGTAGTAAAACAGCAAGATCAGGTAAACACTATGATTGAACAGGGTTATGATGCAATCATGGTAGTTCCGGTTGACACAGCTGCAATGGGTCCGATCACAGATGCTGTAACAGCAGCAGGAATTCCATTGATCTATGTTAACAGAAATCCGTTCGGAACTGACAATCCACCAGAAGGCGTTTATTATGTAGGTTCTCAAGAAATCGTTGCTGGACAACTTCAGGGCGAATTCCTCGTTGAAAAAATGGGTGAAAAAGGCGGAGTTGGTATCCTCATGGGTATCCTGAGCAACGAAGGTGCAGTAAAGAGAACAGAAGGAAATGAAAGTGTTCTTTCTAAGTATCCTGACATCAAAATTCTAGCTAAAGAAACTGGTGAATGGCAGTACGACAAAGGTATGGCTATCACTGAAAACTGGCTCACTGCTTATGGCGATCAGTTAAATGCAATCCTTGCAAATAACGATGGTATGGCAATTGGAGCACTTCAGGCTCTGGAAGCTGCCGGAAGAGATGACGTTATCGTAGTTGGCGTAGACGCTATTCCTGACGCTGTAAATCTTGTTGCAGAAGGCAAATTAGATGCTACTGTTTTACAGGATGCTGATGGACAAGGCGCTGGCGCAGTAGACGTAATCTCCAAAATTCTTGGTGGAGCAGCTCCTGAAGCAATTACTTGGATCGACTTCGTACTGGTAACCCCGGACAACGTAGCCGACTTCCAGTAGTTGTACATAACGAATAAAACTATTGAAATGTGGGAGAGGGGTTCTTGCCCTCTCCCACATAGCATAATTAAGAGGAGATGGCCAATGGAAGAAAAAAATATCCTAGTCATGAAAGACATTGTGAAAACTTTTCCCGGTGT
>NZ_JAGSND010000028.1 GCF_018128545.1 Sinanaerobacter chloroacetimidivorans | reverse complement strand
AAAATCATGAGATGAGGTTATGAAAATATCAAAACTGCGAACCAGCTTTGCGTTATCACATAAAATTAGACCTTTTGCTGATCAGACAAAAATTGTGACTTAGTTTCACAAACTAATAAATAATATGTTAAGGAAACAATTCATGAACTGGTGCAACGAAGGAGAACGAATAGACGAAATTGGATTTGGAAGCCTCAGGTTGATTCAAAAACCCGAGGATTTTTGTTATGGGATTGATGCTGTATTATTGGCCTCCTTTGCAGAGGTAAAGAGGGGATCCAGAGTGATTGACCTGGGTACAGGTACCGGGATCATACCATTAATATTGAGTCATAAAACTGAGGCCGATGAGATTCTTGGCGTTGAACTGCAGCAGGATTCCTATGAGCGTGGTCTGAGAAATATCGAACTGAATCATTTACATGATAGAGTAAAACTGATTCATAGCGATGTGAAAGACATTCTGGGTGATAAGAATATAAACCCCCAGAGCTTTGACGCGGTGCTTTCCAATCCGCCTTATATGAAAGGGAACGGAGGCCTGAAGAATCAAAAGGATGCAAAGACCATTGCACGTCATGAAACCACTGCAGGATTATCAGACTTCATCGGTACTGCAGCCTCTTTATTAAAAGATAAAGGCGACTTTTATCTGGTTCATAGGCCAAGCAGACTAGTCGATATCTGTATCCTTTGCCGACAGAACAAATTGGAGCCAAAGGAGTTAAGACTGGTAAGTCCGAATCGGAACAGAAAGCCGAACATTTTGTTGATGCACTGTGTCAAGCACGGAAGGCCGGAGCTGAAGTTTTTGGATCCGTTATATGTGTATGAGGAAAACGGATGCTATACTGAGGAGATTTTAAGAATCTACGAAAGAAAATAAAAGAAAAAATAAAAAACCTGCTAACTTGTTAAGCAGGTTTTTTTAATTAGAGCTTCTGCATTTCTTCAATACAATTCGAGCATACATTTTTGTCATGAATTCTCTTAACATTCTTTGCATTTCCGCAGAAGATACAAGCTGGTTCATACTTTTTCAAAAGTATATAGTCACCATCTACATAGATTTCAATTGGGTCTTTAATTTCAATATCTAAAGTCCTTCTTAATTCGATCGGAAGCACGATTCTGCCTAATTCATCTACTTTTCTGACGATTCCTGTAGCTTTCATCTGTCTTTTGTCCCCTTTCTATAGTGAATCTTACTTTCACTAATTCATAATATTTACTAGGAAAAATCCTTACCTTATATTAACATTTCGTAAAAATATAGTCAATGACTATTTTTTCTCTCTGTTTAATAGGTTTTTTAAGGAGCCAATTGCGTTTACGAGTGAAGTGAGTGCAGCGACAACACTTTGATTTCCTTTAATTATGTCCGAAATACTTCCTACTGAGGACGATACATCGCCGATTATTTTGTTGACACCCTGTGCGTTTTCGGCAGCTATGGAAGAAATTACCTGGGCGTCCTCCAATATTCTATTCATATTTTTAATCGTAGGAATTAAACTCCTTACAAAGAGAATACAATAAATGATTAAAACGAGCAAGGCTAGTCCAATTAACAGCAAGCCTGCATCGCCAAGCGTAATGGTGGTATTCATATACATCCCTCCTTCGTTATATTATGGCCTAGAAAATGGAAATATTCAACATCTTTTTTTATATTTTGAATATGAATAATAATAGTCTGTAAGAAGGAGGCGACGAACACATGATGAACTACATATGGGCGGGAATGCTTGTCTTAGGAATCTTATTTGCAGTCATAAACGGCAGACTCGGCGAATTTAGCGAAGGCTTGATGAAAAGCTGCACCGATGGTGTTTATTTTATATTGGGGCTCGCAGGAATCATGGGGGTTTGGTCCGGCATTATGAATATTGCAAAGGAGACAGGCCTTATAGATCTGGTTGCGCAAAAGACAAAACCATTGATCCGGTACTTGTTCCCGAAGGGTCTTAGAAAAGAAACTACAGCAATGATTTTGATGAGTTTTACGGCAAATCTTTTCGGAGCAGGAAACAGCGCTACGGTATTCTCAATCAAGGCTATGTCCATGCTAGACGCTGAAAACAACAGAAGTGAGACTGCAAGCAATGCCATGTGCATGTTCATTGCAGTCAATATGTCCATGATACAGCTTGTTCCGATTACGGTAATAAAAATCAGAAGCGAAGCGGGATCAGTAAATTCCGGAAGCATTATCATACCTGCAATTATTGCCGGTTTAATCTCTATGATTGCATCCATTATGGTATGCAAATTCTATGAGAGGAAAAGAATATGATAGCAGAGGTTTTGAGTAACGTTTCTTTGTTTTTCATTCCCGGAATGCTCTCTGTCATTATAGGGTACGGAATTTATAAGAGAGCTCCCATTTATGATTATTTCATTGAAGGTACCAAGGACGGACTGAAAACCGCTGCAGAATTATTGCCTTTTATTATTGCAATTTTTATTGGAATTGAAGCTTTGGTAAGCTCCGGTGCTATGGAATTTCTGGAGAATCTGCTCTCTCCTCTGTTTCATTTAGTGGGAATTCCGGAAGAACTGATTTCTCTGATTCTTTTGCGTCCTGTTTCGGGAAGCGGATCTTTGGTCTTGGTTGAAAAAATTGTAACCGCTTACGGTCCGGATACTTTTGTCGGTAGAGCGGCATCGGTAATGGTAGGAAGCTGTGAGACCATATTTTATGTTTTAGCGGTTTATTTTGGAGCTACGTCTGTCAAAAATATCCGGCACGCGTTTATGGCAGGACTCATCGGATATATTGTTGGTATTTTTGCATCACTTTTAGCCTGCGTGTATATTTGACAGACTACCAGGGGATAATTGAAAGAAGAGAGAAAGAGGTCTTGAAAGAATATGTTTTTTGTCCCCCTTTAGCATAAAACTGAGACTTCTTTCTTTTCCTATTTTATGAGAATTTTTAATGGATATGTTACAGGTATTTGTTACGTAGATGATGGTGGTATAAATTTTCATTGAAAAAAAGTGAAAAAGTAGTTATACTAAGTAAGACAAACACAATAGAATGAATCTGGACAATTGATATATATTTGGAGGAAAACAGTGGCAAAATTTTTAGTAGAAAAAAGTGGTCCGTTACAAGGTGAAATAGAAATCAGCGGATCAAAAAATGCAGTATTGCCAATTATGGCAGCAGCTTTGTTGACAGAAGAAAAATGCGAGATTATGGATGTACCGGTTTTACGAGATGTGGACGTCATGTGCAAACTTCTCAGCAGCATCGGTTCGGAGGTAAAAGAAGATTATATAAATAATTTGATAGAAATTCAGACGAAGAGCATAATTGCTGAAGAAGCCCCATATGAACTGGTAAAAAAGATGAGAGCATCCATACTGGTAATGGGGCCGCTTCTTGCAAAGACGGGAAAGGCGAAGATCGCACTGCCAGGGGGCTGCGCCATTGGAGCCAGACCTATAGACCTGCATTTAAAGGGCTTTCAGGCATTGGGAGCGGAAATCGTAGAAGGGCACGGATACGTGGAAGCGAGAGCCGACAAGCTGGTAGGATGCAACGTTTATTTAGACTTTCCCAGTGTTGGGGCAACAGAAAATATCATGATGGCCGCTGTGCTGGCAGAAGGTATTACGGTGATTGAAAATGTTGCAGAAGAACCTGAAATTGTTGATTTAGCAAATTTTTTAAATAAAATGGGCGCAAAGATTAAAGGCGCGGGGACGGACACCATCAAAATCGAGGGTGTAGAAAAATTACATGGAACAAAGCATGCTGTTATTCCAGATAGAATTGAAACCGGTACCTTTATGGTAGCGGCAGCCATCACAAGAGGAAATGTTTTAATTAAAAATGTGGTACCGGATCACGTAAAGCCGGTGATTGCAAAGTTGAAGGAATGCGGAGCTGTCATTGAAGACAGCGACGAAGGAATGAGAGTCAGGGGAGATATCAATCCTTTGATATCCACGGATATCAAAACTCTTCCGTATCCGGGCTTCCCGACGGATATGCAGTCCCAATTCATGGCCTTTCTGACTACGGTGGCAGGAGCCAGTGTTGTAATTGAAACGGTATTCGAAAACAGGTACATGCACATCGGTGAATTGAATAGAATGGGCGCCAACATAAAAATAGAGGGCAGAAGTGCCATTATCCAGGGAGACAGAAAGCTACAGGGAGCACAGGTAATCTCCACTGATCTGAGAGCCGGAGCTGCGCTGGTACTGGCGGGCCTTATGGCGGAAGGAACAACGGAAATATCCGAAGTCTATCATATAGAGCGCGGATATGCAGATTTTATTCGCAAATTCAAGGCTCTGGGTGCAAAGATCACCAGAATGGAAGAATAATAGAAAAAAATGAAAAATTAGAATATTATAATCCGGGAAGTAAAACCAATCGAGTATAATCGTGAAGGACTGGATTCAGGACCTATACTATATTGAACAGTAACTTTGAAGCCGAGAATGTTACATCTCATTAGAATCAAACATTCGAAGGATGAGGGGAAATTGCAAAACATAGTATAGGTCTTTTTTAATATGTAGAAGATATCCCTTACAGTGAATATCCGTCATTTCCATTTTTTTATTTTCTGATTTCAACCCCGCTGTAATAGTGGGTCAGTATCTCTTTATAAGTAAACCCCTGTTGTGCCATGCCGTTGGCTCCCCATTGACTCATTCCTACACCGTGACCGTAACCCTCAGTGGTAAAGACAACAGAATCACCCTGGAAGGAAACGGCGAAATTGGCAGATCGAAGACCAAAGAGGTCCCGGATATCCCTGCCCTTGAGGGAAAGATTGCCGACTTTTATCGTTGCAACTCTACCTCCCTCACTGCGATTTGTTACCTTAATAGTACTGCTGTTTATGGTTCCGACATTTTCCTTGGGGTAGGCTTTCTTTATTTTCTTAGAGAATTCAGATAAGGATATGGTTATCTGTTCGTGCTGATGGGGTGCTTCCGTTTCATAAGGACTGTCAACACTTCTCAGGTACGGAAGTGCCGATACGAAAACATCCTCTGAATTTTCTGTTTTGCCGCCGCTGGAAGAGTGAAATAAGGGCTGCTCTACCAATGCTCCTTGATAGTACATAAGTTCCCCTCTGGTACTGTCCACAGCCTCCACAATCCGCGGCCAGCCTGTGGCCATCCATTCAGCTGATTTGATCTCTTTCAGCTCATCCACACTTCGGTATACCTGGCAATGTGTATCGTCACAAACAGGAGCGGAGGGATGATCAGGATTGCCTCCGTCACCTGATCGAACAATCTTGGATAAAGAATAGGTTCTGGCAGCTACTGCCTGTGCCTTCAGTGCTTCCATTTCAAAGCTTGAGGGCATTTCTCCGGCCACCACTCCTTTCACGTATTCTTCAAATTCAATGGTTTCCGTTTTGCCGCTGTCATGGCGGTAAACCTTGATATAGCTCGGTTCATAATTTGGATCTTTTGCGATAGGTGCTTGCTCATCGTTGCCGGAGAATAGGCTGACCAAGGTAAAAGGCAGCAATACCAATGAAAATAACACCAGCACAGTGGTGATCGCCAGTCCTTTTAATAAATCTCTTTTGTAATTCATCTTTGTTCCTCCATAAGCCTGTCTTACTAGAGTATATGAAGGATCGAAATAAAAAATGAAGAATAAAATCGTCTGTTAAAATCCGGAGGTTTTAATTATCAAATTCGAAGGCTTTAATTATCAAATTCGAAGGCTTTAATCATCAAATCCGAAGGCTTTAATCATCAAAAATCCGAAGGCTTTACACGTAAAAAAAAACACCAGCCTGAAGATGCATGGTGTTTTATCCGTTCATTATTATATAAAAAAAATTATTCCTTCGCAGGCTCTGCTGCTTCCTCTACTTTCTCCTCCAATACTTTTTCGTATTCAGCAAAAATGGCATCCTTAATCTTATTACGGGTCTCTGATACTAATGGGTGGGCAATATCTCGAAAATCGCCTTCTCCCATCTTTCTGCTTGGCATAGCTATGAATAGACCATTTTGTCCCTCGATGATTTTAATGTCATGTACCACAAATTCATCATCGAAAGTGACGGAGACTACGGCTTTCATTTTGCCTTCATCATTTACCTTACGAACTCTTACATCAGTTATTTTCATACTGACACCACCCTTTCATGCCTGACTAAATCTTTAATAGAGGTATGTATAATGTATGCCAACATTATACAGTAGCTAACAAAATCTTACAAGTCTTTTTTACAAAAAATCAGACTATTCGGAAAAACCTCAATTGTCTTTCCATTTTCATCAACTGGACCTAAATAGATCAGCGGGAAGTAGTCTTGTATTTTCTTCTTTTGAGGTTCGGTAGAAGCGATCACTACACCGGTGCCTACATTTTCAATTTCAAATTCGGACAGCATGTCTGAGATTCCTTTTATACTGCCTCCGGCACGCATAAAATCATCGATGATAATGGCCCGGGAACCGGGTGTCACCGCTCTCTTGGAAATGGACATCTTTTGAATTCTTTCCGTGGAACCGGAAAAATAATTGATACTTACGGTGGAACCTTCGGAGATTTTACTTTCCCGGCGGATAACCACAAGGGGCAGGTTCAGCATGTGAGCAGTCATCAGTGCAACGGGGATCCCTTTTGTCTCAATGGTTACCACATAATCTGCATTCTGATGCATAAACCTTCTTGCGAAAATCTCACCGGCTCGTTTTACGATATTGGAGTCGAACATGAGATCGGAAGTATACAGGAAGCCCCCTCCCAATATTCTGTTTTTATCTCTCAGCTTTTCACAGATGTGGTCGAGCAATTCCATTGCGTCCTTTTCAGAAATGTGGGGAACATACCTGACTCCGCCCCCTGCTCCGGCAGTAGTTTCAATAATACCAAGCTCCATACCGGCCAGTATTTGCTTTGCCGTCTGTATGTCCTCACTGATACTGGACTTTGCTGCAGAAAAGAGATCACAGAAATACCCGAGGGAATAAGGTTTACAGGGGTTTTCCGATAGAATTCTAATGATAGCACCTACACGTTCTGTTCTTTTCATCAGTAACATCCTCCATGGTTTCCGAATATATTAATCGTAATAAACTGATTTTATTCGTTTTTTTTTATTTTGTCAAATTCTCGGCATTGTTTTGGTCTGTTTGTGGTATAATCAGTTTATATGTTTTGTTTTACGTTGAATTTTAGGTAACGAAAAAGATTATTTCAGAGACTACAACGAAGATGAATACAGTGCTTATTTCGCACTAATATAAATAGACGGAGGAATGTAAGGTAATGCTTAATCTTAAAAATTACAAGCATATTCATTGTATCGGCATCGGAGGAATCGGCCTTTCTGCTATCGCGGAGATCTTTCTCTCCAGAGGTTATCAGGTATCGGGTTCGGACATGAAGGAAAGTGAGATCACTGATAAACTCATCGAGCAAGGTGCAGTAATTTATTTAGGACATAGAGGAAAAAACATAGCGGGTGCAGATTTGATTGTTTATTCAGCAGCGGTCTCCCAAGATAATCCGGAACTGGTTGCAGCAGCTGAAAATGATGTGCCGACGGCTTCCAGGGCAGAGGTATTGGGTGCTTTGATGCAGGAATATAAAACTAGTATCGCCATTGCCGGCACTCACGGAAAGACAACGACGACCTCAATGATTTCATTGATTCTGGAAAAAAGTTCCAGCGACCCTACCATACTCGTAGGAGGCAACCTGTCAGAAATTAACGGCAATGTGAAAATCGGAAACAGCGAGTATTTTGTCACAGAAGCGTGCGAATACATGGATAGCTTTCTTTCCCTGAATCCTATGATAGAAATCATTCTGAACATTGATTCGGATCATCTGGACTACTTTAAAGATATAGAGCACATCGTAAGCTCCTTTGATCAATTTGCGAAACTAGTCCCAGAGAATGGTGTCGTCATCGCCTATGATGCCAATCCTTTTGTGAACAGTATTTTAAAGAGTTTAAACAGTAAGGTGGTCACCTTTGGCTTCAGCGAGCAGTGTGACTATTTTGCTTCTGATATAGAATTTAATTCTTTTGGCATGCCTTCATTCCAAGTACATTATCATGGTAAGATCCTTTGTACCATGCAGCTTTCCATACCTGGAGAACATAATATCGCCAATGCCCTGGCAGCTTTTGCCTGTTGTCACGGCTTGGGAATCGAGATCGAATCTATAGTCACCACTTTAGAGGCCTATACAGGAACGCAAAGAAGGTTTGATGTAATCGGTATCACGAAAAATAATATCAAAATCGTTGATGATTATGCTCATCATCCGACAGAAATCAAGGCGACGCTGAAAGCAGCCCAAAATGTTCCCCACAATTCACTGTGGTGTCTCTTCCAACCCCATACCTACACCAGAACCCTTGCCTTATTCGATGAGTTTGCGGAATCCTTCGATTCAGCAGATAAAATCGTTATGGCTGAAATCTATGCTGCCAGAGAAAAGAACATCTACAAAATCAGCTCAAAGGAACTGGTAAATGAGATTAAAAGAGTTCACCCGACAAAAGAAGTTTATTATTTTGCAAACTTTGATGAAATTGCAAGCTTTGTCATTAATAATGCACAAAGCGGAGACCTGGTTATTACCATGGGCGCAGGAGATATCTATAAGGTTGCGGAAATTATATTGGAAAAGGATAGGCTGTTATAGGCCTATCTTTCTATTTAGGAGCTACTGAACAAACCGTTTTGAAATTTACGGTTTGTTCGGCAGCGCCTATTATTACAATATTACGAAAATTTGTGATTTGTTTTTTGTACTTTTTGAATAGAGAGAAGAATGATATAATAAATATGTATGCAATTTGCAGGGGAGGTACATAATGAAAGAGCTGATGGAATACGAAGCGCAAGAAAAGAAAAGATATGAGATTAACCTGACACACTTATCAAAAGGCGTTAAGTTTATTGATATAAAAGCGGCATATATTGAGGATTCTGTAATCATTGGCAAAGGAACCATCCTTTATCCCGGGGTGGTAATTGAGGGGAATACCGTTATCGGTGAAAACTGTGTCATCGGCCAGAATTCCAGAATCGTTAATTCAACCATTGGTGATGAAACAGAAATACAATGCTCAGTTATATTGGACAGCCAGGTGGGCAACAATACTTCAATAGGACCTTTTGCATATTTAAGACCAAATTCAAAACTAGGGGATCATGTAAAGGTTGGGGACTTTGTTGAGGTAAAGAATTCTTCCATGGGCAACGGCTCAAAAGCATCGCATCTTACCTATGTGGGTGATTCCGACATAGGAGAAAACGTAAATCTTGGCTGCGGAGTTGTCTTTGTAAACTATGACGGTAAAAATAAACATCGTTCTGTTGTAGAGGACGGATCTTTTATTGGCTGCAACGTCAATATCGTATCACCGGTTACTGTTCACGAAGGTGCCTATGTGGCAGCAGGAACCACCGTAACAAAGAATGTTCCAAAGGGAGCCTTGTGTGTAGGAAGAGCAAAGGATAAAATTATCGAGGGCTGGGTAGAGAGAAGAGGTTTACTAAATAAGAAAAAGTAGATAAAACAGATTCAGGAGAATCTGCAGACAGAAAGAGGTGTAGTAATGAAAAACGGAGTCTTTACAGATTTCAAAATTTTCGCAGGAAATTCAAATCATGAGTTAGCAGAGGAGATCGCATCCATTATGGGCAAGCCTCTGGGCAAAGCAACTGTAAGTAAGTTTAGTGACGGTGAAATTTCCGTAAGTTTATGGGAAACAGTTAGAGGAATCGACACTTACATAGTGCAGCCGACCTGCGACCCTGTAAATGACAGCTTAATGGAACTTCTTATTATGATAGATGCCATGAAGAGGGCTTCCGCCGGCAGAATCAATGCGGTAGTTCCTTACTATGGGTATGCCAGACAAGATAGAAAGGCAAAGGCCAGAGATCCGATTACCGCTAAGCTGGTTGCAGACCTTTTAAGCAGTGCCGGAGCAGACAGAGTTGTAACAATGGATTTACATGCACCTCAGATTCAGGGGTATTTCAATATCCCGGTGGATCATCTGTTAGGAATGCCGATTTTGGTTAAATATTTCAGAGAGATGAGACTGGATGACTTAGTCATTGTGTCTCCGGATCACGGCAGCGTGACGAGAGCTAGAAATATGGCTCATCCGCTTGATGCTCCCATTGCCATCGTGGATAAAAGAAGACCCAAGGCCAACGTTTCTGAAATCATGAACATTATCGGTGATATTGAAGACAAAAATGTTATTCTCGTTGACGACATGATCGATACTGCGGGAACCATAACCAATGCTGCTAACGCGTTAAAGGAAATGGGAGCCAGGGACGTTTATGCCTGTGCCACTCACCCCATCTTATCCGGACCTGCAATTGAAAGAATTCAGGACTCCGCCATCAAGGAATTGGTTCTATTGAATACTACACCAATACCGGAAGAAAAGAAAATTGATAAAATCAAGCTGCTGTCCGTTGCACCTCTTTTTGCAGAGGCAATGATCCGAATCTTTACCAATGATTCCATCAGCAGATTATTTGACTAGGAGAGCCTATGTACGTAATTGTTGGTTTAGGAAATCCCGGAAAGAAATATGAACAAACCAAGCATAATATCGGGTTCATCACATTGGATTTCCTGGCCGAGAAAAATGAAATCAAAATCAATAAAATAAAGCATAAGGCTTTGGTCGGGGAAGGCTTCATCTCCGGCCAAAAAGTTCTGCTTGTAAAACCCCAGACCTATATGAATCTAAGCGGAAACAGTGTCAGAGAAGTCATGGAATATTATAAAGTTGATATCGAAAAACTGATTGTAATTTATGATGATGTTGATATTCCCATGGGACGGCTGAGGATTCGGAAAAAGGGAAGTGCCGGTACGCATAACGGGATGAAGTCCATTCTATATGATATCCAATCGGATGATTTCCCCAGAATTCGTATAGGTATTGGTGCGGAGCATAAGTCTGCCCTTGCCGATTATGTACTGGGAGGGTTTGGGAAAGACGAAAAGAAATTGATGGAAGATGCGGTGAAAAGGGCTGCTGAATCCGTTGAGTGCATCCTGGGAAAGGGAATAGATATCGCTATGGGCGAATACAATATAAAACCATCTGCTGAAGGGGAAACAAAAAAAGATGAGTGAGAAGGTAAGAGGTGGAAAATTCCACGAGATCATATCTCTTGCCCGAAGTGCCAAGGGAACGATCAACATTTCAGGAGTGTCGGAAGGACGGGCTATGCCCGTTGCAGCACTCATAGCAAAGGAAAGAAAAAGCCAAAGCCTGATTGTGACATCTTCTTATACGAAAGCAAAAAGATTGGCTGAAGACCTTTCTTTTTTTGTTGACCAAAAAATTTATGTGATACCGGAAGAGGAGCAGCTGTTCTTTAAATATGAAGCCAAAAGCCACGGAGCATTGGAAGAAAGGCTGACTGCATTAAAAGCATTCATGTCCGGGGAAAGCTGTATTGTGATCTCTCCGGTATTAGGAGCGGTAAAAAAGCTGGCTCCGCATGGGATATTTCAGAACAATACCCTTCAATTTCATCTTGGTGTCGAAGAAGATATTGAAACGATTAAGAGAAAGCTAACTTACATGGGATATGAAAGGGCTGCCTTCGTGGAATCCAAGGGGCAATACGGCATCAGAGGAGGAATTATAGATATTTTCCCGGCAGATTCCCCATCCCCTTACCGTATCGAGTTCTTTGATACAGAAGTGGATTCTATCAGAACCTTTGATCCCATTACGCAGCGTTCTCTAGATAATCTGAAGACCGTTGAGATCTATCCCGCCGAACAGATGGTGCAGGAAGAGGAGCTTTTTCAAAGAGCCTCGGAAAAGCTTACGAAAGCCTATGAAAGCCATGCCAAAAAACTCAAGGGAGAACTGAAAGAGAAATTACTTAATAGGAAAAACCAATTGGTAGAGTTTATCGAGAGCGCCACCAATGTACAATTACTGGAAAATTATATTCATTATTTTTATGAGGATACGGAATACCTCTGGGATTATATGAAACCGGACAGTGTTGTCATGGTGGAAGATCCGGACCGAGTCAGAGAGGTTTTGGAATTCAGGGAGCAGGAAGATAAAGAAGATTTTAAAGTCATCCTTGAAAAAGGAGAAGCGGTTCCCGGCGACTTTCAAATTTATCCTAACAAATCTGATCTGGAAAAATTATATGGCCAGAATACGGTATTCCTTTTTACACCGTTTCAGAAACAAATCAAGGGAATACAAAGACTGGATGCCAGCATCCATGTTTCCGCAAAGCAAGCACCTGTTTTCAATGGAAAGATGGATTTTCTGGAAACGGAGTTAAAGCGGTATGCAAAGCAGAACTATGACATCACCATCGTCTGTTCTACCGAGGAAAGAGTAGAGAATTTAAAAAGCTTCGTTGAAAGATGCGATCTGCTGGGCCAGGTAAAACTTTTGAAGGGAAGTCTTACTTCCGGGTTGGAATTTTCCGAAGAAAGGCTGGTTTACCTTTGGGACGGCGATATTTTCACAACGCAGAAACATAGAAAAGCAAAAAGTGAAGAGAAAAAAGGCAAGCCCATCAAAGCCTTTACCGATATTCGAAAAGGTGATTATGTAGTACATGAGAATCACGGAATCGGTAAATTTATCGGCGTTGAACAACTGGTGATCCAGAAGGTAAAAAAGGATTACCTGAAGATTAAATATGCCGGGGAAGATATGCTTTATATCCCTGTTGAACAGATGGATATGATTCAAAAGTATATTGGAGCCGATGGTTCTACTCCGAAAATCAACAAACTGTCCAGCGGAGAATGGAAGAAAACCAAGGCAAAAGCCAAAGCCGCAATTTTAAATATGGCTAAGGAGCTTTTGGAATTATCCGCCGAACGTAAAGCAAGGGGCGGGTATGCATTTTCTCCTGATACCATCTGGCAAAGAGAGTTTGAAGACATGTTTCCTTATGAAGAAACCGCAGATCAGTTGCGGTGCATCAAGGAAATCAAGGCAGATATGGAAAAGCCCATATCCATGGAACGGCTTCTCTGCGGTGATGTCGGATACGGCAAGACAGAGGTTGCCGCGAGAGCCATATTCAAATGTGCGGCTGACGGTAAGCAGGCTGCTGTTTTAGTCCCAACAACCATACTGGCCAATCAGCACTATTATACCTTTAAAGATCGGTTTGAAAAGTTTCCTTTTAAAGTGGAAATGCTCAGCCGGTTCCGAAATGAAAAACAGCAGGAGACCATTATCGAAAAGGTAAAGCAAGGAAGCATTGATGTGCTGGTCGGTACTCATAGAATGTTGTCTAAAGACATCGGCTTCAAAGATCTGGGACTTCTCGTAATCGATGAAGAACAGCGCTTTGGCGTACAGCACAAAGAAGCGATTAAAAAACTCAGAACCAATGTGGACGTTTTAACCCTTTCTGCTACACCGATTCCAAGAACGCTGCACATGTCACTGCTTGGGATCAAGGATATGAGTCTGATCGAAGAACCTCCGGAAGAACGCTATCCGGTACAGACCTATGTGCTGGAGCAGGATGACGAACTTCTCCGGGATGTCATACAAAGAGAACTGGATCGGGATGGTCAGGTGTATGTGGTGTATAATCGGGTACGAGGGATTCATAAAATAGCTGCCCTGATCAGTGATCTTGTACCGGAAGCGATTGTGGCAGTGGGGCATGGTCAAATGAATGAAAAGCAGTTAGAGGATGTGATGATCGATTTTGTCAATCATGAGTCAAATGTGCTGCTTGCTACTACGATCATTGAATCCGGAATCGATATTCCCAATGTGAATACCATTATCATACTCGATGCGGACCGCTTTGGCTTGTCTCAGCTGTATCAGCTGAGAGGAAGGGTCGGCCGTTCCAACCGGATGGCATATGCCTATTTGATGTATCAGAAGGATAAGGTTTTATCGGAGCATGCGGAAAAAAGATTGAGAGCCATTAAAGAATTCACCGAATTTGGAGCAGGCTTCCGGATTGCTATGAGGGATCTGGAAATCAGAGGTGCCGGAAATCTGCTGGGAACGGAACAGCATGGTCATATGATGATGGTAGGCTATGAGCTTTACTGTAAACTTTTGGAGGATGCAGTGCGTGCCCTTGGAGGCGAAATCGTGAATCCGGAACGGGAAGAAACCTCTGTCGAAATCGATGTGCCGGCTTATATTCCGGATACCTATATTGCAGATGAGATCCTGAAGCTGCAGATGTATAAAAAGATAGCAGCTATTAAAGATGGAGAAGATGAGGTTGAAATCACAGATGAACTCATGGATCGTTTCGGTGAAATGCCAAAAGAAACGGAGAACTTGATCAAAATTTCCTATATCAGAGCTCTGGCTGAAAAAGCCGGGATTCTGAGGATTCATGAAGAGCCGAAGAAGATTGTTTTCGACTTTCATGAGAAAAATATGCTTTCCCCTCAGGCCATGGCAAACTTGTCCCAGAAATATGGCATGAACTTGCTGATTCATGCAGGAGTAAAACCTTTTATAAAATGCAATATCTCTGGTAAAAATAAACTTCACGAAATAATCATATTTTTAAGCAGTATTGTGTGATATAATGGACACAAGCCATTGAATATCCAGCGTTGCTGAAAGGAAGCGTTCATTGAATCATCTTGGATGTTTGGGTATGATATAATGAACGAAATGCAGTGTTGCTGCAGGGAAGCGTCCATTCATTCAAAAGGGCTACGCGTATGGCATAGTAGAATGGAAGCAAACATTGAGATGAAGAAGGAGAGAAACGAATGAAAAAATATGCGGCAATGATCCTGGCCATTATACTTGTATTCAGTTTTGCAGCCTGCGGAGATAAGGCGGGAACTGACTTGGCAAAAGTGGGAGATGAGGTAATCACATCCAGTGAGCTGGACCAGTATGTAGAATTGTATGCCTTTGTTCAGGGGATGGATCTGACACAGATTACCGATGAAAAAAGCATGAAATATATCAAGAGCTTAATGCTGGAAGACATGATTTCCATGGAAGCCATGAAACAGCATTTTGCCGGAAAAGAAGATGAAGTGCTGCCCGAAACCGTTGATGAGGATCTGCAGAAATTTATTGATGATTCAAAAGCCGAGGAAGCAGTAAAATCCTTCCTGGAAGAAAAAAAGATTACCGATGAAGCCCTGACCCGTTTTTATTTGAGCCAGTATTATACTACCGCTTATTTTGATGAGATAGAAGCCGGAATGCCGAATTTGGAAGCAGATGCAAAGGCCTATTATGAAGAAAACAAGGACAGCTTCGCAGTAGATGAGGTGACGGCAAGCCATATTCTTGTTGATAACGAAGAGTTAGCAAAAGAAATATTAGATAAAATTAAAGCAGGAGCCAAGTTTGAAGACATGGCTAAAGAATACGGAACCGATGGTACAAAAGATACGGGGGGAAGCCTCGGAACCTTTGGAAGAGGCAAAATGGTAAAAGAGTTTGAAGATGCAGCCTTTGCCTTGGAGCCAGGCCAATTGAGTGATGTGGTAAAAACCGAATGGGGATACCATATTATTAAAGTAACGGACAAAAATCAGGGCATCAAGACCTATGATGAAGTGGCGGAATCCGTAAAAGCAACTCTGGTAAGCCAGGAGTCCGAGGGTAAAATCAAAGAACTGAGAGACTCTATTGGCGTAGAATATCTGACAAAGGAATATACGGGAGAAATCAAAGAATCCTAATTCATGAGAAAAAAATAAGCTCTCTGTCAAATGTTGTGGCAGAGCTCTCAAGTAAAATAAAAGGCCGATGTGAATGGTATGAAATATTTCACATCGGCTTCTTTCTTGTTTAGTTTCTGGCTAATTTTCCATTTGCCTTGCCAGGAAACTGGCTCCTATTTCGGCTGCTTTTAGCTTTGTTTCTTCGGATTGCGTTCCGTCCTTGGAAAGGATTACGATGGATCCGATGGCATCCCCTTGTGATACGATAGGGACCAGTATTTGTGATTCAAAGTCATTTAGATTTCCGTCATCCGCCGTAATCGGGAAGAGGCCGCCTTTGTCCTTGATCATTTTGCTGTTTTTCTCCTGTATGACCTTTTCCAGATCTTTTCCGATTCTCTTTTCGATAAAATCCTTCTTTGGTCCGCCTGAGACGGCTATGATATGGTCGGTATCAGAAATCAGAACCATATCCCCGAGGATATTGTATGCGGATTCGGCATATTCTCCTGCAAACTGGCTGAGTTCACTGATCGGAGAATATTTTTTCAAAATGACCTCCCCTTCTCGGTCTGTAAATATTTCAAGAGGATCACCTTCACGAATTCTCATTGTTCTTCTGATTTCTTTTGGAATTACGACACGTCCAAGATCGTCAATCCTTCTAACTATTCCTGTCGCTTTCATTTACATCTCTCCTTCAAATAGTATTTTTTCCTAAATTTCCTATGGAAATAGTATCTGTATTAGGTAAGTTTTTATTCAAACATTTTATGAATCCTACTGTTGTTTTTCTGGTTTTGTGGTATAATTAGCCAGGTAAAACGCCAGGTTATAATAGAAGAAAAGTGAGAAAAATAAGGAAAAACGGAGGTTTCTATATAGTATGTTATTTCAAAATATTAAAATACTGGATGAAAAATTAAATTGCAAAGATCCTATGTATGTTGGCATAAAGGGTGATAAGATCGACTATATTGGTACAGAAGCACCAAAAGAAGACTATGGTGAAAGCTATGACGGCAGAGGAAAACTGCTGATGAGCGGCTTTTTTAATTCCCATGCCCATACTCCCATGACTTTGATGCGGGGATATGGAGAAAACATGTCTCTGCAGGATTGGCTTACGCTGAGAATCTTTCCTTTTGAAGACAAATTGAACGGAGAGGCCGTCTATTACGGCATGCTGCTTGGAATTGCAGAATCTTTGAGATTTGGAATTGTATCTACTACTGATATGTACTATTTTGGTGATGAAATGGCCAGAGCCATTCTGGAAAGCGGAGTCAAAAACAATTTGGGAAGAGGTGTCGTTAACTTTACGGATGAACCACCGGATTTACTGCCCGGCATGCAGGAAACGAAGCACTTATTTGAGACCTATCACAATGAGGGCGGCGGCAGATTGAAAGTTGATATCAGCCTTCATGGTGAATATACGTCGAATCCGAAAACGGCAGAATATCTTGCCGGCTATGCGAGGGCAAACGGGGCCAATATGCATGTCCATGTTTCCGAAACACAGTTTGAAACAGAAGAGTGCAAAAAAAGACATGGGATGACACCGGTTCAGTATTTAAACGCCAGAGGGATCTTTGATGCCAGAACTACGGCAGCTCACTGTGTGTGGCTGGAAGAAGACGACTTTGACATCCTCGCTCAAAAAGGTGTAACGGTGGCAAGCTGTCCTGTAAGCAATCTCAAATTGGCAAGCGGAGTCTGCAATGTACCCCTGCTTTTAAAGAAAGGTGTCAATGTAGCCATTGGAACAGACAGTGTAGCCAGCAACAATAGCCTTAATATAATAGAAGAAATGAAATTTTTTGCTGTAGCGAATAAAGGAAAGCAATTTGACCCGACTTTGATCACCCCTGCGGAAGCGCTGACGGCTGCAACCGCTGCAGGAGCCAAAGGCCAGGGAAGAGACGATACCGGAAAATTGGCAGTCGGATATAAAGCGGATCTCATTGTTTTGGATTTGATGCAGCCCAATATGGTTCCGATTCATAATATGGTGAACAATATCGTATATGCGGCTTCCGGCAGTGATATCCTGCTGACTATGGTAGACGGAAGGGTTCTCTATCGAAATGGAGAATACCTGACCATCGATATGGAAAAGACACTGTATGGTGTTGAAAAGGCAATAGAAAGAATTTTAGGAGAACTGAAATAGAATGGCAAAAAAATCATTTATGCAGGGTGCTGTAATTCTTGGAATTGCAGGCCTGATCATTAAAGTTATGGGAGCATTCTTCCGAATACCCTTGGCAAATTTTATCGGAGATGAAGGGATGGGCTACTATCAGACAGCCTATCCTATTTATGTGCTCTTTCTGACATTGGCAACGGCCGGAATCCCTATAGCCATTTCCAAGCTGGTTTCGGAAAGGATTGCGGTAGATCAGCATTATGAAGCTTATCGCGTTTTTCGAGTTTCCTTTATACTGCTTTTTAGTATTGGTATCTGCTCCTCGGCAATCTTGTTCTTTGGTTCGGGGGCTATCGTAAAAGCAATCGGAAATCCCGGAGCGAAATTTGCTATGATGGCCATTGCACCGGCTTTGATGTTCGTGCCTATTATGGCTGCCTACCGTGGATATTTTCAAGGCATGCAAAATATGAAGCCGACTGCGACCTCACAGGTGGTGGAACAGTTTTTCCGGGTTGCAACAGGCCTCAGCCTGGCATATTATCTCGTAGGAAAAGGCAGGGAATACGCAGCGGCAGGAGCTTCCTTCGGAGCTACCGCAGGTGCCATTACCGGCTTGGTGGCAATCATGGGCCTTTATTTGCTGCATCAGAAGAAGCTGCATAAAGATATTGACCGGACCAGCCATATTATAGGGGAAAGAAGCAGTAAAATCCTTGGAAAAATATTTATTATTGCAGTTCCGGTTACCATTGGTGCCGCTATCATGCCGATTATGAACACTATAGATGTAGGAATTGTAATGCGCAGACTGCAGGAAACAGGATGGACGGAAACGGCTGCAAACGGTCTGTATGGTCAGCTGACCGGAATGGCGGCACCGTTGATTAATTTTCCGCAGGTACTTACACAGGCCATAGCCATGAGCTTGGTACCGGCTATCGCTGCCGCTTATAAACAAAAGGATATGAAATTTTTAAACTATAATGTTCGTCTAGGACTCAGAACTGCCATCCTCATTGGCCTACCCTGTGCCTTCGGACTGATGACGCTGTCGGAGCCTATCATGCTTCTGCTTTATCCTATGCAGAAAGCAAGTGCTGTCAGCGCTGCTCCCTGCCTCTTTATCATGGCTTTCGGTGTTATTTTCCTTTCTACGGTGCAAACTCTTACCGGGGTGCTTCAAGGTCTTGGAAAACCGATCATACCGGTAATCAATTTGTTTATTGGTGCTATTGTTAAGATTGTTTTGACTTATACACTGACCGGAATTGACAGCATCAACGTCAAAGGAGCTGCAATCGGTACCGTAGCTGCCTATATCGTTGCTTCCACATTAAATATTATTGCGGTAAAGAGATTGATTGGCGTTAAATTTGACGTAGGGCTGACTTACATTAAGCCTGTAGCATCGGCATTGACCATGAGTGCTGTAGTTTGGTTCAGCTATCGAATGGCATACGGATTTTTGGGGAATGCTATATCCACTGTCATAGCGGTTGCCATCGGCGTATTGGTTTATGGTGCCATGCTATTCCTGACAAAGGCAATCACCAATGAGGAACTGGCATACTTGCCGAAAGGAAAAAAGATCGTTCAAATCGTAAATAAAATAAAAAGGTAAATAATATGGATAAAAAGTACGCAGAATACTACAAAGAAGGAAAAACTGCCGAAGAAGCCATCACCCGGCTGGCAGACATCATTGCACTGCTTCGAAGTGAAGACGGCTGCCCCTGGGATAAGGTTCAAACTCATGAAAGCCTGAAGGAGTGCCTGATAGAAGAAGCCTACGAGGTTGCTGAAGCTATCGACAGGCAGGATATGGACAATCTTGAGGAGGAGCTGGGAGACGTTTTACTTCAGGTGATTTTTCACAGTGATTTACAAAAAGAAAGAAGCGGCTTTGATCTTCGCAGTATCGCCAACCGGGAATGCGAGAAAATGCTTAGAAGGCACCCTCATGTTTTTTTAAACAAAAATACAGAAACTATTGACAAAGCCGTTGAAAAATGGGAAAATGTGAAAAGAAAAGAGAGAGGAACCGCGACACATACTGATTCTATGATGAATGTGCCTAGGGCATTGCCTGCTTTAATACGCAGTTATAAAATACAAAAGAAAGCTGCGGATGTAGGTTTTGACTGGGAGGATGTAAGTGATGCGTTCTCAAAAGTAAAAGAGGAGACCTGTGAGCTCCTCGAGATTTACCGGGAAGGCAGCGAAGTCAGAATAAAAGAAGAGGTTGGAGACCTTTTATTCGCAGTGGTGAACGTTGCAAGGTTTCTTGGAGTAAATCCGGAAGAGGCTTTAAATTTTACTTCATCTAAATTTATTAATAGATTCCGTTTCATAGAAGAATCTGCGAGGCTCCGGGGGACAACTCCCGAAGAAATGAGTCTTGAAGAGATGGACAAGCTTTGGGATGAAGCGAAAGAAAAGGTTTAGCTATTAGTGAAGTGTGTATGAGGTAAAGAAGTATTAACACTCAAAACCAAAAAAATTTTTTACAAATTAAAGGAGGTTATGTTCGTGAATAAAGCAGAATTAGTTGCTAGCGTAGCAGACAAAACAGGTTTCACAAAGAAAGACGCTGAGGTTGCAGTAAATGCATTTGTTGCAAGCATTGAAGCCGCTCTTGTAAAGGGTGAGAAGGTTCAGTTGATTGGATTTGGAACTTTTGAAACTCGTCAGAGAAAAGCAAGACAGGGAAGAAATCCTAGAAAACCTGGTGAAGTGATTAAGATTGAAGCTGCAAAAGCTCCTGTTTTCAAAGCTGGTAAAGCTTTAAAGGATGCAGTAAATAAATAAGATTGAATGCAAAGGGCAGCTGGCAAGCTGCCTTTTTTAGTCGTGATTGAGGAGTTTATGAGGATCGATAAGTTTTTAAAGAATTCCAGATTAATTAAAAGAAGAACCATAGCCAAAGAAGCTTGTGAACAGGACCGGATTCTGATCAATGGAAAAGCTGCAAAACCCGGCAGTGAAGTGAAGATAGGTGACGTGATACAAATACACTTTGGCAATGCGGAGATTAAAGCAAGGGTATTGACGCTTTCAGAACACAGCACAAAGGAAGCGGCAGCCACAATGTATGAAATTATTCAATAAAGTTATAAAAACCATACCCCCTGGCAATAATATTATATGTATTTATTGCAGGGGGGTTTTTTTATGAAGGTAGGGATACCCGGCGGTCTATTATATTACAAATATGAGCCCTTTATCAGGACTTTTTTTAATGAGCTTGATCTGAATACCGAATATTCCACGACAGCGAATAAAGAAATATTGGATACCGGCGCTCACAACTGTGTGGATGAGGCCTGTCTGCCTATGAAAATATTTCATGGGCACGTCTCAAAATTACAGAAATCTTGTGATCGTGTTGTAGTGCCCAGAATTATGACTTGTGAATTCGGAGAATCCATTTGCCCCAAATTCAGAGGTCTTCCTGAATTAGTGGAAAGCGGAACCGGAAAAAGCAATCATATCTATTCTGATCCGATTTATCTGGATAAGCAATCGAATCTAAAGAAGATCTTAAAAAAATCCAGCAGGGAAATCGGAATACCGGACAGGAGGTTTGATAAGGCCTTCAAGCTGGCTTTGGAAAATCAGAGGAACACCAGCAGGGGATTGCATGAAAATGGTTATAAGTATCGTGTATTTCTCGCAGGCCATCCTTATAATATCTATGATCGCTTTGCGAATATGAACCTGATTGACAAGCTTCATAAGTTGGATATCGGTGTAATCACCGAGGAATGGGTAACACAGTACGAAAAACAGGAAGAATTAAGAGGGCTGATCAAGCAGCCTTATTGGCTTTTTTTCATACACAATTATGCGCCTGCACTGGCCTTGATGAAAAAAGGGGAGATAGACGGGATTATCTATGTGTCTTCCTTTAACTGCGGAACGGATTCTTTCTCCATAGAAATGATTAAAAACAAGGTCGGAAACTTTCCGATGCTGGTCCTGAAATTGGATGAGCAGACAGGGGAAGCCGGCTATAATACAAGACTGGAAGCATTTAGTGAGGTGCTGAAATGAAAATAACCTTTCCTCATATAGGAGATGCCCATTTGACTGCAGGACTTCTGTTCAGAGAAATCGGCATAGAAATTGTCACACCCCCATCCAACACGCTGAAAGGACTGGAAGAGGGCAGCGCTTTGTCACCGGATGAGATCTGTCTGCCCTTTAAACTGATGATCTCCAATCTGACTGATGCTTACAAGCAGGGCGCAGATACGGTCATCATGCCGGCTACAATGGGACCTTGCAGGCTTGGAGAATATGGTGAACTGTTTAAATCCATATTGGATAAGAACGGTTATTCCTTTGATTGGATTCTTTTAGATTCCCCTCAGGCAATCGGCAAAAGAGAATTACTGAAGAGGCTGGCGAAGATCGTACAAGACAGTGACAAGCATTTGCCGTTTATTCTGCGAGCATTGCATAAAACAAATCGTCTGATCTATCACTTGGAGGAGCTGGAAAAGCAGGCGCACATACTGTGCGGATATGAAGTGCAAAAAGGCGATTGCAGAAAAATCCTGGATCAGTGCAAGAAGGAATTGGCGAAATCCGAGAATTTGAACCAGGCTCTCCGCATTGTGAAAAGACACAGATCAATTTTGAAACAGATTCCCTTGGATCCTGATAAAACACCGCTGCATCTGCTGCTTACCGGTGAAATTTATTCCTTGATTGAACCCTTTGGCAATCATCACATGGAAGATCTGTTGATGGATATGGGGGTTTCCTTTGAGAAAAGAATCACACTGGGATGGTGGATCCGATTAAATATCACCAACCCGTTGGGGGCTAAGGTGAAAAGGATTAGGAAAAACAAGTTTTTGGATCATTCCATTGGCGGATATGCAAGAGAGACGGTGGAAGAAGGCATCTTATGCAGCAGGGAAAACTATGACGGCGTGATTCAGGTGTTCCCGGTGGGCTGTATGCCGGAAATCGTAGCGAAAGCAGTATTTTCGAGAATGTCTAAGGAATTGGATATCAGTGTTTTAACCGTTATTTATGATGAGATGGGCGGAGAAGCCGGATATATTACCAGGATCGAAGCTTTTATCGATATGCTGAGCAGAAGAAAACGAATCCGGCAGAAGTCCGTGGATACGGCACTGAAAAAACACGGGAGGAAAAAAGTGAATGTATTATTTGGGAATTGACGTTGGCTCTGTAAGTACAGATTTTGTCGTTATGGATAAAGATAAAAAAATTATTGAGCAGCATTATTTAAAAACAAAAGGAAATCCTATCGGAGCGGTAAAGGAAGGCCTCAGGCTCCTTGGAAAGAATTTTAAAAACAGCGATATAAAAGGTGTCGGCACTACAGGCAGCGGAAGATCTTTGGCTTCTGTGGTAACCGGTGCCGATCTTACAAAAAATGAAATTACAACTCATGGCGTGGCTGCGGCAACATTGGATCCGGAAATCAGAACAATCGTGGAAATCGGAGGTCAGGATTCTAAAATTATACTTCTGAATCATGGCGTCATTACAGACTTTGCCATGAATACCGTCTGTGCTGCAGGGACCGGATCATTTTTAGACCGGCAGGCAGAGAGACTTGGACTTAAGGTGGATGAACTGGGGGCTTATGCTTTACGTGCAGATAACCCTGTAAGAATTGCAGGAAGGTGTGCTGTCTTTGCTGAATCGGACATCATACATAAGCAGCAGCTTGGTTGTACGATGGAAGATATTATTGCAGGAATGTCGAAAGCTCTTGTGAGAAATTATTTAAGCAATGTAGCGAAAGGCAAAGAAATGAATCAGAAGGTATGCTTTCAAGGCGGTGTTGCCGCCAATGAAGGAATCAGAGCAGCACTGTCGGAAGCTTTGAAATGTGACATCTTTGTTCCCGAGTACCACAAAGTGATGGGCGCATATGGTTCTGCCGTCATGGTGCAGGAATTAGTAGAGGAAGAAAATAAAATCACCCGCTTCAAAGGGTTTGAAGTGGGTGATGAAGAAATAACGTCTGAGAGTTTTGAATGCTCCGACTGCAGTAATCATTGTGAAGTGGTTATCCTGCGTTCTCAGAACAGACAAATAGGATGTTTCTCGGATCGTTGCGGAAAATACCAGAATGATTCTGCTCCTGCTTAATGAAGTTCTCGATGAAGTCGCTTATATAAAACATAAATAATCCAGGAATATACCAGGCTCATACCCAAAGTAATGCCGGCTCTGGGTATGACAAGCACTAAGTAGTTGACATGGGTCAGTATCGTTAACCAAAGTGTATTCAGTCCGATGGAAGTAATGACTTCGGTAATCAGGATAATCACCAGGACCTTCCCGAATGTTATAGATTCCCCTATTCGTGATTTTAAAATCCCCGGAATAAAGCCAACCAGTGCTGCGGATAACGTAAATCCTGGGAAATAGCCCAATCCTGAAAACATGGTGGCTCCGATCAGATCGGCAACAATACCTGTTATAGCTCCGCCAATAGGACCCAGCAATAATCCGGCAAGGGCAATGGGGATATTGCCAAGGCTGATTCTCACCGTATTCACTGCAAGGATTGGCAGATAGAATGAAAGAAATCTGGTCAGAATAATGCTGATTGCAGCGAAAAGGGCAAGCAGCATTAAATTTTTTGTAGAAAGTTTTAAAGACATAAAAAAAAATCCCTCCTCATTAGAATGAATAAACTACACTAAAGAGAAAGAACTTCCTTAATGCAGCAGCGGACGCAATATTGTACCGCAAACCAAAGTTTTTCGTTCATAAGCAACATCCCATCTTATGACACTTTACGCACAATATTTACTCTACTTATGCTCATCATACTATGTTTAAAAAATATTTTCAAGAGTTATTAATTCATTCAGATGCATAAAACCTAACTGTTCCTTGATGCAGGCCAATTCGCCTGTAGCAAGGGCATAATCTTCCGCTTTAATATAAGATTTTGCTTTGGCTATGGAATAATCCGTATTATTAATGGCCTGGGTATCAATAAAAAAGGAATAGACTTTCTTCTGTTTATGCCACTTTTCTGACAAATCTTCGAAACTGGAAGAGGCGGTTTCCCATTCTTCCTGGGATACACTGACAAGAATTTCCTCATCTATCATGTTTCGAAGTTCATGGAGGTGTTCATCCGTATATTTGACGAAGATCCCCCACCCTGCAACAAGAACCAGCATGCTTATGACAGATATGATGAGTGCTCTCAATGTTGATTGGCCTCCTTTTCCGATTCCATACTTTTCTTCCCTCTTGGATATACGTGAATCTTACCGTTTTCATCATAAAAACACATGAATACTTGAGAATAATCGTGTATATGCATTTTCTCCAATTCATTTTTCAAATAGTTTTCATCCTTTTGAAGTCTCTCCAGATTTCCTCGGTAAAGTGTTCCGTCGGAAATAAGGACCATTGGCATCAACCTGCTTTTCGTATCTACGTCTAAATCATCCAATGTCGGAGGAGCCTTTTCGGGCTTGGGGATTACACTCAGGTCGCCGTTGGATTCTAAAACCGCAAAGTCCACATCAGATACGGAGGGATAATTCTTTAATCTTAACTGCTCCATCAGATCATCTATGGTGATTCTCAAATTTTTCAGCTCTTCCGTATTGACAGAACCGTGATCTATTAAAATACTCGGTTTACCGCTTAGGAAATCACTTACCTTATGACTTTTGGTAGAAATGAAAGAAAGCAACACCTCCAAAAAAAGCAGTGTAACAATGGCCGTAACTCCATTTAGTACGGACACATCAGAAGATTCAATGGGTATGGCAGCAAGCTCGGCGATCATGAATAGGATTACCATTTGAAATGGATCCAGCTTTGACAGCTCTGCCTTTCCCATAATCCTTATTACAAATAAAACTGCCATATACAAGATAATGGTTCTGATCAGTATAATAAGCAAAGGGGTTCCCTCCTGTAAATCAAGTTAATCGTTTTGGCGCGGAATGGTACAAAATGAACTTTGTCGTTTTGCCATGATATGAACTTTATCGTTTTGGAAGTTTGTCATTTACTATTGTTTACTTATTTTATCACTGTTATACTAAAAGATGTTTGTTTGAGATAATAGATAGAAAGAGATGACGGATAGGTTTAAATGAGATGAATATAGAAAAGAATCGAAAAGAATATTACAGTTATGTGGGAATTTACACTTTTATATTTGCAGCCATCGGGATTTTATACCCTTTGATCGGGCAGTATCTGGCGGAAATCGGTTTTACGGGAGTGCAGATCGGTATTATTACGGCCTCTGCCACTGCAGTGGGTATCGGAGCTTCTCCCTTCTGGGGATGTCAGTATCATAACAGAAACAACAGCATTGGTGTCATATTGTTTCTGTGCGGTACAGTCACCTTTCTGGTACTTGCTTTTATCTTTATTAAGCATTTTTTAGTATTTCTGCTGCTATATGCGGTCTTTGCCTTTTTCCAAATCCCTATTATACCATTAAGCGATGCGATGACACTGGAAGCAAGAGCCCCTTACGGGGCCGTGAGAAAATGGGGAGCCATTGGTTTTGCCGCCGGCGTATTCTTTGCGGGGCAAATTGCCGAAGCTACGAATCTGGTGGTTATATTCCCCCTTTGTGCCGCTTCCTTTTTTATGGCAGGGCTCATCTTCTTTTGGAAGCGAAGAAAAAAAGGCAGAATTGGTGTCGGAAACAATGCAGAACTGAAAAAGTCCGGTATCAATAACAACGAAGAATCTGAAACGTCCGGTGACTCTGATGCCAATGCTAAAAATGAATCCTATGGATATGCGGCTGAAAGCTATTGCAGCTGTGAGAAAACTCCTGAAAAGAAACGTACCGGATATGCGGTGCTCTTTCAGAATAAAAAACTGATGGCGTTGATGCTCAGTGCCTTTTTTATCTGCGGAACCAATGTAGCACATAACACTTATTTCGGCTTCCTTTATAAGGAGGTAGGGGGAAGTATTGCAGGAATTGGGATAGCCCTGCTGTTAATGTGCCTGAGTGAAGCGCCGTTTATGGCCTGGGTGGATCGGCTATCCAAGAAATTCACACTGGAAAGATTAATTTTAATCACCATGATCATGTCTGCAATGAGATTTTTCTGGTTCAGTACCGGTCCTTCTCCGGAACTTCTGATCGGCACCTTCTTCCTGCAAGGTATCATCAATGGTATTGTCATTGTCGATTTGATTCAATATGTAGCGAAACTGGTAGATCCTATTATGATTGGGATGGCGATGACCTTATATCAGTCTCTTTCCGCGAACTGCAGCACCATATTATGTCAGCTGATAGGGGGCAGCATCCTGGACCATTTCGGCGGGGCCAAAGTATACTTGTTCTTTGGAATTTATAATACGATCGGTGTTATATTATATGTAGCTTTTGGTTTATATAAAAGTGGAGAAAAAAAGTATAAAAAAGAGGTTGACAGGTTAGATTAGATTTGTTAAGATAATCTTCGCTGTCGGGAAATACTGAGGAAATATGGATGCTGACAGTAAGGTAAACGCAGTAGAAATCTACAAATTGAAGATTTGTGATTTCCTTGCATAAGTTTGCCGACAATTTGAGCCAAAATGTGCTGCAAATTGGGCAAGCTAAGAAAAGATGAAAAAAGTGTAGAAAATTAGTTGACAGAATGAAACATCTTTGGTACTATGATTAAGCATCTTGTTGACGGGCCTAAGGGCCTGTAAGTGAAAAGCAGATTGAAATAAGCTGCAAAAAACTTAAAATAAAGTATTGACAGATGCCCGCGAAAATGCTAAACTTAAAAAGTTCGCTAAACGCGGCGGGCCTTGAAAGAAAGGCCGTTGAACCTTGAAAACTCCATAGTGCAGAAATTTAGTCAAAGAGAACATTAAGTTGTTCTCGGATACTAAAGTACAAATACA
>NZ_JAGSND010000027.1 GCF_018128545.1 Sinanaerobacter chloroacetimidivorans | reverse complement strand
TGTTTAATTCGAAATGCGTTTCCACAATTCATTCAAAATTTTTCATTTTGAGACTTGACTTTTAATAGTTAGTCTACTTTCATGCTTAGCAACCCCTGACCATGCGCCCCCGTATTAAGCACTTACCCAACATTTGACATAGAGCCAAAACGGACCAGGCTATCCTGGTCCGTTTTGTGTATCTCTAAATAATATATTTAGTTTTACATGTTAGCAGAAATTACTATCTACCTGCTCTGCACAAAATTACGATATCGTATTCATCATTGTCATCAGCATCAATGTTGTAAAGTTGAACAACATCTCCCTGTTTAAAGCTTCCAGTAAATACTTTGTAATCTCCATCAGAGTTTACTTCATATACAACCACGTTAGAAGCAAGAGCATACATATCAGATGCATCTGTTACAGAGTTTCTTCCATCAGCATCTTCTAAAGTAGTTGCAACTACAACGTCAATATCAGTTCCATTATCTGTTACAGGAGTAGTCTTTGTGATTACATCATTTGCATCAAGCTCAAGCTTATATAATTGAATCGATCCAGCAAATGTGGCTGTTGTAGATGTATAAGTTGGGTTAAGTCCACCATTTACGAAGTAGCCTGTTCCATCAGTTAACTTGTTAAGTGATGCGCCATTTGCAAAACCTTCAGCACGTTGTACTTTATCTCCATCAGCATTCGGAGTGGAGTATACGTCATTAGCTACTGCATATACATCATTTGCGGAAGCCTTAGCATCATCTTCGTCTACTAATAGAGCGATAATCTTATTACCATCTTTATTGAATAGAGCTTGAACGTTACCTGTCATTTCTTTATTCTTGTTAACCTTATCTATAGTTGTCACACCATAGTCATCAATTCCATCAGTTGTAAATACAACAACATTGCTTGCAATAACAGCATTTGGAGTTGTAGCCAATCCCTTAACAACAGAAACACTGGAGAATGTTACAGAACCAGCAACACCTGAAGTAGTAGTTCCGGAAACGTTAGAGATTTCTCCCTTGCTATTTAAACCATAGCTGATTAAGGTTCCTTCATTCAACAGAGCGAATGTCGCACTATCTTTAGCAGAGAATACTTTGCTTGAACCGTCAGCAAGTGTTAATCTAACTTGTCTGTCTATGCCAGTAGTTGCTTTAGCTTCAACATATGCAACTTCATTTGCAGAATCATCAATATTATCAAAGCTATAGATATAACCTCTTGCATCAATATAAGCTTTAACAGTATCACCAACTTCGTCATCAGTAATATTGCTTGCATTGTCAAGATCATTTAGGATTTCTTTAGCATTTTTGTATGACTTATCACCAATTTTAAATGCTTTAGTTTCGCCTTTGAAATCTTTTACAACTCCTTCAACAGTAGCAGTACCAACTTCAATTTTTCTGATTCCATCAGAATCTCCGTAAACATACACTACGTTGTCAGCTTTGATATCATCAAGGCTAGCAACACCAACAAGCGTGAAGGAATTATAGTCGATCTCATCGTCATCATCTAAGATGAAGTCTACGCCCATAAAGCTCTGATCGTCATCAATATCCTTTAAATCAGCTGCAGTAACTAAATCATCCTCTGTAACTTCCCAGTACATTACAGAATAGATTTTATTGATTTTCTTTCCGCTAACGTCAGCATATAATACATATTCTGTACCTGTACTAGCAGCAGCAGTTGGTGCACTAGAAGTAACTAATTCACCATTATTGAAGTAATCAATACCGGCTGTTGTTGTATTGTTAGAATAATCTACGTCCGCATCTGTAGTATTAAATGCATCTTTCCAATC
The DNA here is from genome assembly GCF_018128545.1 of Sinanaerobacter chloroacetimidivorans. Lineage (GTDB taxonomy): Bacteria > Bacillota > Clostridia > Peptostreptococcales > Anaerovoracaceae > Sinanaerobacter > Sinanaerobacter chloroacetimidivorans. Next base: position 26,082 of record NZ_JAGSND010000027.1, on the reverse strand, counting down.
AGCAGTAGCTTTGAAAGTACCAACTAATCCAGTACAATCGGAAATAAATGCAACTACTTCATCGTCACTGTTAAGATACGCAGTACCATACTGTCCAGTATATTTCTGTACATTGATTATAGCGTCATCTCCAAAATCTGAACCCATAACACCCTTTTCAGATGTGCAGTTCAGGCCTGAGCTTAATAAAGTTGTAGGAATTGTCTTTGCAGTATTATCCCAAAGAGAATTCGTTTGACCATCAGAATTTACAGCAACTTTCTGTACAGTCAGTGTGTTGTAAATGATCTGAGCAGCATTAGCTTTGTCAACATTTGTTACTTTAGCAACATCATCATAAAGGCCAAGTTCCTGAGCCTTTGTTACATAGTTGGAAGGCCATACGCCTACTAACTCGGATGAATTAGCTACATAACCAATAGCTCTTAAAGCAATTGTTACAGCTTCGTTAGTGTTGATTGTTCTTCCTGGCATTGCATTTCCAGCACCGTCACCAAGCAAGATGCCTTTGGACTGGCAGAATGCAAGATAAGGAACAGCCCAACCATAACCAGTAGTGTCTTTGAAGCTAGTTGTTGTATAACCAGCAAGTGCACTGTCTGGAATAGCAAGAGCTCTAGTAATCATAGCAGCAAATTCTGCTCTGTTAACAGCTTTCTCAGGTAAGAAAGTGCCATCAGGATTACCAGTTACGATTCCAAGGTCATAGTTAACCTGGATTGCTTCTTCATTGGTAATTCCAGCGATATCGCTAAGTCCGGAAGTCGGAGTAGCAGCGAATGCCATTGAGAAGCTACCGAGTACCAGTGAAAGAACCAGTACAAATGATAATACTTTTCTCATTTAAAAAATTCCTCCTTTAAGGTATTTTTCTTCGAAGGGGAGATTTCTTTAGTTTTTTAGTTCAAATTATCCTCCCCTTCTGAAGATAATTTGACATTATCACAAGAAGAAATTTTAGATAAGGACAAGCGCTGTCTCGGATGCATGTTTGCTATTATTTTCCTTTTCTGTTTATTGGTGGTGTGCAGATAGATCTGTGTCGTGGAGATGGAACTGTGCCCCAAAAAGTCCTGGATATATTTAATATCAACGCCTTCCTCCAACAGCAGCGTAGCAAAGGTATGCCGGAAAACATGAGGCGTAATATTTTTTTTCAGTCCTGCGAGGGTTACATATTTGGTGATTAAATTTCTCACAGCTTGTGAAGATAACTTTTGACCAAATCGTGTCACAAACATGCTTGGCAATGGGATCCCCGATCCATATCGAAAGTAAAGATATCTCTGCAAAGCGGTTATTACTTCTTCATTCTCCAAATAGATCAGCCGCTCTTTATTTCCCTTTCCATGGACACGGATAGCCGAATGACTCAAGCTGAAATCCATGAGATTCAGATCACACAGTTCGCTCACCCGGAGACCTCCTGTGAAGAGAAGCTCCAGTACTGCCACATCCCTAGCCCAGAGGAATTCCTCAGAAGACAGGTTTACATCGTTTCTGCGGCTCAGTTTCATTTCCATGAATTCCGTGGAATACTGTTCCATGGATTTGGGTTCCTGCCGGTAGGCTGCTGTCAGCAGCCAGTTCATCTCCTCTAACGTCATCGTCTCTCTGATTTTGTAGTTCTCTCTGATGTGGTACCGAAACCGATTGAAAGGAGAACTGTCGACCAACTCCTCATCCTCAAGAAAATTGTAAAAGGTTCTCAGGCAGGCCAGTCTCCGTTTGGCAGTTTTTACGGAGAAATGATCATTCAACATGCCTAAATAATCTGCCAGGTCGTTTTTTGTGACCTTAGTCACGTCATTAACGGGTGGGGATTGTGCTTTTAAAAAAGAGACAAAATTGTTCAGGTCAAAGAGATAAGCTTTTATGGTATTATAAGAGAGCCTCTTCTGACTTTTGCAATAACGGATAAACTGTGTTCGGATTGACTCCAATTGGTTCATTGCAATACCTCCATTCAATATTTTGGTTTATAAATTGCTTTCAATAAGCTTCCTATATAGGCTTTGTTTTATTCCAAAAAAAATACGGACTGTTCTCAGTCCGTAAATATAAATCGATTATTCTTCCGTCAATACTGCTGGTGCAGATGGATATTGGCCATAGGGGCTATATCTTCCATTACAAGCTTTTGCCTTGGGTGTTTAGTTGCCATGATTTTTCTCTTCTCTCTGCTGGATGTGTGTAAATAAATCTGCGTTGTAGCAATGGAACTATGCCCTAAAAAATCCTGGATATATTTAATATCTACCCCTTCCTCCAGTAACAGGGATGCAAAGGAATGACGAAAGGTATGCGGCGTGATTTTTTTTGTGATTCCCGCCATTTTTGTGTATTTTTCAACCAAATTTCTTACTGCCTGGGTGGAAAGCTTCTTTCCGAACTTTGAAATAAAAATATTGGTGGTGTCTGTTTCTACACCGTCTCTAAGCAGTAAATACCTGTTCAAGGCATTGATTACCTCGGCATTTTCCAGATATATGATACGTTGTTTATTGCCTTTACCATTAATTTTGATCTGTAAACGGCTTAAATTCAGATCCTGATAGGTTAGATTACAAAGCTCGCTGACTCTCAAACCGCCTGCAAATAGGATTTCCAATATGGCAGTGTCCCTGGCCCATAAAAATTCCTTTGATTGAATATCTGTCTTTTTTCCTGCCTTCTTTGGAAGTAATAAGTTGTCTTCATCCGAAACAGGCATCAGGGTCGGAGATTCGCCGTACGCCGCAGCCAGTATACCGTTTATTTCTTCTAAAGAAAGAACATCCGGAACCCGGAATGGATCCTTAATATACATGTGAAACTTCCTGAACGGATTGTCTTCTATCAGATCCTCATATTCCAGATAATTGAAAAAAGACCGAAGAGACGCGATCCTCCTGCGCACCGTCTTTACAGAAAAATTTTGATTCAGGAAATCCAGATAGGCTTCCAAGGTGTGTTTTGTAATGTGGGAGCTCTCAACTGCTTTCTCGTCAAAGTCTTTTAAAAAGTTTAAAAAGGATTCCATATCCAATTCATATGCTCTGACCGTTGCCGAAGAAAGCCTTCTTTTGTTCTGGCAATAATCTATAAAGATTTGTGAATGCCGATTTATCTGATTCATTTCTAACCCTTCCTCCTTTTGATACATCACTTACGTGTGCAATCATAATTCGGAACCTGCTGTGAATCAATAGGCACTTTTTTAATTTTGTATAACTTTTATACAACTTCTTAGGAATGTATAAAATTGTTGAATTTCGTCAAAATAGAGCATCGGTTTAAAATTAATTCCATTTATGATAAAATTTATAAGCAAAATTTATGATCAAACGAAAGGGGATTTTTATGTCTAACTCAGTATCAAGTAACATCACAAAACGAATATTAATGGAATCATTGAAGAAGCTTATGGCTTCAAAGCCATTGAACAAGATCAGCATTCGAAATATCACAGATGATTGCGGCTTGAATCGTCAAACCTTTTATTATCATTTTCAGGATATTTATGATCTGCTTCAATGGATGTTCGAACAGGAAGCTTTGGCCAATTGTGACACCATCAGCTCCAAACAGGACATGAAAGAACATATCCTGGAACTTTTAAAATACATAGAAAGAAACGAATCGATTTGTATGAGCGCACTTCATTCTCTTGGCCATGAACATCTAAGCCGTTTTTTTTATAACAGCATTAAAAGCTTAATAGGTGACGCCATTGACCAGATCGGGATAGATCTGGAAATTGAAGAGAAACATAAAAACTTTATCTGCCAGTACTATTCTCTGTCTTTTTCAGCTATTATGGTAGGCTGGCTCAGGAAGGAATTCAATGAGACGCCGGAAGAAATGGCCGAGATGATGGATCTCCTTGCACACGACAGTGTCCGTCAATCATTAGAAAGGCTGCATTCCATAAAAGAATGAATGTCGGAATCCCAAAATTTCTACATCTGATTTCAGTTCTTCAGTCCTTTTCTTTGTTTTTCTTCTTCATTTATTTCCAAGGGAAACAAATTTAAATATCATGCACCAGATTATTCAGCCATTTTTTTGACCGAAATCTTTGAATGCAGATCAGCCCTTTGACAACTTCTTCTGTCTGGGCCATCAATACGACAAAATAGATAGGCAGCTGAAGATACAAGGCTCCCAGGAAAACCATGGGAACGCCAATGAGCCATACGGACCCCACCTCAATATACATGGCACATTTGGTATCCCCGCCGCAGCGCATTGTCCCCACAATATTTAATCCGTTAAATACCTTCAGGGGCATAAAAGTTCCGTATATAGCGATAATCAGCAAAGCATAGTGCAAACCCTCCGGAGTAAAGTTAAACAGCCGGATAATAAACTGGGACGAGAAGATAAGAAGAGCCCCGGAAACAGCACCGACGCAGATACCGATTCTCAGAAGCCTTTTTGCCAGTGCAAAGGCATAATCCATCTCCCCCATTCCGATCCTTTGGCCTACCAGGATAAGCAGCGCATCTCCCAAGCTAAAAATTGCCAAAATGAACATGGTATTGATAGTATTGCTTGCCTGAATAGCTGCAAATTCCGTGACGCCCATGCGCCCATACGCCGCATTGTAGGTTGCCATTCCCAAACTCCACATGGTCTCATTGATCATGACCGGAATAGCGGTAACCAAAATTTTCGCAGCGAGAGGTCTGTACCAGCCAAAGAACTCCGACAACCTGCCCGCAATGAGATTTTTTCTTCCGAAAACTACGTACAGAATCAAAATTAATTCCAGACTGCGTGAGATTGCTGTGGCCAGTGCGGCACCATGAACACCGAGTTCAGGTGCTCCAAATTTTCCGAATATAAAAATATAGTTGAGTGTGGTGTTTGTGGAAAATACCAGCATGCTGATCTTCAACGGAACACTGGTCTGCTGCGTTGTCCTGAGAGCTGCGGTAAAGGGGACGGTTATACTCACAAAAAGAAAACATATGGATGCGATCCTTACATACCCCTTGCCCAAAAAAATCGCTTCCGGAATATCGGTAAAAATTCTGAGGACGTGGTCCGGAAAGAACATGCCGGGAATAAAAAAGAACAAGCTGATGCCAAAACAAAGGGTAACGGCAAAACCTGTTACTTTTCTGATGCTGCCAATATCCTGCTTTCCCCAGAACTGTGCCATAAAGGCGGAGGAACCGCTGGCGAATCCGAACAGGACTCCCCAGTGCACAAAAAATAGCTGCGAGGAAAGACCCACAGCAGCCAGTTCTGTCTCTCCCAAGCTTCCCACCATCAAGCTGTCAACCAGATTTAAAGAGGATGCGATGAGACTTTGAAGAGCAATAGGTAATGCGACCCTTGCAAGGGTCTTGTATAAAGATTTGCTTTCAATTTTGATTGTTTGATTCTTCTCCATATTGTTTTAAAGCTTTTACAATCCTTTCGCAGGCATGGCCGTCACCATAGGGATTCACGGCACGGGCCATTCTGTCATAGACACCTTTATTGGCGAGCAGCTCCTTAGCCATCTTGTAGATAGTTTCTCTGGAAACTCCCGCAAGCTTCACCGTTCCGGCTTCCACTGCCTCAGGTCTTTCCGTTTCCTTTCTCACCACAAGAACAGGCTTCCCTAAAGACGGGGCCTCCTCCTGCATTCCTCCCGAATCGGTGATGATTAAATAGGATTTTGCCATGAGGTTCACAAATGGCTGGTATTGAAGGGGCTCTATCAGATGTACTCTGCTGGAGTTCCCCAATATTGCACCGGCTGTCTCCCTTACTTTCGGATTCAAATGAACCGGATAGACGATTTCCGTATCCGTAAATTCTTCCGCGATATCCCTTATGGCACTAAAAATATGTACCATGTTTTCTCCTAAGTTTTCCCTTCTGTGACAGGTAACCGTAATGAGTCTCTTATTTTCAAAATCTATACTGCGAAGGGTTTCCTCTTCAAATTCATAAGGCTTGCCTGCAACCTCCAGTAATGCATCGATTACCGTATTTCCGGTGACAAAGATATGCGAATCAGCGATGCCTTCTGCAAGAAGGTTCTTACGATTTCTCTCCGTTGGGGCAAAATGCAGGTCGGATAAATGACCTGTAAGTACCCGGTTCATCTCCTCCGGATAAGGTGAGTATTTATCGTAGGTTCGCAGTCCCGCCTCTACATGTCCAATCCTGATCTGCTGATAAAATGCTGCTAACGCTGCGGCAAAGGTGGTGGTCGTGTCGCCGTGAACCAGAACGATATCAGGTCTTTCTTTTTTATAGACCTCCTCCAGACCCATGATCACATTGGATGTGATCTGACTGATGGTTTGATTCTGCTTCATAATATTTAGATCATAATCCGGAACCAGCTCAAACAAAGCCAATACCTGATCCAGCATCTCTCTATGCTGCGCCGTAACACAGAGCACGGATTCTATGCCTTCTTCCAGCTGCAGCCTTTTTACCAGAGGCGCCATTTTGATCGCCTCAGGTCTTGTTCCGAATACGGTTAGTACTTTCATGCCAATTCCTGCCCTTCTGATTTTTCCTCGATTTTCTTCTCTGCTTTTTTAATTACGGCAGTTCCGGCTTTCCTGGCAGTTCGCCGTTGGCTTTTCTTTTCTTCAACCTTGATATTAACTGCCTTCAGCTGAAGTCTTGTGCTATTTTGATCCGTCAGGAATACATAGATAAAGGTAGCTGCAATGAGTACCAACAGGCTGGATTCAATGAGCAGATCCCGGCTCATCAAGATAGCTGCTACACCCATGACACCGCTGATTCCATAGAGCATCAGCACAGTACGTCTTTGACCAAGACCCACAGCCATAATTCGATGATGGAGATGCCCTTTATCCGCCTCCATGATCGGACGCTTATTGATCAATCTTCTTAAAATAGCAAATGCCGTATCGAAAATAGGAATGGCAAGCACCAGTACAGGTACCACCGTTGCCACCATTGTTGCACTTTTCATCGGGCTGATCACGGAAAGTCCTGCCAGCATAAAGCCGAGGAACAGGGATCCCGCGTCACCCATGAAGATTTTAGCAGGATTGAAGTTAAAAGGTAAAAATCCAAGAGCACCCCCGGCAATGGCCAGCATAGCCATGGAGACCTCCGTTTTTCCGTGAATAAAGGCCGTATAGGCAATGGAAATAGAAGCGATAAACGCAACACCCGCAGCCAGGCCGTCTAGCCCGTCAATCAGATTTATAGTATTCGTAATGCCTACGATCCAGATTACGGTTACCAGCAGGCTCACAATCCATGGGAAGAAATAATAGCCTTCTCCAAAAGGATTATTAATGAAAGATATTCTGACACTGAACTGGAATAAGATGCAGGCACAAATAATTTGCATGAGCAGCTTCACCTTGGCCGGCATTCCCTTTAAATCATCTATGATTCCAACGATAAAAATCAGGGTCCCTCCTGCAATGACACCCATCAGTTTGGTATCGAGAGGCAGGAAGATCAGCATAGCGCTGATGGTTCCGATATAGATCGCCATTCCACCGAACCTGGGCATAGCCTTTGTGTGCATTCTCCTGTTATCCTTGGGAATATCGATAGCACCGATCTTTGGCGCAATTTTAATTGCAACCGGCGTAAATAACAGAGCCAGTACAAATGCCGTTAAAAATATAAGTACTAATTGATTCATCTTCTCTCTTGTCCTTCCGTAATCCTTTTCCCCTTGTTTTGAAAGTATATCAGTTATTTCATAAGTATGATACAGCTTGTGTTCTAAGAGTGCTTTATCATCGGGTCAGCATTTCTATTGTCAGACCTGCTTCATTCAAGATGTCAACGGATAATTGATCCGGATATCCTTCTCGAACCACGATTCTTTTAATTCCCGCATTAATGATCATCTTTGCACAAATCACACAAGGCTGATGCGTACAGTAAATAGTTCCTCCCGCAATGCTTTGCCCCAAATAAGCAGCCTGAATGATTGCATTCTGCTCCGCATGGAGGGCCATACAAAGCTCATGTCTCTCTCCTGAGGGTACATTCAGTTTTTGCCGCAGACAGCCGCCCCGTTCTTCACAATGGGCAATACCGTTCGGAGCACCATTATAGCCGGTGGCCATAATTCTTTTATCTTTTACAATGACTGCTCCTACCTGCCTTCTCATACAGGTGGATCTTTTCTGCGTCACTTCTGCCATTTCCATGAAGTACTCATCCCAGCTGGGCCTGTCCATCGAATCTACCTCCTACTCATACCGGCAAGCAGTATTATGCCTTGAAAATACTATTTGCCACCCTTACTGTATCCATTGCATCTTTACAATAATAATCCGCACCGATCTTTTCTGCATACTCTGCATTAAGAACAGCACCTCCAACTGCGGTGATACATTCCAATCCCGCTTCTTTCAGAGCTTTAATAGTCTTTTCCATGTTCACGACGGTGGTTGTCATCAAGGCCGATAGTCCGACCATTTTAATATTTTCTTTTTTGGCTGTTTCCACAATGGTTCCTATCGGAACATCCTTTCCCAGGTCTATGACGTCATATCCATAGTTTTCCAATATTACCTTTACAATATTCTTGCCGATATCATGAATATCTCCCTGCACGGTAGCTAAAATCACTTTTCCGTAGGAAATACTTTGTCCCGAGGCATTCATGGCCTCCTTGAGGATGACAAAGGCACTTTTTACCGTATCAGCCGACTTGATCAGCTGAGGTAAAAAGCTGGTTCCGTTTTCATAGTCCTTTCCTACAATCTCCAGAGCCGGAATGATCTTCGTCTCCACGATTTCCAAAGGCTTCATGATTTTCAGCAATTCCTGCGCAGCAGCAGCAGCTCTGTCTTCATATCCTTCTATAATAATTTCTTCCAAAGTCAAAGCCGACAGAGAAAAGCCCGCCTTAGTGCCGTTTTCCCCGGCATCGGCCTTAGTTCCGTTTCCATTGGATCCGGAAGGAACCATACCGGAACTTTGAGTACCCGAACCGGTACTTTTATTTCCATAAAATACGATATAATCTTTGGATTCGATATCCTTACCGCTCAGCGTCTCGAAAGCACGAATGGTATCCGTATATTCCTCGATGGTGGGATCTGTAATCGGTGCATCCAGGCCTGCTTCCAAGGCCATTGCCAGGAAGGTTCGGTTCAGCAGTTTTCTCTCCGGCAATCCGAAGGATACGTTGCTTGCTCCCAGGGTGGTTTTAACACCAAATCGACTCTTTACCTGACGAATCGCTTCCAGCGTATCTTTTCCGGCGCTCTGCTGAGCCGATACAGTGAGTGTCAGGCAATCTACGAGGATACGCTCTTTCCCGATCCCATAGGTTGCTGCCGTTTTGATGATTCTTTCCGCAATATCCAGTCTCTCCTGCGTATTTTTCGGCAGCCCCTTTTCATCCAAAGTGAGTGCTATCACACAGGTTCCATATTTCTTTACGATAGGGAAAATAGCCTCCATGACTTCTTTTTTCCCATTTACCGAGTTGATAATGGGCTTTCCTTGATAAAGCCGAACGGCAGTCTCTATTACCGCTTCGTCGGCACTGTCGATTTGCAGAGGAACCTGAACCACGGAAGATACCTTGCGTATTGCTTTACGCATCATTTCCTGCTCATCGATTTCAGGCAGGCCTACATTGATATCCAGGATCTCGGCACCAGCTCTGACCTGATTTATGGCTTCATTTTCTATATAAGCAAAATCCCCGGATTTTAAAGCCTCTTTCAGCAGTTTTTTTCCGGTAGGATTGATTCTCTCTCCAATGATTCTGATTCGATCATCCAAAATGACGGTTTTCGTGGCAGAGCTTACGGCAGTGATTGCTTTTTCTGCTCGTCTTTCCTCTGCATCGCTGGCCAATGCGGGAAATGGTGTTTTCTCCGGATCCCGAATTTTATCAGCACCGTATTGATCGCTTATTTGCTTTATACGACTGACAAGTTCTTCAATATATGCAGGAGTCGTTCCGCAGCATCCTCCTGCAACAGCAACGCCTGCCTGAAGCATTTCCAGCATGGCTTCGGTATATTCAGCAAAATCCACATCATAGATCGTCTCCCCGTTTACAGAAACCGGGAGGCCCGCATTGGGCTGAACCAGCACAGGAAGTTTTGAATATTTCAGAAATTCCTTGATCAGCTTAACCATTTGCTTCGGGCCTAAGGAACAATTCACACCTAATGCGTCAATTCCAAGATCCTGAATGATATTTACGGCAGTGAGCGGATCGCTTCCCATGAGCATTCGCCCATCCTCCTGAAATGTAACGGAAGCAAAGACCGGAAGTTCACAATTCTCCTTCGCTGCGAGGATGCCGGCTTTTAATTCGGAAATGTCCGTAAAGGTTTCAAATAAAATGAAGTCGGCTCCTGCCTTTGTACCGGCTACGATCTGCTCCCGGAACATGCCGTAGGCTTCTTCAAAGGTCAAATCCCCTACGGGCTCCAACAGTCTTCCGATGGGAGCCACATCCAGAGCTACGTATTTTTCCCCCTGGGAAACGGTATCCAGAGCTGCTTCCTTTGCCAGCTTAACAGCCTGATTTACGATCTGATCTACGGTATAACCTGAACCTTTCAGCTTATAAGCATTAGCCCCGAAGGTATTGGTTGAAACAAAGTCACTACCTGCATCAAAGTATTCCTTGTGGATTCCTCGAATGATTTCCGGATGTGTTATATTAAGAGATTCCGGCAATTCTCCGGCTTTTAGTCCATATTTCTGCATCATGGTACCCATGGCACCATCGCATATAATTATTTTTTTACCAAATAAATTTGTAATCGTCATCGCTTTTCCCTTCGATATCCTATCTTTAATATTAGATTTTATCATATATCAACAGCTTCGTCCATCACAGGTAAAGCAAACTTTTCATTTCATGTAGAATTTCATTACCCTTGAAGCTTTCTGATATTTTCTATGTTTCCTATAATTCTTTTCGCAGTATCCGGTTTGTTCATCGTATAAAGATGAATCCCTCTCACTCCCCAGGCCATCAAATCGATAATCTGCTCGATAGCATATGCCTCTCCGGCTTCTTTCAACGCTTCCGGATTATCTTCATATCGATTCAGGATTCTCTGAAATTTCGGTGGAATAGCGCAGCCGGCCAACTTGGTGATTCTGATGATCTGATTCTTGTTCAGCACAGGCAGAATTCCTGCAGAAACCGGCAGATTGATTCCTGCCAGGTCAATTTCATCCATAAACCGGTAAAAGAGTTCATTATCGAAAAACAGCTGAGTTATCAAAAATTCAGCCCCCATTTCCACTTTCTGCTTCAGATATTTTACATCCTTTACCTTGCTTTCACAGTCTACATGTCCTTCAGGATAGCAAGCAGCACCGATAGAAAAGTCACCCTCTGCCTTTACTTCCTTGATCAAATCACTGGCATGCTCATACTGCAATGGATTTGGGAAATCAAAATCCGGATCTTCAGGAATATCTCCCCTCATGGCCAGAATATTTTCGATATTGTTTACCCGCATTTCTTCAAAGCTTTCTTTGATCTGCTTTTTCGTTGCAGAAATGCAGGTCAGGTGTGCCAAGCTTTCAATATGGTATTCATTCTTGATCTTGGATGCGATCTCAACGGTCCGATCCTTTGCTTTTCCTCCGGCACCATAGGTTACGCTGATAAAGTCCGGATTGATATCCTTCAATTGGTCCAGTGTTTTAAAAATCGTCTCCACAGGGGAGTCAATCTTAGGAGGAAATACCTCCAGTGAGATCACGGTTTTTTTGGTCTCAAATATATCCTTAATTTTCATATCATTTCCTCCTTGTTTATAACGCAACCGTAAAAAATTTTTCGACTGCAGAAAATTTTCTTACCGCTGCGATCTTTTCGCCTCATTATAATAAACTTCGGCAAGATACAGTCCCTGCGGGGGCGCCGTGTGTCCGGCAAGCTGACGGTTTTTTCCTGCGAGAATTCCGGAAATGTTTTCCGGAGAAAGCTTTCCTGTTCCAACATCCACTAAAGTACCGGTAATAATTCTTACCATATTATACAGAAACCCGTCACCCACAACTTCTATGCTGATTTCACTGGGAGAAAACTCACCAGAGTCCTCCGGAAGCATCCGTTGGTACAAACGAATCTGATAAATAGTTCTGACTGTACTCTCCATTTCCTTGCCTCCGGCTGCTTGAAAGCATTTAAAATCATGAGTTCCAGTCATATAGGATGCCGCTTCTTTCATGGATTCCAGATCAAGTACTTTTGGTATCTGATAACAGTAGTTTCTGTGAAAGATATCCGGTATCGTTCTGTTTTGAATCTTATAGATATACTTCTTGCCTACGGCATCAAATCTTGCATGAAAATCCATAGGCACCTCGGTTACATTCTTAATGCGGATATCTCCCTGTAAGCCCTGAAAAGAACTTTTCTTTCCCTTTGGAGGTGCGGCCAGCAAGTGATTGGCAGCCATCTGCATGCGATCCACCGGGATACCGAAATCCCCCCTGAAGCTGGCTCTCTGTCCATAAGCATGGACACCGGCATCGGTTCTGCTGGTGCCATTCAGTTGTACCGACTGTGCGCAAAGTATGCTAAAAACCCGTTCCAGCTCTCCCTGGACGGTTCTTAGCCCCGGTTGTCTTTGCCAACCGCAGAAATTGGTTCCGTCATATTCAATTGTCAGCAGCACATTTTTCATCTATTCTTTGCTCCGGCGGGAATCTAATCGTGGCTCTCCAGACCGCTTCCGCTTATCGGAATCACATTTCCCAGAAAGGTTGGCTTGGGTTTCACCACAACCTTTACAAAATCTTTTGTTCTGGCGAGAAACTCTCGAATCTCCCGGTAGCTTTGTCCTCCATAGGTTCTAGGTTCCGATACCACGCCTTCCACTTCCAGTCCAAGCCCTTCCCCGATATATAAAGCACGATACTGGTGATACTTTTGTGTTATGACAATAGCTTTTTCTACATCGAATACATCCCTTGCACGATACATAGACTCATAGGTGGAAAAGCCTGCATGGTCCAGAAAGATATCCCTTGCCGGTACACCGGCCTCCATCGCATATTGTTTCATAGCATTTACTTCATCGTAGTGCTCCTGGCCATTGTCGCCTGTCAGCAGTAGTTTAGGGGCTGCCCCCTCCATATAAAGCCGTATGCCCATGTCCAGCCGATCCTGAAGCATATGGCTAGGGGTTCCGTCGGGACGCAAGCCTGCTCCCAACACCAGGATACAGTCAGCGCCCATTTCCTTAGCTTCCTCTTCATCGATCAGCATCTCTCTGGTACTGCCTATCATATAAGCGTTAACCAATATGGGTACAGCTACCATCAGAAGCAGAACCACCATGATCATCTTTAATCCTATTTTTTTGGTAAACTTTCTTTTTTTCTTTTTTTGTTTTTTACCTTGGTAATTCAATTTGCTTATTTTCCTTTGATTGTCTGTATAAAGTAAATTTTCTTCCTATGGCCTGAACAAATTCAGCCTTCAGCATTTTTGCAAGTTCATTGGCAGTTTCTTTCGGATCAAGATCGCAGCCCTCCTGCAGTTTTACTTTAACCAGTTCTCTGGATTCCAAACCGATTTCCATTTCTTTTATCACATTTTCCGACAGTCCCAGTTTTCCGATAAATACCGTCGGATCCAGTTCGTGTGCCAGACTGCGTAAATAACTTCTCTGTTTTCCTGTTATCATCTTTTATCCTTTCCAATGACTCTAAGAGAAAGAGCCCTAATTCTGTTCCATTATACTATTATCCCTTTCTTTCTGTCAATTTTATTACATTTCTCGCAATTTAACGAAATAATTGCTATAGTAAAGAATTGAGGTATAAATCGGAGAACCATGTCAGCTCCCGTAAAAAAATCAAATAGAATGCAGCAGCGGCTGCAATAAAGGGTCCTAAAGGCTGCGAATCCGTTGGCTTTATTTTTTTCAGTATAAGCAGGATTCCGAATACAAACCCGCTAAGAAAAATGGTAATCAAAAGTATAAAAACAGTACCTCTTATGCCGCTGATCAAACCGATAGCTGCCAGCAGCTTCACGTCTCCAAATCCCATCGCTTCTTTTTTAAACAGAATCTTGCCGACGATGCCCATCAGCAAGAGGCAGCCTCCCCCAAGAAGAGCCCCGTACAGGGGGGCCAGAAAATCCGGTTGAAAGGGGATAAACCCCAGCGCTGTAACGGCCAGTGCAATAATAAATTGATCCGGGATAATCAGATAAAGCTTGTCTGCCATACCAATTTGCAGCAGCAGCCAAAGAGCCAGCAGCCCGGCAATTACGTAAAGAAATCCCTGATCCAGCATCTTTACCGAGGCCGCCGCAAAGACAAGAGTAAATACTGCATTCCAGGGCCTTTTTTTAATTCTTTCACCCCACATTCCCTTTTCCGGTTCCTCATTGTAGTCGCATAACCACTTGGCCGGGATGCGATTAAAGACATAAATAGCAGAGAGACCGGCAACAATGCCGGCTGTTACGCATAGGATGATTTCCAAGATCATAACTGTTGTATCCACAAATTCTTTCTCCATTCCGAATTTTGATTTCTCATTTATTTACATTTATTGTAACAAAATTCATCCCTGATCTCAATAGATTGCTTCCCGCCTCTGTTTGATGAAATTTAGGTATTCAGCTGTTTTCATGGCGAATTTTATCGATTCCTTTTTGTTTAATTTGTCGTTTCCTAATTTACTTTTTAATGCTATCGAGATACAATAAAATACACAGATTCTTATATTATATAGAACCTTCTCTTATATTATTTGATTCTCCTGTTAAAAATCATGGAAGTAGTAATTTTCAAATTTATTTGGACAAGTGTAAACCCTGTATATCATGGCTTGAGGTCACTATGAGTTAAAAACCACCACCTACAAAGGAGTGCCAAATTAATGAAAAAATTAAAATTGAACTATATGGTAGTTACAATTTTCTGCCTTGCGATCCTGCTCGTGTTAAATGCCATGGGAGTTTTTGCGTATCGTGATTCTGTACTTTCTTCCGAAACACATAAGGATATCATGCTCAATTTCATTATCAAATACGATACTTTGGTAAACGAGTTGCACTCCAATGCAAGGATTTATCTAAATACAAACGACGAAAGATACCGGACAGAATTTTTTATTTTGCGAAATGAATATCTGAACAATGATAATGTCTCTCTGCAATATCGGGCTTTCACTGAAAATCAAGCTTCAGACCAGCTTAAAGAAATCGTCGATCAGACGGGTTTTACCCTTTCTGCCCAGGCTGATTATCTGGAATTTACCTCTGAAGAAAAAGCTTTTTACACTGCTTTTCTAGATTCTTATCATCAACTGATAGCTCGCCTTACCGAAGCAGTAGAAACAAGGGATATGCTGTTTATTACGGGCTCTGAGCTTGATTATTTATACAATGCCCAGTCTGAGAATATGAATCTTCTCTCTAAAAGCTATATAGACAGGCTGAACTTCAAGGAAGATTTGGTTTTGGCCCGGCAAAAATTGCTGGAAATCACATTGATTATTTTGTCTCTGCTACTCCTTGGTTTTGCATCTGTTACTTTCTATGTGATCGTGAGGCAGAACGCATTCAATTCCTACTTCAGGCAGCTTTTTAACACGGTTGTTGAAAATATTAATGTAGGGATTACCATACTGGATCAGTATTATTGCTTTGATTATATGAACCCTATGTATAAGGAAATCATGGGGGTCACCATGGAGGATGCTCTGGGCAAATCTCTGCAGGAGGTTTTTGACCAGAAAATCGTGGAAGCCATCGAGCAGGTCATGGAAGAGGAAAACAGGAACGGGCAGATGGATCTCATCATCGGAAACCGGAGAAAACATATTGCTTACAGTTTCTTCACCATCTGCGACGAAGAAGGTAATAGTAAATATGTTCAGCTGATTCAGGATTCTACCAGCACAAATAATATGCAGACCCAGTTGAGAAAGCAGCTAAAGGAAATCGAATTTTATTCTCATGCCAAAGATTCCTTTATTGCGAATATCTCTCATGAGATAAAGACCCCTATCAATGCTATTTTAGGAATGGTGCATTTTCTGAAGAGCACCAGATTGTCCCAAAACCAAAAGGATCTGGTAAAAAAGATTGAGACTTCCTCCGATATCCTTTTGACGATTATCAGTGATGTGCTGGATCTATCCAAAATCAGAAGCAAGTCCTTAAACTTATATCCCTCTGACTTTTCACTGGCCCAGGTGATAGAAAATGTCGAGGATATGTTCTCGAACCAGCTGGCAAGCAAAGGCCTGGAGTGGCGCAGGGATTTTGAATTTGACAAGGACCTCTGCATCCATTTGGACAAGACCAGATTTGTCCAGGTATTGGTGAATCTAATCAATAATGCTTATAAATTTACCGAGGAGGGATATATAAAGCTTAGTGCGGAAACCATGTCGGAGAGCAATAATATCGTTTATCTGCAATTTTGTGTCGAGGATTCGGGGATCGGAATTGCAGAAAAAGATATATCCAAGCTGTTCCATGAATTTGAACAGCTTGAAAATCATCTGACAAAACAACACCAGGGCACCGGTCTCGGGTTGTTTATCTGCAAAAATATCATCGAGAGCATGGATGGCCGGATGTGGGTGAAGAGCGTAAAGGGTGAAGGAAGTAAATTTTACTTTTCATTACCTGCGGAAAAAGCATTTGAAACTGCCCTCTTAAATTCGGGGACCGGTATTATTAACTCCATTCCGCTGGACGGAAACGGGGGAAGGGCTCTGGTGGTGGAAGATACGGAAATCAATGTAGAAGTTGCAGTGAAGCTTCTGAATGATGTAAATATTGCGTGTGATACCGCTGCCGACGGGCTTATCGCCGTTCAGATGTGCAAAAAGAAAGGACCGGATTATTATAAAGTTATTCTAATGGATATTCATATGCCAAACATGGACGGCTACACTGCAGCCAATATACTGAAAAAAGAGATGCGGTTCAAAACACCCATCGTAGCGCTTACTGCTTCCGATATCAATGACCAGATCGTTGCCGAACACGCGGATACCATAAATGATTTTATCTTGAAGCCTTTTAAAGCAAGCGCATTTTATAAAACCCTTGCCCCATACTTTGCAAACACCAATTCGACCATCATGGACGATTCTATGATCAGTGCCGATGAGGATCCTGAATCCATGCCGGAGACCGATCCGGAGGATGATCCGGTAAAGGATGAAAATGATCCGTTCGCAGGGCGGGAAGAGGCCATAAAAAATCTTGGCGGTTTAGAATCCATTTACTATAAGCATATTGAGAAGTTTAAGGTTAATTACGTTAACAGTACTTCTGAAATTAAAGAACTTTTAGAGAAAAAAAATTACGAAGAGGCAAGAAGGCTTGCACATTCCATAAAAGGACTGGGGGGCACATTGGGCATGCTGAAGGTTCAAAGTGCAGGGGCCGCATTGGAAAAAGCAATTCTTAAGGGAGAAGGCTATGATCTTTCGGAAGAACTTGCCGACTTTGATAAGGAATTAAAAGCCGCTATCGCGGCAATATAAAGCAGGCAGCCGATACAGGCTGCCTGCTTTATATTAACCCTTATAATCCCCATAATTCCTCATCTGTGGGAACATGGTTGTCTTTCATATAGTAAGCAATACGTGAAATATTGATCAAGTGTTTATAGTCCAAATTTTCTGAGATGCTGTTGTTTCCCCAGGATCCGCAGCCAAGAGTATTGGTCGGGGCCAGACCGTTAAAGAAGCTCCCTCCTGCGCTGGTCGCACAGGTCTGATTGACCACAAATCTGCTGACACAGAGCTCTTTTCCGGCATATTCGATGTTTTCCGTGGTATTGGAGTGAATTGAAACGCTATGTCCTTTTCCTTCCTCCTCCAGGTTGGCTCGCGCAATTTCCACGCCCTCTGCAAAGGTCTTATATTTATAGGCAGCCAGTACAGGACACATTTTTTCCTTTGCAAGGATATCTGCTTCTCCGCTTCCGTCTGCTTCTACGATGATCACCTTTGTGTTTTCAGGAATCTCAAGAGACGCAAGCTTGGCAACGGCATCTACAGACTGACCGATGGCATGCCGGTTCATGGCTCCGTCTACAAACATGGCGCTTCTCATTGCTTCCTTCTTTTCAGGGTCTCTAATAATAAAGGCACCGTTTTTTTCAAACTCCGCCAGCATTTCATTATACCTTGCTTCCGGCATGATGACAGATTGTTCACCGGAACAAATAATGCCATTGTCAAAAATTCTTCCGGCAATAATCTGCGGTGCTGCCGTTTCTATGTCGGCGTCTACATCCAGAATGCACTGTACGTTGCCTGCACCGACGCCCAGGGCAGGTTTCCCGCTGCTGTAAGCGGCTTTTACCATTCCCATGCCGCCTGTGGCAATGACGATATCCGCATTTGCAATTAAATTCTTTGTATTCTCTCTGGATTGCTGATCCAAAATCTGTATCAAATATTTCGGGGCACCGAGATGATCCAGTTGTTCGTTTATCATCTCCACCGTTTTGGTACTGCAGTGAATCGATTTGTGATGAGGAGTAATGATAATGGCATTTCCGCCCTTTAACGCAAACATGGCATTGCTCATTGGGGTAACGATAGGATTTGTACAAGGTGTAATGGCTGCAACCACACCGATAGGCTTGGCAATTTTCGTAATGCCTGTAACTTCATCTCGTTCAATGATGCCTGTTGATTTCTTCCCCTTCAGGCTGTTCCAGATGGTTCTTGACTTTCCTTTGTTTTTCGCAATCTTATCCGCAACAACTCCCATTCCGGTTTCCTCTACTGCAATTTCCGCCAAATATTCGGCGTTGTCATGAACGACCTTGGCGATTGTCATGACGATTTCATCGATCTGTTCCTGTGTGAAGGCTTCATACGCTTTCTGCGCCTTTCTGGCACGTTCCAGGTATTCATTGATATAAGCAACGCTATCCATTTCCATTTCCATTTTCATTCTCCTTCCATTTCTAGTCTGAACTTGACACTGTATGTGTGGCTGATTACACCATTTTTGACGGATCCACCATGGCGTCAAATTCTTGTTCTGTCAGAATATTAAGAGCCACTGCTGCTTCTTTTAAGGTTGTGCCGTTTTTATGTGCAAATTTCGCAATCTCCGCTGCTTTTTCATAGCCGATGTGGGGGTTCAGAGCAGTGACCAACATCAAAGAAGACTCCAGATTTTCCATGATCTTCTTTTCATTGGGCAGGATACCCCTCGCACAGTTCTTTTCAAAGGATGCCATGCCATCGGAAAGCAGTCGGATAGACTGCAGCGTATTATAGATCAAAACCGGCATATATACGTTCAACTGAAAGTTCCCCTGGGATGCCGCAAAACCGACGGCAACATCGTTTGCCATCACCTGACAGCATACCATGGATAAAGCTTCGCTTTGAGTGGGGTTTACCTTACCCGGCATAATAGAGCTTCCCGGCTCGTTTTCCGGGATGGTCAATTCTCCGATACCGCACCTGGGCCCGCTCGCCAGCCATCGTACATCATTGGCGATTTTCAGCAAATCTGCCGCCAATGCTTTTAATGCGCCATGGGTATTTACCAACGCGTCCTTGCTGGTGAGAGAGTGAAATTTATTGGGAGCGGTTATAAAATCCGTACCCGTAAGCATGGTTAACTTGTCTGCAACCCTTTTCCCGAATTCAGGATGGGTATTCAGCCCTGTGCCTACTGCAGTCCCCCCTAAAGCGATTTCTTTCACGTACACCAGTCCGGCGGTGATCATGCTCTCCGACTTTTCCAGCATAGCCGTCCAGGCGCTGATTTCCTGGCCCAGGGTCAATGGGGTTGCATCCTGTAAATGGGTTCTTCCGATTTTGATAATACCCATGTATTTCTCTGATAAACCCGATAGGGTTTCCTTCAGAGACCGCAAAGACGGAAGCAGTTCCTTTTCTATTTCTGTTACCGCTGCAATATGCATGGCTGTAGGGAACGTATCGTTAGAGCTTTGTGCTTTATTTACATGATCGTTGGGATGCAGCAGCTTTTTTCCGAGGATTTCATTTCCTCGATTTGCAATGACCTCGTTGACATTCATATTGGTTTGAGTGCCGCTTCCTGTCTGCCAAACAACCAGTGGGAACTGGTCATCCCACTTTCCTTCCAGGATTTCATCGCAAGCAAGGGTAATTGCATCCCCATAAGCACCGTCTAATTGACCCAGCTCTACATTCACCAGAGCCGCAGCCTTTTTCAGCTGGGCAAAAGCTTTTATGATTTCAATGGGCATCCTTTCCCAGCCGATTTCAAAATTCTCCAGGCTTCTTTGCGTCTGCGCACCCCAGAGCTTATCTATCTCTACGGCGATTTCTCCCATGGAGTCGTGTTCGATGCGGTATCCTTTATTTTCGATTCCCTTTTCCATCTTTGAAACTCATTCCTTTCCCTTCCAAGCCTGGCCTGCAGCTTTCGCTACCGCATCTGCCACTCCAGGATGGAAAGCGCTGGGGATTATATAGTCCTCTTTCAGTTCCTCTTCGGGGATCACTTCTGCTACTGCATAGGCTGCGGCAACTTTCATTTCTTCCGTTATTCTTTTGGCTCTTACCGCCAGTGCACCCTTGAATATTCCCGGGAAAACGAGTACGTTATTGATCTGGTTCGGAAAATCCGACCGGCCTGTGCCGATAATTCGGGCTCCTGCCTTTTTCGCAAGCTCCGGCATGATTTCCGGTTCCGGATTTGCCATTGCAAAGATGATTGGATCCGCTGCCATGGAGGTTACCATTTCTTCCGTCAGCATCTTCGGTCCGGAAACACCAATGAAAAGGTCTCTGCCCGCAACTGCTTCTTTCAGGGTTCCCGTGATTGCCTCATGATTTGTAAGCTCTGACAGTTCCTGTTTACTTGGCGATAATCCTTGCTGGGCCTTGGAGATGATCCCCTTGCTGTCGCACATAATGATATCCTTTACTCCTAAAGCGATCAGCATCTTTACGATGGAGGTTCCGGCAGCACCGGCTCCGTTAATGACGACTTTAATATCCTCAAAGCGTTTTCCTACTAGCTTTAAGGCATTGATAGAGGCTGCTGAAACCACTATAGCGGTTCCGTGCTGGTCATCATGGAAAACAGGGATATCTACCAGTTCCTGAAGACGCCTCTCGATTTCAAAGCATCGAGGTGCCGAAATATCTTCCAGATTGATGCCTCCCAAAGTGGGTGCAATATTTTTTGCAATATTGATGATCTCATCCGTATCCTGGGATTCGATACAGATAGGAATAGCATCGATATCCGCAAAGGACTTAAAGAGAACTGCTTTTCCTTCCATTACAGGAATGGATGCCTTTGCGCCGATGTTGCCCAGCCCCAATACAGCCGAACCGTCACTGATAACTGCAACTGTGTTGCTCTTCGCAGTATACTTGTAGACAAGTTCCGGATCTTTGTGGATCTCTCTGCAAGGCTCCGCAACTCCAGGGGTATAAGCGGTGCTCAGGTCATCCTTGTCTTTCAGAGGAACCTTGCAGACAACAGCAAGCTTTCCTTTGTTTTCTTCATGTAATTTCAGCGATTCCTTATAATAATCCATAGTTCCTCCTTGTTGCCGAACCGATAAAGTGCCGTAGTTTTGATTTACGGCACCTTTCAACTCTACTTTATATATTTATATTGAACTTCTATTTTTTCCAGGAGCTTTTTAAATCTACGATCTGGTTAAAGACCTTTTCCGCGTCCGCGGACAGCTTTTCATCAGCGATATAATAGCCGTGTCGGAAGAACTGGAGACGCTCACCGGGTTTGACCGCCGCCATGGACGGCTCGGCAAAGGCTTCATATTCCTTCATGGACTCCGGATTGATGATGGTCTCACCTTTTTCGTCATCGATCATCAGATAGTTATAATCTCTGACCTTTATTTTTACGGCAGCATTTGCGTCTACCCAATGGATGGTTCCTTTCACCTTTCTCCCTTCAAAGCCGCTTCCGCTTCTGGTTTCAGGATCATAGGTACATTGTAATTCCACAACATTGCCTTCAGCGTCCTTGACCACTTCCTGGCAGGTAATGAAATAGGCTCCTTTAAAACGGACTTCATTTCCCGGGAAAAGTCGAAAATACTTCTTTTCTGGAACTTCCATAAAGTCATCCCGTTCCACATAAAGCTCTCTGGAGAAGGTAACCTTCCTCGTCCCTCTGGATTCGTCTTCCTTGCTGTTTTCGATTTCTACTTCCTCGGTAATACCCTCCGGATAATTGGTGATCACAACCTTAAGCGGATCCTTTACCACCATGCGGGTTTCTACTTTTGACTTCAAGTCTTCTCTGATACAATGTTCCAGCAACGCAATATCAACCAGGCTGTTGGCCTTGGAAACTCCGATTCGCTCGCAAAAATCACGGATTGCCTCGGGGGTATAACCCCTTCTTCTCAAGCCTGCAATGGTGGGCATTCTCGGATCATCCCAGCCGTCCACGTCTCCATTGTCTACCAGCGCCTTTAGATATCTTTTACTCATTACCGTATTGGTAAGGTTCAACCTTGCAAATTCAATCTGCTGAGGTGGCGCTTCCCATTCCAGCTCCCTCAGCACCCAGTCATACAGAGGTCTGTGATCCTCAAATTCCAGAGTACAAATGGAATGCGTGATGCCCTCAATGGCATCTTCAATGGGATGTGCATAATCATACATCGGATAAATGCACCATTTATCTCCCGTATTGTGATGTTCCGCATGAGCAATTCTATAGATAACAGGATCTCTCATGTTGATGTTGGGGGAGGACATGTCGATTTTAGCCCTAAGCACTTTCTCGCCGTCACCGTACCGGCCGTTTCTCATATTTTCAAATAAAGTCAAATTTTCTTCAACGGAACGGTTCCGATAAGGGCTTTCTTTTCCCGGTTCTGTCAAGGTTCCTCTATGCTGCCTGATTTCATCGGCACTCAGGTCACATACAAAAGCCTTCCCTTTTTTTATCAGATTGACAGCACATTCGTACATTTTATCAAAATAATCGGAAGCAAAAAGCAGTTTGTCCCATTCAAAACCCAGCCATCTGACATCGGCCTCGATGGATTCCACATATTCCGTATCTTCCTTTACAGGGTTGGTATCATCAAAGCGAAGATTGCATTTTCCGTTATACTTCTGTGCCGTGGTAAAATTGAGGCAAATCGATTTTGCATGTCCAATATGGAGATATCCATTGGGCTCCGGCGGAAATCTTGTATAGACTCTGCCACCATAAGTTTGGTTTTCGATATCCTTATCTATTATATTATGAATAAAATTAGACGAATTTTGTTCATTGGAGCCTTCCACTTTTTCAATCTCGGCCATGTCATTATCCTCCTTGGAAAATTTTCGTTATTATTAAGTCATACAGATCAAACTGTCGTATGATGCAATAGTTCCTTCCTTTCAACAACGCCGGAAGTCAATAGTCGGAATTATTATATCATCGAATAGTAGTATGTGCAAAATTTTTTGAAATGTATTTACTTTATACCTGTAAAAAGCGAAGATTGTATAAAAAATAACAAAGGGGCTTCAGCTGCGGAAAAGCCTTCCAGACTCACCGTGGTTTCTCGATGATTTCCAGAAAAAATTTTGTTAGTTTATCGTTTTGATATAAATTTTAATTGATATTTTTCATATATATTGCTAAAATAGTAAAGAAAATAAGGTGGTGATAGAATGGATGCAATTGATTCCAAAATATTGGAAGTTTTACAGGAAAACTCCAGAGTTTCTATATCAGATTTAAGTAAGCAGGTAAATTTATCTCTGTCTGCTGTCAGTGAAAGATTGAAGAAACTGGAAGCCTCAAACATTATTGAAAGATTTACTGTAATATTAGACTCGAAATCTCTTGGCAAAGAACTTTCCGTACTGATGAACATCAGTCTGGAAAACCCTCGCAATACGAAAGAGTTTGTAGATATCGTAAATAAAGAAAGTGAAATTTTAGAGTGTCATTATGTGACGGGAGAATATGATTATATTTTAAAAATAACGACGAAAAATACTGCAACTTTAGAAGCCTTGATGAACCGGATAAAAAGCATTCCGGGAATCAAAAGAACCCAGACCAACGTTGTGCTGTCGAGTTTGAAACATTTATACAGTGTAGCTCCTACCGCAGATAAATAGCTCATGCTGATAAAGGGTGCGTTTGTCATTTCCGATAAAACGCATCCTTCTTTATTTTCTATTTTTTATTATGAATCTTTCCGGGCTGCCATTTGCTTTACTCCCCATCTGGCTAACTCGCTGATAATCGGTGTCAGCGCTCTTCCCTCTTCCGTCAGAGAATACTCCACCCGAGGCGGTATTTCAGGATATTGGATCCGAGTCACAAGACCGTATTGCTCCAATTCTTTTAAAGATTGAGAAAGCATCATATTGGTTATGCCATCAACCCTTCTTTTTAATTCATTATATCTTTGCACAGGTTTTTTATATAATGCCCAGATGATTTGAAAATGCCATTTTCCTCCAATTAAATTCAAGGCGTAGGCCACAGGGCATTCCGCAATATTTTTTTGTTCTTTTGTTTCCATTGCATTTCTCCATTACTCAGCGTTTTCTTACCTAATCAGAAATAACTGCATACTTGTTGTATTATTTCTTTATTCTATAATAATACCATAAGGAGAGGTATGATTCAAAGAATTATTTAGCGGAGAGGTTTCGAACAGGGCAATCCCTATACCTGAAAAAATTTGATCTGCAAATTATTTTGAATTCTGCTGGAAAATATTTTATAAAATATAAATTTTTTACTAATAAATTCCATTCTAAATGAAAAGGAGGCAGGACTATGGCAAACTTATTCTTTATACCTCAATACATTATCTCAGGTGAGAATGCACTCCAAATGAGTGCGGAACACCTCACATCCTTTGGCCGGAAAGCACTGATCGTTACAGATGATATGATGGTCAAACTGGGAAATGTCAAAAAATTAACAGACATTCTGGAGGACAGCAATATCTCCTATGTCGTATACTCCGGTATTAACGGAGAACCTACCCATTCGATGATTGATGAGGGTGTCGAAATTTACAAAAATCAAGGCTGTGATTTTCTCATCGGAATCGGCGGGGGAAGCCCTATTGATTCCATGAAAGCCATCGGTGCCGTTTCAACAAACGGCGGCAGTATCTGCG
The DNA here is from genome assembly GCF_018128545.1 of Sinanaerobacter chloroacetimidivorans. GTDB lineage: Bacteria > Bacillota > Clostridia > Peptostreptococcales > Anaerovoracaceae > Sinanaerobacter > Sinanaerobacter chloroacetimidivorans. The sequence continues at coordinate 1,009 of NZ_JAGSND010000027.1, read as the reverse complement.
ACTATATGGGGAAGAAAATAGAACATACGCTTCCTCCTACCTGCGCGATTCCAACAACAGCAGGAACCGGTTCGGAGGCTACAAAGGTATCTATCATCACAAATACAAATACCGGAGTCAAAATGCTGCTAAGTGATCCTAAGCTTATGGCCACTCTTGCAATCGTAGACCCTATCTTCACCTTGACGGCTCCCCCTGCGGTAACCGCTGCAACCGGTGTGGATGCACTGACCCATGCAATAGAGGCATATACCTCCAAAAAGGCGTTTTCCATGAGCGATATCTATGCACTGTCAGCGATACAGAGGATCTTTGGAAACATCTACGAAGCGTATAGTAACGGCTCCAACATTGATGCCCGAAGAGAGATGTCCATTGCGGCTCTGGAGGCCGGGATCGCTTTCAGTAATGCATCCGTTACCATCGTACATGGCATGAGCCGTCCCATCGGCGCTCTGTTTCATGTACCCCACGGCCTCTCCAACGCCATGCTCTTGAATGTCTGCCTGGATTTCCTCAAGCAAGGAGCGGTAGAAAGACTCTGCCAGCTTGGTCAGGCCATTGGTGTATTTCGTTCCGGAATGACACAGGAGGAAGGGGCAGAAGCCTTTGTTGTCGCTACAAAGTCCCTGCTTCGCACCTTGAATATTCAAACACCTGAGGAATTCGGTATTCAGAAGGAGGAGTTCTTCAGCCAGATTCCAAAGATGGCAGAAGATGCACTGATAAGCGGAAGTCCGCTCAATACCAGACGCACACCAAGCAAGGATGACATTATGGAGCTGTATAAGAAGCTTTGGGAGAAGTCTGAATAAATTTCTGAAAATGCCTTCGGAGGCAATGAATGAAAACAGAAACAACCCAAGGATTGATATAAAAGTTTAAATTTAAATTCTATATACACAAAATTAGGAGGAAAATGAAAAATGGACTTTAAATTAACGAAAACACATTTACTTCAGCAGGAATTATTCCGTCGATTTGCGGAAACTGAAATAAAACCCATTGC
>NZ_JAGSND010000026.1 GCF_018128545.1 Sinanaerobacter chloroacetimidivorans | reverse complement strand
GAATGAGTCCTGTTGAATATCGAACTCATTCCCAAGTTGCTGCTTAAATTAACGTCCAACATTTGGGGTGCTGAACAGTTGAGAGGTTCTCTTCTTTTTGATTTAGTTTACATTATTTATCCATACTAATCTGTTTTATCTTCTTTGAGGGTAATCCTGATCCCTTCTTCAAATTCAGTCCTGTCTTTACTGTTTTCCGCAACTCCGTCCTCATTATGTACCCGGCCTTGATAAGCCTGTAACAGCCTTTGTTCCAACTCACCGCTTTCAATGTCAGAAGGTTTTACGCCATGGATCATGATCAGCTTATCTTCATATTCTGAAAAAATACCATAGCTGGAAAACACACATTCATTATCCAACAAAGCTTTATGCGCCTTTTCCAATATGTCGGTCAGGCGTTTGATTGACGGATCTATCCTGTCAGCTCTTATCATAATATTCATATCGATGGGAAGGTCGCGGCTGAATTGCATATCAATATCTATATCATCGTTGTTTTTTTCATCTTCCCATTTTTCCACCTGAACGTTAGAATCATTATTTTCCAAGCCCTCAATCTCTGATAGAATGGGCACTACCAGTTCGCCATATTCCTTTTCCAGTCTTGTAAGAGTATTGTATTTCCCCAAAACATAGGAATCATAATCATCCCATTGTACTTTTCCATCACTGTAATAGATTGCGAAATGGGTATCTACACTGGTTCTTGAACTGGCTCTTGCCACATATTCATTAAATTTAAAATTATAATGGGATTTTTCCAACTCTAATTCAAGCTCAGGATAAGTTTCTTCAACATATGCCTGTATGGCTCTATCTGCAAGGGCTGCCGATAACGGATTTCCTTTGAAGCCGTTGATTACATATAAAACCGTTCCGATTAATGTCGCTGCTATTAGAATTGTAAGTGTCCGGAGTATTATGTTTTTCTTTTTCAATTGTAATCCCTTTCCGAATCCTAATAATCACTCTTCATTTGGCATTGGTATTTCTTTTAAATTGTCTATGCTTTTTATTTCATATGTGAGCAAGGCTTTGGAAACAATCGGGTCTCCAAGATCTGGGTTAGCTTTTAGTATTTCTTTTTCCGTATACGATTGCATCACTAATGTTTCGTCTACTGTTACTTTTTTTAATGCAAAGGTGTTTTTATCAATCCATAATGAAATGGGAACAGGCTTTTCGGAATATGCAAGCTTTGGGATTCCTACTTTAATCTCAAGGAGATCACCGCCTGTTATTTCATTTTTTAAATCCTCAAGGGTCAGATTTTCTGAATCTGTTAACATTTTCCCCTCAACGTAAATTTTTCTAATATACTTTTGGTATGTTTCCAGTATGGTAGCCTGTTCAAGATACCCATCATATTTAAGAATGTTTTCATCCTTTACTTCGTCATTTTCAACGATCTTAAAAGAGTCAATATTGGACTTTAATAAATAAATCTGAGCATCAAAATTATTCCTTACCATATCAATGGCCAAATCAGCCTGTTCTTTTGGAGATATAGTGATTTTCTGCCATTCACCCAAGACAGGTTCATTACCTGTAGCGGCATCTTCAGTAGGGCTGTATCTCATGAATAAATCAATTTGATTATCATTTAATACTTGATATACTTCTCTCAACGATCTATATTGACCACCCTCAAAAATTCGTGTAGATGTTGAATCGGTTCTACTCCAGGTAGCAAAGGGTTCAAAAATTATCTTCTGTTCTGTTATCATTTGAGATAGGACTTTCTTGTCACCAAATGTTGTAGATTCAACTCTGCTTGTCGTTAATTCATAGCTGTTTATCTTTGACAGAAGATCAAAGGTTTGCAAAAGTACCTTGTCATCTCCCGAAGTATCAGAAATACTTTTATTTCCGCATCCAGATAAATTAAGTAGAAATAAAAATATAAGAATGAGAATTAATTGCTTTTTCATATACCCTCCATGTTTCTTTAAATCAAGGTTCCAGTTCTTTAAGGACGTTATATCATAAGATATTTATAGTATGCAGGAAACTCTCTTATTAACGAATATATGTCCCGGGCTTCATAGCTCGTGGAATGAACTGTATATACATCATCCAATCCAGCTTTATGAAATGCTAATCTTGTTCTCGTGATATGATAGAACTGAGAAATTACTGTAACGGTGTGAAAACCTCTCTGATCCATAATCTTTTTTGTATTCTTTGCCGTTGAATAAGTATCATTTCCTTCTTCGTCTACCATAATACAATCGCTAGAAATGCCTTTTTCCAGCAAGTATTCTTTCATTACGATTGCTTCACTATATCCTTCTTTCCCAAAGCCTCCGCTAACGATGATGTAATCGAAATACCCTTTTTCATATAATTCAATTGCTTTATTTAGTCTTCCTTGTAATCGAACTGAAGGGGTTCCGTTCGGCTCGATTTTGTTTCCCAAAACAACTACAACATCAGACTTACCAAGATCATCATTTAATCCGTCAATGGTAATTATTAACGTATGGATCACAAACCAGATGAGAAATATTGAAACTAGAATAGATATCACTCTTTTATATTTTTTCAAAACATCACCAAAAACGATTCCTTTGTTTCCATTATAAAATTAATCTATTTACCACATAATACCATATCAATTATTATATTTCACCACATAATGAAGATTAATTTCGGAAATATGGTTTCCAGATTTAGTATGTGAAAAAATAATAGATAGACCATACAAAAAAATACTGTATAATTTATCTATAATTGGGGCTGAAAAGCAGCCAAAAGCAATCATTTATTCTGTTTTTGGCTGCTTTCGCCGGATTACATCCGGTCTGAACAAACCTTTTTTAATTTCCGGTTTGTTCAGCAGCCCCTAGTTATAGTTTCGTTATTTTTGAGAGCCCTGCTTTCCGCTATTTCTTATTACAATCATCACTTTTATGCTTACTTGATTCAGGATCTCCCGGTTCATGAAGATTTTTCTCTTTCTTTTGATCAGTCCCGGCAGCATCCAATTCTTTGGAATACTCAGTGGAATATCCTGATCGTATCACCCTGCTTTTTAATGGGGTTTTTACTTCACTTCCTTTTTTTGAGGGTTTTACATAGGTGACTGCTACAAAAGCAAGTATATAGAATACTGTCATGATAAGGCCGGCCACAAGTCCCGATGCCTGGCCTTCAATAAAGGGCATACTGATGATAATCAGCACAATGCTGAATAATGCAATCCATGAAGTATAGGGATACCCTGGCATTTGGCATTTCCCCTCGGGAGGACAGCCATGCTCTCTGCGAAACTTAATATGTGTCGCTATAATCACCACATACGTAAAGAGAAGCGCAAAGCCTCCGGAACTGATCAGAAACAAATAGACTCTCGGCAGCAAGAAACCCATTCCAAGTCCTGCAAGCATTGCAAAACCTGAAAACAGGATCCCTCGATAAGGAACGTTTTTTTCATCTTTCAATAGACTCGGTGCAAGACCCTCATCTGCGAGAGAACGCATCATCCTGCCGATGCCGAACATAGCGGCCAGCATGGTAGATAAAATAGCAGTGATTAAGACAAAATTTAAAACTGCTCCGGCCCATCCCATTCCCCATCGGTTCATGGCAGCCACCATAGGACTGATTTCCTCACTCAGAATGGATGTCGGTATAAGCGGCAGCAGCACTGCCACAGAAAGAATATAAAAACCCACCAGGCATAATACTGTATTGCGAATGGCTTTCGGTACCGTTTCCTGGGGATTATCGGTTTCCGAGGCTGCCAACCCAATAATTTCAAAACCTGCATAAGAAAACATAACGATCAGCATACTGCCGGCAATACTGGTAATGCCGCCGGGCATCAAGGGTTCTCTCGTCAATTCCCCAGCACCGATAGGCGTATCTTTTAACAGGAATCCCATTATCAGCAACAACCCTATTACGATAAAGGAAGCAATCGCAAGCAGCTTAACAGCTGCCAGTCCGCTTTCCAGTTTGCTTAACCTATCAGCGCCAAGCAGGTTGAGAAGCGTGACTGCTATAATAATAATGCCGCCCAGCAAAGGGATAGAGATTCCAGGAATCCATTCTCTAATTAAAATGGAAACTGCTGTAGCTTCACTTGACATGGCTAAAACCATTCCGGTCCAATACAGCCATCCTACGACAAACCCCGCTCCGTGGCCAAAGGCTTGTGCGGCAAAGGTTCTGAAAGAACCGGAATCCGGGTTTGCCACCGTCATTTCGGACAAGGCAAAAAGAATAAAATAGACAAGTGCACCACCTAATATATAAGATATTAATATAGACGGTCCGGCTGCGTTGATGGCTACTGCTGATCCCAGAAAAAAGGAACCGCCCACAACCGTGCCTAAAGCCATCATGGTAAGCTGCCAAGCCGATAAACCTTTTATATGATTCTCCATAACAATCTCCTTCTATTTTGAATTGCTCACCGGGGTGATTTTTATAACATAGTAACATCAAAGAAAGCACATGAATCGGTGTCGCCCCTGAGGCGGCGTTCCGTCATTTTTACTTTTTTTATTATTCCAAAATTCGATAAATACATGAGGAGAAATAACAGTTGATAATTTGCGGTTGATTTTTTTTATTTAATACTATCTTTTTGGGTTATTCAATCGTTACTATAGTAGAACCCAAATCTGATATTCTATAGTATAAGGGGGACGCTTTGGAAGAGATAAGAAATAAAGAACTACTCGGGAAAATTGCTCAAGGGGAGGAGCAAGCATTTATAGTCCTTTATGAGGAAACTCGTAAGGATATTTTTGCCTTTGCACTAAGTATTTTAAAGAACTATCACGACGCCGAAGATGTCATGCAAGAGGTTTTTATGAAGGTAAAATTGCAGGCTGGGGTATGTAAAGATTTTGAGAATATCAATGGTTGGCTGATCCGAGTTACAAAAAACACGGCGCTTGATTTAATCAGGAAAAAGAAGAAACAGGTCATCGATGAGGAGCTTGCCAAGGATAGCATCCATGCAAAGGAAGAAAGTACAATTGCAGATTATTCCATCTTTATAAGCGAACTTTTTAATGAACTCAAGGACGAGGAAAGGCAGATCGTGGTCCTTCATCTGATTTCCGACTTGACACATAAAACCATTGCAAAAACTTTAGGTCTACCGCTGACTACGGTAAAATGGCGCTATCGGAAAGCAATCCTGCAGTTAGAAAAGATTTCAAAGAAAAAGGAGTGGGAGTTATGAGGAATTTTGAAAAAAAACTTGCCCTGAAACTGAAGGAAGAAGCAGAAAGGATTGTGCCCGAATGCCGGGAGTTTGATATAGAAATAAAAGAAGATACAGAAGAAGAAAATCAGCGCTTAAATTCGGACATTCAGAAAAAAAGGCTGATATCACCAAAAAGAATGATCGCATCCGCAGCTGCTGTGATTCTTCTTTTTCTATCAATTTTTAGTATTGATTATTTCTTTGAAAGCAAAGGAAGCGATTATAGTTTTCAAATCATTTCGTTTGCAGGCAGTGACAGTATAGATAGCAATCAAATGGAAGAGAGACTTTTGGAGGCAAATTTATCTATGGTAATGCCCAATGGTCAAATTACTCTCAATCCGTATCCGGATACGCAGGATGCATGGGCTTACGGATGGGGGACTGCGAGTTTCTACGTGACAGGGAAAGACATTGCACGTGTTACCTATTCTCTTAAAAATGGTATGATACATCATTATGATCTCGCCATGGAGTACAAACAAAATATAGAAGGAAATCCTGTACGGATTGAATTTTTTCTTCCTTATACAGTGCTTCATCTGGATGAAACTGCCGAATACCATTTATATACAGAAAGATTAAAGGAGCTGTGGAACAGCGGTGAAAGCCCTGAACTTGAAGCGGTAAAGAAGGGTTATTTTGCAGGAAAAAGCCTGGACATAGAGAATTATACGATTATGAATTTTGTCGGAACATGGAAGGCTGCACAAACCGGCGGAAGATACTTCAGATTTAGAGATATTGCCTTAGATGAGCAATTAAACAAGGAGTCGCACAAGGTAACGGTAGAATACTATCATTTTGATTACGGGAAAAATTTCAATTTTAGTGATTCGATTTACAGTGTCTCATGGAGTCCAACGTTTAAACCGTACTCAATGATAGGTGTTACAAATCCTAAAGATCTGCCAGGGGACGAAATGACCATTACGATAGAACTTCAAAACGGAGAAATAATAAAAAAAGTAATATTGTTAAGCTTTGATGAACAGGGGTATGTGGTGGCCAAAATAAAGTAGTGGAGGTTAACTATGAAAAGAATAATCATACTGCTTATTCTGATAATCAGTATTTTAACGGCTTGTATAAATTCATCTGAAGTATTGCTCTATCATCAATTGCCGAAGGATTATACCTTGGAAGAAGCAAAAGCGGACGGTTGTGTGGTCTATGAGGATTTAGACATCACCAGCGGACAGCCGGTTTGGGATAAATTTATTATCCTATTCTTTATTGCATGGAATTAAGCTATGATGGAGAAAAATATACGCTTTTACAAACAGAAGACGGAAAAGAATATGTCGATGCATACAATTATCTTGTAAAATATACTGGCGAACCACGCGGTAACTCTGCAACCTTTTCAGAGTATACTTATTATGTCCTTGTAAATGACAGCTCCCTTACTTGGCAGGATATTGAAAATGGTATGTTAAGCTCCCAGTCAGGAGCTTGGATTGATCATCGTACGGTGTATTCCGACTTGACTTACAAATGAGGCAAGCCCAATATGAGGCTTGCCTTTTGCTTGGCTCAGATAAGATTACCTACGACTTATTGAACGGTTTTCTTAACTCTATTTAGCTCTATTTAACTCTATCTTTGAACTTATTTAACAGCTCTGGCATACTGATTCTTCGTAATCATATAGAAAATCCCATAGATCACTGCATAAACTCCATACATAACCGAGGAAAATCCCAATACGGTAAGGTAAGAATGGCCCCCCCGAATCATATTGGAAAAGACTACGGTATCTGCGGTTTTCATGGCGAAGACGCTATGAATGATCCCCATAACGAGAGGGATAAAAAATACCGGCAGAAGACGTTTTTTAATGATTTGCTTTTCCATACCGGAGTCCAACCCGATTTTTCTGAGCATTTTATATTGATGCTTTTCCTCTTCTGCAGCCATAACCTGCTTGAAATATAACAGACTTGCCGTCATAAGGATAAAGACTGCACTCATGAAGAATCCGATAAAACAGATCAGTCCGAAGGTTTCCAGAGATTCATTGTAAAGGTTGTAAGCCGTTCTGTATTGTACCCCTTGTGACGAGAGGAAAGACTCCAGATCGTTATTGAGAGCTTTTGAATCCAGTGAGTTTTTATAATTAACGAGCATTCCGTACATGGCAGACTGCGGTTCTTCACCGATCTTTCCACTGACGATGTCGCCTCTTTGAAGCAGCTCGTTAAAATCGCCGTCATTCAATATCAGGACATGATTTTCACCAAAGGATACCGCACCCGATCTGAGGACTTCCTCTATGGCAATCTTCTTTTCTGAGAAGGTCAGCACCTGCCCTTTCATGGCTTCTTCTATATCATCAGCAGAGTAAGGATACAGGTATACTACCTGCCCTGCATCTGCTTCAACGGGCTTCAGATTGCTTTTGGAATAGGAGATCAACTGATTGTAGTCCGATTGTGAATACACTCTATAGGTATGCTCTCCCTCTGAAAGAAATTCATATCCGTCTACCATTACGGCCTCGGAGTTTACTGCGGCAGAATAAAGCTTCGCTTGATAGCTGTCAATTGCTTCGCTTTTGTGTTCTTTAATAATTTTCAAGACCTCATCCATAAGTATTTCATCTGTTCCATAGAAGGAAAGATCGTATCCCGTTACGGCATAGGTGTTTTTTTCAATATTGCTGTATAGGGTGAACCCTGTGGCAATGGCTGTTGTGGCCACTGCCGACAGCACCGCAATGGTAGCCATAACGGAAGCTATGGATTTCATTCGATGACCGAAGGATGTGGCAGAAACCAGATTAACACCTTTATAATAGGTGCTTTTATTTTTCGCAATGATACTTAAAACTTTCGGCAGGCCTCCCCAGAAAAATAAGTAGGTACCGGAAATTACAAGAAGAAGAATCGGTATGGCTCCCAGTACAACAACCATCGCATTATGATTGCATGCGAGGATATACCCTGCCCCTATCAGCAGTACTGACAGCACCAAAACAAGGACAGAACCTTTGGATCTTCCTTCCGATAATTTCTCTGCTTTAAATAAATCCACCAGCTCGAATTTATGAATGACCCAAAGCCCCGAAAGCCCCATGATACAGAAGATAAAGAGAAAAATGGCAGCCGTCAGGATCATGGACATCGGATCGATAGAAAATGCCACATCACCGATAAAATTCGAAAGAGAAAGATTCAGCAGAAACATAGCCGTCAGTTTGGAGAAGAAAATACCGGCCCCGATCCCGACAAGCAAGGTCAGAATTCCTACCATCATGGTTTCTATAAAGAGCAAACCACCGATCTTTCCATTGGTCATTCCAAAGAGTGAATAGGTGGAGATTTCCTTTTTCCGAGCTTTGATGAAGCTGTTATTGGAGCTGATCAGATAGAAAAGTACAAAGACAAGGATAATCACTCCGAACGAACTCAACAATGCCTGATACCTGGTATCATATTGAAAAGCCATCTTCACATACTCATTCTGCATCAGTGCAAGAAAGGTATAGGCAGTAAACACGCTAAAGCTCATGGAGAAAAAATACATGATATATTTTTTATGATTCAAGCGGATATTGCGCAGGGCAAGTGTAAACAAATTCATTCTCTTTCCCCTCCCAATATGCTCATCACATCGATGATGGAATCGAAAAACTGTTTTCGATCCTTACCGGCATACAATTCGTTGTAAATTTCGCCATCACGAATAAACAGGATTTTCTGGCAATAGCTGGCTGCAAAGACATCATGGGTTACCATCAGGATCGTTGCCTGATATTCTGTGTTAATATAGGAGAGCAGCTTCAGCAGGTCTTTACCCGACTTTGAATCAAGATTCCCTGTCGGCTCATCTGCCAGGATAAGCTTTGGCGTATTGATCAAAGCCCGGCAGGCGGCCGCTCGCTGCTGTTCTCCGCCGGAAACCTCGTAGGGATACTTGTCCAGCACCGGTACGATGCCAAGATCTCCGGCTAAAGATGCAAGCTTCTCCTCAATTTCATGAACAGCTTTGCCTTTCAAAGCCAATGGAAGAATGATATTTTCTTTTAACGTCATAGTTTCTAACAGGTTGTAGTCCTGAAAAATAAAACCGATATGATCCATTCTATGCTTTGCAAGCTGATGATTGTTCAGAGCAGAAATGTCTGTTCCGCTCATGAGATACCTTCCGGTGGTAGGTTTATCTATGCTGCCAAGGATATTGAGCAGTGTTGTTTTTCCTGAACCGGAAGCTCCCATGACTCCGATAAATTCCCCCTGATTTACCTCAAAGCTGATATTCTTCAGAGCCGTATATTTTCTGGAATTTTTTCTGACTCCATAGATTTTGCTTAAATTTTCTACTTTTAAAATTTGCATTCCAATACCTCCTTTGTATGATGACCCCATTATAACCCGACAGTATTACAGGATGAAATCGATTCACCTTACGATTCAGGTTTGTTTCTTACATTTTTGTCACTTGATGCAAATTTGTATCTTCAAAGAAGGTTAATGTGAACATTGCGTGCTCGTTGTATTTTGACTGAACAGTCAGTTTAATTCCCAACAGGTCTGCAATCCGTTTTGAAAGGTATAATCCATAACCGGTAGCCTTTGCACCTGCTCTATTTTCAGAGGATGTATACCCCTTTTGAAAAACCTGCCCGATGTCAGCTTCCAGAATTCCTCTTCCGGTATTATATACGGAAATCGTCGTTGCCAATTCACCCGGTGTCGTGGTGATGATGATATTTCCTTCATCCGGGGTATATTTTACCGCATTGGAGATCAATTGTGACAGGATGTATCCGCTCCACTTTTCATCTGTTATAATTTCACAAGACTTTCCTTCCAGGGAAATACCGATTCTTTTATAACTGAAAAAATTAGAATACCCTTTTAATGCTTGGGCAATGAGTTTTTTGGTGCTCACCTTAGATATTTTAAAATCATCTGAAAAACGATTGGATTTCAATTCGTAAAAGACTCTCTGAATGGATTCTTCTATGGAAAAGAGCTCTGTATAAAGATCCTGATAAAATTTCCCGGGCAATTCCGTTTCATAATTTTCCAGTATCAGCTTTGCTGCAGAAATAGGCACCTTTACATCATGGAGCCATTTGGTGATGAACTCCATTTCTTCTGCTGATTTTCTTTCTATTTCCGCTTTATAGGCCTGATTTTCAGCAGCCAGAAGGCTTACCATTTTCCCATGATATAAGTCCATTGGATAAGCAAAATCATCAGGTTCATGAGAAGAAGTATTCAGCCGGCAATATTCCTCAAAGCTCTTTACTCTTCTCTTTAGGGTTCTGTAATCGAAAAATACAAAAATAATAAAGATAAGACACCACCAGGTCGAGATGTATCCGGCGTTGGACTCCCGGATTTGAAAGCTGTTATCGAGAAAATATACTACAGCAGCAAATAAAAAAGCAAAGAGAATGAAGCCATAAGTCATCCATCTTTCCTTTATATAATCCTTGAAACTCATAATAATCGATACCCTTCCCCTTTGATTGTTTTAATAGAACCTTCCAGTCCGAGTTCATCCAGCTTCCGTCTCAGCCGGTTCACGTTCACCGTTAAGGTATTATCATCAACAAAGCTCTCATCATCCCAAAGATCCTTCATCAGTCTTGTCCTGGATACCAGTTTTCCGGGGTTGCGAAGCAGCAGGGTCAATATTTTGCATTCATTTTTTGTGAGTTCTGTTTCCTTGTCACCATAGAAAACCTGATGGCGTTCCAGATTCAGGACCATGTCCTTATATTGCAGTATATTTAAAGTCTGATCCACGTAAGAATAGGCTCTTCTAAGGATTGCCGACACCTTGGCGATAAGCAGATCCATAGAGAATGGTTTTTCTATGTAGTCGTCACCTCCCTGTGTTATAGCTCTGATTTTATCGGAATCCGTATCTCTGGAGGAAATAAAAACAATGGGCAGGTGAGAGAATTCTCTGATCCTGGCACACCAGTAAAAACCGTCATAGTTTGGCAGATTGATATCCATCAATACCATATGGGGTTCAAAAGCAATAAAGTCCGGGAGTACATCACTGAAATCCTCAACAGCTTTTGTTTCATATCCCCATTTTTTAAAATTTTCTTCCATAATGGAAGAGATTTTTCCGTCGTCTTCCACGATCAATATTCTATACATGATTGTTCCCCCTAGATTTTGATAAAAAAGACTTGATTTCCATGGTCCAGGATCACTCGGTACAAATCCGAAAAGGAAATCATAATGGTTGCGCTGTTATCATTGGGATGGATTCCCATCCGCTTTTTCTCCTGCAAGTCCTCATCAAAGACCACCTCAACATGACAAGCTTCATCGTTTAGAATCCCCATGGGCGTTACCGCCCCCTTGGTGAGTTTCAAGCACTTATGCAAGCTGTCTTCTGAAGCAAAGCTCAAAGAAGAGCAGCCGAGCTGACTCCTGATTTCCTTAAGATCAGCCTTTTTATTGTGGCACATAACCACCAGAAAATGCCGTTTGCCCTTTCCGTCCCTGAGAAAAAGATTTTTCACTACATCTTTCTTATTTTCTATTTCCGTAAGCTGCTCCATTTCATCAATAGTAAAAACAGCCGGATGGTCGATAACTTGAAAGGAGATTTCTTTACTATTTAAAAATTGATAAACTTTCTGTTTCTGATCCATATTCCGTCTCCTCACCTGCTGCCCAGGATCCTGCGGGCAATTTACCACAGTCAGGCACTTGATTTACTCCCGGGACAACAATTTTTTCATATCCTCATTCTGGGTAATTTCTTCTATGGAAGAAATACCTAGCTGCTTTAAGATTTTCATAACATTTAAGTTATCAAACGGGGTAAGGATAAAGGAGTCTTCCCCAAATTCGTTGACCATTGCGGTTGCTTTCACCGTATCAATATTGGTTCTTGGGCCTCCCACACAGCCCCCGGGGCATCCCATACCTTCTATAAAGTTTGCATCGATATCTTCATGACGGGAAAGAGCATCCAGAATTGCTTTGCATTCCTTGACTCCATCCACCTTTTTTGCTTTCAGCTTAATAACCCTGCTGGGTTCCAGCCTGTTTACCACTGTTTTTACAGAAAAGCTAACGCCTCCTTTTCTGGCATAAAGCCTTCCGCCCAAAGAGGCATGGTCCTTATCCAGAGGAGAGAGCTCCTCAAGATTGATTTCAAGGGCGGCAAAGATTTCCTGAAGCTCCCGGAAGTTGATCACATAATCAATAGCGCCCTTTAGGTCCGGTTCCAGCGCTTCCGATTTCTTCGCAATACATGGAGAAATAAATACGACCTTTGCATTGGGATACAATCTTTTCAGGATCCTGCCGGATGCAATCATCGGTGATATGGAAGGTGATAAATGCTCATAAATATCAGGATAGTTCTTTTTGATCATATTAAACCAGACAGGGCAGCAGCAGCTTGTCAGGAAAAAGTCCTCTTTCTTTTTTACTAATTTGTTAAATTCAAAAGCTTCCTTTATCGTAAGAATATCTGCAAAAAGAGCAATTTCAATCATATCCTCAAAGCCCATCATTTTAAAGGCAGTCCGCAGTTTTCCCATGGTGACGTTATCGCCGAACTGACCTACGATAGCCGGTGCTGCGGCGGCGAATACAGGTTCTTTACTTTCCTTTAGAAGGTCAACGATGGGCAGAAACTCAATCTTTTCCGCAATAGATCCAAAATCACAGCTCGATGCACAGTACCCGCATTCCAAGCAATCATCATCGCCCTCTTCGTCCTCTTCTTTGGTTCTGCTGTAAAGCAACGTTTCATATTTCCCCATAGACACACACTCACAGCTATGTCTGTCGCAATACTCACAGGGACCCTCAATTTTTGCTACCACCGGTTTACTGATTTCTCTGCTGCTTTTGACGAGATCCAATTCCTCTCGGAAGTCCGCATTGCCAGTAGGCTCCAGCCCCATAGCCAGTCTGATGTGGTCCTGAATAAAGGTCTTTTCTTCCGGGTGAAATCCATATCGCCTCATGATATCTTCCGTCAGCTCGTCCAGATCTGTAACAGTGTTCAGTCTTCCGTTCCAGTATCTCTTTACCAGTTCACCAAAAATATGCATTCTCTTCTCATTAAAATCAAGATATTTATCATCCATCGATCTCATTCTCCTTTATACCCTAAAATATGTAAAATGATCAGATCATGCATACATACTCTTTGTGTATCCAATGATTCGATTATTATACGGGGATCATTTGGATCCCCCCCTTATTCTACGCTTCAGAAGTTCGCCGATGCATTCTTTCGCCCATTGTATCAGTACTTCATTTGTCATCATGGCTCTTTTTATAATAAAATTCCAATAAAGTTCATCCTTTTGATCTGAGGTTTTTTCAGTTGTCTTTTTAATGCTGCGGTTCAACTCCATGACAGCGGTCTTTTGGCGGTCCATGATTTTACCGAATTCTTCCCGTTCCTTTACAAACTTTTGAAATTGCCTGATCATTTCCGCATCGTCCAGTTGTGATCCGAAAAAGATCCGTAATGCGAACTCATCTCTCTTTGGGGATGCAAAGTTTTCCGGAAAATCCTCCAGCCATTGAACAAAAGCTTCTTTGCCCTCATCTGTAATGTAATAAATTCTTTTATCCGGCCGGTCATCCTGCTTCTCTATCTCCGAAGTAACAAATCCCTTTTTCTCCAGTATACCTAATTCTCTGTAAATCTGGCTCAGGCTTGCAGTCCAGGAGTAGTTGACAGACTTGTCAAATATTTTTCCCAGCTGGTAACCGGTCATAGGCGAATAGGTCAAGATGCCTAAAACTGCATTTTGCAATGACATAGAAAGCCTCCTTATATAACTTGTATCATATTATTATACTTGTTATATAACACTTCTTATATATTGTCAAGTATGCAGCCTTTTTTTATTCGTACTGTAAAGTCAAAAAAAGAAATCAAGTAAATTACCGTTTTATGTTCTGAAATTCCGAGCCTGCGAAACCCCATTTTCTCTGAAAATTTCTCTCCCTGCTTTGTTACATTGCTTGTAATCACAGAATCAATGACAATTCCTTTCTCAACGTAGGAAAGATAATAATTCAGATGCGCCTTCAGAAGCATATCCAAGGCTTCGGTTTTTCTATAGGATTCCTCTACAACGACACAGGACAGTAAAAGATTGATACGGTCGCCCGGATTTAATTGGTCCATCTTTACCATATCATCCGTCGTAAGATATTTGTCGTTGAAGATCCCGCTTTTTATTCCCTCGAAAACGTTTTGCTTAACAGGCAATAAATCCATAAAGGCTATAATTTTTCCCTGATCCTCCAGCACCATCCCGGTCTGGGGGTTTTCAAGATGCCATAGATAAGCCTCCTCATGAGGGGTAACATGTTCTTCTGCATAATATCTAAGCTCCAGTTTTTCCATTTCAATGAAATCTTCCATTGTTTTTTCATTCTTTATTTTCATGGAATCCCTCCAGTTTCCAAAGAAACGCAAAATACTTTTTATTTTTTGTCTGCGGGAAGGTACGGCTGAAAGATCCGGTCAATAAAGTCAAATGCCAGCTCCCTGTTATCTTTTTTATCAGCAGGCATATAGTCCGTTATCCGGAAAAAGCTCAGACCATAGATCATGGAAAGCAATGCATAAGCAGTCTCTTTCTCGTCCAGCTGAGATGCGGAATATACCTTCTTTGCAAACTGCACGAGAATAGAAATGCCTTCCACGTCGTCTGCGAAGATATTCTTCATCATGAGCTTCAGTTCCTCATCATTGGCAGCCTTTGAAATAAACTGAATAAACAGCTTTGCCATTTTATCGTGTGGCAAGTGAATGCGATCTTTTTCACTTAAAAGGGAAACATTAATTGTCCGGTCGCCTTGACTGCTGTCCAGAGGAGGAAGATATGCTTCCACCACGGTACGGATCATTTGAAGCGGCTCCATTTCCGGTTTGATGGAACTGCTGATTTTTACTTTGTAGGTAGACATAAAGGCTTTGAGGCATTCGGAAATCAACTTTTTTTTTGTTTTAAAATAATAAGCGACAATGCCCTTCGAGAATCCTGCTTTGGCAGCAACCATATCTAAAGTCATATTATCGATGCCATATTCGCAGATACATTCCAAGGCAGCATTGATGGTTTCAGCCCTCCGAATCGGTTCCATTCCAACTTTAGGCATATCATACCTCCTATATTTTTTAATTTGACCGTGTAGTATAAATTAAATATAGCTTTAAAATAGGGTCATGTCAATAGAAATAAGTATCTTTTATGATGCAACTTTGATACACTTTTGATGTAAAATGAAAAGGCAAGGAGGGGGGAACTATATGAATAAGATACTCATCGTAGAAGATGAAAAAGCAATTTCGAATTTGATCAGAACGAACCTTTCAGACGCCGGTTATCGTTGTACCTGTGCCTTTGACGGCCTTGAAGCCGCAGATATAATAGAAAATGAAACCTTTGATTTAGTTTTACTCGATATCATGCTGCCAAAAGTGAATGGTTACGAATTAATAGAATACGTTGCCCCTATGGAGATTCCCGTCATATTTCTTACTGCCAAATCCAATGTGCAGGATAAAGTGAAAGGGTTAAGGCTGGGCGCCGAGGATTATATCGTAAAGCCCTTTGAAATTATTGAACTTCTGGCAAGAGTGGAAACCGTTCTGAGACGCTATAATAAAAACAGCAGGGTTTTGGAAATAAATGATCTTACCATTGACACCCTTTCAAGAGTCGTGAAAAAAAACGGGGAAGTGATCAATCTGACTATAAAAGAATATGAACTGCTTCTCCTGTTTATCCAGAATAAAAATATTGCTTTATTCAGGGATCGTATCTATGAAAAAATATGGGGAGACGATGAAATGGGCAATAGCAGGACAGTAGATCTTCATGTTCAAAGGCTGCGTAAAAAAATCGAATGGGAGGACAAGCTTGTAGCAGTCTATAAAATTGGCTACAGACTGGAAACAGAATAGATGAATTTCTTTTGGAAAGTGTTTTTTAGTACAATCTTAATTTCGGCCATCACTTTTAGTGTTGGCAGTTTTCTTCTTATTGATTTTCAGTTTCGCTCCACTCTCAATCGGGAAATAACCGCAGCCTACGAAGAAAACGATATCCTGCGGTTTGCGATGAATAAAGAACTGGAAACCATCAATGACAGGCTGCTTTACAAATACGATACCGATTCTGCCGACAAGCTGGAAGCGGTTCGGAATCAATTGATTCTCCAGGTGGCTCAGTCAGCAACCATTAATACTTCTAAAGGAACCATTCCATTTCGTCTCAATGACAGCGCATATCATATGGTTTTTGACAGCATCAACATGGATGTTGATAACAGTATCCTGAAGCAGTTGTCCGATCGTCAAACGGGTTATGAAATTGTAAAATCAGATTCCCATTACTATATTCATACGGCAGGACCTGTGACGATTCAGGTTGAGACCTTATACCTGGAAAATTTCCGCGATATCACTTTCTTGTTCGAAAGCAGAAAAGATCAGTATCAGACCTTTTATTACCTGATGTTCGCCATGGTTGCCATAAGCGGGCTGGTTGTCTTTGTGGTCTCCCGTTGGCTTACAGGTCCGTTGAAAAAGCTCTCCAGAGCAACCAAGCAGATCGCAAATGGAAAGTTTGATCAAAGGGTGTCCATCCAGAGCCGTGATGAAATCGGCAAACTGTCAAAGGATTTTAACAAGATGGCAGTTAAGCTGGAGCAGATGGTGGAAGAATTGAGAGAGGCATCAAGACGCCAGGAGGATTTTGTGGACAGCTTTGCCCATGAACTGAAAACCCCTCTTACTTCCATAATAGGCTATGCAGATATGCTCCGTTCCAAAAAAATGGATCCGGAGCAAGTTATTTTATCTGCAAACTATATCTTTGAAGAAGGCAAACGTCTGGAATCTCTTTCTATGAAGCTCATGGATATGATTATTTTGAAAAATCAGCAATTTTCCATGAAACACATCCATGCCCGGGATTTCTTTGCGTCAATACAGGGAGCAATGCTGCCTTTATTTGAAAAAGAAAACATTTCTTTTTCCGTCCGCGCCGAGGATGCAATTCTGCTGATGGAACCGGATTTGATGAAAACAGTTTTCTTAAACCTATTGGACAACTCACGAAAAGCAATGGATCGAGGCGGATATATCGCTCTCCTGGGAAAATGGGATGCAGATCATTATATTATCATCGTTGCCGATAACGGCAAGGGTATGGAAGAATCGGAACTGTCAAAAATTACGGAAGCTTTCTATATGGTGGATAAATCCAGGGCAAGAGCACAGGGCGGAGCCGGCTTGGGGCTGGCAATCTGCTCAGAAATCCTGAAGCTGCATGGAGCGGCTATGGAATTTCAAAGCGTCCCCGGAGAAGGCACTACCGTTACGATTCAACTGAAAGGGGCTGAAAAAATATGAAAAGACTGCAGGCATTTATAGTATTTCTCCTTTTTTTCACGGTTTTGATGGCATCAGTTTTTCTTCCTCCTGCGGTATCACAATTAAAAGACCGGTCTTTATTCGGGAAGATCAATACTCAGTTCATAGACGAAAAAACTGTGGTTTCGGCTTCATCTATGAATGTTGAGGATAAGCTGATATTAATCAGCAGTTATAACAGAGATGCTGAAAATGTTATCATGGTAAATCAGCAGCAGAATCTTGGATTACAGTCCGGGGAACAAGATGTCGCTCTTTCTGCTGTCAAGGAATTGGAGAATATGAGAGAAAAAGGTCTGTTTCCTGATATTCCTTTAGACAATGGCTCCAAATTCCTGGATTATACATTGATGACCTACACCGATATCAGCAAGCCCGGTAACAGCTGCCGAATCTGGAGTCTGTCATTTTCTTTCGGTTCTTCCGGGAAAAACGTATGCAATGTGCTGATGGATGCGGAAACTCATATGATTTATCAATTTTATGTCTGGACAGATGAATCTTTACCTGTATATGATTTGAAGGCCGTGGCCTCAAAATTTGTACAATATATCGGGATCCAATGGGACGAAAAGTCACCTTACACTCAAAGTGAAATGAATTTATATTCCGCTGGAAACGGTGAAATTCTTTATCAGTTCTTTCAGGCAAAAGATAACCAGGGGTTCGGCATTCAGATGATCACGAATAAAAAAATCATAGATAAGATGTAAGTAAAGGTAAGTAAATATTTTATTTACAAATAAAGGTATTTTTGGATAATACAATCGGTAAAAAATTAAGAAGATGATGCAAATTTGATGGATTTTTGATTTTATTTGGATACAACTCTTTTCTAGTATGGAACTACAAAAGGGTTGTATTTTTATTTTTACAAGGAGCATCAAAGGAGTATCAGATGAAGGAAGTGGAATACACACAGGATAAACAAAATATCCGAATCAAGAAAAAGAAAAGAAAGTTGAACCTGATCAGGCTGCTTATTATCATCATTCTATGCCTTATCACCTTTCTCGGAGGGAGGGCCTCGGCCGCGGTCAGTCATGTCTCCGATGAGAATCAGGATAAACCGGCTGCCGCCGAACCCCTTGCCGGTCAATGGAATTTACTGCTGATTAATAAAAACCATCCGGTTCCGGAAAATTTCAATGTTGAATTGGTGCAGCTTAAAAATGGACAAGCTTTTGACCAGCGTGCTTATCCTGATTTACAGAACATGATGGAAGATGCCCGGGCTTCAGGCTTATCGCCATATATTTGCTCGTCCTATCGTACCATGGAAAAGCAAACCACTCTGTATAACAAACAGGTGGAAAAATATCAGGAACAGGGCTATTCTCTTGAGGATGCAAAAGAACAAGCCGGGAAATGGGTGGCGGTTCCGGGAACCAGCGAACATCAAATTGGTTTGGCAGTGGATATTGTAGCCGAGAGCAATCAGGTTCTTGACAAATCCCAGGAAAATACGGCAGAACAGATCTGGCTGATGGAAAACTGCTACAAGTATGGTTTTATACTGCGATATCCTGATCATAAAAGTGATATTACAGGAATCGGCTATGAGCCATGGCATTACCGATATGTCGGAAAAGAGGCCGCGGCCGAGATTACGCAAAGGGGCATTTGCCTTGAAGAATATTTAGATACTTTTTATTCTGCACCTAAAGAAATTGATTTTGTACCTGTCTCTCCTACTTCTGCCATATCGTCCAAAGCATATTCCACCAGCGCTGTAAAATTTGTGGAAGAAGTAGTCGCTCCGGTTACTGCATCAACCAGAGAGATCACCTGCTTGTCCAGCAGCTTCTGTTCCAATTCTTCTTGATATTTCTGAGGATAGGTCTTTGTAACAGCCTCCATATTCTTTCTGTATTCCGCATCGTCAGACTTGAGTTTTCCTTCCTCATTTACAGAATCAAAGTTGACACCGGTTATGTTATGATCTGAAATCTCAAGCTCCACAAAAGGTTTCCAGCCATATTCATCGTAGGCATCTGCTTCCACCCTATAGGTTCCATCATCATACAGGGCAACAATGGTGTCACTGGTATCGCCTTCCCTTGCCTTTTCCAGGGCGGCTGCCGAAAGTTCGTTAAAGTTTCGGGATGAGTGGGTCGCTCCGGATACTGCATCGACTTTTTCAATATCCTGCTCCTTAATCAGGCGGTTGGCCAGTTCATCAAAGCCTTCTCTTGGAGTGTAGCCATTAGCAGCGCTGAAACCTTCAATATAGCCTTGCTGCTTTGACCTTAATTCATCAGTATCATTAATATAATCATAATAAACTTCTACAATCTGGCCATCCTCTACGGTGATATCTACAAAAGCCTTCCAGTTTCTTACATCATTTCTGTCATAAATAGCATGGTAGACTCCATCCTGATAATCTGATGTATTCTCCTCCGGAATCCCTTTCCCGCCTTTCTGGGAACACCCAAAGAATGCAGGCATGATCAGTATTCCGATTAGTAAAAGGATAAAAATCTTTTTCATAAAACCCTCCTTAAATAGATTGGTAATAAAACTATAAATTAGCCTTAATTATTAATTTTTCCATAAGTATCACTTTTATGTACCGGAACAAAATATCCATATTTTGTCATATTTTCTGATCTGGTAAAATTTTGTCGAAAATGGTAAAATAGTCCTTGTTACATTTATAACGATCCATTTATCAATAACTTAAAACGCAGAAGATATTTTGTTAAGGAGAAGGGTGGCTCATGAATCGCAAAAATAAGATAAACAGTTTAATCATTTCAATCATTATTTTAATCGGAATCACATCAATAAGCTTTTTCAGTTTTACTACATACAGCAATATTATACGAGATGATATTCTGAATATCTCAAAACTGACTTCCACCAATATTTACTCTGAAATCAATAATGAACTGACAAAACCGATCTTTGTAGCCTTGACCATGGCCAATGATTCCTTTGTAAAGGAATGGCTGCAGGAGGAGAATGGCCGGTCCGAAAGCGAAATTATCGACTATTTGGAAGGCATTAGGAACAAATACAACTATCATTCCGTATTTCTGATTTCATCACAATCCAGGAAATACTTTCATTATAATGGTTTATTTAAGACCATAGCACCGGAGGATGCACATGATGTCTGGTATTATGATTTTACCAGTCAGGATCACCTTTACCTATTAGACGTAGATCAGGATGAAGTGGATCATCAGCTTCTCACCATATTCGTAAACTGCAAGATACTTGATAACGATAACAATTTAATAGGGGTTACCGGTGTGGGGATCGAAATGAGCTATATACAGGAACTATTAGATAATTTTGAAAAGAATTACCAGTTAGAAGCATTTCTTGTTGATGAAAAAGGGCTGATTCAGGCACATACCAATGCTTCTTTTATTGAAGAACGCAATATAAGAACGGAACCTTTGTACCAAAAAATCGGTGATGAGCTTTATGAAAAAAACAAAACAATCAATGTATTTGAAATTGAAGATCCTTCGGGAGAGCAATATATTATCAGTCACTATATAGAGGGTTTGAACTGGTACTTAATCGTGAGAAAGGATACCTCTATACTGGCCAAGTCATTTAATGATCAGCTTATGTATGATTTGTTAATCGTTACGGCGGTATTGGCTTCTGTCTTGCTCATTGTCAATAAAATTTTAAAAAAACACGATTTACAGCTAAATAAAATGGCGCTCATTGATACCTTCGGAATTATGATCAACAGAAAGGGTTTTGACCAAAAGCTGGAGGAAATTCTGGCCAAGGGAGACCCTGGCGCTTGCCCCTGGTCTGTATTTCTGATGGATCTGGATCATTTCAAGGAAGTGAATGATAATCACGGGCATATACAGGGGGATAAAATCCTGAAACACGTGATGACTCTTTGCAATCATTCATTAGCCGAGCATCTGATTACCCGATGGGGCGGCGATGAATTCAGCGGAATAATCTATGCCGACGGCAAGAAAGCTGCTGAGATATTAGAAGAACTTCGGGCGCAAATTGTCAGCGATGGAATGCTATCCAAATTTGAAATTACGGTAAGTATAGGAATCGCAGAAGCTGCAGCCAACGATACGGAAGATTCTGTCATAAAAAGAGCTGATCAGGCCTTATATGAAGCCAAGAGTCAGGGTAGGAACAGAGTGATCTTAAAATAGTCGGGACACAAGAGTGGCAGAACCCAGTCTTCTCCTTCTGCATATATTATAATAGAAATAACATGATCTATTTCTAATCTAATGTAAGAGGGAGAACCATGTATCAAAATAATAAAAATGCCGGATATATCAAATATCAAAATATGAATGAACCCGGTACGGGTTACGTTCGTTTTCTCCATGCGGTTCCGGCTGCCATTGAAGTAAATGTATTTGCTGATGATCAGTTGCTGGCTGATGAAATTTCTTTTGGAGAATATAATGATTATACCCCTTTGCAAAAAGGGAATTATACCATTACCTTATACGAAACCGAAATGTCAGGAATCCCTCCGGAAGCTCTTTTGACAAATTCACTGGAAATTACGGATGACACGTTCCTGACTTTAGCCGCAGCGGGAACTCCGGAATCTTTGAGCTTTTTAGCGATTCCGGATTCCGACATGCCAATGGCTTCCGGTCAAAGCATGGTGCGGTTTGCCCATTTATCACCAAACGGCCCTGCAGTGGATATTGCTTTGGAAGATGGAACCATTCTGTTTTCAAATATTTCCTATAAGCAAATCACACCTTACCTAGCAGTTCCTCCCATGGAATATACGTTACAAGTCAGAACGGCAGGAACTCCGAACGTTGTACTTACTTTTCCTGAAGCGATATTGGTTCCGGACGAGATGTATACGGTCTATGCCATCGGTCTCACCGGAGAAAATCCGGAATTGGAAGCGATCATGCTTCTGGACGGACGTTACTAATAAGCTGAGGCAAAAATATAGCTTCCGGTCTTTAGGCGGCGTATAAAAAGTTCCCCTTACTTCCAGGGGAACTTTTCTTTGATATTTCGTCATTTTCACTTTTTTTATACGATAATGGTGACTCCGGTTCCATCCTCGGCATTTACCTCGATTAATTTCAGCCCTTTATAGTCTTTTAAAACATCAAAACCTTTTCTGAGCTCTTTGAAATCTATATTGTCGTAATAAATTCTATGCTCCTCCGGAACATATTTTCTGGCAAAGGAGATGCCAAAATCACCGAGGCTGACGGCTGCTTTTACAAGTCCGATGGGTGCCGGAATCATATAGCGTCTGCCGTTTGCCTGCCTGATATAGATACGCAATTTTTATCTTCCTTTCATTCTATGGATACTTCTACGATATCGCCATTGCTGCTCTTTACGTCTACAATTTTACCGTCAAGCCCGGAATCGATTGCTTCCATAATCATTTTTACATCGATCCCATCCTGTTCGGAAACGCCTGGGATTTTAATATTGTTAACAGCATTACCGATAGATTTCAGAAATTTGACCGGAATATTCACATGCACTGTGTCATTTGTGGTTGACAGCACTCTTACTTTCAGCATTTTATCCAGGTTGCCAGAGGGAACCAGTTGGGCACCGTTTTCTGTCTTATCTATTGCTTCAATTAGCTCAGCTGCTTTTTCCGTATCGATTTTCCCCTCTTCTACCATCTTTAAAATTCTTTTCACTTCTTCTTTCATTTTTTATAACACCCTTTCATTCACAATCCAATACTTAATATTTTTTGATTTCTTATCCTTTTATCATGCTTACTGCCTGATCAGCAGAAATTTCGCCTTTTTCCAACATGTCTATAATATCCTTGCTGTCTACAGAGGGTTTTCTCGCTACGGAATATCCGAGAGCGGAGACAACGTCGTCCAGTTTTGCTCTTACTGTCGGATAAGAAATCCCCAGTTCCTTCTCTACGTCTTTGATATTTCCTCTGCATTTCAGAAAAACTTCTATGAAATTCAGCTGCTCTTCCTCTAAATATTCAAACTTTGAAAATTTAAAATTATTTTCTATAACGGTAGAACATTGATCACATTTCAGTTTTACAGCCTTGAGCTTGCCGCTGCAAACCGGACATTTACTTAATATTCGATAAGTCATTTTATACCTCCCCTCTTCTATGTTTTCATTATAGTACTACCAAATTGCAAAATCAATATAAAAATTAAATATTTTAATTGTATTCTTAATCTTTTTTAAAATATTTAATATATTAATCAATTTATTTAATTTTTTAAATGCAGGCAAATCATATTTATGAAACAAGGTATCGAAATAAGCTTCTGAAGAAAAAAGAAAGTCAAATCTCCATACTTTCTATTTTTCAACGATAATTCCAAATTCTGCTCATATAATGATATAGAATTATTATTTACGGGAGGCGAATCAAATTATGAATCAATCCATAAGTCAAAACATGAATCAATCTTTTTCCGAAGGCTGTACTTATAATATCATGACGCTGACAGGGCAAGGGCAAGTTACGGCTGCTCCTAATCTGGCCGTGATCAACCTGGGGGTTCTGACCACAGGCATGAATCTGGAAGCGGTTCAGGCTGAAAACGCGCGGATAAGCCAGGCTGTCCTCCGGGCTCTTCAGCTAATGGGGGTTACTGAAGTAAAAACCTTTCAGTATACAATTGATAAACTATATGATTACGATAATGGAACCCAAATAGACAGAGGTTATTCTGTTCGTAATATTTTTGAAATTAAAACAAATAATATGGAACAAATAGGAAGCATCATCGATACTGCCGTTAATTACGGTGCTAATGTTGTAGATTTTATTACTTTCGATGTATCCGACCGGGTTTTTTATTATCAGCAGGCACTGAATCTTGCTGTCGATAATGCCATTCAAAAATCCAGGTCAATTGCTATGAACCTGGGGTTACAGAGGCATCCGACACCTACCAGGATTGTAGAAAACAGCAGCACCCCTGGTCCATTCCAGCAATTTCAGCGGGAAATTGTTGCAACGCCCATTATTCCTGGTAATATAATGATAGAAGCATTTGTAACCGTCGACTTTATCTATTGAAGAAAGAATAAAACTAAGGAGAATTTATGTTTTCAACACTTATGTACCATGAAATCAGAAAAAAGGACGAATTTAACCCGGAGCATCCCTATCACATCGAGGTAAAACAGGGCTATGAGGATATTCTGCCCTCCCCTCTCTTTGTGACCCTTGAGCATTTTCAGGAACAGATGACTTACTTATATGAACAGCAGTATCATACACTGACGCTGGAGGAAGTCAAAGAGTACTTCCTACAAAAGAAAGCTATTCCGGAAAAATCGGTACTGCTGACCTTTGATGACTGCTTTCAGTCGGTAAAAAAATATGCTTATCCGATTCTTAAAAAATTTCAATTTCATGCAACAGCTTTTGTTGTCTCAAATTGGCTGCTGGACGCTCCAAAGGCTTTTCGACCGGAAAAATCAGTTTGTATGGCGGCGGAGGAATTGTCTGATATTGCAGATGTATTCGAATTTGCAAATCATACTCATTCCTTTCACAGAAGGACAAGTCAAACCGAAAGTATGCTGATGACTGCAAAAGATGAGGAAATTTCAAAGGATCTGGATCGCTGCAATGAGAATCCTGATATCCATCACAAGGATGTCTTTGCCTATCCCTTTGGGTTATACATTGAATCCAACCTTTCCTTGTTAAGAAAAAAAGGATTTCAGCTAGCCTTTACCAGCCAGCCCGGTTTCAATGATGAAGATACCAACCCGCTTCTTTTGAAAAGAAATGCCGTACCCTATTTCTTAGATTTAGAAGCTTTTCAAAATATCATCGGTTCCAACAACCGGTTCTAAATGAGATCTAAAAGGAGAAAAACACATGAAGAAAAAATGCATCACGAGTCTATTACTAATCTGTCTGTTGCTGCTGTCATCCTGCGGAGGTGCCGATAATCAAAACCCCGACGGGAACGTTAATAATGGTTTACCTCAAGACAACATTACAGAACCCTCGGGAGAAGAATTTACCATTGGCATCTTGCCTGCAGAATCTGCCATTCCTATTATTCTTGCTGAAGAAAAAGGCTTTTTTCAGGAAGAAGGTGTTGAGGTATCGATTCAAACCTTTTCTTCCCCTAACGACCGAAACGTTGCGGTTCAAGCTGGCGAGCTGGATGCAGCGATTGGAGATGTCATGACGGAAGCCGCCTTTATGGAACATGGCATCAATATGAAAATCACTTCCGATATCAGCGAAGATTTTAAAATCCTTTCTTCGCCGAAATCCGGAATTACGGAAATGGAAGGGCTAAGCGGTAAAAAGATTTCCCTGGTTCCGAATTTTATTTTGGAATACATTATGGATCAGTTTGCAGACCAGTATGATTTCACCTATGAAATAGTGGAAATTCCTTCTTTCTCCGGCAGAGCCGAAGCATTAATGTCAAACCAGATTGACGGAGTTGTGTTTACGGAGCCGCAGGCAGGAATGCTGGTAAAACAAGGGGCCCATTTGCTTGGAAGCTCCAAGGAAGCCGGTATAAAGGGCGGTGCCGTTTTATTCAGCAATACTATGATTCAGGAAAAACCCGGAGATGTCAAAGCCTTTTACCAGGCCTATAATAAAGCCATCGATTATATGAATTCCGCCGATGTTTCGGAATACAGCAAGATCTTGGCCGACTATCAATTTCCCGAACAGATCAGCCAATATTTATCCTCGATCCCTGAAGGTTTCCAGCAAGCCGGTATCATTCACAAGGATCAGTTTGATAAAATTATTCTCTGGACAAAAGAAAAAGGCCTGATTAGCAAGGCCTATACCTATGAAGAATTGACTGATTTCTCTTTCTTACAATAAAAAAACCAGCCACGCGTCAAACGCGTGGTTTTCTGTATATAGAAGAATCTTCCGGAATAAAGCTTTCCGGAAGCTATTTTTGTACCCAGGGTGTAAAATGGGCTTCCAATCGATCCAGGATCTGAAACAGAAAAAGTCCGATAAAGCCCAGTACCAAAATGCCGCTGAACATTTCCTCATAGTTCATCTTGGTCCAGGCGCTCATAATCAGATAGCCGATACCGTAAGCAGTAGCATAATTCTCGGCAAAAAATAAGGACGCAAGGGAGATCCCGATACTAATTCTCAGGCCGGAAAATACCTGTGGCAAAATAGCCGGCAGGATCAAATACCGATATTGCTGCTTTGCAGTGGCACAGTAACTTTTCATAACCTTGTGATGAATGGGCTGAATCTGATCTACGCCGTCTCTCACGGATAAAATCATCTGAAAAACAATAATAAAAATCATTAAGGTAATTTTTGACTGATTTCCCAGTCCGAACAGGAGCATAAAAACCGGCAGAAACGCCACCTTTGGTATGGGATAGATAAAATATAACAAAGGTGAAAAGAGACGCCGAATCCACTGATTCATACCAAGGAGGATTCCCCCGGGAATCCCGATCATAAGGGAGATTCCGACTGCTGCAAGAACTCTTGCAATACTTGCCAGAGAATGCAGCAGCAGCTCCTTCAGAATGCCGAAGGAATAGAAGAGGGTCTCCAAAGGTGCCGGTATAGTATGGGTTCCCAATGACAGGTACAAAATCTCCCAAATTATAATAAAACTAAAAAATCCGATTACTTGGCTGTTTGCGATTTTATCTTTTTTCATAAAACTATAGCTCCCTGTCCATTAATTTTCTGATTTGAATGCAGGTATCATAGAATTCCAGCTTGTCCTTCACACTTTCTTTCTCGGGTGAGTCAAAGGATTGGTTAAGCTGATGCAAAAATCCACCTGTATCAAGGAGCAGGATCCGGTCGCCCAGCAGCACTGCTTCTTCAATATCATGGGTAACGAATAGCAAGGTAGTCTTTCGTTTTTTTTGCTGTCTCCCGATCAGCTGTTGAATCAACTCCTTTGTCATGGCATCCAATGAAGAAGTTGGTTCGTCCATCAGCATCAAATCCGGTTTTCCGATCAAAGTACGTGCCAATGCCACCCGCTGTTTCTGACCGCCGCTTAATTCATGAGGGTATTTTTTACGAAGGTTCTCCAGGTCCATTTCCTTCAATATCATGTCGACTTCGTTTTCTATTTCAAGCTTGCCCATTTCGTTTTTCATCTTAAGAGGCATGGAAATGGCTTCATCCACTTTTTGCCATGGGAAAAGCCCGAGTTCCTGGAACAGGAAGGCCGTTTTTTCTCTAGGCCCAGCCATCTCCTTACCATCAATGAGGACAGCGCCCCGTTGGGGTTTCAGAAAACCTGCTGCAAGATTCAGCAGGGTAGTCTTTCCAACTCCTGATTTACCGATCAATGCATAGGAAGTCCCTCTGTCTAAAGAGATTTCCACATTATCTACGATAATCTGTTTCCCAAAGGAAAAGGAAACGTCATGAAAGCTTACCATGGGATTTACTGTGTTCATACCATTCTTACCGTATCTTCCTATCAAACTTACCATACAGCAGACGAATCCAAATCAGAGAGGTGAGTATGGCAGGCATTAGAAATAATAAATTTTGTTCCGTCATAATCTTTGCTATCCAAAAGGAAGGCAAAGGTGTAAACAGATACTGTACCTTTGACAGAAGGAAAAAAGGCACAGGAAGGCCAAGCATCAAAAGCCCGGATAGCTTTGCCATGGCCATCCCCTCCACCCGGTTATGGGATAAGGAGAACAGCAGCAGTGAAATAGCAATGCTAAGCATGCCGGACAGAAAGCAGACCGTTATCATCATATCCCAGGTCCACTGTGTTAACGAAAAGAATTTCAACAGCAGGAGGGAAGCCAGAAAGGAAAGAAAGCCGGGAAACAATAACCTGGACAGAACATATCCCCTTTTCCCTACCGGAGTCACCGCCAGGTAACCGGTCATATTCTCATCAAATTCTGTCAGCATCACCATAGAAGATGCAAAACAAAACATATAGGGAGTAATCATACTTAAAACCAAATCGAACAAAAGATAGTAGTCAGCCAAAATGGAAGTTTCCAGGAAAAACTCACATAAAAGTGATTCCACTGCCGGAATGCCGAAGCGAAAAAACAATGCTGCCAGCAATGGTGCAATTATTACAGCGATCAGCATGCTGTCTTTTATGATCTGCCGGATAAACATGGAAAAAGAACGGATCATGGGGATCATAGTTTCACACCTCCCAGACTTCGAAAGCTTTTTGCTGTCGCTTTAACGGTCAGTACGGCGGCCAGAATGGTCCAAAGCAGGAGAATAAAAAATGCAAATACAATATTGGTTCCGTTCAGGCACAGCTCCATAATGCAGACGCCGGGATGCAATAGAAGCCAGCTTGATTTCCAGCCGAACAAATAAGCAATTGCAGGAATATTAATGATCAATTCTGCCGGGATGGTTGCAAGAACAAACTGGTTGAGCGTTGTGATTCCGGCAGCCACCGTCAGTCCAACGGCGGAAAATAAGCAAGACCCAAGAAAGACGCCCAGAATGAAAGAAACGGGATTTGATAGAATCCCGGCAGATATTCCTATGATGATGCCGACCAAGGTGGAGATAAAAGCGATGGACAGCAACTTTGACATGACATATTCCACCGGTTTTACCGGTGATATGGCAAGGCTGTTCATGACCCGCTCACTTTTTTCAAAAAGTACAATAGATCCCATGAAATAAAGACCCATGGCTGCAGGATCGGAAAAAATCATCAGGATGGCCGCCTTTTCCTGCCATGCTTCCGGAAGTATAAAAATCAAACTTACATAGAGTACTGAAAATATGAAATATAAAAAATAAAATCCGTATTTATACTGAAATCGCATATCTCCATAAAGCAAAGCTTTGGTTCTCATTGCAGCCTCCTTCCTGTAAGTTCCACAAAGATATCGTTCAGTGTGGGCTCACTGCTGTGGATGGATGTCAGCCGATTATCCCGAATCAAACGCATCAGCATTTCATCCTTTGATGTTTGGCTTAACGGGATTTCTCCAAATGCTTCCTTCCCGTCCGGAGAATACGTATAACGAACCATTGCCGCTCCTCTTGACATAATCAATTGATGAGGAGAATCCAGTGCCCGCAGCTCACCGTCCACGATAAAAGCCACCCGATCACAAAGCTCTGTAGCATCGTACATATTATGGGTCGTCAGAATAATCGTTTTGCCCCTGGCCTTTTCAGCCAGGATCATATCCTTCATCAGTCTTGCGTTAGAAGGATCCAGTCCTGAGGTGGGTTCATCCAGAAACAGCAGCTTTGGATCATGAATCAAAGCCTTAATAAAGTTCAGCCTTGATTTCATTCCTTTTGAAAAATCGGAAACCTTCTTATCCGCATCCGGAAGTAAACCGACGCTGGTAAGAAGGGTTTCAATATCCCCCTGCTTTTTGTATAAGGATGCAAAAAATCTCAGATTCTCTCTTGCCGTCAGTTTTTCATATAAGCTGGGGAACTCAAAATCAACGCCGATCTCTTCATAAAAACTGTTATCATGGTGATTTACCTCGACGCCGTTTACCGACACATTTCCGGAATAAGTTGTCAGAAGGCCGGTGAGGATTTTTTGAAGGGTGCTCTTCCCTGCACCGGAAGGCCCCAGAAACCCAAAAATTTCTCCTTGATTGACTTCAAAATTCATATTTTCTATAAAAGGCTGCCTGGTATAGCTGAAAGTTAAATTTTTTACACGAATCATCGGGATTCCTCCTTAAACAATTGGAAAACGATACCATATATCATCAGTTTTAAAACATCCTCATAACTATCTTCTCCAATTTCTCTTTTATGAAGCATGGTTGTAAAAACGGCTCGTAAAGCTGCGCTGAAAAGCCGGACATCTGTCTCTTTTATCCCCGGAAGCTGCTCCAACAGTCGTTCCATACTGAAATCATCCTTTTCCGAATGTTCTTTTATAAGACGCTCAGGAAGCTTTCTCATCACCAGCTCCAGGTCACCATTTGTCAGAAACGGGTAAAGAAAAGACTGGTCTACTTTCTTATATAACCGGAAGATCAGTTCCGTTACCGACTTTGCCGTTGCATTTTGCTTTATTTCATTTAGCTGCTCCAGCATTTCTTTTTGAATGTGATCATGGAAGGTACAGAACACTTCAAAGAATAAGAGTTCTTTTGATTCGTAAAAGAGATAGAAGGTACCTTTCGGTATATTCACCCTTCTTACAAGCTCATCCACAGTGGTTTTCTTTACTCCATACTGGACAAGGCAGCTTTCAGCTTCTTCCATTAAACGTTGTTTGATATATTGACGTTCCTTTTCCGTAAAAGTTTTCGGCATATGAATCCCTCTTATCTCTTCAAAACAAAATACTATTTGACTAATTTATATCTTATAGTCAAATAGTATCACCCAGAACAGCACCTGTCAAGTATTTACTTGTCATCCTCAAATTTATGTTCGCAGCATGGAATGGGACTGCCCTTTTCATATGCCTCGCAGGCATTTTGGTAGTAATCCAGCTTATGGTCGATCATCCTGAGATTGTTCTGCAGATCCGCAATTTGCTGCAGTACCTCTTTTCTGTGTTCCTGCAGCATGGCGTTCCGGAGAGTAAGGGTATGATTGCCTTCCTTTTGCCAGTCGGTAAACTGCTTGATTTGTTTGATGGGCATACCGGTATTTTTCAAGCAGCATACAACGGACAGGATATCCATATCAGATTCGGTAAAAACTCGATTTCCGGACTTATTTCTGGATAAGGACGGAAGAAGTCCCTCCCTGTCGTAATAACGCAGCGTAAAAGTTGACAGCTTTGTTTTTTTTGCAGCCTGTGATATTGAATATTCCATAAATGTTCCCCCCAGTATATCTTTTTCTTTACATCTAATATGATATCTCTTATAGTTAACTCTAAGTCAAGCCCTTTTATAAAATTTATAAAATTTACATCGCACGTATAACCCGAATTTTCTGGATAAAAAAGTATTGACTTACAGTTAACTCTAAGGGCTAAACTAATAGTGAATTAAATGAGAAAGAAGGTTGTCTTATGAAGGTTATCGCAATTAACGGAAGCCCTCACAAAAAGGGGGATACTTATTATGCATTAAATCTAATGGTTGAAGAATTGACGAAAGAAGGAATCGATGTAGAAGTGATTCAGGTAGGCAGTGAATCCATCCACGGATGCATCGGCTGCGGCTACTGCAGCCAATCAGAAGAAAACCAATGTATTTTCAAAGATGATTTGGTTAACGAAACAGCTGCCAAGATGCGGAAAGCAGACGGTTTTATTCTGGCTTCACCCACTTATTATGCCGGTATAGCCGGAACCATGAAATCATTTTTAGACAGAGTATTTTTTACAAGCTCTCAGTATTTCAAATATAAGGTGGCTACTTCCGTCGCTGTGGTAAGACGTGCCGGCGGTGTTGAGGTTGTGAATCAACTGAATAATTATCTGAGCCTCGGGGAAACCGTTACTCCGCCGTCTCAATACTGGACCATCGCCTATGGCTTGACTCCGGGTGAGATTCTGCAGGACGGGGAAGGTGTTCAGACCTTGCGTAAAAATGCCCGTGCCATGGCCTGGCTTCTGAAAGTCATCGATGCAAGCAAAGGAACGATCCCCCTTCCCCAGGAGGAAGAGCGGATCATGACTCATTTCATTCGATAGATGAAAAAGCCCGCCTGATATGATATGCTACCTGTCAAGTAGACAGGGAAAAAATTAAAACTCTATGACGTCAATCATTTAATTGTGGTTGACGTCATTTTTATGCTGCCTTATCCAAGAGATACTGTCGATATTCCCTTGGAGTCATGCAATTAAGTCTCTTTTGATAGCGACGGTTGTTGTAATATTCTATGTAATCGATGACTGCAGCTTCCAGTTCATCGTATGTATTGAATTTCTTAAGATAATACATTTCTGATTTCAACATGCCCCAGAACGCTTCCATTGGGCCGTTATCAATGCAACGCGACACCCTTGACATGCTCTGGATCATACCGGCATCATCCAGTTTATTCTTAAATACCTTTGACGTATACTCGACTAAAGAAAAGGGATTGCTCCCTTTCCCTCGTCTAAGAACCGTACGTGAGAGTTTCCCGCTCATACGGCTCAAGCATTTCTTCACCATTGCTGGCGGCAACGAATGCAAGAAGTTTGAGCCTTCGCTTGATGAAGTAGTCCTCATCAAGAAAGGGTGTTTTAGAAATTTGTAGCTTTGGATGTCTGACGATGTTTATTCTTCTGAGGTTAATTAGAGTGTATTCGTCAGTTGTAAATACCCACGGTTTACCATCCTTTTCATGCCAATATTTATTGAGTCGCCACCATTGATTTTTGTTTGGATGGCGATGTTTAGCCCACCTTTGCAGTAAGAGGTATAATGTGTTGTTGATGTACGAGAATGCTTTGCTAGCTACTACATGTTTGTGGTAATTGGTCCATCCTCTGATGATTTGGTTTAATCTTCTGATTAAGTCTGATTGAGTACTGGCTTTTCCTTCTTTCAGTATGATAGTCGAACATTTTCTGATGAGACTTTTGATAGAGTTTCTTGAGGGCTTCACAATGAGCTTTCCTTTGAATTTTCGAAATGTCCAGCCAAGAAAGTCGAAGCCGTCATCTATATGCGTAATCATTGTTTTCTCTTCGGATAGAGTTAGCCCCCGATTTTCAAGGAATTGACTAACTATGTCTTTGAGTTCTTCCGCTATTTCTTTTGTATTTGCGGTAATGATAAAGTCATCAGCATATCGCACTAGATTTACTTTGGTCTTTGCGCGATAGTGATTTTCTATTTTACCCTTTGAATTTCGATGGTATTTATCATGTATCAATTTTTCAAGACCATCTAATGTCATGTTTGCATATAGACTTGAGATTGCTCCGCCTTGCGGAGAGCCTGTATCAGTAGGAAAGAGTTTTCCTTCATAAATGAAGCCAGATTTCAAAAACTGTCTCATGATTCTTTTGTCCATTGGAATGTTGGATTGTAACCACTCATGATTGATGTTGTCGAAACAACCTTTTATGTCCCCTTCCAATATTCCATGTTGGTGAACATTTCCTTGCAAGAACGTTGAAGATTTGTTCACACGCATCTTTTGCGCTCCGTCCTCTACGAAATCCAAAGGAAATATTATCTGCTTTGGTTTCGGCAATAGGTTCCAGTGCTAGCGCGTACAAGGTTTGCATATCTCTATCATACATAGTTGGTATCCCCAATGGACGCTTTTTCTTCTTGCCTTTCTTAGCGATGTATACTCGCCTGAGAGGTTTTGCACGATATCCCCGATCGGTAAGTGTAAGTACCGCTTTCATCTTTGAAGAAGATGTTGACCAAAGCTTTTTGTCAACACCAGGAGTGTTCTTACCTTTGTTGGTAGTGACTTTCCTTACTGCAAATGCCTTGGCTGAATAGGAATGTGTGAGTAGGTATTGTAATCGTTTAGCTTTGTTTCTTTTACCGTCTGCCGTTGCCTTAGCGATTCGGGTTTGTAGCCTATTAACTTCGATTTCGACTTTTGACCAATCTATGGTTTCCCATTGGATTGCAAGCGAATTGGTGTCTTTTAGACTCTCGGTTTTATCCGTCGTTGAGTTGCTAAAATTCATAGGTTTACAGTCCTTTCCTGCCAAGAAATACCATTGGATAAGTCTGCACCCTTTCGGGTTAGGGCAAATCTTGAACCCTTATCCGATTTCATTACAAAGTCGGCATTCGCTTTTTATCCTTTTCGTCTGCCCTCTATGCCGTTTCATCCCCTTGCGGTTCGATACCTCCTGTCAGAGGAGCATGTAGGGTTTACCAAGTTCCGCATAATACATAATTGTGAATGCCTTAGGAGCCACCTTTAAACCGGGAGTTCTTTATCCATTCGCATTGGTTTTCCAGTCCGCCTCTGCTCGACTCCTTACCTTTTGGTCGAAGCGTTTCAGCCTATTTCGCTTTCTCCAGCGTAACGATTCCTACAGTGATTCACTTTACGTTCTCCATAGCATTCTTATCCTAGCAGTTGTCCCAATTTTAGGCTATTAGAACTTCCACATTGTCTCGTGAGCTTTCTAACCCGAACGTTACCGTCTGCGCTAGTCACGATAGGATTACCCCGAATGGATAGGGCAGTCTTAAGACAATATATTATGCGACTTCTTGTCGCACTTGGTAACCTCTGTCGCTGTGAAAAAGGGGTGTGGCATCAGGGTATTCCCGATGGGCAATATCAAATGTCCTGAACA
>NZ_JAGSND010000025.1 GCF_018128545.1 Sinanaerobacter chloroacetimidivorans | reverse complement strand
TACTAATAGGTCGAACGCTTGACCAATGGTTTCAAGTAAGAATAGATATTTTGACATTGTTCGGTTTTGAGGGTACACACCTCAAGATCCGGTGACTATAGCAAGGAGGCTACACCTGTTCCCATCTCGAACACAGTAGTTAAGCTCCTTTGCGCCGATGATACTTGGCGGGCAGCTGCCTGGGAAAGTAGGACGTCGCCGGTTTTTTAATAAGGCTCCATGGTCAAGCGGTCAAGACACCGCCCTTTCACGGCGGTAACCCGGGTTCGATTCCCGGTGGAGTCACCAAATTATATGCGCGCGTGGCGGAATTGGCAGACGCACTAGACTTAGGATCTAGCGGGCGACCGTGGGGGTTCAAGTCCCTCCGCGCGCACCACAGAAAACACCTGAAAAAATGTAGGGTGTTTTTTTATTGTCATAAAAGAGGGACTTGAACCCAAAAGGGCGTCTACCGTTAAGAAAACAGTCCGTGGACTGTTTTTAGGTTGGCGGTCCAAGCCGCGAAGATGGCGCAGGACGGCAGACACGAAGTGGCTGTATAAGTCCCTCCGCGCGCACCACAGAAAACACCTGAAGGAATGTAGGGTGTTTTTTTTATTAACATTAAAGAGGGACTTGAACCCAAAAGGGCGTCTACCGTTAAGAAAACAGTCCACGGACTGTTTTTAGGTTGGCGGTCCAAGCCACGAAGATGGCGCAGGACGGCAGACACGAAGTGGCTGTATAAGTCCCTCCGCGCGCACCACAGAAAACACCTGAAGGAATGTAGGGTGTTTTTTTTATTAACATTAAAGAGGGACTTGAACCCAAAAGGGCGTCTACCGTTAAGAAAACAGTCCACGGACTGTTTTTAGGTTGGCGGTCCAAGCCACGAAGATGGCGCAGGACGGCAGACACGAAGTGGCTGTATAAGTCCCTCCGCGCGCACCACAGAAAACACCTGAAGGAATGTAGGGTGTTTTTTTATTGTCATAAAAGAGGGACTTGAACCCAAAAGGGCGGGTTGCGTAAGAGAAAACCGCATGTTATGCTGTTTATATACAGTCATTGAATTTACGAATCTCCATCAGTAAGCACGAGGTGAATAAAGATGAAAATCATTATTGAAGAACCGAACAGCGAGGGCGAAGAAGAGATCATCATCCGGTGCAGGCAGATGAGCAGTGAGATTCTTCAGCTTATTAACGCTATTAAAACACAGAAGCAGATGGTAATCGGATATGAGAACAGCAATATTCATAGAATCAATCCTATGAACATTTATTATTTTGAAGCTGTCGATAATAAAGTATTTATTTATTGTAAGGAAAAAGTTTATGAATCAAAACTGAAGTTATATGAAATTGAAGAAGTCTTCTCCAACAGCGACTTTCTTAGAGTTGCAAAATCTGTCATATTGAATATAAAGAAAATAACATACCTGAGTCCTGCTTTTAGCGGTCGTTTCGAGGCCACTCTGGACAACGGTGAGAAAACCATTATATCCAGACAGTATGTGTCGGATTTGAAGAAAAAATTAAGAGTATAAGGGACAGAAAGGAGAGAGAATTATGTCATTTAAAGAACTGTTAAAATTAATGATTCGTGATTTCTTTGTCATTACAGCGGGTATTGTTATTTCCGTAGCTATCTTCTGCTCGGCCTTTTATCCTGAAGAATTGTTCCCCGTTGAATTTTTCTGGAATATTATTTCGCTTGGTATAATGTCGTCCCTACCCCATTTCATTTTCTATTCCGAAAAGGAGCTAAATAAGCGTCAGATGCTGACCAGACAGGTGATACATTTTTCTATTATACTTTTAATTTTGTTTACTGTAGGTTACTCCTGGGGATGGATCGCCACCGGGAATATTCTTCAGCCTGTGGTCTTTTTCCTACTGGTTACTGCTGTCTATTTAGGCGTAAAAGTATTAGCCTTTCAAAATGATCGAAAAATGGCGGACTTATTAAATCGAAAGCTGGGGGAGTTTCATAATCTAAGTGGCCAAAGTATGGATAAAGAACGGAAGGAATAAGATGCGAATCGAAAAATATATGATGCGAATCGAAATTTAGTTATAAATTGAGCGGTAGGCTAATGCAGCTTACCGCTTTTATTTTGCAGCTTACCCTCTACCTGGTTCAGGATAGCTGCAGCATGTTGAAAACAGCGGTCAGAGTCAATATACTGACACCATCGAAAGGAGTTTTAGTATATGAGCAAAATAATTGAAGTAAGAAATCTGAGAAAGAATTACGGAGATCTTGAAGCGGTAAAGAATCTAAGCTTTTATGTGGAAACAGGAAAGCTGTTTTCGTTTTTAGGTCCCAATGGAGCCGGCAAATCCACAACCATCGATATCCTGTGCACCTTATTGGCTTCCGACAGCGGAGAAGTGATCATTGATGGGAAGGAATTAGGAAGAGAGGATGATAAGATCCGAAAAGAGATAGGAGTCGTATTTCAAGACAATATGCTTGATCCATTGCTTACCGTAAGAGAAAATCTAAGCCTCAGAGCCGGATTCTACATGTCGGGAAAAGAAAAAATACATCAGGCAGTTCGAAATGCAGCAGGGATAACGGAGCTTGTAGAGTTTCTGGATCGTCCTTATGGGAAGCTTTCCGGCGGACAGAGAAGAAGAGCGGATATCGCGAGAGCACTCATTCATACTCCGAAAATTTTATTTTTAGATGAACCCACCACAGGGCTGGACCCCCAAACAAGAAAAAGCATATGGGATACCATATTAAAACTGAAAGAAGAAGAGCGGATGACCATATTTCTGACTACGCACTATATGGAGGAAGCGGCCGGCTCGGATTACATCATTGTTATTGATAAAGGCGAAATTGCTGCAAAAGGTTCACCGTCTGAGTTGAAGGAACAGTATGCTAAAGATCTGCTTCGTCTTTTTTGCTCACGGGAAGAAGAAGTAAGAGAAATCTTAGATCAATTACATCTTGGTTATGTGAAAATGGCAGACCAGTTAGAAATACGAATACCTTCAACGATTTCAGCGCTTCCGATTCTTGAAAAATGCAGGGACTCAATTACAGGCTTCGAAGTTGTAAGAGGAACCATGGACGATGCTTTCATCGGCATTACCGGAAAGGAGTTACGGGAATGATTACCTTTGCAAAACGAAATTTGTTATTGTTTTTCCGGGACAAGAGTGCTGTTTTTTTCTCTTTGCTTGCAGTGCTTATTATTATAGGGTTATATGCTTTATTTTTAGGTGATGTTTGGATGGAAGATCTGCCTGAGATTAAAGATGCCGAAACTTTAATGGACAGTTGGCTGATCGCAGGTCTTATGGCTGTAACCACAGTAACTTCTACCATGGGCGCTTTTGGCATCATGGTGGAGGATAGAGCAAAAAAGACAAATATGGATTTCTATGCAGCACCCGTGAAAAGAAGGAGCATTACCGGCGGATATTTTGCAAGTGCTTACATCATTGGAATCATAATGAGTCTGATCACTTTCGTCTTCTCAGAGTTGTATATCCTGATGAACGGCGGGGAGCTTCTTGGCGCTGTCTCAATGTTCAAGGTCTTTCTGCTGATACTACTGTCGGCGGCAACCAATACGGCATTGGTAAGCTTTATCGTTTCCTTTTTTTATAGCCAGAATGCCTTTGCCGCAGCCAGCACCATTATCGGTACTCTCATTGGTTTTATCACAGGAATTTATCTCCCAATTGGTACATTGCCCGAAACAGTACAGTTTTTCATAAAGATTTTTCCTGTTTCTCATGCTGCCGTACTATTCCGCCAGATCATCATGGAGAAGCCCCTCAATGTTTCCTTCTCCAATATTCAGGCTGATTATGTGAACCAATTCAAAGAATCCATGGGAGTTACCTATCAATTTGGAGGAGAGACTTTGACGCCGCTTTTGAGCATACTGATCTTAACTGCTTCCGCCATCCTTTTTTATGGGTTGACGATATTAAATCTATCCAGGAAAAGAAAATAAAGACCCTTAGGACAATTGTACAATTTCGTGCTAAAATAGAAATGAAAGTTACTTAAAAAGTATAAAAATCAGATGACTCTCATGGAAGGAGGGCCGAGGAGGCCGATGAAAAAAAGACAAAGAATAAGAAATCTGATATTATTATTATCATTTTTGCTGTTTCCGGTTACACAGTTCTATTTTTCCCCTTATTTAATTATTTGGGGTGCATCTCAGGGAATGATTACTGCAAGCTTCTTCACATTTGCTGTTTTCCTGTTTGGTTCACTGTTTGTGGGGAGGGCTTTCTGCGGATGGGTAATGCCCTGCGGAAGTTTTCAGGAATTGTGCTTTCAGGTAAATGATAAAGAACCGAAAACGGGCAAGCTGAACTTGCTGAAATTTGTTATCTGGGTTCCATGGCTGATTACTATATTTGTCATGGCCCTACTAGCGGGCGGTTACAAAAGAGTAGAATACTTTTTCGCCATGGATCATGGGATTTCTGTCAGCAATATCTATGCGTACATAATTTATTATGGAGTCCTTCTGCTGTTTTTACTGCTGTCTCTTATTTTTGGAAAAAGAGCGACTTGCCATTATATTTGTTGGATGAGCCCCTTTATGATAATCGGAAGGAAGATCAGCAATTGGATCAATCTGCCGTCTATTCGGTTAAAATCCAAAAAGGAGAATTGTGTACAATGCGGTAGCTGCAGGAAAGCCTGTCCTATGAGCCTTGAAGTGAACAAAATGGTAACGGAAAAGAATATGGAAAATTCGGAATGCATTCTCTGCGGGAAATGTGCCGATGTCTGCCCCAAAAACGTCATAACAATGTATTTTGGAAGGCTGTAATTACAATAAAAAACTTACCGGGCTGCTTCCAGGCAAGTTTTTTGTTTAAGTATTGGACCCTTAACGATTTCTGTTATTCGCGTAGATTCCGATTTTCTTGTCTTCGATTGATATGTGCTTCAGCAGCCAATCCACCACCATCTGATTTGCATTGAGAATCACAATAATGTTTCCGCCGGAAGCGCTGTATTCTTTCTTTAATTTATCGAGCTCCATAATAAAATTTGCGTGAAGCTTTTTCTGATCCTCATATCCGGGATAGTTGATACTTTTCATGTAAGACTCTTCATCACGGAAATGCTGTTTGGTATATTTGTCTAAGAAGTCAAGCATCTCAGATATGAATTCCTTAGACTTATTGTTTTTACCGGCTTCGAAGAGCTGGTTTGCTTTATCAAAAAGTGTCTTGTGCTGATCATCGATCACACCAACGCCAACCGCTAAATTATCAGTCCATTCAACTGCCATGTTTTTCACCGTCCTTTTGATTCATAAATTTAAAAAGAAAAACACCCTTTGCCAGGGTGTTTTTCCGGCAATGATTTATATATCAGCTTTCCATAATCCATGAAGATTACAGTATTCAAAAGCGGTGACCGCAGTTTCCCCGTCACTCAGCGCAAAATACGCTTTTGGCTCTGCGCCGACTTCCAGATAACGAAGCTGTCCGCCAGAATTGGTCTGCAGATATACCCATGCGATATGGTGTTCTTCCAGCATCGGATGAGCAACACTTCCAATGGATACGGTTACTTTATTTCCTTCAACTTCAACTACAGGAACATGTTTTTCTTTCGCTCCGTCTGATGTATTTGCAACAAGCTCTGCCATATCCTCTCCGCAGCATACGACAGGAACTCCTGCATCGAATAATTTTGTAATAATATTTCCGCAGTGTTTACATCGATAAAATTTTTGTTCTTTACTCATTTTTTAATCCCCTTTCCAAAAGTAACATTATTTACCGTAATTATACCACATTATTTTTATTATAAACCAGATTTATCCGATAAATGCAGTCAATTTCTAAAATATGAGGAATAACAAAGGATTGACATAAGAATCATAATAAAGTACTATTTTATTCAATGTGAAAAAATAAAAATAAATCATGATAATGATCATTGTAGCGAAGGTGGATCATAAATGGATAAGAATCAACAGGACATGGAAAACACAACTGCAAGCCGCCATGCATGAAATTCATAAAAAGCAGAGCAGCATGGTAAATGGCATGATAAACTGAGGGATACCGGGACAAGTCGAATATGGAACTTGAAAGGCATAGCATAGTGTGCTATGATAAAAATGTAGGTAAGTAGTTAACGTAGCGATTTTGACATAGGGAGCATGAATATTGGAACCGATACTTCTATTTGCCATAGATAGGTATCGGTTTTCTTGTTTTGATGACTTATGGAAAGATAATAGAAAAGAAACACTTTAGGAGGTATGCAGGAAAATGACTGACAGTAAAATCTGGAGCAGGGAAGAAACATTTCAAAGAGAAGAATTTCGATCATTACAGCTGGAACGGCTGCAAGCAACTGTAAACCGGGTATATGACAAAGTACCTTATTATAAAAACAAGCTGCAGGAAGCGGGAGTAGAACCCGGCGACATTAAGACCCTGGAGGATATTCAGAAACTGCCCTTTACGGTTAAAGCTGACTTCAGAGATACCTATCCTTTTGGGCTTTTTGCTTCAACCAGAAAGGAAATCGTTCGCTTTCATGCATCCTCCGGAACCACTGGGAAACCAACCGTTGTAGGATATACAAGAAAGGATATGGATACCTGGTGCGAATTGATCGCCAGACTGGTTACCATGGCAGGGGTAACAGATGAAGATACGGCACAGATTTCCTTCGGGTATGGCCTTTTTACTGGTGCCTTTGGTCTGCATCAGGGACTGGAGAGGGTAGGTGCCTCTGTTATTCCCATGTCCAGCGGTAATACCCAGAAGCAGATCATGGTTATGCAGGACTTTGGAACTACCACACTGATCAGTACTCCTTCCTATGCGTTACATATGGCAGAGGTTGCATGGGAGATGGGAATTGACCCCAAAAAGGATCTGCATTTAAAGTGGGGACTTTTCGGGGGAGAAGGTTCCACAGAGGCTATGAGAAGGGAACTGAATGAGAACTGGGGACTGTTTGCAACGGAAAACTATGGCATGAGTGAACTGATCGGTCCCGGAGTTTCCGGAGAATGTCAGGCTCTGAAAGGAATGCACATCAGTGAAGATCATTTCCTTCCGGAAATAATAGATCCCGCTACGGGAAAAGTATTAGGTGAAGGTGAGGTCGGAGAACTGGTCATTACCACCATAACCAAGGAAGCGCTTCCGATATTGAGATATCGGACAAAGGATATCACTTCCTTGCATTATGAGACCTGTGATTGCGGAAGAACTACTGTTAGGATGTCAAAAATCCAGGGAAGATCCGACGATATGCTGATCCTGGGCGGTGTCAACGTATTCCCTTCACAGATCGAAGAGGTGCTCTTAAATATTGAAGGTATCGGCCCCCATTATCAAATTAAGGTATTTAAAAAAGGATATCTCGATAAAATAGAAGTAGATGTAGAACTCATCGACGCCAATCTTCTGGAATCCTTTACCCTGTTGGAAAGCTTGAATAACAAAATAAAAAACCAGCTGCGTACGGTTCTGGGAATTGACGCCAAGGTAAATCTGGTAGAACCGAGAGCACTGGCCAGATTTGAGGGGAAAGCGAAGAGAGTCATTGATATGAGGGAGGAACAATAATGTTGATTAAACAGATCTCAATTTTTATTCCGAATAAAAAAGGCAGTCTGTCACAGCTTACCGATATACTGATTGCCCACAATATCGACATTCGAGCTATAGCTGTTTTTGATACCTCAGAATTTGGAATCCTGAGAATTGTTGTAAACAATCCGGATAAAGCATTGGAAGTTTTAAAAGAGGAG
Organism: Sinanaerobacter chloroacetimidivorans; assembly: GCF_018128545.1. Lineage (GTDB taxonomy): Bacteria > Bacillota > Clostridia > Peptostreptococcales > Anaerovoracaceae > Sinanaerobacter > Sinanaerobacter chloroacetimidivorans. Next base: position 44,114 of record NZ_JAGSND010000025.1, on the reverse strand, counting down.
GGCTTCGTGGCAAAGGTAAGCAAAGTTCTTGCCGTGGAACCTGATGACGAGCCTGGGAGCCTGAACAGGATTTTTACCGTATTGAAGGACAATGAAATAAATATTGAGTATATTTATTCATTTGTTATGAGAAAACGAGAAATGCCATATATTGTATTAAAGGTGGATGAACAGGAAAAGGCGGCGGATATCCTTGCAAAGAATGGAATTAACGTTGTCAACAAAGAAGAGGTGTACGGAAAATAAGGGAATCCATATCAGAAGTGGATCCGATGGATCGTGCCTCTGGCAGCCATAAGGTGGATTATAGGCGGCATATTTGTTGTTATCGCAGATATGATCAAACTTGGTCCTTATTAAATAAATAAATCTAATAGACGAAAGCAGCGGCTGTCTTATCATAAATAGCTATATTGGAGATAGCCCCTTTATCTTAATACCGGGAAGAGGTTCACTATGAAAGAGAAAATCACAAAGGAAATTGAAAACAACCTGGATAGCCTTGTTTCTATCAGCAAATGCCTTTACGAACATCCTGAATTGGGAGGAGAAGAATACCTTGCCGCGAAAACCCTGACTGATGAATTAAAAGACAGGGGGTTTCAGGTAGAGGAAAAGATCTGCGGACTTGAAACTGCATTTCGTGCTGTTTACGACAGTGGGAAAGCAGGTGCATCCGTAGCATTTTTCTGTGAGTATGATGCACTTCCAAGCATTGGACACGGCTGCGGCCACAACTTAATTGCCTCCATGTCTCTGGGAGCGGCCATCGGCCTGAAGTCTGTTCTAGATGAGATTGGAGGAAAAATCTTCGTTTTCGGAACGCCCGCAGAAGAAACCAATGGTGCAAAGGTGCAAATGGCCAGAGAAGGTATTTTTGACGGAATTACCGTTGGGATTATGACCCACCCAAGCCCGGTTACAGAGGAAAGCGGAACATCCATGGCGCTTTATCCTATGAATTTTCAGTATCGGGGCAAAGCCTCCCATGCGGCGGCTTCTCCGGAAAAGGGAATTAATGCGCTGGACGCTGTGATTCTGTTGTTTAATTCCATCAATGCGCTGCGGCAGCACGTGACAAGAGATGTGATGTTTCACGGGATCATTACGGCAGGGGGAGAAGCTCCCAATGTAGTACCCGATTTTACGGAAGCAAAGTTTTACATCCGGGCAGCCAATAAAAAGAACCTGATGGAAGCAGTGAAGAGAGTGGAAGATTGTGCCTATGGTACCGAAAGAATCACAGGAGCCAAGGTTACAATTTCTTGCTTTGAGGCTGTTTTTGACGATATGAGAACCAATAAAACACTTTCTGAGGTGTATAATAAAAACCTTATGAACCTGGGGGAAGATCGTATCAGTCCGGCCAGTGCGGGAATCGGATCTATCGACATGGGCAATGTGAGCCATGTGATCCCCTCGATCCATCCTTGGATAGGCTTTGGCGATGAAAATCTGGTCATTCACACCAGAGAATTTGCTGAGAGAACCATTACAGAGGAAGGTAAAAATTTAATCCGGAAAGCGGCCGCCGCCATGGCCATGACCGGTTATGACGTTATTACTTCCTATGAACTGCAAAAGCAGATCATAGAGGAATTTTTAAGGTAGAAAGGAAGGGGGAACCTTCCCGGAGCCGAAAGAGGCACCGGAAGGGATCACCGTCAGATCGAAAACTTCAATTTTAAGTTCCCGTTTTCACAGCCTAAATAGGAAAGGCTTAAGGAGGGCGGGAGCTTTTTTATGCCTTCTATTTTATCCAGATCGATCAGGACTTCATTCTTGTCGACCTGTATAAAATCCAATTTGGCCATTTCAGCTGCGGTTTCCAGATAGTTTCCTTTCAAGCCGGCTGCCTTTAGGGCCATGCTTTGAATAAAGTTTCCCTGGGATTTCACATCTTCTTTGTAGGAAAACCTGATTTTGTGTTCTTCTCCTTGAAAACGGAAATCTTCAATGGTGAGCATGCATTTTGCTGATATCTTTCCCAGCTGTTTGGCATTCAACTCCAGATCAAGGTATAGGGATCCGGTATTCATCAAGATCGAATAATCCTCCAGGTAAGGGGTTGTCTTGTCCATAATTAGCATTTTCAGATCACGGTTCACCATTTCCTGGGGAATTGAGAGTATCCCCATTTCAACTTCATAGGCATCGAATCTTTCCAAAAGTGACATGATCATTGTTTTATTACGGAGAACAAAACCCAACGTTTTTTTCAATCCTTCATCGGTCATTGCAAATCCTCACTTTCCGCATTTATTCCTGTAGTTACTATATAGAATATTATACCACAAAAGGGTAATTATAATCTCATGTCAAAAGTGTTCGACAAAATTCCAGCTTTTACTTCCAAAATATTAGCTGCAGTCCATTGCATTTTTGTAGTACAAGTGTTACAATGATAAACTGTACTAAAAGTATAATCAAAAAAGAAAGGTTGTGGGAATGTTAAATTGGAAAAATTACAGTTGCATGGGTTTAATAATCTGACTAAGACCTTGAGCTTTAACATGTATGATATCTGCTACACAAAAACCGTAGCGGACAGGAGAGCTTATATTGAATATATCGATGAACAATATAATGCTGCAAAATTGACGGAAATTTTGCGTAATGTTGTAGAAATTATAGGCGCAAAAATTTTAAACATTGCTGTTCAGGATTACGATCCTCAGGGAGCAAGCGTTACCATACTCATTTGTGAGGGAAGCGCACCTCCGGAGTCAGAGGTTCAGCAGTATAATACCGTTGATAACCCTTCTGTTGTGGCTCATTTAGATAAAAGCCATATTACAGTTCACACATACCCGGAATACCATCCCGACGGAGGGGTCTGCACTTTTCGGGCGGACATTGATGTATCCACCTGCGGAGAAATTTCACCGCTTATGGCATTAAACTATCTCATTGAAAGCTTTGCCGCAGACATGATGACTTTGGATTACAGGGTAAGAGGTTTTACCAGAGACATTACCGGAAAGAAAATGTTTATTGATCACAAGCTGAATTCTATCCAGAACTATATCAGGCAGGATTTGATTGATCAATATTACATGATCGATGTCAACGTATTTCAGGAAAACATTTTTCATACAAAATGCAAACTAAAAAGTTTTGACTTAGATAATTACTTCTTTAACTTCTCAGTGGATGATATTACCACGGAAGAAATTAATATGATCACAGCGAAACTAAGAAAAGAAATGGATGAAGTTTTCTACGGCAAAAACATGCCGGATAAAATTTGATGTTAAATGGAGGAAAAGAAATATGTTGTTAAAAAACAGTGATTTATGGTTTTCTGAGTATTATATGGATGATGATGTAAAACTGTCTTTAAAAATCGATGAAGTTTTGCATGTCGAACAAACACCATTCCAGAAGCTGGAAATGTTTCGAAATGAAACTTTCGGTGTTTTTATGGTTTTAGACGGATACACCCAGGTGACAGAAAAGGACGAGTTTGTCTATCATGATATGATCTGTCATCCAGCCATGGCTGTAAACCCCAATATTAAAAATGTTCTCATTATCGGTGCCGGAGACGGCGGAACAGCAAGAGAAGTAGCAAGGTATAAAACCATTGAAAAAATAGATATGGTAGAAATCGATGAAGCCGTAGTCAGAGCTTGTCAGAAGCACATGCCTACCACTTCAGCCGTTTTTACCAGTGAACCAAGATTAAACCTGATGTTTGCAGACGGATTAAAATTCGTAAAAGAAGCACCGGATGCAAGCTACGACCTGATTTTGGTAGACTCCACCGACCCTGCCGGTCCTGGAGAAGGACTCTTTACGGTAGGATTTTATCAGGACTGCTATCGCATCCTGACCGAAAATGGCATCCTGATCAATCAGCACGAAGGTGCTTTCTACGAGGGTGACATAGAAGAGATGAAAAAGGCTCATGCGAAAATCAAAAAGACCTTCCCTATCGCGAAAGTATTTGGATTTAATACGCCAACCTATGCATCAGGGTATTGGTATTTCGGATTCGCATCCAAATCTCTTGACCCTATTGCGGATTTGAAGCCGGAAGAATGGAAGAAGTTCGGGCTGACCACCAGATATTACAATCTGGATCTGCATAAAGGAGCATTTGCACTCCCGAATTATGTACAGGATATTTTGGCTTCGGTAGGAGTATAAGAGCCAGAAAATATGATAAAATGGAGAAACCAGACAAAATGGTTTCTCTTTTTTTTATTAAGATTCCATTGGACACCACTATTGAAAACATAAAGTATGTAAGTTAAAGGTAAGACGCATCAGCCAGGAGGTTTTTATTTTTATGGAATAAAATCTCCCGATGTGGTAAAATGTTATCAAAATTGACCGACGTATTTCATGCGGTCAAATTTAAATGATACAGGGAAAAATTGAGATCAGATCGATTGCAGATTCTGTCTCAAAATATTCACGAATGATGACAGTTCGCAATTGAATCTACAACAATTGAACGAGCTAGTACGGGGGAAGCGATGAAGGACAGTTTTGGCAGAGAAATCAGCTACATGAGAATATCCGTTACAGACCGATGCAATCTTCGGTGCAAATACTGCATGCCGGAGGAGGGTGTCGAAAATTTGGGACATGATAAGATCCTGACCTTTGAAGAAATCACACGAATCGTAAAAGCTTCAGTCGAGCTGGGGATAACAAAATTCCGACTTACCGGAGGGGAACCCCTTGCCAGGAGAGGAATTGTTGATCTGGTAGACCGACTGGCAACCATAGAGGGTGTAAAAGAGCTTACCATGACTACCAATGGTATTTTACTTGGTGAGTTTGCACATGATCTGAAAAAAGCAGGTCTCAATCGTGTGAACATCAGCCTGGATACCTTACAGTATGAAAAATATGAAGAAATCACAAGAGGGGGAAACTTGGATGATGTTTTTGCCGGAATCCAGGCCGCTCTTGAAGAAGGACTTACACCGGTGAAGCTGAATGTGGTGGCTATTTCAGGCTTTAATGATGATGAGATTCTCGATTTTGTACAATTAACCTGCAATCATCCGCTGGATATTCGCTTTATCGAGCTTATGCCGATAGGCCATGCTGCGGCGGAAAACCATGAACAATTTCTTTCCAGTCAGGAAATCAAGAAAAAACTTCCTTGTTTGATTCCACAGGAACAAAACGGTGTGGCAGAGTATTATCGGTACCCAGAAGCGCTGGGAAAAATCGGCTTTATCAGTCCTATGAGCTGTCATTTCTGCAATGACTGCAACAAAATCAGACTTACTGCCGACGGAAAGCTGAAACCATGTCTGCACACCAATCAGGAATTTGATTTACACAAAGCACTGAAAACAGATGACGATGAAATGCTGAAGGAGGCAATTAAAGAGGCCATACTCGGAAAAGAGGACCGTCACCATCTCAATGAAGGAGCGGACCCTATCCAGAGGGATATGAATAAAATTGGAGGCTGACATGAAGGAGTTTACACATTTGGATGAAAAGGGAAGACCGAGAATGGTGAACGTCGGCGATAAAGAGGATACGAAACGGATAGCCGTTGCCAGGGGGAGCATCTATATGAAGCCGGAAACCCTGGAACGAATCAAAGAGGGAACCATCTCCAAAGGGGAGGTCCTGTCCGTGGCCCAAACTGCCGGAATCATGGCGGCTAAGAATACGGCCGGCGCCATTCCTATGTGCCATAACATTTTCATTACCGGAGTGGATATGGACTTTATCATAGATGAGGAGAAAGGGGCAGTTCACATCGAAGCATCTGCAAGTACCATCGGGAAAACCGGGATTGAGATGGAATCTCTTCATGCGGTATCGATAGCGGCGCTTACCATTTATGATATGTGTAAGGCTATTGACAGAGGAATGCGAATAACGGATATCCGGCTGGTAAGAAAATCCGGTGGAAAATCAGGTGAATTTATTAACGAGGTATAGAGGCCTTGTATTTTAAAATACAACCGTTAATTTGCAAATAAATCAATAAGGAGGTTTTGCATATGGCTAAGGTTTTAGCAGTAAATATCAGTGATCGGAAAGGCGTCGTCAAGCACCCGGTGGATCAGGCTGAGTTTATCCAGGGCGGAATTAAAGGAGATGCGCACTGCGGTGCAGACGACATCAGACAGGTCAGTCTGCTGGCGGACGAGAGTGTGGACAAAATGAGAGAAATGGGACTTTCTCTTGGTGCAGGGGTATTTGCAGAAAACATTACCACTCAGGGGATCGAATTGAAGACACTGCCTATCGGAACAAGACTGAAGATCGGTGAAACCATTCAGGAGGTTTCCAAAATAGGCAAGGAATGTCATCATGGATGTGCTATTAAACAGCAAACAGGTACCTGCGTGATGCCGACGGAAGGCATTTTTACCAGAGTGATACAGGGCGGTATTGTGAGGCCCGGAGATTCCATTGAAGTGATTTAGTTATATTGTATACTTAAAAGGAATTGTATTGATTTTCGTAATATCCGTCTATATAATGTAATAAATGTAACAAATAATGTAAAAAATAAGATCAGCAGAAGACTAAAATATGGAGGGAAAAATGTCCAAAATAAAGATAACGGAAACTATTTTGAGAGATGGCCATCAGTCCTTGATAGCGACCAGGATGAAGACAGAGGAAATGCTTCCAATTCTTGAGGTTCTAGACGGCGTTGGCTATCACGCGTTGGAAATGTGGGGTGGGGCGACCTTTGATGCCTGCCTGAGATTTCTGAACGAAGATCCTTGGGAAAGGCTCAGAACCATTAGAAAGAATGTTAAAAATACAAAACTGCAAATGCTTCTGAGAGGGCAGAATCTGCTCGGATATAAGCACTATGCTGATGATGTGGTGGATGAATTCGTCAATAAAGCTATCGGAAATGGTATCGATATCATCAGAATATTCGATGCACTCAATGACACAAGAAATCTTCAAAGATCCATCGAAGCAACGAAAAAATTCGGCGGACACGCTCAGGGAACCATTTCCTATACCATCAGCCCAGCGCATACCAATGAAGTTTTCATTAAACTGGCAAAAGAAATTGAAGACATGGGAGCTGATTCACTCTGCATTAAGGACATGGCAGGATTGCTCAGCCCGTACAATACCTATGAACTGGTAAAGGAAATCAAAGCTTCTATCAAAATTCCACTGGAGCTTCATACTCATGCCACCAGCGGACTGGGGAGTCTTACCTATATGAAGGCAGCAGAAGCCGGCGTGGATATCATTGATACTGCGTTGTCTCCATTTGCAGAAGGGACATCTCAGCCTCCAACCGAACCTTTTGTTGCAGCCTTCAAGGGTACGGAATACGATACAGGCCTGAATATGGAATTATTAAACAAGGCAGCGGAATATTTCAGACCAATCAGAGAGAAATACATTGCATCAGGACTTCTGGATCCGAAGCTGATGGGTGTTGATATCAATACGTTGATTTATCAGGTTCCGGGCGGCATGCTGTCCAACCTGGTTTCCCAGCTGAAGCAGTCCAATGCCATGGACAAATATGAAGAGGTACTGAAAGAGGTTCCAAGGGTCAGAGAGGATCTTGGTTATCCGCCTCTTGTAACCCCGACAAGCCAGATCGTCGGTACCCAGGCTGTTCTGAATATTGTTACCGGAGAACGTTACAAAATGGTACCAAACGAAGTTAAGCAGCTGGTAAAAGGTATGTATGGAAAGACTACCGTACCCATCAAGGATGAAATCGTAAAGAAAATCATCGGAGATGAAGAGGTTATTACCTGCAGACCTGCAGATTTGATCGATCCCGAGCTGGAAAAGATTAAAAAAGAGGTTGCCCAGTATGTAGAGCAGGATGAGGATGTTCTCACCAGAGCCTTATTCCCGCAGCCCTCCATCGAATTCTTCAAATACCGCAATGCCAAGCGATATCAGATCGATTCCACTTTATTAAATGAAGAGGATATGGTATATCCGGTATAGAGTGATACACTACTGAAATAGAAAGGGATGTTACCCAATGTCAATCATTTGGATAACATCCCCTTTTATGTATTTGATTATTTTAAAGTTCCATAAGATTCTTGGCTTTTTCTATGACTTTTCGGGCAAAGGCTTCCATGGAATAATCCGTGTGGCTGCCAGAGCCATCTTCATCCACCTTGCAGAAAAAACATGGCGGAATTTCGTTGCTCTTCAAACCTTCTTCGACACAAGTGTTACAGCCTTTTTCCCTGATTGCCGGATCATTGAATTCTTCATATTTGTTGACCGGACAAAAGGGCGAACTTGACATACAATCTCTAATTGGCATAATGTTCACTCTCCTTCAATAAAATTTGAAAATGAATAAGATTTCCTCTATTGAGTTCATTTATACCAACTATATTCTATTTTAAACTGAAAATCTGCTAACGTTGAGCAGTTTCTTATATTTCCTCTATGAGATAGATTCCTTTCTGTGCTTTCAGTTTTTCTATCACCTCTAAATGATCCATCTCTTTAGGTATTTTGATGGAAAGGTGAAACCCGATCTCCCCCGTTGACACGGTGTTGGTTTTGCTCAGCTGGGTGTCTTGAATGCGGATATTCAATGATTTTACATAACAAAGAAAATCATTGAGTCCGGATAAGGAGTCCAGCTCGATATATAAATCCATAATTCTTGAACGGTGATAGAAAAAGGTTTCCACTTTTGGCAAAAGTGCCAAAGCGATATAAACCAAAAGCACCGTCATAAAAGCACCGGAGTAAAACCCGATGCCTAATGCAAGGCCGATGCAAGCAGAGGTCCAAAGACCCGCCGCTGTGGTAAGGCCTTTAATTTTGTGACCGCCGGTTACCAGGATGGTGCCTACGCCAAGAAAACCAACTCCGGTAATAACCTGTGCGCCCATTCGGGAGGGGTCGGAAATTTCTGTTATGTTAGTGAAGATAAATTGGTTAGTGAGCATGGCAAGGCAGGCCCCTATGCATACCAGGATATGGGTACGAAAGCCCGCGGCATGCTTGTTTGCACCACGTTCTAGGCCTATGATGCCGCCGAAGACTACGGCAAGAAACAGGCGGAAGGCTACGGTAAACAGGTTGACATCATAAAAATATTCAGGTAAGCTCATCATAAAAATTACTCCATTGATTACGACAGGAATGAACTGTTTCCTGTATCAGAGAGATCTCCTTATTGCATAAGATCTCAGAATAAATTGAGGTCGGGGCAAGATTTTCTATATTATACCATATTTTTATTTTTTGTGATACAATTGACTAAAAGCAAACGCCATATTCATTTTTTGTACTTACCGACGATTTTATTCAGCAGTTTATTCAGAAATGCTGTATAATGCTGTTACCATCATAAGAAAGAAGGTGTAATCATTGTTCCGGGAAATTAAGAAAAAGAAACTGATCCTCGACAACAGGAAGCCTTACACCAGGGAAATCGCAAATTATATTGATGAGCTCAATGTGGTAGACTGGATTTACACCACCCTGCGTCTGGATGGCAGCAATATTGGTAAAATCAGTGTTCAGAGAATCCTCAAGGGAGAGCTCGTTTCAGAAGCAACACTGAATGATCATGCGAATATCGGGAATTATCACGATACCATAAAGCTTGCTTATGATATGGCAGACATGGAAATTGAGCTCAACGAAAAATATCTCTTCCGGTTTTATCAGAGCTTTGCAAAACCGGAAAAGCTGGAATACCGAAGAACCAACCCCGTACTTTTTATGCTGGATTATAATCCGCCTCACCCCAGTGAAATAGAAGAGCAGATGGATATTTTAATTCAATGGATGAATCTCGATGATTTTCAGGGGAATCCCATTCTCCGGGCTGCCTACCTGCATAATAAAATCATTGAAATTTATCCCTTTGAGACCCATTCAGAAGCCGTAGCCAGAATGGCCATGTATTATGAGCTGATAAAAAACGGATATCCGCCGGTACTGTTGAGTCTCAGCGAGTCTGAATATTATTCGGCTGTGAGGCAATACCTTAGAAACGAAAAAATCCAGCCCATGTACGAACCTCTGGAACGAGGTGTGTACAATAAGCTGGAAATTCTGATGCAATTAACGGCAGTTCATTAAGTCCTGCAATTAACGGCGGCTAATTAGGTCTTGTGCAATTAACAGGGGATCCTTGCGACTTTTGCGAGGATCGGTGCTCCTTACGACTTCGCCGCCAGCATTTGCTCCACGCTCTCAAAGGATGTGGAGCCTTTTGATTTTTTGGCTTTGATACAAGATCTGATGTCGATTTTCTCGTAGATATCTTTTTCAAATTTCTCGGAAAAACCTTTGAGTTCTTCCATTGTAAGCTCTTCAATGGCCTTCCCGTTTTCAATACAGTAAAGCACCATCCTGCCGATGATTTCATGACAGTCACGGAAGGCGAGTCCTTTGGAAACCAGATAATCGGCAGCATCCGTTGCATTCATAAATCCGGATTTTGCAGCCTTCTCCATGATCTGAACATTGACTTTCATCGTTGTAATCATTTGAATGAAGATTGCCAGTGAGCTTTTGAGGGTGTCCCCTGCGTCGAAAACCGGAAGCTTATCCTCTTGCATATCCTTGTTGTAGGCCAGAGGAAGCCCTTTCATAAGGGTGAGCAATGTCATGAGATCCCCATAGACTCTTCCTGTTTTTCCCCGGATCAGTTCAGCCATATCCGGATTCTTTTTTTGGGGCATGATGCTGCTGCCTGTGCTGTATCCATCATCCATTTCAATAAACTGAAATTCCGTAGAACTCCAGATAATCAGCTCTTCGCAAAAACGGGACAGATGCATCATGGCGATGGAGCAGCTGCTGATGAATTCTATGGCAAAATCCCTGTCGCTGACAGCATCCATGGCATTATCGCAGAGTCTGTCAAAGCCAAGCTCATCAGCCAGAAAATCCCGGTCGGTGTTGTAAGTAGTCCCTGCAAGGGCACCGGAGCCCAAAGGAAGGGTATTGGTGGTCTCATAGCAGAACCGGAATCGTCTTACATCTCGATGGAACATTTCCCAGTATGCCATGAGATAAAAAGCAAGGGTAACGGGCTGTGCTCTCTGAAGGTGGGTATATCCCGGCATTACCGTATCCTGATGCTCTTTTGCCAGGGTGACCAGTGTTTGCTTCAGTTCCTCCAGCAGTTCGACTACATGATTGATTTCATCTTTTAGATAAAGACGAATATCCACTGCTACCTGATCATTTCTGCTTCTTGCGGTATGGAGCTTTTTCCCCAGGGGCCCCAGCCTTTCCGTAAGAATACTTTCGATGTTCATATGAATATCTTCCTGCTCGATGGTAAATTCGATTTTCCCATCCTCGATATCCTTTAATATTTCAAGCAAAGAAGACTCTATTGCAAGAGCCTCCTCCTTATCTATGATTCCTTGTTTCCCCAGCATCCTGGCATGGGCAATGCTGCCGGTGATATCCTGCTTATAGAGTCTCTGGTCAAATTCGATTGAGGCATTGAATTCCTCAGCCAACGAATTCTCCGCCTTTGAGAACCTTCCTTTCCAAAGCTTCATTTTCCGTTTCTCCTCCCTTTTTGTTCTGCTTTTGTATTGCTCTGATCTTAAGAGGCAATGCGAATAGATTGATAAATCCTTCAGCATCCTTCTGGTTGTAAACTTCATCCTTGCTGAAGGTGGCAAACTCTTCGCTGTACAGAGAATTGTCGGATTTGGTTGCTGCCGGTGTGCAGCTTCCTTTGTAAAGCTTTACCTTTACGGTTCCCGTTACCATCTCCTGGGTTACGTTTACAAAGGCATCGATAGCCTCTCTGAGAGGAGTATACCACATTCCGTCATAAACCAGTTGGGCATATTTCTGAGCGATCAGATTTTTATACGCCATGGTGTCACGATCCAGAATCAATTTTTCCAAAGCGCTGTGAGCTTTGTATAAAATCGTTCCGCCGGGAGTTTCATATACACCTCTGGATTTCATCCCGACCAGACGGTTTTCAATAATATCTATGGTTCCTACTCCGTTTTCTCCGCCGATCTTGTTCAGTTCCGTCAGCAGTTCCAGCGGACTGAGAGGGGTTCCGTTCATGGCCACCGGCACACCTTTGACAAAATCGATTTCCACATAGGTCGGCTGATCAGGCGCCTTTTCCGGTGGTACGCTCATTACGTGAATATCATCTAAATGCTCGTTCCATGGACTTTCCAGATTTCCGCCTTCATGGCTGATATGCCAGATATTTTGATCTCTGCTATAGATTTTTTCCTTGGATTGTGCAATGGGAATTTGATGTTTCTCCGCATAGGCAATAAGATCTTCTCTGGATTCCAGATCCCAGATTCTCCAGGGTGCGATAATTTTAATGGAAGGATTCAGAGCCTTAATGGTAGCTTCAAAACGCACCTGGTCGTTGCCTTTTCCGGTGCAGCCGTGAGCAATATAATAGGCGCCTTCTGCTTCAGCGATCTCAACGAGCTTCTTTGCCATAAGGGGTCTGGCCATGGAAGTGCCCAGCAGATAATCATTTTCATAGACTGCACCTGCCTTCAGTGTAGGCCAAATGAAGTCTGTGATAAATTCATCCTGTATGTCGATTACATAGGATTTGGAAGCTCCGGTGGCATAAGCCTTTTTTTCTACCGCATCAAAATCCTCAACCTGACCGGCGTTGCAGCAAACCGCAATGACTTCATAATCATAATTTTCCTTTAACCAGGTTAAAATAATGGAAGTATCCAATCCACCTGAATAAGCTAATACAACTTTTTCTTTTCCCATTTTTAACATCCTCCTTTTTGGGCATCTATGTGAAATACATGTCCTTACTCTCGCTTATTGTTGCCTTTTGTTTTTTCAACTATGAAAAAGAGTATACCACTCATATTATGAGATTTCAAGAGGAAAAGTAAATATTTATTCAAATTATTTAATAATTATGCATATTTATTCATAAGAAGGCCGGAATACCTTGTCCAGTGAGGTTTGTCCGCTTTGGATAAAGGATTTCTTTGGTTTACTTTCTGAAAAATATTTAATATAATAAGATAGAAATTTACCATAACTCTCATCAGGAGGAAATGTTTTGAACAGAGATCAGATATTTGAACAGCTTACTTTACAAATAGATAAAAATAAAATTATGATGGATGCACCGATGAAAGAATATACTTCTTTTAAAGCTGGAGGAAATGCGGCGCTTTTGATTGAACCTCAGGACAAGGAACAGCTGGCTTATGCCATCAAGGTCCTTTCCGAAAATCAGGCGGATTATTTTATCATGGGAAACGGCACCAACCTTCTCATTAAAGATTCGGGTTATTCCGGAGCCATTCTCAAAATCGGCGCAGGTTTTGCCTCGATTCACGTGGACGGCACCCAGGTGGAAGCCGGTGCGGGGGCTTTGCTTTCTGCAGTTGCAAAAGAAGCACTGGAAGCATCCCTGACGGGTTTTGAGTTTGCTGCCGGGATTCCGGGCTCCATAGGCGGTGCGGCCTTTATGAACGCAGGAGCCTATGACGGGGAATTTTCCCAGATCATCGAATCCGCCGAAGTCATCAGCCGTGAAGACGGCAGGGTCATCACATTGAACAAGGAAGAAATGAACTTATCCTATCGGCATAGTATCTTTCAGGAAACAGGGGACATCATAGTGAAGGTAAAACTATCCCTGGAGCGGGGTGACAAGATAAAGATCAAGGAAAAAATGAAGGAGCTCTCTGCACGGCGTATGGAAAAGCAGCCTTTGTCCTTTCCCAGCGCAGGAAGCTTTTTTAAACGGCCGAAAGGGCATTTTGCCGGAAAGCTGATACATGATGCAGGGCTGAGAGGCTTGACCCTGGGAGGAGCCCAGGTATCACCTCTTCATGCAGGTTTTATCATCAATACAGGCGACGCGACGGCTGCTGACATCATTGATCTCATGGAAGTTGTGAAGCATACGGTATTCGACTCCTCCGGGGTCATGCTGGAACCGGAAGTGAGAATCATAGGCTGACGGAAGAAAGTATCCATTTCAGAATTCATATTTCTGAATCTGTTGATTGATTCACACTGAAGCTGGCTATAAATACCATATGAAAAATCAAATTGAAAACACAGGAGATGAACAGAGTGACAGGAAAGAAAACGAACACTCAGGACTTCAGGGATGCAACCCGATATCAAAACAGCATGCCTTACCAAATAACCTATGACCTGCATACCCACACCACGTATTCCCACGGAAAGGGCTCCATCGAGGATAATGTGAGGGCAGCCATTGCAAAAGGACTTTCAGCCGTCGGAATTTCCGACCATGGCCCTGGCCATGTGACCTACGGTGTCAAGAGAAAAAACATTGCCGTCATGAGAAAGGAAATAGAGGAACTGAAAGTTGTCTATCCTGAGATTGAGATTTTGCTGGGAGTAGAGGCAAATATTATTAATCCCAGCGGCCGGCTGGACGTGGATACGGAGGAATTGCCGGATTTTGATTATCTCCTGGCAGGTTACCATTACGGTGTCTTTGGAGAGAAACCGCTGAGTGCGATGAGAATTCATTCTCAGAATTATCTTTCCGGTATCTTGGGAAGAAGCGGGAAAAAACTGAAAAAAATCAACACGGAACTGGCGGTTAAGGCCATCTATGAAAATAAGATCAAAATACTGACCCATCCCGGAGACAAAGGGCCTTTTGATATTTATGAGATCGCCTTAGCCTGTGCGGACAAGGGAACCCTGATGGAGATCAGTACCTGGCATGATTACCTGTCAGTAGAGGGAATCAAAGCAGCGGCGAAAACAGATGCTCTTTTTGTGATCAGCAGTGATGCACATACTCCGGACCGCATCGGGGATTGTCAGGGTGCGGTAGCGAGAATCAAAGCAGCAGGGCTCGATTTTGAACGAGTGGTAAATTTAAAGACTGCGGAATAGACCTGCATGGTTCAGCAAACACATACGTATAGTGAAATAGAGAGAAAACTCTTAAGAGGACAAAACAATGGAAGTAATTATCGTAACAGGATTATCGGGAGCAGGAAAAAGCCAGGCCATAAACTGCCTGGAAGATATGGGCTATTACTGCATCGATAATATGCCTCCTGCGCTGATCAAAAATTTCATGGATCTTAGTATGCAGGACAAAATGAAAATAGAGAAGGCTGCTTTCGTGATAGATATCCGCGGAGGCGAGTTCTTTGATGATTTGAAATCCAGCCTGAGTGATTTGAAGCATGCGGGTATGAGATTTAAAATCATGTTTCTGGAAGCATCCGATGAGGTTCTGATCAGAAGATTCAATGAAACGAGAAGAACCCATCCCCTTGCCTGCGCTGGAAATACCTTGCAGGGAATCACGGAAGAACGGGAAAGACTTATGGAGATCAGAAAAATCTCCGATTATATTATAGATACATCCAATATGAAATCCGCCAAACTTTCGGAGGAAATCAAAAAACTTCTGCTTTCGGAGGAAGGCAGCCCCAGTTTTACCATCAGCATCCAGTCTTTCGGATATAAGCATGGAATTCCTCTGGATGCGGATATCGTATTTGATATGCGCTTTATCCCGAATCCGTACTACCTTGCCAGCATGAGAAAGCTCACAGGAAACAGTGAGAAGGTAAGAAATTACGTGATGAAGTTTCCTGAAACCAAGGAATTTGTCACACGAGTGCACGAGCTAATCAATACGCTGATCCCGTTTTACATCAGAGAAGGAAAGTCTCATCTGGTGGTGGCCTTTGGGTGTACCGGAGGTCAGCATCGCTCGGTGGCCATGGCCAACGAATTTTCCGAGAGATTTCTGGCTGAGGGAAAACGTGTTGTTACGGTGCATCGAAATCTTTCATGAATTCAGATAGAAGGGAAAACATAACATGAGAAACGGTCAGGGTATTGGGCCGAGAATCGTGGTAATCGGCGGAGGTACCGGTTTGTCGGTCATTCTTCGTGGTTTCAAGAGAATCACGGACAATCTGACAGCCGTGGTAACCGTTGCCGATGACGGAGGCGGTTCCGGTATTTTAAGAGAAGATTTGGGCATGCTGCCTCCCGGAGATATCAGAAGCTGTATTTTAGCTATGGCTGATGAAGAAGGGCTGATGATGGAACTGCTGAAATATCGGTTTACAGAAGGAATGCTGGAAGGACAGAGCTTTGGCAACCTTCTCATTGCAGCTTTAAACGGCATCTGCGGGAATTTTGATGAGGCTGTGGCCAAAACCCATGAAATTTTACGAGTAAGAGGAAGGGTGCTGCCGGTAACCGGCAGTAACATTCGTTTATGTGCCGAGCTGGAAAACGGCCATATCATTTGCGGAGAATCCCAGATTCAGCCGGAGGTTCAGCGGCTTGGAAGTGCCATCAGAAAGGTTTTTCTGGATCCGGAGAAGCCGAAAGCCAATCAGAAGGCCATTGAAGCCATCCATGAAGCGGATCTGATTGTGATGGGGCCGGGAAGCTTATTTACCAGCATCATTCCTAATTTTTTAGTAGATGGAATTTCCCAGGCCGTAACCGAGGCCAGAGGGAGAAAGGTATTGATCTGCAATATGATGACCCAGCCAGGGGAAACGGATCATTATTCCGTAATCGAACATGTGAAGCGTGCGGAAGAATATGCGGGGAAGGGAAACATAGAATACGTCATTGCCAATAATCAAGCGATTTCTGCGGATATTCTGGAACCTTACCGGAAGGATGGTGCGGAGCAGATCATTCCCAATGAAATGGATCGAGCCATTCTCCAAAGTGAGAATATCGTTTTAATAGAAAATAATTTTACCGAGGTAAAAAAAGGATACATACGGCATGACGCTCAGCGTATTGCCAGCATCGTCTCCAGTCTTTCCTGTGACTGGACGGATTAATCGTTTGTTTGTTTTATTTAATCTAAATATTTAATCTAAAGGAGAGCACAAAAATGGAAAAACTTATCATTTCTGCCGCTATTTGCGGCGCAGAGGTAACAAAGGAACATAATCCCGCAGTACCTTATACCGTTGAGGAAATTGTAAGGGAAGCAAAGTCCGCCTACGATGCAGGAGCAGCGGTGATTCACCTTCACGTAAGAGAAGATGATGGGACCCCTACCCAGAGCAAGGATCGATTTCAGGTATGCGTCGATGCCATTCTCAAGGAATGTCCTGATGCGATCATTCAGCCTTCAACCGGGGGAGCTGTGGGTATGACAGATCTGGAGAGGCTTCAATCCACTGAGATCCAGCCGACTCCCGAATTTGCCACTCTGGACTGTGGTACCTTGAACTTCGGCGGAGACGATATCTTTATCAATACGGACAACACCATATTCAACTTTGCAAAAATCATGAAGGAAAGAGGCATCAAGCCGGAACTTGAGGTTTTTGACAAAGGCATGATCGATATCGCTATGAAGGCTCACAAAAAAGGTCTTCTGGCAGAGCCTCTGCATTTTGATTTTGTTCTCGGCGTACAAATGACTGCCACTGTCAGGGATCTGGTTTTCATGGTGGGAAGCATTCCGGCCGGGAGCACCTGGACTGTTGCCGGTATTGGAAAGAGCGAGTTTGAAATGGCAGCTGCTGCTATCATCATGGGCGGCCATGTCAGAGTCGGTTTTGAAGATAATCTGTATCTGGAAAAGGGCGTTCTTGCTAAGAGCAACGGCGAGCTTGTAGAAAAGGTTGTCAAGATTGCGAAGCTCCTTGGCAGAGAAATTGCGTCGCCTGCCGAAGCCAGAAGGATCCTGAGCATCAGCAAATAACGTGAAAGCATATTCATAAAATATTTGAAACTGTAACATATGCTATAAAAAACAAAAGAAGCATCGTTATAAGTAACATAAAGAGGGCATCATGTCATTTTCAGCGAATACAAAAAATGAACTGTCTCGAACAGAATCGGAACGCAAATGCTGCAAGCTGGCGGAAATCGCCGGCTTTATCCGCATGTGCGGAACCATAAAGCTTTCAGGCGGAGGAAAAATCAATGTAAAGCTGCTGACGGAAAATCCGGCAGCGGCCAGACATTTCAAGCGGCTCATCAAAGATTATTTCGGTATCAATGCAAAGCTGATCATTGCTAAAGCCTCCATCCTAAAAAAAGGTCATTTCTACGAACTGATCATCGAATCGGAAATGAACGCCGAGCAGATTTTGAGGGAGACGGGAATTTTACTTGTTCGGGAAGGCTGCAACTATATCAGTGACGGGATCTTTTCCGACATTATCAAGACTAAATGCTGCAAAAGAGCCTATCTCAGAGGGGTATTCCTTGGGGCCGGAACCATCAGTGATCCGGAAAAAGGCTACCACCTTGAAATCGTGTGCAACAGCGAAGTACTCAGCAGCGATGTAAGGAAGCTGATTAACAGTTTTGGGCTGAAATCCAAGGTGGTTACCAGAAAGAAAAGCTTTGTGGTATATCTCAAGGAAGCGGAGCAGATCATCGATTTTCTGAATATTCTCGGTGCCCACGGTCAGCTTTTGGACTTCGAAAATATCAGGATCCTGAAAGAAATGCGGAATAAAACTAATCGCATCAACAACTGTGACAGTGCAAACCTGGATAAAACCATTAATGCTTCCGCAAAACAGCTGGAAAGCATCATGCTGATCGAGGAGACCAGAGGGATTGCGTCCCTGCCGGATAAACTCTATGAGACAGCCAGACTCCGGATGGAAAATCCCGAGGCTTCTTTGATCGAGCTGGCGGAAATGCTGGACCCTCCCATCGGAAAGTCCGGGATCAATCATCGGTTGAAGAAGATCGAGGAAATTGCTGAAAAAATACGTTTGATGCAAAATGAGAACATAAAATAGAAGAAAAATCTATAAAAGGAAATTAGCCGGAAAATTCCTGACATAATTAAAACCGCGTTTTAATATGGTGTTAGGGGTAGTCCGGTTTTTTTTACCTGGTAGTTTCGGACAGATCCAAAGTATTTTAAAGGAGGAAAATGTGAGTATGAAAAGACAAAGGAGACAGGTTTTTCTTGCCCTGTTCATCGCTGCGCTGTTAATCTGCAGTACATTTACGGCCTTTGCAGCAACCTCGCCATCTGAATATCCGCTGCCAAGAAATGCGGTGCTTTACTCAGAAATAGAGGGGCAGCTCAAGAGCTTGGAAGCAAAGAATCCGAATTTGATGGACTACGAGGTTATCGGCCAGTCGGTAGAGGGAAGAAACCTTTATCTAGTCACGATTTCCGATGCAGAAGGCATGAAAAAACTGGATCAGTATCAGAAGTTCATGCAGGATGCCGTCAATGATCCTGAAAAAGCATTAAAAGAGCTCAACGCCAAGGGCGACAGCAAGATCCCCATCTTTTTCAATGCCAGCATTCACGGTAACGAAACCACAGGTACCGATGCAGTGTTAAAGCTGATCAATAAGCTTCTGACAGACACCAGTGCTGAGACAAAACAGATTCTCAAAAACTGTGTGGTTCTCATCAATGTCTGCCAAAATCCTGACGGCAGGGCATCCGGACACCGAGAGAATGCTGTGGGCACTGATTTGAACAGAGATTACATTACCCAAAGTCAGCCCGAGGTTCAGGGGGTCGTCAAAAATATAGCGACCAAATGGTTTCCCACAGTGATGCTGGATCTCCACGGCTTTATGGGCAGCGGTAATGTTCTTCTTGAGCCCTGTACCATTCCTCATAACCCCAATTATGAGTATGACCTTGCTCTCAAATATGCTCTGCCTCATGCAGAAGCCATTTCAGCAGAGATTACCGCCCTTACCAAGAGGGATGTAGATATTCCTATTAAAGTCTGGGAGGATGGCTGGGATGATTATCCTCCAATCTTTACACCGCAGTATTTCATGTATCTGGGGTCCATCGGACACACCCTGGAGGTAAAATTCCCCAACCAGCAGGGGATCGATACTGCTTATACGGCGAGCTATGCTTCTTTAAAATACGCATCCAAGAATAAAACTGAATTACTGAAAAATCAGTTTACCATCTATGAAAGAGGAGTAAAAGGAACAGTGGTGGAGACGGATATAGATTTTCCCGAAGCCTATGTGATCCCTATGACTCAAACGCAGCAAAAGGATACGCTTGAAGCTGCCAATATGATCCGGCACCTTCTGGACAACAAGGTAGTGGTAAAAATGGCTGAGAAGGAATTCACAGCGGATGGTGTGACCTATCCGGCAGGAACCTATGTGGTTCCCATGAAGCAGGGCTTGAGAGGGCTTGTCAACACCATGCTCTGGAAGGGCGAGGATGTAAGCGAGCTGGCATCGGCCATGTACGACATTTCTGCCTATTCCTTCCCGCAGCTCTGCGGTTTTGATGCCGTGGCTGTTGAAAAGGGCTTTGACGCTGATTTGACAGCAGTTTCGGCTGCTCCCGTGCTGAAGGGAACCTTCACAAAGGGTACGGAAACCAATTATGTTATGCCTGTGGAAAACAATCAAGCCTATAAAGCAGCCAATGCTCTTGTAAAGGATGGCTATGCTGTTTATCGTACCGGAGAGACAGTGGGAGCTTATGCCCCCGGAACCTTTGTCATTCCCAATAAAAAAGGCCTGGAAGAAAAGCTGGCAAAGCTGGCTTCGGAAAATGCTGTGACCATTCAAAATATGGGAAGCATTAAAGGGAAACTTCTGCCGGTAACACTGCAAAAAATCGCTGTGATCGGAAATGACGGCGGTGTGGCAACTGCCATGAAAGAGCTTGGCTTTAATGTGACTGCAATCCCTTATTTTCTGATCAATAACGGATATGACCTGGAGAAAAACGGCTTTGAGTCCATGGTCATCAGCGGAACCGAAGCTTTCTGGAAGGACAGCTACGAAGCTACCGGAATTACCTGGTCTCTGGATGAGGTAGGGCAGAATGAAGTGATCGAATTCGCGAAAACTCATGATTTCATTGGAGTCGGATACGCCGGTGCAGCATTGAACGAAGCTGCAAAGAAGTTGAATGTTGCGTATACCTTTACCGGTTCTGAAGAGGATGGTCAGACTGCAGAAAACGGTATCTGCCTCATGGACGGCAATAACACGGATCCTGTCAGCTTCCAGTTTGGCACTCAGGAAACCGTATTTGCCTATGCCCCTGTCTGGTTTGATAAAATGGACAGCAAGGTGACCACGGCGGCAACCTTCGGAAAGGGAGAAATGTATTTGGCCGGCTTCTGGATGGAACCTGAAAAAGCAGCCGGTGCCGCGGCCATCATTCATGATAACAGCAAGGGCTTTGATGCCGTACTCTTTGGTATTGAACCTACCTTTAGAAATTATACCCCTGCCACCTACGGACTCATGGCAAATGCCATGTATTATCTGGGGTATGAAAAGTAGTTTATCAAAAACTTAAAATATGAAAATTAGTTTATCCAAATAAAAAAATGAGGTTGCCTGATTTGGCAGCCTTATTTTTTTGATTGATAAACGGTAACAATTTATCGAAAAACGATAAATTGTTGTTGACAATCAATAATGGCAATACTATAATAATAGTGAAATCGGGGACAGAAAGGAAGGAATTGACATGTGGAATCCAAGCAAATCGGTCACGCTTTCCTGCATTTTCACCAAGCTGGTCATCATACTCGTGATCTGCTTTGATCTTACCGCACCTTATGTGATCGGAAAATATTTGGTATATGCAGGAAGAAATCCGGATCTCATCCAGCAGCTGCTGTTTATTGTTTATACCTGCAGTGCTCCGGCTCTGGTCGCGTTGTTTTCACTTAACAAGCTGCTTACCAATATCAAAAAAGGGGAAATTTTTATCGAGAAAAATGTTGGGTATCTTCGAAACCTTTCCTGGTGCTGCTTTGCTGCTTCTTTGATCATGCTGCTTTCAGGTTTTACCTATATTTTATTTTTGATCATTGCGCTGGGAGCGGCGTTTTTCGGCCTTATTCTCAGAGTGGTAAAGAATGTTATCGAACAGGCTATGATCATTAAAAATGAAAATGATTATACCATTTAGACGGGAGGGGTGAGAGATGGCCATTGTCGTAAATCTTGATGTCATGATGGCAAAACGGAAAATATCCGCAGGAGAACTGTCGGATAAAATTGGGATTACCCCTGCAAACCTATCTATTTTGAAGAATAATAAGGCAAAAGCCATTCGCTTTTCAACGCTGGAGGAAATTTGCAAGGTGCTGGATTGCCAGCCGGGGGACATATTGGAATATAAGGAGGATTAGGGAACATGGAAAGAGAGTTAACAGGGGGAATGAACGGAATTGCACCGGATAAAAATATCGGGCCGAGTCTGGACGGCACCTGGAAGCCGAAGCCGGCTCTGCCCAAAGTGATTACAGGAAAGGATACCGGGTTCGCTCTGGTGATGCTGGTTATCGGATTCCTCTTTTGGAATCTTATCCCCCCAGGCAGTTTGGGGGCTGGAGTTACTTTATTTGCCGTTATTATCTGCATCGCATCGGGGGGATATCTTCACATCAGCGGACTGAAGCAGGGGAGGGCAAGTTTGGTTTGCCTGGCGGTTATCCTTTTATCTTCTACCTATTTTCTGCTTTCAGACAGCATCATCATAAAGAATTTAAACTTCTTATTTTTGATGGCCGGTTTTATATACTGGATTTGTCTTACCACAGGAAACAGAATGGAAAAACGGCTTGCCTTTTCTTTTCTGTACGATATGATAAACCAAAGCATTCTGATCCCTTTCTCCAACTTCTCCTGCTGCTTTGCGGCATTCAAGAGCAGAGTCGGAGAAAACAAGCGGGGTAAGGGAATTGTCAGCGGTGCTGCCGGTATTCTGATTTTTCTTCCCGTGCTTATTCTGGTGGTGAACCTTCTCATCGATGCGGATGCGGCCTTTGAAAGTTTTATTGAGAATCTTCGGTTTTCCTTTTCCGCCGATCTGCTGGAATATCTCCTGCAAATGATTCTGGGCATCCCGGTGGCCTGCTACCTTTACGGGATGATCTACGGCAACCGATACAAAAGATATACGGATCATTTGACTCTGGAATCTGCGGAAAAGAATGTCATGGCTTTCCGCTTTGCGCCGGATACTCCGGTATATTCTGCCTTGACTGCACTGAATCTAATCTATCTGGTATTTTTTCTCACGCAGGCAGCTTATCTCTTTTCAGCCTTTACAAGCAGTATACCCGCTGCAATGACCTATGCAGAATACGCCAGAAGAGGATTTTTTGAGCTTTGTACCGTTGCCGGCATCAATCTGGCTGTAATCGCCGTCGCTCATGCTATTATCAAACGTGAAAAGGAAGAAAAGCAAAAACTTTTAAAAGCAGAGACTCTTGCCATTTGTTTTTTCACCATTCTGCTCATCGCCACCGCTATGAGTAAAATGGCGATGTATATCGAAAGCTACGGACTCACCCAATTACGTGTCTATACCTCTTGGTTCATGATCCTGCTGCTGGCAGTTTTCGGGGTTATTGCAGCCAGACAGTTCAAGAAATTCAATGGGACAAAAATTGTTATCATAAGCTTTGTGATATTATTTTTCGTACTCTGTTACGGAAATGTAGACGGTATGATCGCAAAATATAATATTGACCGTTATCGGGAAGGTACACTGGAAACACTGGATGTTGCGGCATTGTCGGAACTTTCGGATGCGGCTGTGCCATACCTTTACGAACTTTATCAGGAAACAGATGACGTAGAATTCAAGGCAAGTCTTCGTTCGGCCATAAACGGAAGATATTACGACGAGGCAAGCATGCTGCCCTATGAAACTACATTCCGTGATTTTAATCTGCAGACGCATCAGGCAGAAAAGATCCGTGCCGTTATTTCCAATTAGGATTCAGGGAACCATCGGGGACCTTAATCGTTGTCGCCCTTGAGGCAACGCTCCTACGGAACTCCTCCGCAAGCTTTGCTTGCGGAGGAGTTCTATTTAGGAAACGTGGATTCCGTCATTTCCACTTTTTTTATCTTTCAAATAGTGGTATAATGTAGTTTATTTGTGAAGTCAGTCAAATTAAAATAACAAAAGGAGGCTAGGATGATAGAGCACAAAACAGTTGTCAGAGTAATCTACGCGGATACGGATGCAATGGGCGTTGTATATCATACCAACTACATTAAATGGTTTGAGATCGGAAGGACCGAGCTTCTGCGAAGTCTGGGATATCCATATGCTCAGTTCGAGGAAGAAGGAGTTATGCTGCCTCTTGTTGAATGCAGCTGCAAATATAAGATACCGGCTAAATATGATGATCTTCTGGAAGTGAAAGCGTGGATATCAGAGGCAAAATCAGCAACAATCACCATAGATTACGAAATTTACAGGAAAGAAACCGGAGAGTTGCTGGTTACCGGCATGACAAGGCATGCTGTGACAGATACCTGTCTAAAACCGATTCGCTTACGGGACAGAAATAAAGGTTTGCATGAGCTGTTTCAAAAATGTGTAAAGCCTGATGCGGAATAGGAATAAACAGGAACTGAACGTATGAAATAAAGAAGTATAAACAAAAGCCGAGTGAATAAAACTGACTGAAATTATATATAAGAAAGGAGCCTATATGGATATTCATGCATTATTTGATCAGAGTGCCGCATTTCATGGACATACCTGTCCGGGGCTTGCCATCGGCGTAAGGGCTGCGGCGGAAGCACAAAGAATTTTGGGATTGAAGTTCTCCGAGGATGAAGAAATCGTATGTGTCACGGAGAACGATGCCTGCGGTGTTGACGGTATTCAAGTTATTTTAGGCTGCAGTGCGGGAAAGGGCAATCTTATTTTCAGAATGAGGGGAAAGCAAGCCTACTCTTTTTTCAACCGGAAAAATGGCAGGAAAGTAAGACTGGTTCTTAAAAATTTGCCGAAAATGGATCGTGAGGAAAAACAAAAATTTATTCTGGATGCCCCCTTCGAGGACGTATTTCTTGAAAAACAACCGGATTACGGACTGCCTGAAGAGGCGAGAATTTTTGAATCCATTGAATGTGAAATCTGCGGAGAAAAAACGGCGGAGCCGTATATCCGTTTGGAAAACGGAAAGAAGGTCTGCATCGACTGCGTCACGGAATACCATAGAGTGTAATCAATAAATTAATTATAACCTTATCTGAATTAGATTTCTCATCGTACAATCAATCGTCGCACACTGATTCATACTAAAATTCGAAATACAAAAATGACAATTCAGGTTTCTACGATCTAAGAATGGAAGGGATGAATAGTGGAGGAAGAACTCTATCGGGAAAAAATCCTAAAGAGTGCGCAGAACATATGCAAACGCGAGGGTGCAAAGAGTCTCACTGTCGATAACATAGTGGCAGAGAGCAAAATCAGCAAAAGAAGTTTTTATAAAATCTTTCCGACGAAACACGATTTTTTATCAGAATTAAACCTGTATTCAAAGGGCTGCTGCCCTGCGGTTTTTGACGAACGAATGGCAATCATACAAGCTGCCGAAGAAGGTATTTCAAAATACGGATTTAATAATATAAATCTGGAAACCATCGCTGGTGCTGTAGGATTGAAACGAGGAGCCATCTATAAATATTTTAATGATAAATATGATCTTTTGGAAGACTGTATTGAGTTTCAATTCAGCCGGCTGAAAGCATTGGTTGAAGAAATGTATCAGCAAAATAAAGATGACCCGGTTCGTTTTTTCAAACTGTACATTACCGGTTTCGGTAATTTTATCAATTATTCCCATGATACCACTATCTATACCGAGGTTTTCAGTCACCTCAATTATAGAAAGAAAATCCGGGCACAGGCAAAAGGACTTCAGGATTATTTTGAAACAATTTTTTCAAAATGCCTGAAAATCGGGATTGAGATGGAGATTTTTCGCGAAGACGTGGATGTGGAAACAGTGGCAGAGGCGCTGCTGCTCACGGTCAACGGTATGGGATTTTATATCGGTGATGAGGAGTCGACACATAAAGAGATCATATCCCCTAAAACGATAGATGCAATCTTAAATATTCTTTTCAATAGTATTATGAAAGAACCAAATCAGTCATAACGATGCATTTTTTGACTCCTTTCGAAAATAATAAACTTAGTTTCGAAAGGAGTAAGATAGATGGATAACAACAAAAATAGAAGAAAAGACAGAGAAAAAAGCAATCCTGAGCTTCGAAAAATGGAACCGAGAGACCATGCGGATGCCGGAATCATCCATGGTGAAAAAATCGGCGTACATGACGGCAAGCACGAAAAGAGCAAATAAATAAAAGAAAGAAAAAAATAATAGATAGAGCAACCATCTTTCGATGCAGTCTATCTATTATTTTTTCTGGCCAATCTAGTCGATTTAGCCATCTATATGAATGAAACTGTCAGGGGCAGAATAAAGTTCCGTCAAGTACGATTCATTCTTTTTGTTCTGCAGCTGGTTCCCGGAAATGAATGATGCTTCAGAGAAGGCTATGCTTCTAAGATATCTCCGGTGGTAGAAATGGTTACTACCTGCCAAGGAATCATTTTTCCGCTGTTTCTCAGAGCGTTGATTGCAGCATTCTGAATGCCTCCGCAGCACGGAACTTCCATACGGACTACTGTTACGCTCTTGATATTGTTATTCTGCAGGATGGCCGTTAGCTTTTCGGAATAGTCTCCTTCGTCCAGCTTCGGACAACCGATGATGGTAATTCTGTTTTTGATAAATTTGTTATGGAAATCAGCGTAAGCATAAGCCGCACAGTCGGCTGCAATGAGGAGGTTTGCTCCGTCAAAATACGGTGCATTCACCGGAACCAGCTTGATTTGAACCGGCCATTGCTGAAGCTGTGATTCCATTGCCTGAGTTGGTACGGAAGCTGCAGCTGGTGCTGCTTCGTTCTGATGCTGAGCGTCATTGATCTGATCAGCATTCTGTGTAGTGTGATCTCTTTTCAGCATTCTGGACTGACTTCCCGGACAACCGCAGGGGATATCCCCATGGTGTGCTTGCTGCTGATTCTTTGCCATATTAGCTTTTACTGCTGCTTCGTCGTAAGCTGCTGCTTCTCTTTCTACAAAAGTGATGGCACCTGTAGGACATGCAGGAAGACAGTCTCCGAGGCCGTCACAGTAATCATCTCTCATCAGCTTTGCCTTGCCGTCCACCATACCGATGGCGCCTTCGTGGCAAGCTTTCACGCAGAGTTCGCATCCGTTGCATTTTTCCTGATCGATATTTATAATTTTTCTTATCATGTTATGATCCTCCATTCTTTACTCGCCTCATTTGCTGATTCAAATTCGGCAAACCTGTGAGATTTCTGATGTCTATCTCATTTCATTTTTGTTTTGCTTTTATGACTTAAGTATAGTACAATGATTTTAATCATACTGTTGCATTTGCAACAAAGGAGTGAAAAATTTGAAACAAAATTTTAAAATACTGCTTTCTTCCGCTCTTTTCAAAGGAATTGACGAAAAAGATCTAGAGAGCATGCTGAAATGTCTTGATGCCTCGGAAAAGAAATACGAGAAAAATGATATCATACTTTTGGCCGGCACGAAAGTCACTTCTGTCGGAATTATCATGGAAGGTTCTGCTCAGATTACCAGAGAAGATGCAGAAGGCAATCGAGCCATTCTGTCTGAGCTTTCCAGAGCGGATCTCTTTGCCGAAGCCTACGTGGCAGCGGGTTACCAGGACGTGCCCATCACCGTTATTGCCACCGCTGCCTGCAGAGTGGTCTGGATTCCTTTCAGCAAGGTGGTGGCAAGGTGTTCCTTTGCTTGTGACTTTCATCGGATTTTGGTAGAAAATATGTTGAAGGTCATTGCTGTAAAAAACATATGGATGAATGAAAAAATGCGGATTCTTTCCTGCAAAACCACAAAGGAAAAGCTGCTTACTTATTTAGCGGATTACTCTGAGCGAGTGGGGAAG
The DNA here is from genome assembly GCF_018128545.1 of Sinanaerobacter chloroacetimidivorans. Lineage (GTDB taxonomy): Bacteria > Bacillota > Clostridia > Peptostreptococcales > Anaerovoracaceae > Sinanaerobacter > Sinanaerobacter chloroacetimidivorans. The sequence continues at coordinate 16,398 of NZ_JAGSND010000025.1, read as the reverse complement.
AATAAGTTTAAAATCCCCTTTACCAGAAACGAGCTGGCTGATTATCTCAGCGTGGACCGCAGCGCCATGTCCAGAGAGCTGGGCAAACTCCGGGATGAGGGATATTTGAAATTTGATAAAAATGAATTTGAAGTGTTATAGTAAACAGTAATGAATAGAAAGTGAGTCATAAATTAAATGATAGAAAAAGGACAAATCTGCGAGCTTACAATAGAGGATATGAGCAATGAGGGACAGGGCATCGGCAGAGTTGAAGGAATGGCCGTCTTTGTGGAGGGAGCTATCCCGGGAGATGTAATAAAAACCCGATTAACCAAAGTAAAAAAGAATTATGCCTTTGGCCACCTGGAAGAAATCCTGCAGCCATCACCGAACAGAGTGGAAGCCGTATGTCCGTCTGCAGGAATCTGCGGCGGCTGTTCCCTGCAGACCATGAGCTATGAGGGACAACTGGCATTGAAGAAAAAAATGGTGAAGGACAAGCTGATCCGAATCGGCGGCCTTGAAAATCCCAGAGTTCTTGACACCATCGGCATGGACAGGCCCTTTTATTATCGAAACAAAGCCCAATTTCCGGTAAGCGGCGGGGGCATTGTGACCAGAAAAGGAGGCATCCTTGCTAATGCAGGCCCATGCAGTATCGGTTTTTATAAGGCCAAGAGCCATGATGTGGTACAATGTGACGCCTGTATGATTCAGTCCGAGTCTGCAGTAAGACTGGCCAGGGTGCTCAAGAATTTTATGGAATCGGATCATATTACGGCCTACGACAAAGAAACCGGAAAGGGTCTCATCCGTCATCTCATTGTAAAGACCGCCTTCCAGACCGGTGAAGTTATGGCAATTCTCGTGATTAACGGAAAAGGCCTGCCAAACGGTGAAAAACTGGTTTACATGATGGACGACGCTATCAGTGAGATTCCACCTGATGAAAATGGGATGGAGTATTCTCTGGAAAGTGTCGTCTTAAATATCAATAAAAAGAAAACCTCGGAAATTATGGGTGAGGAATGCATCACACTTGCAGGGAAGCCTACCATCTTGGATGCGGTAGGCAATTTGCAGTTTGAGATTTCCCCCATGTCCTTTTATCAGGTAAATCCCGTACAGATGAAGAGGCTTTACGATCAGGCACTGTCCTACGCTGGGCTTACCGGCAATGAAACGGTGTTGGATTTGTACTGTGGTGTAGGCACCATAGGATTATACTGCGCTTCCAAGGCGAAAAAGGTAATCGGTATCGAATCCGTGAAACCGGCGGTTATTGACGCCAACAGGAACGCAGTAATTAACGGCATCGTCAACGCGGAATTTATCTGCGGAAAGGCGGAAGAGGAGCTGCCGAAGCTGCTGGAAAAAGGAATAAAAGCTGATGTGGTAATCCTGGACCCGCCAAGAGCAGGCTGCGATCCTGCCCTTTTGGATGCAGTGGCGGAGGCCTCCCCGGACAGAATCGTCTATGTATCCTGCGACCCGGCCACCCTGGCCAGGGACATTAAGTTGCTTGGCGAGAAGGGGTTTGCGTTTGTGGAAGCACAGCCGGTGGATATGTTTCCTTGGGGGAATCACGTTGAGAGTATAGTTCTGATGACGAATTGTGGTTTGAAGGGCAAATGATCCAAGTCAACCACTATATGTAGTGGTTTTGGAGCAAAAAATGAGCAAAAATCGGGCTGAAAAAGTGCATTTTTTGAGCCTGTGTTTTGGGGCATTTCATAGATGACATTCGGTATTTTTGAAGATGATGCCCATTTAAGCTATATATTGCAGACACGTCGAGGCCGAAGCACTCAAACTCGTATTTGAAATTTATCAACGGTTTCTACGATTAATTTCTTTCGCTTGAATGGATTGAGCCAATTAATGATTCCTGTTTTTGTTACCTCTACTCCTTTGGAACGGCAGATCGCAGACAAACGCTCGATGGCCTGATTGCCACCCATCGTCGGTTTAGGGAAAAATTGTGTGACGAACCCCAGAACAACTTTACCTTTGAGAGATTGGAGTTGGCGGAGATACGCCTGCATGACCGGAGATAACATATAGCCACGCACCGGAGCCCCGAAAACGAGCATATCAAATTTATCGAGCTTCGGCACACATGTCAGTGCTATCGAATCCACATTTGTTTCTGTATCGTTTGATGCTGCGACTCTTTCGATTGAAACGGTATGCCCTGCATTAAGAAATTGCTCACGAAGCTTATGTGCAACGGAAAGCGTATGCCCGGTCTGAGAATGAATAATAATTCCGATTTTCATTGTAATCTTCCTTTCTGGATTATAAATAAATCATGTTGTCTATCCACTAGCTTTTAATATTGCATTCTGGATTGCTTTTAAAATGACTTTGCTACTATATGTAGCGCCAGATACACTATCTACATTTAAGGACTGCGCCTCTATAACATTTTCGGGAATAATTTCAGCTCCTTGCCCTTGGCCGTTATTGTGCTTTAATAGCTCAATTTCTTTTATGATATGATTCTTTATAGTTACCCTGACTTCAACTGATATCGGAAAGGCCGAATAACTGCCAATGTAAATGCCATCCTCTGCTGCGGCAAGATCGACATCAGATATTTCTGAAAGAGCCAACTGTTTCAGGTTCCCTTCGGCTTTCGCTAGCAAAAGCTTCGTAGTGATAAAACCGAGTGCCAAGACAAGCACAACAATAATTGTTACAATATATCGCTTTTTCATGCTACCCTCCTTGTTATAAACGCTCATTGCAGATAATGTATCAGATTATACATCCCAGTTAAAATGAAGTGTCGGCGGCGAATTTCCTGAAATTTATCATCAGTAGCGCAATGAATACCACCCAAGGAATGAGGGATAGTAAAGAAAAAATCATGCCCAATACTCCTGCCGATGAGGGTACGATCATAAAGAATCCGGAAGCTAACCCCCACAAGCCAACCGATTTCTTAAACTTATGGCTTTTTATTAATGCATAGGCAAATAACAGCAGGCATATTGTACTCAATACATAGTAGACATCGAAGGTGGTGCCTGTATAACCAGCCATTAAGGCTTCGCCGGCTGCCAAATATATAGTTTGCTGTTCAGGCAGCGCCTGAAAATACTGATTGCTTAAAGTCAGCATTTCAAACGCAGGATTGGACGGATAATAACATGCGATGCCGATTAAACCAAGTATTAATGCCAAGAGTACAATAACGGGCTTTTCTCGGTATAAGAGGACAAAGAGGGCTAAATAGATTATTACAATAATCATATTGTTAAACAGGTAAAGAAAATCCAAGCTCAGAAGTCCTAAAAACGGATTTTGCTGATAAAGTTCAAAGAATCCTTTAACAGTATCCGGTGGCGGTGCAATCACATAAATAACGATTTGTAATGGAATAAGAATGAGCATTGTTAAAGCCAAAAACTGGGCGACGCGATAAAGTGGCTGAAAGTTGATTTTGAAACCTTGGTTCATAAGACATAACCTCCTTAATAATTTCTCTTATTCTTATTGAATAAGTAATTCACAAGTTTTATAAGTTCATCTTTGATGTCTTCTTTTTGTGTAGCACCATTGGATGAGAAACTCAGCATGATCATTCCCTGTAAGGCGTAAATGATAGTCTTGGCTACAACTTCAATATCCTCAGTTTGAATGATGCCTTCCTGGATTAGCCTGATAAAGGATGTCTGCCACATGCTGTGAAATCGTTGCTCAAGCTTTTGATAACTGTCATCTCCTTCCGGTTGAACAAAAGGGTAAAAGTAAAAAAAACGGAAGACATTCGGGTGTTTGAAGAAATAGTCCGTATAGCAGAAAAAAGCGCCAAGGATTTCTTCCACAGGATCATCCTTCTTAAAGGAAATGGATGTAAGCTCTGTAATCATATCCTCAATCATATCGAGACGTAATGTCCACAAGAGAGCATTCACATCCTTAAAATAATAATATAGATTGGTATATGAATATCCTGTTACTTCAGCCAAATATCGAACAGTAACGGCTTCATGTCCTTTATCATGGATGATATCCTTCGCAGCCTCGATGATTTCTTTTTGAGTACGTTCTTTTTTCGTCTGTTTCACATTAACCTCCGGGTACTTTAACTTAGTTAAAATAATTGAACTTAGTTAAAATATATAGCATATTAATAATGATGTCAAGGGGGTTTTATTAAAATATGGTAAAAAAGCTATTGACAATCTCTAAGCATGGAGTATAATATTAAACATGATTAAAACTTGTTTAATAAGGAGTATCAAGTATGAATCAAGATGAGGCAAATGCCAAAGAAAAGATATTCCAGGCTGCACTGGAATTGGTGGCTGAGGGAAAAAACGATCAGCAGATAACGACGAGAGAGATTGCATCAAAAGCTGGCGTAAATCTTGCGCTTGTTAATTATTACTACCAGTCAAAAGAGAATCTGCTCAGCCAGGTTGTAGGAACGATGATGGGCGAAATTATTGAGAAGTCCAACCAAAATAACCACATGGCTATCGACGCGCAGACACGGCTGCGGAATATGCTGCTCGCAACAGCGGATGCGGCGTTCAAATACCGCAATATATGCAAAATCGCTATTTCACTCGAACTGAAATCCGGCTGCGGGAATTCCTGCAAATTGGTCACGCCCTTGCTAAAAGAGATATTGACTGAGTGCGATGAATCGGACTTGAATATTATCGCCATGCAGCTCATGATTCCATTTCACCATATTGTGCTGAAACCAGAGTTTTATAGCAGATATTTGGATACGGATTTTTTTGATGAGGAAAAGAGGAAGCAAAAGATCAATCAAATAGTCGATTGCGTATTATCCGGACGAATCAAGGAGGTAGAGTAATGATAAGCGAAAATACTATTAATACAAGACAAGGCAACGTCAATCGTGCGATTCAGACAATCGTTGCCACGCTCGGTGTCATTTTCGGCATTGGTGGCATGAGTCATGGCTTTTTTGAAGCGTTGCAAGGCAATACTGCCACGAATGGCTATGTAATTGACGCCATCGGAGAGGCAAACAGAATGTGGCTTCATGGAAATGAGCCTGCCTTTACCATCATCCCAAATTTCCTGATAACCGGTATTGCCGCCATGCTGGTGGGGGTTGCCGTCATCATCTGGTCGGCGGGCTTTATGTATAAAAAGTATGCCTCTTTGATATTTCTGTCGTTGTTTATCCTGTTGTTTTTAGTCGGAGGCGGAATAGCTCAGATAATTTTCTTTATGATTGGATGGGCAATGTCCCTGCGTATCCATAAGCCTCTCAATTGGTGGAGAAAGGTTCTGCCAGTAGGTACGCGCAGGTTTTTGTCAAAGCTATGGCGTCCTTTCTTGATTGTCAGCTCCTTGTTTATACTTATTACGTTGCAAATCGCAATATTTGGATTTGTACCCGGCGTATCCAATCCGGACAGCATCAGCACGGTAATGGTATCTACCTTGGGTGTCGGGCTGCTGTTCCTAATTCTCGCGTTCATATCGGGATGCGCTCATGACATTGACAAGGGAGGGGTAACCAATGGATAAGAAAATATTAGTGGCTTATGGCTCCAAAAGAGGCTCGACTGCGGAGATAGCTGAAAGAATCGGTGAAACACTCAGACAAAAAGGCTTGCAGGTGGATGTGCTGGATGCCGGTACAGTAACTGATCTGACTCCTTACAGTAAAATCATCCTCGGTAGCTCGGTTTATATCGGTCTTTGGCATAAAAAAGTCGTGCATTTTTTGAAAAGGAACATAGAAGTATTGGAGAAATTGCCTGTTTGGCTCTTTATATGCGGCCCAACCGGCCCCGGAAACCCGATTGAACAGATGGACGGCTGGTTTTACCCTAAATCTCTCCGACCAGTCATTGAACGCATACATCCTCGTGATATCACCTGCTTTGGAGGAAAATTGGAGCTGAAAACGCTGAACCCTTTTGAAAAGTGGATCATTAACAAAGTACAAGCGCCCGAAGGCGACTTCCGTAATTGGAAGGACATCGTTTTCTGGACGGAAACAATCCACAGGGAATGCTGACGTGTCAAAAGAATTAAGAGGGTAGCAGAGGGGCCGTTATAAAGATATTAAAAATTATCGGTGTTTCTGCCGGCGTTATTAGCGGTACTGTTTTATTGATATGTAGAGCAATTACGATTTTGAAGGCGCAAGGTTAACATTTCAAAAAAGCAGAAATCCTTTTTCATAATTGAGGAAGGATTTCTGCTTTCTGTTATCACGTATCGAAACAACCATATACCGATGCCTAAAAAATCAGCGGGAGTATTTTCTAACGAAGATACCCCCTCTTTTTTTATGCCCTTTTTTAGGGTTCATATAAAAACGAATGGAGGAAATCAAAATGGCAAACGAAACAATGCGTATCTTTTTCCCTCTGAAGATTTTCAGCTATCCTCAGTATGACTGCTCGGAGGATGAGCGGGAGGATATCTCGTCCAGGGATGCGGTGGCATATGAGGATCAAATCCTCGCTGCCATAGCAAAGGAGAACCGGCACTTTGAAAATGACCGAGGTCTTGCCGAGTACATTCACGACGAAGCTCTTAAAGAAAAGGTGCATAGTCTCTACCCGACAGTGGAGGTTGTTGATGGCGAGCTGTGGGGAGTCATGACCGCAGGGCTGAAGGAGACTCTCACCGGAGAAGAAACCGCTGCGCTTATGGACTATGTGTGCGGTCAGAACTCTGATGGTTATGGGGAAGGATTCGAGCAGCGTCCCATCAAAACGCCGGATGGAGAAATCTATGTCAGCTTTTGGGACAGCGAAAATTACTCCATGAAGCTGGAGCAGGAGATGAAAAACAGCTCGCCTGATGCTGGATACGGCGGTCCGGTGATGGGAGGAATGTAAAATGAGCAAGGTGTTCTCCATCATTGGTCTGGAAACCAACACCGGCATCAGTGCAGTCGGCCTCATGAGTGGTATCCCCGAAGCGGAGGACATTCAAAAGTCCCAGTTATATAAAGAGCTGGTCGAGGACTGCGGTGAATCAGAATATATAACGGCGACGGTCAAATCTTACTATTATGGTGAAGGTAAGCCGGAGGACGCCACAGCCGAGGATCTCAATTGGCTTAAGGCCAATCACGAATTTTTATTGAGCTAGGCGGTCACGCATCTGCAGACGAAAAGCTTCGCTATCCTATACCCCGACCAGAGAATGCAGATGAATATGTAGCGCTCTTTAGTTTCTCTTGGAGCTGAAGGGCGCTATTTCTATTTCCGAAACTGTGAGCCAAACAACTAAATAAATGAACGAGAGGGCGCTGTCTTTACAAAAAAGGCAGCGCCTTTTTTGTTTTTCCGAGAAAGGAGCTGAACCATGAACAATGATTTAAGCACAGAAGCAAAAGTAAATGCGGGAGAAACCGGTCTGCCTAAAAAGTTTACCGTCCCCCCGCCCAAAGATACCACCCGATGTGATGGCTGCCCATATCCCGGCGTCGGCTTCATCTGCTGGAGTCCTGACGGCTCCTGTCTGAGAACCGAGGTTGAAAGGATTAGCTCCCGCAGCCCAGGGAGGTGATGCAATGAACAGTCCCATCAGCTGGGTGGGCGGTAAAAAGTCTCTGCGGGATCTGATTTATCAGAGGCTGCCGAAGGAATTCGGCAGGTACATCGAGGTATTTGGCGGAGGCGGCTGGGTGTTATTCGGTCGAAGGCCAAGCACCGTCATGGAGGTATATAACGATTTTAACTCCGACCTTGCCAATATGTTCACCTGTATCCGTGACAGACCCCTGGCTTTGCTAAAAGAGCTTGGCTTTCTTCCTCTTAATGGGCGGGACGAATTCAATGTCCTGAGAAAATTTCTGGAGAAGGAGGAATTCACAAACGAGTATCTGCATGAGGAATTGGAGATAGCGCAAAAGCATCTCACTGAGCTTCAGTTTGAAGAAATTAAGCCCATCCTTTTAGAAAAGGCGCAGATGAACAATGTGAAACGCGCCGCAGCCTTTTACAAGCTCATCCGATTAAGTTACGGAAGCGGCTGCACCAGTTATGGATGTCAGCCATTCGATATCCGTAAAACTTTTGACCTCATTTGGCAGGCAAGCCGGAGGCTCAAGGACACAGTCATTGAGAACAAGGACTTTGAAGCTCTGATAAAGCAGTACGACCGAGAACACGCTTTCATTTACTGCGACCCCCCATATTATCAAACGGAGGGACACTACGAGGTGGTGTTCAGAAAAGAGGATCACTACCGCCTGCGAGATACCTTGGCATCCTGTCTGGGCAAATGGCTGGTCAGCTACAACGACTGCGAATTCATTCGGGAGTTGTATAAAGACTTCAATATCGAAGCGGTCAGCCGGATCAACAACCTCGCGCAACGTTATGACAACGGCTGTGAATATGCCGAGGTGCTGATCTCCAACTACGATACTGGCGAGCGCATGCGGGATATACCTTTGCAAATGGGCTTATTCGACGTAGGCGGTTTTTTCGGCACGCTATAACAAAATCAAATCATATTTTTCAGGAGGATTTACATTATGAAGCTATTTAAAATGGTTACGTCCGTGGATAAGCACGGTCGTATCACCCTGCAGACAGGGGCGCTCGACACCGCAGGGCTAAAGCCGGGCGATGAGGTGAATGTCACTCTCGCTGTGGATGATGATGCGGATGAAAATACCTGTCCGCAGATTGTCCTTACCCCCATTGCGCCTGAAGCAGATGAGCCGTTGTGTGACTGCCAAGAAGATGGCGTGGAGATTTCCCTGACCCTTCCCGACTTGCTTCTGGAAGCGGCTGAGATTTCGGAAGCAAGCGCTCTGGAAATTGTCTGCGCGCCGGGTGCCATCGTTATATTGGAAGCGGATATTCTGGATAATCTGCCGGATGAGCTTCACGAGCTGTTCGCTACACTCGGCATCAACCCCGACACGGTTCGGGAGGTTATGAGAAAGGAGGGTTACTTCGTATGAAAGCAAAGCCCATTTACAAAATACTTGACGAAAAAGGCCGCGTCCTGATTCCAAAGGCACTCCGCGCCGCTGCTGAAATGGAGCATGGCGACATTGTGAGGCTTGGTGTCCAGAAGGGCGTCGTCACCGCTAAAAAGGTTGACCTCATTGAAATCGGCGACCAGTCGCCGGAGGCGGTAGAGGCGTTCGTCCGTGCCGCCATCCGTGATATGCCGGAGGATACGCTTATATCCATAGCGGCAAGGCTGCTGGATATCATCGAGAAAAGAAAGGAGCCGATCTGAGTTGACTGAGAAAGAATTATTTACACAGGAGGACTGCATACAAACCGGATACGGTATGCCAATAGGCGGCAAGGTCATTGTCCTTAGTCCCTCAACGCTGTCGGAGGAATTCCGCAGCGCCAAACATCAGATGTACTTCTGCACCGGAGGCTTCGGCAGCAATCCAAATCCCAGTGGCAGATCTGTCTTTGCCGGTTCCCTTGCTGACGGAGAGCAGGTTCGGTGGAACCGGAGCGACATACTTGGCGTCGCTAAGCCGGAAATCCTTACCGACCATGCCCGTCTACAGCTTTCACAAATCCGTCCTACTGAAGCCTTGGATCTGAAAAGTCATGAGCCGCAGTACAGCGGCTATTGTTTTTTGCCGAATGGCAGATATACCTCCGGCGTGTGGCTGTGCAGCATCAAGGAGGTGCAGGACTACATCGAAATGCAGAAGGACTACCAGCACAGGGTTATGATCTGTGACAGGGATGACTTCTGCGTATTTGAAATGCTTGACGGAAAGGTTGTCCTCCCATTGCAGGAAGCCTTGCAAAAGGAACAGCCGGAGCAGGGCGGCATGGAAATGAAGCTATGAACCAAATAAGGACTTGAAGCCGGAAACAGAAAAAATGGTTCCGGCTTTTTTAGTGCGCGCGGCATGCGCGCGACCTTGACGGTGAAAGTCCGTTACGGGGGTTGATAGCACCAACCGTTAGCCAAGGGCAAGGGTGTCCATCGTGAGGTGGAATCTGAAGGAAGCCGGAGGCAAAGTCCCGGCCTGACGAACAGAAACTGCATATAAGGCATATGTAAACCGGACGAGTTTGCTGAACAAAACGAAGTCCAATGCTATCCGAGGCTTACGGTGTAAATGCAGCAGGTATATGGGATGAAGGGGCGCGAGCTTACCCGCGGATAGCTCATGGACGTGAGGAAATGAAATTTGAATCACGGTTGAAACAAGATTTATCATGAGAAGTCAGCAGAGGTCATAGTACCAGCATGGATGTACATACTGGGAAGGACTGAACAGTAGGAGGTTTGGAGAATTTGAAGGACACGAGGAAATGCAGTGAAAACAGACAACTTCATAAAGAGGGTTACCTGCAGGAAGATAGAGTGGAACTCGAAGGTAATGCAGGAGCGTTGAGCATTTCTTCCATGTCAGACAAGGAAACAAACGATGGAAAATGGTACGCCATGGGGCTGCTTGAGAAAATTCTTGACCGAGACAACATGAACAAGGCATTTAAGAAGGTCAAGTCAAACAAAGGGAAGCATGGAATTGATGGAATGACGGTAGATGAACTTTTGCCGTTTCTAAGAGAAAATGGAGACCGAATGAAGCAGGCTATCATGGAAGGGACGTATAGTCCCAAACCTGTCAGGAGGGTTGAAATACCCAAACCTGACGGGGGAATAAGGTTACTGGGAATACCCACAGTGCTTGACCGGGTGATACAGCAAGCTATTGCACAGGTTCTATCTCCAATTTATGAGAGGGAATTTTCAGACAACAGCTATGGATTCAGGCCGGAAAGAGACGCACACCAAGCTATAAGGAAATGCAAGGAATATATAGACGCAGGCTACAAATGGACTGTAGACATTGACATTGCAAAATACTTTGACACAGTAAACCATGACAAACTGATGCGCATTCTGTCAAAAACGATAAAAGACGGCAGAGTACTGTCACTGATAAGGAAATACCTGCAATCAGGAGTCATGATAAATGGTGTGGTCATTGATACGGAGGAAGGAACGCCACAAGGCGGGAATATTTCTCCGCTTCTCAGCAACATAATGCTGAACGAACTGGACAAGGAGCTTACAAAGAGGGGATTGAAATTTTGCCGTTACGCAGATGACTGTAATATTTACGTCAAAAGCAGGAAAGCAGCGGAGAGAGTAATGGCAAGTATCACGAAATTTCTTGAAGAAGAGTTCAAGCTCAAAGTCAACAAGGATAAAAGCGCAGTAGATAGGCCATGGAAGCTAAAATTCCTTGGATTTTCGTTCTACCTTAAAAAGGGCGAAACCGGAATAAGAGTACATCCCAAATCCGTTAGAAAGCTCAAAACAAAGCTGAAAGCTGTTACAGGCAGAAGCAATGCAATGGGTATAAAAGAGAGGATTGCGAAACTCAAACAGATTATTACTGGATGGGTGAACTACTTTGGAACTGCGGATATGGGCAAACTGGCAAAGGAATTGGATGAATGGCTTAGAAGAAGGATAAGAATGTGTTACTGGAAACGCTGGAAGAGAATCAAAACCAGGCATGACAACCTTGTTAGGCTTGGAATTGATAACTATAAAGCGTGGGAATATGCCAACACAAGAAAAGGCTACTGGAGAATTTCCAATAGCCCAATCCTAGCAACTGCCTTAACCAATGAAAGGCTCAAGAAACAAGGATTCCCGACAATAACCGAAAGGTATTTATTAATACATTAATTCCTATTTGAACCGCCGTATACCGAACGGTACGTACGGTGGTGTGAGAGGTCGGGAATTGAAATAATCAATTCCCTCCTACTCGATTTGTCAAATTTAAAAGAAAGGATTGAGAAAACCCATGAAAAAGAAAGGAAAGCGCATTGCTATTATTACTCTTGCTCTGCTTCTCCTGATATGCGGCGGCATTTATACGGCATATCGCATGCATCCGGAGAGCTTTATCGGGCAGGATGACATCATCACACGCGGCGAGTACGCAGCCATTATGGCAAAGGACATGCAACTGGATACCACAAATACGGAAAAAGAGCCGCCCAGCTTCTCAGACATCGACGGCCATTGGTCGGAAAAGTACATCGAGGCGCTGATTGATGCAGGAATCATTGATCCAGCCGATTACCCTGACGGCTTCCTTCCTGACGATCCCATCACCCGCGCGGAAATTGTCAAGATGCTTGTGAGAGCGGAGGATAAGGATGAGGAAGCTAAAAATACACAGGGGCACAGCGGTTATGATGACCAGTCGGACATCAAGGATGATGACAAGGGATATGTCATCATCGGCCGTGAGGACGGAATCATCGGGGATACGGATGGCAACAAAATCCGTCCCAATGATCCTGTTACCAAGGGCGACGCCGAGGATATGATTGACAAGGTCACTCCGAAGCCGACAGAGCCGGACACAACTACTCCGAGTCCAACGCCGGGTACCACCGAGCAGCCCACACCAACTCCGACAAATCCGGATGAAAATCAGCCGACTCCGACTCCCACACCAACTCCGGGTAATCCGGGAGGAGGTTCAGGAGGTTCGGGAGGCGGCGGATATTATTATCCGGACGCGCAGGTACGCTTTGAGCTTCCCGAAACGGCTCATACTGACAGAGAGATAAAGGTCATGCCAGTATGGAAGTATATGAAAAGCTATACCTGGTCGCTGACCAAAACCGCCGTGGACGGCTCTGAGCAGCCTGTGGATCTGGAGGATGCTGCTAACGGTTCACTTGGCTTGGAAGGCGGCGCCATTCAGTTCAAGGAGGACGGACAGTATACCCTGACCGCCACAGCTAAAAACGCCAGAGGAAAAGAAACGGTGCTGTCCAAACAGATTACAGTATATCCAGTCATCGACATGAGCTTTGACCTGCCGGATACCACCCATACCGACAAATCAGTAACGCTCGCCTTCCCATTGGAAAAGCTCTACGGTCACGATATCGTGTGGTCGGCGACGAAGGACAGCGAAGCAGTCCAGCCGACTGATATTCTGGACGGAACGCTCGGAAACGAAGGCGGCACCTTTGTGTTCAGGAACAAGGGTGAATATACGCTCACAGCGTCCATCACCGATGAAACCGGGAGGGCGTTCACTCACAGTGAAAACTCAAAGGTCTATTCTGTAGCGGAAATCGCTTTTTCGCTTCCAGCTGCATCCCACACTGATACAACTCTTAATGTGGTGACGACTCTGAAGGAGGCTGACGGTCTGAATGTCGACTGGAGCCTTACCCAAAATGGTGAGGCCATCGCCCTTGCGGATGCGGTCGAGGGTACGCTGGCCAACGAGGGAGGTACGCTCCGCTTTAAGGACAAGGGCGTGTATATGCTCACCGGAACGCTCACTGATGAAATCGGCAGAGCCTTTGAAGCCTCCCAGACCATCACCATCTATCCGGTAGGCTCCATCGGATTTTATGCGCCGGAGATTACCCATACCGATGAAACAATCCATGTGGAAGCCCGCTTTGAAAACCTCGGTGACGCCGCAATCCAGTGGTCGCTGACCAGGGACGGAGAAGCTGTTGACCTTGCCGATGCGGTTCAGGGCGAGCTGACCAATGCGGGCGGCTCCATCCGCTTTATAAATAAAGGCAAGTATGTTCTCAGAGCCTCCTTCACCGATCCTGCTGGCAGAAGCTACAGCTACACAGCACCGGTCAAGGTGTACCCCGTTCCTAGCATTTCATATACTCTGCCGGAAACTGCCCATACCGACACCGTCATCAACGTGGTTCCGGAAAGCTCTGAGCTTGGCAGCCTGAAGGTCGAGTGGCTGTTGGAGAACGGCTTCGGATTCCAGGATTTTGGGACTTATGTCAGCGGAACGCTGGATAACACCGGCGGTGCTATCCGCTTCAAGCATGCCGGAACCTATGAGCTGATTGCCCGCATCACCGATGAAACGGGGCGGGTGTTCCTGTTTGAGAACGGCGGCAAAATTGAAGTCCTGCCTGTGCTTAATATTTCCTTCGAGCTTCCTGAAGCGACTCACACCGACCGCACCATCGACTTGAGAACACGCGGCAACAACAATGTGCTGCCAGTTGAGTGGACACTTACCAAGGACGGCGAGCAGGTTGAGCCTTCCGGCATAATGGAGGGAAGCCTGAACCCTTACGGCGGCAAAATATGCTTTACGCAGGTCGGGGATTACACTCTCACCGCATCCATGACGGACGCGCTGAGCAGAGTGTTCTCCTACAGTGCCTCTACCTCGGTTTATCCGATCCCGGTCATTTCACTCAGCGCGCCGCAGATTTGGTACGCTGGGGAAGCCGGAACGGTCAGCGTCATCGGCACGGATCTGGAAAACCTCACCGCAGACTGGACTGTTATAAAGGATGACGGCGGCGCTGAGCCGTATTCGAATTATGCATCCGGCACGCTCACAAAAGCTGGCGGTACAATTACATTCCCTACAAAGGGGCAGTATAAGCTGACCCTAACCATGACAGACCTTACAGGTCGAACCTTTATCCGAAGCCAGAGCTTTACTATCTACCCGATTCCTTCGATGAATTTAAGCATCCCGCAGACCTGGCACGCCGGAGAAGCCGGAACAGTCGGAGTCAGCGGCGCAGATTTGGAGAACCTTACTGAAAGCTGGACAGTCAGGCAGGGAGCTGGCGATGCGAAGCCATATTATGCTTACGCTTCCGGCGACTTGGTTAAGGATGGCGGCACGATTACCTTCCCGTCAAAAGGACAGTACCAGTTGGCCCTTACGATGACAGATGTAAACGGCCGTCCCTTCACCGAAAGCCGCAGCTTTACTGTCTATCCCATTCCTGCTGTTTCTCTCAGCAGCACGCAGCCCTGGTACGTTTGGGAAGCAGGAACGGTCAGTGTCAGCGGCACTGATTTGGAGAACCTCACCGCAAGCTGGACGATTAGTAAGGACAGCGGCGACGTAGAGCCATATTCAACCTATGTCAACGGAACCCTGTCTAAAGCGGGCGGTACAATCACCTTCCCGGCAAAAGGTCAGTATGAGCTGACGCTCACTCTGACAGACGTCACCGGCCGCACCTTCACCAAGAGCCAAAGCTTCACTGTATATCCTATCCCGTCGATGACCCTCGGACTCACGGCACTCAGCTACAGCGGCGACCCTATTGCCGTCACCGCCTCCGGCTCAGAGCTTAACGGAACGAGCATCGATTGGCTTATCTCTGTGGATGGCGGCCAGGCAAAGCCCTATACCCAATATGCCACAGGCTCTGTCGGTACAGGAGGGGGCAGTCTTACCATCAGCACGGATAAAACCATTGCTGTGAAGCTGATTGCGGAAGCAACGGACGTAAACGGCAGAAAATTCACATTCACATCCAACACGGCGACAGTCAAACCAATAGCCAGTTTTCCATTTACCATCCCGTCCTCTGTCCACATCGGCGGCAACATCAATGTATCCCTAACGTCCGTATCCGGACTGGAGGGCAGAACCCTCACATGGTCGCTGACAAAGGACGGCACTCCTGCAAACTATTCAGGATCTTTGTCAAACAGTGGCGGCGCGATTGCCATTAATGCACCTGGCAGTTATGTTCTGACCGCAAGCACTACCGACAGCACAGGCAGAGTATTCACCTATTCGCAGAGCATCACCATCACCAATACTGCACCGAACAAACCTACTGGTAGTGCAACGGTTACCAGAACGGCGCAAAACGGCAAGCTGTTGGTGAACATCTCAGCTTCGGCTACCGATCCTGATGGCGACGCTGTAACGCTTGAGTATTCAGGAAATACAGCGGACAGCTACTATCCTGTTGGTACAAGCACCGTTTATGTCAGAGCAAGAGACGTCTGGGGGCTGTACTCCGATTGGACGGCCATCACCTTCACAGTAACAAACACCGCTCCCACAACTCCGGTGATTACCCGCACCCCTGACGGCAACAGCATCGCTCCCGGCGTACCGATTACCATCACAGCCTCAAGCTCTGATGCTGACGGTGACGCCATCACCTATGTATGGGAAGGCCGCCCGGCACAGACCAGCGCCAATTATCCTCTTGGCAAAAATGTGGTGCGTGTGAAGGCTGTGGACTCCACCGGCGCTGAATCGCCTTGGGCTGCAATCGTGTTCTTTATTGCCGACCCCAACAGAGGCGGCGGCATGACGCTGAGCGGACCGGAATCCGTCATTCTGGAGCAGGGCATCGCGGGCGCAACCATTACAAATTACACCTTCACTGTTCCTCCTGTTTCAGGTCACAGCGGCAACGACTTTGGACGTGTTCGCGGCTATAACGTACTGACCGGACAGTGGGATCAGCTTGACTACGCAACAACTACCAACGGCATCACCTTCAGCCGCAGCTTGTCGCCAGGCATCTACAGTCAGCTGGAGTTTTACTATTACACCAACCACGATTGCATGTACGTGCGTCCGCAAGGACTCTATAGTATCGCTCGTGTGTGAGCATTAGATTAAAGAGAAATCTAATTGGTCAGCCGACT
>NZ_JAGSND010000024.1 GCF_018128545.1 Sinanaerobacter chloroacetimidivorans | reverse complement strand
TGACTGTATCAGGGCAGATATCTGTTTTAGTATATCAGAGTATTGAAAGACTAACTTCCGAATAACATAAAAAAACGGAACTTACTTTTTCAATTAACTATTATATTGAAAAAGTCCAAATTTTGATTGATAAAGTAAATAAATCAACTAAAATGTAAGAATCTTGTAAGACGCAATTGATAAAATTAATATTAACTTTACAGAAGATACATTATAGATGTTCTGAAGGGATGAGAGTAAAAAAATAAAGAAGGTTTTTAATGTATAAAGCGGTACTGATAGATGATGATAAAGAAAATATTAAAATAATTGAAAGCGCATTAACTAAATATGGATTTTTTAAGGATATAGCCATATTTACTAATCCTTTAACTGCGATTGATGAAATTAAAGTAATTAACCCTGATGTGGTTTTTACAGATGTTGAAATGCCTGAAATGAGTGGATTGGAATTGGCGCAATATGTTATTGATTATAATCCGACCATTAAGATAGTTTTTATTACAGCATATGATTATTATGCCATTGAAGCGTTTGAATTATATGCAGTGGACTATTTATTAAAACCAATCCGGATGGAAAGATTAGATCAGACTATAGAGCGGCTTATGAAGGTTCGTAATTCAAAATGTCAGGCAGATAATACAGAAAAACTGGAAATATCAGTATTTGGAAAAATGGATGTCTTCAAAAGAAAGAAGCATGTTCGATGGAATGGAGCCAAGACAGAGGAATTATTTGCATACTTGCTTCATAATACAGGTGAAAAAGTAATGAAAGATACACTAGTAGATATAATGTGGTCCGGGTATGGGTATAAACAAGCTCTGCGGAATATGCAGACAGCTATTTGCAGAGTCAGACAATCGCTGAATGAACTTGGAGATCATATTAATATAGAATACTCTTGTAATTGCTATTCTCTGAAAATGAAAAATGTTTATTTTGACTATTTTGAGTTTAAAAATTTAATAAAGGATATAGATGAAATTAATGATGAAAATATCTATGATGCTATCAAAGCTTTAGAAATGTATCGCGGAGATTATATGGAGACCAATGGATATATATGGTCTTTAGGAAAACAGGCTGCCATTAAAAATCGTTTTTATGAGCTCTATATAAAATTGTTGGAATATTGTGACGTAAATGAAAATACGCAAAATGTAATGAGTCTGCTTAAGAGTTCCTTGGAAAAAGATTTGGAAAACAGAGCAGTAAAATCTCTTCTGAAAAAATGTCAAATAAAGCTTAAAGATAGAATTTCAATAGAAAAAATGAAGTATTCTTCAGAATATGATTTGATGACAGATGTCTTAAACAGAAGAGCAGGTTTAGCATTACTGGAGCAAAGCTTTTTCAGAACACTAAAAGCAAATAATAATATGATTATATGCTTTATAGATATAAATTGTGTGAAGGAAGTAAATGATGTATTAGGGCACAAAGCAGGTGATGAACTCATAATTACAACTGTAAACTGTATAAAAAAATGCATTCGGCGATCAGATTTCATCATCAGAATGGGAGGTGATGAGTTTTTAATAGCCTTTCTGGATGCTGATATAGAAGAGATAAAAAAGGTCTGGGAAAGAATAGAAAACGAATATAATAATATCAATTTAAATATGGAAAGAAAATATTTAGTAAGTGTCAGCTATGGGCTGGTAGAATGCAACTCTGCAGAAGTCGATCTGTGTAATAAGGAATCTCTAGATAACTTAATTGAATTGGCTGATAAAAGAATGTATGACAAAAAAAAGCAATTAAAAAAAGATTTGAAAATTATAAAATGAATTAAATTACGCTAAGAATTAAAAAAGGATACAAATAGGAGGATTTATATAAAAAAGCTCGGATACTTGACAGATGATAAGGAGTTTGTAAATGAAATAAAAACGGCATGTGCAATCACAGAAGTTGTGTGTACTAGAGACCGTGTATGCCGATATGCGACGAGGAATTCTTAGTCATCATACCAGATACTACCCTGAAATCGGCGTTTTATTGTGAACAGAGAATAAGCAATTCTCTCAGTAAGGCAACATATTGAATTTGCGTTCATCCAACCATCAGCATCGGCATAAGTCAGTATGAAGGCGTAACGATCGACGAGCTCATAATGGAGACAGACAATAAGCTTTTTAAAGCAAAACACTTGGAAAAACAGACTTGAGTTAGAATGTTCGTATATATATTAATACTTTGCGAGGGTTTGGGCTATGTTCAAAATTATTATTATTGAAGATTCCAGTTTTATGAGAGCAAGGTTAACTAATCTACTACAAGACAATGGTTATAATCAAATTGATAATTTTGTTTCTGCTGACGACATTGGTAGAAAACCGCATTTATATTTAAATGGAGTGGATTTAGTATTAGCTGATATACAACTTCCAGGAATAAGCGGTATCGATTTATTGAATATCTTAAATAAAGATCCTAGATATTCTAAAATTCCCTTCATATTTATAAGTGGATATGGTGATATTACTACGATCAATAAGGCTGTTATGGCCGGTGCTGTTGATTACATAGTTAAACCTTTTGAAAATACTACTCTATTAGAGAAAGTGAAAAGAATTCTTGGTCAACCATACCAAATTTCTAAGGATTATGATTATAATGATGATAAATTTACAAAAATCATACTAATGGAATATCAGAGAGCAACACGCGGAAATCAACCATTAAGCTTTCTAAAACTTAAAGTCGATAATACTAATATTAGTTTCTGCATCTCGATAATAATAAAACAGATAAGAGTAATAGACACAATCTGCGTTTTCAAGAATAATATCATAGTAATTTTACCACTTACTAATGATTCTGGTCTAGTAGTTGTTGAAAACAAACTTAAAGCTCAAATATTAGAGAATAATATGGACATTTTGGGAATAAATTCGTTTACATATTTTAATGAGAATGAACTGAATAATGGTGACTTTATCAATATTATACTTGAGTTTTCGAAATAGGCTATCGATCAAACTGAGTTCGTCAATTAAGAAGTTTAGCGTTTGGTACCCATGAAATTTAGCACCTGTCAGCAAGAAATAATGAGCCATTCATTTCTATGTCATGGTTTTCATCTGGGAGCAAAAAAATAGCCGTCAAGATCGGGTTACCCAGTCTTGGCGGCACAACATATTATGAATCAACCAGGACTTCCGATGAAACCGAACTTGAAGATACAGTGGAAGCCGTTTTCAACCAAAATCGCAAAGTCTACGGAAGCCGAAAGATCAAAGTCACACTAGAGCGCCAGGGCATAATCCTCTCCCGTCGGAAGATCAGCAGAATTATGAAAAAGAGAAATCTCTTTTCAGCATACAGTATCTGTAAATTCAAGGTTCATAAGGGATCTGTCAACGAGGCTGAGATACCGAACTTACTGAATCGCTAGTTCAATGAACATCCTGAATACGCAGCCGTTGTAAGCGATTTGACCTATGTAAGGGTTAATTACAAGTGGAACTATATATGCCTGCTTGTTGACCTTTTCAACAGGGAAATCATAGGCTACAGTGCCGGAGTACATAAAAATGCGGAGCTTGTATTTGATGCCTTTGCGACAGTTCATACCGACTTGAATCGCATCCAGATGTTTCACCCAGATCGAGGCAGTGAATTCAATAATCAGGTCATTGATGAAGTTCTGGACGTCTTTCATATCAGCCGATCTCTAAGTTTAAAGGGCTGCTCCTATGGTAATGCCGTTGCCGAATCCACATTCAAGATCTTCAAATCAGAATTTGTTTTAGGCAGAAATTTCGAGAGCCTGGCCAAGCTGAAACTGGAGCTGGCCGACTACATAAATTGGTTCAATAATTTTCGTATCCATAGTTCCTTCGGCTACCTTAGCCCTAAGGAATTTAAAGCATCGAAACTATAATTTTTGTACGAAAAAGTGTTGCCATACCAATTTTCGTAATTACTTTAATGATGTTAAGAGTAGAAGAATATAACTTTAGATCTAATTTTGAGAAAAAAGACGTTACATCTTTATCAATTTCTTGATCTGTGCTAGTAACTCGATAAGTTTAGATTTAGACTTGTTGATACTCAAAATATAATATATCAGTATTGAGAAAAACAATATGATAGAGTTGATTCAAGAAAAAAACCCCTCTGCCAAGGACCCACTAGGTCCTCACGACATCATTTTTGTCTACTCAAGGCATTGTGAGGTCATCGTGAAGTTGAAGGGGCTAAAAGGCTTATAAATTAAGAGCTTTGGACATTTAATTGAACCAACTTATGATGTTTAAATAACCCTTGTGAGTATAAAAAAGATGAACTTTGAAGCAGTGATAATAAGATTTGCATCTGGGGTTTACATCTTGAAATTTGAATGCGAACACTTGTTCTAAAGATGCATATCGGATATAATATATTTAGTTAAAGAGTTGAAGAAAAATAGAAGGATACTTGGATCATGAAGCTGTACTTCTTTATGTGATGTGGGGGTGATGAAGGTTGTCAAAGAAACCTATTAAAGAAAAAATTCATGCAAAAGGTGTGGACATTACAATTTATACAGAAGATTTTCGAAATGAGTTCATATCGCTTACGGATATTGCAAGATATAAAAGTGATGAGCCATTTATTGTTATCAACAACTGGATGCGAGGAAAAGATACTATCGAATTTTTGGGACTATGGGAACAATTACACAACCTTGATTTTAAACCTATCGAATTCGATAGGTTTAGAAAAGAAGCTGGATATAATGCTTTTACATTGTCTCCTCAGAAGTGGATAGAAAATACAAATGCCATTGGTATCGTTTCTAAATCAGGTCGCTATGGTGGAACCTTTGCCCACTCCGATATTGCTTTTGAATTCGCATCATGGATATCAGCAGAGTTTAAGCTCTACATTATAAAAGACTATAAAAGACTGAAAAATGATGAAAGCAGCAGGCTTTCTTTAGGGTGGAATCTGAATCGAGAGATTTCAAAGCTTAACTATAGAATCCATACTGATGCTATCAAGGGAAACTTACTCCCTCCAGAATTGACACCATTTCAAATTTCCATGACTTATGCCAGCGAAGCAGATGTGCTGAATGTTGCACTATTTGGAATTACAGCTAAACAGTGGCGGGAAGAACACCCTGATAAGAGCGGAAATATTAGAGACTATGCAACATTAAACCAGTTGTTGGTTTTGGCTAATATGGAAAGCTATAACGCAATTCTGATTGAACAAGGTAAACCTCAATCAGAAAGACTTCAACTTTTGAACCAATTAGCTATTCGTCAGTTAGCGGCAATTCAGGAAATTGGCACTGAAACAATCAAAAAATTAGAAGGTAGGTAATAGCACTTGCATTTTAAATACATCTGTATAACATATACAACGCATGTGGAGTGCGTTTGCCTGCTACATCGAGAATCTAAATAATAGTTCCTTGAAGGAAGGTGAATGCATTGTCACTTCTAAAATTTATACCAATTGCAATTACGATACCTTCTATTGCAATAGGAGCGCTTGCGATGTACCGAAATCATGTTTCTATTGCAATTTGGAGTCAAAATATAGCTTGCCTTGTATTAATGAGTTTTGTTTCCTTGATTATGGCTAATCACAAATTTAATGTAAATAAAAGTAAATATAAAAAATTTGTATTACCCGCTGCACTTGGTCTTCTAATCTTGACTTTTGCAAGCCAAGGTATAGCAGGTGTACATCGATGGATATCTATTGGAGCAGTAAAACTTAACATCGCAATGATTATATTGCCCATAATTCTTATTGAGTTATGGAATGTATTGAAGACCAAAGGGCTTAATCTTGGATTTGCTATAGCTTTCGTAATATTATTGGTGTTGTTTTTTCAACCCGATGCTTCCCAATTAACTGGATTTGCGGTTCCAATGATGATTATGCTAAGCCGAAATACGAATAGTAAAGTAATAAGTTTTTTAATAATAAGCGCCTTTTCACTATTTGTTGTTTTCTCCTGGATATATTTGGACAATCTTCCTCCGGTTAACTATGTAGAGAGAATATTAAACATGGTGGCGAATATGGGATTTGCTTGGTTAATTTTAGGCGTTATTTCTTTGGTAATATTGCCAATACCATTCCTCTTGTTTCCTCCTAAAAATACAGAGTCCATTTCAAAATACATTGGTTGTTACTATATTATCATTATATTATCGACGTTATTTGGAAACTTTCCTGTTCCTTTAATGGGTTATGGAATATCACCTATAATTGGCTTTTATATATCATTAATGTGGTATCTTCATTCTAAGTATGTTAAAAATGAAGTATAATTATCTCCCTGCTAAGGGGATACCAGGCAGATGCGACATCTTTTTTACGCACCCAAGGCATACGGAATGCTGCTGCCTGCTTGAACGTGCGTGAAGCGTTGAAAATAAAGGGTTTAGGTACATTTTGCAGTAGCCATAAATTGTGAGACCCTTGAGGAGATAAAATAGATGATACAATCTACAAATGCAGCAAAGATAAGCCTGGAGGTATGATACAGAGCCGAGCTTTATCTGAACTAAATGATAGATTAGGCAGGATTAATCAAAACCAATACCAGAATTAATGAAATTGCTGTCCTATCGGAAGTGGAGAAAAAATGAACCTTTTGATTCTGAATGGGAAATGCATCAGCCACAACTATTAAACATCTATTAATTTATTGATAAAGCATGGTGTCCTTTCTGCAAGTCAAATACTGAATGAATTGGCATGTGAAGGGTTACCAATGTATGCGGAAGATTTGGAAGTATTATTAAATCTTCAAAAAGGAACGTTTAATGATTCTGTTGACAAGAGTAATGGAATTGTTATTGAGCTTAAGAGATAGGAAGGCAATAGCGTTGTGGATATATAAGCGTTTAATAAACCAGCGTTTATTTATATTATCAAGCCTTGTAGATAAAACAACAAACGCCTATAGATTGAAGAAGAATCTAGCTGGGGAAAGGGAAGAAGTGTGCTTAAATGACGGCTGATGAATATGTAAATTACAATAATCAAAGGCCGGCTTATGCACTTAAATATCAAAGCCCCGTTCAGTATCAAACTAAGCGAGGCTTTGGGTAATTTTTTTCTGTCTGTGGATCAGTTTTCATTGCTAGATGGCAAAGTTTGCATGAGGGCAAAGAAATGTTTAGGCTCACCGGTACTAAAATATTCATACCAAGATTCCAGTGTGTTTGATTGAAAAACACCTAAATGCTCAATAATTTGTTTCGCCCACAACAAAGCTCCGGTGGAACTTGCAGTAATAAGGTTGTTATCCGCTACAGATGGCTTGTCTATATAAAAACTTTGCCCTTTATAACCAGGAGAAACCATTTCAAGAAATCCCGGTCCATTACTGGTATGCGGACGCTTATCCAATAGCCCAAAGTTGGCAAGTGCAGCGGTAGCCCCACAGATTGCACACACCGTAGCGCCTAAAGAGAGAAATTCGCTTGCTTTTTCGATGATAGCGACATGCTTTGGGTCGTTCCATGTATCTGCGCCCGGTAATAGCAACATGCTTGTTTCACTCACAACAATATCATCAATTAAACAATTGGGCACTATTGTCATCCCGCCCATTGTATTGATTGGCTCTTTAGAATAACTAACCGTTTTGAGCGATACACGTTGCTCGCCCTTTTTGAAAAATCGACCAGAATTCAGCTCCGAAATAACATATCCCAGTTCCCAGTCGGCTAAAGTATCAAGAACGTAAACATAGATTGTAAACATAAATTTCCTCCATTTTCATTGTGTTCTAAAATATCATACTTGAAGCAGACAACAAACTGCATATCGCCGCCATAGTCCTAGTCGGCCTTCTTCATTGACTGAGCTCAATAATGTTTTCGTGCTTCAAAGATGTGATTAGGTAACAAGTCATTTAAACTAATGATTTTACTGCCTTTACTTTCATAATAGCGCAGCATTTCGTCAATTTTCCTTTTATCATAACTGGTAATGCAATCTGATAGGACATTAACGCCAAAATTTGCTTTGCGTAAGTTGTAACAGGTTGATTTAACACAAGCAACAGCATCTGCTCCTGTTATGTAGAAATCGCATATTTCATTTTTACTAATAAAGTCTGTAAATTTTACACTACTCAATGCATTGCCTTTGTATTTTGTAAAAATATTTTTTGATACTATTTTCAAGTCTGAAGCTAATTCAGACCCATATATATCGGGTTTAAGAGTCCTCGTGCCGGCTGATAAATTTTCATGCCTTATATAAATAACATGAATATTTGTTTGCTTTTTTATTGTACCATGTAATTGTTGACAACATTATGGCCACAATCTATAATGATAAAAAGAAATTTTGAAAAATTGAAAGGCGGCTGTCAGATGAAAATTGACAGGCTTGTTAGTATTATTATGATACTCCTTGAAAAAGAGCGGATAGGCGCACAGGAGCTGGCAGATATGTTTGAAGTTTCACCCCGCACAATCTACCGTGACATAGACACTATAAACATGGCGGGTATTCCTGTTTGTTCTGCACCGGGAGTTGGCGGTGGCTTTGAAATCATGCAGAAATACAAGATTGATAAAAAAGTTTTTTCGACTGCAGACCTTTCCGCTATACTGATGGGGCTTTCCAATCTTTCTACTATGATACGAGGGGATGAACTGGTAAACGCCCTTGCAAAAGTTAAGAGCTTTATCCCCGCCGACAGAGCAAAAGACATTGAATTAAAAGCAAATCAGATTTGCATAGATTTAAGTCCGTGGATGGGAAACAGGAACATACAACCATATTTAGAAATTATCAAAACAGCTTTACAGGAAAGCAAGCTACTTTCGTTTGAATATGCAGACCGCTACGGAAATAAAACTGCACGAACAGCCGAGCCGTATCAGCTTGTATTGAAAAGTAGTCATTGGTATTGGCAAGGGTATTGCCATAAAAGAAATGATTTTCGCTTATTCAAACTATCCCGCACATCAAACCTACAAATACAAGAGGAATTTTTTACGCCACGAGGTTATCAAAAACCGCAGTTAGATTTTACTGATATTTTGGCAACTATGCAAACAAAAATCAAAATTCGTATTCATAAATCTGTCATGGACAGGGTACTTGATTATTGCACATATGAACACTTTTCGCCAGACGGTGATGAGTATTACATTGTTAGTTTTCCTTTCATAGAGAACGAATACTACTACAATATTCTTTTCAGTTTCGGGGATAAATGCGAGTGTTTAGAGCCGTTACATATCCGTACAGAAATGAAGCGTAGAATACATGATATCGCTACCTTATACGAAAACTAGAACAAGGAGACCATATAATTTCTTATAGTTGAGGGTTTTAGGGTCATATATAGATGAAAAAATTTAGAATCATGATTATACATATGTTTCACTTGAATGGGTCAAATCTAGTTAAAAAATAAAGAATCTTACCTTACCGCCAAGACCCCACCAGCTTTAGGCGGCATCTTTTTTACCGCTTCAAGGCACGTAGAGACGGTTGTGAAGTTGGAAAGACGATAAAACCTTGTTTAATCAAAGGCTTAAGCCATTGGGTGTATAGATGATATTCAGTGGCTTCTTTAATATCAAATTGTCAAGTTAATACCACTTTGATATAATTATGTGCGAAGGTGGTGTCATATGGCTGATATTCAGAATCTGATAAAAACAATAAATAATAAGTTTACAAATAATGATTATACTGTGTCGAAAATATATAAGGATGAGCCTATCCTTAAAACAGCAGCACAAATGGCTAATTTTACGCCGCCAAAGTATCGTGAAATGAGGAAATTAGTAAAATCAAGCCCTGGTTTTTATGCATCAGATACAGCACAAATCTTTTATGAACAAGGAAAATTCATGGAAGACTATACCGATGACTACCAGTATAACGGTGAATTTCGAAGCTATTATCCAACTTATCAGTCTATGACTGACCAACAATTGCGTGGATATTTTTCATGGAGAACCAGAGTTCGTGACGGTATCATAGATAAAACGTCACTTTCTTTTGTTTTTGTTTATATTTATGAACTCTTAATGCAAATCGGTGTCAGTTCTGCTGAGGAAGGTTTTTATAAAATTAAAAACTTCTGGCAGATATATAAGGATATTGATCCTAAGATTAACCATTATATTAAGCTCTGGCTAAAAGACTATGTAATATATAATGGTCTGGAAAAACACCTGCTTGATGACTTTTCAGACATGAATCTTGATCATACAATTTTAACCCTGATAAATTGTTATTCTCATAGTGCCGATGAAATTTTTTCTGCACTGAATTCTTTATCATCCTATAATCTTGAGAATTCGAGATTTTACAAATTATATTCAGATGATGTGAAACATGTAGTTTACAATGTTTTTGCTGAACTTACAGAGTATTATAATAAAAAACGTAAAAACAGCATATGCGAAAAGTTCTTCGGAAAAATAATGACCAATCAGTATGTGATGTTCAACTCGGCCGTATTTTATAACCATGAGATACATAAAGACTGCGTTTATGAGATAAATGACGTTTGCAAATATATCTGTAAAAATGGAAAATGGACATATGAAAGATTTTTCTTCTTCAAAGATAAAAACAAACATATCGGTGAACTCTTGAAAACGATAGATTTCATAATGAGGCAGGAATATGATTTTAAATCTACCTTGAAAGTCGACATGGTTAAAAAGGTTTATCAGGATATCATCCAGAAAGTAATAGGGGAGTTATTAGAAGAAAAGAAGAAAAAGTCTGTACCCAAAATAGAAATTGACATTTCAAAGCTTCAAAATATCAGAAAAACTGCCCTTGAAACTCAAAATAAGCTGATTGTTGAAGATTCTGAGGAAATAACAATTTCTGATGTACCGGAGGCAGCAGCTCAGGTAGCTGCTGCAGTTCAGGAAGACGCTGCAAACTTAAGTAATATAGAGTATGAGTTTATGAAATGTCTGTTATATGGAAAAGATTATAGTGATTTGGTAAAATCAAACGGGCTTATGCTTTCAGTACTCATTGATTCCATAAACGAAAAGCTTTTTGATCTATTCTGCGATACTGTTCTCATTTTTGATGGTGATGAACCGGAATTGATTGAAGATTATGAGGATGAATTGAAAGCTATTATTTTGTAACAGAGAGGATCGCGTAATGGTAAAAATTCCGAAAAGAATATCAACTGTAATTATAAACTCATTGAAGGGCGGAGTTGTGCCAAGAGTCGGCCTTCCCTATATCACAGTAGGCAGAGAAACCGAAATTAATGCTCTTTTACGAGATGTTAATATTATTGCAGACGGTGGAGCATCTTTTCGCTTTGTTGTGGGTAAATACGGCAGCGGCAAAAGCTTTCTCCTGCAAACAATTAGAAATTATGTTATGGATAAAAACTTTGTTGTTGTAGATGCTGACCTCTCACCTGAAAGACGATTGCAGGGAACAAAAGGACAGGGACTGGCTACATATAAGGAACTAATCCAGAATATGTCTACCAAAACCAGACCCGAAGGCGGGGCTCTAACACTTATACTTGACAGGTGGATAAGCAATATCCAAAGTGAAGTAGCCGCTGAAAGTGATCTGTCCTTTCATGACAGCGAATTCAGCAAGCTGGTTGAAAAGAAAATATACGAAGTGATAAGCTCGCTTAACGAAATGGTGCATGGCTTTGACTTTGCGAAGCTTTTAGTTATATATTACAAATCCTTTCTTAACGGAGACGATGAAAGCAAAGCAAAGGTAGTAAAATGGTTTCGCGGTGAATATGCAAATAAGACGGAAGCCAGATCGGAGCTTGGTGTTAATATTATCATTACAGATGACGACTGGTACGAGTATATTAAGATCTTTGCAATGTTTCTTAAGAAAGCAGGATATAATGGGCTTCTTATACTGATCGACGAGCTTGTAAATATTTATAAGGTTCCAAACAGCATTACACGGCAGTATAACTATGAAAAAATCCTTACGATGTACAATGACACACTTCAGGGAAAGGCCCGGTATCTAGGCATCATAATGGGTGGTACACCTCAGTGCATCGAGGACACAAGACGTGGTGTTTTTAGCTATGAGGCTTTAAAATCCCGACTTGAAGAGGGGCGCTTCGGACGCGATAATATAAAGGATGTGCTTGCGCCGGTAATCAAGCTCACCCCTCTTACTTATGAGGAAATGCTGGTTCTGATTGAAAAGCTTGCCGATATTCATGCAGGTCTCTTTGATTATGAGCAAGCCTTAAGTCAGGATGATATGATCAATTTTATTAAAATTGAATTCAGCAGAATCGGTGCGGAGACAAATATAACACCTCGGGAGGTGATCCGTGATTTTATAGAGCTGCTGAATATCGTCTGCCAAAACCCGAATATAAATGTTTCTGAGCTTTTGGGCTCTGAAAAATTCGAATTTGCCAAGTCAGAGATAAATGACGAAGTGCTGGAAAAAGAGTTTGAGGAATTTGAGATTTAAGGAAGCATGGAATGAATCAGCACTTTCCTAATGTGCCAGGATTGGAGGCATGGACATAAGTATGAATATTTTTAATCGATACGCACCGTTTATTCAGGATTTTATTTATCAGAACAACTGGGAAGCTCTCCGTGCAATTCAGGTTGCGGCAGGAGATGCAGTTTTTAATACAGACCAGAATGTTCTGTTGTCCGCATCAACCGCTTCCGGTAAAACGGAAGCTGCATTTTTCCCTATCCTCACACTCTTTCATGAAGAGCCGCCTGGATCTGTAGGGGCTATATACATAGGTCCTCTGAAAGCGCTGATCAATGATCAGTTTATGCGTCTGAATGATTTGTGCAGGGAAGCAGATATCCCTGTATGGCATTGGCATGGAGATGTTGCACAGTCTCACAAAAACAAACTCTTAAAAAATCCATCCGGTATTTTGCAGATTACCCCCGAATCTCTGGAAGCTTTGCTTTTACACAAACATGCAGATGTGGCAAGGCTTTTCGGCGATTTAAGATTTATTGTGATCGATGAGGTTCACTCGCTGATGCGTGGTGACAGAGGGGGACAGACACTATGCTTGATTGAAAGACTTTCCAAGCTTGCAGGAGTGAATCCAAGAAGGATCGGTCTTTCTGCAACCATTGGCGATCTGGAAAGTACAGGGGCTTTTTTGTCATCCGGCACGGGGAGAGAAACAGTAATTCCAAAGATTGAGGCGAAAGGGGCAAAGTGGCGGCTTTCGATGGAGCATTTTTTCAACACTGCGAATGAGGAGCGTCGTGGTCGGGGATCGCAGTCGGAAGAAGATAAGGAAATTCCTGAAGCTTTGCCTGTTCTGGATGTGAAATCAGATATTGCACCAAAAAACGCCGACCCAGGCATGGGATATATCTTTGAACACACAAGAGGTAAAAAGTGCCTTGTATTTGTAAATTCAAGAGAAGAGTGTGAGGCTGTTACTACGACTCTCCGCCAGTATTGCGAAGCAAATCACGAGCCGGACAGATTCTTAATCCATCATGGCAATCTGTCAGCTTCCTACCGGGAAACTGCGGAAGCTGTTATGAAGGATGAGGAACAATACCAAACGACTGTCACAACAGCAACACTTGAGCTTGGAATAGACATAGGACGGTTAGAACGTGCCTTTCAGATTGATGCACCTTTTATGGTGTCTTCCTTTCTGCAAAGAATGGGGCGCACCGGCAGACGTGATTTACCGCCGGAAATGTGGTTTGTGATTCGTGAGGAGGTTCCTGAGGCAAGAGCAATGCTGCCGGCAACGATTCCATGGATGCTGCTGCAGGGAGTTGCCCTGATTCAACTCTATGTACAGGAGCGATGGGTTGAACCTCCTAAGCTGGACAGGCTTCCATATAGCCTCCTGTATCATCAGACGATGTGTACACTGGCCTCCAGCGGGGAAATGTCTCCGGCAGGGCTTGCTGCCCGGGTGCTTTCTTTGAGCTATTTCCACAGAATAACTCAGGACGATTATAAACTGCTTTTAAAGCATCTTATCAGTATTGAACATATACAGAAAATCGAAGAAGGCGGGCTTATCGTGGGCCTTGCCGGAGAACGGCAAACAAATTCATATAAGTTTTATGCCGTGTTTAAGGAGAATGAAGAATACACTGTCCGGAGCAAATCTCAGGAGCTTGGTACGATCGTGATGCCTCCGCCTGTAGGTGAAAAATTAGCTCTTGCCGGACATGTCTGGATTGTTGAAGAGGTTGATCACAAGCGCCATCTGGTTTATTGTGAGCAGGTGAAAGGAAAAGTTCCGGCATATTTCGGACAATGTCCGGGAGATATCAATACAAAAGTTCTTGAAAGAATGAAGGATGTTCTGCGTGAAAATGTGGTCTACCCTTACCTTATGAAGAACGCTGTGACAAGGCTTGATGAAGCAAGGCATACAGCCAAAAACTCCAACATGACAGAAGATCCTCTCATCTGTCTCGGAGGTGATATGTGGTGTCTGTTTCCATGGCTTGGCACATACGCATTTTTGGCTCTGGAGAGATTTATCAAGCTCAAATGTGCGCCTCATCTGGGTATCACTGCCCTTGATTCTTCAAGACCGTATTTCATTCAGTTCAAGATGAAAGCCACACGAGAAGATTTTTTCAGTGTTTTAAGTGATATGGAAAAACAACCGCTTAACCCAATGGAGCTGATCTATAAAGGTGAGATTCCGTTATTTGACAAGTACGACGAATTCTTACCGGAGGAACTGGTTAAAAAAGGATTTGCATATGGTATCCTAGGGACCGAGGAGATGAAAATGCGCATTCGTAGCTGGGAGAAGAAATAATAAGATAATCTTTCTGAAGAAGATAGGAGAACTTATGATGATAAAAGTATATTTGGCTGCATTTCCAATGTTATACGAGGGAGAAGATATTGAAGTACGATACAGCTTATTTCAGGATGATATTCCTATTAAGAAGGAATCTATTTATTTAGAATATATGAAACCGGCTATTGTTGGATTGCATTCTATTCTCACTATGTTGCTGAAGCTGGAAGAATATCAGGAAGAAGAAATTACAATCATTATTAATGACGCTTCCTTATATGAAATAATTAAGGGTTGCAGCACCACGCAGAATGGTGACGTTCTTAAAATGGCAAGCAAGATGAAAAAGCAGCTGGTCAAATTCAAGGATTTATCTTTTATTAATGTTACCAAGGACAAAGCGTCTTTGGCGAAATGGAAGGAAATATTAGAGGACTGAATTGAAAGAAGTAGGGAAGCAATATATTAAATATCTAGGAGATATGAGTCCGCTTAATGAAGTGATTTCTGTTGATGGGTTTTCAGAAACTGAGATATTGGATGAAGTCAGCAAGTTCTATTTTAAGATGAGCAAGCAGGTTACGAAAGAAAGAACGGAAATTTATCAAAAGTCATTAGGGGTAACTCCTCGATCAATAAAAATAGATAAAATGTCCAATCGCTGGGGCAGCTGCAATACGAAAAAGGAGATTACTTACAATTATTTAATCGTCACGTTACCCATGGAGCTCATTGATTATATTGTTGTTCATGAACTTTGTCATATCTATCATATGAATCATGACAGATCCTTTTGGCGTAAAATAGGGAGTATTATGCCTGACTATAAGAAAAGAATGAAAATGCTGAACGGGAGCGAATAAAATCAGTAAAACTAGATGAAAATACACTCCCGTTGATTGGTGAATCTGAAATTATGGTTTCTGATATTATTCTTGGAGCTCCTTCTCAAAATGGAAATCAAATCTCAATATATTTTACAACCGATGATATTTCAATAGCCAAGCAATTTAATATGGCCAATGTGATGTAAGCGGGTGGTGTGGCATCAAGCAGCCCGGCAATTAGTTATCAATTTTATGCAGGCGACTGCTATTGAAGTATGGGTTGCCACCCAGAAGAGTAACGTGCGGCTGGCGCTCAAGAACAGGGGCATCAGCATTAAAACGTTGTAAAGGAGCGAGGGACGTTATGAATATAAGAAAAATTACAGGTGACAAAAAGGAATATATAGATTTACTATTGTTGGCTGACGAGCAGGAAAGCATGATAGACAAGTACCTTGAACGCGGCGAAATGTTTGCTCTGGATGACAGCGGAGTAAAAGCCGAATGTGTGATTACCAAAGAGGCAGACGGCATTTATGAGCTTAAGAACATTGCGGTTATGCCTGACTGTCAGCGAAAAGGTTATGGGAAAAGCCTGATAGAATTCCTGTTTTCCCACTACACGGATTGTAATACTATGTTTGTCGGAACCGGTGATTGCCCCTATGCGCTTATTTTTTATCAGAAATGTGGGTTTACGGAATCACATCGAATAAAAAACTTTTTCACGGACAACTACGACCACCCAATGTTTGAAGATGGAAAACAGCTTGTTGATATGGTTTATCTGAAACGGGAGCAAAACCATGCGGAGAAGAATCCTTCCATAGACATTTGAAGATTGTCTCGTGGTGGCGAAAAAAATCCTTTCAGATTGATGATTTAAAAGGTGAGTGATTTTGCAAAAGAGTTGCCGCCAAGGCCCCACCAGCTTTAGTCGGCATCTTTTTTACCGCTTCAAGGCATGTGGAATGTATTGTAAGGTTGAAAGGAGAAAGCTGATGCTTTGAAAATTGATACCTTAGTCAATATGATAAAACATATATGGAATAGATTGGAGAAATTACGATGAATAATAATTCAGCAGGCGATATACGTAATCTAATAAATTTTCAATTTGACATCTCATGGCAGCTCTTAGAGTACCATTTCAATGGGCTTACAGACGAGGAATGCCTATGGAAACCCCAAGCAAATGGATTGCATGTTCACCACGAAGGCGGCAAATGGCGCGCTGACTGGCCGGATTCTGAATCCTACGATATTGGTCCTGCCAGTATTGCCTGGTTGACATGGCATATCATATATTGGTGGTCAATGGTGCTAGACTACTCTACTGGAAATGGTACCCTAACCCGTGAACAGGTTCAGTGGTCTGGAAATATAACAGACGTAAGTGAAAACATTAATAATCTTCGAGATAGATGGAAGACTTTACTGGAAAAATTATCAGATGATGAGCTGCTTTCCTGTAAACGGACATATTGGCCGTTCAGCAATAAACCGTTTTATGAGCTTGCAGCCTGGCTCAATTTAGAGCTTATGAAGAATGCATCTGAAATTGGTTACTGCCGGTTTCTTTATGCCTCCCGAAATCGATAATATAAGGACCATTAAATCCAGGGCGTGCTGTATGTGGCAATCCAGTTTATAGCAACAATGATTAGCCATACAAGATAATGGCATCCTATATTGCAACAGAATTAAAATTAAAGAGATTTAGGTTCGTAAGCAAATATTCCAGGGGACTGATAGATTCCAATATATCGGTGTGATAGTTATTGTAATAAAGTCACTAAGGAACAAGTTATAAATGCCGTTATAAAAGATGGTGCAAAGAGTGCTAAAGATATTGTTACACTACAGGAGCAATGAAAAATGCACAATGTCAGAAGAACAACCCATTAGGTACGTGTTGTCATCAAATAATTCAGGATGCAATAGATAAGGGACTATCAATGAAGTAATAGAGGTTTTACATAACAAAACCAATCCGAAGCTATAGAAATATTGAAAAAGAGGTATACTAATGGGGAATTTGATTCTGAAAAATATAAATTGAAAGAGGAAGAATTCCTTGGAACGTAATATGAGAAGCAACGAAAGAAATAGAATTTTAGTAAATGGAAGTCTTATATCTTTAGGATTGGTGGCCGTACTTGACAATATATTTTCTCACTGGCTTTTTAAATGGCATAGAATTTTGCCGGATGAGACCTTGTCAGAATACCTGGAAATAGCTTTATTTATTCTTGGATTAGTATTGTTGGGAATTGGTGTATATAGAGAAATTAAAGATAGAAGGATTAAACTCCAATAATAATAAAAGCAACACTTAAATCCAAAGGCTCTATAAAATTAGAGGGTACATTTTCAGAAAAAAAAGAGAATGTACCCGCTTTTTTTATATACATGACTTGGCAATTGAATTTTTGGAATCAGTTGCAATAGAATTCGGGCTAACTCTCCTCAAAGAGAACTGGAAAAAGTCTGACGATCCATTGATTCGGAGATTGGTAATAAAATCTCAGCATGTTCTACATTATATGCAAATGGTTTTGCGAGATATGATGAGACCCGCAAGTATGCGAACAGACTAAACTCTTCCCGGTTGATGATTTTATTTTCTTCCAAATCTTTTGGGTGGATGACAGCATTGTGATATGATAAGAATAAATATGACATTTTTAGCGGTGTTATTTGCAAAAAACATATTATTTTAACATGTTCTATGCATTATGATTTACCAGTAAGGCATTAACAAATGGTGGAGGGATTATATGAAACAGTATTATAAAATAGGAGAAATATCTGAAATTTATGGAATTGGAAAAGATTCATTAATGTATTATGAAGAACTTGGAATAATAAAACCAAGCAGGGGAGAAAACGGCTATAGATTATATAATATAAAAGATGTGTGGAAATTAAATTTAATAAAAGAACTAAGAAGTTTTGATATTTCCATGAAGAGAATAAAAGAATATTTAGAAGATAGAAGCATAGAAACTACAAAGCAAATATTACAAGAAGAGATGAAATTAATAGACGAAAAAATTCAAGAATTGACAGATAACAAAAATAATATTATTAAAAGATTAAAATCAATAGATGGAATAATTTCTGATCTAGAGTTAAATAAAATACAAGTTGTTCATATTAAATTAAGAAAAGCCTTGAAGTTAAGTGCAAGTATATCTAATGAAGACGAAGCAGATTGTATCATTAAGAGACTTCAAAAACAATATGGAGATAAGATTTATATATTGGGAAATGGTAAGATTGGTGTTGTATACGATAAGGATAAGTTTGATGAAGTTAGAGATTTAAAATATAATGCTGCCTTTAGTTTAGTTGATGAGGATGAGTCTGAGTATAATATGATCTTAGACGAAGGAGAGTATGTGTCTATTGCTTATAAAGGAACCTTCGATGATGATAAGGATCACATTGAAAAGATGATGATCTATATAAAACAAAACAAATATAAAATAGTAGATAATATTATAAAAATATGTAAGATAAATATACATGAAACCGCAGTAAAGGAAGAGCACATTACTGAAATTCAAATACCAGTGCGTACGATTGATGATTTTAATGAATAGTTGAAAAAAAGTATAACTTTTTTATAAATATAAAAAAAGTGTTTGACTCTGGTATTATACCATAGATTATATTGGATATTATTCCAGTAAAAAGTATTGGATTTTAATTAATAAAAATTATTCTTTGTTACTGGGATCAAAATTAAACATAGTTTATGAGGTAATACAATGAAAAATATAAAATTTAGACCAGCAGGGGTTTGTTGTAGAGAAATGAATTTTGTATTAAATGATGACAATAAAATTGTTAACGTTGAATTTATAGGTGGATGTCCAGGTAATACTCTTGGTATTAGGAGTTTGGCAATAGGTCTAGATGCCAAGGAGATTGCTGATAAATTAGAAAATGTGAGTTGTGGTGGTAGGAGTACTTCTTGTCCTGCACAATTTTCAATGGCATTAAGAGAAGCTTTAAAATAATTAGTAATTATAAAATAGGAGACAAGTAATAAGAACACTTAAAATGAAAAAAACAAAAAACAGGAGGATGTTATTTTGAATAATATTTCATTATACGCTATAAATCTTGCTTTTCAACTACCTTTGAATGTGGTTTCTTCTGCTCCTATTGAAAAAATAAAAGAAATAGTAAATATAGCACTTTCAGCTTCCATAATATTAAATAGTCTTAATGCAAAGTAGAATTAACTGTTCGATAATATAATATACATGATTAATATTCCTTGCAAAGAACTATATATTATTGGAGCTGTAAAAAAATGGTACAAGATTTACAAATTTAATTTTAGGATTTGGGGTTAGTATATGAAAATACTAGAATCTTTAGAGAGCATTGATAAATTCATAATAGAGAATAAAGTTGCAATGCTATATTTTTCTTCTCAAAATTGTAGTGTATGTGTTGGACTTTTACCTAAGATAAAAGAGCTTCTTAAGAAATATAGTAAGATTGCGTATGCTAAGGTGGAGATTGATGAGGTGCAATTAACTGTAGGTAAATATTCAGTATTTACTGTACCAACTGTTATTATGTTTATTGAAAGCAAGGAAATAATTAGGCAATCTAGATTTATAAGTATCATTGAATTGCAAGAGAAAATAGAAAGATTTTATAATTTAATATAGGGGGTACTGAATAACCCTAAGCCTATTAAAAGATTGAATTCAAGCCCATTTTTTTGATATAATAAATGCAAAGAAAACAAGCAAAATTATCAAAAAAATATGACTATTCTTCAAGAGAGCTTTTTTGTTTTTATTCTTTAATGCCTGATTTTTTTTAGTGATAGCAAGTATAAAGGATGGTTAATTTATCAGCGAAGTGTATCTCACAATGTGTCCGCTGGCACGTTTTATGGTTGCTATGTTAGATATAGATCATGATAAAAATGGAGGAATTATTTTTGAATATACAAATATTTGGAAAATCCAAATGCTTTGATACAAAGAAAGCGGAGAGATATTTTAAAGAACGTGGGATCAAATATCAGCTCATTGATATTATTCAGAAAGGAATGAGCAAAGGGGAATTAAACAGTGTTAAGCAAGCAGTAGGCGGATATGAGAACCTAATTGATCCGAACTGTAAAGATAAGCAATTGTTGGGGCTGGTCAAATATCTTAGAGAGGAAGATAAAGGAGAAAAAATTATCGAAAACCCCAAGTTAATTAAAACTCCCGTTGTTCGTAATGGAAATAAAGCAACGGTTGGTTATGAAGCAGATGTATGGAAAAGTTGGGAATAGTGAATTGGAGAAGGTTGGCGAAAAAGCCAATGACTGTAATCATTAAGGTCCGTGTCAGCCGCCAAGGCCCCACCAGCTTGAGGCGGCATCTTTTTTACCGCCTCAGGGTTATCCTATTTTATAAAGATGGTTTCGATCCTGTGTCTTGACAGAGGGAGCATTATAAGACAAGCCGAACGGCTTGTCTTTTTTATTACTAATTTGTCATATGCCATCATATTTTTAGAAAATATGCAAAATTATTAATATTATAAGCATAAACTCGCGAAATTTGTTGAACTGATACGATTGAATCATAATATTTGAGAATGATATGATAAATCCAAACTTATGTAAAGAAGTTTTAAAAAAGTGATTTATTAAATGGAGCAAAAAGGAAGAAAATGAAATAAAGAAAACATATATCAAGGACCCGTTTTTTCGTAAGTACAGTAATTCTACTTGATATTTCTAATCTGATTTGAAAGGAGGTTAAAGGGAAGTTCTTTTGTCCCGTGCGCATGCACAATTTTTGTTATCATTGAATGTCAATATTTCGAAAAGAAAGGAAGTGTATTTATCATCATGTCAGTAAAGAAAAGAATCCTATCAATAGCGCTTAGCGTTTCCATGGTTTTGGGTTTGGCACCCGGCGGAGCCGTTCTTACCGCCAGTGCTGCGGGAGGGGGCTATGACAGTGACTTCTCTATGGTATTAAGCGACAGCAGCGGCGGCACAAACAGGTACCTGACCACGGAAAATTCCAACGCCTTCAACGTTATCATGTACAACTCCACTTTCTCCGGCGTCTTCGGCGACCAGCACATGAGCGGAATCGAGCTGCTCCTCCACGGGTATCGCATAGCCACAAACGGTGATATCCATTATCTGCCTACGCCTGAGCAGTGGGACGCGACTCCGGCGCCCGCCCGAGGTACCAAATCCATTAACGCGGCGACGAACACGATCACCGTGCCGATGACGTTTAACGGCGCCACGGACGGAACGCTCCGGTATAACATCGTTGCCACTCCGGAGCCGGGCGGAGGCGGCGTCTTGCTCTCAGTCGTACTTAACTCGGACATGCCGGAAAGTCTTGCCGGCAAGGCCAGGTTCAACCTGGAGTTCATCCCATCAAGGTACGAAAGTAAGTCTTTCCAGGTAGACAGCACCGGCAATGGCGTATATGACACCTTCGGCGTTTTTCCGCTCCATCCCCAAAGCACAATGGAGGAAACCGAGCGCCCCAACCTGCCGACGCAGGCATGGTATGTAAAGGAGTGGAACACAGACAGGGGAGAATCACAACCGCTTCCGTTAGCAAAAGGATACGAGTTCTCCTTTGCCCCCGAGGACGATTTGTACAATATCAGCATCACCTCTGATACCGGCGAGCTTGAACTGTTCGACGGTCGCGACCGCGCGCAGAACGGCTGGTATGTACTCAGCGACCTGATCCCCGAAGGCAAGAACGGCGATGTCGTTGCGAGTTGGCACATCCGCCCCAAAGTCAAACAGAATTGGGTGCGTGAACCCAACATAGCGTTCAGCCAGGCAGGCTATGCACCCAACCAGGAGAAGTTTGCGGTTATGGAGCTGGACAAGTATGACAATAACTTTCCCACGAAGGCTTCTCTGCTCCATGTAAACGCCGACGGCTCCAAGGACGTGGTATATACCGCCGATGTCACCGCTCCCGTTTCATGGCAACGGTATAAATATATAAACTTCGACTTTACGAGTATTACGCAGACCGGTATGTACGTTATTCAATATGGTAATCAGGAAACGGAAGTATTCCCGATTGCGAACGACGTATATAATAAATCCTGGCAATCGGCTCTGACCGGCTTCCTCGCGGTCCAGATGGACCATATCGAGGTTCGGGACGGCAACCGTGTCTGGCACGGCGCCTCGCACATGGACGACTGCAGCATAGGGCCTCTCGGCGCATCCTGGTTTGACGGTATGAGCATGCCCTCCACCATGCCGGCGTCCATTGCTGCGAGAGGAATCACGTCAGGGCAGTATATCCCCGGACTGAATGTCGGCGGCTGGTTTGACGCGGGCGACTTCGACCTTCAGGGAGCCAGAGAGATCGAAGTTCTTAATGATCTGATCTTTGCGGCCGAGGCTTTCAACAATATGAACGGCCACGACACGCTCTCCGTTCAGTGGGACAACAAAACAGGCGGCGTAGTAGAGATGCACAAGCCTGACGGAATTCCCGATATTGTGCAGCAGGTTGCCCACGGAATCAAGTATATTTTGGCACAGTACGATGTTCTCGGCGGCTACGGCGGAACAATGGAGCTGCGCAGGCTGCGCCAGTACACCCACCTCGGAGACCCTTCCTCCGACACGGATGGTTACATATATGATCCCACTCTTAGCGAAGGTCAAATAGTTGAACGTGACGGCCTTGTATACTCCGGAGTTCCTGACGACCGGGTATTACTGCTCTCCGGCGGCGGAGCTTTTACCAGCACGCTTACCGGCAATACCAGCGCAAGCATAGCGGGAGCCGCTTATCTGTTAAAGGATTATTATCCCGAGCTCGCAGACAAATGCCTGAACACTGTGCTCGAGATATGGGACAGGGAAAGAACCGGACGGCCGGCAGACATGAATACCGAATGGAACACGCTGGTTCAGTTGATGCTCGCGACCGACAAGTTCGAAAACAGCAGGTATGACCAGTTCAAGACCCGTCTTTCTTCCCTTGTAAATTCCACAGTTACCTCGTCCAACATGAGTTCAAGGTATAACGCCATGTTCATCATGGACCTCATGGACGAAGCTTACAGGACTAGGGTCCAAAATGCCGTAACCGCATACGCGAATACTATTAACTATACCACCCCGTTCGGCGTACAGTGGACCACCGGTTCCGGCTGGGGCGGAAGTCCGACCATAGTTGGTTTCGGACAGCGCCTGGGTATTATGTACAGCTTCTTCCCGGATATCCCTGCCTTGAAGACGTACACACTCCGTGCTGCGGACTATATCCTCGGCAGACACCCCGTTACCAACAATTCGTGGTTGTCTGGTGTAGGTACAAAGTCCCACCTTCATCCGTATAACAGCAACCGTGCGGACGAGGCCTTCATTCCCGGTTCCATCCTGCCCGGCCACATCACGGTCGCGCCGGATATCGTGGAGTCCCTTGACGACTTCAACTTTCTGTGGTTTGAAAACGAGTCGATCATCAACTACCAGTCGAAGTGGATTTCAGTGGGCCTTGCCGCCAGTATGATTGCCAATGAGGCAGCAGCCACGGAGCAGGCACCGACAAAGGACTTTAGCAACAACTTCATGATGAGTATTGAGAAGACGGATTCCACAGACGGATATCTGCAGACCCCGGGCTTCGACCTGTTCATGTATAACAGCACCTACGACGCTGAACTCGGCGACAAGAAGAACGCGGGCATTGAGCTGGTTCAGTCCGGACATCGTATCGCCACCAACGGTGACATCAGCCTGCTGGACGCACCGGAGCAGTGGGATAACGTTATAGCGCCGGTACTCAATAGACGCACGGTAGATGACGTTAAGAACACGCTCAGTGCAAGCATGACTATTCTTGCGGACTCAAATGGCAACCCGGAGGTTAATTACACCCTGAATGCGGAGCCCGAGAAGGGCGGTGTTAAGGTCACGATGAATCTGGACAGACCTCTGCCGGAGGATCTGATCGGCAAAGCGGGATTCAGTATGCAATTCATCCCCTCACAGTTCATCAGCAAGAGCTTCCAGGTCGACACTGACGGCGACGGCAATTACGACACCTTCGGAGTATTCCCGCTTGTTCCCCAGGACGATATGGTGAGCGCAGAACGGGCCAGGACCGAAGATCAACCCTGGTACGTGAAAAGCTGGTACAATGATGAAGGCAATAAGCAACCCGTGCCTCTGGCAACGGGTGAGA
Organism: Sinanaerobacter chloroacetimidivorans; assembly: GCF_018128545.1. GTDB lineage: Bacteria > Bacillota > Clostridia > Peptostreptococcales > Anaerovoracaceae > Sinanaerobacter > Sinanaerobacter chloroacetimidivorans. The sequence continues at coordinate 31,123 of NZ_JAGSND010000024.1, read as the reverse complement.
AGATGACCTTTGCCGCTGAGGACAGTGAGAACCGTATCCGCATCACCTCGGACAGCGGGGACCTGGCGCTCTACGACGGACGCAACAATACCCAGGATGGCTGGTTCATACTGCGTACTCTGATTCCAGCGGGCGAGACCGAAATCGTATGGCATATCAGCCCTGACGTAAAGCAGAATTGGGAGCGTAAACCCAACGTGGCGTTCAACCAAGCCGGATATGCCCCCGACATGCCGAAGGCTGCCCTAATCGAACTTGAACTTAATTCTGAGGCCCCTGCAAAAGCCTATGTGGATCGTTTGAGCGCGGACGGCAAATACATTGAGGTGTTCTCCGGTGAGCTCGGTGAACCCACCGCATGGGCACGGTATAATTACAGGGAGTTTGACTTCTCCTCTATTCAAGAGCCCGGTATATACGTAATCCGTTACGCGGGAGAACGGTCGAATCCGTTCCCGATCGCCAAGAACGTTTACGACAGGACATGGCAGGCATCCCTCAGCGGCTTCCTCGCAGTTCATATGGATCATATGAAGGTGCGTGAGGGCTACCGCATCTGGCATGGACAGACATTTGCGGACGATGCGCTTCAGGCTCCGCTAAAAACGCAGTGGTTTGACGGATGGAGCATGGGTGCGAAAACCGATTCAGCATACGATCCCTATGAGCATATTCCAGGATTGGCCGTTGGTGGATGGTTCGATCCAAGCGATAATGACCTCGATACGGCGAGCAATCTTGGGGTGATTCAGGATCTAGCTTTGGCATTTGAAGAGTTAGGCCTTGATTATGACACATTGATGGTGGATACGAACGCAAGCTTCGTTGAGCTGCACAGAGCTGACGGTTCCAATGACGTTCAGCAGCAGGTGAAGCAGGGAGTCCTGCATATCCTGGGGCAGATTGAAAACGTTGGCTTTGTATTCAAAGGCCTGAAAGTTCCTACCCTTAAGCAGTATTCACAATCGGGCGACGCCTCCAAGGCTACAGACGGACTTGTTTACGACAGCACTCTCGAGTCGAGTGATACCTACGGCTTAAAATCCGGTAAGCTGGACGACAGACTTGCTTTTGTCGGGACCAAGGACGTGGCGCTGCAGTTTGATGCGGCAGCCGCGCTGGCATCGGCGTCCTATGTACTCGAAGACTTTGACGACGCCCTGGCCGCTCGCTGCCTGGAAGCCTCAGAAGATATCTGGAATACAGAGACCATCGTCAAGGACGGAAAGGAGGCTGCGGAGCAGATTACGGCTGAGTGGAACGCCGCTATACAGCTCCTGATCGCCACCGATGGCAGCAAGGAGGAATACAAGGAGTTCCTGAATGATGTTGCAGCACTTGAGCTGAAAACAAACTTCGGAGCCGACGGATGGAAAGCAGTTCGTGTCCTTAAATACATGAATCACGGGTTCCAGAATAGATTTGAGAAAGCACTGGAAGATTACATCCCCGTTTTGGACAGCCAGATCTCGGACAACCCGTTTGGCGTGCCGGTCGACGGCGGCAACTCCAGTGTGCTTGACATGGGACTTAGCATGAGCATCCTCCACAAGTATTTCCCGGGCATTGTGAGCGAGAAATACACGCTCAGCGCAGTAAACTATATCCTGGGCACACATATGTATAACAACACCTCTTGGCTGTCCGGCGTTGGCACCAAGTCGGCTGAACACGGCTATGGCAGCAACCGCGCCGACCGTTATTTCATCGCAGGCGGCATCGTTGCCGGTGCTGCAGAAGTACTGCCGGACTTCCCTGAAGCCGTTGACGACTACACCTTCCTGCGCGACCAAACCGGTTACAGCATAGACACCGCCGCCAGGTGGATTGCTATAGGATATGCAGCGTCACAAATCGCGAACGGTACCTTTACCTCTGATAATGACTTAGACCCTGATGCAAGCGACCTGATAAATTCACTTAAAGAAGAGATTCTCAGTGAAAAATTGCCTGTGGCCACCCAGTTCCTGGATAACGCCCTGAGAATGCTAAGCGATGGCCAATACAATCAGGCAAAGAAACAAATGGAGCAGTTCATACAGAAAGTTCAGGAGACAAATGTCAAGAAACTATCGGAAGAGAAGGCGGAATATCTGATTAATAAAGCAATGGTGATAATCAGTCTGATTGAGAAACAAATGCAGCCAGCACAAACAATAGAAGAACGGATTACCGTCCTTAAAGAAACTGTTGCAGGTCTGGATATTGTTGACGAAATCAAAAATGCTTTGACGGAGAAACTGGACCGGGCTCTCCAATTGCTGACGAACACGGAAGAAGACAAATCTTCCGAAGCGGTTGAAGCACTTGATGATTTTATTGTTCAGGCTAAAGAAGCGCTGAAGAAGAAGCAGGCTGAAGAGCTTATAAAAGCAGCAGAAGAGATTAAATCGGACATTGTTTCTTCCAGATCAAGTTTGATTGAGGATGAAGACTCTTCCGGGTCCGGTCAGATTGAGGATGAACAGACGAAGCCGGCACAAACAATAGAAGAACGGATTGCTGTCCTTAAAGAATCTGTTGCAGGCCTGGATATTGCTGACGAAATCAAAAATGCTCTGACGGAGAAACTGGATCAGGCTCTCCTATTGCTGGCGAACACAGACGAAGACAAATCTTCTGAAGCGGTTGAAGCACTGGATGGTTTGATCAGCCAGGCTAATGAAGCGCTTACAGAGAAACAGGCTGAAGAGCTTATAAAAGCAGCAGAAGAGATTAAATCGAACATTGTCTCTTCCAGGTAACGTAATAGTACCCTGGGAATATTAATGGTATGAAACAAGGTTATTCAGTTGTAATTTTACATTAAGTAAAAATAGCCCTACTAATATGCGCCCCTTGTGGTAGACAGTTTAAATAATAAAAATTGTTTACTACAAGGAGGAGCATATTTTTATGAGATAGCTCTCGGGCATTCATATTTTGCATGCATACCCTAACCACCTTTGGGCAACTATTGTTATTTAATGCCACGGCTTTTAGCCATAGAACCCGCTAAGTACGGTCTTTTCCAGTACGTGCCCCTTGATAGCGCGCCTAAGATCGTTGTACCAAAAACCATCTTCTAGGTTAGGTACATAGTCAAGTGCATAGAGCCATATTTCATATTCATGCTCATACTCCGGTGCTGGTCCGCCAAAATGAAGTGAATAATTTTCTGGAATTTCTGCATATACGCCAAATGGTATGCACCAGCTATTATGGCCTTGATGAAAATTAGGGTTTCGTCTGCTAGCATTTTCAGGTAAGCCATTCTCGCTTGCCGGAATGTCACAAGCAATCCAGTGAATGAATGGAAATCCCTCATCTTTTGTGTCATCGTAATCTATAAATACGATTGCATAGCTTTGGGTCTCGGAAGGTGCACCTTCCCAAGTAAGAGGAAAAGATGTTTGAGGGATCCCAAACTTCATATTCTCTTCCGGGCCGAGATTACCGTACTTTTTTTCTATCTTTCCATTTTGAAAAGCAGAACTTCTTAATTTTAACATAGTAGTCTCCTTACATCTCACACGAATACTTATATCTTGTTATTAACGAGAGCATCTCCCAGTAACTCATAGAGTTCCAAGAATTTAAAGCATTCTTCTGGCTTTGGTGTAATCATGCTAAGCACAGGAGGTATCAATATCCATGTTGCTGATCCAATCATGCTCTCGCAGGATACACGCCAGTAATCCCAACTACCCTTATGTCTTATCTCCATTTCCATAATATCAAGAGCATCTAAACGATCTAGTATAAAAGGATTGTTCAGTCTTTCTATGTATGCATTAAGCTTTGATTCGTCTTCTTTCCACTGGCTGCATTTCCAGGAGTAATTTCTTTTCCCCCTAAATCCATTTTGCGTGCAGTTTAGAGTGAAAAGACAGTCGTTTGTCTCTTCAAACCGATTGTTATCTGTAGGAAAAGCACTTATCATCTGTAGGTTATAATTAACCGACATAAAGCGATTTTCCCAATTATAGACAAGCTGAAGTGAATCTAAATAATGAAACCCAGAGAAAAATAATTTTCTCTGGAGAACACCAGATTCTGTTTGTACCCAGCGTTCTCCCGCAGCTACCTTGAATAAATCTGCCAATGCACTAACCTTTGTTTCAGCTCGTTTTGTTACAAAGCTGTTTCTGGCTATGCCTGCATTTCTAATTTTATCTTTTTTTTTCAGGTTCATAATACTTACTTTCCGGATACAATCAAATATCCTATTCTACATTGCATTTCTGCTCTTGAGCCACTCAACAACAGCTTCGTCCCAAACAGCGAGGTATTCTGTTCTTTCACGAATCATAATTGCTGCATCTTCAATCTTAGACACTTCGTTGATTGGTCTGTTGTGTACTTTGTTCCAAATAATGATGAAGAGAACAACAATAGTGAGCCATGCAAGTGTGAAAAGGATGTAAGCACTAATGGTATAGATAGCATAGAGGGAACTAAGGATACCAATTGTGCAGATAAGCTTGTAAGCAGGAATCTTGAAAAGCCGTGGAAAGTCCGGATACTTCTTGCGCAAAACGATAACGTCGATCATAGCAAGGATATAGCAGCCGAGCCAAGCAACGCAAACGATATTAATGAACATAACCATAATTTCTGCAGTACCACCTTTGAAGCAGATGTAAACCGTGCAAACAAACATTAGTATGAAACAAGTAATTGTTCCGTAAATAGGAACTCTGAATCTAGGATGAACGTATCCGAAGAACTTAGGCAGTTGTTCTTGCCGTGCCAAACCGTAGAACATACGCGGAAGAGCAGCCAGCTGAGAGTTCGCAGTTGTGAAGGAAGCAAGAATTGTGATTAAACTCATGACTCCACCGCCAACTACACCCAACATAGCCTTTGAACCTTCAATATGGGAAATGCCAGAGGTGAGAAGAACCTCGATGCTGGTATACTTAAGGCTTGCATAAGCGAATACGACGTCAATCAAAAAGATGGTGATAAGGGCTGCAAAGAGTGCACGAGGAATCACCTTGTATGGTTCCTTTGTTTCTTCTGCCATTGGGCAGCAGTTCTCAAATCCAATGTACCACCAAATTGAGGAGCCTACAGCACCAAATACCGCAACCCAGCCGCTAGATGGAAGGAAACTGTTGTCCAAAGGTGTTGCTGCGCCCATATGTTCACCAACACCAGCTGCACCAACTATGGCAAGAATTGCATAAACAATCATCATACCGATTGGGAGTATTCCTGCAAACTTGCCATATATGCCTACATCAAAAATATTGATGAGTAAGCATATGATAAGGAATGTTAAGCTTGTTACTATCGCTGGAATTCCAGTAAAGTCCTGCAGGGAATAACCGCTCATTGCCATCTGCGTACTACCGTCAGCAGCAGCAAGTAAAACATAGGTTCCAAGCACAGCTAGTGTGCCCCAGAAGCGACCAAGCGCCGGATTGGTATAGTCTGAAATCATACCGCCGCCTGGAAGCATTGCGCTAAGTTCAGAGAAAGCGAGTGCTGCACAGAGGATAGGAATAAGACCCATAAGACCGGTAACCCAAACGGCAAAGCTAGCCTGACCTGCAACCTGCGTTACTGAAAACATTGCTGTTCCAGATACAACAAGGCCCATCGCTGCGCCATATGTTGCAGAAAAACCTAGAACACGTTTTAATTTTGTATTTTGATTTTCCATGAAACATACCTCCTGTATGTACTGTAAAGTGAAAATGAAAATAACTTCTTCTCTGAACAGAATATTCAGTTTATGATGTCGCAATGCATACAATTCGTAAGCGGCACTCCCGGCAAGCGTGAGAGTGTGAAGCTCTTTTTTGTTAATCGGAAATCCTAAGACTTGCTTCTCAGGAACATTATGATATGTTATATTACAAAGAAGGAAGAGAAAATTTACTTCATTAGTCCAGTTGACGAAACAAACTGGTCTGATATTAAAGCCTTTTTGAATTTGATTGACACACAGCATCCTAAAAAATCCTTATGCAATTGTCCACATGCCGAAGGGAAAAAAATTGTATGTAAGCACAAGATCGCCCTGTTTTTTACAGTCTTTCCGAAAGAGGCAGATCGGTATATCGCCGAAATTGAAGAATATGAGAGAGAAGAAGAGGAACGGGAACAAGAACGATACGATCAGATTGTAAAATATGTAAAAAGTCTGTCAAAAGATGAACTGAGGAGTGCATTGATTAATGCGTTGGTAGATGCAGAAGAAAGTGACCGCTATCGTTATTAATATAATAGTCCTTTACATAAGTAATTAATTCGGCTAAAATAAATGAGAACAAATGTTTGTGAAAAAGAACATACATTGCAGCAACAGGCGATGATCCTCAAAGCTTCGAAATGCGCTATGAGGACGAAAATATCTGGCTTACCCAGAAAATGCTTGAAATATTATATGATGTATCGGTGCCCGCAATTAACCAGCATATAAAAAAATATTTGATGATAACGAACTTGAATCGAGTTCAGTTATTAAGATTGATGGGATAAAGGATGAAGAATAACATTTTAAGGCGTCGCATTCGGCGCCTTTGGAATAGAATAGATCTGCGAAAAACAAGAACACAAGTTTAGATTTGAAGCGAGGGTACACATGAATACTGATTTTGTAAACTTAACAACAGAAAACCTTGTCAATGAGCATTTATGCTGCATTATCCGCAGTAAAAAGCCCCATCAAGGTATTGACGCAAAGCAACAATGGCTTTCTGGCCGACTAAAAGAAGGTCATGTCTTTAGAAAGTTAAATGCAAGGGCTACGGTTTTTATTGAATATGCTCCTCTTGAAACAGCTTGGGTTCCCATAACTGGTGACAACTATTATTATCTGTATTGCTTATGGGTCTCTGGTAGTCATAAAGGAAAAGGGTATGGGAAATCGCTGATGGAGTATTGTTTGGCTGATGCCAAAGAAAGGGGTAAATCCGGCATTTGTATGCTCGGAGCAAAAAAACAAAAATCTTGGCTTTCTGACCAATCCTTTGCAAAGAAGTTCGGCTTTGAGGTTGTTGATAATACCGATAATGGCTATGAATTGCTTGCACTTTCTTTTGACGGGACAACGCCAAAGTTTGCACAAAATGTTAAAAACCAAGAAATTGAAAGCAAAGAACTAACAATTTATTATGATATGCAATGCCCCTATATCTATCAAAACATTGAGATGATAAAACAGTATTGTGAAATGAATGACGTTCCTGTATCTTTAATTCAAGTGGATACGCTACAAAAAGCAAAGGAATTGCCTTGCGTTTTTAATAACTGGGGTGTGTTTTATAAAGGAAATTTTGAGACGGTGAATTTGTTAGATGTCGCCTACTTAAAGAGAATACTCAAAAAATGAAAATACAATTTTGGCTTTTTCCCGAGTTATTATAAATTGTCAAAGGTTGTGGAGGCGTTACTGACTACATAAGCTTTGGGAAATATTTTATGGGCAGAGGAAATAATCCAACACGAATAGAAGAAGACCTAGAAGAAAATATTTCTGCTGTTATTATCGCTGATGAAAGATGCGTCTAAATAAAAAAGAAGAATCTCTGGGGGTGGGTAATATGATGAAGAACACTTTAATTTATATTTTGGGTATATTAATAGTATTATCCCTTTTAGTAGGATGCGAAAGAGGGACTGAAAATGGAGTCTCCTTTATTGGAGTGGTCCTGGAAAATAGGCAGGATTACCTGCTGGTGGAGCCTGTTGAAGGATCTGGAGAATTGGCTTCTGCCGACAAAATAGTGGTTTTCATAGGTGAAAATACACAGTTAAGTATAAAAGGAAAGACGAATGCAATCGCAGCAGAAGATATTGGAGCGGGCAGCAGGGTAGAGATATTCTACAGTGGTGCAATAGCAGAAAGCTATCCGGCCCAGATAAACAGCAGTCACAAGATTGTGTTGCTGGAGGGGTATGTCTTTACCGCCAGTGATGAGAACTTCTTAGTAAAGACCTATATTGAAAAACTGCAGTTTAAAGAAGCAGAAGAGATCAGCCTATACTCAACAATTGAATATATTGGAGAAAAGGACAGTATAGACATTTGGTCAGGAGAACCTTATTTTCATCATATAATTTATAAGAATGGAGAGGTTTTCAGTGGAGATTTTACACTAAATATACTAAAGAAGACTGAACTGAAGAAGGGGGAAATATATACCATTCCCTTTTCAAAAAGCGGGGGCTTTAGCGAAGATGACCCAGATGCAGATTTTTGGAGAGAATTTTATTCTGAAAAGACACTAAGGTTGCCTAATGGTGAATATACTTTTTCTGCCATCACAAGTTTTACTCTGGATAAAGAACAACAGGAAAAGGTACAGTTAAAGACAGAGTTTACTGTTGAGGTAAACTAAGAGTGTATCCCTAAATAATTTTTTACTAAATTCTACAAGCAGATGCAGGGCAATTGCTATCTATTAAGCTAAAACACAAAACAAAGGAGAGAAAACTATGATTACACCTTACCTTACATTCAACGGGAACTGCAATGATGCGCTGAACTTCTACCGTGCCGTCTTTCATTGCGACGAACCAAAAGTCCTGCCCTACGGTGACTACATGCCGGAGGGGTCAAAGACGCCGCCTGAACTGCTGCGTACTTGGGTTATGCATGCCGAGATGGTCATCTGCGGTACAAACGTCTGGTTTGCCGATGAAGCTACGCCCCCAAAGAACGGTGACAACATCAAACTAGCCGCTATGGCGCCTACGGGCAAAGAAGCGACGGCTATCTTCGACGCGCTTTGCGTGGATGGAGAGGTGACCCTCCCGCCGACCGAGACCTTTTACAGCGTGTTCCACGCCGCAGTAACAGACAAGTTCGGCGTGAACTGGAATGTCGTCGCTGAAGAAGCGCCGAAGCATGGGGAGGAATGAAGAGTGAATAACGAACGTGTATACAAAATGAAAATCTCGGGCGTCTACCCTCTGTATATTCAAAAAGTTGAGCGTAAAGGACGTACGAAGGCGGAAGTCGACACCGTCATCCAATGGCTGACAGGCTACGATGAACATGGATTGCAGTCTCAAATCGATAGGGATGTTGATTTTGAGGCGTTCTTTGCCGAAGCCCCTCAAATCAATCCGAACGCTTCCAAAATCACCGGAGTAATCTGCGGAGTTCGAGTCGAGGAAATCGAAGATTCGCTCATGCAGAAGGTTCGTTGGTTAGACAAGTTGGTGGACGAACTGGCAAAAGGTAAGCCGATGGAGAAGGTGTTGAGAAGCATGCAGTCGCTTTAGAAGAGAGAAGGCCATGTGGAGGCCGTAATCCTGTTGCAACGGCAGAAAGTGGAATGAGTAAGAATGAAGACGTGAAGAGATGACTTTCACGTCTTTTCTTTTTGGCAGGTATAAATAGCCGGTATTATGTAAAAGATAGCCATCCGGCTATTGCTTCTGCTAAAGTGTTCGATAAAGTCGGCTTTGACATCTGTTACGGTGACGTATCTGCGGTAACTGACAAAAACATTTGTTGATGCGTATTGACCTATTAGGTAAATGGATGTATAATGATGACGTTGACCTGATAGGTAAATAGATTTTTTAGCAGAAAAGTTTATAAAGTGTGAAGAAGGTGATTAACATGTTTTCAAAATTCTTAAGTTTAGAATCTGAAAGGCAGAGTGTTATTTTAAATGCGGCACTTAAGGAATTTGCCGGCAAGGGCTTTGATGACGCATCAACCAATGTGATTGCCAAGGAATCCGGCATATCAAAACCGCTGATGTTTCACTATGTCAACAATAAAAAGGATTTCTTTCTCTTTCTTTTCGACTATTGTTTGGATATTTTAAACCGACAGTATTTTGACCAAATCAATGTACATGAGAAGGATATTTTTGAACGGCTCCGGCAAACCTGCTTGCTTAAAATTCAGGTAATGCAAAAATATCCGTGGATTTTTGATTTTATAAGGGTTGTGGTTTTTACCGATTCCGATGCGGTAAAGGATGAGTTGAAGAAAAGGCGTAAAATGGTGGAAGCCAGCATTTTTGAACGGTTTTATGGTGATATAGATACATCACGCTTCCGCAGCGAGCTGGATGTAGAGAAAGCAAAGCAATTGATCTTCTGGGCAGTAAGCGGATATGCGGGTGAAATCCTGGAGCAGTTTCGAAGTAAGGATGCTCCCGCTTATGATTTTGAAAAAATCCGTACTGAGTTTGACGGTTATCTGAATGAGTTGCGAAAAACCTATTATAAATGATTGGAGGGTATTGTGATGAATGTAATTGAAACAAGAAAACTTACTAAGTCTTACGGCAAGCAGGAGGCTTTACGCGGAGTTGATTTGACGGTAAAACAAGGCGAGGTGTATGGATTTATTGGCCCCAATGGAGCCGGAAAATCTACAACCATCCGAATTCTTTTAGGGATGTTGCGTAAAAGTGGCGGAGAGGCAAAACTGCTGGGCGGCGATCCTTGGCAGGATGCTGTCGCTCTTCATCAGCGACTTGTCTATGTACCGGGAGATGTGACCTTGTGGCCAAATCTAACCGGCGGTGAGGTGATCGATTTCTTAGGAGGGTTACAGGGAAAAATTGATCCCTCTCGCCGCAAGGAACTACTGGACAGGTTCCAGCTTGACCCGAAGAAAAAATGTCGTAGTTATTCCAAAGGAAACCGTCAGAAGGTGGCGCTGGTCTCGGCCTTTGCTTCTGATGCGGAGCTGTTGATTTTAGATGAACCGACCAGTGGCCTTGATCCGCTAATGGAGCAGGTTTTTCAGGAATGTATCTTCGAAGTAAAGAAGCTGGGAAAAACCGTTTTTCTGTCCAGTCATATTCTTGCAGAGGTAGAAGCGCTCTGCGACCGGGTTGGAATAATCCGACAGGGTAAAATTGTTGAATCCGGCACCCTTGAAGAACTGCGGCATTTGACACGCACAACCGTGACCGTGGAACTTGCCAAGCATGTAAATCTGAATCAGCTGCAAGGGGTTCACGATGTATCACAAAAGGAAGAAAAGTGGCGCTTTTCGGTGGACGCCAATGCTATGGATACAGTTATGAATGCGCTTGCACCAATGGGTATTAAGTCGCTTATGGCGGAACCGCCCACTCTTGAAGAACTGTTCATGCGTCACTACGGAGATAAGTTTGAGGGAAAGGAGTTAAAATGACATGAAACAAAATCATTTTGCCGGTACAGGCAAGCTGCTTAAGCTTTATCTGCGTAGAGACCGGATAGTGCTTCCTATATGGACATTGCTTCCCATATTTCTTATTATGTCGCAGTTGTCCTTCGTGAAAGCAATGCCGGATTGGCAGGTGTTTATCGCTGAACTGTCCGCAAGCCCTGTTACCGCTGCTATGCTTGGGCCTATTATACCGTTAAGCATAGAAGGAGCCATCTTGTGGCGGGGCCTGTTACAAGCTTCCATAGCAGTCATGTTCGGAGCGGCGCTTATTATGATTCGGCATACCCGCACGGAGGAAGCCTCGGGAAGAAATGAATTGATACTTGGAAGATCGGTAGGAAGATACGCCAATCTGTCTGCAGCACTGATTCTTTCCTGTGGGGGAAGCCTGCTGGCAGGCTTATTGACTGCCGCGGTCCTGATGGGCAACGGCCTCGCAGGAAACGGTTCTCTGCTGGCAGGATTGACCCTTGCCGCCTCCGGATGTATCTTTGCCGGGATCGGCGGATTCGTCGCGCAGATTTTTGAGCACAGCGGCAGCGCAAGAGGGTGCATATTTGGTGTATATATGTTAACCATGGTTGCCATGATTCTAAATAATATAGGTGGTGGCAGCACCGGCTGGGCTTGGCTTGCCCCGGAAGCATGGTTCCGTATCACCGTTCCCTATGAGGGAAATCATGCGTGGAAATTGTTGATTTTTATCGTGCTCTCTGCCTTGCCGATAATGCTTTCCTATATGCTGCTCGTTCGCCGTGATATGGGTGCAGGACTTATTGCACAGAAAGAAGGTTCGGCTGATGCATCCCCCCGTTTCAACTCTTCCATGGCCTTCGCCTGGCGGCAGCAAAAAGGCAGTATTCTGGTCTGGGTAATCGGTATGGCTTGGCTTGGAGGAATTATGGGTATGGGTACGCCTAATATCTCCGAAGCCATCAGTTCTACGTTCGCCCATATGGATACTTCTTGGGCATCTGCTATAGTAAAGTTAGGTAATCATGAAGCTTTCATTGCCATTTTTATCTACATGCTGGGACTGATGGGCGGTTTATCTGTCTTTGCCATCACGGCGGTACAACGTCTGCGGCAGGAAGAAAAGGAGCATTATGCGGAGATGGTATTATCAAGACCCGTAAGCCGGGTCAAATGGATGGGAAGCTATTTGGCGGTTGCTTTCGCAGGCAGCGTGTTGATACTTTTCGCCCTTGGTTTGGCTTCCGGCCTGGGATGGAGCATCGCTGCGGGAGAGTTCAGTCATTTCCCCCGCGTGTTAGCCATGAGCCTTTCAAAAATTCCTTCCGTCTGGACATTTATCGGCATCGCTGCTTTTCTATATGGATGGCTGCCCCGTATCGCTGACCTTCTCAATTGGCTTATATTGGGTGTGTTTATCTTCATCGAGATGCTTTGGGAGGTCGGAATAGCCGGATGGTCCGCAATGCAATGGACGCCCTTTGCCTATGCCCATTACATTATCCCGATCCATGAGCTTTCAATTGTGCCACTGATAGTGTTAACAGGTATTACAGCGGTATTTATATGGTTAGGGTTCATTGGATTCGGGCGTCGAAGTATTAGATAAAATAAAATGTTCAAGACCTGCCATTTTTGGCAGGTCTTTCATTACAAAAATATGGTATAATTGTATAAAAAACTTTAAGAACAAGTAGATGGTGATATAATATGTCGATTAAAATTACAATATGCGACGATATGGCGGAGGATATTGCGCTATTATCCAATGAGCTTTCTGCCTATTCCCCATTATTTGAAATCACTTCCTTTACCAACGGGAAAACGCTGGTGGATGAACTTCTGGATGACAGCTTCTCCACCGACATTTTGTTTCTGGATATTTACATGCCAGAAATGGATGGCATTCGGACGGCACAGAAAATACGCAATAAGAAGAAGGAGCTCAAAATTATATTTCTTTCTTCCAGCAGAGAGCATTACCCACAGGCATATGAGGTGTTCGCTTTTAATTATATTGAGAAGCCCTTTCGTAGAGAGCGTTTGTATACTGTATTGGATCGTGTGCTTGGGGAACTCCGGAAGGAAAGCGGATACAAAATCAGCATTCAGTACAAGGGTGCCGTACATAACGTGGATTGCCGAGATATTTTTTATATAGAAAGCCAAAATAAACTTCTCCTATTCCACTTTTCTGATGGAAATACTTTGCAATGTTATGGCAGACTGGAAGATATTTTGAATGAGCTGCCGGAGAAATTCTTTATTCGCTGCCATCAGAGCTTTCTCGTCAATCTGTCTCATGTGACGGAAATGAAGGAGAATTACATCCGGACGGGACAAGTTATGATCAGCGTTTCACGAAAATATGGAAAGGAAGTAAAAGAGCAGTATTATGCGTACCTGTTTTCTCATATGGGTAGGGAACAGCTATGAAAAGATTGCATAGAACCCAAATATTGCTGATTACGGGAATGATTTTTGCGATCTTTGTTTCCCATTTGCCGGTGATGTACACCTTCTTTTATCACGAACTGACCGGCACACCTGAGTCTGAAGGCGGAAGGCTTCAGCTTTCAGCCCCTGATACCGGCAAGACCATAATCCTCGACGGAGAATGGGAGCTTTATTGGAATCGTTTACTTGTTACGGAAAAGCAGTACAATGTTCCCCCTGATCTACTGCTGCCTGTGCCTGATTATTGGTCACGCTATCAATTAAATGGGAGCTATCTGCCGGCAAATGGCTATGCAAGCTATCGGCTCACACTGGACGGCTATTCTGGCTCCCGTCCGGTTACTGTCTATCTGCCCGATTTTGGGAGCGCTTACCGTGTCTATATTGACGGAAGCCTGACATCGGAAAGCGGGACTGTGTCTAAAAATCAAGAGGATGTCTTTACGACTACAGATGCAAAACTCTATCCCGTAACACTCTCCGCTGCAAAAGAGCATGAAATCGTAATTGAAATAGCCACGACACGGTTTTCCGGACTCTATATGGCTCCCATCCTGCAGAGCTATGACAGTGCTATCTTGCAGGACAGCGGACGAAATAACCTGCGGATGATTTTGTTTGGAACGGTGCTGTTTTCCTTCTTTGTTCTGGTTATGCTGTATATCCTTACTTACAGGAAAAACAACCGCTCTATCTGGCTGCCGGTGATTGGATTTTTTGTCCTTGTGCGCATTATGATGACGACGGAATTCTATCATTCCTGGCAAAATATGCTTTTCTTCCATCTTTCCTATGAGGATACGAATCCGCTGATGTTTTTGGTTTCCTTTGTGTTTAAATATTTGCTGATTTTTTTAGTTGAGGAGCTTTTGGGAATTGCGTTTTCCCGAAGGGAAAAGCTTAATTTTTTGATATATTATATCTTGCTGTATCTCCTTTATCTTTTCATCCCCCACGGGTTCTATAACAGACATCTGACAATTCTGCTTCCGGTGTGTGCCTTTGCAATAGAGACTTATCTGTTCTTCAAGGTTTACCATAACCGGCACCGTATGAAAAAGTATGGGCTGCTGATTTACTGGGGCACTATACTGGCAATCACCGGGCTGATTATTGACTGCTATTACATCAACGGTAATATTTATCTTAACCTGTCATTATCGCTGCTGCTCTTGCTTTCGGCATATTTGATGATTCTCAGCATGGTTTCGGCTATGCAGGCGGCTGATGTATACCGCGATTTCGCCGTGGCCTCTGCCGGGCTGGAACAGGCCAGATCGCAGATTTCCATGCAGACAGAGTATTATGATGCACTTCGTGAGCAGATCAACGAAGTCCGCGCCATCCGTCACGATGTCCGTCACTTTATCGGTGCAATTCGGCAGCTTACAGAGGAAAGGCGTTATGAGGATCTAACCGAATTTTTAAGCGACTATGTGGAAAAGGCCGATCCTGCTCCATTGCCGGTGTTTTGTGAAAATATCGTGGCAAACTCTATCCTCGGTTACTATTCCCTGTGCTTAAAGAAGCGGGGTATTCCATTTCGCTGTACCTGTCAGATTCCAGCGCAGCTTTCCATCAGTGACAGTGATCTTTGCATCGTGCTGGGCAATGTGTTGGAAAACGCCATGGAAGCCTGTGGGAAGCAAGGAGTCCATCAGACCCGGTATGTGGCAGCTGAAGCAAGGAATATAAACGGCCAGTTTTTGATAAAGATTACAAACACCTATAACGGCATCGTAAATCAGAGAGACGGCAGCCTTCTCTCTACAAAAATCGGTGCTTCCCACGGACTGGGATTGCAAAATATCAAAAAGGTTGTGAATGCCTGCGGAGGAATTGTTAAAACAGAGCACAATGCTGAAACATTCACCCTGATGGTTGCACTGCCGGTTTCCTATGACGCAAAAGCAGACGGGATACCTTCCCCATACAAACCATAGTATCATGAGCTGTTTGAGCCCTGCCAAGCTTTTGGCAGGGTTTTTTATATACAAAAAAAACGCGTTATGACGCATGGCTGGTTTTTTCATGTCAATTTCGGCATTAGAAGCGTCAATTTCGCCATTTGGTGTTATTAAAAGTTTTTTTCTATACAATCGGAATGGGAGGTGACAGTGATGCTTTACCGGATCGACCCACAGATGGACTCTCTAAAATTTTATAGGGAACCGAACAGCGGGAGCAAGCTCCCGTACCGCACTGTGAAGGAAATGCGGGAATTTTATCCGGACGGGAACTTCGTGATTATCGGGGAAATCGGCTGTGTCGCACAACCCCCGAACGATGGAGATTGCCTGCTCCTTGAGAGTGGTGAGCAAATTCCCATCCTGCCGAGGGGAAGCCTTAGAAAACCTTTTGAATGGATTGCCGGATATGTCGCAGTGGGCGAAAATACCTATCTTGCTGCTCTGGGAAGCGCATGGAAAATTTTCAAAGAAGTAAAACGATGCTTAAGGAGGTCATGAGAATATGAAACAAATCAGGAAACGATTTTGGAGCCTGCTGCTGTGCGCGGTGCTGGTGCTGACCATGCTGCCAACAGCGGCTTTTGCGGCGGACCCGATGTCCACCCCCCTGCAGGAAGGATGGGCAAAAATCGCAGGGTATATAAGCGGCGACACAGATCACAGTGTGTATTACTGCAACGGCATTGCAGTAAACGAATTAAGCCCCAATGAAAACCCCAACATCTATGTGACAACAAATTTGTTTGCTTATCGCGTCATGAAAGGCACGTACAGTGCCGGCACATATACTTTTAACGATGTCGGCGGCATTGGGAAGCCCTCTTTCGATTCGTACAATGCCCCTGTTAGTTTGGCGATTGATGGTGGTTTCATGGGTGACGGCAACGTATATGTAGCAACTAACAACATGTTCGCCAGTCCTATTAAGGAAAAGATATGGAAATTCGACGGCACAAGTTGGACGGATATCACCTATGGGTTGGGAATCAATTCACCGGCTCTGGCTACTGATTCGGGGAACCTGTATGCGGCTGAGAAGGGTCCCTCACGGAAGCTGTCGATTCTCTGGAAAGACAGCACTGCATGGCAAACACTGAACCTTTCTTCTTACATTGCCAATGATCTGGTGGCGGTTGCAGTGCCGCGCCAAAACATTAACAGTGAGGTTTTTGTGCTGGACAGTATCGGCAAAATCTGGCGGATTACTTTTTCACAGTATCAACCTACGACTACACTCGACAAGTGTACCTTGGTAGCCACCGCACCAAGCGGCGGCGGCTCCGGTCTGGCTGTCACCAGTAGGACCTCGGACAACAAAGGCTTTGATTTTTTTGTAACAGACGCGTCGAATAAGTGCGTTCAGGCATTGCTGCATGAAACCAACGGCAACTTACCATATACCACCCAATCATGGGTAGTCATGCAGAATGGCTCGGCCAATGCCTTCAGCGCCCCAACCGGCATTGCGTTAGACTGGCAGCACAATCTGTATGTGACCGACCCGGGTAAGGACAACGGAACCATTTTCAAGCAGCATAGTGTTCCTCGGCTTTCGTGGACTGCCCAGCCGGGTAACAGCATAAACGGGGGAACTTTATCCCAGCAACCGTCACTCAAGCTCATTTATTCAGATGGCTACGGCAATAAGGTTGCTACGGGCAATAGCGTAAACCAAGTGACGGTGACGCTCACCTCGGGTTCGGGAACGCTGTTTGGTACACAGACAGTGACGCTGCAAAATGGAGCTGCCACATTCAGCAATCTCGGCGTAACCGGGCCGGGCACCTATACCCTGACCGCAGCCTGCGGGGGACTTAGCAGCGTAAGCAACAGCTTTACGGTAACTGAAGCTATCTACGGCATCAGCCTGGATAAGACCGGCATCCAGACCTTTCCTTCGCAACCTGCGGGCTACAGTGCTGTAACCCCGCTGACTGTCACAGTCACCAACACGGGAAATCAGGCGACGGGCAATTTAATCGTAGCTCTGAACGGCACAGATGCTGGCAGCTTCACCCTGTCCAAAACTGCAATCAACAGCATCAGCACGGGCGGCAGCGACACTTTCACTGTGGCACCGCAAGACGGTCTTTCTGCCGGAACCTACACGGCATCAGTTACCGTGTCCGGCAGCAATGTAAGCTCTCAGACATTTACGGTCAGCTTTACGGTGACGGATAAAATCCTTGTCAGTATCACGGCACCCACGACGATCACAGATGTGTCGAATGGAACGGAGAAAACAGCTTCCGCACTAGGTCTGCCCACCACGGTGACGCTGGTTACCGATGAGGGGAACGTGAGCGCAAGTGTGACTTGGGATGTGGATGGCTGCGCGTATGATCCGTCCGTCACCACCGAGCAGACTTTTACGGTGGACGGAACCGTGACCCTGCCAAGCGGTGTTGTAAATCTAAATAGCATACCCTTGACCACAAACATCAACGTATCTGTGAATGCAGCGGCTTTCACAGATAAAACCCTCGCTGGCATCACGGCTCCCACGGCGATTACCGGCGTGGCGAACGGTACAGCAAAAACCGCCGCCGCCCTGGGCTTGCCTCCCACGGTGATGCTGGTTACCGATGAGGGGAACGTGAGCACAAGTGTGACTTGGGATGTAGCTTCAAGCTCATATAACGTATCGTCCAGCAGTGCGCAGACCTTCACGGTGAATGGAACCGTAACTCTGCCAGCCGGTGTGATTAACCCGGACAACGTTTCATTGAGTACCAGCATTAGTGTAACAGTAAACGCAAGGTCAAACGGTGGTAACATGGGCGGCGGCACTCACTCGACGACCTCAACTCCGGAATATAAAGCGGACGTGAAAATAGGCAATGGTTCGGATACGACTTTGCCGGTCACTGTTGATCAAAATAGCGGCACCGCCAGCGTGGACTTTGGCACAGGTAAAGGACTTATGGCCGGAGGTAAAACCACCACTGTTACGGTACCATCCGTCCCTGACGTCGATACCTACACGTTGGGTATACCTGTTTCGAGTCTTTCAATGCCTAAGGAGCAGGGCGAAGTAGTTTTCAAGACCGATAACGGCAGCGTGACCGTTCCCTCGAACATGCTGACAGCCGTTTCGGGAGTCAGCGGAAGCAAGGCGCAAATCGCCATCGGTCAGGGAGATAAATCGAACCTGAGCACTGAAATCAAAGCCACCATAGGCGAAAGACCGCTGGTAAAGCTTACGCTGTCCATTGACGGAAAGCAGATCAACTGGTCTAACCCCAACGCGCGGGTAGCAGTGTCCATACCTTATACACCTACAGCGGAGGAACTTAAAAATCCCGAAAGCATAGTGATATGGTACATCGATGGCAGCGGTAAGGCGGTATCTGTACCCAACGGCCGATTCAATCCGGATACCGGAACCGTGACCTTCTTCACCACCCATTTCAGCAATTATGCAGTTGTATACAACAATGTAAGCTTCAGCGACGTGGTGACGGGTGCGTGGTATAACAAAGCCGTGAGCTTCATCGCGGCGAGAGATATCACGACGGGTACAGGCAACGGAAAGTACAGCACTAAAGCAAAACTAACGCGCGGTGAATTCATTGTCTTGATGATGAAAGCCTACGGGATAGCCCCGGATGGAACCCCGAAGGATAACTTCGCCGATGCAGGTAACACCTATTACACTGATTATTTGGCGGCAGCAAAGAGATTAGGTATATCCGAAGGCATAGGGAACAATATGTTCTCACCAGGTAAGGAAATTACCAGGCAGGAGATGTTCACGCTGCTGTATAACACGCTGAAGGTAATCGGCCAGCTCCCGCAGGGCAACTCCGGCAAGACGCTCTCCGATTTCACCGACGCCGGGCAGATTGACGTATGGGCGAAGGAGACAATGGCGCTGCTTGTTGAAACCGGAACCATCGGCGGCAATGCTGGAAAGCTCGCGCCGCTCAGCACGACAACCAGAGCGGAAATGGCGCAGGTACTGTATAACTTGCTATCAAAGTAGATTTGGCTTATATAAAACGGGATGAACGTAACGATATATCCCGGACCGAGAATATTGCGTTCAACACGCGATGACAGTCTGGCAGCCAAATGCTGCATACAAAGCCTGCCCTTCTCTGGCAGGCTTTTGTGCAGATAGGATACTTGTAACTGCTCCAATAAAGGAGGAAAGGCCTCACCAGGTTCAGGCGGCATCTTGATTTCTGTGGAAGTCAAGTAAGATAAAAATATTTAAATTAAATTTTACCAATATTACCGTTTCTTTGATATAATTCAGATAAAATAAAAAGTGAAAACAAATCTTAGAAAAAAACTGTTGTTGTTTGAAAGAGGCCTTTTATGAAAAAAAATTTGGAACTCAATATAAAAACGAATTCTAACGGTGAAATTCTGTCTTTTAATTCTTGTGCGGAAATATACTTCTCTCCGGAAATAAATTTAGGGAAAAAAATTCAAGATTTGATTGATGGCTTCAATTTTGAACTTTATTCGAAATCCCAAAATAACATTATAAAGGCGAAAAAAAGAGATTTGTTTATAACTCATGTTTCCTTTGAGAATGAAAATGTCATATCTTTTTTGCTCCAGGATTTGGAAATGGTATTTCGGAAACTTGAAGAGACTTCGGAATTTTTTGACAGGCAGATGGATTTCATTATTAAGGTCATGAATAATGAAAACGACATAACGATTACTGACGGCAAAGGAATTGTTCTTAAAGTCAGCGACTCCTATGAAGGGCATTTCGATGTTCAGAAAGAAAATATCATCGGAAAGTCGATCTATGAATTAGAAAAAACGGGAGTATTCTCTCCTTCTGTAACCGCTTTAGTATTGAAAGAAAAGAAAAAAGTGACAATCAATCAAAGGAACCGGCATGGCGAAATGATTATGGTCACCGGGGTTCCGATCGTTGACGATGATAACAATATTCAGTATGTCGTCAGTTTTAATTCGATCGATATCGCCGAGATTTCATCCTTTCGTGAAAAATATGAAAAACTAAATAAATTTTTAGAACAGTACTTTTCAGAGATAAAAGAACTTAGGTTAAAAGAAATCGGACTATTGGGCATCATCTCAAAAAGCAGTTCCATGGAAAATATATTCCAGACGATCATCAATATTGCCGATGTTAACGTTAACGTACTGATTATGGGAGAGACAGGAGTCGGCAAAAACCTTATAGCCAAACTGATTCATAATAAAAGCAGCAGGTGCAATTGCAAGTTTATAGAATTAAATTGCGGCGCAATACCGGATAACCTGATTGAGTCGGAATTATTCGGATACGAAAAGGGGTCTTTTACCGGAGCCGACAACCGGGGAAAAACCGGATTAATAGAGCTTGCAGACAAGGGGACGCTGTTTTTAGATGAAATAGGGGAACTGCCTTTAAATCTTCAGAAAAAACTGCTTCAGGTCATTCAGGAAAAAAAGATCATGAAGGTGGGGGCAACCAAGTATGTTGATGTTGATTTCAGGTTAATAACCGCAACAAACAAGGATTTGAAAAGGCTTGTCGAAAAGAGAGAATTCAGAGAAGATCTATACTACCGGTTAAATGTTGTTCCGATCGAAATTCCGCCTTTAAGGGAAAGAACGGATGATATTCTGCCGTTAATCATTCATTTTACAGATGAGTTTAATATTAAATACAAAAAAAATAAAAAAATTACCCAGCGTACCATCGATACACTGATTAATTATCCATGGCCCGGAAATGTCAGGGAACTGGAAAACCTGATCGAAAGGATCGTTCTGACGACCATCGGCGATGAAATCGATATTTTTAATCTTCCCGAACAGGTAAGGAATACATCAGGACTGAATATGACAGGACAGACATTGAACGAATTGATCGATGCATATGAAAAACATATATTTGAGTCGGCTTATATGAAATACCGAACGACTACTGCAATGGCAAAAGCGTTGGGCATTGGACAGTCAAGCGTGGTCAGAAAATTGCAGAAATATATTGAAGGCTATAAAAAGTAGCTCCATGGCAGATACATATTGAATATTTTTTAGCTTCTATCCGATGCTGGATATTTCTATCCAGCATCGGATAATTTCTAAGAATTTAAATTTCAATGTGTCAGAAAAATTTGGATGAAATTATTTAGTTTTGGATTAAATCCTATCCTTCAGTTTAATGCACCGTTTGGTCAAAACCTTGAAAACCTTAATTTCTTAAGGCTTTCGGGGTTTGTTTTTTTTTGGTATGCAACTTGCAAAATTTAAGTTTAAAAAAATTTAGCTCAAGGAGGAAAAAATGTTAAGAGATAGTTTACCCAAAATTGTAACCGAAGTGCCGGGTCCGAAATCCCAGGAATTACTGAAAGTGAGAAAAAACAATGTTCCGGATGGAGTTTCAATGCTTGCGCCTGTTTTCGTTGAAAAAGCGGAAGGAGCGATGGTACAGGATGTTGATGGAAACATCTTTATTGATTTTGTTGCAGGAATCGGAGTATTAAATATCGGCCATACGCATCCTGAGGTTGTTGAAGCGGTTAAAGCACAATGTGACAAATATTTTGCTCCGAATATCAATGTCTTCAATTATGAGCAATATCCGAAACTGGCGGAAAAGTTGAATCAAATCATGCCTATCGAAGGAGAAAAGAAAACGTTATTGGTGAATACGGGAGCTGAAGCCGATGAAAACGCTGTCAAACTGGCCAGAAGATATACCGGACGTTCAGAAATCATTGCATTTGCCGGTGCTTTTCATGGAAGGTCCTATATGACGATGGCTCTGACTAGCAAAGTAAAACCCTATAAATTTAACTTCGGACCTCTTCCATCTGGGGTTCATAGGTTTCCATTCCCCTATTGCTATCGGTGCCCGTATGGATTGGAGAAACAAACCTGCGGCCTGCATTGTGCAAAAATGTTCGAGGAATCCTTTTTCTTGGAATATGTAGCTCCCGATCAGGTTGCGGCAATTATACTGGAGCCGATCCTTGGCGAGGGGGGATTTGTTATCCCGCCGGATGAATTCGTAACAGCCCTGAGGAATATGTGTGACAAGTATGGAATCGTGCTGATTGCGGATGAGATTCAAACCGGCTATGCAAGAACCGGAAAAATGTTTGCATGCAATTACTGGGCTGTAAAGCCAGACATGGTTGTCAGCGCCAAGTCTGTTGCAGGAGGAATCCCAATCGCATGTGTAACGGCAAAAGCCGAAATCATGAATTCGGTAACGGCCGGCGAAATAGGGGGGACTTACTGCGGTAACCCGCTGGCATCGGCGTCAGCACTAAAAGTATTGGAAATCATGGAAAGAGATCATTATCCGGAAAAAGCCAAACATATCGGCGAGATCTGCATGAGAAGATTTTACGAAATGCAGCAGAAGTATGAAATCATAGGCAATGTCAGGGGAAAAGGTGCTATGATGGCGCTGGAATTTGTCAAAGACAGAACGACAAAGGAACCTGCCAAGGACGAAACAAAAGCAATCATTCAGGAGTGCTGGAAAAACGGTCTGGTCATTCTGGGTGCAGGCGTCAGAGACAACAACATCAGATTCCTTATGCCTCTTGTCATTACGGATGACCAATTAAATGCAGGGCTTGATATTCTGGACAAAGCTATTGCAAAAGTAACACAAAAATAAAGGAGGATTTACGATGGTAAAGGTATTGGTAGTCGGCTATGGAGTTATCGGTCAAAGATTGGCTGACGGCGTAGCGCTTCAAAAAGATATGGAATTAGTGGGAGTTGTAGATGCAGCGGTCACATTGAGCACAAGATCCTTGAAAGAAAAGGGAATGCCTTATAAATTATACGCTGCGTTCCCTGAAGCAAAAGAAAAGTTTGAAGCCGCAGGGATCCCTGTATCCGGCTTGCTGACAGATGTGCTGAACGATGTGGATATTGTCCTTGATGCCACTACGGGCGGAGTCGGAGCCAAAAACAAAGCACTATATGCACAGCACGGGAAAAAGGCAATTTTTCAGGGTGGAGAAAAGAACGAAGTCGCGGATGTATTCTTTCATGGCTATGCCAATTATGAAAAGGGATTAGGCGCTGATTTTCTTAAACTGACCTCATGCAACACGACAGGACTGATCAGAGCGGTTGACTGCTTGGATAGAAAAGTCGGAATTGAGAAAGTTGCCATCACAATCGTTCGAAGGGTCGCTGATCCGGGAGACTATCACAGGGGTCTGACAAATGCACTCCAGGTTGATAAAGCGCCTTCTCATCAGGCGCTTGACCTGATGACGATCATGCCGCATGTAGACGCAACGGGGATATTGGTGCATACCCCGGTTACGCACGGCCACTTTATCACTGTCGTCGCAACGCCTAAAAAGGATATTTCGGCTGAGGAGGTCATTGCGGCGTTCAAGGAACATGACAGAATCAGAGTAGTGCGCCTCGAAGACGGTTTCCTGGGCAATGCTTCGATCTTTAAATATGCAAGAGATCTGGGAAGGCCAAGGGGAGATTTGTATGAAATCTGCGTTTGGGAAGACACGGTTGTCAAGTCGGGAAAAGACGTCATGTTCGGAATTCATATTCCTCAGGAATCGGTCACAATACCCGAAAGCATCGACGGGATCAGAGCCGCTCTTGAAATGCAGACAGACCGGCTTGAGGCGGTCGAAACGACAAACAAATATTTAGGACTGGGAGCCTGGAAATAACATGAGAATGAAGAGTATCGATAATTTTAATTATGACGGGAAAACGGTGCTTCTAAGAGTGGACATCAACTCTCCGATCGATCCTATAACAAAGAAAATCGTCAGCGAAAACAGAATTAAAAAAAGCATACCGACGATTCAAAAAATTCTCGATAAAAATGCAAAACTAGCGATCATAGCCCACCAGGGTGACACGCTGGATTACCAGAACCTCATCCCATTGTATGAGCATGCCGAAAAGCTGACGGCTTATCTTGGCCGGGATGTGAAGTACATCGACGACGTCTGCGGTCCGGCAGCTCAGCAGACGGTAAAAGATCTTAAGCCCGGCGAAGCTGTTCTCCTGGGGAACCTGAGATATTTGACGGAAGAAGTTTCGACTTTTGAAAATGCCGTTAAGCTTGCGCCGAAGGATATGCTGAGTACTTATCTTGTTCGAAGTCTGGCGCCGTTGTGTGACTTTTATGTCAATGATGCGTTTGCAGCAGCCCACCGCAATGCGCCTTCAATGGTCGCTTTCCAGGAGATGCTTGAGACCGCGGCAGGAGAGCTGATGGCCAGGGAAGTCAGCGCTCTGGACAATGTCATGGAGAATCCTGAAAAACCGTGTGTTTTTGTTCTGGGAGGAGCAAAGATATCCGACGCTTTTGGGATGATGAAGCAGGTTTTGCAGAACGGCACGGCAGACAAGATCCTTACAGGCGGCATCACCGGAGAGATTATGCTTTTGGCCCAAGGCATCAGGCTTGGAAATACCAAAGAAAAATATATTAAAGACCGAGCGCTCGATGTATTTATAAAGGATGCAAAGGAATATCTTTCGGACTATCCGGGTAAGATCGAATTCCCTGTAGATCTTGCATATGTGCGGAATGGGGAACGGGCGGAAGTATCCATACACGATCTGCCACTTGAGGAAATGTTTATGGATATCGGCAGTGAGACGATCGAGAAATATCAGAAAATCATTGAAGACGCAAAGACGATTTTCGTCAACGGCCCCGCCGGAGTCTACGAAGATAGATTCTTTGAAAAAGGTACAAAATCGATTTGGAACGCTATTGCAGATGCAAAAGCTTATTCGGTGATCGGAGGAGGGGACACAGTCAGCGCAGCCCAAAAACTTACCGATATCAAGAAAATCAATTATGTCTGCACGGCCGGAGGGGCGATGGTACAGTACCTGTCGGGCGATAAACTCCCGCTGATTGAAGCAATGGAAAAAGCTTTCGACAGATGGTAAATGAAACGTAGACACTTTGGATCATTCAGAGCCAAAGTGTCTGACTAAATTAAGGAAAGAGGATTTTAAGTATGAGCATATCAGATGACGCTGTTAGGCTTCATGAAGAGTGGCGGGGGAAAATAGAGGTAACGAGCAAAGTTCCGCTTCAGACAAAATATGATTTATCGACAGCCTATACGCCGGGCGTTGCGGAACCCTGCAGGATGATACATAAAAATAAAGACGATGTCTATAAATTTACTTCCAAAGGAAATATGGTCGCGGTCGTTACGGACGGCACAGCCGTCCTGGGTCTTGGAGACATAGGTCCGGAAGCGGCTTTACCTGTTATGGAAGGGAAGGCTGTCCTGTTTAAAACGTTCGGCGGAGTGGATGCGTTTCCAATCTGTATTCCGTCAAAGGATGCTGACGTCATCGTACAGACCGTCAAGATGATCGAGCCCGTTTTTGGAGGCATCAATCTTGAAGATATTTCTTCTCCGCGGTGTGTGGAAATCGAAAGGAGGCTCAAAAAAGAGCTGAACATACCTGTGTTCCATGATGATCAGCACGGGACTGCCGTCGTTGTCGCAGCGGGGCTCATTAACTCCCTGAAAATTGTAGGCAAACGGTTTGAAGAGATTAAAATTGCAGTCAGCGGTGCGGGAGCTGCCGGAAACGCCATCGTCAAAATGCTGAAAGATCTTGGGGTCAAAGATATCATTGTATGCAGCAGCAAGGGAATCCTTTCCAAAGACCAGAAGTATGGAAACTGGGTTCATCAGGAACTTGCTGAAATGACAAATCAGGCAAACATAAAAGGTGGCCTGGCGGATGCGATGAAGGGAGCCGACGTATTCATCGGTGTATCGGCAAAAGGTCTGGTGACAAAGGAAATGGCAGCGAGTATGAATAAAGATGCAATCATCTTTGCTATGGCGAATCCGGATCCGGAGATTATGCCGGACGCGGCAAAAGAAGCGGGCGCCAGAATTGTCGGAACAGGCAGGTCAGATTTTTCGAACCAAATCAATAATGTGCTGGCATTCCCGGGAATTTTCAGAGGCGCCTTGGATGCAAGGGCAAGCGATATCAATGAGGAGATGAAAAAAGCCGCAGCCTATGCAATTGCTTCTCTCGTCACTGAGGAAGAACTGAATGAGGATTATATCATAGTACCCGCATTTGATCCAAGAGTTGGAAATCAGGTTGCAAAGGCGGTATATAGTGCAGCAGTTCAATCGGGAGTCGCGAGGGGTGTTTCCGTATGATATATAGGTTTAAGTACGGAAAGGGGACAGCTAATGTTGAAATCCCTGAACACAATTATGGGGGTGAGCTGCTTCCAAATGAAATACAGGTCAGCCTGACGGGAGAGGATGAAGTAAAGCGGTCATTGGAAAATCCTATCGAATCCAAAAGGCTGAAGGATATCGTCAGGCAGGGAGAAAAGATTGTTATCATTACAAGTGACATTACGCGGCCAATGCCCAGTAAAACGGTGTTGCCTCCCGTTCTTGAGGAGATTAAAAAATCCGGATTAAAGGAAGAGGACATCACGATCGTTCTTGCGGTGGGAAGCCACAGAAAACATTCGGAAGAAGAAAAAATGACGCTTGTCGGAGAGTCAATTTATAGGAGTGGCATCAGGATCATCGACAGCGATATAAAGAATTGCATCAACCTGGGAAAATGCAGAAACGGAACACCCGTTGATATTTTCGTACCGGTTGCACAGGCGGACAGGATCATCTGCTTAGGGAATATAGAATATCACTATTTTGCCGGATATTCGGGCGGAGCAAAAGCTGTTATGCCGGGAGTTTCAAGCCATGAGGCCATCCAGACCAATCACTCCAATATGGTTAAGCCCGGAGCGGTTGCAGGAAATCTGACCACGAATCCAGTCCGGCAGGATATCGATGAAGTCGGAGAACATATCAGGATTGACTTTATCGTTAATGTCGTTTTAAATGATAAAAAAGAAATCGTCAAGTCCTTTTCCGGGCATTATATTGAAGCGCACCGGCAAGGGTGCAGGTTTTTAGATCAAATGTACGGCGTTAAATTGAGCAGGCGGTATGATATTGTCATTGCCTCACCCGGCGGTTATCCAAAGGATCTTAACATTTATCAGTCCCAGAAAGGATTGGATAATGCAAAAAACGCAGTCAGAGACGGCGGGATCATTATCCTCTGTGCATCTTCCAAAGAAGGCTTCGGCGAAAAAACTTTTGAGGAATGGATGCTGAATAAAACACCTGATCAGATGATCGAAGAAATAAAAGTCAATTTCAGATTGGGTGGACATAAAGCTGCAGCAATCGCCATGGTCCTTAAACGAGCAAAGATATTTATGATATCGGACCTTGACCCTGAGCTTGTTAAAAGAATTAATTTCAGACCGTTTGCTTCTGTCCAGGAGGCCTTGGATTCCGCTGTTGCCGAGTTGGGGGATGACTCAAAAGTGCTGGTTCTTCCTGCTGCAGGGTCCACCTTGCCGATCATAGCGTGCCATGACCTTGCGTAAAACGCGTGACTTGAAACTTAGAATGTTCTAATATAAGAGGGTGTCTCTCCATAGAATTTTTAGATTTATGGAGAGACACCCTCTTTTCCTTGCCTTTTGCCCATTGTTGAAAAAGAGCTTCCGCTGTATAAGAAGAATTTTTATCAATGTTGAATCAGCGCCAACGAAAACCAAGGAACATAAGTGACAAGCAGTAATACGATACACAGTACACCGGATAGTATGACCGCATATTTAAACATGCGGTCAACTTGAACTTTCGCTATCGCTGAAGCAACAAACAACGTTGACCCGTAAGGAGGCGTAACAAAACCGATGGCCAGATTCAAAACCATGATGACTCCGAATTGAATCGGGCTCATATTGAAAGAAAGCGCTATCGGCAGGAAGATCGGCGCCAGAATGATGATGGCCGGAATAATGTCGATCAGCATGCCGACGATCAGCAGTACGATATTCAGCATAAACAAAATAACAAACTTATTATCTGTAACACTTAGAATCGCTTCGCAAATCTGATCGGGTATCCTTTCAAGACTTAGATACTTGGCCATGGAGGCTGAAAATGCGATGATGAAACTAGTGATTCCATTGATCATAACCGCCTGATAAAGAGCATGCTGAAGCTTCTTCCAGGTTAATTCCCTGTAGATGAAAGCGCCTGCGATGATCGAATAGACGACGGCGACAACGGCCGACTCTGTCGGAGTGAATATCCCGGAATAAATACCACCGAGAATAATGACGGGAGCCAGGAGCGCCCAGATTCCTTTCCTTAATGCAGTAAGGATATTTTTCAGCTGGGGTCTGGTATCGCTTCCTACATAACCGTGCTTCTTCGATATAAAATAGTTCGCAATCATCAAACTGACACACATTAAGAGCCCTGGTAAGATCCCTGCGATGAACAGGTCGCCGATACTTGTGCTTGTTGCGACACCGTATATGACAAAGGGGATGCTCGGTGGTATAATAATCCCAATGGCGCCTGACGCGGCAACCAGCGTAGCGCTGTAAGTTCTCCCGTATTTTTTTTCTTCCATAGGAGGGATAAGCAATGAACCTACCGCGGATGTCGTCGCGTTCCCCGAACCTGTAATGGCGCCGAAGAAAGTGCTGGTCATAACGACGCACATCCCCAATCCGCCTGTGACAAAACCGATGACGGAATCAGCAATATCCACAAGCCTCCTTGCAATGCCTCCTTCGCTCATGATAACGCCTGCCAGAATAAAGAACGGTATGGCGAGCAGTACAAAGGAATTCAGACCCGTAAAGCAGTTCTGAGCCACGATGGAGACAGGCATGGTGGAAAAGAGAGTAAAAGTCGCTATGGTGGCCAGACCGATGGAGTACCCCACGGGAACACCAATAAAGATTAACACGACCATGCCGCCAAAAAGAATTAGCATACTTTCCAATTAACGCCCCCCCCTTCTAAACATACAAACCAATTCGTAAGAATTTACAATCATTCCGCCGATTAAGCGAAGGCAGACAATAACAGCACTTACAGGTACGCACAGGTAGTTGATCCACATCGGGATACCCGTAGACGGGCCGTAAACGCCTGTTTCCATCTGCCCTGCGACTATAATAAAACCGTAATAAAGCACCACGATGCTCGTGATGAACCAAAGCAGATCAATCAGAATAAGCAATCCCTTTTCCGTTTTCAGATGGCCTTTGGCATGCAGTGCCTCCGGAAGCAGTTTTACCTGAATATGTTCTTTTTCTTTTAAACCGGCGCTGACTCCCAGCCAGGATATCCATACAAAAAGATACTTGGCCAATTCTTCAGACCAAAATAATGCAGCTCCCATTACGTAGCGTGTAAAAACCTGGGCAAAAGTAACGACCACCAGTATAGCCATTACAAAAATCAAAAATTTCATTTCTATGGCGTCATAACTTTTCACAATCTTTTTAAATGTTTCCATGTTTTCCTCCCTAAAGCAGCTGTTAAGTGCCGTGGTTGAGTTTGATCCAATATACGCTGCCTGTTGTTAACAACAGGCAGCGTGGATTTTTTATACAATGGATATTAAAGTCTGTTCTTTGACTGAGTTATGGCTAATTTATAATCCCAGCATCGTTAAAAGTTCCGGATTAACCGTCGGTCTGTATTCTTCGATAACAGGTTTGCTTGCATCCACGAAAGAAGCGAGTTCTGCGTCGCTCATAACATATTCGGTGCATCCGGCACTATTCATAGTGTCAATGGCTTCTTTTTCCGCATCCTGAACTATCTGTCTTTCCTGGACGGTGTAAGCCTCACGGCTGCAGTCTCTTACGATCTGCTGGAGATCTTCGGGAAGGCTTGCCAGGAAATCTTCATTGATGACACTGACCATGATCAAAGCCTGATGATTGGTCATTGTATAGTACTTGCCGACCTCGTAGAATTTACCGCTTCTCTGATAGAGCGGGGAAGTATCGACTCCGTCGATGGTTCCCTGCTGCAATGCAGTATAGATTTCACTGAAGCCCATCGGAATGGCGGTTCCGTTCCAGGCTTTGTAGATGGACATATTTGTTTTATTTTCCTGACAGCGGATCTTCAATCCTTTCATATCTTTTACATTTTTAATCGGTTTTTTGGCGTTTAAAAGAATTTTGAAAGAACCGTCTGCAAAATCTAAAGCTTCAATATTTGATGCATCCATGAGTGATTTTTTCAAAAATGCGCCCACATCGCCGTCAAGGTATTGATACATTTTCTGTCTGTCCATAAACACATACGGCAGCTCAGTGACAGCCCAGTCCGGGGAATAAGTAGTGAACATACAGGCGGAAATGATGCCCATTTCGAGATTTCCCATTTGAACGGATTCGGCAATTTCACGCTCGTCACCCATTGCGCTGTCGTTGAAGTACTCAACCGTGAGCCTTCCTCCGGACTTTTCTTCAATAAGATCCTTAAAGACAAGTGTAGCTTTTGAACAAGGCGTATCAATGGTTTCGTCGGAAGCAATACGGACTACGGTAGGTTTGCTTCCGTCAGCAGACGCTTGTTCATCGCCTCCGCCTCCGCCACAGGCGGTCATTGTACCAAAGCACAATACCAAACACATCAAAATAATCAGGATTTTTTTCATAGTTTTTTCTCCTCTCGTTTACGGGTAGTGTCAAGTTTGACACTACGTTTTTTATTAAAACCCTTGTATTTTCAAAGGCTGCATCACTTTTTTCAAATAA
>NZ_JAGSND010000023.1 GCF_018128545.1 Sinanaerobacter chloroacetimidivorans | reverse complement strand
ATGCCTAAGGATTGGTAATTATGAATCCATTGCCTAAAAGATTCATAGTTGATACCAATCATAGTTGCAGTATGTCTAAATAGAATCCTCGCCTTCTATACACCTGAGAACATATTTTAATTTATCCTCTGGCGAAAATTTACCTTTTCGTTCCATAAAAATATACTCCTCCTTATGGAAACAATTTTTATTTTTAAACTGTCTACCATAAGGGGAGCATATCATTAGAACGACTTGTCTTTTTAACTTTTTGTTTTTAATTGAAACTAATTAGGGCTTACTGAACAATTCATTTATTCTGTTTTCGGCTGCTTTCGCCGGATTACATCCGGTCTGAACAACCCTTTTTTTAATTTCCGGCTTGTTCAGCAGCTCCTAATTATTGCCGCAGCATTTTTTATATTTTTTCCCGCTTCCGCATGGACAAGGATCGTTTCGCCCGGGTATCTTATCCTTTACAACGGTTTTTGACTTTTTATGAGCTTTTATAATTTCCTGTCTTTGCTCTTCGGTCAGGATTTCCTCCCACTGGGGCAGGGTATATAAATAATCCGCTTTGGCTTCCAGCATATTGAAAAAGAGCTTTTCAAAATCAATTTCCATATTGATTTCTGATTCCTCATCAAAGGTTTCAAACTTCTGGCCCTCTATCAAGCTGGTATTGATGCCGTCAAGAAAACCCATAAAAATTACGGGATCGGCTTCATATTTTTCAGCCAGATCTTTAAAAGTACCGCTGACTTTCGCCTTCTTTTCCCCAAGAATGCCGCTGTAAATTCTGGTTTCCGTAGAACTGTACCTTTCCCAGAAGGCTTCAAAGGTTTCGTTTGTCTGATTGTCAATCAGGTGTTTCCATTGTTCATAAAGACTCATGTTAAAGAATTCCTCCTAATATAGTTAATTCAATGAAGATTACATAACTCTGATAATGCTCTTCACCTCACTGGCGTAGCCGCAGCTGCTGATTTTAGCCAGAGCTTCGTCCAGTCTTGACCTTGTTACTTCATGCAGAATGAATACAAGGGGAACTTCGCGTTTTGAATTGATATCCTTCGAAAGCTGCAATACGGAGTCGATGCCGATTCCATAGGCGCCGAAAGTGGTGGAGATGCTCCCTAATACGCCGGGTACATCTTTAACTGTTAAATTTACATAGTACTTGTTCTGTCCCTCTCCGACAAACTTCAGGGTTTTCACCGCTTTTGACTCGGGATAATGGTCAAAGGCAGCTCCCTTGGCAATGGCTCTGGATATTTCTATCACATCTCCCATAACGGCACTGCCTGTAGGAAGCGGGCCTGCGCCTTTGCCGTAGAACATCAGATCATCCACCGCATTTCCTTTGACAAAGATGGCATTGAATTCGTTGCTTACGGAAGCAAGAGGATGATTCAGAGGAACAAAGGCAGGCTGTACATGACACTCCAGCAGATTGTTAACCTTTTTGGCTGTCGCCAGCAATTTAATCTTATATCCAAATTGAGCGGCAAGATTGATGTCGTTCATTGATATCTTTGTAATACCTTCCGTTGGTATTTCATCCGGAGTCACGCGAACACCGAAAACAAGAGATATCAAAATAGATAGTTTATTTGCAACGTCAATACCTTCCACATCGGCAGTGGGGTCTGCCTCCGCAAATCCTTTTTCCTGGGCAGTTTTTAGTACATCGGCGTAATCCAGTCCATTTTCAGTCATTTGGGTCAGGATATAGTTTGTGGTGCCGTTCACGATGCCGAGGATTTCTTCATACTCATTGGCGAGAAGGGCAGTTGTCAAAGCATTGAGAATAGGGATGCCTCCGCCGACACTGGCTTCATAACGGAACATCACCTGATTTTCCTTCGCTGCTTCCATAAAGGCGTCATAATTAGCTGCCACCGCCGCTTTGTTTGCAGTTACCACATGTTTTTTATTCTGTAAAGCTTTCAGCATAAAGCTGCTGGCCGGTTCGATTCCGCCTAGAAGTTCGATTACTATATCAATGGAAGGATCCAGAAAAATATCGTCAGGGTTTTGAGTGAATTGTTCCGGCGATACTTTTATATCTCTTTTTCGATCCACATCTCTCTCTAATATTTTTGTAATTTCTATAGAAACACCTGTAGATGACTGGATTTGATTTTTGTTCATTTCTAAAGTTTTATAAGTTCCGGTCCCAATATTTCCGAGTCCTAAAAGACCGATCCTGATCGTTTTCATAAATAATACCTCCTTATCTTAGCCTGCACAATTTACGAAACAGATTGCCGGATACTTACGCAACGATGATTCGTTGATTTCTGCTGCTAATTTCTACGTATTTACGTATTATAATATATAATTACAAAATTGTCTTTAAAAAAATGTAAAAATTTATTATGATAGAGGTGAGGTGATTCATTTTGACCATTCATATCGTACTGGTGGAACCTGAAATTCCGCCTAACACAGGAAATATTGCAAGATCCTGTGCTGCAACGGGAGCGAAACTGCATCTGATTGAGCCCCTGGGTTTTTCTATTGATGATAAAACGGTAAAAAGAGCAGGTTTGGATTATTGGCCTTTTGTCAGTTTGGAAGTTCACAAAAGTTTGAATGAATTTATGGACAAGTATCAGGATGCTCCTATGTATTTGGCTACTACAAAAGGCGAACGGCGTTATACCGACGTTAAATACGAATCGGATGCCATGATCCTCTTCGGAAAAGAAACCGCAGGTCTTCCCAGGAGTTTTATCGAAGAGCATAAAGAAAAGACTATCCGCATACCTATGAGCAAGGATACGAGGCTGCGATCTCTGAACTTGTCTAATTCCGCCAATATCGTACTCTTTGAAGCACTAAGACAGCTTGGTTTTCCGGACTTGAAGTAATAAAATCAAGCATTCTGTAAAAAAATATAGTAAATTAAAAAAATCATTTTAAATAGCAAAAAGATTGTGATATAATAAACAAGTGAGCAAAATATAATAAACAAATGTGCAAAATTGTTTGTTCTATCTTAGACAACCTTTAGTAAAGAGGTGTTTTTTATGAGATTAGGATATGATCTAACAATTGAACAGTCCCAGAAGCTGGTGATGACACCTGAGCTGATTCAGGCGATTCAGATCCTTCAGTTCAATACACAGGAACTGGAAAGCTATGTTGAGGAACAGTTACTCACGAATCCAATTCTGGAGATGGCTCCGGCAGCGCCGCAAAGTACAGATTCAGAGCAGGAAAAACCTTCTGATGACTTTCGTTCCAAAGAAGAGCACGAAATTGACTGGGCCGAACATTTTAAAGAGAAAGAGTATGACGACATCAGTTATAAGCAATGGGAGTATAATACGGAAAAAAACGAGTATACATATGAACAATATGTATCTTCTGAAATAACGCTGACAGAACATCTGTTGTTTCAGCTTCAGTTTGCTCCATTAAAGAAAAGCTGCCGGCAGGCAGGAAGATATATCATTGAGTCATTAGACGAAAACGGATATATGACACTGACTTTAGATGAAATTTCAAGAGAGCTGAGTCTCTCCAAGGATAAGGTGGAGCTTGTTTTGTCTGCGATACAAAGCTTCGACCCTGCTGGAGTCGGCGCACGAAATTTAAAGGAATGTCTTCTGATACAGCTTGCCCATCAAGGCAATGAGGATCCTCTGATCACAGAGGTAATCAATCATTATCTGGAGGATATCGCCGGCAACAGACTGAATAATATCGCAAAAGCTTTAAACGTTACTGTCAGGGAAGTACAGGAAATCAGTGATATTATCAAAGGGCTTGAACCTAAGCCGGGCCGTCAGTTCGGTTCAAGCAGCGACACCAGGTATATCGTTCCCGATGTCATCGTTGAGAAAGTGGACGACGAATACATTGTTACAGTAAATGAGAGCAGTGCGCCAAAATTGACCATCAGCCCATATTATCAGAAGATGCTCATTGACTCCGATAAAGAATCCAACATTTCAAAATTCCTGACAGGCAGGCTGAACTCCGCTCTATGGCTGATCCGCAGCATTGAGCAGCGCAGACAGACCATCTACAATGTGGTCTGTGCCGTTGTAAAATATCAGATTGACTTCTTTGAAGAGGGGCCTAAGCATCTAAAAACACTGACTCTGAAACAGATTGCCGACGAAGTAGGCATTCATGAGTCTACTGTTAGCAGATCCATCAATGGAAAGTATATGCAGACTCCGAGAGGCGTTTTCGAAATTAAATATTTTTTCACCAGCGGTGTTTCGGGAAACAGCGGGGAGGGTATAGCTTCTGAGAGCATAAAAACGATTATTAAGGAAATAGTAGATAAGGAGGATCCTAAAGCTCCGCTCAGTGACCAGACTATGGTAGAGATGCTGGCGGAAAGAGGAATTGATATTTCCAGAAGGACTGTAGCGAAGTATAGAGATGAAATGAATCTGCCCTCATCCTCAAAACGTAAAAGATATTAATTTAATATAAAGTTAACAAAAATAAAAGTTATTATTTTAACAAACTGATTTATTTAACAAACGAATAAACGGACTAATTGCTTTGCAAATTGGGCGAGGCTAATTCGCAGTCAAAATCTACAAATTAAAAATTTGTGATTTTCTTGCATAAGTTCGCCATCAATTTGTTTCACAAATTGGGCGAGCTAATTCGCAGTCAAAATCTGCAAATTAAAAATTTGTGATTTTCTTGCATAAGTTCGCCATCAATTTGTTTCACAAATTGGGCGAGGCTAATTCGCAGTCAAAATCTACAAATTAAAAATTTGTGATTTTCTTGCATAAGTTCGCCATCAATTTGTTTCACAAATTGGGCGAGCTAATATTAAGAAGCTTTTTACAGTATCCACAATATTTAAATAAATACATTTAGGAGGAATGAAAAATGAAAACAAAAGTGGGAATCAATGGATTTGGAAGAATAGGAAGGAATGCATTTAAGGCTGCATTAGCTAAGAACGCAGATTTTGAAATAGTTGCAATCAATGATATCACCAATCCTGCTACATTAGCACACCTATTAAAGTATGACAGCTGCTTTGGAAAATTTGACGGCACAGTAGAAGCAAAATCCGATGCCATCGTAGTAAATGGAAAAGAAGTAAAAATTCTTGCCGTAAGAAATCCGGAAGAACTCCCTTGGAAGGAAATGGGTGTTGAAGTTGTTCTGGAATCAACCGGACTTTTCACAAAGAAAGCGGAAGCTGAAAAACATATTAAAGCAGGTGCTAAGAAAGTTATCATTTCTGCTCCAGCAACAGATGAAGATATTACAATCGTTATGGGTGTAAATGAAGACAAGTACGATGCAACGGCTCACCATGTTATTTCCAATGCATCCTGCACAACAAACTGCCTGGCTCCTTTTGCAAAGGTAATCGATGAAGTGTTCGGAATCGAAAGAGGACTGATGACAACTATTCACTCCTATACTAATGACCAGAAGATTCTGGATCTTCCGCACTCCGACCTCAGAAGAGCAAGAGCAGCTGCCGTATCCATTATCCCAACCACCACCGGAGCTGCAAAAGCCGTATCCCTTGTATTACCACAGTTAAAAGGAAAATTGAACGGCATGGCTATGCGTGTTCCAACACCTGCAGTATCCGTAGTTGACATCGTATTCGAATTAAAGAATAAAGCGACAAAAGAAGAAGTTAACGAAGCTTTAAAGAAGGCTGCTGAAGGCGAATTAAAAGGTATCTTAGGATACTGCGAAGAGCCGCTGGTATCCATCGACTTTAAAGAAGATGAAAGATCCTCCATCATTGATGCACTATCCACAATGGTAATCGAAGACAACATGGTTAAGGTTGTTTCCTGGTATGACAACGAATGGGGTTATTCCAACAGAGTTGTAGATCTTATGGAATATGTAATCAAGAAGGGTCTGTAAGATATGAAAAAAACAGTTAGAGACATAGATGTAAAAGGTAAAAAAGTGATTGTCCGCTGTGATTTCAACGTTCCCTTGAACGGCAGCGGAGAAATTACCGATGATATCCGAATTACAAGTGCTCTGCCGACAATCAATTATCTAATCGAACAAGGTGCCAAGGTGATACTCATGTCTCACCTTGGAAGACCTGACGGTGAAGCAAACATGAAATATACGCTGAAACCGGTGGCAGACAGATTATCGGAATTAACCGGAAAGAAGATCGTATTTATCAGCGTTCCCGAGGTTGTTAATGAAGAAGTTGCAAAAGCAGCTGACGCACTGCAGGATGGCGACGTAATGCTTCTTGAGAATGTCAGATTCCGCAAGGAAGAGACAAAGAACGGAGCCAACTTCTCAAAAGAGCTGGCTGATTTGGCGGAGATCTTTGTAAATGATGCCTTCGGAACCGCTCACAGAGCACACTCCTCCACCGCCGGAATTGCAGATCATCTGCCGGCCGTATCCGGTTTTCTGATTGAAAAGGAAGTAAAATTCCTGGGTAATGCCGTTGAAAATCCGGAAAGACCTTTTGTAGCCATTATGGGTGGTGCAAAGGTAAGTGACAAAATTCTGGTCATTGAAAGCTTGCTCTCCAAAGTGGATACTCTAATTGTAGGCGGCGGTATGATGTTTACTTTCCTGAAAGCCAAGGGCTTTGAAATCGGCAAATCCATTCTGGAAGCCGATAAAGTGGATCTTGCTGCCGATCTTTTGAAAAAGGCAGAGGAAAAGGGCGTAAAGCTTTTACTTCCTATCGATACGAAGGCTGCCAAGGAGTTCAATAATGATGCTGAAACAGCCGAATTTGACTGTGATCAGCTCCCTGCCGAATGGATGGGACTGGACATCGGCCCGAAAACCATCGCCTTGTTCCAGGATGAAATCAAAAAGGCTAAGACTGTTGTCTGGAACGGCCCAATGGGTGTATTTGAAATGTCAAACTTTGCAAAGGGAACCATCAGTATTGCCGAGGCTATGGCCGAAAGTGATGCGGTTACCGTAATCGGCGGCGGAGATTCTGCGGCTGCAGTTGAGCAGTTTGGCCTGGCTGATAAAATGACACATATTTCCACCGGCGGAGGAGCATCTCTGGAATTTCTTGAAGGAAAAGAACTGCCGGGAATCGCTGTATTAGAGAATAAATAGTTCGCCAACAACAACAATTTGTTTCACAAATTGGGCGAGCTAAGGAGGTAGTAAATGAGAAAACCGTTTATTGCAGGCAACTGGAAAATGTTTAAGACAACAAAAGAAGCCGTTGCTTTTGCAGATGAATTTAAAAAGTTATATGAGCAAT
Organism: Sinanaerobacter chloroacetimidivorans; assembly: GCF_018128545.1. Classification (GTDB taxonomy): domain Bacteria; phylum Bacillota; class Clostridia; order Peptostreptococcales; family Anaerovoracaceae; genus Sinanaerobacter; species Sinanaerobacter chloroacetimidivorans. Next base: position 49,122 of record NZ_JAGSND010000023.1, on the reverse strand, counting down.
CCGATGTTCTGGCTGGTATTTGCGCGCCATATACCCAGCTGGCTGCTTTGGTAGAAGCTTTTAAAGGTACCGGAATCAAGGTTGGCGCACAGAACATGCATTTTGAGGAAAACGGTGCATATACCGGAGAAGTGTCTGCGGATATGCTGAATGAAATCGGAGTAGAATACTGCGTTATCGGACATTCTGAAAGAAGGCAGTATTTTAATGAGACTGACGAAACCGTCAACAAGAAGCTGCACACAGCCTTTAAGCATAACATTCTCCCAATCGTATGCGTAGGTGAGGTTTTGGAAGAAAGAGATGCGGGTAAAGAATTTGATGTGGTAAAAACACAGATGGTCGGCGCGCTGAAAGATTTGACTGCAGATCAGGTTGCTTCGCTGGTGGTAGCCTATGAACCGGTATGGGCCATCGGTACCGGCAGAACTGCAACTCCGGAGCAGGCAAATGAAATGTGCGGCTATATCAGAAAAGTTATTGAAGACATCTATGGTGACGAAGTTTCTGAAAAAGTCATCATCCAGTACGGCGGCAGTGTAAAACCAAACAACGCGACTGAATTGATGAACATGGAAGAAATCGACGGAGCTTTGGTAGGAGGCGCTAGCCTTGTACCACAAGATTTTATTCAGATTGTAAACTTTTAATTGGAGGTGACAGTATGTCATATATTGAAGATGTAATTGCTCGTGAGGTGCTGGATTCCAGAGGAAATCCAACGGTAGAAGTAGAAATTTATCTGGAAGATGGGAGCATGGGAAGTGCCATCGTTCCTTCCGGAGCATCTACAGGAATCTTTGAAGCGGTAGAACTCAGAGATGGCGATAAGAGCAGATATCTGGGAAAAGGCGTTCAAAAAGCAGTAGATAACGTAAACGAAATCATAGCTGAGGAAATCATCGGTATGAATATCTTTGACCAGGTTGGACTTGATCGTACCCTGATTAAACTCGACGGAACCGACAATAAAGGAAAACTGGGCGCTAATGCAATTCTCGGCGTATCCCTTGCAGCTGCTCATGCTGCAGCTAACAGCCTGGGATTACCTCTTTTCCAGTATATCGGCGGTGTTAACGGCAAGACACTTCCTGTTCCTATGATGAATATTTTAAATGGGGGACAGCACGCTGACAATAATGTAGATATTCAGGAATTCATGGTAATGCCTGTTGGAGCTGAAAGCTTCAAAGAAGGTTTGAGAATGGGAGCAGAAATCTTCCACAGCCTTAAAGCAGTATTAAAGGGTAAAGGCATGAACACTGCCGTTGGAGATGAAGGCGGTTTTGCACCAAATCTTTCTTCCAATGAAGAGGCTATCGAAGTGATCGTAGAAGCCATAAAAAAAGCTGGCTATGAACCTGACAAAGATGTAAAAATTGCTTTGGATGTAGCTGCTTCCGGCATGTATGATGAAGAATCCAAAACCTATAATTTTGAAGGAGAGGGCGTAAAGAGAACCGTTGCGGAAATGGTAGATTATTACGAAATGCTCACTTCGAAATATCCTGTAATTTCTATCGAAGACGGACTTGCTGAAGACGACTGGGAAGGCTGGAAGCTTCTTACAGACAGACTTGGCAAAAAAGTTCAGCTTGTAGGAGATGACCTGTTTGTTACCAATACGGAAAGACTCTCCAAGGGTATTTCTCTGGGTGTTGCAAACTCCATCCTGATCAAGGTTAACCAGATCGGAACACTGACTGAAACACTGGATGCTATTGAGATGGCTAAAAAGGCAGGGTATACTGCAATCGTTTCCCATCGTTCCGGTGAATCAGAAGACGTAACCATTGCTGATATCGTTGTTGGAATTAATGCTGGCCAGATCAAAACCGGTGCACCCTCCCGTACCGACAGAGTGGCTAAGTACAACCAACTGTTGAGATTAGAAGAAATTTTGGATGATTCTGCTCAGTACGCAGGAATTGATGCCTTCTATAATTTGAAATAACGATGTTCCACGCCTTGTTTCCGTTTTGCCGCAGCTTCAGCTGTAATGGCAAAACGGACAGCGCAGCAAGCTTTTGCTTGCAAAGGAGTTTACGAAACGTTAAATGCACAGATTTAAAGAAAATTTTTCTGAATTTGAAAAATTTTCTACGGTTGCGTTATAAAACATTGATTTTTTATAACGGATATGATACCCTATAACCGTTAATCTTAGTAGGAGGTGCAAAATTGAAAATATTCCTGATGATATTACTTGCTATAGCGAGTCTGGTATTAATAGCCAGTATCCTGCTGCAGTCTGGTAATAGTGCTGGTCTATCCGGGTCCATCGGTGGAGGAGCAGAGCAGCTTTTCGGTAAAAAGAAAAGTAAAGGTTATGAAGCAATACTTAGTAAAGTAAGCACTGTAGGTGCAATCGTCTTCATATTATGTTCGTTAATACTAGTTGCGATTGAATAGCGAAAAATTGATTTTATTGTTAATTGAATAAACTATGTTTCATTTTAAGAGGTGTCGGACACCTCTTAATCTTGTTGTAGTGAAAGGGAGGAATTACAAGAATGAATGTATTAGCTATCTCCGCACCTGTTGCAGCCATCATTGCATTGATTTTTGCATATGGCTTATCTTCGTGGATCAATAAAGTGGACGAGGGTACGGATAGAATGAAAGAAATCGCAGGTTTTATACGGGAAGGTGCCATGGCATTTCTAAGGAGAGAGTATAAAACAATGGCAGTAGTAATACTGATCCTGTTTCTGATTCTCGGATTTGGAATTAGTTGGACAACCGCAGTACTTTATGTATTCGGTGCACTTTTCTCAGTACTTGCAGGTTATTTCGGAATGCGAGTTGCCACAAAGGGTAATGTGAGAACAGCAAATGCCGCTAAAATTGGTGGAATGAATCAGGCACTTAAGGTTGCCTTCAGAAGCGGCGCTGTTATGGGACTTTGTGTTGTAGGACTCGGTCTCCTGGGTGTGGGGGGAGTTTTTGTAATAATGGGTGTTGATTCGGCTTCTGTTATTACAGGATTTGGTCTTGGCGCTTCATCAATGGCTCTATTTGGTCGTGTAGGCGGCGGTATTTACACGAAAGCCGCAGACGTAGGTGCCGATTTGGTTGGAAAAGTTGAAGCAGGAATCCCTGAGGATGACCCTAGAAATCCGGCGGTTATCGCTGATAATGTAGGTGACAATGTAGGAGACGTTGCCGGAATGGGGTCCGATTTATTTGAATCTTATGTAGGTTCTATCATCTCTGCCATTACCTTGGCGGTGATCATACCTGTTATTAAGCCGGCTTTTGGCGGTGAATTTACTTTACCTCCATTGGAAGGCTCGGTCTTTCCTCTAGTTCTTTCCGCAATTGGAATCATCGCTTCCATAATCGGGATCATGTTTGTAAGAGGAAATGATAATACAAACCCGGCATCCGCTCTAAATGCCGGTACTTATATCAGCAGTGCTGTTGTAATCGTCTGTTCGTTTATCCTGAGCAAAAGCTTCTTCGGAAATTTCAACAGTGCCATTGCCATCGTAGCGGGGCTTCTGGTTGGTGTTTCAATAGGAAAAATAACAGAAATTTACACTTCCGGCGATTATAAATCCGTAAAGAAAATAGCCGAACAGTGTCAAACAGGCCCCGCAACTACTATTATCAGTGGTTTTGGTGTTGGAATGCTTTCCACAGTTTGGCCGATTATTATGATAGCGCTTGGAATCCTGATCGCAAATGCTTTTGCCGGTTTATACGGTATCGCTCTGGCCGCAGTTGGAATGCTTTCCACTACCGGTATGGTAGTTGCGGTAGACGCTTACGGACCGGTTTCTGATAATGCCGGAGGAATCGCAGAAATGTCTGAACTTCCTCACGAAGTGAGAACCATAACGGATAAGTTGGATTCTGTAGGAAACACAACTGCCGCTATCGGAAAAGGATTTGCCATTGGATCAGCTGCATTGACTGCATTAGCTTTATTTGCTTCTTATTCACAGGTTGCCGGACTTTCTGCAATCAGCTTGCTCAATCCGCTGGTAATCGCAGGTCTCTTTATCGGAGCGATGCTTCCGTTCCTGTTCTCTGCGCTGACTATGAATTCCGTAGGAAAAGCAGCTTATCAGATGATTGAAGAAGTAAGAAGACAATTCAGAGCTGATTCCGGTATTATGTCAGGAACATCCAGACCGGATTATGCAAGATGCGTAGATATCAGTACAAAGGCTGCCTTGAAAGAAATGATGGCACCAGGTTTGCTTGCAATCATAGCACCTCTTGCTGTAGGTTTCATTATGGGTACAGAAGCCCTTGGCGGAATGCTGGCTGGAGCGTTGGCATCCGGCGTATTGTTAGCTATTATGATGGCTAATGCCGGCGGAGCCTGGGATAATGCAAAAAAACATATCGAAGAAGGAAATTTTGGCGGCAAGGGCAGTGAGTCCCATAAAGCTGCTGTAGTAGGGGATACCGTAGGAGATCCGTTTAAGGATACTTCCGGTCCATCTATTAATATTTTAATTAAACTTATGACAATCGTAGCAGTAGTATTTGCCCCGGTGTTTCTTGCTGTGGGCGGCATAATGTAGAAAACAACAGATAACGAATTAAAAGGACAGCTTAATAACCCGCTATGCATAAACATTCAATTTGTATCAACCACACAAATTACGCCCCCGATTTTTCGGGGGCATTTGTTTTAATCACATAAAAAAATTATTTGTTTTGAGTACACAACAGAATATTATTAATCTTGTTGACAAGAACAGAAAAAGAGATTAATATTAAGAAACGTAAATAATATAAAGGGTGGTGTATTTTACAAAATGAAAAAAGTACTTATTTTATTGCTCGCACTAGTACTGGTTGTTGGTTCCTTTGCCGGCTGCGGCGGCGGAACTACCGACGAAGGAGATGCTGCGACAGAAGTAAAAATTGGTATAAACTATGAATTGTCAGGCGGGGTTGCTTCCTATGGTGAGGCTTCCGTTGACGGTATCATGATGGCCTTTGATGAAATCAATGAAGCCGGCGGTATCAACGGAATGAAGATCGTTCCTGTAAAGATCGACAATAAGTCCGATGCTGCTGAAGCAACTTCCGTAGCAACAAGACTGATGACTCAGGAAGGCGTAGTTGCTTGTCTGGGACCTGCTACTTCCGGAAACTTTATGGCTACGATTCCTGTGGCTATGGGCAATTCCATTCCTATCATCTCCGCATCTGCAACTGCTGATGAGGGCGTAACAACCGATGCAAAAGGAAATGTAAATGAATATGTTTTCCGTCTTTGCTTCAACGACTCCTTCCAGGGTGTTACCATGGCTAACTTTGCTTCTCAGAATCTGAGTGCGAAAAAAGCCGTTATCATTCAGGATAAATCCAGTGATTACGCGGAAGGCCTTGCCAAGAACTTCATCTCTACTTTCGAAGCTTCCGGCGGAACTATCGTAGCTAAAGAAGGCTATGTAACAAAGGATAAGGATTTTAACGCAATTCTGACAAAGATCAAGGGACAGGAATTCGATGTTATCTTCCTGCCTGGATATTATCAGGAAGCCGGTCTTGTTATCAAACAGGCTCGTGATCTTGGAATTACCGCTCCGATTCTTGGAGCTGACGGTTTTGACTCCCCAGTCCTGTTAGAACTGGCCGGAGCTGCCGCTCTGAACGATGTATATTTCTCCAACCATTATTCATCCCAGGATGAAGATCCAATGGTACAGGATTTTATCGCAGCTTATAAAGAAAAATATGGCTCCGAACCAAATGCCTTCCATGCACTTGGATATGACCTTGGAAAGTATATTGCAGACGCAATCCAGCGTGCCGGTTCAGCTGACCCAGCTGCTATTAAAGATGCTCTTGCCAATACTGAAAACTTTGCCGGAGTTACCGGAACCTTCAGCATGGGTAAGGACCACAATCCTGTAAAGTCCATCGTAGTAATTGGTTTAAAAGATGGCGTACAGGCAACAAGTGTTAAAGTAGACCCTAAATAGGCGCTGACAATTACGGCAGAGCGCTTGCCCTCAAAATTTGAAAGTACGTCGAGGTACCTGGTCATATTTTGGCTGATTTTGGCGGAAGGCGGTGCTTGTCATTAGCATTGACTATTTACAAAAAGAAAGATATAATAATTAAGTTAGGGCAAAACGCTCTAACTTAATTGTTTTGAACGGGAACTTTTTCACGTTTTCAATTAATATTTTATTTAATCTATTATGTGGAGGTGCAAAGCCTTGGACCAATTTATACAACAAATGGTAAATGGTATTTCTTTAGGCAGTATTTATGCTTTGATTGCACTTGGATATACCATGGTATACGGAATTATTAAACTTATCAATTTTGCCCACGGAGACGTGTATATGATAGGTGCTTACATAGGATTTGCGGCTACCACTTATGCGAATCTCGGCTTTTTTCCGGCGCTTATTATTTCCATGGTTTCCTGTGCTGTTTTAGGTGTGGTAGTTGAAAAGATTGCCTATAAACCGTTGCGTAATTCATCAAGAATTGCGGTACTGATCACTGCCATCGGTGTTTCTTTATTATTGGAATATGTTATGATGTTCTTTGTAGGAGCGGAAGTACGATCCTATCCTAAGCTGTTATCGGACAAAGTCATACTTCTGGGTGACGTAAGAATCAATATGCAGCAGGTGTATATAGTTGCAACTGCTATCGCACTGATGATCCTGCTTCAGTTTATTGTACATAAAACAAAAACCGGAAAAGCCATGCGTGCTGTTTCCATTGACAAAGATGCTGCCCAATTGATGGGTATCAAGGTTGACCAGACCATATCCTATACTTTTGCGATCGGCTCTGCCTTTGCCGGAGCGGCAGGTGTTTTAGTAGGAATATACTATAATTCCATTGACCCCCTCATGGGTATTATGCCAGGATTAAAGGCCTTTGTAGCCGCCGTATTCGGTGGTATCGGAAGCATTCCAGGAGCCATGATCGGCGGACTTTCCATCGGCATTATGGAGACTTTGGTTTCTGGTTACGGGAACTCCATGTACAGGGATGCTGCCGTATTTGCTTTCCTGATTCTCATACTGATTCTGAAGCCGGCTGGACTTCTCGGCAAGAACACAAGAGAGAAGGTGTAATAGATGAGAGCATTAACAAAAAAGAATTTATACATTCTGGGTTCAATTTTATTAACCTTTGCCGTTGTGCAGCTTTTGATCAATGCACGCATTATTAATAGTTTTTACGAAATCACCATTGCTATGATTTGCATCAACATTATCCTGGCAGTGAGTTTGAACCTGGTAACCGGATTTACCGGACAGTTTTCTCTGGGGCATGCAGGATTCATGTCTATCGGCGCCTATGTTTGCGCCATTATTACCATGGAGATGAATACAACTCTTGGTTTCCTTCTGGGAATTCTGGGTGGTGCTGTTGCAGCTACCATAGTGGGTATTCTGATCGGTATTCCAACCTTACGGCTTCGCGGAGATTATCTGGCCATCGCTACACTGGGAATGGCAGAAATCATTCGTGTTGTATTTCTAAATTTGGAAATTACCAATGGGGCAGCGGGATTGAATGGCATTCCCAGAAATACAAATTGGTTCTGGCTGTGCTTTTTCACCATCGCAACCATATTGCTGATCAATAACTTTATTAAATCCTCCCATGGGCGTGCTTGCATTTCTATCCGTGAAGATGAAATCGCAGCCGAATCCATGGGAATCAATACGACAAAATATAAAGTAATGGCTTTTGCCATCGGAGCATTTTTTGCAGGTGTTGCCGGTGCCCTCTATGCTTCTTACTTTTACTTTTTAAAACCGGATCTTTTTGGATTCTTAAAATCCATCGATATTTTAGTAATCGTTGTTCTAGGAGGAATGGGAAGCTTAACAGGATCCGTAATAGCCGCCATCGTATTGGCTGTATTGACTACATTCCTGCAATCCTTTACTGCAATTCGAATGATTCTTTATGCGGCATTACTGGTACTGATTATGATTTTCAGACCCCAGGGAATTATGGGTACGAAAGAAATAACGGATTTATTTAAATTTAGAAAAAAAGATGAGAGAATAGAGTAAAGGAGGGAACCTATCATGTCATTGCTTTCAGTTGACAAATTAACAAAGTCCTTCGGAGGACTTACAGCAGTGTCCAATGTAAGTATGCATATTGAAAAGGGAGAGCTTGTAGGACTGATTGGTCCCAACGGTGCTGGAAAAACCACTCTGTTCAATCTTTTAACAGGAGTATATGTTCCGACTTCGGGAAGTATAAAGCTTGACCGGGATGGAAAGATTAAAGAACTGGGAGGCTTGAAGCCTTATAACGTAACGAAGGAAGGCTTAGCCAGAACCTTTCAGAATATCCGGCTTTTCAAGGACCTTACCGTACTTGACAATGTAAGAATTGCCATGCATCAAAATGTCAGATATGGTTTATCGTCCGCTTTCTTGCATTTGGATAAATTTCATAATGAAGAAGATGAATTGAGAGCAGAAGCGGAAAGGCTTCTGGACATTTTTCATTTATCACATAAAAAAAATGAACTGGCAAAAAACCTGCCTTATGGAGAGCAGCGCCATTTGGAAATCGTTCGAGCCCTTGCAACAAAGCCGTCACTGCTTCTGCTTGATGAGCCTGCTGCAGGGATGAACCCCCAGGAAACAAAAGCTCTAACAGATATCATCGGATGGATCAGAAAAGAATTTGATCTCACTATCCTGCTGATTGAACATGATATGTCTCTTGTTATGAAAATTTGTGAGAGAATCTATGTATTGGATTACGGTATGCTCATTGCATCCGGCAGGCCTGAAGAAATCAGAGCAAATAAAAAGGTAATCGAGGCCTATTTGGGGGAGGATGTTAACAATGCTTGAAATAAAAAATCTTAATGTCCACTATGGAGTTATCCATGCTCTCAAAGATATATCACTGACAGTAAATGCCGGTGAAATTGTAACCTTGATCGGGGCAAACGGCGCCGGAAAAACCACGACTCTCAGAACCATCTCAGGGTTAAACAAAGCAACCAGCGGAGAAATCCTGCTGGAGGGCAAAAATATTACAGCTCTGTCGGCACCTCAGCGTGTTGAAATGGGGATCTCTCAGGTACCTGAGGGCAGACGTATTTTCCCAGCCATGAGTGTATTGGAAAATCTTGAACTGGGCGCCTTTTTAAGAAAAGACAAGTCAGAGATCAAGAAGGATATGGAAATGGTTTATGAACGGTTTCCTATCTTGGGAAATCGTAAAAAGCAGCTGGCCGGAACGCTGTCCGGCGGTGAACAGCAGATGCTGGCTATGGGCCGGGCCTTAATGTCAAGACCCAGAATTCTGCTGATGGATGAACCATCCATGGGACTTGCACCATTACTGGTAAGAGAAATATTTAAAATCATAAAAGATATTAATCAAACAGGTACAACAATTCTATTGGTGGAACAGAACGCCAGTATGGCCCTTTCCATCGCCCATAGAGCTTACGTTATCGAAACAGGTTCCATTGTAATCAGTGGAACCGGAGAAGAACTTGCAAGGAGTAATGAGATTCAGAAAGCTTATTTAGGAGGAGAATAGTATGTATGTGAAAAACAAAATGACTGCGAATCCCTACACCATAGCTTTTGACGCGCCGATCAACGAAGTAATTGAATTAATGCGGGAAAAAAACCTGAAAAGAGTTCCTGTTGTAGACGGTGAAAAGATTGTTGGAATTCTCACTCATGGAGATTTGGAAAAGGTTTCTCCAACCAAAGCAACTACGTTAAGCATTTATGAGTTAAATTATCTATTGTCGAAAATGAGAGTCAGTGATGCCATGACCAAAGATGTCATTGCCATCTCTCCTGACGCTTTACTGGAAGAAGCTGCCGTCATGATGCGCGAAAACAAGATCAGCACTCTGGCAGTTGTAAAAAACAATAAGCTGGTAGGCATTATTACGGAAAGTGATATCTTTGACGCCTTCATTGATCTTCTTGGTTTTCGGGACGCCGGAAGCCGCATAACGGTTCAGGCCGCGGATGTCCCGGGAGCCTTGGCGGATATCGCAGAAATTTTCCGCTCTTTTGATGCCAACATATCACATATTGCAGTCTATCGCGGAAGCGGCGGAAGCAGCGATGTGGTAATCAGAACCAATGCCATCAATACGGAAAGTATTGAGGAAAATCTGGAAGAACATGGTTATAAAATCGAAAATGTAATTAAAAATCTTGGATAATTTCTACATTAAAAATTATTCATAATAAAATTAAAAATTTTTTTAGGTATAAAAAAGGAAGGTTATAAAAGGACTTTCCTTTTTTTATATTGTGTAAAATTTTTAATTTGGCAAATAATAATCGTGGAAAGAGAGGAGATGAAAAAGTGAAAAATAAAAAAATTATTATTGCGCTTTTATTGATTTTAACGCTATTTATGTTTGCTGCTTGCGCTAACGATGATGACATCATAGATCCGGATACTCCGAATAATAACATTACGGATAATGATGATAACGGGTTAACTGACAATGGTGCAAATAACAATGGCCCAAATGAACGTGACGGCGACATCGACAACAATGGTATCGATGACGATGGTCTGGATAATAACAATAATGTAAATGATATTACAGACTTGACTGGTCCTGGCATCGACAACAACACAAATCAATAAAAGCCATGAGCACAGAGGACGGCCTTTGTGCTCTTTACATAAAAAGGGTGTAAAAAGGATTATTTTCGTATTACTTGTTCCTCATACCCTCTATATGGTAAAATTTAGTTGTGTGTTATCGCAATCAATGAATGAGTGGTGGTAGTATGGATCATGTAAATAAAAGAAAAAAAGGCAAAGAAGCGAAAGTTGAAATTATCATCGGAACACTTTCAAAACATAAGAAAGGTTTTGGATTTGTGATTCCGGAAACGGATACAAACGGTGATATTTTTATTCCGCACTCCGGTATGAAGAATGCTATGAACGGTGATTTAGTTTCTGTGAAATTATTGCCTTCCTGGGAAACAGAGCGAACAAGAGAGGGCGTTATTCAGGAAATCATGAAACGATCTGTAACAGAAGTCGTAGGAACCTTTGAAAAAAGCAAAAGATTTGGTTTTGTTGTGCCGGATGATAAAAGAATCAATGATGATATTTTTGTTATGAAAAAAGATTTTCATGGTGCGGAAAAAGGAGATAAAGTAGTTGTAAAAATTGAAAGATATCCGGATAAAAACTACAGTGCTGAAGGAAAGATTGAAGAAATCATCAGCAGGAATGGTGAGCCTGGAGGAGATATCAAAGGTCTGATACGTCAATACAATTTGAAAAAAGAATTCCCAGCCAAAGTGAATTCCGAGGCTAAAAAAATCCCTCAGGAAATTTTGGAAGATGAAATCATTCGAAGAAGAGATCTGAGAGACCAAACGATCATTACCATGGATGGAGCGGATGCCAAGGATTTGGATGATGCTGTTTCCGTTAAAAAGCTTGATAACGGAAATTTTCTTTTAGGTGTTCATATAGCTGATGTAAGTCATTACGTAAAGGAAGGCAGTCAACTTGATAAAGAAGCTCTGAAAAGGGGAAACAGCGTCTATTTGATCGATCAGGTAATCCCAATGCTTCCGGAAGCATTGTCCAATGGGATCTGCAGCTTAAATCCAAAAGTAGACCGACTGACCCTTTCTGTAGATATGGAAATCGACAGTAAAGGTAAAGTTGTAAATCACGATATTTATGAAAGCATTATACATTCCAAAGCCCGGATGGTTTACGGCGATGTATCCGATATGTTGGAAAACGATGCAGCGGATCTTAAATCCAAATATGAAGATATCTATGAGGATATCTTATCAATGGATAAACTTGCTAAGATATTGAGAAAGGCAAGAGAAGCACGCGGTAGCCTGGATTTTGATTTTGATGAAGCTTATATAAAATTAAACGAAGAGGGAATCCCAATAAGCGTGGAGACCGCCGAAAGAAGAGTCGCGAATCGAATCATTGAAGAATTTATGCTGATTGCTAATGAAACGATAGCAGAACATTTCTTTTGGATGGAAATTCCTTTTGTCTATCGTATTCATGAATCTCCTTCGCTGGAAAAAATCGAAGTATTTAAAAAGTTTATACAAAGCTTTGGCCTGATATTGAAAGGAAATCCTGAAAATATCCATCCGAAGGCTTTAAATGAAATTTTGAGCAGTGTAGAGGGGAAACCTGAGGAACACGTCGTCAATACGGTAATGCTCCGCTCCATGAAAAAAGCATTTTATGGTACGGAATGTGAAGGACATTTTGGGTTGGGTGTTAAATATTATTGTCACTTTACTTCTCCTATCAGGCGTTATCCTGATTTGATCATTCACAGAATCATCAAAGAGGTTCTTACAAGTGGTTTAGATGTTAAAAGAGTTAAAAATTATAAGAAAAAAACAGAAAATGCAGCTTTAACCTCCTCTGCAACGGAACGGCTGGCTCAGGAGCTGGAACGGGAAGTAGAGAAGATGAAAAAAGCCGAATATATGTCTTACCACGTAGGAGAGGTTCATGAGGGAATTATCAGCGGTGTTGCAAATTTCGGATTTTTTGTTGAAATAGGCAATACCATAGAAGGTATGGTAAGAGTGGAATATTTGAACGATGACTTTTATGACTATGAGGCATCAAAATATCGTCTGATCGGTCGCAGAACCAATCATATTTATGCATTGGGAGATCATGTATTGATCAAAGTACATTCTGTTGATTTACAGGATAAAGAAATCAATTTTACCGTTGCTGATCCTAAAGAAATAGAAAATCCCGGTGTTTGAAACCGGGATTTTTTCTTAACTGATGGTGCTTGGCTTCGAGATGGCCGACAATGCATCTCCTGCTTCATCCACATAAATTGGTTTGCGAGCGATGTCAGCCATGGCCAACATTCCTACAATTTTATTGTTTTCCACAACGGGTAGCCGTCGTACTTGATATTTTGCCAACAACAGAGCCGCCTCGTGCGTATCCATATTCGGATTTGCATAAATAAGATTTGTCGTCATAATATCTTTTGCTGTTTTAGGATTATTTTCATCCGATACAGATCGGATGACGATATCTCTGTCAGTAATAATACCAAGGGCCTCACCACGATCGTTACAAACCGGAACAGATCCGATATTTTCCTGTTTCATTTGTTTTGCGACCTGCATAACTGAGGTATCCGGACGTACACAAGTGACAGAAGTTGCCATTAAATCTTTTACACGCATAATGATTTGCCTCCTAACATAAAAAAGAATTATCCAATCCTAGTTCGCCTAATTTTGTGAAATAAATTGATGGCGAATTGATACAAGAAATCACAAAACTTGTATTTGTAGATTTCCACTACTAAATTTAGATTACCCTTTTTTATAATAAATATTTCTCATGGAAGTCTATCTTTTTTTAGCTTGATTTCCAAAAAGATGGTGTCAGCATCATGATTATGGTAAATAATTCCAAACGACCGGCAATCATAATAAAAGATAAATATAGTCTCGTTGGCTCAGAAAATATACTGAAAGTCCCAGCAGGGCCTACTAGACCCAACCCCATACCTGTGTTTGATAAAGAGCTTGCTGCAGCGCTTATGGTAGTGATCAGGTCATAATTCTCAAGGGAAACCACCAAGGAGCTAATGACAAAGAGTGTAAAAAATAAAATGGTAAAGGAACTTACTCTGGAAACGGTTTCGGAAGAAATGATTTTTCCTCCCAGCTTGACAGGGACTACGGCATTTGGATGAAGCCTTTTATATAATCCTCTGATAAAAAGCTTAAATAAAATCATAATACGGATTACTTTTATGGAACCGCAGGTTGATGCGGAGCAGCCGCCGATGAACATGAGGCAAAACAAAACTATTTGGGTGAAGCTTGGCCATAAGGTATAATCCGTTGTAGCAAATCCCGAAGTGGTTATAAAGGATGTCGCCTGAAAAAAGGAATAACGCAGAGAATTTCCAATATTAGGATACGTATTTGTTAATCTAAGGTTCAGTGCAATCAGTAAAATAGAAACTCCAAGTATAATTAAAAATGTTCTTAGCTCAGGATCTCTCCAGAAATCACGCCATCTTCCCTGGAGGATATGGTGATACAGAACAAAATTAATAGAGGCAAAAACACTGAATACGATAATGATAAACTCAACATAAATACTGTCAAAATGCGCCACGCCATTGCTGTAGTTGGAGAGCCCTCCTGTTCCCATACTTCCGAAGGTATGGATCATCGCATCGAATAAATTTAATCCGCCCAGACACAATAATAGAATCTCAATCAGAGTAAAGGATATATACATGATATATAAGATTTTAGCAGAATCTGTTATTTTTGCAGACATCTTTTCGATGGTGGGGCCCGGCGCTTCGGCACTGACAATTTTCAACCCTCCGATGCCCAGGGCAGGAAGCAGTGATATGGCTAAAATCAGAATACCCATGCCGCCAAGCCAATGACAGAAGGAACGCCAAAATTGCAGGGATTTTGGAATTTCCGACAAGTCTACGATGATGGTGGATCCGGTGGTGGTAAATCCTGATACTGATTCAAAGAACGCATCGATAAAATTGGTCATAACGCCTGAAAGCAAATAGGGAAACGCACCGATAGCTGACGCCACAACCCAGCAGAGCCCTGCTATCAGATAGCCGTCTCTTATTTTAAGTGAGGTGGAACCGGGCTTCACACAGAAAATAATTATAAGCCCTGTCAGTACCGACGGTATGATGGTTTTTAAATAGGAAATCACCAGTAAATTCTCATGATAAATCATTGCAACGAAAAGCGGAGGGATCATGGTTAATCCGATGATCGTTGTAATGGCTCCGAGTACTTTAATGATAACTTTATAATTAAAAGCGGACATAAATCAAACCTCACTTATCCGGATTCCAGAATTGTCTTGTAAACAGCAAAATTATAGTAAATAATTCCAAACGGCCTACAAGCATTAGTATCGTTAAGAGCAGCTTAGCAAAGTCGGAAAAAATGCTATAATTTAAAATAGGCCCTACCAGATGAAAGCCCGGACCGATATTCCCAAGACAGGCAGCCACTGCGCTGACCGTCGTCAGCAAATCAAAATTGTCCAGGGATAACAGAATCATTCCAAGGAAAAAAAGCCCGAAATAGGCAATGGAAAAACTGGTAACGGCAGAAACCGTGTTTGCAGATATGACTTTTCCTCCCAGTTTTACCGGTACAACGGCTCTGGGATGCAAGCGTAAAGCGAACCCTCTTTTCACCATTTTCAGCAATATTAAAATTCGGATAACCTTCATTCCTCCGCTGGTGGAGGAGGAACATCCTCCGATAAACATGAGGATAAAGAGGATCATTTTACTGAAACTAGGCCATAAATCAAAATCAGCCGTCATAAAACCTGTTGTGGTCAGGATGGATATACTTTGAAAGAGAGAATACCTGATGGAACCGCCGAAAGTATAAATCTCTCTGATCCATAAATCAAAAGTTATGAACAAGATGGCCGAAACGACAATCAAAAAATAGAATCGTAGTTCGCTATCCTTGAAAAAGTCCCGCCAGTGCCCTCGGAGTACCAAATAGAACAGTGTAAAATTGGTTCCGGCCAACAGCATAAAGACGGAGAGAACAACGTCGATATAGACACTGTCAAAATGGGCTATACTGTCATTATAGTTGGAAAAACCGCCTGTTCCAATAGATCCGAAGGTATGAATCAAGGCGTCATAGAGGCTCATTTCACCCAGCATGAGCAACATAACCTCAATAACGCTGAGACCTATATATATTAGATAAAGGATCTTGGAACTATCCGATATTCTGGAAGTTACTTTTCCGAAAATAGGGCCTGTGGTTTCTGCTTTGATAATCTTCTGACCGCCGATTCCCAACGCAGGAAGAAGTGCAATTGCAAATACAAGAATACCCATTCCGCCAAGCCAGTGGGTAAAGGAACGCCAAAAAAGAAGACCTTTCGGCAATTTTTCGATATCCGTAAGAATGGTGCTTCCGGTAGTTGTAAAGCCGGAAGCAGTTTCAAAAAAAGCATCAAAAAAATTGGGAATATAGCCGGAAATGATGAATGGAAGAGAACCAAAAAAAGAGGCAAGCATCCAGCATAAAAATACGATGGCAAAACCGTCCCGAACCTTTAAATGATCGGAATCCACTTTTATCTTGAAGGATATAAACGATCCTAACAGAATCAAGGGAATGATCACAGCCGTAAAGGCATTGACAGCATCAAATTCCTTATAAATTAAAGAGACAATCCATGAAGGAAGCATTAAAATACCCAGCATGGTGATAATGATTCCAGCAAGTTTTGCAATAGCTCTATGATTCAGAATCATGATTTCGTATTCTCCTTCTATTTAAAGAAGCCGGTTCTGCCTGACCGAAGAAGTTTTTCCAATACGGGAATATCGGAAAGAAGACAAATTATAATCACACGGTCATTATTTTCAATCTCGGTGCTTTCGTTTGGCATGACCACATCCGTGCCGCGGTGAATCGCAGCGATAATGGCACCGTCAGGCAAGTCTAAATGACTGATAGGCTTTCCTGTCAGTTTCATATGTTCATCTGCGATAATTTCTATGACTTCTGCCTGCCCTTGTATAAGCTGAGAGGAAATAACGCGCTTAGATCCCTGTATAAACCTGAGGATGTGGCTTGCAGTCATATCCAATGGGTTCAAGGCCATATCAATGCCCATGCTTTCTATCAGACTGGCATAGCTTTCTCTGCTCACCTTAGCAATGACGTCTTCAATGCCATGCTTCTTTGCCATCAATGCCAAGAGCAGGTTTTCTTCGTCAAAGCCGGTGGCTGTTACCACCGCATCCATTTCATCAATGTTTTCTTCTTCAAGAAGATTTAAATCCGTAGCATCCCCATACAAAACAAGAACATCATCAAGATGGGCCGACAGATATTGGCAGCGTGCTTTTTCTTTTTCAATGATTTTGACGGAAACGCCAAATTCAGAAAGCTTCTGTGCCAGGTAAAGGCCCGTTTTACCGCCGCCAATAATCATTACCTTTTGCAGATTTGTATATTTACCTTTCTCATGAACCTTGGCATTGAGTTTCATGATGGGATTCTTTGCACCCACTACATATAAAATATCTTCTTTTATAATAACAGTATCCTTTTTAGGAATGATAACCTTGCCGTTCCTGGAGATGGCAACCACCAGCATATTTATCAGGATACCTGTTATCTCACTAATCTTTTTGTCAATTAATTCAGGCATTTTGTCTGAAAGAAATTCAATAAGAGATATTTTACCGCTGGAAAAAATACCATTGCTCAAAGTGTACTTTTCCACCAAGAATTTATAGATTTCAATGGTGATGGACAGATCCGGGTTGACAATATAATCGATGTCCATGGTATCTTTAATAAAGTCAAGCTGATTCATATGCTCAGGGTCACGAACTCGCGCGATAACCTTTTTGCAGCCCAGTTTTTTTGCAAAGGAACAAATGACAATATTTTTTTCATCTGAATTGGTAGCCGAAATCAAAAAGTCATAGGAATCGATACCAATATTCTCCAGCAGGCTGATTTGTTTTGCATTGCCTGCCACGGTCATAAGATCCATTTGCGATCCTAATTTCTGCAATAATGCTTCATTTTTATCTATAATTAAAACAGAATGGTCTCCGCCAAGGAGTGCTTCCGTAATTTTAATGCCTAACTTACCTGCACCAACGATTGCGACTTTCATTTTGCTTCCCTTCTTTTGGATATGTATAATGATAATAAACAATATTGTACCACTATTTTAATTGAAAGCAATATGTATTTGTTATTATTGATAAAATAGGCTAAAATAATAGGGCAGAATTACAAATCAATATCAAAAACAGAGATGAAGGGGAGCAAAGTAATGATGAAAATAAAGCGATTGATCGGCGGAAATCTTGAAAGCAATGGATACATCATCTTTCATGAAAAGGGAGGAGCCTGTTATATCATAGACCCTGGTTATCAAGGCGAAAAATTTTTGGAGACAGTAAAGGACCTGGACCTGTCTATAAAGGGGATTCTTTTGACGCATCATCATTATGATCATGTGGGCGGTGTGGAAAAGATCAAGGCAGAAACGGGCTGTCCGCTGTATCTTCACAGAGCGGATTGTGACGAATATAAAAGGCCGGTGGAGGTTATGCTGGAGCATGGAGATACAATTATGCTGGATCAGGAGGAAATCAAGGTTATTCATACGCCGGGCCATACAATGGGCAGCGTATGTTACTATTCAGAGGAAAGCAAGCTCGCTTTTACAGGTGACACCATATTTAACGTCGATTTGGGCAGAACGGATTTAAGCGACGGGTCACCTGCCGAAATGGAAAATACCATCCGGAATATCATCGACAAATGGAGCAATGATATTCACATTTACCCGGGACACGGGGATTCCTGCAATATGAAGTATGTTCGAAAATATAACCAGGAATTTTTGGATATTGTAGAGTAACAGGATATCGTACAATAAATCCCAGAATAAAAAGATATGAGCCAGCTGATACGGAGGATGCCGTTAGCTGGCTTTTACTTTACCGCTGCGCTAATGTATAAGCCGCGGTGTAACTCCGTGTAAGCCGCTCAGGAAATGATTGACAAATTAATATAAAAATGTAATAATATGTAATATATTAAATAAAAGGGGTTTTGCAGATGTTGTTTGGATATTGGGGAGAAGAGGTAGCGGTAAAGTATTTAAAGAATAGAGGTTATGAGATTCTGGGAAGGAATTTCAGATGCAGGGCAGGTGAAATTGATATTATTGCCAGGGATGGATCCGTTCAGGTATTTATCGAAGTAAAATCCAGAAAGAGAGTAGATTACGGATTGCCCTGCGAAGCTATCAATTATACGAAAAAACAGCACATCCTAAAAACAGCTGCCTACTATAATATGCTTCATCATAGCTTTAATCAGGAAATCAGAATTGATTCTATCGAGATCCTTGTAAAAGGCGGACAAGCTTATATCCGTCATCTGAAGAATATCCTTTAGAGTCTCTTGGAAAATGAGGTAGAAAATTATGTATTCACAAGTAAAAACCGGCGTATTGCAAGGACTTTCTTCGGAAGTTGTCACTGTGGAAACCGATCTTTCACCGGGTCTGCCTGCCTTTACCGTAGTGGGACTTCCCGATCTTTCCGTCAGGGAAGCAAAGGAAAGGATCAGAACTGCCATCCTGAATTCCGGCTATCATTTTCCTGCCAAAAGGATTACCATCAATCTGGCGCCTGCAGCAACCAAAAAAGAAGGCACCCATTTTGATCTGCCCATTGCCATGGGCGTCATGATATCAATGGGATATATTAAAGAAGAAAAAATGAAAGAGTACGCTTTTCTCGGAGAATTATCACTGGACGGCAGTGTCAATCGAATTAACGGAGCACTGCCTCTGGTAATGGGCCTGCGTAAACATGGAATCAAAAAAGTAATCCTTCCGGCTTCCAATGCAAAAGAAGCTTCTGTCATTGGCGACATTTGCCTGTATCCGGTAACACATTTAAAAGAAATCTTGGAACATATGATGACCAGAAACAGGATTTTTCCCTATGAGAATCATCAAAGCGCAATAGAAATCCAACAAAATCCGGAGACTGATTTTGCGGATGTGGCAGGTCAGGAAACGGTTAAAAGGGCACTGCAAATTGCAGCGGCGGCCTCTCATAATGTATTGTTGATCGGTCCTCCGGGAGCAGGAAAAACCATGATGGCGCGAAGAGTCCCCGGAATTCTTCCAAGCCTCACTTATGAAGAAAAGCTGGAAGTTACGAAAATCTATAGTATCGCAGGAGAGCTTTCAGAAAAGAAACCGTTGATTACGGAAAGACCATTCCGTTCTCCGCACCACACCATTTCTGCTGCCGCATTAGTGGGAGGAGGCAGCCATCCGAAGCCGGGAGAGGTTTCCCTGGCCCATTTTGGTGTCCTGTTTTTAGATGAACTGCCGGAGTTCAATAGATCTGTACTGGAAATGCTGAGACAGCCCTTAGAGGATGAACAAGTCACTATTTCTCGTGTAAAAGGAACCGTTACCTACCCTTCTAAAATTATGCTGCTTGCCAGTATGAATCCCTGCCCCTGCGGATTTTATGGAGATCCGACACACGAATGCACCTGCAGCATACAGCAGATTAGACAATATCTTTCTAAACTGTCAGGGCCGCTGCTGGACAGAATGGATATGCATATCGAAATTATGCCGGTACCGTATCAGGATTTGTCAGACTGCTCGGATGGATCTTATGCAGGCTGCTCGGATGGAGATTATCGCGGAGGTTCAGGAGGCGATCATACCTGTTTTTCAGGTGCCTCCGTAAAAGATTCCGGACGTATGAGACTAGAAGTCGAGACAGCCAGAAAGATACAGCTGGAAAGATATAAAAACGAAGAAATCTCCTATAATTCGCAGCTTACTGCCAGGCTTATGAAGAAATATTGCGCCATGGATAAGGAATCAAAAGCGCTGCTGGAGATTGCATATAAGAAACTGTCTTTAAGTGCCAGGGCATACCATAAAATTATCAGACTGGCAAGAACCATAGCCGACATGGAAGAAAAACAGAATATCGGGCAAAACCATATTGCAGAAGCCATTCAGTACCGCAGTCTGGATAAAATGTTCAGGGGGTTGTAAATTGCGTGATGCTTGACATAAAAAAGATTATTGTAACAGACAAGGAATATCCTGAAATTTTGAAACATATCGAGAATCCTCCGCCTGCCTTATATTGCAGAGGAGATGTCTCTTTGCTGAATCAAAGGGCTATCGCTGTGGTGGGGTCCAGAAAAGCCACGCCCTATGGAAAATGGGCAGCCTACGGACTGGCAAAGAAATTGTCGGAATACCAGATTGCAGTGGTCAGCGGCATGGCAGCAGGCATAGATTCGTGCGCCCATAGAGGAGCTTTGGAAACCAATGGGAAAACCATTGCTGTTTTAGGCTGCGGCGTGGACATCTGTTATCCTGCATCCAATAAAAGGCTAATGGATCAAATTGCAGAGAACGGTCTTCTTTTATCTGAATATGAGCCGGGCACCAATCCGCTGCCATATCGGTTTCCCATGAGGAATCGGATCATTAGCGGTATTTCCATTGGAACGGTTGTTGTAGAAGCCGGATTAAGCAGCGGTTCGTTAATTACTGCGGAATATGCAGCGGAACAAGGCAGGAATATTTATGCCTTACCAGGGAATATAAATAGTATGTACAGTTTCGGAGCCAACAAACTGATAAAAGACGGTGCGACTCCACTCATCATTTTTGATGACATTATAGAGGATCTTGGAATCCCAAAGAGGTTTCATACAGAAAAACTTAAAGAAAAGCTTGGCATGGACGAGAAAAGGATCTATGAAGCCGTGTTCTGTCAAGGGGAAATCACGACGGATGAGCTCTGTAGAAAAACAGGTAGAGCACCCTCGGAAATCAATGCTTTGGTAACAATTTTGGAAATGAAAGGTGTGATTCAAACCGCCTTAGGAAAAATTTTTATTGCAAAATAAATATTTTGGAAATATAATCTGTTCTTGTAATAACAAAACAAAAGGAGGCTACAAAATGGCCGATAAAAATCTAGTGATTGTAGAATCCCCGTCAAAAGCAAAAACCATTGGTAAATTTCTTGGGAGCAAGTATAAGGTCGTTGCTTCTGTGGGTCACATTAGAGATCTGCCTAAAAGTAAACTTGGGATTAACATTGAGAATAATTTTGAGCCTGAATATATTTCTATCAGAGGGAAGGGCGATATTATCAAAGCAATGAAGAAGGAGGCAAAAGATGCGGGCAAAGTATATCTCGCAACGGACCCTGACCGAGAAGGGGAGGCCATATCCTGGCACATTGCTTATTTATTGGGTATCGATGAAAAAGAACCTTGCAGGATTGTTTTTAATGAAATAACCAAAGGGGCTATTCAGAATGCTGTAAAAAAGCCAAGGGCCATCGACAAAAAACTTGTGGATGCGCAGCAGGCCCGAAGGGTATTGGATAGATTGGTAGGGTATAAGATCAGTCCTTTGCTGTGGAGAAAAATCCGCAGAGGCTTGAGCGCAGGAAGAGTGCAATCCGCAGCATTAAAAATAATCTGCGACAGAGAAAAGATCATTTTAGAATTTGAACCTAAGGAATACTGGAATATTTCAGCTGTTCTGACAGATGATAATAAAACTAAGGAAAAGAAAAAGCACTTTACTGCAAAATTGATTGAACATAAGGGAAAGAAAATAACTATATCGAACAAGGAAGAAGCAGATAAGATTTTAGCTGCACTGGACCAAAATGGTTTTATGGTAAAGAGGGTAGAGGAAAAAGAACGAACGAAAAAACCCAACGCGCCCTTTACTACCAGCAGTCTGCAGCAGGAAGCATCCAATAAGCTTAATTTCTATACAAAGAAAACGATGCTGGTTGCTCAGCAGCTTTATGAAGGAATTGAAATCAAGGGCCATGGAATTGTGGGTCTTGTTACCTATATCAGAACGGATTCCGTCAGAGTCTCTGATGAAGCGCAAACAGCTGTAACAGAATACATCAAAGAAAACTTTTCAGATGCCTATTTAGGCAACAACAGCTTTTCAAATAAAAAGAAGGATGTGCAGGATGCTCATGAAGCTATACGACCCAGTATTGTAACTTTACATCCGGATGAGATCAAGGATTCCCTGACGAAGGATCAATATATGCTGTATCGGCTTATCTGGTCGAGATTTGTGGCCAGCCGTATGTCGCCGGCCGTCTATGACAGTGTCAGTGCCGATATTGTCAATTCGGATTACCTGTTTCGGGCAACAGGCTCCAAACTGAAGTTTGACGGCTATCTGAAAATCTATAACAACACCAGTGAGGAAGACGAAGAGAAAATGCTGCCT
Source organism: Sinanaerobacter chloroacetimidivorans (assembly GCF_018128545.1). Taxonomy (GTDB): domain Bacteria; phylum Bacillota; class Clostridia; order Peptostreptococcales; family Anaerovoracaceae; genus Sinanaerobacter; species Sinanaerobacter chloroacetimidivorans. The sequence goes on along the minus strand of NZ_JAGSND010000023.1, from coordinate 26,268 downwards.
CAGCTGACAGAAAATGATCGGCTGAAATTGGTGGATATACTCAGTGAACAAAACTTCACACAGCCTCCTTCCAGATTTAGTGAAGCCGCGCTGGTAAAGGATCTTGAGGACAAGAATATTGGCAGACCGAGTACCTATGCACCGATTATTGCAACTTTGATTGAAAGAAAATATATAACCAGAGAGAAAAAAATGCTGAAACCCACGGAGCTTGGCTTTATCGTTACCGATCTAATGGAGACCTACTTCCATGAAATTGTAGACGCAGGCTTTACGGCAGCGCTGGAAGATAAATTGGACGATGTGGAAGTTAAAAATATCGATTGGAAAGACATTATCCATGATTTTTACGGCGTGCTTGAAAAGGAACTGGAAGTAGCTGATTCGGCTATCGAAAAGGTGACCATTGAGGATGAACTCACGGATGAAATCTGTGAAGTGTGCGGTAAGCAGATGGCGATCAAACATGGCAGATTTGGCGAATTTCTTGCCTGTTCCGGTTATCCTGACTGTAAGAACACAAAGCCCATTATCAGTAAAATTGATGTCAAATGTCCCAATTGCGGCAAGGATATCGTGGCGAGGAAAAGTAAAAAAGGAAGGGTCTTTTATGGCTGCAGCGGATTCCCGGAATGCAATCAGTTATACTGGAATAAGCCGGTTGATAAAAAATGCCCGAATTGTAATTCATTACTAATGGAAAAAAAGACAAAAACCACAAGTTACCTGTGTTCCAATGCAGAATGTGGGTATAAAGAATAAATTAGCAGTTTTTTTAAGGGAGGTAATTTAAATGGGACAATTCCATGCTACTACAATTGTAGCTGTTAGACGGAGTGAGAATGACATCTGCATAGGGGGAGATGGCCAGGTCACCATGGGTGAAAAAACCATCATGAAGCAGAAAGCGAAGAAAGTAAGAAAAATCTATAAAAATAGTGTAATTACAGGATTTGCCGGCTCCGTTTCGGATGCTTTTACGTTAACTGAAAAATTTGAAAAAAAATTGGAAGAGCATGCCGGAAATTTGAAAAGAGCAGCGGTTGCACTGGCCCAAACCTGGAGATCAGATAGAGCTATGAGAAATCTGGAAGCCCTGATGGTTGCAGCAGATAAAGAAAGTCTTCTGCTCATTTCAGGCAATGGGGAAGTCATCGAACCGGACGAGGATTTTATTGCCATCGGCTCCGGCGGAAATTATGCTTACGCAGCTGCCAACGCGCTGTTTAAACATACGGACATGAGTGCGGAAGAAATTGTCAGAGAGGCATTGAATATTGCTTCTTCTATTTGTGTTTATACAAATGACAATATTTCCGTTGAAAAGCTGTAGGGGGGAATGGAAAATGAGTACATTGTACAGTATGACTCCAAAAGAGATCGTAAAGGAGCTTGACAAATATATTATTGGACAAGACAGTGCAAAAAAATCGGTAGCAGTCGCACTGCGAAACAGATACCGAAGAAGTCTGCTTCCTGAGGAAATGAGAGAGGAAGTAACGCCTAAGAATATTTTGATGATGGGTCCTACCGGTGTAGGAAAAACCGAAATAGCGAGGCGTCTGGCCAAACTGATGGACGCGCCTTTTGTTAAGGTTGAAGCCACAAAGTTCACCGAAGTGGGTTATGTCGGAAGAGATGTGGATTCCATGGTCCGGGATCTTGTGGAAGCTTCCATCCGCATTACAAAGCAGAAAAGGTTGCAGGAGAAGTATTTCATTGCAGAGGAGATTGCAGAGGAAAAAATTATCGAAGCCATCATCCCCGGCAAGAAAAAAGCGCCTCAAAACTCCGGCGGCGTCAGAGGCCCCTTTGATTTTATATTGGGCGGAGGCTTTCAGGTAAATCAAAATCAGCAGCCGAAGCTGGATCAAAAGGATGAAGGCATCAATGAAAAGGCAGATGTTGAGCTGGCAAGAGAGCAGGTGAGACAGCAGCTGAAAGACGGTCTTTTGGAAGAACAATTTATTGAGATTGAAGTTAACGAAAGTCCAAAGGGAAATAACCTGGATTTAGGCAATGAAGCCATGAGCATCAGCATCGGAAATATATTCGGTGATATGATGCCGCAAAAAAAGAAAAAGAAGAAAGTCAGAGTAAAAGATGCCAGAAAGATCCTGAGAGAACAAGAGGCGCAAAACCTCATCGATATGGATCAGGTAACAGTGGAAGCTTTGGAAAATGCCGAACAAAACGGCATCATCTTTATTGATGAAATAGATAAAATTGCTTCCGGATCAGGATACCGTTCCGGGGCGGATGTGTCCAGAGAAGGAGTTCAAAGAGACATTCTACCTATCGTAGAAGGCAGTGTCATCAATACAAAATACGGTCCTGTGAAAACAGACCATGTATTGTTTATCGGTGCCGGAGCATTCCATATTTCAAAGCCGACGGATCTAATTCCGGAGCTTCAGGGTAGATTCCCCATCCGTGTGGAGCTGGAAAATCTAACGAAGGAAGCTTTTATTCAAATTCTTACCGTGCCGGAGAACGCACTGATCAAGCAGCATAAAATGTTGCTTGAGACGGAAGGGATTAAGGTTACCTTTACCGATGATGCAGTGGAGGAAATCGCTACCATGGCCTTCCTCACCAATGAGCAGCAGGAAAATATCGGTGCCAGACGACTCCATACGGTAATGGAAAAACTGTTGGAGGATATCTCCTTCAATATCCCGGAAATGGACCAGGATGAAATCATCATAGATGAAGAATATGTGAAAGATAAATTTATAGATCGAATTCATGCTGATGACATCGATAAATATATATTGTAATTTCATTATCAAGGCACAGGAAATCGATTCCTGTGCCTGAATATTTCATGATCAAAAGGAAAAATTTGATTTGAATTGTGCCAAAATAAGAAAATTTTTTGAAATATCAAAAAAATATGTTTTACAAGACAAATAATTAATATATAATATTGACGTTCGGATAAATAAATTAAGAATTACAAAGATAAATGCAGGATGGAGGATAGATATGGGGAAGGACATACTTTCAAAGGTAAGGAAATTAAACTGGGTTTTGCAGGAAAGTGCATCCGGTGTATTTTCATTTAATGACTTATGTGGAATTTTAAGTGATTTGATGGATGCAAACGTGTATATTGCAAACAGAAGAGGAAAGGTAATCGGCGTTCATTATAAAATAAAATCTGACAGCTCAACCATTACGGATCCTGAAACAGGAAGTGAAAAATTTCCCAATGAATACAATGAAGCACTGCTGAAAGTAGTGGAAACGGAAGCGAATTTGAAAGCAGAAGAAGCTTTGGAAATTTTTAAATATGATTACGATACTTATGATAAATTGCATACCATTATTCCGATTCTCGGAGGCGGACAAAGGCTGGGAACTTTGATCCTGACCAGGTATAAGCCGGAATTTTGTGATGAAGATTTAGTTTTGGGTGAATATGGTGCTACCGTAGTAGGACTAGAAATACAGAGAAGAAAAACTTTGGAAATAGAAGAGGATGCAAGAAAAAGAGCTGTTGTTCAAATGGCAATCGGTACTTTGTCCTATTCGGAAATCGAGGCCGTACAGCAAATCTTCACGGAACTCAAAGGAAACGAAGGACTTTTGGTGGCAAGCAAGATTGCGGATCGTTCAGGAATCACCCGCTCCGTCATAGTGAATGCTTTGAGAAAACTGGAAAGTGCCGGTGTTATAGAATCCAGATCCTTAGGTATGAAAGGTACTCATATTAAGATCCTGAACGGAAAGTTCATGGAAGAACTTAGCAAGCTAGAAATGTAAGAAAGTATGAAATAGGAAAATCAACTAAAGAAAATTTCTTGTATGATAAAAATTTCATAGCGGATGGAACAAATAGCTCCCAAGTGTCATATCCTGATATTACTTGGGGGTTTTTTCATGAGGCGCAGAAAATACAAAGACAAGCAGAAAAATGGCAAGTGGTTCGTATGTCTCATACTGCTTATTGTCATGTCCATTTACAGTATGGTTTTTACTGAAAAAATTGTAAAACCCAATATGGCAGCAATCGCAGAAGTAAAAGTGAAAGCAATGATTACCCAGATTGTGAATGAAGCGGTACATGATCAATTTGTATCAGATGCCGGTGTTCTCGATTTATTGACGATAAAAACGGATAATGAGGGTAATATATCTTTTGTACAGTCCAATACCCTTGCAATGAATCAGCTGGCTACCGGTCTCACCCAGAAGGTGCAGGGCAAATATAAAGTGACGGATCCGATGACGGTAAGTGTACCTATGGGAAGCATCCTGGGAAGCCAAATTTTGTCCCAAATCGGGCCTTACATAGAATTAAAGGTTCTGCCCATCGGCATGTCCAAAGTCAACTTTAAAACGGAATTTGAGAGCACAGGGATCAATCAGACCAAATATAAAGTGTTTCTTGAAATGGACAGTCAGGCCAGGGTGCTGGCACCTTTTTCCATCAATAATATCAATGTTCAGAGTACCATCCTGGTAGCGGAAGCTGTAATTGTCGGAGAAGTTCCGAACAGTTACATCAACGTTCCGAAAGAAAGTATCATGGATGCTACGAATAATGTTGAGTAAGAATCATAAAGCATAATAATGAGTAAAATATAATTATTTAAAAAGAATGCTATAATTTATTGCTAAAATTTATTATAATATTACTTGATAATATATAAAGAGGTGTTTGTTTGAGATTTAATGATGAAAACGAAATTATACAGGAAGAGTCTTATCGAGGTATTTTGGTAGGATTACAGATATCAGAGGATATTTCCTATTCCATGGCCGAACTGTGGGGACTCGCTGAAGCTGCCAGAATCGAAGTAGCCGGTGAGATGATACAGAATAAGGAACGTCCCAATACCGCTACCTATTTAGGAAAAGGGAAAGTGGAAGAGTTGGCGGAAATGGTTGTGAATATGGAAGCGGATACCGTTATTTTCAATGACGAACTTACCGGAATGCAGCTCAGAAACCTGGAGGACAAGCTTCAGGTGCGGGTTATCGACAGAACCATTCTGATTCTGGATATCTTTGCATCCAGAGCCGTATCCAGAGAGGGTAAGCTCCAGGTGGAACTGGCGCAGCTACAGTATCGTCTGCCCAGGCTTACCGGTTTCGGAAAAAGTCTGTCCAGGCTGGGAGGCGGTATCGGTACGAGGGGCCCCGGAGAGAAAAAGCTGGAAACGGATAGAAGACATATTTCCAGACGAATGGATGACATAAAACAAGAAATTCAGGAAGTAAAAAATAACCGTAATGTTCAGCGGGCCAAAAGGCAGAAATCCGGCATTCCTGTGGTGGCTTTAGTAGGCTATACCAATTCCGGAAAATCCGCCTTAATGAACCGTTTTCTGCAGCTGGCAGAAAAAGATGAAAAAATTGTCCTGGAGAAGGATATGCTCTTTGCTACGCTGGATACGGCACAGAGAAACATTAAGCTGGACACGAATCAGGAGTTTATCCTGATCGATACGGTAGGATTTGTCAGCAAGCTCCCTCATTCCCTGATCAAAGCATTTAAAGCCACACTGGAGGAAGTCGCTTATGCGGATTTGCTTCTTCATGTCGTTGACGCTTCCTATGCAGATCACGATTTTCATATTGCCGTGACAAATCAGGTATTGAAGGATATAGGAGCAGGCGATAAGGACAAGCTGATGGTTTACAATAAAATCGATATTGCTCAGGAAACTCTGAGCCTGCCCAGCAATGGAGAACAAAGCTTATATATTTCGGCAAAACGCGGAGATAATATTGATGAACTAATTGAAAAAATCAAAGAAAAACTTTTTTCGGACCGTGTTATCGTGGAATTGCTGGTTCCTTATCAACGAGGAGATATTTCTTCCTACCTGTGTGAAAAATGTAAAGTATTGAAAATGGAATATCGTGGAGAAGGAACCTTCTTTCAGGCAGAACTGTCCAGGGCAGATTATGGCAGATTATCGGAATTTGTGGTGGAGCAGGAGACGATAAATGATTCGATATAAGACGATAATGAAGGATGGAACCGCTGAGCAGATCATTGATAAATCAAGATTTATTGGATATGTGAAACCGGTGGAAACTCGAGAAGAAGCAGAAGCATTTGTAGCACAAATAAAAAATAAACATAAAGACGCCACTCATAACGTTCCGGCCTTCATTATAGGAGATCAGTTTCAATTGCAATGGGCAAGTGATGACGGAGAACCTCAGGGTACCTCCGGAGCTCCTATTGTTCAGATGCTGGTCAAAGAAGGTATTACGAATCTGGCATTGGTCATTACAAGGTATTTTGGAGGAATAAAACTGGGGACCGGCGGTCTGGTAAGGGCCTATACGAGCACGGCAAAGCTTGCAGTCCGGGATGCCGGAATTTGTGCCGTAAAAGAAATGTATGTCATGGCAGTAAAGCTTGACTATACCTTCCATGGGAAACTGCAGAATCTGTCTTTGAAACATAAGGCATTTCAGATCAGAAATACCGTATATGAAGACGCTGTTACAGTGGAATTGTCGATGGATCCCGATCAGACAGCGGAAGTAAATGCATTATTATCTGATTTGACCGGAGGAAATGCCGAAATCTGTTGGGAATCAAGGGAATTGGCGAAGGTTTTGGAAGAATGATGTAAATATTTTAAATTATTAAGAATTTATCGTTGACATGTAAATATTCCTGTGCTAAGATAAAACACGGCTCACAAAAAAGGAGCTTGAATAAAACAGCGTTCCAAGGTAGCTCAATGGTGGAGCACTCGGCTGTTAACCGATAGGTTGTGGGTTCGAGCCCCACCCTTGGAGCCAATTTAAAAAACTGAAGCAAAAATAAAAACTTAAAAAAATAAAAAAATGGTATTGACACAGAACGACAAATCATGTATAGTTAATAAATGTGTCAAGTAAATAAAAAACTTGCCGGGGCGCATAGCTCAGCTGGGAGAGCACCTGCCTTACAAGCAGGGGGTCATAGGTTCGAGCCCTATTGCGCCCACCAAATTGGCCTGGTAGTTCAGTTGGTTAGAATGCCAGCCTGTCACGCTGGAGGTCGTCGGTTCGAGCCCGATCCAGGTCGCCATTTTAAAAAAGTAAAGTTTATATGCTGGAGTGGCTCAACGGTAGAGCAGCTGATTTGTAATCAGCAGGTTGGGGGTTCGATTCCCTTCTCCAGCTCCATTGATAAACTTAATTCTTTGAAAACTTAATATTTGGAGGGATTCCCGAGTGGCTAAAGGGGGCGGACTGTAAATCCGTTAGCGGAGCTTTCGGTGGTTCGAATCCACCTCCCTCCACCAATTAATATGCGGAAGTGGCTCAGGGGTAGAGCATCGCCTTGCCAAGGCGAGGGTCGCGAGTTCGAATCTCGTCTTCCGCTCCAATTTTGCGGATGTAGTTCAATGGTAGAACTTCAGCCTTCCAAGCTGATAGCGTGAGTTCGATTCTCATCATCCGCTCCATTTTACGGGCTCATAGCTCAGCTGGATAGAGCAACGGCCTTCTAAGCCGTGTGTCCGGGGTTCGAATCCCTGTGGGCTCGCCAATTTTTTCGAGAATGGGGTATAGCCAAGCCGGTAAGGCAACGGACTTTGACTCCGTCATTCGTAGGTTCGAGTCCTGCTACCCCAGCCATAAGACCCATTAGCTCAGTCGGTAGAGCACTTGACTTTTAATCAAGGTGTCCCGCGTTCGAATCGCGGATGGGTCACCAATTATATAAAAAATGATGGATGTAGTAGAACTCATATGGAGAGGTGTCCGAGTGGTTTAAGGAGCTGGTCTTGAAAACCAGTGACTCCGCAAGGGGCCGTGGGTTCGAATCCCACCCTCTCCGCCAAAATAACCTCACATATACTAAAATGGATTTGGATCGAACTTTTCATGGAGAAGTACTCAAGCAGGCTCAAGAGGACGGTTTGCTAAACCGTTAGACCGGGTAACTGGTGCATGGGTTCGAATCCCATCTTCTCCGCCATATAGGGGCATAGCTCAGTTGGTAGAGCAGTGGTCTCCAAAACCACGTGCCGTGGGTTCAAGTCCTACTGCCCCTGCCAATTTATGAATCAGGTTCTTGGGTCTAAACTAATAGTGAGAGTACACTTATCGGGGTGTAGCGCAGCTTGGTAGCGCAACTGGTTTGGGACCAGTGGGCCGCGGGTTCAAATCCTGCCACCCCGACCATTATAGAATCCTTAGGGGCCATTAGCTCAGTTGGTCAGAGCGTCCGGCTCATAACCGGCAGGTCCGGGGTTCAAGTCCCTGATGGCCCACCATTTATATCATGCCCAGATAGCTCAGTAGGTAGAGCAGAGGACTGAAAATCCTCGTGTCCTTGGTTCAATTCCGAGTCTGGGCACCACTTGAAACCTTCGAGGACGATTGAATTAGCAACGTTTTCGGAGGATTTTCTTTTTTTGTATTCTTTTGATTTTTCTCAAAGCCTTCCCGAATGGTATTTACCTGCAAATGAAGCAGTTCATATATCCTGTTGATTTATTTGTATGATTAACGTAAACTTAAATCAGTTTAAGCTTTTATGAATATTACGACCAATAAATTACAATCCAAAAGCGCCTGCATTGCTGCAGACGCGGAAAATCAAGGTGATTAATATTTAATTATTTGTTTTGAAAAGAACTAATTATGGTTAAAGGTGTTTGTGGTTCACAACCATGGTATATATTATGACTGTTGCTTTGGAAATGTTACATAGAGGAATCAGTTTCTAAAGCCAATCTTCAGTTATTCATACTCATTGAAAAAAAACGATCCAGCCGATAATCATCAGGATGGTGATGGATGCTGTAATCGCAAAAACAAGTTCTGATGTTAATCTTTGTCTCATAGAAACACCCCCTTCTATCCTTCAATATAGCCCGATCTTTAGCATGTAACTATCACAGTCAGGTTAAAAGCAGGTAAAATTTAAGTAAAAAGGTAATCTTGAGTTTGATGAAAGGAAAATAACCATGATTAACAGGAAAAAACTGCAGGAACAATTATTACTTGAACGGGAAGTCTACCTGACCTCTCACCAGAATTCATACCAAAATAAATCGAAAAGAAGTGAGGTATTGCTTTACAATGCCCCTATGAACTGGATGCAGCAATGGCCTTTGGCATACCCGATTACAATAGAATCAGGATGTCAGCATAAAGTGACTGATATTGACAGCAACGAGTATATTGATTTCTGCCTGGGTTACAGTGCGGCGTTTCCCGGACACGGCAGCAAAGATGTTTCAAAGCTGCTGCATGAGCAAATGAACAAAGGAATGGTATATACCATGCCAAGTTCCCTGGATGCTAAGGTTGCCGGTCTTCTGAAAGAGCGTTTCGGACAGGATTTCTGGGGTTTTGCGCTAAGTGCCACAGATGCCAATCGATTTATGATCAAACTTTGCAGAGCTATAACAAATCGAAAGAAAATACTTGTATTTAATGGCTGTTACCATGGAACTGTTGAAGAAGCTTTTGCTATGGGAGAAAATGGAGAAACGAAAACAAGAGAAGGAAATATCGGAATTGGCGTTGAAACATCCAGGACAACCGCTGCCATTGAATTTAATAACCGAGCTGCTTTGGAACAGGAATTAGAGAAGGGAATTTATGCCTGCCTTTTACTTGAGCCTGTCATGACAAACTGCGGAATTATCCATCCAATGGAAGGTTATCTGGAACAGGCAAAGGAACTATGCAAAAAAAATGGAACCGTATTTATTATCGACGAAGCCCATACCATTACCACAGACTATGCCGGTTATGCGAAAAAACACAATCTTGAGCCTGATGCTCTAATTTTGGGAAAGTGTATCGGAGGAGGCTTCCCGGCAGGAGCTTATGGTGTCAGTGAAAGCATAAAAAATAAAATTGATGAAATCATAAGAGTAGAATACTCGGATACCAGCGGGATCGGCGGCACCATGACCGGAAGCATAATGGCTATGTCCGGAATCAAAGCTGCTTTGACTTATGAATTAACAAAGGAGAATTTTATCCGGGCGAATGCGAATACCGATATCATCGTTAAGGGAATGGGAGAAATCATAGAGAAGAACCGTTTGGAATGGTCTATCGCCAGACTTGGTGCCAGATTTGACATCTGGTTTGCCAAAACTCCTGGAAAAGATGCTTCCGAAGCCTTCTCCCAGCATGACGAAGTCCTGTATGAATATCTTTTTACAGCACTGGTGAACAAGGGCTATATCATGTCGCCTTACTGGAATCTGTTAGGCAGCGTATCTCCCTATCTTTCCGAGGTGGAGTGTCATCAATACCTGCTTGATTTTGAGGAAGCAGTAATGAAAATAATCGATTAATAGCTGAAGTGCGGAGACTCGGTCCCATCGGAATCGAGTCTTTTTTTAATATCCGTTGTTTCATTGTGTTGTAATCTGTTCCTTTCTGAAATGTTTCCCTGCAAAAACAGGAAATTTGTATCTTTTATTCTGTTGAATCCATGTACGATTCAGGTGGATAATAGTTATGATAGGGTGCTTGCCGCCCGAAAGGGGAAAAATCAGGGGGAAAAAGGGATGTTTAAAATACCGGATAAAAAAGGTGTATTCGTTATTGTTTTTTTGTTGGCTGCAATGATGACCTTCAATAACTATACATTCGTCGAAAATACTTTTGCTGATAATACCGCTGACGCTGAAGAGTTGTATAAAACCGGGCCGATTTTGAGTAAAGGGGCTTCTGTAAAAAACGGCAGTCAATGGGAGGTAATGCTTACCATCGATGGAAATTCCCAATATGAAAAATCGGATGTGGTGCTGATTATAGACAGATCAAAAAGCATGGCTGAAAACGGAAAAATAAAAGAGGCCAGAAAAGCAGCAACAGCCTTTGTGGATCATTTGCTGCAGGAAGATAACGACAATCGTATCGCATTGATCTCGTTCTCAGATAAAGCTGAAATACTGGAAAATTTCACAGGCTATGAGGATTCACGGGAACTGAAAAAGGCCATTAGCAGCATTAAGGCGTCGGGCAGTACCCATATCCAAGCAGCTATTTATGAAGCTGAAAAGCTTCTTTCTTATTCCGATGCTGATTTAAAATCTATCGTTCTTTTAGGCGACGGTGAACCGAATTACAGCTTTCGTATTACCGGAGTAAAGGGGATTTCTGCCAACAGCTGCAAGACGGTAAATGGGCTGCATACATTCGATATAGCAGAGAACAATCCCGTCATTACCTCCGTAGACGTTTCACAAACGGTGGGCAGTGGTTCAAATTACTTGCTTTCATACATAGAAAAATACAAAATAAGCTGCCCCCACGGTTATATTAAATATTCCAATTTTCCATTAAACCATGGTACTGCTACTATTTTTGAGGCAGAAAAAGCCAAGGCGGCAGGTATTCATATCTATTCTATTGCATTGGGGCAGGAATCGGATCTTTATGGGGTATTAGAGAAATGCCAAAATGCAGGATATTATAAGCTTGAAGACAATGAGCTCAGCCAACTGGAATCTGCTTATCTCTCCATTGCCGGAAATATCCTGTCTCAAAAGGTAGAGGGCGTTGTGGAAGATGTTATCGGAAAGTATTTTGAATTGGTACCGGGTACCATCAAGTATTCACAAGGGTCTGCCCGCTATGATGAAGCAGCAGGAAAAATTATATGGAATACAGGCTCAATCTCTGGAGAAGAAAGTGCGGAGTTATCCTATTTGATACGATACAAGGGAACAATTTCTCCTGGAGATGATCAATGGTATGAAACCAATGAATGGGCTAAGTACTTTTACACCTGTGAAAACGGCCAACAGAGAGTCGGTATTTTCCCGGTTCCGATGGTAAGGCTGACCGAGAATCTGGATACCATGAAAGAATTGCCCAAGTTGTCAAAGGAAGACCATTTTGCTTATGTAAACGGATACCCTGACGGCACGGTAAAACCTCTTGATCCGATCACCCGTGAAGAATTAGCCGTTATTTTCTATCGGCTGATGACCGATGAATGCAGAGAGACCTATAAAAATACGAAAAATTTCTACGTTGATGTTGAACCAGAACGCTGGTCTTTTGAAGCAATCAGTACGTTGACCCAAGCAAATGTATTGAACGGCTACGGTGACGGCACCTTTCTTCCGGACCTTCCCGTAACCAGAGCAGAGTTCGCTTCCGTGGCTTCCAAGTTTGATCATTTGGAAAACTCTGATACCAATCTGTTTTCCGATATCAGCGATCATTGGGCCAGGAAGGTCATCAATTCAGCATCTCTGAAAGGCTGGATCAATGGCTACGGTGACGGCAGCTTTCAGCCGGATCAGCCTATCATCAGATGTGAAGCTATGAAATTGATCAATGAAGTACTGGATCGGAGAGTGGATGCGAAGGGGATATCCGAAAATGCGGTGAAATGGATTGATAACCCCGAAGAAGAATGGTATTACGAAATTGTTATGGAAGCCACCAACAGTCATGATTATGAAAGAGCTGACAAACCGAAATCTACGGAATCATGGACAAGGGTCAAAGGACCCAAGGGAAATCAGTAAGTTTTGTAAGGATATAAAGTGAGCTTTGGAAATAAATGGACTAAATATGTTTATTTGTTTCCAAGGCTCACTTTACTTCTGCCCATGGATTCCTATTGCTTTCCTGTCCATATTTCGATAGAATAAAGGAAGTAATAATACAGGAGGAATGATTGTGGCACAATTATATTACAGATACAGTACCATGAATGCAGGGAAGTCCATAGAACTGATCAAGGTTGCATACAACTATGAAGAAAGAGGGAAAAAAGTACTTGTTTTGACACCCAGTGTCGATGACAGATACGGGGTCGGTGTCATTGCTTCCAGAATCGGTGTGACCAGAGAAGCCGTCAGCATCAATGAGGATACCAATATTCTGGAATTGTTCATGAGAGAAAGTAAAAAAGAGCCAATAGACTGTGTGCTGGTAGATGAGTGCCAATTTCTGAAAAAGCACCATGTCCAGGAATTGGTCGAAATTGTTGACAGTTGTGATGTCCCGGTACTCGCATATGGGTTGAAAAATGATTTTAAAAATGAACTTTTTGAAGGTTCCTATTATATGTTGGTTTACGCAGACAAAATAGAAGAAATTAAAACCATCTGCTGGTGTGGAAGAAAAGCTACCATGGTTGCCAGAATCGTTGACGGCAAATTTGTCAAAACTGGGGAACAGATTCTGGTAGGAGGAAATGACATGTATATCTCCCTCTGCAGAAAGCATTATAACGACGGCAGATTGGGAGAATGACAGTAGATTCCCTGATAGCTGCCGCGCAGTTTAAATTCTTTATAGATTCCGTTCAAGACAGACCGCTTTTCATATCCCCAGTGGGGTGCCAGCAGCAGATGCCTTGGCGCATCTGCGGTAACGCGGTGGATGGTAATCCGCTGCGGGATTCTTTCCAGTACATCAACCACCAGGCTGATGTATTCTTCTTTTTTGGGAATATGAATTCGATCCGGATAATATTCGGCAAGTTTTGTACCTTTCAATATATTCATAAGGTGCAGTTTAATCCCGAAAATATCTTTTTCACAGACATAATTTACAGACTGGTGCATATCTTGTTGTGTTTCGCCGGGCAGTCCCAAAATCAAATGAACCACAGTCTTGATGTCTCGTTTTTTCAGATCTGAAACAGCCTGATCAAAAACAGACAGCGAATAACATCGGTTGATAAGTTTTGCCGTGTTTTCATGTATGGTCTGAAGCCCTAATTCAACCCATAGGAAGGTTTTTTCATTCAGCTCCGAGAGAAGCTCCAGGACCTCTTCCGACAGGCAATCCGGCCTGGTAGCTATGGCTAAGCCAATGACATCGGGATATTCCAAAGCCTGATAAAACTTTTCCCGCAGTACCTGAACAGGGGCATAGGTATTGGTATGACTTTGAAAGTAGGCGATATACTTTCCGGTAGGCCATTTCTTTGACAATAAAGCGATTTGATCCGGGATATTGCTTGCAAAGTCTCCGGACCCTTCGGCGGAACAGAAAATGCAGCCTCCAGTACCCTTTGTTCCGTCTCTGTTCGGGCAGGTGAAGCCGGCATCCAGGGACAGCTTTATGATTTTGCAACCGAAGATTTTTTTCAGATAACTGCCTATGGAGTTATAATATTGATCGCCAAAGGGATTCGTCAAGAGATTCACCTCAGATTTCCTGAAAATTAGGCGCGTATATGCATTTGGACATTTGCACCGATTCAAATATATGATATAATGAACGCTAGCCATTGAGATGCAGCGTTTCTGAAAGGAAGCGTTCATTGAATCATAAATTGCTTACCAATTTATGATATAATAGATTGTTATAAATGTGAATCAAAAACTTTTGAGGAATGAACAAAACCTATGAAAAAAGAGAAAACACAGGATTGTATTACCGAGAGAATCGAAGGCAAAAGTTCTCATAATGAGCACTTTATAAGCTTAAACGATATCAATGAATTGCATCAGGCCAAGCCGGCAATTTTGCTACATAGCTGCTGCGGCCCTTGCAGTACTGCGGTTGTGGAAAGGCTTAGCGGTACTTATGATATTACCATTTTTTTCTATAACCCGAATATAACCGATGAAGAAGAGTACCAGAGAAGAAAATCGGCACAAATCGAATTTATTGAAAAGTATAACAGCCGAAAAGATTCGAAGGACAGACTTGCTTTTTTGGAAGGACCTTATGAGCCCAGCGTGTTTTATCAGTCCGTATGCGGCCTGGAAGCAGAACCTGAGGGAGGAAGGCGCTGCACCGTATGTTTTCAGCAACGGCTTGAAAAAACTGCGGAAATCGCCTGTATTTCAGGCTTTGACACCTTTACCACAACCCTGACGGTAAGTCCCCATAAAAATTTTGACTTGATCTATAAGCTGGGAATGAATCTGGGGATGCGTTACGGTCTTACTTTTTTAGGAGAAGATTTTAAGAAAAGGGCCGGATACCAAAGGTCTATAGAACTTTCAAGAGAATATCAACTGTATCGACAAAACTATTGTGGCTGCGAATTTTCTAAAAACAATTCAAAATAAATGGAGGAGAAACAAGATGGCAAAAGGATTATTGTTACCGGGAGGTTATACGCCTGTTCTTGACCCAATGGAGAGTCAAAGGGCGATCAAAAAAATTAAGGATTTTTTTCAGCAGGAACTTGCTTACGGACTGAATCTCAGAAGAGTTACAGCTCCTTTATTCGTGATACCGGAAAGCGGCCTGAATGACAATCTGAATGGAGTAGAAAGAACAGTATCCTTTACCTTGAAGGATATGGATGAGAGAAAGGTTGAAATCGTCCAGTCCCTTGCCAAGTGGAAGAGAATGGCTCTCGGTAAATATGGAATTGAACCCGGAAAAGGGATTTACACCGATATGAATGCCATCAGAAGAGACGAAGAACTGGATAATTTGCATTCCGTATATGTTGATCAGTGGGACTGGGAAAAATCCATCCGTAAGGAAGACAGAACGGAAGAATATTTAAGAGAAACGGTCATTACCATCTATAATGCGGTAAAAAATCTGGGTGACTATGTGAATAGGATCTATCGGGATTTGCAGACGGAGCTTCCCAACGAAATATTTTTCATAACAACTCAGGAGCTGGAAGACCTGTACCCCGAATTATCACCGAAAGAGAGAGAAAATAAAATAGCGGAAGAGAAAAGAGCTGTCTTCATTATGAAGATAGGCGGTCTACTGGAGTCCGGAATCAAGCATGACGGCAGAGCTCCGGATTATGATGACTGGGAATTGAACGGAGATATCGTGCTCTGGAACGAAGTATTGGGGATTGCCTATGAAATCTCCTCCATGGGGATTCGTGTGGATGAAGAGGCTATGAGCCGGCAGCTGAAGTTTGCTCAGTCAGAAGATCGTATGGAACTGCCTTTCCATAAAGCAATCCTGAACCGTGAACTCCCTTACAGCATCGGCGGAGGAATCGGACAATCCAGACTCTGCATGTTTTTCCTGAGAAAGGCACATATCGGAGAAGTGCAGGTTTCTGTCTGGCCCGAAGATATGATCAAGGAATGCCAAGAGAATAAGATCTTTTTATTATAAGCAAGGAATCTTATGAAATATGTAAATGTAGTAATTGATAATAATAACGACAATACCGACAATCTTTACACATACCGCTGTGAGGACGATACGGTTCAAGTAGGGACTAAGGTTTTGGTCCCTTTTGCAAAAGGAAACCGTATCAAGGATGCCTATGTATTTCAAATCTTGGACCGAATCGATGAAGGATTGAAAGGAATCAAAACCATCGTCGGCATCGATCCTGAGATTTCTTTAAGCGAAGAGGCTGTGGCTGCCTGTGTCTGGATGAAAAATCGATACTTGTGCAGATATATCGATGCCGTAAATTGTTTTACACCCTCAGGCACTTCGTCAAAACGCGGAAAGATCAGAACTCCCTATAAAGATTTTACAGGGGAACCCAATGATAGAAAACCGCTTACCGAAGAGCAGAAAAATGTCATGGAGGCAATTATCCCTTCGCTGGAACAGAATGAACACAAGGTATTTCTGATTCATGGTGTAACCAGCAGCGGAAAGACGGAAATTTATATGAGAGCCATCGAAGAGTGTATCAAGAAAGATAAAACGGCAGTTATGCTGGTTCCTGAAATCTCATTGACCACTCAAACCATCGAACGGCTGATGGGCCGATTTGGTCACGGTGAAATTGCAGTACTGCATAGTAAACTGTCTTTGGGAGAACGATATGACGAGTGGATGAGAATCAAGAGAGGGGAAGTGAAAATCGTAATCGGAGCCCGGTCCGGTGTCTTTGCTCCCCTTACCAATATAGGCGTAATCATCTTGGATGAAGAGCATGAGACCACCTATAAATCTGATATGACTCCTAAGTATGATACCATTGAGGTGGCCGTAAAGCGGGCGGAACTGAATCAGTCGGTGGTCCTGCTTGGAAGTGCCACACCTTCGCTGACTTCTTCTTATAGAGCAGACCGAGGAGTATATCAAA
The DNA here is from genome assembly GCF_018128545.1 of Sinanaerobacter chloroacetimidivorans. Lineage (GTDB taxonomy): Bacteria > Bacillota > Clostridia > Peptostreptococcales > Anaerovoracaceae > Sinanaerobacter > Sinanaerobacter chloroacetimidivorans. Next base: position 9,320 of record NZ_JAGSND010000023.1, on the reverse strand, counting down.
GGCTGTATTTACGGGAACGATACAATAAAGCGCCTCTTCCTGCGGTGGAGATCGTGGATATGAGAGAGGAACTGAAAAGGGGCAACAAAACGATGTTCAGCGTGGCCCTTTATCAAGAGATGAAACAGTGCCTGGAGAAAAGACGGCAGATCATCCTTTTCTTAAACCGACGGGGATACTCTACTTTTGTTTCCTGCAGGAGCTGCGGATATGTAATGAATTGCAAAGAGTGCGGCATATCACTTACGTTTCACAAATCCCTAGGAGAAGCAGTCTGCCATTTCTGTGGGTATCATGAAAAAATACCCAGCCTTTGTCCGGAATGCCATGGGAAGTATATCAAGCATTTTGGCACCGGTACGGAGAAGGTGGAGGAAGCGGCAAAGGAACTTTTCCCCGATGCCGTTGTGGATCGTTTGGATTTGGATACAACCACAAAAAAAGGCAGTATCGATAAGATTTTAAATAATTTTAAAAAGGGCAAAACTAATATATTAGTAGGGACTCAATTGGTTGCGAAAGGGCTTGATTTTGCCAATGTAAGCCTTGTTGGGGTCGTTTCTGCAGATATCTCCCTGAATGTTCCGGATTTTCGTTCGCCTGAACGTACCTTTCAGCTGATTACCCAGGCTGCCGGCAGAGCGGGAAGGGGAGAAAACCCTGGTAAGGTCATTATTCAGTCTTATACACCGGAGCATTATTCTATTGCTGCGGCGGCAAAGCACGATTACCAGGCTTTTTATCAGAGAGAAACATTAATCAGAGAGCAAATAGGGTATCCTCCATTCAGCGATTTGATTCAGATCATCCTGTCCTCGGAAACAGAAGAAGAAGCTCAAAAAGGCAGTGAAAAGACAGCGTTAGAGTTCATAGCCAAGGCAGGCCAGGAGGAAGAAAAATACCTGCTGGGACCAAATCCTGCTCCCATGAATAAAGTAAAAGGTCTGTACCGGTATCAGCTGCTGATAAAATGTATGCCGGAAAAAAGAGAATTTTATTTTCAGATTTTGAATGAAATCAAATTGGGTATCAGTACCAATAAGAATGTGAAATATCTTATTTCAATCGATATCAACCCATATAGTTTTTTATAGATAGAAAAATGATGCTAAGTATAAAAGGAGAGAGATGAATGGCTTTACGAAATATCGTAACAGAAGGAGACGACATTCTAAGAAAACGAGCGAGAGAAGTATCGGAAATTGATGAACGCATAACCATGATCCTGGATGACATGCTGGAAACGATGAGAGCTCAAAATGGTGTAGGAATTGCAGCACCCCAGGTAGGCATTCTGAAAAGGATGTTTATCGTTGAGGTCGATGACCAGGTAATGGAGCTTATCAATCCTGAAATTGTTGAATCAGATGGTATTCAGCTGGAAGAGGAAGGCTGTCTGAGTATTCCCGGAAAGGTAGGCACGGTGGAAAGACCCTCTTATATCAAAATGAAGGGGCTGAACAGGGAAGGCAAAGAGGTTGTCTATGAAGGCAATGGTCTTCTTTCTATTGCACTGAGTCATGAATATGATCATCTCAACGGTGTCTTATATATTGACAAAGCTATTGATTCCAGGGATCTAATTGAAGAATAGGTGATGCTATGAAAATTATTTATATGGGAACCCCTGAGTTTGCGGTTCCGCCATTAAGGATACTTTGTGAAAAGGGCTATCAGGTGGAACTTGTGGTAACTCAGCCCGATAAGGCCAGAGACCGCGGAAAAAAAGTTCAGTTTCCTCCTGTTAAGGAAGAAGCGCTGAAATATCAGCTTCCGGTAATCCAGCCTGAAAAAGTGAAGGATAATCCTGAGTTTATCAGTGAAATTAAGGCCTTGGAACCTGATTTGATTGTGGTTGCGGCCTACGGAAAAATATTGCCGAAAGAACTTCTTGAGATTCCGAAATATGGCTGTGTGAATATTCACGCTTCCCTGCTGCCTAAATATCGGGGAGCAGCTCCGATTCAGAGAAGTATCATCGATGGAGAGGAAAAGACAGGTATCACCCTGATGTATATGGAAGAAGGACTGGATACCGGAGATATGATTGCTTCAAAAAGCACAGCCATCGACAGAAAAACGGCGGCACAGCTCCATGAAGAGCTGGCGGATCTTGGGGCTGAACTTCTGGCCGAAACGCTTCCGGAATTTGAGAGCGGAAAGATCGTCAGAGTCAGACAGGATGACGGTAAAGCCTCCTACGCTCCGATGATCTTCAAAAAAGATGGACATATTGATTTTACCAAAAGCCCGAAAGAAATTGAACGTCTCATCAGAGGTTTATGCCCATGGCCTGGCGCTTATGCCCTTTACAAAGGGGAACAAATGAAGTTCTGGCAGGCAGAAGTCCTGGATGAAAAAAACGGTAGTCTTCCCGGCACCGTAACCAAGGTATCCGAGAAAGGAATTGAGATCGCAGCTGGGGGGAAAACGCTGCAGATCACGCAGATCCAGATACCCGGGAAAAAGGCAATGTCTGTAGCAGATTTTTTAAAGGGGAATAAATTTGAACCTGGTATTATTTTAGAGTAATCACAGGGTACGGGTAAGAATGGTAAGGAGAAAGGATAGAGAATAATGTATTACGGTTTATTTGGGATATTTGACCCGACAATTTTGATATTGATACCGGCGATGATCTTTGCTTTTTATGCACAGAGCAAGGTTAATTCAGCCTATAACCGATATGCGAGAGTAAGAAACAGGAGCGGTATGACCGGAGCGGCAGCTGCCAGAAGAATTCTTGACAGCAATGGACTTCAAAACGTCCCTGTGGAAATCTCCAACAGAAGACTTTCGGATCATTATGACCCCAGGAAGAAGGTTTTGAGGCTTTCACCTCAGGTTTATAATGAGCCGTCCATTGCATCTGTAAGTATTGCTGCCCATGAAGCCGGGCATGCGATACAGCATGCAAAAAGCTACCAGCCCCTTCGTATTAGAAATGCCATAGCACCGGTTGTATCTATCGCATCCAACCTTGCCTGGCCGATTCTGATCGTAGGCCTGTTTATCATTTATGGCGGTGATCTGGTTCAGGGAAACCTGATTTTTAATATAGGTATATTGCTTTATGCTTCTGCCGTTGTTTTTCAAGCGATTACTCTGCCTGTTGAATACAATGCAAGCAACCGTGCTATTGAACAGCTGAATCGCTTGGGCATTATTTATTTAGAGGAAACTGAGAGTGCAAAAAAAGTTCTGTCAGCGGCTGCTTTAACTTATGTTGCTGCTCTGGCGGCTACCATTGCAAGTCTTCTCAGAATTTTAGCGCTAAGGGGGCGTAATTAAAATGGATGCGAATAGAAGAACTGCTTATTATACACTACTGGATGTAGAATCAAAAAAATCATACTCCAATATCGCTTTAAACCATCATATTATTACTGGAAAACCGGACTCACCCGCTTTTGTCAGAGAACTTGTCTATGGTGTTCTGGAGAATAAAATTTATCTTGATTATATGATTGGTCATTTTGTGAAAACACCGGTTGCAAAAATGAAAACAAGCGATATCACCGTACTGCGAATGGGATTTTATCAATTGAAGTACATGAATTCCGTACCGGAATATGCGGCGGTCAATGAGAGTGTCTCTTTGGCCAAAAGATTCTGCAAAGGAAGAGAAGGCTTTGTAAATGGTGTTCTGCGAAGCTTTATCCGGGAAGGAAAGGAAGTCGCTCTTCCCGATCGGGAAAAGGATCTCGTTAACTTTTTTTCCATAAAATATTCTTATGAGCCTTGGATTGTAGAATTATGGCTGGATCAATATGCCGTGGATTTTGTAGAGGAGCTGCTTGCTGCGGGAAATCTGACTCCGGATCTGGTAATTCGAGTGAATACGCTAAAAACCTCAAGGCAGGATCTGAGACGAAGAGTCGCCTCAAAGGGCTTTGAAGTGAAAGATGGATATCTATGCAAGGAGGCCCTTCATGTAACCGGTGGAAATCTTCTCAGTGGTCCTCTTTATAAAAACGGATTCTTTTCCGTTCAGGACGAAAGTTCTATGCTTGCAGTGAATATTTTGGATCCGAAGCCGGGCGAATTGATTATGGATGTCTGTGCAGCTCCCGGTGGCAAATCCTTAGCAATTGCAGAAAAAATGGAAAATATGGGTGAAATTACATCCTGGGATATCTATAAAAGGAAAGTTGCTGTTATCGATAAAGAAGCCGAACGGTTGGGGATTAAGATCATTACAACGAAAACCTGGGATGCTACCAGAGTAGACTCCTCCATGATAGAAAAGGCTGACAGGGTCATCGTGGATGCGCCATGTTCCGGGCTGGGAGTGGTGAGACGCAAGCCGGAGATAAAATATAAAAAGCAATCCAGGGAAATCAGTGAATTGCCAAAAAAACAGCTGGCAATCCTGTCCGCATCTTCAAAATATGTGAAGCCAGGCGGCGTATTGCTGTATTGTACCTGTACCATTTCTACGCTTGAAAACCAAAAGGTAGTGGGAGAATTTTTAAAGAAAAATCCTTCATTCCAGAAGGAAAGTGCCTTACAACTTTTGCCGAATATTAACAATACAGATGGATTCTTTATCTGCAAGATGAGAAAAGAAGATAAATTAATCAATGATTAATCTTCCAGTTTTGACATGCGGTAAAATATTTTATATAATATAATGATTCTATTGATAAAAACGGACAGCAGGGAGCGAAGCGAGTCGGAGGCGAAGCCGATGCCTTTTTTCCGCAGCGAAAGCTGCAATGGAAAAACGGACAGCAGGGAGCGAAGCGAGTCGGAGGCGAAGCCGATGCCCAAGGAAAGAATCATTGAATCCTCTTGGCAGCTTAGTTTATGATGTAACGCATCTGATTGGCGAGGGTAATATATGGCACAGATAGGATTTAAAACAGATAGAGGACGAAGGAGAGACAACAATGAGGACTCTCTCTTTGTCATGCCTGAACAAAATATTTATATCGTAGCTGATGGCGTAGGGGGTCATAACTCTGGCGAACTGGCAAGTATGACTGCTGTAAAAAATATAGCAGAGTACATAGTTGAGCATCCGGTAGAGAAAAGTAATGACGCTGAAAGCATTAGGGAATATTTTCAGCTATGTTTAAAGGCAGTCAATCAAACAATTTATCAAATGGCTAAAAATTCAAAAGAAAATGCAGGAATGGCAACAACCGTAGTTCTCCTGTATCTTTGTGATGACCAGGCTTATTGTATGAATGTGGGAGATAGCAGAGCGTATTTGGTCAGAGATGGCCGGCTTCGACAGATCACAGAGGACCATACCTATGTGAATGAGTTACTTAAGGAGGGCTCTATTACCCGCGCTCAAGCGGAGAACCATCCCCAAAAAAATATGATAACGAGGGCTTTGGGAGGAGAAGAAAAAATCCTTCCGGATTTCTATGTCATTCATTCTGAGAAAAATGATATCTTTATTTTGTGCTCCGATGGGCTTTACGGAGAAGTGGCCTCAGAGGAAATTTGCCGTTTGGCATCTAAGGCTGATTCCATGAGTGCTTTGAGCGCAGATTTGGTAAACCTGGCAAACAGCAATGGTGGAAATGATAATATCACAGTTGTTTGTTTAAAAATATAAACAGGAGGAGTCGTAATGAGTAGCAGAATACTTGCTGGAAGGTATGAATTACTTGAAAAAATAGGCGAAGGCGGAATGGCCGTCGTTTATAAAGCAAGATGCAGGTTGTTAAATCGCTATGTTGCAATAAAAATTCTGAAACCGGAATTTACTAAGGATTTGAAATTTATAGAGAGTTTTAGAAGGGAATCTCAGTCTGCAGCAAGTCTTTCTCATCCGAATATTGTAAATATTTATGATGTGGGCAAGGAAGGCAACATCTATTACATCGTAATGGAATTAATAGAGGGGCAGGTCCTCAGCGATCTGATCAAGAAGGAAGGCCCCATGGAATATCATAAAGCGGTTGAGGTTACGAAACAGATCGCTCTGGCATTGAGCTTTGCTCATAAGAATCACATCATACATAGAGATGTTAAGCCCGATAATATTCTCATAACCAGAGAAGGAACTGCTAAAATAACAGATTTTGGAATCGCTAAGGCGGTGAATACCGGTACCATAGTAGGAAATACGGGAACTGTCATGGGATCCGTTCACTATTTCTCTCCGGAACAGGCAAGAGGAGGCTATGTGGACGAAAAATCGGACATCTACTCTCTGGGAATCGTCCTTTATGAGCTTCTGACAGGAAGAGTTCCCTTTGATGCAGAGAATCCCGTAGCAGTGGCTTTAATGCATATGAACGACGATATGGTGCCGCCATCTCAATATGTTGCACAGCTTCCGGCGGATCTGGAAAACATTATTATGAAGGCCACAAACAAATATCAGATTAATCGGTTTAAGACCGCAGACGAAATGTATCACGCACTCAGCAATATGAATTATCACCTGACAGCCGGACCGGGAAATGGTACAAAGCAAACCTTCGATGCTACAAGAGTCATGGCTGCGGTAAACGGAACAACAGGAACAGTACAAAAGGAAAATACAGAGGAGCTTATTGGGGATATGAGAAAAAAGAACAAAAAAGAAAATAAACCGAAGAAAAGGGTTAAAATAAATAAAGTAAAAGTAGCTGCGATTATTTTGGCTTTGCTCTTTGCCATCCCTGCCAGCCATTTTATATTAACGGCTGTGGAGGGAATTGGTGCGGCAAAAGAAGTGACCGTTCCGGATGTAACCGGAATGACAGTTGAAGAAGCAACGGATGAACTGGCTAAGTTAAATCTGAAATGTGAAGTTCGGGATGAAGTATCCAGCAAGGAATTTGATGCGGGAGAGATCGTTTCTCAGGATCCGGTAGCTGAAATGACAGTGAAAGAGGGCTTTACCATTTATGTGAATGTCAGCAAGGGAGTGGCTGCCCGGGGAACGATTCCAAATGTAGTAAACAGAACTTCCAGCGATGCGAAATTTATGATCGAAAGCTACGGCTTTACAGTAGGGGATATAAAGACAGAAAACAGTGATCTTCCTAAGGATATTGTTATCAGACAGACCCCTGCCGGAGAGACTGAAGCGGCTCCCGGAACCGTTGTAGATCTGGTGGTTAGCCTGGGCAAAGCCATTGAACAGGTTCCCATGCCGAATCTTATGGGCATGGATGTAGATGCTGCCAGAACGGAGCTGGAGAAGAAAGGTTTATCTTTAGGAGCTGTAGGATACGAGATGAGTACTGCTTACGCTCAAAATACGGTGATGTGGCAGCAGAATGAGCCTGGCACGCTAATTGAGGTTGGTACCAAAGTAAACATCAAGGTCAGCACAGGGGATCAGCCTGCAGGTTCAAAAGCAATACCTTTAACTTTGGATTTCGGACGTGCGAATAATGAAGTATTTTATTTAACCGTTGTCATTTCCGATGAATCAGGTGTCAGAACTATCATTAACCGTGAACAGAAATTCAAGAGTGATGGCTCAGAGGTTCTGTCCCTTTCCGGAGACGGCGCCGGAACTGTAAAAGTCATTTTTGATAATGATGTTGTTATGGAAAAATCAGTAGATTTTAATACCGGGGTGCTAAATTAATGAAAGGCATTATCGTAAAAGGAATTGCAGGCTTTTATTATGTGAAAACTGAGAACCGAGTGGTTCAATGCAAAGCCAGAGGCATCTTTAAAAAAGATGGCACGATTCCTTATGTAGGTGATGAAGTTCATATAGAAATGATAGACGATGAAGAAGCGGTAATCAATGAAATCTGTTCAAGGAAAAATGTGTTTATCAGGCCTCCCATAGCCAACGTAGACTGTTTTATCATCGTGATTGCCGCAGCCAATCCGGATCCCAACCCGGACATTATTGACCGGTTTCTCGTAATGGCAGAGAAAAACCATACGGAAATCGTTCTGTGTATCAATAAAATTGATTTGGTCAGTGAAGAAAAACGAAGAGACATTGAAGCAATCTATCATGATATTTATCCTGTGGTTTCTGTCAGCGGAAATACCGGAGAAGGCATAGAGGAACTGAAAAAATATCTGAAAGATAAAAAAAGTGCTCTGGCGGGCCCCTCCGGTGCAGGGAAGTCCACGCTTTTAAACAAGCTTCAAACCGGCTTGTCGGTGGAAACAGGAGCCATTAGTAATAAAACCAAGCGAGGTAAACATACAACGAGACATGTTGAGATTTTTCAGCTGGATTTTGGAGGTATGATCTTCGATACTCCGGGATTTACTTCTTTTGATATTCTGGAAGCAGACGAAGAGGAGCTTCAATATTTGTATCCTGAAATCTCTGCCCTTGTTGGGGACTGCAAATACGATAACTGCCGCCACATCAAGGAACCGGACTGCCGTATCAGAGATGCGGTAAAAACCGGTAAGATCCACAGCTCACGATATGATTCCTATGTCAATCATTTTAAAGAAATACAGGAAAGAAGAAAGTACTATTAAGAGATACTATTCATTGAAGTTATTTACGAAAGAAAGGAATAAAAAATGATTCGATTGGCGCCATCTATTTTATCCGCAGATTTTTCAAGACTTGGCGAACAGGTTCAAACCATTGAAAGAGCCGGAGCTCATGTGATCCACGTTGATGTGATGGACGGACACTTTGTCCCGAATATCACTTTTGGTGCCGGCGTTATGAAGAGCCTTCTGGGGAAAACAAAGCTTCCTTTTGATGTACATCTGATGATAGAAAATCCGGACCAATACCTTGAAGATTTCGCAACGGATGATACAGAATTTATTACGGTGCATGCAGAGGCCTGTACCCATCTGCACAGAACCATACAGCATATCAAATCTATGGGAATCAAAGCTGGTGTTTCTTTAAATCCCGCAACGCCTTTAGATGTCCTTGAATATATTCTGGAAGACCTTGATCTTGTTCTGATCATGTCTGTAAATCCCGGTTTTGGCGGTCAGAAATTTATTCCCTCCGCACTTCATAAAATCAGAGAACTGAAAAAAATGAAGAATGAAAGAAATCCGAATCTGATCATCGAGATTGACGGAGGTATCACGCTCGATAATATCAAGGAAGTCACTGATGCAGGAGTAGAGCTGGTAGTAGCCGGTTCTTCCGTATTCGGAGCAGACGACATTGAAAAGCGAGTCGGAGAATTTTTAAATATTTTTAAATAAATACAACGGGAAACATAAAAACAGAATTCAAAATGCAGCCGCTGAATGGTGAGGAATCATGAAGCGGCTTTTCTTCTACCAAAATATTTATTAGTTTGTGAAACTAAGTTTGAATTTTTGTCTGATCAGCAAAAGGTCTAATTTTATGTGATAACGCAAAGCTGGTTCGCAGTTTTGATATTTTCATAACCTCATCTCATGATTTT
>NZ_JAGSND010000022.1 GCF_018128545.1 Sinanaerobacter chloroacetimidivorans | reverse complement strand
AAAATCATGAGATGAGGTTATGAAAATATCAAAACTGCGAACCAGCTTTGCGTTATCACATAAAATTAGACCTTTTGCTGATCAGAAAAAAATTGTGACTTAGTTTCACAAACTAATAAATATTGATTTGAGATAAAAAAAGGGAGGAACTATGAAAATTCTGATCGTAGGAGGCGGAGGACGGGAACATGCCATTGCATGGAAGCTTGTCCAAAGCCCGAGAGTGAAAAAACTCTACTGTGCCCCTGGGAATCCGGGAATTGCCGCACTTGCGGAATGTGTGCCCATAAATGCAGAAGAGATAGATAAGATTTGTTCCTTTGCAAAGGAAAAGGAGATTGATTTTGCTGTGATCGGGCCGGAGGTGCCCCTTTCCATGGGTATTGTAGATGCTCTTAAGGAAGTTGGGATAAAAGCCTTTGGTCCGAATCAAAAATGTGCCCGGCTTGAGGGCAGCAAATCTTTTACCAAAGCCTTCTTGGCCCGGCATAAAATACCTACGGCTGGGTACAAAGAGTATACCGATATGGAGCAATTAAAAAAGGCCATCGGAATTTTCGGCTATCCTATGGTGTTGAAGGCTGACGGCCTGGCTGCCGGAAAAGGGGTCGTCATTGCGGAAGATCGTGCTGCGGCTGAAAAAGCCATCGAGGAAATGATGGGTGATAAGATTTTTGGAGCTGCCGGTGAAAAGGTGGTAGTGGAAGAATTTTTGTCAGGGATTGAGGCATCGGTACTCTGTTTTGTTGATGGAAAGACCATTCTTCCTATGGAATCCGCCCAAGACTATAAAAGGATTTATGATAATGATAAAGGCTTAAATACCGGAGGGATGGGAACCTATTCTCCTAGCCTGATTTTTACCGATGAAATCAAAGAGCAGATAAACGAGCGGGTTCTGAAGCCTACCCTTCAGGGATTTCAGAAGGATGGACTCGACTTTAAAGGCGTTTTGTTTATTGGGTTAATGATCACAGAGGAAGGTCCGAAAGTAATAGAATTCAATAATCGTTTCGGTGATCCGGAAACACAGTCGGTTCTGCCGAGAATGAAATCAGACCTGGTAGATATCATGGAGGCCGTCATGGAGGATCGGCTGGCTGAGCAGAAGCTGGAATGGGATGACAGAAGAGCCGTATGTGTTGTAATGGCTTCATGCGGCTATCCCGGCGAATATAAAAAGGGAAATCTAATCGAGGGGCTTCATGACGTGGATGAGGATGTGCTGGTATTCCACAGTGGTACAAAATTAGTAGACCAAGATATCGTTACCGACGGGGGACGGGTCTTAGGCATTACTGCACTTGGCGAAACACACGAGGAAGCGAGGAAAAAAGCCTATGACAATGTAACCCGCATTATATTTGAAGGTGCTCAATACAGAACGGATATAGGACTGCTAAGAAAAATGGAGAGATAATTTCTCTCCATTTTAATCAAATAATTTCAAGTAAAATAGGGTTAGCTTTTCAGGTGATTGACAGAATTTAACTCTTTGCCCCCTGCAAAGGCGGTCAAATTGGCTGCCGCAATACCAATAAGGCGTATGCGTGATTCTTTGGTAATCCATGCAATATGCGGTGTGATGATGCAGGAATCCATGCCGATTAATGGGTTTCCTTCCCTGGGCGGCTCTGCGGATAATACATCCAGGCCTGCAGCATAGACTTTGCCGGTTTCCAATGCTCTCTTCAGATCCGCTTCGTTAATGAGAGGGCCTCTTGATGTATTTAGCAGGATCACACCATCTTTCATTTTGGATAGGGTGCTTTGATTGATAAATCCTTTATTGCTCTCGGTTAGCGGACAATGCAGGCTTATTATATCTGAAGAAGAAAGTATTTCTTCTTCATTGGCAAAATGAATTTGCTCCGTTGCAAAATTACGATCCGGATAACGAGTAGAAATTAAAACCCTCATACCGAAAGCCTCAGCAATCCTTGCGACTCTCCTGCCGATATTTCCAAATCCTATAATGCCGATTGTTTTCCCCATTAGCTCCATCTGAGGCGATACGGTAAAGCAGAAATCCTTCGATTCGCTCCAAAGACCTTTTGTGACTGCATCACTGTGCTTTTGAACCCGATTGCATATTTCAAGAAGCAAAGAAATGGTAAGCTGGGCAACGGATTCAGTTGAATAGGCCGGAATATTGGTAACCTTTATCTCCCGCTCATTGGCATAGGCCAGGTCAACCATATTGATGCCTGTTGCCAGTATTCCAATATAGCTGAGATTAGGGCACTGTTCCATGACCTCTTTCGTCAGAACACATTTTGATGTCAGCACCGCTTCCGCTTTGCCGATACGCTGAATCAGCTGGTCTTGAGAAGTTCTGTCATAAACCGTAACCTCTCCCACTTTGTCAAATTCGCTCCAGCTCAAGTCGCCGGGATTGATGGTATATCCATCCAGTATTACAATTTTCATATCGTCGCCTTTCTTTGCCTTCTATTGCTTATAGGCTGAACTTTGCAGGGCCCTTTCCTTTGAACCCTTATTGATGAATTATATATACTTACTTTTCAGGAATAATGGTATAATACTTATTGGTTCATTATTATATCAGAAACGTTAAGAATCATACAAGCGCCTCTCAGATTCAGAAAAAAGAATTGTTTGTGCGGCGGGAAAAAACGATAAAACCAGGAGGGAATTGCAATGGAAATTTTAAATATATCGCCGGTTACATTTACAGATGGCAGGATGCTGATTCTGGATCAGACCCTGCTGCCCGGTGAAACAGTATACCAGGAGCTTTTCACCAAGGAGGATGTATGGGATGCAATTTATAAGCTGAAAGTAAGAGGTGCGCCTGCCATCGGTGTGGCAGCGGGCTATGGACTATACCTTTCTGTGAAAGACATAGCGGCCGACAGTTATGAAGACTATTATAAAAAATTTATGGATGTTAAAAACTATCTTGCTTCATCCCGTCCTACAGCTGTGAATCTTTTTTGGGCACTGGACAGAATGGAGAGTGCGCTTCAGAAATTCGATCCGAAATTGAAGAAAACAGAAGAAGCGTCGGAATGCAAGAGCTGGGAGCAACTATTTGCAGAGATTCGGGAGGGGCTGTTCCTGGAGGCGGAGAAGATCAGATTGGAAGACGAAGCGTCCTGCCGTACTATGGGGGAATATGGCTTGTCTCTTTTAAAACCTGGAATGGGGATTTTGACCCATTGCAACGCAGGGACTATCGCCACGGCGAAATATGGCACCTGTTTGGCGCCGCTGTATATTGGGCAGGAGCGGGGGTATGATTTTAAAGTTTTTGCTGATGAAACCAGACCGTTACTGCAAGGGGCAAGGCTCACTGCCTGGGAACTCTCCCAGGTTGGTATTGACACCACCTTGATTTGTGATAATATGGCATCCATCGTGATGAAAAACGGGTGGGTGGATGCCATTGTTGTAGGCTGCGACAGAATGGCTGCCAATGGTGATGGTGCGAATAAAATCGGTACATCTGGGGTGGCAATCCTGGCAAAGGAATACGGGATTCCTTTTTATATGTTTGTCCCCACTTCTACCATTGATATCAATACTAAGACAGGGAAGGATATTCACATAGAACTGAGAGAAGGGGAAGAGATCTATAAAATGTGGTATGCCAAGAGCATGGCACCGGAAGGAATCAAGACCTACAATCCGGCCTTCGATGTGACAGATGCCAAATATATCACAGCGGTGATAACGGAAAAAGGAATTCTTTATCCGCCCTATGAGGAGAGCATCGCAAAACTGTTTGAAAACGAAACCAGGAAGGCTGAGTAGATCAGTCTTCCATTGCTGAATGTAAGGAATGACCCGGAGGAAACATGACAACAAATCGAATCTATATCCTGATGGTGTGCTCTGCAATGTTCTGGTCCGGAGCTTTTATTGCTGGAAAATACAGTGTACCATACATACCTACCTTCACCTTGACTTTTCTTAGATTTTTCATTGCAGTGATCATCCTGTATTTTGTTATGAAAAGGCAGAAAGAAACGTATCAGTTTGAAATCGGACATCTGCCGGTATATCTTTTTACCGGACTTGTGGGTATGTTTGGTTACCATGTACTGTTCTTTACCGCATTAAAGAGTACAACTGCCATCAACTCGTCCATCATTGCCGCTGCTAACCCTATGGTAACGGTGCTTATGGCTTTTCTTTTCCTGAAACAGAAATTAAAAATAAAACAGCTGGCCGGAATCCTGCTTTCTTTTTCAGGAGTACTTCTTACCATTACAGGTGCCGACCTTTCTTTGCTAAAGGATTTTTCCTTTAATAAAGGGGATCTCTGGATGCTTGGTGCTGTATCAGCATGGGCAGCTTACAGCGTTTTCAGCAAAAGTAAAGGGAAGGAAATCCCATCTCTTGCCATGACATTCTATAGTTTTGTTGTATGTACCGCAGCGTTGATTCCCTTCGTACTCTATGAGAAGCCGTGGACATTTCTCTTGTCCGTACCGCTGTCTGCCTATGGTGCAGTTATTTATATGAGCATTTTCCCCTCTGTGATCGGATACCTGGTGCAGCAGATGGCGATTAAAGAAATTGGTCCAGGGAAAACATCTATCTTTATTAATCTGGTTCCTGTCTTTTCCATCTTGCTGGCTGTGATGCTCCTTGGCGAGGTTCTGCAGCCTGTCAAGCTGCTTACGGCAGCGCTTATTATTCTAGGCGTTTTCATTTGCCAGCGTGATTCAATTGATAATTGAATCACACGGTAATTTCTGAAAATTCGCAATATGAGAATTGCTGCGACAAACCTCTTAAAAAATGGTATTGTATTTTGGTGAGAACAGATCAGATTATATTTACATGATAGTTATGGAGCAATAACAATATGAACATTTTTGAACGAAATGCAAAAAAAGTAGTGGTAGCTGGTGTTCTTTCGGCCTCAACCTCCGCTATTTTTATCCGATTAATTAATGCATCATCCATCGCCGTGGGGTTCTACAGACTTACCTATGCACTGCCTTTCTTTACTCTGGCGGTTATTTTCTGGCATAAAAAGGAGCTTCTTTCCATTACCCGCAGGCAGCTTATGGGCTGCATTTTAGCGGGGCTTTTTCTAAGCGCTCATTTTTTTACCTGGTTTACATCCATAGAAAATACCACGGTGGCCAGTGCCGTAGTAATATGCTCTACGCATCCTATCATCATTCTAGCCATTACTGCACTTGTCCTTCGGGAAAAAACCAATTTGAAAGCGGTGGCCGGCGTACTGATCGCCCTTCTCGGGGCCGCAATCATTACCGGCGGGGATTACAGCTTTTCGGGAAATGCAATTTATGGCGATATTATGGCTTTTCTGGGCGCTATTTTTCTGGCCCTCTATTTTCTTGCCGGCAGAAGGCTGAGAAAAAATATCAATGCAACCGTATATGTTTTTCTTGTATTCAGCGTTTCCTGGGTGGTTTTTACCATTGGAATGTTTGCAACGAAAACACCTTTTACCGGGTATTCCTCCATGGATTATGGGTACCTTTTTGCAATGGCTATTGTCTGCCAAATCGGTGCACATGCTGTATTTAACTGGTGCTTAGGACATGTGACGCCCCTATATATCTCCACCATAGAGAACGGGGAAGCTATTTTCGCTTCTGCCATGGCAGTGATATTTTTTGGGGAAATTCCGACCTTGTGGCAATTGGTGGGAGGAATTATCACAATTTGCGGACTCTTGTACTACAATTACCACGAGGCAAAACTTGAATGAACAGATGCTTTATGATAATATAGGGGATATTGGACAAACTTGGATTCTCTTGTACGGAACCAATAAAATTTCAACAAGGAGCGGTGCATGTCATATAAGATTAAACTTGACATATTTGAAGGACCATTTGATTTGCTTGTATACCTCATAGAAAATGCCGAGATGAACATCTATGATATTCAGGTATCGGAAATTACGAAGCAATATATGGAATACGTAGAGCGAATGCAGGCTCTGGATGTTATTTTAGCCGGAGAATTTATGGTATTGGCGGCTGCGTTAATTGAAATAAAGTCCAAAATGCTGCTCCCGAAAATAAAACCGGAGGGTTCCGAGGCGCTTTATGAAGATCCCAGGACCGAATTGGTACAACGAATTCTGGAATATAAGAAATTCAAAGCTGCAGCGGAACTGCTGGAACAGCAGGAAGCGCAGAATCTGCGGATTTATGAAAAACCGAAGGAAGATTTGGCTCCTTATACAAAAGAACCGGACGAATATCTGAATCTTGACCTGGCCCAGTTTGTAAAAGCGTTTCATATTTTTCTTCAAAAGAAGAAAAAATTGGAAGAAATCAAAAAGAATTATGAGCGGGTAGAACGGCAAAAAATAAGTATTGAATCCACCATTGACTACATAAAAAATCTCTTCCGCTTGAAGGACAAAAAAAGATTGAGCTTTCGAGAATTATTGAAGCCCCAAACCAGCCGCTATGAGGTAGTGCTTACCTTTGTATCCATGCTGGAAATGATACGGCAAAAATCCATTATGGTAAAACAGAATATAAATTTTGGTGAGATTACATTAAGTCTGCGCAGTAACGAGGAAGACCAGCCGCAAGAAGAAAGGAGCACCATTTCATGACAAGCAAAAAAACAATAAAATCTGCTTTTGAATCCATGCTCTTTGTATGGGGAGAGCCTCTGGATGTAAAGGTTGCGGCAGAAATTTTCAATATAAATTGGAAGGATGCTTATGATTGCTTCAAGGAACTTCAAGAAGAGTATGAGCTGGAAGGCAGAGGTATTCTCATCAGAGAAATTGATAAAAGCTTTCAATTCTGTACGAATATAGCAAATAATGAATACATAGAAAGGCTCTGTACGCCTGTAAAAGAAAAAAAATTGTCTCAATCTGCCCTGGAAGTTCTGGCTATTATCGCTTACAAGCAGCCTGTAACAAAAGGCGAAATAGAAGCAATCAGAGGAATCAAATGTGACAGAGTTATTGAAGGTCTGATGAAAAAAGGTCTGGTAGAGGAGGCAGGAAGATCCTCCGGAATCGGGCGCCCTATTTTATTTGGAACAACCAAAGGTTTTCTGAAAAACTTTGGTTTTAAAGACCTGAAGGATTTACCTGAGATTGAGGATATCGTCAGCGTGGTTCATGATGACGAAGAAATACAAGACAACTTGGATTTGCAACAAATTTCTATCGACCTTATGCAATCTTAATCTTTAGAAAACATAAAATTTCCAGCATATCTCTTTTCTTTATAACAAAAACTATAAAGGAAGGAGATATTTTTATGAGAAGAATAATAATTTCTATACTATTAATAGCATTAATGGGGCTTTTCACACCGATATACGGCGAACCAGCTTTAGAAAAACAAGTGCCAGAACCGCCAGCCGTTTCAGCCCAAAATGCAATCGTCATAGAAGCGGATTCCGGTAAAGTTTTGTATGAAAAAAATGCCGATGAAAAGGCGTATCCCGCCAGTATAACAAAAATTCTTACAGCATTGCTGGCGATAGAAAACGGTGACTTGGAGAAAAAGGTTAAAGTATCTCAGAATGCCGCAGGCGTAGAAGGTTCTTCCATCTATTTGGAAAAGGGAGAAAAAATTCCCTTAAGAGATCTGGTTTACGGGCTCATGCTAAGATCGGGAAATGATGCTGCAATTGCAATTTCCGAAGCAATAGGGGGTACAACTGATAATTTTGTTGCAATGATGAATGAAAGGGCAAAAGAAATTGGAGCGGTGAATACACATTTTATGAATCCAAACGGCCTTCATCATGACGAACATTATACGACAGCCAGAGATATGGCTTTGATATCCAGAGAAGCTATGAAAAATGAAGAATTCAAGACAGTTGCGAGAGCAAAATCCTGGATTACGGATCGGGGTGTTGGAAAGTATAACTACTTTTACAATAAAAATAAGGTCATTTATCAATATGAAGGCGGCACAGGTATTAAAATAGGTTATACAAAAGCGGCTGGGAGGACTTTGGTCGCCTCCTCAGAAAGAAATGGAATGGAGCTCATTTGTGTCGTACTGAATGCTCCGGATTGGTTTAATGATACCTACAAGTTAATGGACTACGTATATAACAATTATGAAAAAATTCTCATTGCTCCCGGACAAAGACCTCTAAAAGCGGTTAAAGTCATAAAAGGCTGCAAGGATTTTGTATATGTGGGTCCGAAGCAGGATATTACAATTCCCGGAATGAAAGAGACAAATAGTAATATTTCCATTGAATATGTGATGAGTACCGGTATAAAAGCACCTGTATGCCGATGGCAGAAAGCCGGTGAACTAAAAATATATGTAAATAATGAATACATCTACTCTGCGCCATTATTTTATTTAGAAGATATCGATCGAAAGTAAAAAACAAATAAAAATCAGTTGACAGAAACCGTATCCGATGCTATGATAAGAAAAAAAAGAAGTTAGCGTATGCTAACTATAAGAGAAATCTAAGCATTTATCTGCAAAACAATTGAGAACATATTGTTCTCAATTATTTTGACAAATTGGTTAGCGTAGGCTAACCGAGGAAAGGATCTTCATGATAAACGAATTGGAATTTGAAAGAAAGCTTGTATATCATTGTGCGCCAACTCTTGACGGAATGAAGTCGGCGAACATGTTTGCCTTATGCAAAAATGCTTATGAACTTGAAAAGCCGTATATTCTTTATTATAAGAAGCTGTTCGGTCAATGGGGCATTCAAATGACTACCTTAAAACAATGCCGCCAAAAAGTTTTAATTCTTGTTTATCGTAAAGAAGCTTTGGCCGGCCAATTGAATCAAAAAGAGGTTGATGAATTTTTAAGAGCTCAGGGTTACAGCCAATGCGTCACGCTTGAAGAAAAAGTAATGAAATTAAAGGAACGAATGAGTGATAGAAGTACTTTTCCGCATGAAATTGGTCTGTTTCTGGGGTATCCGTTGGATGATGTGGTTGGCTTTATGAAAAACAATGGGAGAGAATGCAAATTAAACGGGTATTGGAAGGTGTATTCCAATGTGGAACAAGCCAGAGAACTCTTTGAGCAGTTTACACAATGCAGAAATCAACTTAGCAGCAGAATAGAAAACGGTGTTTCAATTGAACAGATTTTACATGGAACATACTGGGGAAAACCCGGGGAAAGGGAGAATAGAAAATGGGAAAGGCAGCAGTAATATATTGGAGCGGTACAGGAAATACACAGGCTATGGCAGAAGCGGTTTATGAAGGCCTGAAAGCAGGGGGTGATCAGGCAGCAGAATTATTTTCAGTAGATAAATTTGATCCCGGAAAGATTGAGGAGTATTCCAAGCTGGCTTTGGGTTGCCCGTCGATGGGAGCCGAAGTCCTTGAAGAAAGCGAATTTGAACCTTTCTTTGAAGCCATCGAACAGAAATTAAAAGGAAAAAAAATCGCCCTCTTTGGTTCTTACGGCTGGGGAGATGGTGAATGGATGAGAGACTGGTACGAAAGAACGGCAAAAACAGGAGCTATGCTTTATGCAGAAGGGTTGATCATAAATGAGACTCCTGATTCTGATGGGCTTGAAGCGTGCAGAAATCTGGGAAGGGGTCTTGCAGCTTATTAGGGACTGTGACATAAAAAGGTGATGAAATATGAGTATATTATTAATCGGAGGCCATGACAGAATGCACTGTCACTATAGAGATATCTGTGACAAATGCGGACATAAGGTGAAGGTGTTTACGCAGTTTCCCAAAAACTTTGAAAAGAAAATCGGGAATCCCGATGCTATGATTATATTTACCAATACTGTTTCTCATAAAATGGTCAGTGTTGCCACAAATGAGGCCAAACGAAAAGACATTCCCATCTTCCGATGCCATACGAGCAGCGGCGTTGCGCTGGAACGTACCATTCAGGAATTAGAAGAAAATCTGAATTAATGCCTATCCAAAATCATACGTTCAGTCTACGCTAAACTCACTGCAGCTTTCAGCAGTGAGTTTTTCTTTGCTCTCCGATTTATTCGTTTGAAACTGTCACAAAAGAGTTTGTCTGTCAATAACTTGATAGTAGTTTTAGTCGGAGGGAGCTTGAAAAATGGTTATGAATTGTATTGACGCAGGGTCGGAGAACTGCCCGTGCTATCTGGCTTTGACAGGTGATTGTTTGACCTGCAGCCGGCTGCAAGGGAAAGATTACTGTGATTGCAGCTGGAGAGGTGTTTGCATTTATAATGAATTTAAGCAGTTGAATGGGAAGATCAATAATCCCAGAAAGGATTTTGAGGTACCCATTGTTGAACGCAGGACTTACATGGATGACCTGGTGGTATTTGTCCTGAATGTAGGCAAAGGTTTTGCAATAAAAGCAAGCAGACCGGGCTCTTACTTATTTATGAAAACCAAAGATGCCTTGAACTTTTATGAAGTACCGATATCGGTTATGAAGGCTGATGTTGAAAAGGGGTATTTGCATTTGGGTGTTAAAATTATTTCAGCCAAAACAAAAGCCCTGCTGCAGGAAGAGGATAGCTTTGTCATTCGAGGCCCTTATCGAAACGGCCTGCAGGGTATCCAAACCATTCTCGGAAAAAGGGTACCGGGTCATAGCGTTTTGGTATTGGCCAAGGGCATCGGTATCGCACCGGCAATTCTTGCCTGCCAGTATCTGTGCCATCGCAGAATTGTAGATATGGTCATTGATACGGAAAAAATCAGCAAGGAACTGATCAGCGATTATCTGGATGAAAATACCTTTGAATGCTACGAGGGGGCGGCAATGAGCAGCGGAATTATTAAATATCTGCCTTTCTCGGAAGAAGAGGGAAAAAAAGAAATCGAAGCGCTCATGAAGGAAAAAGGGTATCACAGTGTAATTAT
This sequence comes from Sinanaerobacter chloroacetimidivorans, assembly GCF_018128545.1. GTDB lineage: Bacteria > Bacillota > Clostridia > Peptostreptococcales > Anaerovoracaceae > Sinanaerobacter > Sinanaerobacter chloroacetimidivorans. Next base: position 47,040 of record NZ_JAGSND010000022.1, on the reverse strand, counting down.
TCTTACGTCCGACTACTACATTGAAACCCTGGGTAAACTGGCAAAAGAAATTCTGCCTCATGCAGATCTGGCAATGAGCAATAATTTCAGAATTTGCTGCGGTGAAGGATTATGCGGCTCTTGCAGCCTGGAAACCGTTACCGGGGATACCATCAAGATGTGCAAATGTCAGCTGACAGGAGAAGAACTGTTGGAGAAAAGGGCCTCCTGGTAGACCGCCATCTTGCCTTTCCCTGATTTTTTCGCGTGATACAAGGCCCTGTCCGCGTTTCTCATAACCTGGTCTGCAGTCATGCAGGGCTGCCATTCGGCAATTCCAATACTGATGGATACGTTCACTTCCATTTTGTTATCTGCCACCAGGCGAAGGGAAGAGATTTCTTTAAAAAGCCACTGGCAGGCCAGCTTTGCATAATGTATCGTAGTACCGGGCAAAAGTATCACAAACTCATCTCCTCCATAGCGGGAGCAGATATCCATGGATCTCATATACATTTTTATCGTATCGGCCACGCTTTTTAAAACTTTATCTCCGAAGGGGTGGCCGTACTCGTCATTAATGGCTTTGAAATCATCAAAATCAATCATTAACAGAACAAAGGATTTCTTGGACTGAGCTGATTTTTTTATCAGCTGTTTCAGGTGATGATCGTGGTATCCTTTGTTGTGCAGTCCTGTCAGATAATCCATTTCAGAAAAGACGGAGGACATGCCTATAAGCTGGTAGATGATAAAGCTTGTAATCAACAATAAGACCAAGGAACTTAAAAGAATAAAATTTCTGATATTCGCAAGTGTTGACCGCACTTCCGCAGCGGAAACATCCGTCCCTATGAAAGCAATGATTTGGTCCGTTTCCGGATCAATAACCGGCGTAATGCCGGTAACCAGTTCTCCCCAGACCTCGTCGCTTACAATGGGAGTATAACTTGATTCTTTACTTTCATATACTTTTAACTCTACTTGATCCAGATTATCTATTGAACCAAAAGGGGAATATAATTCGCTTTCCGGATCTTCCCCGTCAAATATATACATGATTTCATGATCGGAAATGCGTTTGGCGCAATAGAGGAATTTCACTTCGGTTCTGGTTTTGATATCCTGAAATATTTTCTGCATTTCATAGAAGTATTCTTCATCATAGCGATCGGTTTTATTGAAATCGGTATAAACCAGCTGTTTAAAGGAATCTAGATCCTGCTCCACCAATTTTGCAACTGAAATGGAGAGATCCATTGCCGTATTCCCCTTTTCCTCTACAATCATACTATGGATATTGCGGTAAACGGAAAAGGAAAAAAATGAAAGCATCAGCGTTATGGCAATGACGGTGACAAAGAACAGAACCTTTCTGGAACCTGTTAATGGCCTCATTTCTATCACTCCTTCCAATAAAACTGCGATGATTGCTTATCCTATAAAACTGTAATGATTGCTTTTCCTGTAAAACTGTGATTATTTCTTATCATATCATATTTTTTGCTTAAATAATAGAGCATCCATAAGCCCTATTTTGCTTACGGAATGGCAAGTAAGGAGAATTAGCGAATATTCTTCTTTCTATTTTAATAAGATTAATAAGAGATGAGGGGGGGACGGTAATGCAGAGTACACTTTTGGAACAAAAATTGGCATTTCTGATTGAACGGAATCAAATGATGGAATTTACATTAGAGGAATTGGCGGAATATGACGGCATGGAAGGCAGAAAAGCGTACGTTGCGATAAACGGAGTTGTTTATGATGTAACAGATGAGCCTACCTGGGCGGATGGGAAACATTTTGGAATGACAGCAGGAAAGGACCTTACCGATCTGTACCGCTCCTGCCATTTTTGGGACGCCATCATCCAAAAATTAACAGTTGTAGGCAGATTGGTGGTGTAGGAATGGCTTCTATTGAGAAAAAGAATCTCGTATGGCTGGAACTCAATGGATGCTCCGGAAATATCATTTCCCTGCTTGACGGTGCAGATCCGGACTTTCAATATATGATCAATGAAATGGTAAACCTGGTTTATGAACATAGCCTGTTAGCCTCAGAAGGAGAATTCGCCATGGACCAGCTGTTTTCTATGCTGGACCAGGAGTTTATTCTGGCCGTGGAAGGAGCAGTCTCTTTGAAAGACAATGGTATCTATCAGATCATTGGAAAGTGGCAGGGGAGAGATGTTACGGGTCTTGAAGCCATTAGGCTGCTGGGAGAAAGGGCGACACATGTTCTGGCAGTAGGGGCTTGCGCCTCACATGGAGGGGTTTCTGCGGCAAGACCAAATCCATCGGAGTGCGTGGGCGTACAGAATGTATTGGAACGGAAAGTGATTCAGCTGCCTGGCTGTCCCTGCCACCCTGACTGGTTTTTAGGTACTCTGGCTGAGATCCTTATGTACGGAGAGGTGGTCTTAGACGCTGAAAACAGACCGACACTTTTTTACAGCACCACTATCCATCAGCGCTGTGAAAGACGGTCTTATTTCGATCAGGGAATCTTCGCTACCACACTGGGCGAGGACACCTGTATGTTTCGGCTTGGCTGCAAAGGTCCGATTACCTATATCGACTGTCCGATCAGAAAATGGAATATCAGGGAAAACTGGCCGGTTCAAGCCAATACGCCTTGCATCGGGTGTGCGCAGTTCGGGTTTCCGGATGTAATGGAGCCCTTTGTAACATATCCGGCAGAAACACAAGGAGAAACAATATGAGTGAGATCATTAAGCTAAACCCGATTACCAGAATCAGCGGCTTCCTGGAAATTGATGTGACGGTAGACGATCATAAAGTAACGAATGCAGAAACAGTAGGTCTTATGTTCCGGGGCTTTGAAAAAATGCTGAATGGAAGAGATCCTCTGGATGCTATTTATTTTACGGAAAGGATATGCGGTATTTGTTCAACTGCCCACGGTTTGGCTTCCACGCTGGCGCTTGAGTCTGCACTTGGTGTTGTCCCCAGCGAACAGGGAAGATATCTAAGGGACTTTATGCACGGTTGTGAATTTCTTCAAAATCACCTTCGGCATTTTTATCAATATACGTTACCGGACTATGTGAAGCTGCCGGATGAATATCCTCTATTCCAAACAGCTCATACGGATTTCAGGCTGCCCAAGGAGAAAAATGATCTGCTTGTAGCCCACTACTTTGAATCTTTGGAATTCAGCCGGAATGCACATCAAATGCTGGCGACCTTCGGCGGCAAGGCCCCTCACAACCACGGAATCTTTGTAGGCGGTATCACCTTCCAAGCCAATGCGGATAATATTACAAGCCTGAAGTCGATCTTGCTTGGTATCAGGCGTTTTATAGAAGAGAAAATGATTCCTGATGTAGCCATTATCGCTCAATATTATAACGACTATTATCATATCGGTAAGGGATACGGAAACTTAATGACGTATGGCTGCTTTAACAATTATCAGGAGCTGGGGACCTTGTATGTAGATCCTTCAACGTATCGGGACGGGCAGATTACCGCTTTGCATAAGGACCGTATCTCCGAGGAAATCGATTATTCCTGGTATACAGATCAGGTGGATGCCTATACCCCTTTAGAAACAGTACCGGTAAATGACCGGAATAAACAAGGGGCTTATTCCTGGATTAAATCATCAAAGTATGAGAACCGTTCCTATGAGGTGGGGCCTCTGGCAAGGCAATGGCTCAGCGGCGAATATCAGAACGGTATCTCTACCATGGACCGAACCATTGCAAGAGTATTGGAAGCAAGAAAGATCGGCGAAATCATGGATACGCTCCTGGATCATTTTATACCGGGTGCATTTACTCAGTCCCAGTATCAAATTCCGGAGACTGCCGTAGGAGCCGGCCTTACGGATACCACCCGTGGTTCTCTGGGTCATTGGATTAAAATAGACGGGAAGGTAATCTCCTTTTATCAGGTGATAACCCCATCCGTATGGAATCTATCATCAAGAAGCAATGAAGGACTCCGGGGAACCGCTGAACAGGCATTGATGGATACTTATATTGAGGATGAACAAAACCCTGTGGAACTGGGAAGGATCATACGCTCCTTTGACCCTTGCGTTTCCTGCGCAACTCATGTGTTTTACAAAGATAGCAAATCCAAATTCATACTGGTATCCCCATGATGGATATGCTGGTATTGGGTATCGGAAATCGGTTGATGATGGATGACGGTATCGGCATCTATCTTACCGAAATCCTGGAATCTGAGAATAAGCAAGAAAATTGCAGATATGTGGCAGGGGAAACAGATGTTAATTATTGCTTGGAGCAGATCAAGGGGGATGAATTTCTGGTGATCCTGGATTCCTCCTGTCTGGGGCGGGAACCCTGTTCGGTGTCGGTGGTACCCATTGCCGAATTATTCGATAGAGGGGATTTGTCTTTGTCTCTTCATGAAGATGATCTGATACAAGCGATTGTCAAAGGGAAAAAACTGCATAAGGATGCTTATTCTTCTGACGGGATCCTGATTGGCGTTGAAGCCTGTGTTATTGATTACGGTATCGGATTGTCAGAGCAAATGAAAGAGAAATTTTCCGAGATTGTTTTACAGGTAAAGAATATCATCCAAAAAATTTTATCAGAGATATAGCCTTTGCAGAAGCATATCGTTACGAGATGGAAACGCGGTGTCGTTTACAGAGAGCGCGTATTCTGTCGGAGTAAGACCGGTATGCTTTTTAAATACCTTGGAAAAATAGTTGGCGCATGAGTAGCCGCAGGCTCCCGCTACCATTTCCATCGGCGTATCGGAACCGGAACTTAACAGAAGCTGTGCGTGATAGATGCGGATTCGAGTCAGGTATTTACCGGGAGAGATTCCTGCGGAGGCAGTAAATGTCCGGATGAGGTGCGGTTTTGTCACTTCCAGCTGGGCAGCCAAATCATCTATGCCGTATAAAAAAGCATAGTTGCATTCGATCAAGGAGATGGCATCCTTTACCAGAGACGGATAACCCTGCCCTTCCCGGCAGGATAGAAATATTCTTTGATCCGGCAGTTGATTTTCCGATTGGCTGGCCCTTTGATCCGGCAGTTGATTTTCCGATTGGCTGGCCCTTTGATTCTCCAAGCTTTTTTTCTCCTTTTCCCTGATGATTATCTAGATTATATTCGATATTCCATACAATATCAATATTTTACCCTTAATTATCAATTTATTACCCTTGTGCCTCTTTGCATTGCTGTGTTAGACTGAGCACAACAAAGACAGGGAGGATGAAAGATGGCTAATATTTCATTGAAAAATATAAAAAAAGTTTATCCGGGAGATGTAGTTGCGGTACAGGATTTTAACCTGGAAATAGAAGATAAGGAATTTATCATTTTAGTTGGGCCTTCCGGCTGCGGAAAATCCACAACCCTTCGAATGATCGCGGGCCTGGAGGATATTTCTTCGGGCGAGCTGTATATAGGAGATCAATTGGTTAACGATGTGGCGCCGAAGGACAGAGACATTGCCATGGTGTTTCAAAACTATGCCCTTTATCCGCATATGACCGTATTCAAGAATATGGCATTCGGTCTTACATTGAGAAAAATGCCCAAGGAGGAGATCAAGCAAAAAGTTGAGGAAGCAGCTAAAATTCTGGATATCGAACATCTTTTGAATCGTAAACCAAAAGCTTTATCCGGAGGACAAAGGCAGCGTGTAGCCTTAGGACGGGCAATGGTAAGAAATCCGGCGGTATTTTTGCTGGATGAACCTCTTTCCAATCTTGATGCCAAACTGCGTACCCAAATGCGTACCGAAATTGCAAAACTGCACAAAAGGCTGGGAACTACTTTTGTCTATGTAACCCATGACCAGACAGAGGCTATGACCATGGGAGACCGTATTGTCGTCATGAAAGACGGATTTATACAGCAGGTGGACACCCCGCAGAATCTCTACAATAAACCATGCAATCTCTTTGTTGCCGGATTTATCGGATCACCTCAGATGAACTTTATCAATGCGGTGATAGAGAAGATGGATTCCGGTTATGCTGTAACTTTCGCAGGTTACAGAATGCCTTTGCCTGAGAGTAAGTGGGCGAACCTGGCTCCTTATGAGGGAAAAGAAGTGGTGCTGGGAATCCGGCCTGAGGATATCGCAATCAACGATGAAATCAGTTCTGTGAAAGTAAACATAGATGTGGTCGAACTGATGGGATCTGAAATGTACTTATACAGCGATTTGGCAGGGAGTAAGCTGACGGTGCGGACTCCGGTTATCGATAACTGCAAAGCGGATGCTGAACTCTGGCTGGCCTTCAATACCAATAAACTTCATATCTTTGACAAGGAAACGGAGAAGGTAATCAGCAATTAGATTTGCCGAAAACAGAAAAGCGTTAGAAATCTAGAAAAGCGTTAGAACTCTCCAAACATATAAAATACAAGAATGGTGCCTGCGGAATCGGCTTTCTTTTGGAAAGCAACCCGGGCACCATTTTTTTATTGCTTATCGCTGTCGGATTCTTGTTATGGAGAAGTCAAAGAGGTCACAGCGAAGATAGTCTATGGAATACATGGCAGGATTTCCTCTTGAATCGAAATGGAGCTGTTTCAGCCCTAGTATGGCAACATCTCTCATCTTGCGAAGCTCCGAGATGAGGGGATCGTCTTTACTTGGAATCACAATACGTGTTGTGGATCTTGCAACTAAAATGCCTTTTCTTTTTTCAAAATAATTAAATATTGAAGATGGGGGCGATTTGAAATCCAATTCGTCTGCCAGGGTTCCGGGAATATAGTTGATGCTGGAGCAGATGGCTCCGGCTTCCGAATATCGGATTCGCTTTATCACACAAACGGATTCTTCTTTGGTAAGACGCAGCAGCTGAGCGACTTCAGCCGAGGGGTATTCGCTGGTTATGGTAAGCTTGGGAGCACCTTCTTCAATACCTGCATTTCTTATCATTTCCGAAAGGCTCCTCAGCTCTGAAAGATCGTTTTCAATTTTGTGAGTATCATCCAAAAGGTAGGTTCCTGCTCCGTGTTTAGAGTAGAGGATTCCTTCTCTGCGTAAAAGCTCCAGAGAGCTCCTCCAGGTTTCCCTGCTTATGCCAAAAAGCTTCGACATTTCCGATTCGGATGGAATTCTCTGACCGGGAACAAATTCACCTTTTTCATACATTTCAAGAAATTGTTCTTTTGCTTGCATGGCTAACGACATCTTTTTCATAACAGAACCTCCCCACATTGCAATATAAATAATATTACAATAAAATGCCTGAAAATGGTAGTCATTTTTTTACTTACCCGCGGCACATGCTGCAAGCGGTAGGAGTGGCTGCGATACCGCCAAGCGCAGTTTCTTTCAATTCTCGGGGGAGGCTTCTTCCCACTTTGTACATGGTATCCACAACCTCGTCAAAGGGAATGATCCCGGCAATACCGCACAGGGAAATTTCGGCACTGATCAGAGCATTGGAGGCACCCATGGCATTACGCTTCTGGCAGGGGGCTTCCACCAGCCCCCCAATGGGATCACACACCAATCCGAGAATATTGGTTATGGCAGTGGAAGCTGCACCGAGACATTGCACGGGATCACCGCCCATTAACTGCGTGACCGCAGAAGCTGCCATAGCGCTTGCGGTACCTACCTCTGCCTGGCATCCCCCCTCAGCTCCGGCAACGGTAGCGTTTCGGGTAATCAGATAGCCCACAGCTCCTGCGTTAAAAAGTGCGTCTACCATTTCTTCCTCTGAAAAATGAAAAGATTCCTGTATTGCCAAGAACACGCCGGGGATGACCCCGGAGGAGCCTGCTGTGGGAGCAGCTACAATCAGTCCCATGGAAGCATTTACTTCCAGAACACCCATGGCATAAGCAATTGCCTTTGATATAATATCCCCGCAGACCGGCTTGCCGTGAAGCCTTCTTTGGTTGATTTTTACCGCTTCTCCGCCGATGAGCCCTCCTATTGACCGGATTTCCTGAGTCAGCGACTGTTGTACGGCCTCTTTCATAATGTGATAGGCATGGGTCATTCTATTTATCATTTCTTCCCGGGAGGCCCCGCTTATTTTTGTCTCTCTTTTGAGCATGGCCTGAGAAATGGTTAGGCTGTTCTCTTTGCATAACTGTAAAAGCTCTTCGGCGTTAATAAAGTTCATTTCACATCCTCCCCCTATACCTCTATCAGCATAGCGCTTTCTATATGACTGTTACTCTCAAGCTCGGCAACAACGTCCTGGGAGACTTTTTCATCCACCTCGATGATGGTATAGGCAAATTCGCCTTTCGCCTCCCGATAAATACTCATGAAGGCAATGTTGATATGATGGTCGCTTAAAATTTTAGTAATATGGGCTGCTACGCCGGGAGTATCCTGCTGTTTTACCACAATGGTGTTATAGTCACCGGAAAGGCTGATTTCGACACCGTTTACTTTTTTAATCAAAATATTACCGCCGCCGATGGATTCTCCTCTGACAGTGGTTGTTTTACCCGAATCATTTGTAATGACAATATCGACGGTATTGGGATGGACGTCCTTGTTGGTTTTATTCACCTCAAAAGAATAGATAAGGTTTCTGTCCTCGGCGATGGAGAAGGAGTTCTTTATCCTGTAATCTTCGGTATTGAAGCCCATAATTCCGGCCAGCAGCGCTCTGTCTGTGCCATGGCCCTTGTAGGTTTCGGCAAAGGAACCGTAAAGAATAAATTTTACGTTGACAATCCCGCCCTTTACCATTTTGCCTGCAAGAAGGGCAATCCGAAGAGCTCCGGCAGTGTGGGAACTGGAAGGGCCAATCATGTTGGGGCCGATAATATCGAAGACACTGATGTCTTTCATATTCCTTTACCTCACTTTATCTTATTTCTTTATCTCATTTCGAATGTATTTTAATGAAATAGGGGCTGGCAATCAGAAGGTTGATAATCCGGTCCATTCCTGGAATCGGTAAATCATTATCCTGAATATGCTGTCATCCATATATTCAGTGTAATCTGCGGTATATGTCCCATCCTGGTTGAACCATATTCTATGAAAATAAGCTTCAAAATCTTCTGCTAAAGGATCCTCTCTCTTCACGGTCACCATCAGATCCGCTTCAAGATTGTAGTTGTCTAAATTTCTGCGGGTATAATTCGCAGAGCCCCCGATTAAGACAGCTTCTTCATCTTTATAAACGGCAAATATCTTGGCGTGATATTGTTCGCCGTGGGTGTGATACCAACGTATTTGTATGCGATTGCCTGATTTCTTAAGAAGCTCAGCTGCAGCCTGCCTGTTTGGTATTCCTGACTTTTCGTATCCAAAGGCATCCTTATTGGGATCCAGAATGATTTTAACAGATGCTCCCCTTTTTGATGCCTCTATGAGCTGCTTGATGACTTCCCGATGAGACAAATAAAACATTCCTATGTAAATGCTATTTCCTTGACCGGCGCTTTCGATATTTTCTAATATTTCATCCCTTATTTTGTTTTCTGTCAGAATAAGTACTTGAGTCTCCGAAAGGGCTTCCCGGCTTTGAAGATTATATTCTATATCTTTGATTTCGGTGCCGGAGAATAAGGCCACTGCCTTTTCTGCTTCCAGCAGGCTTTTTACAGCTTCGCCGGAAAATTGAAACGCAATATTAGAATGATAGGCGCTTCCGTCGTGTGGATTAGCAGAGCTGACCATGGCAGACTGATCCGTGATCAATACCTTTCTGTGGTTCGCTTTGAAATTAAGCAGTCTCAGGTAATTGCGAATTGTCACATCAGGCCCGTTGTCACCGAAGGGATTTTGGATCCAACCGGATCCATTTAACCCAAAGGGTGCTATATAGGTCCTGTAATAACCGGAATAGATTGGATTTGAGTCTCTGACCTTGCTCAGATCGGTGATAATAACTTCAATCCCATTGTCTTCCATTTGCTGAAACTGCCGATTCATCTTTGAACTATAGCTATTGTTGATTTCGTCGGTAATGACATACACTTTTATATCTTTACTTTTTTTCTTCTTTTCTATAATAGCATTTGTAAGTTTTTGAGTTGTATGTGGAAATTCATATTTTTCTGTATTGTAATAATCATTATATAAGAATAAATCTGCAACGATAAACTCCTTTGCTTCATCTATCATTTTTAACTGCTCATTCAGGATATTCTGATCATGAATCAATGCATCGTTTTTTGTATAGGTTAGATCATACAGGAGCCTGATATCGGATACAGACGAAGGAGAGCTTATATAGGAGGTTCCTTTTGGTGGAGGTGTCATCCATCCGAATAACAAAGGGAGGATTAATAAAACTGAAATCAGAATGCGAAAAATTCTTCTGTTTTTCACTTTCCAGCATTGAATCTCTTGCAATACTAAACGGAACTTATCTTTTATCATAGATCACCATTCTCTCTAATTTATAGCGGCTTTTCTAATACTATAACATAAGAGAAGCCCTGTGGCTACGGTAGTGACACAGGGCTGGAAAATTGCTGGAATATTTATTTTGAAGTAATTTGTCTTTTTCACCCGGATCAGGGTTAAAAAGTCTTCTTCCTGTGAAAAGTTGAGCCTCTATCTAAAAACCAATCTTTCTATCTGATCTTCAATCCTGCCTAATATAACATTGAAAACGTAAATAGCGGCGATATCATGATCCTTTTTATGAGTCATTAAATAAATCAAATCGGTTCCGGATGTACTGAACTCTATATTTGTTATTCCAACAAGCTCACCGTTATCTGATTCCATATCCTTTAGTAATGGTTCAATATCATCTAAATTTTCGACAATACCTCCCCCTGAATAATTAACACCTACCGCATGAACTTTAATGTTCGTGATCGATATATTTTGAAACATCTCAATCAATTCATTTGGTTGCTTTGGCTCACTAAATTCAACATAGACCGGTTTTGGAATGAAAACCAGTAGGATGATCACTGCTAGTACAACAACTCCTGTTATAATTTTTCGTTTATTTAATTTTTTCATTGCCTGTTACACTTCTTTCTGAAGATTTTCTTAATTTTTAAGCTTATAAAGTGAAATTGTATATATTATAGCAGCACTTGCAATCAATTTCATTATATCTATTAATTTGTATTTCCCCATTAGGCAAATTTTCGATATCCTTAATCAAATGCAGTCACGAATCATCTCCCTTTTCCTTTGCAATGACAACTCTGCATTTACAAGTATTTTTTCCACGTTAAAATCGCTCACCATTTCATATCACGAAACCTTCTGGAAAAATTAATTTCAGAAAATAGTTTACAACGGAAATCGGATCGACTATAATGAAGTTGTCTATACAAGTTGGTTGAAAAAATAGGAGTAATTTTATGAGCAAAAAGCAATACGACACACTAGTCATAGGCCCTGTTTCTCTCGATCATAATATTGATTTTGAAGGCCGGGAATACAGTGAAGTAGGCGGAGCCATTGTACAGTCGGGGTTTGCGGCAGCCAGAACCGGGCATTCCACCGCATTGTTTACAAAACTGAATCCCGAAGATGCTGATTTACAAATAACTTTTGAATCCTCCGGGGCCGATATATACTGGAAGGAATCGGAAAAAACTACTTCCATTCGAAATAAATATTTTACTGCGGACAAGGAAACCCGAGAATGCAGAGCAATCAGCATTTGCGATTCCTTTACCTTAGAAGAAATTCCTGACCTTGATACCCGGATCTATCATCTGGCCGGTTTGATTTACGGAGACTTTTCCAGTGAGATGATCAGGCAGCTAAGTGAACGGGATAAAAAGGTCGCAGTCGACGTACAATGTCTGCTGCGTCATGCGGAACCTGACGGAGGTATGGTATTTTACGATTGGCCCGATAAAAAAACCCACCTGAAATACATTGACTTCCTGAAAACAGATGCTGCTGAGGCAGAGATCCTGACCGGCAAGGCAGACAGGACAGAAGCAGCTAAAATTCTCCACAGCTGGGGAGCCAAAGAAATCATGATTACACATAACACTGAGGTTTTGATCTACGATGGCAGAGATACGAATGTCTGCCCTATCAGAGCAAGAAATTTATCGGGGCGAACGGGTCGGGGGGATACCTGTTTCAGCGGTTACATTACGGAACGATTGACAAAAAACATTTCGGAAGCGCTATTGTTCGCCGTGGCGCTGGTCTCCCTCAAGATGGAGCAAATAGGACCATTTAAGGGAGACAGAAACGACGTTGATGAATATATCAGAGATTTTTACCCGGAGTACATAGTTTGAAACGGAAGATACAGGAGGCGCGTTATGAGGCAGAATAAACGAAACATCATCATAAAGGCTGTATGCATTATTGTTTTGCTTGGCTGGACATTATTTCCGGTTTATTGGATGTTATCGTTGTCCATCAGAGTGGATAAGGAATTAATTTCTTCCTTATCTCTGATTCCAAAGTCCTTTACATTGGATCATTTTATCAGTTTATTTGAGAAAAACAATTTCTCCGTAGCCATTATAAACAGCCTGCAGGTTACGGTGATCTCCCTGATTTTCTCTTTGTTTTTCGGTTTGGCCTGTGCCTACATTCTTGCCAGAGCCAGGTTCCGGTATAAACTCAAAGGATCGATGCTGTTCTGGGTTTTGCTGGTACGTATTATTCCGCCTATTGCCTTTGCGCTTCCGCTTTACATAATGATGAACAGCTTTGGAATTTTAAACAGCAAAGTTCCGCTGATCCTTTCCCATATCCTGATCAATATCCCATTCATCATCTGGTTTATGATCAGCTTTTTTGCAGGTTTGCCTGAAGAAATCGAAGAAAGTGCCGAGATTGACGGTGCAACGGAGTATCAGCTGTTTTGGCGCATCGTACTTCCGCTGGTATTGCCGGGCATTACGGCAGTGGCTATTTTATCCTTTATGACTTCATGGAATGAGTATTTATACGGCGTTATTTTCGTGCAGAGTCCCGGAAACTTTACGATCCCGCTCAGCCTTGCCACCTTAAACAGTGAACAGGAGCTGGCGCAGTGGGGAAGTATTGCCGCCGGGGGCATAGTATCGCTGATCCCAATTGCGGTCTTTGTCATATTTGCGCAGAATTTCCTGATTCAAGGCTTATCAAGCGGCGCCGTTAAAGAATAAGGTTATCAAAGATGTTCGCAGCGGAAATCTGCAAATCGGATAAAATTAGGAACAAGGTAACGATTTGGGATTTCCTTGCATAAGTTCGCTGCCAATTTGTGAACGGAAGAATTCCAATCCGGCTGAAGCCGTAGAATTCCCGTATGGTACCTATCTGACATTTGCTCTTCAAATGTGGTTAGGTGCATAAAATTGGGCGAGCTAACAAAAGGAGGAGTTAAAAAATGAAACGCAAACTATCGATTTTACTGGTCCTTTGTCTTCTTGTAACCATGCTGGCAGCATGCGGCGGAGGGGAGAAGGAGGCCGACACAAGCGGAGAGCCTGTAAAATTAGTTGTGGCTGCTCGCGGTGGTTCACATGTGGATGTTCTTGAGGCTGTAAAAGGGGATTTTGAAGCAGAAAATAACTGCACGATTGAAGTTCTGGGCCTGGAAGCAACAGATCTGAAGCAGAAAATTTCACTTGATTCCCAAAATAAAACCGGCGCTTATGACCTGGCAATGGCAGATGATCCATGGATGCCGGAGCTCTGTGAAGCGGGAATCTTTGCAAACCTCACGGAGATGGGATACAAAGAAGATTCTGACTTTGTAAAGGCTTCTCTGGATATCGGAAAGCATCCTTATGCAGAGGGTGACCTTTATGCCTTGCCTTTCGCAGGAAATGTTCAGCTTTTGTTCTACAACAAGCAGGTATTGGACGACAAGGGCTTTTCTGTTCCTGAAAGCTGGGAGGATATTCTGAAAATATCCAAAGCTGTTAACGGGAAAGACGGCAAGGTTGGATACGTGATCCGCGGTCAGCAGGGAAATCCCATCGTATCCGATTATTTACCGGTTCTTTGGGCCTTTGGCGGAGATGTTTTTGATGAAAACTGGAATGTAACCATTGACTCCAAAGAAGCCAAGGAAGCTTTAAAGCTTTACATGGATTTGCTGGCAAACGGTGCTAACTATGAGAAAAATGACATCGTTGCAGCGGTTTCCGACGGAAAGGCAGCTATGAGCCTGGGATGGCCGTCCTGGTACATCTCCGGTGAGAGTGCAACTGCTGAATATGCTTCCATTCCATCCAAGGCAACGAGCTCCAGCAACGCTTACCCAACGGGTATGATCGGAAACTGGATGATGGGTGTGACTGCAAATTCCGCAAACAGTGAGCTTGCCATGAAGTTCCTGGAATATGTGACCAGCGCCGATGTACAGAAAAAAGCAGCTGAATTCGGCGGAGTTCCAACACGAACCAGCGTATTTACGGACAGCGAATTGACAGCTAAATATCCTTACTTTGAAACTATCTTAGTCGGTACCGAAAATTCTGTGGTTCGTCCGAGAACACCTCTTTGGACTGACATTGAAACTGCCTATGGAGCAGAATTGTCCAGTGCAATTTCCGGAACCAAATCAATCGATCAGGCTTTGGCAGATGCAAAAGCAGCTATTGAAGCGATCATGAAATAATGAAATAAAGGGCCCGGAGAAGATTTCCCTCCTCTATAAAGATATCGGCTCCGGTCCCTTCTATCAAATCAGATGACAGCAGGGTGGTAAAATATGAAAAAAAGGAAAAGCGGCTTTGCCTACATAATGACTACACCGACAATGCTAATACTAATCGCACTTAGCATATTTCCACTGATATTTAATATATTTTATAGTTTTACGGACTATTATTACTTATCCCGACAGGAACCCGGAATCATTGGTTTTGAGAACTATACCAATATTTTTAAGGATGTATACTTCCAGCAGGCAGTTTATAACACAGTGAAATTTACTATTCTTGCAGTGTTTTTTGAAACACTCCTGGGATTGGCCATTGCTTTACTGGTAAACAGTCTGCAAAGGGGACGCAAGACACTGAGAACAGTATCCTTGCTGCCGACTCTTTTGCCTCCGGTTACGGTTGCTTTAATATGGCAGATCATGTTTTCTAACAATTACGGTATTATCAATAAACTAATTGGCGGTATCGGCATCGGGCCAGTGAACTGGCTCATGGATGTAAATACGGCATTTTACGCCATTCTTGTGATAGATATATGGCAATATGCTCCCTTCGCATTTTTATTGATCTATGCTTCGCTGCAATCGGTTCCCCAGGGACAGTATGAGGCGGCAAAAATTGACGGTGCCGGTATCTGGCAGCAATTTATTTATGTTACTCTTCCGAATATTGCAAACGGAGTGATCATGGTAGTTCTGCTTCGAACTATTGACACCTTCCGATTGTTTGATAAAGTAAATATTTTAACAAAAGGCGGCCCGGCTAATTCAACGGCAACCATTACCCAGTATATATTTCAGCACGGTGTAAAGGGATTGAAGGTCGGATACGGATCGGCAGCAGCTTTGATTATGACAGTCATTGTTTTGATTCTGGCAGGCGCATACATAAAAAAATCCTTCGACAAGCAAAAGGTTTAAGGAGAAGATCATGCAGGTGCATTTTGTAAATGTCGGCTATGGAGAGGCCACCCTGATCACAAAAGATAATTTTGTCATGCTGATAGACGGCGGAACAAACAGAAAAGAAGAATATGATAATCCCGGCTGCATCCGTATCCGGGATTATTTAAAAAAAACAGGAATCTCAAAAGTTGATCTGGTTGTCGTCACACATATACACGATGACCATATTGGCGGAATACCGGAGGTTTTGAGAAATTTTCCGGTTTCTGCGGTCTGGATCAATGTAAAGCCAATACTGCCTTGCCTGGATATGATTGAATGGTTTCAAAGCGTCAGAGAAGGAAATCTGAGCGGAGTATTATTTAAAAATGCTCTGGAAAGCTACAAGGAACTTTTGGAAGAATGTGAGACCAGGAAGATACCGATTTTTCAAAGAGGAAGGGGAGACGGAAGGGTATCTCCGGATCAAGGGCTGACGGTTGAACTATTATCCCCAAGCCCTGAGCACCAAAAAGAGACCCTTGAAGCATTTGAAGAGCTTCGTTCCGGATCAGATCTAAAAAAAGCAGAGGCTTTGTATTATGAAATTGATGCAAAAGGCAATCAAACCAGTTTGTCTCTTTGGATACAAGCCGGAAAAACGGCGGTGCTTCTTACCGGAGACAAGGTGGACGGCTGGGATGAAATCTATAGAACCTACGGAAACAGGCTGGGAAGTCAGATTTTAAAAGTGACACACCATGGGCAGGCGGACGGGATGCCGCAGGAGATGATCCAAGTATCCCAACCGGATATCTTTGTCATATGTTCTTCTGTCGATAAGAGATTTAACAGTGCACACCCAACGGTAATTGACCGGGCTTATGCCTATCTGAAAGAGAACAGGAAGGTTGGCGGAGTATTTGTAACAGGATGTTTGGGAGAGGGATTTTCAGAAGTAAAAGAGATTTGTGCTGTTAAATTTATTTGTGACGAGAACACCGGAGAAATCTCTACGTATTATGTAGAAAGCTGAATGCAGCAGTCTTGAGAATAACTGAAGAGAGGGGGATGATGATGACCATACTCGAAATGTGTTTTAGAATCGTATTGGCCATGGTAATTGGCGGAATCATAGGCTGGGAAAGAGAGACCAGCAATCGTCCTGCAGGGCTCAGAACTCATATGCTGGTTGCTATTGGAGCTGCCGTGGTTATGTTGATGGGAGAGATGTCCCTTTACAAGTACGCAGACATTACAACGATGGATCCAACACGATTAGGTGCCCAAGTCATATCCGGAATCGGTTTTCTGGGAGCAGGGACCATTATGCGTGAGGGCCTGACCATCAGGGGACTTACCACCGCAGCCAGTCTTTGGGCCGTGGCCTGTCTCGGCCTTGCAGCCGGCGGGGGGTTTTATGAATCGGCAATAGCAGGTACGATTGCGATTATCCTTACTCTCACAATATTTGAATATTTGGAAAAGCGCTTTATGAAGGTGAAATTTACAGGGCTGCATATGGAACTGGATTGTACGGATTTGTCCTGTGCCCTGATCAATATCAAGAGGATTGCTCCGCGTTATGATATCACGTTAAAGGATGTGGACATCACAGAAGAAGAAATCGGTGATGACAGAGTCAGATATCACCTGGTATCAAAGTTAAGCTTTAATAAATCCAGGAAAAAAATAGATTATGATGGATTTATTTCGGAAATTTCGGCCTTAAATGGGGTCTCGAAAGTCAAAGCAGAAGAGTGTTAGGCCGTACCGGTAAATTGATTTGCGGACTCTTACCTATTTTGCAGTCATCAACATTTTGATATATTAGCCCGCCCAATTTGTGAAGCAAATTGTTGGCGGACTTATGCACGGAAATCACAAATCTGTGATTTGTGATTTCTACTGCCATATTATACAGCAGACCGGGAGTCATTTGCTCCCGGTTTGCTGTGCCTCCTATAAAAGATAGCAGATTGTCTTTCCCATGATAGAAATGTATAATAAGGTTAAAAATTCGAGATCAAGAGAAAATCTTGCCGAACAAAGGGGTAAAACTTAAAATCGGGTGAAATCTTGCCGAGAAAGAGCAGGAACGGGCAAGTCTCGTCATAGCAGAAGGGGGAACTGTATGTACAAGGAAAAAGGAGTGATGGCAGGGGCGATTGCCGCTCTGATTCTGATTGTGGCCGTTGGTATCGCCCTTGGTATTCATCAGAATGAAAGTCTGTCTGCACCGTCCAGGATATTGGGCCTGGTGGTGACGGTGACGGAGGATACCTGGAAAGATGAATTAGAGCGATCTATTGAAGAAGCTGCTGAGCTTCATGATATGGTGGTAATGCCCATCATGGCGGAGCGTAATCAGAATGCACAGATCGATGCGCTTCGTGCCCTGATCGCCTATCAGGCGGATGTCATAGTCTTCTCCCCTCTGGTGGAAAACGGATGGGACAAGGTCCTTTCGGAGACGGAACAAGCAGGGATTCCGGTTATTGCGGTGGATAAGGCCGTTCGTCCCGGAAGGGGAGGCATCACTGCCAGTTATGTGGGTTATGATTATTATCATGCTGCTGTAAAGGCCGCACAACGGCTATTGCTTGACACGGAGGGAGAGGCGGTGATCCTGGAACTCTGCGGCACTACCGGGGCCTATTCCGTGCGTGAAATCACACGGGGATTTCGTGAAACGCTGGAAAAGGACGGACGTTATCATATCGATTACAGTGTCTGCGGTGAATTCATGCGCTCAAAGGGTAAAGAAATCGTAAATAACATGCTTCGAAATGATTATCAAATCGATATTATTATCTCTCATAATGATGCGATGACACTGGGGGCTGTGAACGCCATTACCGAAGCCGGTAAAATACCGGGGAAAGATATCAAAATTTATGCCTTTGGCGGGGCGGAAGAGGTGCAGACCCTGGTACAGGAGGGCAAAATTGAATGTCTGGTTCGTTGCAATCCGGCCGCGGTAGGGGTAAAGACGCTGGAAGCAGCCGGCAGACTGATGTGGGAGGAACAAACACAGGAGGACGTAGAGCTTCTTATAGACACCCTATTGATCACAAAGGAGGACTGGGCGCAATGAAAAAGACTTTTCATGCCATCCTCAGAGGAGACAGCAGCATCCGATCCATGCTCAAGCAATCTTATCAGACCATCATTATTGCCATGGCGGTACCGACAGTAATTATGACTGTAGCCATGCTGGTGATGACTGCCCGTTACGGGGAGCTGATTGACAATATTGATCGCGCGGCGGAAATACGTGATCTGGTAAAAACCCAGTTCGCGGAGGAGATATGGAATATTGTATCGGGGAAAAAGGAGTTCGATGAAGGCAGCCAATACGACATGATCAACAGAGTGGATGAAGGTTTGCGTGATTTGGAGGAAAACAGCGAAAATGCGGCACGATATGTGGTGGCGGCCCAGCGTGCCAACGATACGCTGCGAACCTACGTAGACGCATTGCATGATCAAATCAGGAATCAGGCGGCGGTAAGTCTTCAGGAAAGCTCTTACCGGGACATTGTCAGCGTGGTGGGACTCACTTATACGGTGCTGGAGCAGTATATCAACGAGGAACTGATCACCATATCAAGGCTCAACCACCAAATACAGGCAGTAGCGCTGGCGGTGCTGGTGCTGATTGTCATGATTTTGCTGCTGGTTATTTATTTTGCTGTCAACTCCTTTCACCATATGCGGGTTTCCATTTATAAGCCTATTCTGGAACTGGAGGAGATGACACGACGGATTACCAATGGGGATTTGGACGCCCGGGCTGCAGACAGCCTTGTTGAGGAGCTGGCCCCTCTTACAAAGAGCTTGAATCATATGGCGGGACGTCTGCAGCAGCTCATTGATGAGCGGATAGAAGTAGGTCAAAATTTGCAAAAAGCGGAGATGAGAGCACTTCAGGCACAAATCACACCCCATTTTGTTTACAATACCTTAGAAACCATCATCTGGCTGGCTGAACAGGAGCGAAATCAGGAACTAGTGGATATCGCCATGGCCTTTACAGATTTTCTGCGCATTTCACTGAATCAGGGAAAGGATTATGTAACGGTAGTCAACGAACAGATGCATGTGCAGAGCTATCTTAGCATCCAATCGGTACGATATCATAATATTATGACGTACCGAATTGATATTGATCCGGAGCTTGGAAACTATCCCATCCTGAAGCTGCTGCTGCAGCCCCTGGTGGAGAATGCCATTTATCATGGCATTAAAAATAAGCGCGGCGGCGGACATATTCAGGTTACCGGGGAGAAAAACCCGGATAACACGATGACCTTCACGGTGGCTGATGATGGAATCGGTATGACAGAGGAGAAACTTAATAAGGTGCTGGTACGCTTGCGTGGGACCAGCCTGTCGGAGAGCAGCGGATTCGGACTTTACAATGTAAACAGGCGGATTCGGCTGTATTACAACAGAGAACTGGAGATAGACAGTAAATATGGAAGAGGGACAAGCATTCGCTTCACCCTTCCTTGCAGGGAGTGGGACTATGATTAAATTATTTGTGGCAGACGATGAAGAAATTATCCGGGCAGGTATCCGAAACTGTATCGAGAAGCAAGCGGAAGCCTATACCATTTGCGGAGAGGCAGCCGACGGCGAAATGGCCTTGCCGCTGATCCAGGAGCTGAAACCGGACATTCTGATCGCTGACGTTCGTATGCCTTTTATGGATGGCCTGGATCTTTCGGCACTGGTGAAAAGAGCAATGCCCTGGGTTCATATTGTAATCGTCAGCGGGCACGACGAATTTGAATATGCTCAGAAAGCCGTTTCGTTAGGAGTAGACGCTTATATTTTGAAGCCGGTGAATTCTGCGAAGCTGCTTGAGGTGCTCGATGATGTAGCGGAACGTATCGAAAAAGAGAAAAAGAACTATCTGGAGATTGAAGAAAGCCTGAAACGTGACGAGCTGGAAACCACCATTCTAAGGGAGCACTTTCTTGGGGAATTGGTTTTGGGTGCACTGAATCTGAACGAAGCCTTACAGCTTGCTGAACGGCATAAGGTCAGCCTGCTGAGCAAGAAATATATGGTATGCCAGGCCGTTCTCCCCGATTTTGTGGCAGGCGAGGAGCTTGCACGAATCAGGCTGCTTGTAAATCGGGTACTGGGTGACAGAACCGACAGCATCTGGTTTCTCCATGGCTCCGAGCAGCTGGTTTTCATCGTGAAGGGGGAGTGTGAGACAGCAGTGCGTGAGGCTGCTTATGAAACCTCCCAGATTCTGAGTCATGAGCTGAAGCGATACCTGTCCATGGATGTTTCCGTAGGTATCGGGTCTATAGTGGATCGTGTGGGAGAACTGCCCAAGTCCTATGCAGATGCCCGCAGTGTGTTCGGCAGCGGCTTGATCTTCCGAGGCAATAAAATCATTGGCTTTGATGATCTGAAGCATGACCGGATATCACGTAAGCCTGCCATTTCTTTTAACGTTCCCCTTGCGGAGCAGCTGCGTCATGCCGCGCCCAAGGATTTACCCAAGATTTTGGACAATTATTTTAAAGAGGTAAGCGATGAGAGCATCGACAGCCATTTGCTGCGATATTATCTGCTCACCGATCTGATTATCACCGTATCCCGTTTGACGAAAGAAAAAGGTGACCTTCAACGAAGTCTCTCTGAGAACCCACAGCAGGTGTTTCATCTGGCTTCTTCCTTTGAGGAGGGACGAAGCTTTGCATTGGAACTTTTGACAGAGATGGCTTCTCAGCGAAGCACTGGGTCGGACGTGCCCTACGGACAGGAAATCCGGAACGCCAGAGAATACATTGACACTCACTATTCAGACCCGGAAATTTCGCTTCATACAGTGGCAAAGCAGGTGGGATTCTCTCCCAGCCACTTCAGCGCCATTTTTTCACAGGAAACAGGGGAAACCTTTATCGAGTATTTGACAAAGCGCCGTATCGAGGCAGCCAAAACACTTCTGTACGATAAAAACAACAGACTGCATGATATTGCTTTGGCCATCGGATACAACGACCCGCACTATTTCAGCTATGTATTTAAACGCAATACGGGAGTCAGCCCGAAGGAATACCGCAATGCTTCTTGCTAAAAATTTACGATAAAAATTCGTAACTTTTTGCTTCCAATAAACGCAGAACTGGAAATCAGGTGCATTTTTTCGATAAATCTATGCATTCCATCTCTGCGTTTTTTTGTTTATAGTGAATGCAGAAGTAAATGCCGGGCGGGCCAGAAGGGGGCGTATTGATGTGTCTAAGCCGCAACGTTTCAGCAACTTCAGAATGCTGTTGAATCAGCCGATGCTGTTGCTCACCATACTCTTTATTTTCGCTATCTTAATTATTTTTATCATCCTTCCGCTGATCAATGTTTTTCGTCTGGGCTTTACAGGGCCTGACGGCAGCTTTAGTGCGGAAACCTTTGTCAGGATGGCATCTAATCCCGGATACCAGAAAACCTTCTTCAATACCATGAAGCTTGGAGGGCTGGTGGCTTGTATTTCTACCTTTGTGGGTTACATATTTGCCTTTGCAATTACCCGTACGGAAATGCCGGGAAAAAGATTTTTCCGGGGAATTGCCACACTGCCGATTATATCTCCTCCCTTTGTGTTATCACTTTCTCTGATTTTCTTATTTGGCAGGCTGGGTCTTGTGACCAATAAGCTGCTGAATATTGACAGCTTTGATGTGTACGGTCTGGGAAGCCTGGTGGTGGTACAGTCCGTTTCCTTCTTCCCCGTTGCCTTTTTAACGCTGACAGGGATATTGGAATCCATCGACGATTCCGTAGAAGATGCTGCCTATAACATGGGTGCGTCCAGATGGCATATTTTCAGGACAGTGACGCTGCCCCTATCTCTGCCCGGCATCGGAAGCGCACTGTTGCTGGTGTTTATCCAGTCGCTGGAGGACTTCTCTAATCCCGCTGTTCTGGCAGGTGACTACTCTACCCTGGCGGTGGAGGCATACCGGGTAATCACCGGATTATATGATATGCAAGGCGGAACCATACTGGCCATCATTCTGCTGCTGCCTACCCTGACGGCCTTTGCGGTTCAGAGATACTGGATCAGCAGAAAATCCTTTGTGACGGTTACGGGAAAACCTACGCAAAAGCGCCGGAAGCTCCATGAGCCGCATATTGTCTGGCCCCTTTTCGGAGCTTGCACCTTAGTCAGCGCCGTGGTGATTTTACTGTACGGGACCGTTCTTGCCGGTGCCTTTGTCAAGACCTGGGGTGTCAATAATACTTTCACACTGGAACATTTCAAATATGTATTCTCTATGGGATGGGATCCGGTAAAAAATTCCATGATTCTGGCTGCTGTTTCAGCACCTGTCTCCGGAATCCTGGGCATGGCCATTGCCTATCTTATTGTAAGGCAGAAATTTTTCGGAAAGAAATTTATGGAGTTCTCCTCCATTCTAACATTTGCGATTCCAGGAACCGTATTGGGTATCGGATACATATTCACCTTTAATCAGGAGCCGTTACTGTTAACGGGAACGGCCGTTATCCTGGTAGCAGCCTTTACCTTCCGAAATATGCCGGTGGGTATTGAAGCCGGAACTACCACGCTGCTGCAGATTGACCGATCCATAGAGGAGGCATCCACCATTTCGGGTGCCGGCGCCGGAACTACTTTCCGCAGAATCACGCTGCCGCTGCTTCGTCAGGCTTTCTTTTCTGGATTGGTGTACTCCTTTGTCAGAGCCATGACAGCGGTAAGCTCGGTTATTTTCCTGATATCGCCCAAGTGGAACCTGTCTACTGCACGTATATTTGCATTGTTTGAATCCAGCCAGTACAGCGGAGCCGCAGCCTATATCGTCATCATGATCGTAATTATCCTTGCGGCCATATCACTGATCAATCTGATGGTAAATCTGCTGTTCAAGCCAAAATATTTGAAAAGAACTATTTCATAATCGTTGATCGTACGAAGGGGGTCATAACTATGAGTAAAGATATTGTGGAAGATCTGAGACAGCGCTCCAGCGGCGTCAGAATGGTAGATCTGGCAAAGGCCTTTCCCTCTCATGAGGGATTGGGAGATACGGTGGCTGTAAATCATATTAATCTGGAAATTCAGACTGGCGAAATGATGACGCTGCTGGGTCCTTCCGGCTGCGGTAAAACTACGACTCTTCGTATGATTGCCGGATTTGAAACACCTACCGGTGGAGAAATTTTTATCGGTGACCGTTCTGTTACCAATATCCCGCCCAATAAGCGGGACATCTCCATGGTATTTCAGTCCTATGCCCTGTTTCCCCATCTCACCATCTTTGAAAATGTGTGTTATGGGCTGCGGGTTCAGAAGCTGTCGAAGGAGCAGCTGCAGGAACGTACCAGGAAAGTCATCGAACTGATGGAGCTTTCCGGCATGGAAAATCGCTTTCCCAATCAGCTGTCAGGAGGCCAGCAGCAGCGAGTCGCTCTTGCACGAGCTGTGATTATTGAGCCCAAGGTGCTGCTTTTCGATGAGCCGCTATCCAATTTAGATGCAAAATTAAGAGAACATATGAGAGATGAGCTGCGTTCTTTACAGAAGCGCTTGGGAATCACTAGTCTCTATGTTACCCATGACCAGTCCGAGGCTATGGCCATTTCTGACAAGGTGGTCATCATGAAGGACGGCAACATTATGCAGCTGGGCAGTCCTCAGGAAATCTACGAGTTCCCTGCAAACCGTTTCGTAGCCAATTTCATTGGCAAAGCAAACTTTATTCCCTGCGTGTATCGCGGAAGGGATAATGGCAGTGCAGTGGTATCACTGGCCGATACACTCTATAAAGTGCCGAATCCGGGGAGTATGGCCGGCATCGAGGAAAATGAAGAATGTGTTCTTTCTGTAAGACCCGAATCCGTTCGTCTGACAAAGGCGAGAGAAGGGGCAATCACCGGAACGGTGACACGTGCGGTCTACTACGGATCCAAGGTAGAATATGAAATCGTGATTGGTACAGGACCTGTTATCGTTGAAATTTACAATCCGCAGTTGACGGAACGCTTTTATGAAGGTGACAGTGTCAGCATCGCTTTGGATGATGTCTGTGTAAGGATTTTAAAATAGAGCGCGAAGCTGCATTCCGCAAATGATGCAAGGTCATGTGTAAGTATGCTGTCAATGATGTAATGCCAACGCAGCAGGAAGCTGTCATTGAAGGAGAAGGAGAGACAAATGAACGACTATGTAATAGGTATCAATCTGCCGGATTCCACCAACCTCACCAATTTGGAGGCAGAGCTGACTCGTATTCAGAGAGACGGTTTTGATGCCTGTGAAATTAATTTATCCACCTTCCCTCTGATCATCGGAGGAGAACTCCAGCCAATGGTGGTGGAGCATGTAAAAGAAATTTTAAAACGATATCCCTTAAGGTATACCGCCCACGCAGGATACGGACTGGATCTGCGCAACCTGGAGGAGCATACTATGCATCGCGCGGTTCTTTTTTCCTCCATCGATGCATGCGCCGCTTTGGGGATTACTCCCCTGAATCTGCATTATGAGGTGCAAACCCTCTACACGGCCAGGGAGAAGGCCTTTTTCGATGCCCATGCGGAAGCGGCTGAATATGGACTGAACCTTGGTGTACAGATCAATATAGAAAATATAGAAATAGAATATGCTAGCAAGGCGGCGGAATTCGTCCGTGCTGTCAATCATCCCAATTTAGGAATGACATTGGATTTGGGTCATCTGTTTCTGTCCGCAACCCATTTCGGATATGATTTTATGGAAACGGTGAAGGACTGCGCTCCCTTATTGCGTCATCTGCATATCAACGATAATACCGGGGACTTTGAGCTTTTGCGGATGACCAACTTTGATATTTATAAGACGATGGATCGGAACTATCGATTTGCATTTGGGAGAGGCGATATCCATATCCCGCCTTTCTGGGGGAAGGTACCCTTGAAAGAAGCCTTTGCCGTGATAAAGAAGGCAGGATATCAGGGCGTCTGGCTTTGTGAATATTACAACCAGAGTTTTCTTCCCTTTAATAAAGAGGTACAGGAAAGGGTGCGCCGTGAAATAGAAAATGCCTAAATATCAAGTGATATCTTAAGTTAATTCTTTTGTAACAGATGTATTCCTTTTCAAGCAGGAGGTCAAACAATGAAATATGATTGCTATTTAATCGGACCGGTTTCCCTTGATTACGATGAAGCTTTTGACGGAGTGGTAAAAAAATTCATTGGCGGCGCTTTAATTTACAGCTCTTATGCGGAGCTGGCCGGCGGACGTCATATCGGTGCCGTTACAAAGATGGCCCCGGAGGATCAATATGTACTGGATTCCCTTTTTATCAAGGATCTTACAGTTTTGCCTTCAAAAGCCACCACTTCCATTCATAATACCTATCACACCCCCGACAGGGAACGACGCACCGCTTCCGTGAAAGGAACCGCAGATACTTTTATGGTTAAGGATATTCCGGAGGTAGAGGCGGAAGTATTTCAGCTGGCGGGTCTGATTTATGGAGATTATGACACCGATCTTTTCCCCTTCCTTGCCGACAAAGGCAAGGTCGCCTGTGATATGCAGGGCTTTCTTCGAAGAGCCGAAGGGGGAAGGCTTGTTTTTCGTGACTGGGAGGAAAAAGAAGTATATCTGCCCTATATCACCTATTTAAAAACCGATGCGGCAGAGGCGGAGACCATGACGGGCTGCTCCGACAGGCGAGAGGCTGCGAAGCAGCTGCATGATTGGGGAGCCAAGGAAGTCATGATCACACACCACACCGAGGTGCTGGTTTATGACGGCAAAACTTTTTACACCTGCCCTCTTCGCGCGAGAAACCTCAGCGGAAGGACTGGCCGGGGAGACAGTACCTTTGGCAGCTACATAACAGAACGGATCGACAAAACCATTCCCGAGGCACTGTTATTCGCTTCGGCTCTGGTTTCCCTGAAAATGGAGACCTTTGGGCCCTTTAAGGGAACTCGGCAGGATGTGCTTGCGTATATTCAGGAGCTGTACCCGGAGTTTTAAACCCTCTTTACAGCCCTTAATATAAACATTGAAAAACTATCTAAACACTACCAATTATAAACAAAAAGAGGAGGATTGAAATGTTTACGAAACGTATTCGAATGTGTGCTTTGCTTTTGGCTGTCATGATGGTGATGGCGACGGCGGCGGGATGCGGCTCATCTGCCACAAACTCAGACGGAGGTCAGGGAGGCGACGAGAAGAAAGAACCTGCCTACAAGGAACTGACCGTTTACAGCGCTTTGCCTGAAACAGAACTGCCCTTCTACTTCAACGCCTTTACACAGGATACTGGTATCAAGGTCAATTATGTACGTCTGTCTGCCGGAGAAATGCTGACAAGAGTCAAAGCAGAAGCAAGCAACCCCAACGCTTCGGTTATGTACGGCGGTTCCACCGATAATTTTATCGCCGCAGCCAAGGATGGTTTGCTGGAACCCTATTCCTCACCGGAGTTAGCCAATGTTCCTGACGAGTATAAGGATCCTGACGCAGTTTGGTCTCCTTTCTATGTAGGCGCTCTCGCATTTGCCTGCAACAAGGACTGGTTTGAGAAAAATAATCTCGAATATCCAAAGACCTGGCAGGATCTTCTGAAACCTGAATTCAAAGGTCAGATTTCCATGGCGCATCCGTCTACTTCCGGAACTTCCTTCACAATTTTGGCCACCATTGTACAGATGATGGGGGAAGACAAGGCTTGGGACTACCTGGCAAAACTGAACAAAAATGTTCGTCAGTATACAAAAGCAGGGGCAGCTCCTCCAATGGAAGTTGCATTGGGTGAGGCCGCCATTGCTCTGACGTTCTCCCATGATGGATTGAAGCCAGCCAACGAAGGCTATCCTATCGAAGTTGTTTTCCCGGAAGACGGTACCGGCTATGAAGTAGGTGCCATCGCCCTTATTAAAGGCGGAGCGGAAAAAGAACAGGAAAATGCAAAACTCTTTATTGACTGGGTATTATCTCAGAGAGGGCAGGAATGCTTTATTGAATCCAAGAGCAACAGACTTCCGATCAATGTAAATGCAAAAGTATCCGATGGACTGGAAAAGATCAGCGATATCAATGTCATTGATTATGATGCTGTTTGGAGCGGTGAAAACAGAACCCGTCTCATCGAGGAATTTACAGCAAAAATTGACAACGCTGGTTCCCTGAAGGAATAGTACTTAGAAAATCGAATCGCGAGAGATTCATTTTTTTCAGGGCGGAGAAATCCGCCCTTTCCTCCACATCCGGGGAAACATTACCGCTTAAAATCGGAAAATACTGAATGAAGTGAGACCCATCGGTGGAAGTTTCAAACTCAACACTGATGGCAAGCCGAACGAATTTCGAGTTTAGCGGCTCTTGATCTCACCATCTAAGAGGTGGGAATCTTAGAGCCTTAAGGAGATAAATGTAAAGCGGGTGAGAAGTATGACCATACTTGAAATGTGTTTTAGAATCGTATTGGCCATGGTGATTGGCGGAGTCATTGGTTGGGAAAGAGAAACCAGCAATCGTCCTGCTGGGCTGAGAACTCACATGCTGGTTGCCATCGGAGCTGCTGTGGTCATGCTGATGGGAGAAATGTCGCTGTATAAATACGCCGATATTACCACCATGGATCCAACAAGGCTGGGCGCCCAAGTCATATCGGGAATCGGTTTTCTTGGGGCCGGAACCATTATGAGAGAGGGCCTGACCATTCGAGGCCTTACTACCGCTGCCAGCCTGTGGGCAGTAGCCTGTCTGGGGCTTGCCGCCGGAGGGGGATTTTATGAATCCGCAATCGCAGGAACAATTGCGATTATACTGACGCTTACCATCTTTGAATATCTGGAAAAGCGTTTTATGAAGGTGAAATTTACAGGATTGCATTTGGAACTGGATTGTACCGATCTGTCCTGTGCCCTGATCAATATGAAACAGATTGCACCCAGATACGATATATCCTTGAAAGACGTAGACATTGCCGAGGAGGAAATCGGGGATGAAAAGGTAAGATATCATCTGGTGGCAAAATTAAGCTTTAATAAATCCAGAAAAAAAATAAATTATGACGGATTTATTACGGAAATTTCGGCCTTAAATGGCGTCTCAAAAGTGAAAGCAGAGGAATGCTGAGACCTTAGGCTATAATAAATTTTTGCAGTTATCAACATTTCATACAATTTTACAGCGGGCCGGGGGCAAATTGCTCCCGGTTTGCTGTATCTATATGGTTTTTTCGATGTCCAAGTGGACATCCTTTTAGAAATACTCATTGGTCACTTTGCCATATAAGATTCTATAATACTATAACCTTTCCTTATACTGCAAAATATGAAATAATTTTGCAGTATAAAAAATCCATTGGCCTTAGTTAGATAGTATGCAATTATCTATTCCCATAATTGTACTATAGCCCTAGGTCAGGTGATCAGTATGAATTTCTTCTTAATTAGGGGCTTGCTGAACAATTCCTTTTCTACTTTCTTGAGTTGTTCGGCAGCCCTAATTACTTCTAAGACTCCTTAAATTAACAATAAATTGAAATTTTTATAATAAATTGAATAATTTACATACATATTGTACGTTTTGCGCACGTATATGCCATTTTGCGCATAAATAATTGACACGATATAGAACTAAATTTAAAATGAGGCTCAACATCTGATTAAAAAAAGGGGGTATGCAGTTTGAAAGTATTCAACTATAGAAATATCTTATATTTTGGCTAACACTAAGGTTAGAAGTTCAACATTAAAAGGGAGGGATGTTTAGGAGTAATTAATACAGCAGAGAAATCTGAAAAAATATCGCTCAGAATACCAAAGGGTAAAACAGAAAATTAATGCGGTATTCCGATAGCTGTTTTAGATTCACATCAAAGACTAATATTGTTGTATAAGAAAGATACAAGAGATAAGGAGTGTTATGTTATGTTTAAACAAAGAAAGATAACCGCTTGCATTTTATCAATCATCATGATTTTTGCCCTGGCAGCAACGGCATTTGCGCATGATCTTGATGGGTATGCAGATAGAAACGTGTACGATATGTTAGAAATCCATTACACAATATTGACTGGTTTAGAGGCTGATGTTGCTGATACATATTATGAAGAAATTAGTAATAATGGTTTTACTAATGAACAACTGGACTCCATAGATAAAGTTCTATATCCAGGCAACCTGGATTCACTGAGTGCTACTTATGATAAATTAGCATACCTTCAGGACAATTACTCAGAATTAACATCTTATATGCCTCAAGATAAGAAAATTCTTATTGACAAATACATTATGTATTTGGGATTATTATATTACTACGAGAATCCTCGTCAATCAGAATATTTAAAAATGAATGAAATGGATGAATCTATTCAAAGGAATCAGGTAGGCAAAGCCGCTGCAAATATCGTGGGCAAATTAACGATATTTGCTGATCCCTCTACACGTGGAGTTGGTTCTTCAGGACATGAAATTAATTTAGGAAAGCATGCGTGGATATCATTTGAGAATACATCCTCGGGATACCAACGGCTTGGAGGTCTTGACTATTATCAGGGTACCGGCGGAACGGTTGGGACATATGGTAATTTACCGGAAACCAATAACTATAAAGGTGTACATTATAATGTAGAGAGCGTAAAAGTTAATGATCATTCCATGTATTTGCCACGATATTCTTTATCGGTGCAGATTACCGCAGATGATCTCTCTCGTATCAACCAGACGATCACTTATAATGATACTTGGACAAAGGTAAATAATTGCTCGTGGTTTGCAGCCGCGGTATGGAACGCTTCCGGTGGCAAATATGTCAGTGCGGGTGTGATCCCAACGCCTAAAACACTGGCTGATAATATAAAGAAAATTTCCGGTTATGATACAAATGCAGAAGTGCCATATTGTGATATAACATATTACAAGGCCAAAAATCCTGTTAAGTTTACCCTTTAATTAATTTATATATTAGAAACGAGAAGAAAAGTAGCTTCTCGTTTCTAATATATAAATTTACAGGTAGCTTCCTCAATATTCCGAATCCCCGGTGAGGATCAGCAATAAGATTTGCTTAGCAACACGAAAGGAAATGTTGATAAAATGGCAATCAATAATAAAATAGTCCGAAAAATTATAATTTTTGTTCTGATCCTCTTTTGCATCAGCAGCACCATCTTTTTATGGGCAAGATATGGCTGGCGGTTCTGGGATTTTAAGATGTGTACCTATCCCAGTGGAATTTATGTCAGCGATGTTATTGTCAATGAGGATCATATTGCTGTAAGAGGCAGTACGACATACAGTGGAGACCGTTTTGTGGGATATGTGTATGACATAGCTGATCGAAAACTTTACATCGGTCTGAAATATAATTTGTTTTTTGGTATTTGGGATGGGGATGCATCTTTTGACATTAAGATTCCCTGCGATACGGAGACCATAGATGAGGTCTACCTCTCAAATGATGTTGAGAAGAAATTGATCTGGCCTGATGAATAGCCCGCTTTCAAAATGTTAAATATACACTGAAACTAAGGCGGACACTGTAAATTTTTACCTTTCTTAAGAAGACCAAGTTTACCCGTAAATTGCTCCCGGTTTCCTGTATCATTTCCCTCCTGCCGCGAATATGCTAATAGCATATTTTGAACAAATGGAGGCAATTAGATGTATAAAGTTGTGATCATCGGCGGAGGCTGGTCCGGCATCGCGGCTGCTTTGGCTGCAAGAAAAGCGGGAGCAGAGGTTTCCCTGGTGGAGAAAACAGATATGCTGCTTGGACTTGGTAATGTTGGTGGTATTATGAGAAACAACGGCAGATTTACTGCCGCCGAAGAAAATATAGCACTCGGAGCAAGTGAACTCTTTGGGATCACCGATAAATTGTCCCGGCATGTCAATGTGGACTTTCCAGGACACAAACACGCCAGCCTGTACGATGTCATAAAAGTCGAACCACAGGTAAGGCGCCTTCTAAAGGAAACAGGAATTGAAGTCCGAACCATAGCCAGAGCAGTGGATGTGGTTATGGAAACAGAAAAAACTGCCAATGGAGATGGTGTTCTCAAGGGAATCGTACTTGCGGACGGCAGCATCATAGAAGGTGATGTATTTGTAGAATGTACGGGATCCACAGGCCCTATGGGAAATTGTCTTACTTATGGAAACGGATGCTGTATGTGTGTCCTGAGATGTCCTGCCTTTGGCCCAAGGGTCAGTATTACACAAAAGGCCGGCAAGAATGATATTATGGGTCAGAGAAAGGATGGCGCCTTCGGTGCCTTCAGCGGCTCTGGTAAACTGGAAAAATCATCACTCTCTGAAGACATTCAGAAAATGCTTGAGGAAACCGGAGTGGCAGTCATTCCGCTGAGGCAGGAAGAAGTGGCCAAGGAAAAACTCGATTTAAAAGTATGTCAACAATATGCATTGGATGAATATGCTGAAAATATTGTTTTACTAGATACAGGTTATGCAAAAATTATGACCCCCTATTTTCCTCTGGAGAAGCTGAGAGCCGTACCTGGCTTTGAAAATGCCAGATACGCCGATCCTTATGCAGGCGGAAAAGGCAATTCCGTTCGATACTTATCAGTAGCGGAGAGAGACAATCATATGCGGGTAACCGGTCTTGAAAACCTTCTCTGCGGCGGAGAGAAATCAGGACTTTTTGTGGGTCATACAGAGGCGATTACAACAGGAACCCTTGCGGGTTATAACAGCGCAAGATACTTAAAGGGCATTCGGCCTTTGGAACTGCCAAGGCAGCTTGCAACAGGAGATTTGATCTCTTATGCAAACAGAAAGATCAAAACCAAAGACGGTTTGATGACGAGATATACCTTTGCAGGCGCAGAATATTTCCAAAGAATGCAGGAAAAGGGTCTTTATACGACAGATCCGAAAGCAGTCAGGAAAAGAGTAAAAAAATATGATCTGGAGAATATTTATAAGGAACCTATTATTTAGTAGATATTATGTATCGCTTATAAATAATTTGTAAGCTTGTACTCAATTATAATAAGAAAATATAATTTATTTAATAGAAATGCATAAAATAAGGCTGTCAATGACTATTTGACAGCCTTAACTTTTATAGAGCAAGGAGAATGTACACGAATGATTGAGGAAATGACCATCAGCCGGCTCCATGAGATGATATGCAATCAGAAAATAAGCATAAAAGAGCTCGTTGGAGAATATTTAAAACGAATTTATTTATATGACCAGGGAGAAGACAAGCTGAACAGCATTTTGGAAATCAATCCGGAGGTGCTGTCCATCGCAGCGGAGCTGGATGGTAAGAAGCCGGAAAACAGATCCAAGTTGTACGGAATCCCCATTCTTTTAAAAGATAACATCGGCACAGCGGACCATATGCACACCTCCGCCGGTTCACTGGCATTGGCAGACTCCATTGCTCCTTCCGATGCGGATATTGTTAAGATCCTGCGACAAAAGGGTGCGGTGATTCTTGGCAAGACCAACATGACGGAATTCGCCAATCATATGGCAAGAGGCATGAAGGCCGGTTACAGCGCAAGAGGCGGAGATGTAAGATCTCCTTACAATAAAACCGGAGATCCCTCCGGATCCAGTACAGGGTCAGCTGTAGCGGTAACAGCAAATCTTTGTGCCGCATCGCTGGGTACCGATACCTCGGGATCCATCACCGAACCGGCATTTCATAACGGCATTGTCGGCTTTCGTCCTTCAATAGAAGCGCTGAGCCTGCAGGGCGTTATCCCTGTTAGTTTTACGCTGGATACGGCAGGGCCAATGACCCGCAGCGTCATAGATTCAGCTATTTTGTTTTCCGAAATTCAAAATACCAGCCTTGACATAAAAGATGTAAATCTAAAAGAGACGGTAATTGGAATCCACCAGTCCTCCATGGAAAATCTGTCGCCGGAAATGGAAATAAAAGCCGGAGAGATCATTCGGCATTTGGAAAAATCAGGTGCCACGATAAAATATGTTTCTTTGCCGAAAGTGCAGGCGGATGACATAAAAACAATCCAGCTCCATGAATTTAAATACTCTCTGAACCGTTATCTGTCTAATCTGCCAGAAACGTATCCGATACATTCTCTGAAGGACATTATAGAGTATAATCTTTTGCACTCGGATCAAGCGTTGAAATATGGTCAGTCCATATTGCTGGACGCTGAAGAAAATACCAGCGGAGAATTAAGGGAAGAAAACTATCTTCAAATGCTGCTGGATAGACAAAAGAAAAGAATGGAAATGGAAAAACAGCTGAGTAATCTTGACGTTTGTATTCTATTTCAAAATGATTTTATTTCTCAATATACAGGATTCCCAATCATAACAATTCCTTATGGATTATTCCGGGATGGCATGCCCTACGGCTTTTATCTGACGGCATCAAAGGACAATCAACTCTTAAGAATGGCAGGGAGGATAGAAGAAATGATTGGATATCGGGCAGTGCCAAGACTTTCATAGTTGGCAGATTTATGTTAAAATATCTTGTTAGGTAAAATGAAAAAGAAAGAGAGAAATCAAGATGCGTTTGAATAAATATATTGCGCAGGCCGGAATCGCCAGCAGAAGAAAGGCGGATGAACTGACCCAGCAGGGGAAAGTAAAAGTCAACGGCATGATTATGAAAGAGATGGGTTACGATGTGGCAGAAGGAGATGTCGTTGAAGTAAATGGACAAACTATCCGGAAAGACGCCAAAAAAGTATACATCATGCTGAATAAGCCTATCGGATATATCACCTCTACAGAGGATGAAAGAAGCAGACCGACGGTAATGACCCTGGTAAATGATATTGAAGAAAGGGTATTCCCCATCGGAAGGCTGGACTATAATACCTCGGGCATGCTTCTGATGACCAATGACGGTGAACTTGCTTATAAGCTGACTCATCCGAAGCATCATGTCTATAAAACGTATCGGGCCAGAGTCTCCGGGCAGCTCTCCAATGAAAAGATTTATAAGCTGAGAAACGGCGTGGATATCGGCGGTTTTGTCACTTCAAAAGCAATCGTAAATGTGATCAAGCAGGCTGAACGATCAGCTATTGTGGAGATCAAAATATTTGAAGGCAAAAACAGACAGGTCAGAAAGATGTTTGCAGCCGTTGGAAATAAAGTGCTTGAACTTGAAAGAGTTGCTATCGGAGAACTGTACCTGGGACATTTGAGGCAGGGGCATTATCGTAAGCTTACGGCGAAAGAAATCGAATATTTGAAAGAGTGCTAAGCGGCACGGACTTTCTGACACCAAACGATAAAATTTTGGGATTACATTCTGCAAACCAGGAAAACGATTATGAATCTAATTACAAAGCCAACCAGACTATCCGTGAAAATCATGGAAGAATATATCTCCCCCGGAGACTTGGTCATTGATGCTACGGCAGGAAACGGCAACGATACCCTGGCGTTGGCAAAACTGGCAGGCAAAGGGGGAAAGGTTCTTGCTTTTGACATTCAGCAAGAAGCCTTGAAGAAAACGGAAAGCCTTCTAAAGGAAGAAGGCTTTTTCGACGTTTGCAGGCTAATCCTGGATTCCCATCATAATATGGGGAATTATCTTGCAGAAGAGGAAAAGGGAGGTGTTTCTGCCATTGTATTTAATCTTGGCTATCTCCCCCGGGCGAACAAGGAATTGACCACCAAAGTACAGACCACGCTGCCGGCAGTGGAGAAATCTCTGGAATTCATCAAGCCAAACGGCATTGTTGTACTGATTGTTTACAGCGGACATGAAGAAGGAATGCACGAAAAAGAAGCACTTCTTTCTTTTGCTTCGCAGCTTTCAGAAAAGAAGTATCATACCGCATATCTTAGTTATCCCAATCAAAAGAAAAATCCTCCGGAACTGCTGCTTATTACAAAAAAATAAGGCTGTTATCGGAAAGCAAAGAGCCCAATTCTCAAAGATCATTGGGCTCTTTACTAATATAAGCGCGCCCAATCTGTGAAACAAATTGAGGGCGAACTTATTTTTTTTGATGTTTTATTTTCTCTTACTTTCCTTCGGTGTTACACAGATGCCTTCGGCTCTGCAAACCACGATAGGTTCGTCCAGGAAATCCGCAGCGGATGGGCTGATGTCCGGACGGGCAGCCACTACTTTTTTTGCTTCAAATCTCATTTTTCTCGATGTATTTCCTACTTCATATATTTCTCCGTATGCTTCAATATAGTCTCCTGCAAAAGTCGGTGCTAAAAACTGAACATCGGTGTACTTTAAGAATAAGCCTTCATCTCCATCAAGCTTAATCAGAAGCTCCGTAGCGACATCTCCGAATAAATGAACCATGTGAGCTCCATCCACCAGGCTGCCGCCGTAATGAGCATCCTTGTGCGACATTCTTAATCTAATGGTAGAAGTAATCTTTTCCATAATCTTTCTCCTTTTGATTTTCAATACTTTTTTATTATACCTTATATAAAAAATAAATTGCAAATAGTATGCCAATAGGTTATCCTTATAATATGCGGAAAGTGAACCGATTTCGTTTCGGTGCATTTCTCATGATTCTATTTGTGAAAGAAAATAAGGAGGGGACAATATGTTTAATTTATATGGAACAAACCGGGTCATCGAGCCTCAGCACGTCTTGTCCACTTCAGCCTGGAAAGTAGACAATAATAGAGAAATCCTTCCCAATGAGCTTAGGGTTTCCATTAAAAAGCTACATATTGAGAGCACGAGCTTTAAACAGATCTGCATTGAATGTAATAATAATATTGAAAAAATTAAAGACAGAATCATAGATATTGTAATTAAACGAGGAAAGCTCCATAACCCTGTTACGGATACCGGGGGGCTGCTCTATGGAACGGTTGAGAAAATCGGGCCGGAGTATCACAATGAAAAGGGACTGAAGGTTGGGGACGAGGTGATCTGCAATGCCTCGCTGGCGGCCATACCGCTTTATATCAGCAGAATCAACCGGGTGGATATGACCTATAATCAAATTGACGCGGAAGGCTACGCTATTCTGTTCGATAAATTTCCTACGGTAAAAAGGCCGGAGGGAGTGCCGGTAAATCTGCTTCTTTATGCCTTTGACGAATCCGGAACCCTTTATACCGTCGGAAGCTGTGCCAAAGGGAAAGAAAATTTTCTGGTAGTGGGCAATAATTTGTTAACCAACATGCTCTTTGGCTATGCCGTTAGAAAGGCCGCAGGGCCGTCTGCTCACATTGTCTGCCTTTTCGATAATAAATCGGAAATGAAGGTGAAGGGAAAGAGCATCGATACATTACTGTCTGAAATATTTACGGAAATCCATTATGTCAATATCCTGAAGCCTATGGAGTGTATTACCAGACTCAATGCGGATGCCTTCTTTGATCTCAGCATCAACTGTGCTGATATTCCGGGGGCGGAGACCATTAATATACTCGCTACCAAATCAGGGGGGACGGTTTGCTTTGCCAACCTCATCAACAACTATAATATTGCGCTTTATCTCACCGAATCCATCTCGAGGCAGCTGGATATCCGCTGTGCTGACGGCTACCTTGACCGGTATGACGAATTTGATATACAGATCGTAAAAGAACTGGCTCCCTATCTGGAGAAGGCCATAGTCACCGAAAGCAAGGTGGAAGATAATATTGCCTATCCTTTGGGCCGAACTAAAAAAGGCTTTGAACTGTCCGGATACCGTAAGAGTCTTGTGGAGGATTTTATCTGTGAAAGCAGAGCCATGACTATGGTGGTGGATGAGATTCTCAGTGTCGCCAAATATGACTGCAATGTGCTCATCACCGGAGATACCGGCGTGGGCAAGGAAAAAGTGGCAACCATCATACAGAAAAACAGCAATCGAAGGATGCAGCCCTTTATTAAGATCAACTGCGCCGCTATTGCTGATAATCTCATGGAATCCGAGTTTTTTGGATATGAAAAAGGCTCTTTTACAGGAGCCAATCAGACAGGGAAAAAGGGATACTTTGAAATGGCCGATAACGGCATCATTTTTCTGGATGAAGTGGGAGAACTTCCTCAGGACTTACAGGCAAAACTGCTGAGAGTGGTGCAGGACGGCGAGTTCTATCGAGTTGGCGGAACCGAACCTATTAAAACCAATGTAAGGATTATTTCCGCTACCAATAGGAATTTGGAAAAACTGATAGAAGAGAAAAAATTTAGGAGAGACTTATATTACCGTTTGAATGTGTTCCCGATCAGAGTGCCGTCTTTGGATGAAAGAAAAGCTGAAATACCGGCTCTGGTGGAGTACTTTATGAAGAAGTACATGGAAAAATTCGGGATGCAAAGAACCATTGCCGAGGATGCGCTGGCTTATTTGAAGGAATGCAGCTGGCCCGGAAACATCAGAGAGCTTGAAAATGTAGTACAGAGACTGCTGATTACGGCAAAAGGCGAAACCATTACATCTCTTGATGTGATGAAGGAGCTGCATACGGATCTTTTCGACAAGGTTCGAGAGAATGTGGGTGATACCGCCTTTGAAGACGGCGGAATGCTTACTTTAGATGACATGGTAGGAAGCTTTGAGAAAAATATTATTCAATATGCCTGTGATAAATACGGCTCCACGAGAAAGGCCGCAAAAGCTATAGGGATCAGCCAGACACAGTTGATCAGAAAGAAAGGTAAATATCAGATCTCGTAAAGGACTTTCGATACGGATGGAATGGTTACAATGGGGTAAACTATTGAAATACAGGCCATCCGTTTTCTCTTTTTTTGCATGAACCGAAAATGGTTCGGGGACACAAGCAATTTGCTGTGGATCCGGTTCGAAAACCGGGAACTTCATGAGGATTTCAACAATAGACCATTGGCATACTACTTGCTATATATAGTTACATAACACATTTTTTATTTAGTATTTGAATTTTGAAGAGAAATATTTAGGAGGAAACAAAGAATGAAAAAAGGATGCCCATATGGTACACACAGAGTCATCTCACCAAAAGGAGTACTGCCACAGCCTGCAGACGTCATCGACAACACGATGGAAATTTACGACAATGAAGTTTTAATTGACGTTCAGACTTTAAATGTAGACTCTGCTAGCTTTACACAAATTGAAAGACAGGCAAACGGAGATATCGAAGAAATAAAGAAAATCATGCTTGGAATCGTTGCTAAGGCAGGAAAGCACAAGAATCCGGTTACCGGTTCCGGCGGAATGCTCATCGGTACGGTAAAGGAAATCGGACCTGCTTATGTAGGAGATCTTAAAGTAGGAGATAAAATTGCAACATTAGTATCCCTTTCACTGACTCCGCTGGTAATTGAAGAAATTCTTGAAGTAAGACCTGACATTGACCAGGTAGATATCAAAGGACAGGCGATCCTGTTCCAAAGCGGAATTTATGCCGTACTTCCGAAAGATCTTCCGGAGACTCTGGCATTATCCGTGCTTGACGTTGCAGGGGCACCGGCTCAGACCGCCAAGCTTGTTCAGTCCGGCGATACGGTAGTAGTGATCGGCGGAGGCGGAAAATCAGGACTCCTTTGCCTTTATGAAGCAAAGAAAAGAGCCGGCGTAACCGGTAAGGTAATCTGCATCGGCGGCAGCGAAAAGAGCACAGACAGAGCCAGAAAGCTGAATCTTGCCGACGAATACTTTGCGGCGGATGCTACGGATGCCATCGGAATCTACAATAAAATCATGGAACTGACAGACGGAAAGCTTGCAGATGTTGTTATCAACTGCGTAAATATCGAAAATACAGAAATGGCCAGCATCCTCACAACAAAAGACGGCGGTACTGTTTACTTCTTCAGTATGGCTACCAGCTTCACCAAAGCAGCATTAGGTGCGGAAGGTGTTGGCAAGGACGTGAATATGATCGTAGGAAATGGCTATTGTAAAGGACACGCAGCAATTTCACTTCAAGTGCTGAGAGAATGCGAACCACTGAAGAACTTATTTGCTGAAATGTATGCTTAACAGAAACGGATCTGTTTATTTAATCTAAGGAACCTTTATTTAATCTGAGGATATTCGATCCTATATGTAAAGGCTGAAATAAAGCCTGTTTAATCTAAGGAGCAAGCTCGTTAGCAAAGCTTGGAACATGTATGCAGCAGAAATCTTCGAATCCGTTTTTGTGTAGATTTGGGATTTCCTGCATAAGTTCGCCGACAATTTGCTTCACAAATTGGGCGAGCTAAGTCGCAGTAAAAATCTACGAATATAAAATTCGTGATTTTCTTGCATAAGTTCGCCAACAATTTGCTTCGCAAATCGGGCGAGCTAAGTCGCAGTAAAAATCTACGAATATAAAATTCGTGATTTTCTTGCATAAGTTCGCCAACAATTTGCTTCGCAAATCGGGCGAGCTAAGTCGCAGTAAAAATCTACGAATATAAAATTCGTGATTTTCTTGCATAAGTTCGCCAACAATTTGCTTCGCAAATCGGGCGAGCTAAGTCGCAGTAAAAATCTACGAATATAAAATTCGTGATTTTCTTGCATAAGTTCGCCAACAATTTGCTTCGCAAATTGGGCGAGCTAAGAAAGGAAGGATTTAAAAAATGTCAGAAAGAAGAAATTGGAAAGACATCGAAGCATGGAAGGGCATTTCAGAAGAACAGTGGAATGACTGGAAATGGCAGGTTGCCAACCGTATTACCACCGTGGAAGAGCTCAAGAAAATCATCAACCTGACTCCGGAAGAAGAGAAAAATATCGGGGAAACCTTAAAAAGCTTCCGACTGGGTATTACCCCTTACTACGCATCTTTGATGGACGCAGAAGATCCAAGATGTCCCGTAAGAATGCAGGCTGTACCTGTAATTGCAGAAACCCACAGAAGTGAAGCAGATATGCTTGACCCACTGCATGAAGATGAGGACTCTCCGGCTCCTGGACTGACGCATCGTTATCCGGACAGAGTTCTGCTCCTCATCACCG
Organism: Sinanaerobacter chloroacetimidivorans; assembly: GCF_018128545.1. GTDB lineage: Bacteria > Bacillota > Clostridia > Peptostreptococcales > Anaerovoracaceae > Sinanaerobacter > Sinanaerobacter chloroacetimidivorans. The sequence continues at coordinate 6,727 of NZ_JAGSND010000022.1, read as the reverse complement.
ACCAGTGCTCCATGTACTGCAGACATTGCACCAGAAGAAGACTGGCCGGAGAAAAAGATGGCGCAAGAAGCATGGATGACATCGATAAATGCATTGCATATATTAAAAAGACACCTCAAGTCAGGGACGTATTATTGTCCGGCGGAGACTGTCTCCTTGTAAATGATAGTGTACTGGAGTACATCATCAGTGAGCTGAGAAAAATACCGCATGTGGAGATCGTGAGATTAGGATCCAGAACACCGGTTGTAATGCCTCAGAGAATCACCGATGATCTGGTGAATATGCTGAAAAAGTACCATCCGATTTGGTTGAATACTCATTTCAACCATCCGAAGGAAATGACTCCGGAAGCCATGGAAGCATTAAGAAAATTAGCCGATGCAGGGATTCCTCTTGGAAACCAGTCCGTACTTTTAAGAGGCGTCAATGACTGTCCACATATTATGAGGGATCTGGTTCACGCTTTGGTACGAAACAGAGTAAGACCGTATTATATTTATCAGTGCGATTTGTCACTGGGTATTGAGCATTTCAGAACTTCCGTTGCCAAGGGCATTGAAATTATCGAAGGCTTGAGAGGACATACCTCCGGGTATGCTGTGCCTACCTTCGTTGTAGACGCTCCCGGCGGCGGCGGAAAGACTCCGGTAATGCCGCAATACATCATTTCTCAATCACCGGAAAAAGTGATCCTGAGAAACTATGAAGGCGTTATCACTACTTATACCGAGCCGACAGACCTGCCGAAGCTGGAATGCACCTGCGATTATTGCACGGGCAAGAAAGAATATCATTATGAAGGCGTTGCAGGCCTGCTGCAGGGAGAAAGAATGTCCATGGAACCACAAGGCCTCCAAAGACATAAGAGAAATAAATAAGAAATAAAAAATAAAAATACAGGATAAAAAGGCAACAGGGGAATTGACGTGACGTGATGGTTCATAAACTGGCAAATTCTTTGAAGGCGCTTTGGCCGAATTCGACAGCATCGTCTAATGACGTGCTGCCACCGGCGACTGAAGAGAATTTGCCGGAACTTCCTTCAAGTCCCTGCTGATAAGAGCTTGTTACGAATATACAAAATCTAGCTCATTTCGGGTGCCGGATACAACAAGCCCAGGAAGCAACTAAGAAAGAAAGGAAACCATATGGGTCTACTAAGCCAATTAAAGCAAGAATATAAAACCCTGTCTATCGTCGGAATGGCTAAAAATGCAGGGAAGACGACAACACTGAATTACCTGATTGAAGAGGCTATGGATGACGGTGTTGTACTGGGAATCACCTCAACGGGCAGAGATGGCGAAAGTACCGATCTGGTAACCGGAACAGACAAGCCGAGGGTTTTCCTCGATGCAGGAACCATTGTATCCGTACCGGTAAAATTATATGAGTTGGCTGATGCAGGACTGGAAATTCTGAGGATGACCAACTATTCCACTGCACTTGGGCAAATGATGCTTTGCAGAGTTGCGGAAAGCGGTTATGTGCAGATTGCAGGACCGGTCAATACAAAAGATCATAAAAAAATGTGTCAGGAAATGATTGACCTTGGAGCGGAGCTGATTTTGATTGACGGAGCTGTGGATAGAAAATCCATTGCCGCTCCTGAGACCTCCGATGCCATTATATTGGCTACCGGTGCGGTATTGTCCAGAAGCTTGAAAAAAGTCGTGGAGGAGACGGTGCATATCCTAAGCTTGTATCGTCTGCCGGAACTGGAACCGGGAGTTTTTCGGGATGCCATTCTTTCCAATCGGGAAGCTGAGAAAATCATGCTGATGAAACAAGGAAAGATTGAAGTGCTGGATCTTAAGACGGGACTTTCTGCCAGCAGATTTCTAGACGAGGCAATCGATGAGGAGACGGAATACATATATATGCCCGGGGCCTTTACGATGAGTGTCATTGCGGATATTCATCCGGCAAAATTGAAAAATGTGCAATTTATATTGAAGGATCCGACCAAAATATTTATGGATGCTTTACCCTGGCAGCAGTTAAGAAAAAAAGGGTTTTCGGTAAAGGTGCTGGATCATATAGAGGTAGCGGCTCTGACTGTAAATCCTTATTCTCCGGCAGGATATTCCTTTGAGCATGAAGAACTTCTGAAAGCCATGCGGGATGCAGTGGAGGATATCCCTGTATTTGATGTAAAAGTGGGAGGGGGAGTTTAGTGAGATTATCCAATGTCAAGACACGAAACGAAACCGGACTGGAACATGTCCTTCATGACATGAATGTTCTAACCCCCTTCGGAAAGAAACATTTGAAGGAATTTGTCCCTTTTATGCCGGGAGAGGAAACCCGTCTTGAGGAAGAATTCCAAAAGATTGAGGAATTACTGTGTTTGTACGGGGAAAAACCGCAGAAAATTGATTTACTGCTGGAAACCTTCATGGATATGAAGGACGTAAGTTTTACCATCGAAAGAAGTAAAAACAATGCTTTAACCGTGGTAGAGTTATTTGAAATAAAGAGCCTGCTTTTAAAAATGAGGCGGTTAAGCGAAATCCTGGAAGGTGAAGAGCTTTCTCAGGAATTTGTTCTGCTTGGAACTGCCGCACTTTTAGATGAATTGGATCCCAGAAACGACCGTCTGGATACTTTTTATCTCTATGATGAATTTTCTGAAAAACTTGCAATGCAGAGAAAGAAAAAAAGGGATCTGGAACTGAAAATCAGAAGAGAACAGAAACAGATCAAGCAGATGGTGGAGTCCAAATACGGCATTTCCATGTCACCTAAGTTTGACTACGTGGTTTCTAAGTCCAATAAGGAACTGGTAAAAATCGTTCATGAAATTCCCGAGCTTGTGGTGGGTGACGAAGATTATATGTCAGTCATATTCACGCTGAAAAATACGGAAGAAATTGAGGGCATTATCAGGGAAATGGACGCTCTGGCAGTGATTATTGAAGACGAGGAACTGCAGATTCGGGAAAGGCTTTCAAAAAGAATTTATACCTTTCGCGAAAGCCTGTTGAAAAATTGTGAAAAAATCGGAAAACTCGATGTTACTCTTGCCAAGGCTATTTATGCGAAACAGCATTCCTGTGTTAAGCCGATTGTTGTAAAAGATCATGCAATGGAAATACAGGAGGGCAGACATCTTATTGTAGAGGGCATTTTAAAATCAAAAGGAAAATCCTATTGCCCTGTCAGTATCGCTCTGAAGGATGGGGTTACCTGCATTACAGGGGCCAATATGGGCGGCAAAACCGTATCCCTGAAGCTGGTTGGGCTTGTGGCATTACTAACGCAGTACGGATTCTTCGTGCCCTGTAGGGAAGCGAAACTCGGACTTTCCAACTATGTTCACATTCTCATAGGCGACAGCCAGTCCATGGAGAGGGGCCTGTCCAGCTTTGGCGGTGAGATGGAGGAGCTGAAGGAAATCCTGGATCACAGCAGGGAGAGATCCCTTCTGCTCATTGACGAGATCGCAAGCGGAACCAATCCCATCGAGGGGCTGGCGCTGACAAAGAGCCTGGTTGAATATTTAAAAATAAGACCCTACATCAGTTTGATCACCACGCATTTTGACAGTGTCACGGTAGGCCAGGGAATTCGGAATATGCAGGTTATGGGGCTTGCAAACGCCGATTTTCGAAAACTGGAACGAGAACTGAAATATGCAAACAGAAAAGAGCGGATAGACATCATCGGAAAATACATGGATTATCGTTTGTATTCGGCTGAAAGCGGCGAGGAAATACCGAAGGACGCTTTAAATATAGCAAAAATACTAGGCATTAACGACGAAATCATTGGAAAGGCAAAAGAAATTTTGGATTCGTCTGGCTGGAACTATATCGAAACATTGAAAAATGAGGGAGAAAGAAGGAAAAAGGATGAAAAGTAAGTTAAATCTTGACCCAAAAGTAATTAACAGCGCAAGGTCCTGTGCCGCCAGAATTGCGGAAAGTATGCAGACCTTTATCGACAGGCATACCACAGTAAGTACCGAACGAACCGTTGTAAGGCTTTTAGGCATTGACGGCGTGGATGAAGTGGATTCACCGCTGCCCAACGTGGTGGTCGATGCTATTAAGGATGGCGGCGGACTGCCCAGAGGTGTTGCCTATTGGATTGGAAATACCATGATCCAGACAGGACTTACACCACAGCAGATTGCAGAAAAAATGGCAGCCGGAGACCTTGATATCATGAAGCTGCCCTTAGCTTCCGCAGAAGAAGCGCAGGAAAAGCTTCTTCCTGTTGTAAAAGAGTCACTGGAAAAAATCAAAGCGCAGACAGCAAAGAGAAATGATTATCTGTCAACTCTTGGTGAAGGCAGACAGCCTTACCTTTATGTCATCGTAGCAACCGGAAATATCTACGAAGATGTCATTCAGGCACAAGCTGCGGCCAGACAGGGTGCCGATATTATTGCCGTTATCAGAACCACAGCCCAGAGCCTGCTGGACTATGTTCCTTACGGACCGACTACAGAAGGTTTTGGAGGAACCTATGCCACTCAGGAAAACTTCAGGATCATGAGAAAAGCCCTGGATGAAGTAGGAGAGGAAGTAGGACGATATATTCGTTTATGCAACTACAGCTCCGGCATGTGTATGCCTGAAATAGCTGCTATGGGAGCTATAGAAAGACTGGATGTCATGCTGAACGATGCTCTTTACGGAATTCTGTTCCGCGACATCAATATGCAGAGAACGCTCGTTGACCAATATTTCTCAAGAATCATTATCGGTTACTGCGGCATTATCTTCAACTCAGGAGAAGATAACTATTTAACCACCGCCGATGCTTTTGAAGAAGCACATACCGTATTAGCATCCCAATTTATCAACGAACAGTTTGCCGTACTTGCCAATATTCCGGAGGAACAGATGGGACTTGGCCATGCATTTGAAATGGATCCTGAGATTGAAAACGGATTCCTTTATGAGCTGTCACAGGCCATCATGGCGAGAGAAATATTCCCAAAAGCCCCTTTGAAATATATGCCTCCTACAAAGTTTATGACCGGCAATATTTTTAAAGGTCATATTCAGGATGCCTTGTTCAATATGATTGCGGTTTGGTCCGGACAGTCTCTGCAGCTTCTTGGAATGCTTACGGAGGCCATTCATACACCCCATTTACATGACAGAATGCTGTCCATTGAAAATGCTTCCTATATCTTCAATAATGCAAGAAATCTTGGAGACGAAGTGGAGTTTAAAGAGGATGGAATCATCCAGAAACGTGCACAGAACGTTCTTGCCGAAGCAGATAAGCTCCTTCATGAAATTGAAAAGGAAGGTCTTTTCTCCACCATTGAGAAGGGAAAATTCGGCGGTGTAAAACGCCCAAGAGACGGAGGAAAAGGTCTCGCCGGCGTCTGCGTTAAGGATGAAAGCTACTTCAATCCATTTATTGAATTGATGTTAGGAGGTGCCAAATAATGAATTGTAATGCCACTGCAAATACGACAGTAGATTTAACAAAAATAAAGCCCTATGGCGATACTATGAACGATGGCATGATGCAGCTCAGCTTTACCTTGCCTGTTCCTTACGGTGAAGAAGCCAATGAGGCGGCCAAGCTGCTGGCAAAGAAAATGGGCCTGGATGAGCCAGCCGTTGTCTTTTCCAAGGATTTGGGAATCGGATACACCTATTTTGTTGTTTACGGTAAGTGCCAGCATACGGTAGACTATACCACCATCAAAGTGACAAAAGTTGATGTGGATGTGATGGATCGTCTTGAATGTGAAAAATATATCGAAGAAAATATTAAACGGAAAGTCGTCATCGTTGGAGCCTGCTCCGGAACCGATGCTCATACCGTGGGTATTGATGCCATCATGAATATGAAGGGCTTCCACGGCCATTACGGTTTGGAACGTTACCATGGAATCGAAGCCATCAACATGGGCAGCCAGGTGCCAAACGAGGTATTGATTGCAAAGGCAATCGAGGTAAACGCCGATGCCATTCTGGTTTCTCAGATTGTAACCCAGAAGGATGTTCACGTAACAAACCTGACCAATCTGGTTGAACTTATGGAGGCAGAGGGAATCAGAGATAAGATGATTCTGGTTTGCGGCGGGCCCAGAATATCTCATGAGCTGGCACAGGAATTAGGTTATGATGCAGGTTTTGGAGCGCACTCCTATGCGGAAGATGTGGCATCCTTTGTGCTTACAGAAATTGTCAAGAAAAAGTTAGTGTAAGGAAGGAGAACGTTTTATGATCAATAAAATCAAGACTGCCCAGGAAGCAGTTGCTCCCATCCAGGACGGTGCAACCATCATGGTAGGCGGCTTCATGGCTACAGGAACACCTGAAATCCTCATCGATGCACTGGTGGAAAAAGGGGTTAAAAACCTCACCGTCATCTGCAACGATGCCGGCGTACCGGGAAGAGGAATCGGAAAGCTCCTGACAAACGGCCAGATCAAAACTCTCATCGCTTCCCATGTAGGCCTGAATCCGGAAGTGGCGCAAAAAATGAATACAGATGTACCGGAAGACAAGCTGGAATGCATTCTGGTGCCCCAAGGAACGCTGGCAGAGAGAATCCGGGCAGGCGGAGCCGGTTTGGGAGGCTTCCTGACCCCCACTGGAGTGGGAACCATCGTGGCAGAAGGAAAGCAGGTCATCAACGTGGATGGAAAAGACTATCTTCTGGAAAAACCCTTGAAGGCAGACTTTGCACTCATCAGAGGTTCCGTCACCGACGAATTCGGCAATACCCTGTACAACGAGGCAACGAG